>NZ_JHYS01000038.1 GCF_000688255.1 Simplicispira psychrophila DSM 11588 | reverse complement strand
GGCTAAACGATCTGGACCCGTACCACCGGGCACGGTAAACGACATGGTTTCCAAGGCGGTGGAGGCGTTCTCGCTCGCGATGGTCATCGAGAAAGCACCATCTACAGCAGCAGCTGCAAACGTGAGCTTGACTTCTGTGCGCGCCGTTGCAGCCACACCGGTGTTGTCCTTGATGCCATTGATAGCCGCAGCAGAAGCTTTGGCGGAAGAATCCGCTGCAATTGCAGCCGTTTTTGTACCAATAGAGCCGTTAATAGTAATGTTGGCTGAAACCACGCCATTGGTAGAAGCACCAGCAGCAGTAGCAGCTACCGTTGCTTGTGCGCCAGCGCCAGATGCGCTAGAAGCCAAATTTTGATTATTGCCATACACCGAAGTGCGCATATTGGCCGTGCTGGCCACAATGGTTTGGTTGGCATTGGCGCCGACTTGGAATTGGGCGGTGCCAAAAGTGCCATCCAGCAATTTTTTGCCATTGAATTCGGTGGTTTGCGAGATGCGATCCAGCTCGGCCACCAGTTGGCCCACTTCGTCTTGCAGGGCTTTGCGGTCGCTGGCGCTGTTGGTGGCGTTGGCCGACTGCACCGCCAATTCGCGCACGCGCTGCAAGATGTTGCCGCTCGTGCCCAAGGCGCCTTCTGTCACCTGTGCCAGCGAGATGCCATCATTGGCATTGCGCGAGGCTTGGTTGGTACCTCGGATTTGGCTGGTGAAGCGCTCAGAAATCGCCAAGCCCGCAGCGTCATCCTTGGCGCTGTTGATGCGCAGGCCCGAGGACAGGCGAGCGATGGAAGTGTTCAACGAACTCTGGCTCATCCCCAGGTTGCGTTGGGCGGTCAGCGAACTGATGTTGGTGTTGATGGTCGAGGCCATTGAGTAACTCCTGCAAGGCTTGAAGTGAAAAATTCTGCCGGTTCAGGGGGGGGCCCATCCGGCGGACTTATCGAAGTGATGGACTGGATTGTGGGCAACGGGCCGTTTGGCGTTGCCCCGATAAGAGGCTGAAAAACCGCTCAATCTGCGCGTTTATTGGGGGCGCTGCCCGCACGCAAATTTTTTTCAATCTGAGGGGCCAGAGGATTAAAGTTTCTCTGCCAAGCGTCGAAAACCTTTACAACGGGGGTAAGCTCCCCGCTGTTCAACAGAAGGCCCCTTTGGCACTGTGAACCGTATCGCTAAGCCTGATGCTTAGCGCTAGGTTGGCGGCAACGCCATACATAAGTCAGTTTTTTTTAGGAGATTGCAATGGCATCCGGCATCAATACCAACATCGCATCGCTCACCGCACAACGCAACCTGAGCGGTAGCCAGAACGCATTGAACAGTTCCATCGCCCGCCTGTCCTCGGGCTTGCGTATCAACAGCGCCAAGGATGACGCTGCGGGCTTGGCGATTTCTGAGCGTTTCACCGGCCAAATCCGTGGTTTGAACCAAGCCACGCGCAACGCTGGCGACGGCATTTCGTTGGCGCAAACGGCTGAAGGTGCACTCAAAGCGTCGGGCGATATCTTGCAGCGCGTGCGCGAATTGGCGGTGCAGTCGGCAAACTCTACCAACAGCGCTGGTGACCGCAAAGCCCTTCAGGCCGAAGTCGGGGAATTGGTAGGCGAGCTGGATCGCATTGCGCAAACCACCGAATTCAATGGCAAGAGCCTGTTGGATGGGACTTATGGTTCGCAGAAGTTCCAAGTCGGCGCCAATGCCAACCAAACCATT
>NZ_JHYS01000037.1 GCF_000688255.1 Simplicispira psychrophila DSM 11588 | reverse complement strand
CGGGTTCCCGTGTGAAAGTAGGTCATCGTCAGGCTCTTACAGCCAGCAAATACCCCCCGCTCAGCAATGTGCGGGGGGTTTTGTCTTTCTGGCAGGGCGGATTCAAAAGTGAAGTGCAACACCTGCCAACCTGTAAGCATCAGCAGATGCAATAGTCCGCTTCGACCTATCGCTAGCTTCAGCCTGAGGACCGCGTCACCATTGCCCGTCTGAGGCAGCAGAACTTCAGCGTGCAGGCGATTGCCCGGTAACTGCACCGCGTTCCCCGAGCAACATCAGCCGAGAGCTGCAACGCAACGGCGACCCTTGTGGATATGTCAGCGCCCAAGGCCAATGCCGATCTCTGCAGCGCAGGCGTTTAGACAGACCTGCGATCAAGCTACACCCCGACTCGATCTTGTGGCACTTGGTGGTTCATCTGCTGCGGCTGCACTGGTTGCCCGAGCAGATTGCTCTGACACTGGCGCGCTTGCATCCATCAAGCCATGAGCAGCGCGTGTCACACGAAACCATCTACAACTGCATCTATGCCAGCATCACCACCACTATGGCCGAGGGTGGTCACCGCATCAAGGCGGGCCAGACCGTGCGCCTGTTGGACGTGCCAGCACAGCGCCAGTACGGCGCCAGTACGACGCATGGGACTGCCTGCACCAGTTTGCCACCGGTACTGAGTTCTCGGACGCCTTGAAGCGTGAGGCGGCCAAGCACTACGGCCACGCGGGCCGGGCCTCCCTTGAAAAGCTATCGCGTGACCATGACCAGAGTTTCAGTGCCGCGCTGGCCACCACCTACGGCGTGACCGGCTGGCCCAAGGGTGCAGCCATCGCCGCTGCTGCCGTGGGCTTTGCTGCCTGGCAGTCACTGCGTGGCGCGGACAAGGGCAACAGCGAGCGCGGCCAGATTGCCGAGGGCATCAATGGATTCCTGGAGCGCCACGGCGACAGCCGCTTTACCGATGCCGACCACGACGATGAGCAGCGCTCACTGCTGGTGCGTGGCCTTCGTGCTCGGCGCCGGGGACTTCGCCATCAAGTAGGTGACGCTCGGCGCGCTGCTGCCAAAGTCGTGGGCGATCCAGCAATCCCACTTTGGCGCGTTGCTCCAAGGCTCTACAGCGTTGCGGTGTCGAAGCTATCGGTCTGGATAAGTGGGCCAAAGGTCGGCTAAGCAATGGCTAAGTCCTTCGTCAAGCTGGATCGTCGGGAGCTGCGCAAGCTGCCGGCAGGTCAAAAGCTCACTGAGCACGGGATCACATTTGAGCGGCTTCCCAATGGTGATGGCCTCTATTCGGTCAACGTGATGGTGGACGGCATTCGTATCCACCGGGTGGTGGGGCGCGAGTCTGACGGCACCACACCGCACACAGGCGGAGGACTTCATTGAAAAGGCGCGGACTGACGCGCGTCACGACCTTTTGACGCTGCCCAAGGGTCGAAAAATCGTGCTGTCGTTCAAGGATGCGGCCACCAAATACATCACCAAACTGAGCGAGTCGGGGGGAAGAATCTTCAGGTGAAGGAGCAGCACCTCCAACAGCACATGGTGCCGTTCTTTGGCGATATGCCGCTGTCGAAGCTGGGGACGTTTGACGTGGAGCGCTACAAGAAACACCGGCTAGCCCAAGTGGTGCAGGCGGGTGGTGACTGGCGCAGTGGCAAGCGCATCCCAAGGGACACGGGGCGCACCACGTCGCCGGGCACGGTGAACAGGGAGATGGCCACGCTGTCTCACCTCTTTTCGAACGCGCTCGAATGGCAGTGGCTCACGACTGCCAAGCCACGCATGAAGCGCATGAGGGAGGGGGAGGGGCGCATTGTTTACCTGACGGCGGAACAGGCGCAGCGGTTCTTAGAGGCGTGCAAGGCTTCAGATAACCCACAGCTCTACCCATTCGTGCTTATCGCGCTGGAAATCTCTATGCGCATGTCTGAGGTGCTTTCAATCCGCAAAGAAAACATCAATCTGGCGCAGCACACGATATACATCCCGCAGGCCAAAGCAGGCCAAAGCAGGCGCAAGGGAGCAGTCGGTCACTGACAACGTGGTTCAATTTTTGGAGCGGTACTTGGTCGAGTCCGTGCCCCAAGCGTCCGAGTGGCTATTCCCGGCGGCACGGTCGAAGTCGGGGCACACGATGGCGATTCAAAAGCCGTTCAGGCAAGCGGCGATTGATGCGGGGCTAGACCCGCCAAAGTGGTGCGCCACACGCTCAGGCACACGGCTGTATGTGCTGGTCAAGTTTTTTCGGACACAACGATAGGTTGTTTGATTGCCGATTGCTGCTCGAAGGCATTGGGTGGCAAGTTGCCCAGTTTGGAGTG
>NZ_JHYS01000036.1 GCF_000688255.1 Simplicispira psychrophila DSM 11588 | reverse complement strand
CCTAGCGTGGCCATTGGGATTTTGTCCGCCATTGCCTGCTGTGCTGAGGTAGTTGATGCCGCTGCCAGTGGCCGCATTTTCCCGATGGCGCAGCGTGTCCAAGCTGGCAGTGCCGCCCACCGTCACATGGAGCAAGCCGCAATGCAGGCCGGGCGCATGGAACGGGGGCAGTAATGAGCGCCGCCGTTGAATCCCAGCGCGCCATGCTGGTGCAGGGCATCAAAAAGCATATGCCCGCCTATGTCGCCAAACACATCGAAGCAACGATTCAAGGTGATGCGGAGGCCGCTTTTTCTTTCAATGTGGCCTTGGACGACTGTGACCGTGGCGTGGTGGCTGTTGCGCTTTGGAGAGCCAAGATAGCGCTGCCAGCGTTCCGCGCATTCCTTGCTGCAACGTGGAAACACGACCACCGCCACCTCATAGCAGCAGCAGAGACACGCCGCCGTTTGGCGTCAATGTTCCGATACGCCGCTTTCCCTTTGCCAGATGACCTGCCCGATACGGTGCGCGTGTGGCGTGGCACGTCGAAGCTGTCACAGGCGCAGTCTGTACGTGGCTATTCATGGACGACCAACAAAGAAGTCGCCTACTGGTTCGCCAGCCGCTTTGCCAGCTTCAACGGTAACCCGCTGGTGCTGGTTGCGGATGTCGCCAAGTCGGACATTGCACTTTTCACCAACGATCGAAAAGAGCACGAAGCTGTATTGCTGGTGCCACCGAAGGGCTGGCGCGTAGATAGCACTGCAAGCGACTTCAAAGTCGAAGGCGGTGCAGCATGAGCGCCGCCACCACCTTCGAGCCGGGTCTTATCGGCCACGTTGCTGCACTGCTGCTGGGCGAACCCAACGCCAGCCACTCTAGCCCGGACGACGCACGCTATGGCACCAATGGCAGTCTGTCGGTTGACCTAGCAAATAACACCTTCTTTGACCATGAGGCCCACGAAGGCGGGGGACTGCTAGATTTTGTTGTCCGCAGCAATGCCGCCAAAGACCGACGTGAGGCAGGCGCATGGCTAGACAAATCGGGGCTGACCCATGGAGCGCTGACTACTGCCACGCCGATGACAGCCACACCACCGGCTATACCCACAAAATCCATCAAGCCCACCGCGCCCAAGGCCCGAGCAAGTCTTGGTGCGCCCGTGGCCACCTACAGCTACACCGATGAGCACGGGGAAGTGCTGATGCAGGTGCTGCGCTTCGAGCCAAAGACATTCCGTCAGCGCCGTCCGGTCGAAGGCGGGTGGGAGAACAGCGTCAAAGACGTGCGCCCGGTGCCCTACCGTTTGCCCCAGTTGCTGGCCGCGCCGCTGGGTACGCCGGCTTACATCGTTGAAGGCGAGAAGGATGCCGACCGCCTTGCCGCGCTGGGACTGGTGGCAACCTGCTGCGCCGGTGGTGCAGGCAAGTGGAAGCCGCAGCACGCCGAGCACTTCCAAGGCCGCGCCGCCGTCCTGATTGCCGACAACGACAGCGCAGGCCGTGACCATATGCAGAAGGTGGCCAAGAGCTTGAAGGGCGTAGCCGCGCACATCACGGTGCTGGCGCTGCCCGGACTGGACGACAAGGGTGATGTGTCGGACTGGCTAGACACTGGTGGCACCGTGGACGCGCTGGCAGATATGACGGCCCAAGCGCAGGCGCAAGCAGCGCCAGCCGGTGCAGCAAACAGTGGGGACGACGCGGACGAGGGAGGGCACAAAGACAGTCTGTCGTCCCAACTGGTGGCGTTTGTGTTGGAGCGGGTCGAGCTGTTCCACGATGACAGCGACGACAGCTTTGTCATGGTGACTAGCGCGCAGGAGACCTACCGCCTGACCAGCGCCAAGTTCAAGAGTTGGCTGATGGCCGAGTTCTACAAAGCGTCGGGCAAGGCCGCGCGTGACCAGTCGGTGCGTGAAGCCATGCAAGTGCTGGACGGTCTGGCGCAGCACGATGGCGAGCAAAAGCCGGTGCATATCCGTGTCGCCAAAGTCGGTGCCGCGCTGTTTGTGGACTTGGGACAACCCGGCAACAGCTTGGCCGCGAAGATTGAGGCGGGCCGCTGGCAGTTGGTGCAGGAGCATGAGGTGCGTTTCTTGCGCCCCGACACCATGCGCCCACTGCCTACGCCTACCGCTGCCGGCGACATGGCTGCGCTGTGGCAATTCGTCAACGTGCCCGACAACGCGCGCCTGCTGGTGCTGGCGTGGCTGTTGGAGTGCTTGCGCCCCGATGGCGTGTTCCCGGTGTTGGAGCTGCTGGGAGAAGCCGGGTCAGCCAAGAGCACGACGCAGCGCATCTTGCGGATGTTGGTTGACCCCAACGCCAGCAACCTGCGCAGCCCGCCCAAGTCCATCGAGGATGTGTTTGTCAGCGCTGGCCTGAACTGGATTGTCTCGTTCGAGAACGTCAGCCACTTGGCCGCGCCCATGCAGGATGCGCTGTGTGTGCTGGCCACGGGTGGCGGTTTTGCCAAAAGGAAGCTGTATTCGGACGGGGAAGAAAGCGTCATCAACGTCACGCGCCCGGTGATTCTCAACGGCATATCGGCCTGTGTGACAGCACACGACCTGATTGACCGCTCTATCTGTGTGGAGCCCCAGCACATCCAGACACGACGTGTGCTGGTCTAATTTCCCTGGACACCTCGATAGGTGCAACCCACCTGGACGAGGAATATGAGCAAGAGAAAACGAAGGACATTCAACGCGGAG
>NZ_JHYS01000035.1 GCF_000688255.1 Simplicispira psychrophila DSM 11588 | reverse complement strand
ACTCCGCGTTGAATGTCCTTCGTTTTCTCTTGCTCATATTCCTCGTCCAGGTGGGTTGCACCTATCGAGGTGTCCAGGGAAATTAGACCAGCACAGCCATGCGTTGGGAGGACATAAACACCAAGTGGCGTGGGTTGACCATCAAGGACAAAGTGGAGGGCGTGCGCGTCATCCCGTTGACACCGTATGTCTCGCACCTGCTGCACTGCCTGCCGCGCCGCAATGCGTTTGTGTTTGCCAGCGCCAGCCGAGGTAAGGCAGTCACCAGCCAAACCATGAGCATCCCGCGCACACCACACACCAACGCTTGCACCGTCGCCGGTATCGACGGCCTGACCTTGCACGGACTGCGCCGCTCGTTCAAGTCGTTGACGGAATGGCTAGATATACCTGCTGGCGTGGTGGCTCAACTCATGGGACACAAACCCAGCGCCACGGCTGAGAAGCACTACGTCGTGCGACCGCTCGATTTACTGCGCCTGCACCATGAAAAGATTGAAGCGTGGATTTTGGAGCAAGCCGGTGTGCAGTTCACCAGCGCCAGCGAGGTGGGAAAGCTGCGACTGGTAAATGAGAATTAATCTCAAATATAAAAAACATCACGCGAACTTGTATTTATAGAGGTTACAGGGGTTACACAGGGCACAACTAGCATCCATGCGGCCTAGAGCTGTAACCCCACCAAAAAAACAGGGGTTACAGGGGTTACAGCACCAATGGCGTAAATAGTGGTTAAAACGACCTCTAGCCCAATAAATACGTGCGCTAGTAGCTATTATTTAAATAGCTTGCGCTGGTGCTGGTGTCCGCGTGGTCAGTAAGTTCCGGCTGGCGTGTGCCTGAAAAAACGTAGCTACAATTAATAAATGAAGCTCGCATTCGACCCGGCCAAAGATGCCGCCAATCTGGCAAAGCACGGCACGATTAAGACCCGCAGCGGGCGTGTGCTGCACCTGCCTACCCCTGCCGAGGATGCCGCCATCACAGCAGCGGCAATGACCGACCCTGACGCGGCGCCCTTCACAGATGCCGAGTGGACACAGGCCAAACCACTGGTGCGCCGTGGCCGTCCTATGGGCAGTGGCACCAAGACCCAAGTGACGCTACGGCTCGATGCAGAGGTATTGGCGAAGTTCAAGGCGACGGGTGACGGCTGGCAGACCCGCATCAATGAAGCCCTGAAAAACTGGGTACAGACGCACGCCTAAGAGTTTTTGCCCTAGCTAGGCCGGGCCGCAATCCGACCGAAAAGCCAGACCTCCCGCTGGCGCTGGTGACCGCGTGGTCAGCAATCACCCCTGCCTACACCGTCCCGCTGCTGGCGATTGGGGCAAAACCTGCGCACCTGAAAACAGTGCAGCGCTTTTGAACGGATTGCACAGCATCCGGTCGACCATTGCGCCTTCTTAACGAGGGCTACCCAATGTCGCTATATCCAGATAAGGCCACCGCAGCAGCAGCTAACACCGGCCAAACGCTTACCAACCCCCAGCCATATCCGCCGCTGGAACAGGTAACCAAACCGAACCTGACCACAAAGGAGTTTTGCCACTACACCAATTTGGCTTTGCAGACCGCTTGGCTGTATGCGTGCAAGGAGACCGGGCCAGTGCGTCCCCTCCGCATTGCAGGCCGCTTGAATTGGCCTACCAAGGCGGTTAAAGAGCTTTGCGGGGTGTCGGCATGATGATTCGCACCACCGACCTGCTGGAGCTGGCGCAAGCTGCCATCAAATTCGCCAAAGCCGCTGCCGACGCAGTGCAGCACAAAGAACAACTGACTGACGCCTATGCCGCGTGGCGCAGTTCAGAGGGCAAGTGGGGCATTCACATCACCCGCAATGATGAAAATTGGGACGCCATGATGGTGGCGACTGCCGAGAAATATCGCCTGCTGCAAAACGCCAAAGGCCGTGAGCGCCGCGCCAAGGCAAAGCTGCTGGTGCTGGCTGGCAAAGGTGGCGCATAAATGAAAACGCCCACCGCAACCACAGTCACGATGAGCGCCCCAAGCAAGCGCCAGTTTACCGGAACCACCAACCCGCGCGAGCTGCGCGCAATTGCCGCCCTGCTGCGCCGTCCTATCAGCCGCCAAGAACTCGACAGCGTGGCAGGGTGCAGCAACTCCCCTGAACTGGTGGCAGGGCTGCGCCGCCGTGGCCTGACCGCGCCATGTGAGCGCATCAACTTTATCGACCGTGACGGCTTCAAATGCCGCCCTGGTGTTTACAGCTTCACACCAAGCGACCGCCGCGCCGTCTACGCATGGATGGCCGCGCGCGAACGCACGGAGGTGCTGCTGTGAGCGTCTATCAATTGCTTTGTGTGTGGCTAGCTTTCTTGATGGCCATCCGCATCATTAAATCGCTGTGGCGCCGTTGGAGGGCTGCACCATGATGGCCGCTGCCAACACCAGCCATTGCCACCAAGTGCAGTGCAGTGACATAATCGCGCCCAAGGCGAAAGCCCCGGTGCTTCAAAACACCTTTGGTAAAGCGGTAGCAACCCCCACCGAAAGCGGGGTTTTGTCACGTCCTGATTTTCTGGGTGTGTCCACGTTTGGACGCGCCTACGGTTTCGGACGTGGTGGGGCTTGTCCGCAAGGCTGGCCGCACGGCTTTACCCGTGTTTTGAACCACCACGTCCACCCGTTGTGCTTCAAAACGCAGCGCGTGGTTCCTGAGTCTCGTAAAGGAGCCAAGACCATGACCGTGTCCACACTGGCCAGCCGCTGCGCTGCGCCCATTACCCAAGCCACCACCGAAGAAGCCCGCGCCTTTGCCCTGTTGCAGGCCACCAGCGACGCCACCATGGCGAAGCTGTACCTGAGCCGTGGCAACGTAGCTGCCGCCCGCCGCAAGGCCGTTCAGTTGTTGAAAGCGCTGCAACTGTTGGAGGTGACCGTATGACC
>NZ_JHYS01000034.1 GCF_000688255.1 Simplicispira psychrophila DSM 11588 | reverse complement strand
AAGAGCAAAACGCCGATGCAGACGATGAAGGACTGGCACCAGTCCCATCCGCAGCTGTTTAACAAGAGACCATATGATCGTCCGGGATGCGACACACCTAAAGTCCTTGAGGATGGTAGGCGAATTTTTCCAAATCACGGATTTCGTGGGTGTGGAGACGGTGTGGAGCATGAAGCTCACGTTCAGAATGGTAATGTTCGATTGGGAGTAGTCACCGTCTCTGAGCCAGATATTGTGTCCCTGATCGAGGTCTATCTCCACACAGTGTATAAGAAGCACCGAGGCAGGCTGCCTGCATTCAACCATCAAATCGGCTAGAAGCCTAACCTAGCAGTCAAGCCGATTCGCCTTCGGCGGGCGGCTTACTTTCGTTCGTTAATCGTCGCGAGCGCAGTGCCATGCAAATGTCGAAGTCAAGTAATGCTGTGCTGCGCGTGCAGCGTTTGCGGAATACTATGGTTTCGGTAACGCAGTGCGTCGCCAAGCTGCCGAGCAGGTTCAGACGCTTTTTACATCTCTGAAAGGAATCATTTATGAATTTGATGAGCAAAATTCTGATGGCTACCGCGTCGATCGCGGTGCTAAGCGCGTGCGGCGGCGGCAGCAGCGACACCGCACAGGCCATCGGCACCTCCGATCCTCAGTTGCGCTTTGCTAATGTGTCGCCCTTCGCACCGGCGCTGACCCTGGCGCGAAACGGCGGCAACCGCACAGAGGCGACCAACGTCAGCAATATCTTCCTCTCGGATTACTTCACGGTGGATACCGGCAGCGCCGACTACCGTGTCAGCGGCCAAGTCAACACAGGCAACCCTCCCAACCCCGAGTTCGCGTTCTCGCAGACCATCAACTTCGATGCCAAGCGCGGCCACAAGTACACAATCCTGACGCTGGCCGATGATTCAGTGCCGTTGCCGAGCTCGGGCAGCACGGCGCGCCAGAACACCCTGGTGCTGGTCGACGACCCGACCAACCCGAGTCTGGTCGACGACCAGTCCTACGTGCGTGCAGTCAACGGCTCGTTCAGCGCGAAAAACATCGACCTCTACTTGATCGGCCTGACCGAGACCATCGACGCGCGGACGCCCGACCTGCCTTCCATCGCGTTCAAGCAGTCCAGTCCAGCCAGCGGTTTGGACGCCATCGGGCGCCGGGGCGGCGACTACCAAGTGGTGGCCACGACCGCCGGCACCAAAAACATTCTGTACCGCGGTCGTTTCACGATTCCCGACAAGCGCGACGTGCTCTTCGTGACCTTCCCTTACATCGCGTTCTTGCCCACCGAAAACCCCAGCGGCAGCGGCATTGCTATCGCGGCAAAGCTTCAAGGCGATGGCGGCCGCGGTGGCCGGATTCCGTCGTTGTGATCGTGTACTCCGGCATCTGCGCCTAACTCAGCATTGCAGCCGACCGCCTACGGCGGCGTCTGAATTTGATCGTTAGAGCCCGCATGTGAAGCCCGACGTTCAACCAAAAAAGATCGTGGTTCTATCTGGCTCTGGTTTAAGTGCAGAGAGCGGCTTACCCACGTTCCGAGATTCAAATGGCCTATGGAACGAATACTCCTGGCATGAGGTTGCCAGCCCCGAGGGCTGGGAGACCCGCCCTGATGCTGTTCTTGCCTTCTACAACGAACGCCGGCTAAAGGCATGGCATGCCTTGTCAAATTCAGCACACGCCGCAATTGCTTCGCTAGAAACGGCCTTTGATGTAGTTGTTATTACGCAGAACGTTGACGAGCTTCATGAGCGCGCCGGGTCTAGTAATGTGATCCACCTTCATGGGCAACTGGCGTATGCACGGAGCACATCGAACAACCCCAAGCGATATCGCATAGATGACGCTCCCATCTTGCTCGGCCAGCTCTGCGAGGATGGGACTCAACTCAGACCAGACATAGTTTGGTTTGGAGAAGAAACCCAGCATATGGAGGAGGCCCGGTTGCACATGGCCACTGCCGCGAAAGTTCTGGTGGTTGGCACATCCCTTACCGTGCACCCTGCTGCCTCCTTAGTTAAGGCCTCCCGTGGCAGAGCTGAGAAGGCACTTGTCTCGCTTGAAATGGAGAGAATTCCTTACGGGTTCAAGTTTCTGCGCGGCAACGCCACCAGCATCATTCCAAGCTTGGTAAAAGAGTGGCTCACGCGCAGTGGGGCTGGCTCTAACAATTCGTTCAAGGCGGATGCCTCCGGCGCTGCTTAACTCTAGCGTTAGCAGCTCAATAGTGATAACGAAGTTGTGCTATGAGTAAAAAATCACCATCTACCTTATAAACCATACGATGCTCATCATTGATGCGACGTGACCAATAGCCGGCTAGTGCGTGCTTCAGTCCTTCAGGTTTACCAGTCCCTTCAAACGGAGTGCGAGTTATTTCTTTAATTAATAAATTAATACGTTTAAGCATCTTTTTATCAATTTCTTGCCAGTGAAGATAGTCCTCCCAAGCTTGCTCTGCAAAGATTAACTTCATTCCACCAAAATCCGCTCTTTACCTTGACCACCCTCTAAACTAACAACGGCCTCAAGAAGTCGTTTCGCATTTTTTGGGATACGAAGCAAATAAGCAGTTTCTTCGAGCGCTTTGTAAGCGTCGAGCGACAGCATGACCACAGATTGTTGCCCGTTGCGGGTAATGATCATTGGCTCATGGTCGTTGCAGACCCGATTCATAGTGTGGGCTAGGTTCGCTCGGGCGGCAGTGTATGTAATGGCATCCATGATGGGCACTTCGTTGGTTGTACGTTATATTGTACATATATTTGCAAACTTTGGGGCTGCGGGATCTTGCTGGCTGGTGTCTTGTTCAGTTCTTCGACGAAGAACATTCATCCGAGGAGGATCGCATTCCTGATGCTGGGCTGGAGCGCCAGTTCAAAGTTGCTCATCGTTTGCCATTGCGTGCGTGAACATGGTGCCTTGACATCCTCACCGCCCTAAAGGACGGTGATTCCTGCTGCCAAACGGCGATGTCCCGCCGCGAGAATGTTCTTGGCTGCATTCGTGTCCCGGTC
>NZ_JHYS01000033.1 GCF_000688255.1 Simplicispira psychrophila DSM 11588 | reverse complement strand
TGCTGTGCTGGTGGGCGTGCTAGATGAGCAGGCTGCGGGTTAAAACTGCCTCTGAGCCAATCACAGCAAGCGCTAGAAGCTACAAAACTGCTAGCGTTTCCACCTCAAAGCCGACGATATTGCGGCTGGCTTTGCTGAACTCGACGCCAATCAGGTGAATGGGCTCACCTCGGCTGCGGTACTTGTCGGCGTAGGCCATGTCCTTGATTTGCTGCAAGGCAGTGCCATTCGGGTAGCTTTCGACCACTTTGAACTCAAACAAAAAGATGTGCCCGTTCAACAGCACCGTCATGTCGATGCGGCCCTGATTGGTAGCGTCTTCAAGCCGGATGTCCAGCCCCAGCGCAGAAAAATGGCTGTAAAACACGCTGGCGTAAAAACCTTCGTACTGCGTAATCGGGTTGCTGGTGTACCACTGGTGCGCAATGCTGCTGTAGAGGCTCTGAAAATGCGTTTTAAGCGCCACAAAATCCAAGGCACTGAGCACATCAAACAAGCGAATTTGCACTTGCTCGGCCAGCGAGGCGTCACCCATTAAGCCCTTGAGCAGCGCGTCGTTCAGGCCGCTGCGCACCTCTAAATTGGGGTAGTCCAGCGCGTACATGGTGCGCGCGCCGGTCTGGCGCTGGCCTGCCAAAGTGAGGTAGCCGGTTTGCCACAGCAGCGCTTCGGTCGAGATGGCTTCGACATCAAAGGCTGACAACAAAGATTCAGAAGCGTGCAGGCGGCTGATGCTGGGCGTGAAAAACTGCCGCTCAGTCAGCAGTTTGACCAAAAATGTGGGTGTGCCGGTTTCAAACCAATAGGGCCGAAACTCACGGCTGTCAAACAATAAAAGTAAATCAAACGGGTTGTACACGCTGGTGCCCAGCCAGTTGTAGCCGTTGTACCAGTCGCGAATTTGCTGGCGGTCCAGCCCCAGCAGCTCAGCGGCAAACACGGTGTCTACGTCAGCGTCGGTGTAGCCGCACAGGGCGCTGTAGCGCTCGTCAAGCGTGATGTCTTTGAGGTTGTTGAGGCCCGAAAACAGGCTGACTTTGCTGAACTTGGATACGCCGGTCAGAAAGGCGAACCGAATGTGCGCGTCGCTGTCTTTGATCACGCTGTACAGGTCTTTCAGCCCCTCGCGCACCTGCAGAGCCACAGCGCGGTTGTCGATGTTGTCCAAGATGGGTTTGTCGTACTCGTCGACCAGCACCACCACGCGTTGGCCGGTTTGGGCTGCAATGCGCTCTATCAGGTCCAAAAACCGGCTGCGCACATCTGGGAAAGCCGTAGGCAGCGCCCAGCGGGTTTCGTGGTGGCTCAGTTGTTGGTGCAGCACCTGGTCCAGCCCGTGGCGCGAGGCAATCACGCCCGCGCCAAAGCTGATGCGCACCACCGGGTGCTGGGTGCCCCAGTCCCACTGGCTGTCGGCGGCCAGGCCTTCAAACAGTGCCCGGTTGCCCTCGAACAGCTCTTTCAAAGTGTCTAAAAACAGGCTTTTACCAAAGCGCCGGGGGCGGCTTAAAAAGTAGTGCGAGCCCTCGGCCACCAGCTGCATGGCCAAGCCGGTTTTGTCCACGTAGTAGCAATCGTCCTCGCGCAGCTTGGCAAATGTCTGGATGCCGATGGGCAGTTTGCGCCGGGGCAATGAGTTGGGGCTGGTGTGCGTGGTCATGGGCGGATTTTAGGAGGCCATGGTGATTGCATATAAAAACATCCATTTGCGCTTTTCAGGCAAGCGTTGGCAGCTACAAAACCCGTAGTATCTCTGCCCCAAACCCCACAATGTTGGAAGTTTCTGGAAGCTTCGGGCAGTCCCCGTGCGGCAACAACACCGCATAGGTTGTGTCTGAATCAAATCCGTACCACGGGCAATTTTTATGAGAACTCCTACACTTTGACTTTGACTGTGTAAGCCGCATGCCCCTAAAGATACCTCCCTTGGTTTTTGGCAACCACAACGCGCAGACCGATTTTTCGGTCAACGCCGTGGGCGATCGCCTCTCCAAGCAGTTCGCGTGGCGGGTAAATTTTGACGCGGTAGGTGACCCGCACCAATTTTGCAGCCGCAGCAGCAGCGCCAAGTTTGCCGATTTGGCGCTGATAGCGTCGGCCAGCACAGCGGTGGCGGTCAATGTGGCGCACGCAGAGACACCCATGCTGCTGGTGCCTTTTGCCGCAGGTAAAAACATGTCCTTGTGCGACTCGCGTGAGCCGCTGGTCTGGCAGCAGCACGATTCAGCCGTACTAATGCCTGCCTGCGCCCGAGGCGGGCAGTCCGACACCCGCTCGGTGCTAATGATCGATTTCCAGCCCCCACGACTGGCGGCCACTGCTGCTGCCATGCTGGGGTGCAGCGTGGACGAAGCTCCCAACTTTGCCCTTGACCAAGGGCGCACCGTGCCCCTGCGCGCCGGCAATCTAGACTTTGATATCGTGCTGCGCCACCTGTGCCGGTCGCTGGATCTGTACGCCGCTACGCCTTCTTTTTTAGAAGTGTCGGGGCTGGACGACAGCTTTTACCGTGCCATGGTGACGATGCTCCGCCCAGAGCTATTTTTTGATACGGGCAGGGTTGAAACCCGCAGCGTAGTCAACCGGCTTGATGGTGTTTGCCAATACATCCAAGCGCATCTTGATCAAGCCATCACCCTAAGCGAGCTGGAGCGCATCAGCACCCTGTCGCGCCGCCAGCTTCAATATGCTTTTTTGCTGCGCTTTGGCGGCACACCCATGCAATGGGTGCGCGAACAGCGCTTGCTGTGTGCATACGCACGGCTGACCACGGCACAACCCGGCGGCACCGTTACTGCGATTGCTCTGAGTTGCGGCTTTGCCAGTATGGGGCGATTTGCTGGCGATTACCTGCGCCGTTTTGGTGAGTTGCCATCTGACACGCTAGTGCGATGACTGGTTAAATGGGGTCAGGAACTTGCCCATCCCTCAAGCACTGAACAAATCGGCGTGGGTACCCGCACGCACAAAGTTGATTGCTTGACCCCAAGGGCGCATCGTTGGCAATCAATAGCAGCATCGCCTCTTTGAGCCGCACCATGTCGTAACGGCCAGAGTGGGACAACCGCTGCCAGTCCTTGAGAAAGGCTTTGGCGTAGTCCACGGCGCGCGGCAAGGGCGCGCGTTTACTGGCGGCTGTTTTTTTTAAGATCAGCAAACAACGCATCCGCCGTGGCAAAGCGTGCACGCTGGGTTGCCATCATGGCGCGCGACTCCTGCATGGCCGTACGCGTCTGTTCGTTCGGCACTTTGAGTTCCAGCGGAAAGGCCTGATCAATTACGACACGGCGCAAAAACAGCCGCACCGCATCCGACATCGACAGGCCCATGGCCGTCAAGGCCTGGGTGGCCTGCTCTTTGATGTCCTCGTCCACCCGGATGTGGAGCATGGATGTCTGTGTGGGCATGGGTGCCTCCTGTGTTGCAGCCAGTTATGTATCTCATTTGAGATTGAATCAATTAAACGCCTTCGTTCACGGCACCCCTGCTGGCCACAGGTGTGGAAAAAATATTCTGTTTTGCGTTTTCTGGATAGCGGTTTGCGCGATTCGGATAGACGGTTTTGCTAGGCGTTTTGATACTTACGGGCTATGCAACCGCAGCCCGACATTGCCGCAGCCTGCTTGGATGACACCCGAAGTGTTCAACCCTTCACCACCATTTTTTTAAGAAGCTCGCCATGACCAATCCTCTCAACAACGCGCCCATCAACATCTTCGGTGGTGCCTTCAACGCCACCACCGAAGATGGTTCGGCGGTTCAAATGACCGTGGCCGACTTTCTATCGCAAAAAGCCCAGGCATCTGACCAGGATGGCGACACGCTTGGCATCGCCGTGACCGCCACCAACCCTGGCTGGGAATACTGGAATGGTTCGGTCTGGTACGGGTTTGACAAATTCGCTACCCCGCTGTCGGACACCAATGCCTGTTTGCTGGCACCGGATACCCTCATCCGCTACAACCCAACCCGCGACTTCAATGGCACCGCCAGTTTTACCTACAAAGTCTGGGATCAGACGGCTGATTCTTACAGTCCAGCGCTGCTCCAGGGCGCAGGCAATACCACGGTTGGTACGGCCTACAGCATTGACAGCAAGCAAGCGACGATCGAGGTGACACCGGTCAACGATGCCCCTTATCTGGGGTCAACCCGCTTGATCGGGCATTTTGATGGTGCTGACGATTTCGTCGATTTGCCGGACATGACGTTTGGTGGCGACATGACCATCGAAGCCTGGATCTACGTCACCCAGCACGGCACATGGTCGCGGATTGTTGAGCTGACTCAAGCAGGCGAGAGAACCAACAACGTCGTTTTCGGCTTTGACGGCGCTTCTGGCCAACTGGTTTATCAAAACAACATCGACGGCACCATGGTTGGCCAGATAACTGGCGCCTACATTCAGCCTAATCAATGGACGCATGTGGCCATCACCCACAGCAGCGCTGGCCCAGCCACGCTTTACGTCAATGGTGCGGTCTCGGCCTCAGGCAACTTCGCCGCCGTGGCTAATGTGCTGCGCGACGACAACCTGATCGGCGAGAGCCATTGGCGCGGGGACGCGAACTTCAGTGGCGACATGCACGATGTGCGCATCTGGACGACGGTACGCACTCAGACGGAAATCGTCGCAGGCATGAACCAATCGCTGACCACTGCCGACGGGTTGCTGGCGAACTACGTGCTGGATACCAATTTCCAAGACTACAGCGGGCATAGTTTTGACGGCACCACGCAAGGCACGCTCAACGGCCCGGCGGTCATTCAATTGGCAGTAAGCTACTAGGCCGCCTATGGGCTGGAAGACACCACCATCTCGCTAGCTGGGGTGGTGGTTCTTGATGTGGATGACGGCGATAACGCGGAGATGACGGTCAGCCTCAGCGTGCCCACCGGCTCGCTGACTTTCAGCAGCACAACTGGTTTGTCGTTCACGACCGGCGACGGCGCGGCCGATGCCAGCATGAGCTTTACCGGCACCAAAGCCGTCATCAACGCCGCGTTTGCCACCTTGAGCTACCAGCCGGTTGCCAACGCCTATGGAACGGTGGCGATGACTTACGCCATCACCGATTCGGGTGCGGGTGGCAGCAATGGCGCGCAAACCGGGAACTTTACACGTGATATCGTGATAATCCCAGTGGACGACGCGCCCACCATCACTATCGGATCAATAGCACTCAGCGCAGACACAGGAACGATTTCAAGCGACTTCATCACCAAAACGGCCAGCCAAACCATCA
>NZ_JHYS01000032.1 GCF_000688255.1 Simplicispira psychrophila DSM 11588 | reverse complement strand
CCGATGTATACTTCAAGGCTTGGCTGGAAACGATAGCTACTTCGGTAGTTGTAGTGTTCAGCGAAACGGCTAGAAAGTTTAAATAACCTTCTAGTTGACAGGGATTAAAAAACTCTGTTAGAATTCAAGGCTCAGCTGATCGCAGCTAAGCAGGCAGAAAAAAAGACCTCGGTCTTATAAATCTGTCAGGAACCTTAAAAATATACAGCCGATAAGCGTGGGCGTTTGAAGGCGATTGCCAAGTTCTTTGGAACTAGTGCATAGCACTACAAACGCTCATGAGAGTAAAGAAGTGAAGTTCACTTCAATTCTTGATTTTATGAGTAGCGTCGAAAGGCGCAAAAAAACACAAGATCGAACTGAAGAGTTTGATCCTGGCTCAGATTGAACGCTGGCGGCATGCCTTACACATGCAAGTCGAACGGTAACAGGTCTTCGGATGCTGACGAGTGGCGAACGGGTGAGTAATACATCGGAACGTGCCCGATCGTGGGGGATAACTACTCGAAAGAGTGGCTAATACCGCATACGATCTACGGATGAAAGCAGGGGACCCGCAAGGGCCTTGCGCGGACGGAGCGGCCGATGGCAGATTAGGTAGTTGGTGGGATAAAAGCTTACCAAGCCGACGATCTGTAGCTGGTCTGAGAGGACGACCAGCCACACTGGGACTGAGACACGGCCCAGACTCCTACGGGAGGCAGCAGTGGGGAATTTTGGACAATGGGGGAAACCCTGATCCAGCCATGCCGCGTGCAGGATGAAGGCCTTCGGGTTGTAAACTGCTTTTGTACGGAACGAAAAGGTCTTTTCTAATAAAGAAGGCCCATGACGGTACCGTAAGAATAAGCACCGGCTAACTACGTGCCAGCAGCCGCGGTAATACGTAGGGTGCAAGCGTTAATCGGAATTACTGGGCGTAAAGCGTGCGCAGGCGGTTATATAAGACAGATGTGAAATCCCCGGGCTCAACCTGGGAACTGCATTAGTGACTGTATAGCTAGAGTGCGGCAGAGGGGGATGGAATTCCGCGTGTAGCAGTGAAATGCGTAGATATGCGGAGGAACACCGATGGCGAAGGCAATCCCCTGGGCCTGCACTGACGCTCATGCACGAAAGCGTGGGGAGCAAACAGGATTAGATACCCTGGTAGTCCACGCCCTAAACGATGTCAACTGGTTGTTGGGAATTCACTTTCTCAGTAACGAAGCTAACGCGTGAAGTTGACCGCCTGGGGAGTACGGCCGCAAGGTTAAAACTCAAAGGAATTGACGGGGACCCGCACAAGCGGTGGATGATGTGGTTTAATTCGATGCAACGCGAAAAACCTTACCCACCTTTGACATGTATGGAAGATCGCAGAGACGCGATTGTGCTCGAAAGAGAGCCATAACACAGGTGCTGCATGGCTGTCGTCAGCTCGTGTCGTGAGATGTTGGGTTAAGTCCCGCAACGAGCGCAACCCTTGCCATTAGTTGCTACATTTAGTTGGGCACTCTAATGGGACTGCCGGTGACAAACCGGAGGAAGGTGGGGATGACGTCAAGTCCTCATGGCCCTTATAGGTGGGGCTACACACGTCATACAATGGCTGGTACAAAGGGTTGCCAACCCGCGAGGGGGAGCTAATCCCATAAAGCCAGTCGTAGTCCGGATCGCAGTCTGCAACTCGACTGCGTGAAGTCGGAATCGCTAGTAATCGTGGATCAGAATGTCACGGTGAATACGTTCCCGGGTCTTGTACACACCGCCCGTCACACCATGGGAGCGGGTTCTGCCAGAAGTAGTTAGCCTAACCGCAAGGAGGGCGATTACCACGGCAGGGTTCGTGACTGGGGTGAAGTCGTAACAAGGTAGCCGTATCGGAAGGTGCGGCTGGATCACCTCCTTTCTGGAAAACCGCAATCTAATTTGAACGTCCACACTTATCGGTTGTTGGAAAAAGTCGCTGCAAAGCGCATGTGCGAAAGCACGTGATGCTGCGCAGAGGCCGACTTGGGTCTGTAGCTCAGTTGGTTAGAGCACTGTGTTGATAACGCAGGGGTCGTTGGTTCGAAACCAACCAGACCCACCAAGTGCTGCAGGCCAAGACAAAGACGACAATGCGATTGCCGGGGGATTAGCTCAGCTGGGAGAGCACCTGCTTTGCAAGCAGGGGGTCGTCGGTTCGATCCCGTCATCCTCCACCAACATCCTGTAAATGCACCAAGTGGTGCACAAAAAATCAACACCAAAGCAGCTTTGCAAAAGGCTGCTTTGATGTTGATCGATATTGATCGATCAATCGGCTGTTCTTTAAAAATTCATAGAGTCAAATCAGTGTTGCTGATGGAAACTGCACATTCGTAAAGGTTTAGTGCAGACCGTGCCATCAGCAACGAGAATTTTTTGATTGCGTCAAAACGAATATTCAGGCTTAGCTTGAAATTCAAAATTAACGATGACAATCCGAAAGGGTTGAAGTTGTTTACGGCATAACGCGTCAGGTGAAAGACCTGGCAGTCCTTGAAAAATGAGATGGCGATGTCTTGTAAAAGACGTCAAAGTTATAGGGTCAAGTGACTAAGAGCATGTGGTGGATGCCTTGGCGATGATAGGCGACGAAAGACGTGATAGCCTGCGATAAGCTTCGGGGAGCTGGCAAATAAGCTTTGATCCGGAGATTTCTGAATGGGGAAACCCACCCTTCGGGGTATCGCAACCTGAATACATAGGGTTGCGAGGCGAACCGGGTGAACTGAAACATCTCAGTAGCTCGAGGAAAAGACATCAACCGAGATTCCGAAAGTAGTGGCGAGCGAAATCGGAGAAGCCTTGCAGTGATAGCACATTGGTTAGCAAAACGGAATGGAAAGTCCGGCCATAGCAGGTGATAGCCCTGTATGCGAAAACCGACGTGTGGTACTAGGCTGCAGACAAGTAGGGCGGGACACGAGAAATCCTGTTTGAATATGGGGGGACCATCCTCCAAGGCTAAATACTCATCATCGACCGATAGTGAACCAGTACCGTGAGGGAAAGGCGAAAAGAACCCCGGGAGGGGAGTGAAATAGATCCTGAAACCGCATGCTTACAAAAAGTAGGAGCCTCGTAAGGGGTGACTGCGTACCTTTTGTATAATGGGTCAGCGACTTACATTCAGTGGCAAGGTTAACCGAATAGGGAAGCCGTAGAGAAATCGAGTCCGAATAGGGCGAACATAGTCGCTGGGTGTAGACCCGAAACCAAGTGATCTATCCATGGCCAGGATGAAGGTGCCGTAACAGGTACTGGAGGTCCGAACCGACTAATGTTGCAAAATTAGCGGATGAGCTGTGGATAGGGGCGAAAGGCTAAACAAACTTGGAAATAGCTGGTTCTCTCCGAAAACTATTTAGGTAGTGCCTCAAGTATTACCGTCGGGGGTAGAGCACTGTTTAGGCTAGGGGGTCATGGCGACTTACCAACCCTAGGCAAACTCCGAATACCGACGAGTACAGCTTGGGAGACAGAGCACCGGGTGCTAACGTCCGGACTCAAGAGGGAAACAACCCAGACCGCCAGCTAAGGTCCCTAAAATTGGCTAAGTGGGAAACGAAGTGGGAAGGCTAAAACAGTCAGGATGTTGGCTTAGAAGCAGCCATCATTTAAAGAAAGCGTAATAGCTCACTGATCGAGTCGTCCTGCGCGGAAGATGTAACGGGGCTAAGCCAGTTACCGAAGCTGCGGATGTGCAATTTATTGCACGTGGTAGGAGAGCGTTCTGTAAGCCTGTGAAGGTGTCTGGTGACGGATGCTGGAGGTATCAGAAGTGCGAATGCTGACATGAGTAGCGTTAAAGGGGGTGAAAAGCCCCCTCGCCGTAAGCGCAAGGTTTTCTACGCAACGTTCATCGGCGTAGAGTGAGTCGGCCCCTAAGGCGAGGCAGAGATGCGTAGCTGATGGGAAACAGGTCAATATTCCTGTACCGATCAATAGTGCGATGTGGGGACGGAGAAGGTTAGCTCAGCCAACTGTTGGATATGTTGGTTCAAGCCTGTAGTCGTGCCCGGTAGGCAAATCCGCCGGGCTTAGATGAGGGGTGATAACGAGTCTGCTTGCAGACGAAGTGAGTGATACCCTGCTTCCAGGAAAAGCCACTAAGCTTCAGCTATTGACGACCGTACCGCAAACCGACACTGGTGCGCGAGATGAGTATTCTAAGGCGCTTGAGAGAACTCTGGAGAAGGAACTCGGCAAATTGATACCGTAACTTCGGGAGAAGGTATGCCCCAAGTAGGTGAACCTGTACAAGGCGAGCCCAAAGGGGTTGCAAAAAATCGGTGGCTGCGACTGTTTAATAAAAACACAGCACTCTGCAAACACGAAAGTGGACGTATAGGGTGTGACGCCTGCCCGGTGCTGGAAGATTAAATGATGGGGTGCAAGCTCTTGATTGAAGTCCCAGTAAACGGCGGCCGTAACTATAACGGTCCTAAGGTAGCGAAATTCCTTGTCGGGTAAGTTCCGACCTGCACGAATGGCGTAACGATGGCCACACTGTCTCCTCCAGAGACTCAGCGAAGTTGAAATGTTTGTGATGATGCAATCTCCCCGCGGAAAGACGGAAAGACCCCATGAACCTTTACTGTAGCTTTGTATTGGATTTTGAACGGATCTGTGTAGGATAGGTGGGAGGCTTTGAAGTGAGGGCGCTAGTTCTCATGGAGCCAACGTTGAAATACCACCCTGGTGCGTTTGAGGTTCTAACCCAGGTCCCTTATCGGGATCGGGGACAGTGCATGGTAGGCAGTTTGACTGGGGCGGTCTCCTCCCAAAGCGTAACGGAGGAGTTCGAAGGTACGCTAGTTACGGTCGGACATCGTGACGATAGTGCAATGGCATAAGCGTGCTTAACTGCGAGACTGACAAGTCGAGCAGATGCGAAAGCAGGACATAGTGATCCGGTGGTTCTGTATGGAAGGGCCATCGCTCAACGGATAAAAGGTACTCTGGGGATAACAGGCTGATACCGCCCAAGAGTTCATATCGACGGCGGTGTTTGGCACCTCGATGTCGGCTCATCTCATCCTGGGGCTGTAGCCGGTCCCAAGGGTATGGCTGTTCGCCATTTAAAGAGGTACGTGAGCTGGGTTTAAAACGTCGTGAGACAGTTTGGTCCCTATCTTCCGTGGGCGCTGCAGATTTGAGGAAGCCTGCTCCTAGTACGAGAGGACCGGAGTGGACACACCTCTGGTGTATCGGTTGTCACGCCAGTGGCATTGCCGAGTAGCTAAGTGTGGAAGAGATAACCGCTGAAAGCATCTAAGCGGGAAACTCGTTTCAAGATGAGATCTGCCGGGGCCTTTGAGCCCCCTAAAGAGTCGTTCAAGACCAGGACGTTGATAGGCTGGGTGTGGAAGTGCAGCAATGCATTAAGCTAACCAGTACTAATTGCTCGTGCGGCTTGACCCTATAACTTTGATAGCCTTTGCTTAAAGAAATTTAAGTGATCTTCAAAGATTGTTATGCCAAAGCTGACGCAGTCAAAATACAAATTCGAAAAAAACTGATTCCAGACTCTATGAATTGGCTGTGCTGATCAATGATCAGCGCGGCAACCCTTTATGCCTGATGACCATAGCAAGTTGGCCCCACTCCTTCCCATCTCGAACAGGACAGTGAAACGACTTCGCGCCGATGATAGTGCGGGTTCCCGTGTGAAAGTAGGTCATCGTCAGGCTCTTACAGCCAGCAAATACCCCCCGCTCAGCAATGTGCGGGGGGTTTTGTCTTTCTG
>NZ_JHYS01000031.1 GCF_000688255.1 Simplicispira psychrophila DSM 11588 | reverse complement strand
ACCACCACTTCTTGCGCAGGCGTGAGCGTGGTCTGCAGGCGCTGCGCAGTGTGGGAGCGGTCGGTGAAGACAGAGCGCTTCTTCCACTTATAGACAGTCTGCTCGGTGATGCCATATCGCTGAGCCAGCACGCCAGCGCTATGGCTGCTGGCCGCTATCTCGGCGCGCACGGCAAGCGTGGTGCGCGCGTTCTTGTGCAAAGCAATCAGCATGGCGTCTCTCCCCGGGTAGATTGCAGCGACTCTATCAATTTCTGCATTACGGCTCGGGCCATGAAGAGCGGATAGCGTTTTTCATCTATGCAATCGTCCGGGATGCTACACCAAGGTAGCTCCGCTGGTTCATTGCGGCGACGTACCCATCCGGAGCAATGCCCCTTCCCTGTTACGATACCAATAACTGCAGCCATCGACGCCAGTCCACCAAAAACGCCGACTGGCCACTCCCCCCTCGACGACCAGCCTGGTTCGCTCCACCAACAGCCTTTTCCAGCATTGGTCGCGCCGGGGCAGAGCGACGTCGGCCATGAGGAACTGCTGCAGGCGTCGTCACATGGACGATACTCCCCCGTTGGCGACACTCTTATCGCCTATTTATTGCCCGAACGGACTAGATTATGCAAAGCGACAAAGGACTGACGGCGGTACTGTTTCAGCAGGAGGGCAAGATTCTGCAAGACTGGACTGGTGCACTGCAGGAAGTACGCCGCCACGGCAGCCTTGGCGGTGGCGATACCCAAGCACAGGCGCGCAGCTTTCTAGGCGCATTTGCCGCAGCGATTCGATCTTCAACGGACGCCGATCTGGTGGGCCGCGAATTGGACGATGTGCGCGCGCTGCTGACCGATCTGTCGCGCGACCGTGCGTTGGCAGGGTTCAGCACCACCGAAACGGCCACCTTTGTGTTTTCGCTCAAGCAGCCCTTGTTTGTGGCGTTGCGCGAGGGGCTCGCTGACGATCCAAAGCGGCTCAGCGACGAGCTCTGGGCGGTATCGTTGATGCTCGACAAGCTGGGCTTGTTCAGCATCGAGGCCTACCAGAAAGGGCGCGAAGAGGTGATCGAGCGGCAGCATCAGGAGCTTCTGGACCTGTCAACGCCCGTGGTCGAACTGTGGCATGGCATTCTTGCGCTGCCACTGATCGGTACACTGGACAGTGAACGTACGCAAATCGTGATGGAGAGCCTGCTCGAGGCTATTGTCGAGAAAGAGGCGACAGTGGCGATCCTGGACATCACGGGTGTGCCGACCGTCGACACCCTGGTCGCACAACACCTGATGAAGACCGTGGCAGCCGCCCGTTTGATGGGTGCCGAGTGCATCATCAGTGGCATCCGTCCGCAGATTGCGCAAACGATCGTTCACCTCGGCGTCAATCTCGAAGGCGTGATTACCAAAGCCACGCTGGCCGGAGCTTTGCAAACGGCGTTGCGCAAGACTGGCCAGAGCGTGCAGCGCGCCCAGTCAGCTAGGACCAGCGAATAGAGGCTGCATCCGGTGGACCATATCCCCATACTCAAGGTCGACAACTTTCTGCTGGTCAGCATCTAGGTCGAGTTGCACGATGAACTCGCCATCGGTCTGCAGGACGACTTGACCCAGAAGTTGATCAAGACCGGCTCGCATGGTGTGCTGATCGATATCTCGGCGCTGGACATCGTGGATACCTACATCGGCCGCATCCTGTCGCAGATCTCGGCCATCGTGGGCATCATGGATGCGACGATGGTGCTGGTGGGCATGCGGCCCGCGGTGGCCATCACTTTGGTCGAACTGGGCATGACGATGCCCGGCGTGCGAACAGCGTTGAATGTCGACAAGGGGCTGGCTCTGCTGCGGCGCTCGGTGGACCCGACCGAAATGCCCGACGCCGGGCAGTAGTTGTCGTGGTTGTGGTGGAGATCCGATCGTCGGAGCACGTCGGCACCGCGCGCAAGCAGGTGCAGGCGCGTGCGATGGCCGTCGGTCTTTCGACCCTGGAGATCACCAAGTTCGTTACGGCAGCCAGCGAACTGGCGCGCAACGTGCTAATCCATGGAGGTGGCGGCACGATGACGGTGCATGATGTGCAGCGTGATGGCAAAGCCGGGCTGCAACTCGATTTCGAAGACCAGGGACCCGGCATCGCGGACGTAACTTTGGCACTGCGCGACGGCTACACCACCGCCAACAGCCTGGGTCTGGGGCTTGGCGGAGCGAAACGCCTAGTCCATGACTTCGAGATCGTCTCCCATGACGGATCGGGTACCCATATACGGATCACACAATGGAAACGACGGTAAGGATCGACGACCACAGCCGGATCGCCGAGGCGCGCCGCGCTGCGGCGACGCTGGGTCACACGATGGGCTTGACGCCCGAACTGGTCGCGCAGGCTTCGTTGGTCATCTCCGAGCTGTGTACCAACATCCTCAAATACGCCGCGCACGGAGAAGTGAAGTTGAGCACGCTGTGCGTCAACGGCACAGCTTACGGCATGGATATCGTGGCGCTGGACCGCGGTCCGGGCATTGCGAACCTCGATGCGGCCGTGAAGGACGGGTTCTCGACCGGCAGTAGCCTGGGCATTGGCCTGGGCACGATGCGCCGCGCCGCCGCGGTGTTCGACGTCTATTGCGCACCGGGTGGTGGCACCGCGGTGTTGGCGCGGCTGCTGGAAAAGAAAGTGGCGGCGCCGGTAGACGATTCCTTTACCTTGGGCAGCAGGATGACGCCCATACGCAACGAGATGGTTTCGGGCGACAGTTGGTCTTGCCTGCAGTTCGACCAGTCGCTGGCGGTGACCATTGTCGATGGGCTTGGCCATGGCCCTAAGGCCGCCGAGGCCGCGCATGCTGCCGTCGACGCCTTCCAGCGCAGTGCGCGGCAGGTCGGGCCAGCGCAGGTGATCCAGATGGCCCACCAGGCGCTGCTGTCGACGCGCGGTGCGGTGATGGCGGTGGTCAGTATCGACGTGCAGGCGCAGACGCTGCGCTTTGCCGGCCTGGGCAATATCAGTGCCGTGGTCTACACCCGCGGCATTGCTGCGCGCCTTGTCTCCAGCGATGGCACGGTCGGGTACGGATTGCGCAAGGCGCGCGAGTGCTCAGTTGACTGGTCGTCGCACTCGACGCTGATCCTGAACACCGACGGCCTGAGCTCACGCTGGAACTTGGCCAAGCATCCTGGGCTGCTGGCCAGCCATCCGGTGCTGATTGCGGCGGTGCTGCACCGGGATTTCGCACGCAATACCGACGACGCCACTGTCGTAGTTGTTAGGGGCCACTGATGCAGATCGTCGCGTTGACCGTGAAAATCCAGAGTGACCAAAGCCTGGTCGTGCTGCGACACCGCTGTCGCCAGATCAGCGAGCTGTTCGGTCTCGAGCCGCTCCAGCGCACGCGATTAACCACCGCCGTGTCGGAAATCGGACGCAATGCGTTGCAATACGTGGGGACGGCCACGGTAAATTTTCTGGTCGGCGCATCGGTTACTCATTCCGGCGCGCAGTCGGTGCTGATACGCGTCACCGACAAAGGCCCGGGCATTCCGGCATCGGTCTGGTCCGGTGGCGAAATCGGCGCCTTGCATCGGGTCGGCGGGCTGCGCGGCAGTCAGCGTCTGGTCGACACCTTCTCGATTGAGGCTCGGCCTGGCGAGGGTTCGACCGTGTCGATGGAGATGCTGCTTCCTCAAAATTCGCCGTGGTTGCAAGCCGCGGACATCAGCCAGCGTATTGACGAGCTGTTCCGTCGACAGCCCCAGAATCCCCACGAGGAACTCGAACAGCAAAACCGCGACATGCTTCATGCGTTGGAGGAGCTGCGCCAGCACAAGCACGATCTGGAGCTCGCCGATCAACGCAAGAACGAGTTTGTCGCGATGCTGGCCCACGAGTTGCGCAATCCGCTCGCGGCCATCTCGATGAGCGTCGAGATAATGCGGCGCAAGAAAAACCTGCAGATGGCCGACGTCGAGAAGTACCGCGACACCATCGGCCGGCAATCGACGCAGCTGACCAAACTGGTCAATGACTTGATGGACGTGTCGCGCGTCTCGCGTGGCAAGGTAGAACTGGAGCGCACCGTCGTTGGTGTCGGCAAGCTGGTGTTCGAGGCGGTCGAGATGACGCACGCCTTTGTCGATACCAAGAAACACCGGCTGCTGATGCCTGCTCTGGACAACGTGGCCTGGGTGGATGTCGATCTGGTGCGCATGAAGCAGGTAATCAGCAACCTGGTGCACAACGCAGCCCGCTACACGCCACTAGGCGGACTTATCGAAATCGGCATCATCGTTGTCGATGCGCTCGTTCACATCAGCGTCAAGGACAACGGCGTCGGAATCGATGCCGCCATGCTGCCGAAGATTTTTGAACTGTTCACACAGGCATCGAACAGCTTGGCGCGCGAGGACAGCGGCCTTGGTATCGGCCTGACCATCGTTCAGCGGATGGCCGAAGACCATGGAGGGACGGTCCGTGCGCACAGCGCCGGGCTAGGCTGCGGCAGTGAGTTTGTCCTGACGCTTCCGACGGTCACACCGCCCGCCGGCGAGTGCGCTGCCCAGCCTGTGCTCGCTGCCGCGCGGGACATCGGCACGCCGCAGCGGCTGTTGCTGGTGGAAGACAACGTCGATGCGCTGCAGGTGATGACCGAGCTGTTCCAAATGCATGGCTACGACTGTGCGGCGGCCGGTGATGGGCTGCAGGGCCTGGCCGCTGCGATGGACCATCCGCCAAAAATTGCCATCATCGATATCGGCCTGCCCGGACTGGATGGTTTTGGCCTGGCCACTGAACTGCGCCGGCTCTACGGTGCCGACATGACCTTGATCGCCATGAGCGGTTACTCGGCGCCCGACACCCGGCAGCGTGCTGAGCAGGCGGGCTTTGACGACTTTCTGATCAAGCCGATCGACATGCCAGCTTTGCTGCAACTGCTCCAAGCGCTGCCCGATGCGGCCCAGCCTTCACCCCTGACATGCCCTTGAATTCAAAACTGAGTCCGCTGCACGTTATGTACGTCGAGGACAACGCAGACATCCGTGACATGGTCTCCGAGTTGATCGACAACCCGGAGAGACGCATCGTGTTATGCGCCGACGCCGAGGCAGCTTGGCTGCAGCTGCAGCTGCAGCGCTTCGATGTCCTCGTCACCGATGTGAGCCTGCCGGGTTTGTCAGGCACCGAGCTGGCACGCCGTTGGCTCGAAGCCGATGCGTCGCGGTGGGTGATCCTGTTTTCCGGCTACGACTTCAAATCGGGTTTGGCCAGCCTGGGCACCAACGTGCGTGCGATTCCGAAAGAAGATTTCGAGCAACTCGAACGGGCGCTGGTCGAGATCAGCCAACATCTGCAACTGTGCGCCAGTTGTCTGGAATGATGCCCGCCGCCGAGCCTGCAATCGTGGCGCGGGGAAGCCGCCTGTCGCTACCGTCTGCAAGGGGTCGCTTGCCGAAATAGGACCTGCCGGGTCGAAAGACCGCAAACGCAGCATTGCGGTCACACAGATGGCGGGGGCGAGTACCCGGAATGGGTCGATAGCAGACATGCTTCTCCTTATGGGGCGCTGAGCACAATAGGTCAGTGGTAGTAGGCAGTGATATCGGCACATACAACCGGCCTTCTCGGCACCAAATAATGCCTCATCGCTGTTTCAAGAGCTGCCGCGACTGCTTACGTTGCCGGTGAACTGGATAATACGAACGTGTAAAGGCTCGCCTCAGCTTTCTTGGGCAGCATGCGTTGCACTTTATTTTTTGAATTCGCTTTGCGTTTCATGCCAAGCGGCCAACTCCAACGGCCTCAGTCCAAAGCGCACCGCATTGCCAGCATGCAGGCCAGCCAGCTCTTTCAACACCAGCTGGGTGAAATGCGCCCGGTCTTCTGGCTGCACATTGCTGGGTAGCAGAGCCAGCACATTGGCTTCGGTGATGGTCGCACCGCCCCGCACCATGGCGGCAATAACTTCACCCAGCGCTTTGCGATAGCGCAGGCGCAGGATATCAGGCGGCACTAGATTCTGCTGCACGGCCACGTACTGCTGGCAAGAGCGCTCGTAGGCCCACACAAACACATCCCGCAGCAGTTCTATCCGATTGAGTTCGTACACGCCCAGCATGGCGTCTATATAGGCTTGCTGGGGCACATCTATAAAAGACAGCGGGCAAAGGTTGTGTCGAATAAACGAAATATTGGCTGCCAAACGAGAAGTGCGCTTGTTCACATCTTCAAACGGTTGCAGATACGGCAAATGCACCATCAAAAAGAACGCCTGCTCAAACGGATCGTCAATCTCTGCGGCCATGCTCACCACAATGCCAAACAGCTCTTCCAAGCGCTGCGGCAAAGCCACGGGCGCATAAACACTACCGCCAATCTCGACCGCACGGCGGCGAATCCGGCCACACATTGCGGGTTCTGGCAGCAAGCCATCCGACAACAAAGCGTGCAGCGACACGATGGTGTCGGGCGAAACGGTGGCTGGTTCTGGTGAATGCACCAAAAATTCAATGGCCTGCTTGTGGTTCAGGATCATCTGGGTTTCCAGCGCATCCTTGCCCTCGGCCACCTGGCCAAACTCAATCAGTCGAGCGGTGTCGAGGCGGCTGTAGGTGTTGCCCTCCAGCTGTGACGAAGCCCAAGACAAATCAATCAACAGCCGGCTGAGGATGTCACGGGCAAAAGTGCCGGCTGGTGTTTGTTCCGCTGGTGATCGGCCCAGCGAATGGAGCTGCTCACGCAAGCCTTCTGGCAGATAGGCGGTGTGATTGGGGTGGTACTGCTCCAGAAACTCTATGCGGTAGCCCACAGGCCGGCGCAAGTGGCGCGGCTGGCGCACATAGGCCTTGATGTCAGCACCTTCGGCACTGATGGGCACATACGCCTCAGCGTCGTCTGCCAGCGCAGCAGCAACCGTTGACACGATCCCCTGCTCCGCAGGGAAGTAGCGCACAGCCCGTGCTTGCCCTTGCACGCTGATAAGCCCTTGTTCAACCAGTCCTGCCAAGCGACGCTGCAAAGTGCGCAGCTGCAACGCCCCACCGAGCTGTCGTAATAGGCTTTCGCTGTCGATGCCTTCTGGATGCCTCGCAATGAGCAGGGCTAATTGATCTAGTTCTTGGGTGGGTGTAAGACGTGCCATGTCGCAATTTTGTCGTGATAGATATATTGCGTCAAATTCAGTGACGCAATTCCAGTCATAGCGACACCTGCTGAAGCTGAATCAGGTGACACACAAAACCATATGAATCGACCTCTTGACATTCAATCGTAAAAATTGATGGATCACATTCATAGAAAAATCAAGACAGTCGCTTGCCTCAAGCTTGCTTGGGCAGCATGAGGCTTACTGCTTTCATACTTATTATTATTAATTGTCGCATCCCGGACGATCATATGGTCTCTTGTTAAACAGCTGCGGATGGGACTGGTGCCAGTCCTTCATCGTCTGCATCGGCGTTTTGCTCTTGAGCGCTGACTGGGGCAACTGGTGGTTGTACAGGGCCACATAACGCAGCAGGGTCTGCTCCAGGTCTTCGCTGCTGCTAAACCGATGGGTCTTGAGAACATCGGCAATGCGGCCATTGAAGCGCTCGACCATGCCGTTGGTTCTGGGCGTCCTGGGCTTGGTCAGCCGGTGCTCGATACCCAGCTCCTGGCACAGCCGATCAAACTCATGGTTGCCGCTGG
>NZ_JHYS01000030.1 GCF_000688255.1 Simplicispira psychrophila DSM 11588 | reverse complement strand
CAGCTCGGTCTGGTATTTTTTCACGACCTCACTGTTCAGCGTCGGCGCCCGAAGCAGCGCCTGCAACTGGCCGGAGTTGAGCGATCCGGCCTCCACCGGCCCGCACAGCGCACGCGCCGCATCCAGATACAAAGGCGGATGATTCAAGCACAGCTTGGCGCTGGTTTGGGCCAATTTCGGGCGCAAAGACCAGCTGCTGTCGGTCTTATCCTTCTCTTGGCCCTTCTCTTGGCCCTTCTCTTGGCCCTTCTCTTGGCCCTTCTCTTGGCCCTTCTCTTGGCCCTTCTCTTGGCCCTTCTCTTGGCCCTTCGCTTTGGCGCCGGGCGGCGCAGCCTCCTTCCACGTCCAGTCTAGCGCCAGCGGCTCGCCCCACTGCACCGGCGCATCCGACAGCTGATCGTTCAGGCTGATGAAGAGGCGCCCGGTGCTGGCCGCCTGCTGCAACACCTGCTGCCCGACGCTGCCCTGCGGCAGTACGCACAACAGGCTGTCGATGCTGCTGTAGTAATAACTCTGGACGCTGTGCCAACTCGGTAAGGCGCCCAGCAGTTGCAGCAGCGTGCGTTCGGACTCACTGGCGCGGTCGTAGGCCGCCTGGCCGGGCGCCGGCTGCACCGCAATGCGCTTGGGCTTGGCCCAGGCGCAGCCGCGTTTGATGTAAGACACCATGGCTTGCAAGCGCAGTGTGGGCTGGGAGGGCTTATCTTCACCCACCGACAGCACATACAGGTACTGCTCATGCCGATCCTTGGGTTGCAGCGGCGGTGGCGGCAAGGCTTGGGCGTTGGCGCGCTCCAGGTCTTGCAGCCAATGCAGCAGCAGGGTTTCCTTTTCTTTCTGCGCCGTCAGCTGCCATTGCCCGATCAGCTGCACTGCACTCAGCGCGGATCGACCGCCCTGCTGCGCCTCCAGCGCCAAGGCCACGCCATGTTTGCAATCGAAGCCGACCGGGCAGGAGCAGGTGCTCTCAAAGCAATTAACCTGTCCATCGGACAACAACTCCAGCTGCACCGAAACCCGATACGGCTGGCGTTGCGTGCCTTGCACCAGACCGGTGACCAGCCAATCGCACGCATCGTCGTCCTGCGCAGTCACTTCCAGCAGCCGCACGGCGCCTTGGCGCTGCAGCGGCACCCCACGCTGCCACGCGCCACCGTCGCACAGCTCCTGCAGCGAGGACGCATCAAACGATATTTTTTGCATCATGAATACAAGCCAAAAGCACCTCAAGCGCTTTACTGACAAGCGCTAATAGCTATCAAATTAAATTGCATATGCTGCGCGTACACGCTCAAACACTGCTTGGGCCACAGCCGACACCGCTTGCGCACGGGGCGGCTCAGTCTGCAGACTGGCCAGCAGCCGCGACAGCACCGACGCCTGCGGCAACAGCGCCCCCAGAAAGCGGGCATGGGTGCCATCGGCAATCAGCAGCGTCGGAAAGGTCTCCACATCCAAATCGCCCGTCACCTCATCCTCGTCTTCGATATCCACCCAGACAAAGCGTGCTTGCGGCAGCTGTTGCGCCAGCGCATCGAACAGCAGACGGTACTCGCCGCACACACGGCACCATTGGGCGCACAGGCACACCACCCACCAGACAGCAGGAGGCGGTATAGAAACAAGGGGCTGGGCTGGCCCTGCGGACGAAAGAGGCATGGTGGTGGTGGGTCAGAAATACGCCGCTCGCAGGCGGGGGCAAGCGCCAATGGTAGCGAGCCTGACGGTCACCAAAACAATAGCTACTTGCGCTTACTGATAAAGCATTTGCAGCCTGTTTCATTCAAACTACCCCTACAGCCCTTATACAAAGGGCATGCACCCCACCTCAGGAGCCACACCATGAGCCAAATTTATGCCTGCGTTGACGGCCTGCCCCCGACGGCTGCCGTGGTCGACTGGTCGGTCTGGGCCAGCCTGCGCCTAGGGGCGCCACTGCACCTGCTGCACGCGCTAAACCAGACCACCGAAATGCCCCCCGTGGGCGACTACAGCGGCGCCCTGGGCACCGAGGCGCAAGAAATACTGCAACAGCAACTGAGCACCCTGGACGCGCAGCGCTACAAAATCGCACAAGAAGTGGGCCGTCAGATACTCGATGGTGCTTGCGCGCGTGCCCGCAGCAGCGGCGTACCGGACGTGACGCACAGCCTGCATTACGGCGACTTGGTGGACACCCTGTTGTCGCTGGAAGCCGACGCACGCCTGTGTGTGCTGGGCGAAAACCACAGCGCCCATGCCCCGCGCAAGCTCTACCTGAGCCACCATTTGGAGCGCGTGGTACGCGCCATCCAGCGCCCGATCCTGGTCACCACCGCAGCGCCGTTTGCCCCGCCCGAGCGCTTTGTTTTGGCCTACGACGGCAGCGACACAGCGCGTAAAACGGTGGACATGGTGGCGCGCAGCCCGCTGCTGCAAGGCTTGCCAGCGTTGATCGCCATGGCCGCCGCCGACACTACCGCAGCCCATGCCGCCCTGGGCCAGGCGCAAGCCGTTTTGCACACCGCCGGCTTTGCCGTGACCACCACCTTGCTGGCCGGTGACCCTGAGCAAGCGCTACCCAAACTGCTCAAGACTCAAGGTGCAGCGCTGCTGGTGATGGGCGCCTACGGCCACTCGCGCATCCGCCAGCTGGTGCTGGGCAGCAGCACCACTGCACTGCTGCGCCTCAGCCCGGTGCCGGTGCTGGTGCTGCGCTGAGCACCCCTTCAGTTCAACCATTCCCTGATCTGTATCAGGGTGCTTACCAATAGACCGGCTGCCATGGCACGGCTAAGGTCGGTCGCTGCCCCACCAGAGCGCGAGCGCGCCTCCTGGCTGGAACCCCCTTGCAATTTTTCGGAGGTCTTTCCCCATGCCGCCACTTTGCCTTCCCGTCTCGCGCCGCACCCTGGTTCTGGGTGCTCTGGGCAGCGCTGCCCTGCCCTTCAGCCCGTTGGTGCTGGCGCAGCAGAAATTCATCAACATCCTCACCGGTGGCCAAAGCGGCGTGTACTACCCCATGGGCGTAGCGCTGTCACAAATTTACGGCAAGGCCATGCCCGCAGCCAAGGTGACGGTGCAGGCCACCAAGGCCTCCGCCGAGAACCTGAACCTGCTGCAGGCCGGGCGGGGCGAGATCGCCTTCACATTGGCCGATTCGCTGTCAGACGCCTGGAAGGGCGACAAGGAGGCCGGCTTTAACGCTCCTTTGACCAAGCTGCGCGCCGTGGCCGGCATCTACTCCAACTACATCCAGATCGTCGCCAGCGGGGACTCGGGCATCAAGACCATGGCCGACCTGAAGGGCAAGCGCATTTCGGTGGGCGCGCCCAAGTCGGGCACCGAACTCAACGCCCGCGCCATCCTCAAAGCTGCTGGCCTAAGCTATGCCGACTTTGCTAAGGTCGAATACCTGCCGTTTGGCGAATCGGTCGAATTGATGAAGAACCGCCAGCTCGACGTGACGCTACAGTCCGCCGGTCTGGGCGTGTCATCCATCCGCGATCTGGCCACCAGCGTCAAGATCGTCGTGGTACCGGTGCCCGCCGACGTCGTCGCCAAGGTCGGTGACGCCGCTTACCAAGCGGCCATGATCCCGGCCAACACCTACGACGGCCAGACCAGCGATGTGCCGACCGTGGCGATCCGCAATTTTCTGGTCAGCCACACTGGCGTATCAAATGACGACGCCTACCTGATGACCAAGAGCCTGTTCGAGAACCTGCCCACGCTGGTTGCCGCGCACAACGCCGCCAAGGCGATTCAGTTGGCATCGGCCATGCAGGGCACCACTGTGCCCTTTCACCCCGGCGCCGAGAAGTACTACCGCGAAGCTGGCATCCTGAAATGACAGCCTCCCCGCAGCCGATGGCGGTGCAGGCCGCCGCCGATGCCCAGCTGCAGGCCCCTGACGAAGGCGCGCCAGCCTTTGTCGGTGCGCTGTTCTGGGTGGCCGTCGCGTTTTCGGTGTTCCAGATCGTCACCGCCGCCTTCAGCCCGCTATCGAGCAGCGTGGTGCGCGCAGTACACGTCGGTTTTTTACTGCTGGTCACCTATGTGCTGTACCCGCCGCTGCGCCAGCAGTGGCTGGGCTGGGGCCTGGGCGCGGTGGCTTTTGCCACAGGTCTGTACCACTGGGTACTCGAGGCCGATCTGGTGCAGCGCGCCGGCGATCTCACCCGCACCGACATGCTGGTCGGCATCCTGGTGATTGCACTGGTGTTCGAGGCCGCGCGCCGCATCATGGGCATCGCGCTGCCGCTGGTCTGCGCCACTTTTTTGCTCTACGGCCTGTTTGGCCAATACCTGCCGGGCGTGCTGGCACACCGCGGCTACGGGCTCGACCAGATCGTCGGCCAGCTCGGCTTTGGCACCGAGGGCATCTACGGCACGCCGACCTATGTGTCCTCGTCGTACATCTTCCTGTTCATCCTGTTTGGCGCCTTTCTGGAGCAGGCCGGGATGATCACGCTGTTCACCGACTTTGCCCTGGGCCTTTTTGGCCACGCCAAGGGCGGTCCGGCAAAAGTGGCCGTGGTGTCGTCGGGGTTGATGGGCACCATCAACGGCTCAGGCGTGGCCAACGTGGTCACCACCGGGCAGTTCACCATTCCGCTGATGAAGCGCTTTGGCTACAAGGCTGACTTTGCTGGCGGCGTCGAAGCCACGGCCAGCATGGGCGGACAAATCATGCCGCCGGTGATGGGCGCGGTGGCTTTCATCATGGCCGAGACCATCGACGTGCCGTATGTCGAGATCTGCAAGGCCGCCGCCATTCCGGCGATGCTGTATTTCTTCACGGCGTTTGTCATGGTGCACTTGGAAGCCGGTCGGGCGGGTCTGCTGGGCATGCCCAAGGACCAGTGCCCGAATCCCTGGACCGCCATCCGCCTGCGCTGGTACCTGATCCTGCCACTGGCGGTGCTGGTGTGGCTGCTATTTTCGGGTTACACCCCGCTTTTTTCCGGCATGGTCGGACTGGCGCTGACGGTGGTGCTGATCTTTGGTGCCGCCATGGCACAGCGCTTTGGCACACGCGTGCTGCAGATCATTTTTTGGGTACTGATCGGGCTGGCGGCCTCGTCGTTCTTCCAATACGGCATTGGCGCCATCATTGCGCTGGCGTTGGGCATGGCGGTGGTGCTGTGGTTCGTCCAGGGCGGGCGCAGCACACTGAAGATGGCGCTGAACGCACTGGCTGAAGGCGCCAAGCACGCGCTGCCGGTGGGCGTGGCCTGCGCGCTGGTCGGCATCATCATCGGTGTGCTCACACTGACTGGCGCGGCCACGCTGTTTGCCGGCACCATCATCCAGCTGGGCCAGAGCAGCCTGTTCCTCAGCCTGGTGCTGACCATGCTGGTGTGCCTGGTGCTGGGCATGGGCATTCCGACGATACCGAACTACATCATCACCAGTTCGCTGGCGGCGCCGGCGCTGCTGGAGTTGGGCGTGCCACTGATCGTCTCGCACATGTTCGTCTTCTACTTCGGCATCATGGCCGACCTGACGCCACCGGTGGCGCTGGCCGCCTTTGCCGCCGCACCGATTGCGCGCGCCTCGCCGATGAAGATTGGTTTTCAGGCGATGCGCATTGCCATTGCCGGCTTTGTCATCCCCTACATGGCGGTGTATGCACCGGCGCTGATGCTGCAGGGCGGCAGCTGGGTGGACACCGGCTACGTGGTTTTCAAAGCCGTCGTTGCCATCGTTCTCTGGGGCGGTGCGGCAATTGGCTATTGGCTGACGCCACTGTCATGGCTGGCACGCCTCTGGGCACTGCTGGCCGCAGGCTTTCTGGTCACGGCACTGCCGCTGACCGACGAAATCGGCCTGGCCATGGCAGCGACACTCGTCGCCTGGCACCTGCTGCGCCGGCGCAGCACCGGCGGTGGCACCACGGCTCTGGGCGGAGCGTAGCGCCCATGGCAGCAGCAACGGTGGTGGGGCTGGTGGCGGCACTGTGCCTGTCAGCCGGCGCTCCCCCGCCCACCAGCGCGGCGGCCATCGCCACCACGCATTTCACCCTGCGCTGGCAACACTCGATTGAAAAAACCGCCTGGGAAGAAGACTACGTCATCGCCGGCGCATGGCTACTGCTCAGCGGTGCGCGCATCCACGGCTCGGGCGCGGGCATGGAGCCGCCGCCCGATGCAGTGCTGCAGGACGGCGTCTGGCACTATCACATCGCCGACCCGTGGCGCCGCTCGCTGGTACTGGCACGCTCGGAATTTGTCCGCGACTATGAACTGTGCGTGGATCAAAGCTGCCAGCCGCTGTCCCACTGGATCCCGGTAGCAGCGGGCACCACCAAGCTGCAAGCGTGTAAGGCAGCGCCAACTCTTATGTCACCCGCTCAAAGTCGATAAAACCGCGCTCGACATTCGCGCTCACCAGCTTCACGCGAATTTTTCGCCCCACGTCCAGCGAAATCTCTCCAGACAACAACAGGCCCTCGGCCGGAGGCGCCAGAGTGCGCACCCAGGTGGCGCTGTCGCTGCGGCCGGTGACGATGGCATCGAAAGTCTGGCCGATGAAGGGCTGCAGGTACATTGCCGCCTCGGACTTGCGCACGCTGCGCTCAACTTTTTGCGCCGCGTCCTCCTGGTGCGTACAGTGCACCGCCAGCGCCTCCAGCTCGGCCACGCCATAGGGCGAGCGCGCGCCCGACAGCAAGGCCTTGACCATGCGCAGGCTGATGAGGTCGGGGTAGCGGCGGTTGGGTGCGGTGGAGTGTGTGTAGTCGCGCACCGCCAAACCAAAGTGGCCAATCGGCTCGCGCTGGGGGTGCTCCACCACGTACTCGCCCGAGCCCATGAGTTTGATAATGACCAACGATAGGTCGGGAAAGCGCAGCGGGTCGGCCCTGCGCTGGCGCGCCAGAAAAGCCTCCAACGCGCGTGAGTCGGGCTCTTTGGGTAGCGCCTCACCGTATTTTTTGGCCACCTCGACGATGCGCAGCCAGCGCTCGGGCGAACGCACCACACGGCGCAGCGAGACCCCGCCGTGACTTGCCAAAAACTGCGCCGTACAGGTATTGGTGGCGATCATGAATTCTTCGATGAGCTGGCGCGCGCGGTTCTGCTCCTGTTGGTGCAGGTCCACCACACGCTCGCCATCGAACACCGCACGCGGCTGAAAGGTTTCCAGCTCCAGCGAGCCCTCGGCGCGCCGGCGCGCGCGCATGGTCTGCGCCACGGCGTCCTGCGTGCGCAGCTGCGCGTCCAGGCCGGGCACAACGCGCGCGGCCTCGGGCAGGTCGCCCGTGCCCTCGATCCATGCGGCCACGGCGTCGTAGGCCAGCTGGGCCTGGTTGCGCACCTGGGCGCGCTGCACGGTCGAATGGGTGACCACCCCTTCGGCATTGACCACCATCGCAGTGACGATGGCCAAGCGATTCTGGTGCGGGTTGAGCGAGGTCAGGTCGGTGGACAGGCGCTCGGGCAGCATCGGAAACACGCGCGCCGAGGTGTAGACCGAGGTGGTGTTGATATGCGCGTGCGTATCAATGGCCGATCCTTTCTTGACCAGTGCATCCACATCCGCCACGGCCACCCAAATCTTCACCGCGCCCCCGTCCAGTGGCTCGCAGGCCGTGAGCTGATCGAGGTCACGCGAGTCATCGTTGTCGATCGAGCACCACGGCAGGGCAGTGAGATCGAGGATGCGAGGGTCCGCATCCTGGCCAAGCCCGGTAATCGACGCCAGTTGCTGGAGCACGCTGGCCCCAAACTCGGGCTCCAGCCCTCGCTCGGTCATGGCATGGGTGGCTATGCGTACCAGATCGCGGCGGTGGTAGAGAGTGGCAGTGTCCATGGCGTAATGTAATGTCGTAATGTCGTAATGTCATGTTCATCAAGGCGCCCAAAAAGGCTCGGCCGCCGCCGGCCGCAGCACGCCAAACAAGGGCATAACCCAGCACGATTTGACATCCTCCCCGCCCTAAAGGACGGTGATTCCTGCTGCCAGACGGCGATGTCCCGCCGCGAGAATGTTCTTGGCTGCATTCGTGTCCCGGTCGTGTGCCGTGCCACATTCGCTGCAAGTCCATTCTCTTATTCCAAGTCCTGCTCTACCTTTCGGACTGCTGGCGGGAATAACTGCGCAGCACGAACAAGTTTGGGTTGTATAGCTTTCGCCCACTACCTCAAAGACAACACCGGCCTGATGGCTCTTGTATTCCAACATTGTCTTTAGCATGGCCCAGCCCGCGTCCAGCGTGCTCTTGGCCATCTTG
>NZ_JHYS01000029.1 GCF_000688255.1 Simplicispira psychrophila DSM 11588 | reverse complement strand
GGGAAGCCCCAAATTGACGACGGGCGCAAACTGCGAAAAAGCACGATGCAACGGAGGCGACGCACTGCTTGAAAAATGATAGCTGGTGGCGCTTGTTGCACAAGGGCTAGAGGCCAAAAAGGCTTGAAACCGGCGCAGAACCCAAAGGCGAAGCCCGGCACACGGCAAAAAACCCAACGAATAAACGCCTGAGAAACCAAATGCCGCTGGATATTGCATGGCCTAAATAATGTGGCTTTTAAGAGCGGCTAACGAACGAAAGTAAGCTGCCCGCCGAAGGCGGGTCAGCTTGACTGACCGGTTAGCCACAGCGGCCAAACCAAGAATGCTGCGCAGACGCACAGCGCTACAAAAACAGAAGCTTCCACCGCACGCAAAATAAGGGCTAGCGCCAGATTTGGCTCCAAACCAACGCAAATGCCCGACGGTGGAAGCAGCGACAAACTAAGCATGACGCAGATTATTGCGAGAAGGCTAACGAACGAAAGTAAGCTGCCCGCCGAAGGCGGGTCGGCTTGACTGACCGGTTAGCCACGACGGCCAAACCAAAAATGCTGCGCAGACGCACAGCGCTACGAAAACAGAAGCTGCAAGCGCACGCAAAATAAGGGCTAGCGCCAGATTTGGCTCCAAACCAACGCAAATGCCCGACGGTGGAAGCAGCGACGAACAAAGCATGGCGCAGATTATTGCGGGCAGGCTAACGTATGAAGTTCAGCGGACGCGTAGCGGTCCGCTGTAACGCCGGGTTAGGCGCTTGGTGTTGGAACAAGCACGCTTGGCAAAACCACCCGGCCCAAAGCGCGGATGCGCCGGCGCTACACAAAGCATAGCTGGAAGAACAGGCAGAGCGTGCGCCAGCGGCACCTGGGGCGTGAACTTCGGCATGTGTGACTTTACAAACCTAACGAACGAAAGTAAGCCGCCCGCCGGAGGCGGGTCGGCTTGACTGACCGGTTAGACCCAAACGCCAAAACGGGGAAACCCCAAGCTGGCGACGGGCGCGAACCACGAAAAAGCACAGCGTAACCGAGGCGGCGCAGTGCTGACAAAAAAGCTGAAAACTGGCGCAGCGCGAAAAGGCGCAGCCCGGCGAGAAACCCAAAACCCAGCGGATAAACGCTTGGAAAGGTAAATGCCGGTGAACAAAGCATAGTGCAGATTATTGCAGGCAGGCTAACGAACGAAAGTAAGCTGCCCGCCGAAGGCGGGTCGGCTTGACTGACCGGTTAGCCACGACAGCCAAACCAAAAATGCTGCGCAGACGCGCCGCGCTACAAAAACAGAAGCTGCAACCGCAATTGAAATAAGGGCTAGCGCCGGATTTGACCCCAAATCAGCACAAATGCCCGGCGGTGGAAGCAGCGACAAACCAAGCATGGCGCAGATTATTGCGAGAAGGCTAACGAACGAAAGTAAGCTGCCCGCCGAAGGCGGGTCAGCTTGACTGACCGGTTAGACCCAGACGCCAAAAAGGGAAACCCCAGGCTGGCGATGGGCGCGGACTACGAAAAAGCACAGCGTCACCGAGGCGGCGCAATGCTGACAAAAAAGCTGAAAACTGGCGCAGCGCCAAAAGGCGAAGCCCGACGAGAAACCCAAACCAGAACGAATGCCCGACGGTGGAAGCAGCGACAAACAAAGCATGGCGCAGATTATTGCGAGAAGGCTAACGAATGAAGTTAAGCGGCGGCGAAGCCGTCCGCCTTGAACGCCCAGTTAGCCCGAGATGCGACTACAGGGCACCCAAGCTTAACGACGAGTGCGAGCCTGGGAAAAGCACACCGCCACGGAGGCGGCGCAATGCTGACAAAAAGATAGCTACTAGCGCAGGCTGCATAAGCGCTAGAGGCTAAAAAAACTTGAAACTGACGAAGTATAGAAAGGCGAAGCCCCGCACGCAGACAAACACCCAGCGGATAAACGCTTGAGAAGGTGAATGCGGTGGAATAAGTCATGGACCTGAATAGAGCGATTATCGAACAGGGCTAACGTCTAAATTCAGTGGTTGCGAAGCAATCCACTGCAATGCCGGGTTAGGGACATGGGGGTTGAACAGGCACGCTTGGCGCAACCCGGAAGCCCAAAGCGCGGATGCGCCGCCACTATGGAAAGCATAGTTGGAAGCATAGGCAGAGACTGCACCAGCAGCACCTTGGGCATGAAGCTTGGCATGGGTAACTTTGAAAACTAACCGGCGGCTATGCGCAGTATGGACGTCCGCGTTGAACGTTAAATTATGCCTGCTCAAGAAAACGCGATCTTACTTGCCATGATTGGGGAAAGATGACAAGCTCAAAAACCAACTAGGCTTAAAAAACTTCACCCCAGTCTTTTTTGATGTAGTTAGGGATGCGATTTGATGCTTTATAACCGCTCTTTATTCTATTTAATAAATCTGCTGAAGCTGGTGTGCTATTGATTTTGTACACTCCAGAATTGATACAGCGTAATACGTGATCAAAATTTTCAATGCGACAGTGTTTGTACCCAATAAATGATGGGTGTTTTACGAAATCATGGTCTCCTACAGAAAGCGTGCATGTGGTTTCATGCTTTGGAACCTGTGTTTCGATAGGGGCTAAGAGGAGCTTAAGTTTTCCGTCTATTTGTTTAACGTCAAAGACTGAAACGAACAGATGGTCCCCACTAGGGCCACTTGGAATAAATATGGTCGTCCCAGCCGCAACCGCCACTATGGCCATGTGAGCAGATAGCATTGCAGCACTTATTATGTGCTTTGATTGCTAAAATTTACAATATTTTTTACCATTGGTTCAATTGAAGCTTCGTCAAAGCCGACAACTTTGAGGATTGTTTCAATATCAATCCAATTAGTGCCGTCACCTTCTTTCCAACTCCATTCTGGAAATAAATTAGTGTCATGCAAATGGCTTTCTAGGTCTTTGGCAGACCATCCTCCATATTTTTCCCAAATGAAATTTATGAGTATTAATTCTGCATCGCTAAAACGATCTAAATCTTCAATAGATTTATATTCGCAATTCGAGGTTAGCGATACATATTGATGTTTTGGCTCGCGATCAACTTTAATTATATTTTTCCATGGATTTCCCGGAAATGCACGACTCGTGCCTTCAATTAGCGCCAATGTTTCAGATGGTGCGGGGCCATGTCTCAACGCTCCGAGCTTGTCGCCTGTTAAGGGTTCGCCAAACTCTTCATAAGAGGCTCTTTCAGAAAGATAAAGCCACTTCACCAACCGAAGCTTGGTGATATTCATATGTCGCTCTGATGATTTCTTTAGGAAAAAGAAAACCAACTGAGCGGCTTTATTTACATCGTAATAACTTGTGGTGAGTTGAGTCATGCGCAGCGTGGAAAAATTTCGTCGATCATACATTCATAGATGACTTTTGCAGCCTAACGAACGAAAGTAAGCTGCCCGCCGAAGGCGGGTCAGCTTGACTGACCGGTTAGACCCAGACGCCAAAAAGGGAAATCCCAGGCTAGCGATGGGCGCGAACCGCGAAAAAGCACGGCGCAACCGAGGCGGCGCAATGCTGACAAAAAGGCTGAAACCTGGCGCAACGCGAAAAGGCGAAGCCCGGCGAGAAACTCGAAACCCAACGAATAAACGCTTGAGAAGGTAAATGCCGGTGAACAAAGCATGGTGCAGATTATTGCGGGCAGGCTAACGTTGAAATTCAGTGGTTGCGAAGCCGATCCACTGCAATGCCGGGTTAGGGGCATGGGGATTGAACCGGCACGCTTCGCAAACCACTGCTGCCCAAAGCGCGGATGCGCCGGCGCTACACAAAGCATAGCTGGAAGCACAAGCAGAGCGTGCGCCAGCGGCACCTTGGGCGTGAAGTTTGGCATGTGTGACTTTCGCAACCTAACGGCCAAGGTAAGCGGCTTGCCGAAGGCAAGTCCGCTTGAGCGCCAAGTTAGATCCAGCGGGGGCTACCAAAGAATTGGAGCATCACTTGGCTTTCTCATAGTCGCTGCGAGGAGCAGTTCCATCTTTGCCTGTGTGAGGATTGGTATTTCCTTGAGTAGTCCAGTTGTTGTTACGGGCTCCATCCCTGTTAGATCTATGGTGAGGCGCTACATAAGTTCCGTCTTTGCGGGAGTAACCAGAGACGTTGTTCTCCTTGGGCGTAGTGTTGTAGCTTTTGTACGAGCTGCTACGAGAACCTTTAGCCTGTACCAAGGTAGAAATACCGAGCGTGCCTGCAATGAATATAGTTATAGATGTGATGACAATACGCTTCATGTTTACTCCAAATGATTGATGTGTGTGGCGTCTTTATGCCTCCGTTTGAAGGAGGTCTAGACATCAGCATTTTCTCTTGCAACCTAACGCCCTGATTTCAGCCGTCGCCGTAAGCAGTCAGCTACGACGAATGATTAGGCTAAAAATAATATTTGATATCAGAATGGGATTTCATTAGAGGTTACATTTTGAATGTAATTATGTATTTTTTCCTGCGTTATATATTTTTTGCAGGCCGAGCATTCACGAAATCCAAGTCTTTCAAGTAAATAGCCATTGTAATCAAGATTCGGATTAAATTTAACCATAAAATACTGAAGTAATTTTGTTTTTAATTGGCTTTTTAATGCGTGCCACTCTTCGATGATTTTATCAATTTCTATATTATTTTGCTTATTAAATGATTTATTTCCGAATTGTGTAATTATTCTGGATTTTATCTTATCCATCCGTAATTTATTGCTATCTTCTATAAGATTATCTATCTGATTTTCGATTGTTTGAAGATTAAAATCTTCCTCGATGACTGTTCCGCTGTTGAGAGCCTCTATCGATTTTAATGTCGGTGGGTTTTCTAATTTAAAAACTAACTCCATTCGTGTGATGAAGCGCTCTGGATTAGATGTGAGTAAATCCTCGTTTTCAGAAAACCAAACCCTAAATCTCGATATTTCAATATCACCTCTTCCATGTATCTCTGGAGGGATATAAAAGTTCTTGTAGTCAGCGCGTAAATTTTCACACGCTCTATCCGAGTGAAATGCCGGTGGATTGCCCTCGCGAACCATTGTTTTTGTATCGATGGCTTTATTCTCAGAATATGCATATTCAATAAAAAAATCGAAATCTTCATATAACATTTTTGCAGCAGCCAGCCATCTTCGTTCATTTTCTGAGAGAAAAGATAAGTCTTTATGGTATATGTCATCAGTTGGAATATTTCCAATTTTAACCATATCAATTTTTCTTCTGATGGCGTTTGAGTTTGCGCGAGTTATATATGCCATAGTTCTTTCCTAACGAACGAAAGTAAGCCGCCCGCCGGAGGCGGGTCGGCTTGACTGACCGGTTAGACCCAGACGCCAAAAAGGGAAACCCCAGGCTAGCGATGGGCGCGAACCACGAAAAAGCACAGCGCAACCGAGGCGACGCAATGCTGGCAAAAAAGCTGAAACCTGGCGCAACGCCAAAAGGCGCAGCCCGGCACACGGCAAAAAACCCAACGGATAAACGCTTGAGAAGGTAAATGCCGGTGAACAAAGCATGGTGCGGATTATTGCGGGCAGGCTAACGAACGAAAGTAAGCTGCCCGCCGAAGGCGGGTCAGCTTGACTGACCGGTTAGACCCAGACGCCAAAACGGGAAACCCCAAGCCGGCGATGGGCGCGAACCACGAAAAAGCACAGCGTAACCGAGGCCGCGCAATGCTGACAAAAAAGCTGAAAACTGGCGCAACGCCAAAAGGCGAAGCTCCACCAAAAATGCCCAAACCAGCACCAATGCCCGACGGTGGAAACAGCAATAAACAAAGCATGGCGCAGATTATTGCGAGAAGGCTAACGAACAAAAGTAAGCCGCCCGCCGGAGGCGGGTCGGCTTGACTGACCGGTTAGCCACGACGGCCAAACCAAGAATGCTGGGCACGTGCGCTGCGCTACGAAAACAGAAGCTGCAACCGCAAGCGAAATAAGGGCTAGCGCCAGATTTGACCCCAAACCAGAAAATGCCTGACGGTGGAAGCAGCGATAAACTAAGCATGGCGCAGATTATTGCGAGAAGGCTAACGAATGAAGTTAAGCGGCGGCGAAGCCGTCAGCTTGAATGGTTTGTTAGCTGCTAAATATATACCGAACGCGCTGAGCGGCAAGCTGAATAAATGAGGCGCAGCCACCAGCTGAAAACTGAATGAAGATCAGCTTATTAAAAGACAATGTGCCAGCATGCACTTCGTCTAGAAACCAAAATGTAACGATAAATCCTATTATGGCACCATACACAACACGATATATGAAAAAAGTCAGTCGGTAGTTTCGATGACGACGAGCGTTGCTTGGAAGCTTTTCTGGAAGTCCAGCGAACCCATTAAATAGAACATGAAAATAAGCAAGGCAACCAGCAAGGCTGCCGGATGCGAGACCTAAAATTAAATACTGAGTGCTAGACAACATCAAGTTTCCTTTTCTTTGGCTAACGAACAAGGTAAGCGGCTGGCCGCAGACCAGTCCGCTTGACTGAAGAGTTAAGCCGCAAGCTCAACATCATGGAAGCTTACGGGTCAGCCAGCTTTGCAAGCTATCGACCATTTTCTGAATTTTCGGAAATTTGTTTGGTGATTGCTTCTCAACTGCGGCATGGAAGTCACGATAGAGGTAAAGCATTGAAAACGACAGCATGAGAAGCAAACCAGACATGCTTGACATTGAGGCAGCACCTTTCACACTCCAGCCACTCCAGTTGCTGAAATAGCCATAAAGTGCAACGGATAGAACAATTCCGGCTGCGACGACGAACGACTTGACGAGGCCCCAAATAAAGAAGCGAATCGTTCCGCCGACAAAAATCGGAGCGGATGCACAGCCAAATATCCCGCTTAGGACGTAGCTGGCGATTTGCGGAAGTAATACGATCGCTAGTATTGAGGAGAATATTTTTAAATCTGCATCAAGATCCAGCATGAACTTGAGGAGCACGTTTACAGCAGCGCCGAGCTCCCCTTGAAACACGCCTTTGTCGTCGATGGCTCCGATGCTGCTGGCCCAGGCAGCTGTTATGCATGTTGTAACTACAGCCAGCGAAAAAAGATACCAAACGACACGAACATCTGTTCCATATTTATTTGCAAGTTTAAGCCCGGTAAACGCAATAACGCTTGGTATTGCTATGGCGATGAAAACAAATGCGAGAATAACTTGGATTTCGCTAGAGATGCTCATAGGAGTTATTGTTGTGGCCTAACGTTGAGTTGAGGGGCGTTCCGCTTTTACCGCGTCCCTCTCGAATGTAGTGTTAACTTTACATTTCATGTTGATTAACATTCCAATGATGAGTGTCTAACCGAAATGCTGTGGCCTGCTGCTTTCAGGCTGGCTTTTATCTGGCGTTCACTTTCCTCAGTGCAATTGGGGTGAAGCCTAATTTCTTTGATGAGACTTCCTAAATCGAATGAAATAACATATCCAGCGTCTTTGTTTCTAATTACACGATGGCTCTGTAATTTGCCTTGCGAAGACATGCAGCATGTTGTGCCTTCGTCTTCATAAGACGGGATGTTTCCCACATGCACAACGCCAAACTTCTCTTTTTCGAACCCGGTTAATATCGAGTAGCGGAGCATGTCAATTACTAACCTAAATTCACTCTCGTTCTGAAATTGCTCTTCTTTAAACTGAAATTGATCGTGAATTGCACCAGTCTTTTTCGCATTATTATATATCACCTTGTAGAATGATGCAGCATTGCCAAATGGAACAGGTAATTCTCTAATTACAGAAAGCTTGTCGCTTATAAGTGCTACGCCATCACTTCCATACTCATCCCACATTTAACGGGTTTCATTGTCGCCATCAAACCAAGAGAAAAGATAATTATTGGCCCTGCCGTACAGCATTAGAGAATGATTAATGTCGTCGAGTTTCTGCCAGTCTAAATTAAACTTATTTATAATTTTGAATATTTCTGAAATTTTTTTACTGTCGTACACTCCCTCATTTTGATCGCTTTGGGCCGAAGCGGCACCTATATAAATACCGTTGTCACAAAGCAGCCACTCAAATTTTTCTTTGGTCAAATATCGAATAAGCATGAAGAGTCACCCAAGAAAGCTAAAGTTGGAGTTCAGCTGCTGCCGAAGGCAATTCGCTGCAATGACGTGTTGGACGTCTGCTCACGGTTCCCAAATATTTGCTGTCTTGGCATCGAAAAGGTGCAATTTTGGATGGAACTTGCCCTTGATTGATTCCATGTGAGCTGCATCCTCTTCGGAATACACGCCAACATAGATGCTCCAAAGTTTTGGTGGCTGCTTTGAGCCGAACTTGGCCGCCTTGTTGATCGCCTCGATGATGTGTTCGTCGTAAGGGCCGAAGTTGAAGCCGAATGTCACGATTGATCCATCAGCAGCGCACAGCCGGTCGTAGCACGTCGACAGATAGCGGTTGTGGCGAATGTGCTCCAGCTTTTCGTCGCCATTTCCTGCGGTTACGAAGATTGGATAGTTGCCGGCCTCAAGCCGCACTCCAATGTTTTTAAGAAGGTAATTGCCTTCCGCGTATTGTTCTTTTATCACCTCATGCCCCGAATCAAAGAGGTGCAGTGCTCCATGTAAGTAGTGAATGTTCTGCTCTGCTTGATTTGACCCCCAAAGAAGATCAGACCACTCCTGCTCTTCACCTTCGCTCACTTCGACGGGATTCAATAGCTCTCGCCCAAAGCCATCTATCGGATTGACAACCCCTTGGCGCATAAGAACCCAATAGAGCAAGAGGTCGTAGTTTGTTGAATAGATGTGCCCTCCGCTGGCCAAGAACAGACTGAGAAACTGGGCGCAAGCTGCTGCCCTTTCTTCTGGCATCTTGTAGACATGCTCGGGATGCAACTCCTTAACGGATTTGAGCAAGCCGTCCTTTAGATGTTGGCTGGCGGTTCTGATTTTTTCCTGGAGCCCCTCTTCAGCACCAAATGCTTTGAGTAAGGCAGTCGTGGTGTCGAGTTGGCGCATGACAAGCTCGAAATTCTTCGTCTTGATGGCACCAAAGAGCTTATTGATGAGGTCGTCGTTCCGCGAGTTTAGAAACATGTAGAGCGCGTTGTATGAAAAAATGTCTTTGTCGTAGGCCATGCTGAAGCCATTGCCGATGAGCAGGGACATCGGCCTTTTCTTCTTCTGCAAAGAGCCAATCACCTCGTTGAACGTCATCATCTTTCTCTCCCTCTCGATATGAACCAACTGGGTTTACAGACGCCCAACGAACGAAAGTAAGCTGCCCGCCGAAGGCGGGTCAGCTTGACTGACCGGTTAGACCCAGACGCCAAAAAGGGAAACCCCAGGCTAGCGATGGGCGCGAACCGCGAAAAAGCACAGCGTAACCGAGGCGGCGCAATGCTGACAAAAAAGCTGAAAACTGGCACAGCGCCAAAAGGCAAAGCCCCACCAAAAATACCCAAACCA
>NZ_JHYS01000028.1 GCF_000688255.1 Simplicispira psychrophila DSM 11588 | reverse complement strand
GCCAGCCCAGCGGCAACCATGAGTTTGATCGGCTGTGCCAGGAGCTGGGTATCGAGCACCGGCTGACCAAGCCCAGGACGCCCAGAACCAACGGCATGGTCGAGCGCTTCAATGGCCGCATTGCCGATGTTCTCAAGACCCATCGGTTTAGCAGCAGCGAAGACCTGGAGCAGACCTTGCTGCGTTATGTGGCCCTGTACAACCACCAGTTGCCCCAGTCAGCGCTCAAGAGCAAAACGCCGATGCAGACGATGAAGGACTGGCACCAGTCCCATCCGCAGCTGTTTAACAAGAGACCATATGATCGTCCGGGATGCGACACTTAGACTATCAAGCTCGCGCAGGATCAGAAGGATCAACGCGGCTTCAGCCGCGTTGGCATTGAGATCGGAGACTTGCTGTTCGCCGAACAGCGAGTAGGCGATCGCGGAATAGCCCGCGAGATGGTAGGCAGCGCCCGCAATCGTGCGGTAGAAGCCACGCTCCTCAGCCTCTGGGGCGCCATTGCGAACCAACGACTCAAAAGCATTGCCGGCGCGCTCGAACGCACGCTGGCAAAGAGCCGATGTGCCGTCGAGTTCGCGCAGTGACAACGCCGCACGCAAGATCGAAAAACCGTGTTCTGCAAGGTCGATGTCAATCTGCTCGCCGAGTGGCGGTGCATCCTCAGGCAGCACCCCCGCTTGACGCATGATCGACCATGCCGCGCCGCGGTCCAGCAGCCGCCCCCAAACACCGTCTTGCGTCGCCCTGATCAGGAAGGCCTGCAGTTCATCACTTGTTTCCAAGATTCATCGCCTCCTCGTAGACTTCGGCAATGAACGCTTGGTGGTCTTCGATGTGAAGGCTGACGACGTGCTGGTTGCGGTCATGGCCGGCCTCCCCCAAATCCTTCTGCAGCTTCGCAGCCGGCGCGTTGCCGGACACGGTGAACAGCATATGGTCGATGCGATTGGCGCGCAGAGCTTTCAGCCCGACCTCGTCGCGGATCGTCCGGCCGAGTTCGACATCATCTTTGTCGGCGCTTTCGAGGAGCCGATTCGCGATGAACAGCAAGGAATCCGGCGTGCAGCGGCCACCGTACCGGTTCAGGGCTTCACGCGCTTCGGCAATCGTCACGTTGCCAAGGTTCGCGCGGCTCTTCGACTCGCCCTTTAGCAGCCAAAGCTTTTCATCGGGGTCGTAGCCCACGCCGATGAAATCGTCGCCGCGCATTGCGACCTCCCGCCCATCTTTGAAGCGCATCCGCCGAACGGGAACACGAAAGCCCATGTCCTCCTCAACCAGTTCAGAGGCCAGGATTTCGCCGAGATCTCCGGAGCGCGCGCGTTTCGACTGAGGCAGCAGTGCCCTCAGAATTTCGGAGGCGCCGTCATACCCAAGGCGGGCGACATCGTCAGCGATCCGGTCAGCCTGGTCGTAGTGCGTCCTGACGGCTTCGCCCAGTTGCGTAAGAACAGCGGCACGGCCGCCATCTTTCTCCGAGTATGTTCGGAACGTTTTCTTCTTGCTTTTGTCCTTGGTGCCAGCACACCAAGCCTTGAACAATGCCATGTCTCCTCCTCAGTTTTTTTGAGTTTCGGTCGGGTTGGCTGCCCATCCACCCGCTCCGGTTGACCTCCTCGTCCGTCATCCCGCCGCCTGCGCAGACAGTTCAATTTCATATGCCTGGGCGATGCGGGCCACCAACTCGGCGACGGCGACGTTGCCGAGCTGCAGCGTTTTCGGGTCGATGGACGTGTCGGCAGCGACGGCGACAAGGAACCGCGTCATATCGTCGCCGATCTTTTTGTCGACCGGAATGCGTGTGGCGGGCGCGAGCAGTTGCGAAAGGCGCAGCACATCGTTGAGGTGCTTGCGCACGTCCTTGGCATCCACCTTGGCGCCCTGCTCTTTCCGGGCCGTTAGTTCCAGCCACGCGATGGCCTTGAGCGGGATCAGGCGGTCTTCGCCGACCCAGGGCAGGCCATTGACTTCGCGGCGCCCAGCCATGATGAATGCGTAGTAGACCTCGTCCAGCAAGATGGCGGACAAGCTGGAGACTGCTTCGTCCAGTGGTATGGGGGTCAGCTGACTGCCTTCGGCTGGTTGCAATCCGTCGGGAGCGCGTGCGAACAATTCGACCATCGCCGGGTAGCGATCATCTGCGGGCTTCTGGAACCGATAGAAGATCGGTTTTCCGGTGTCGCTGGCTTGGCGAATTTCGTAGCCACCGTCCTCAACAAATTTCCAAAAGGCCTGGCCAAATGCCGGGGTCAGCGCTTCCACATACAGGACGATGTCCAGGTCTTTGGTGGCACGGAATTCCAACCCGGCCTCCTCCATCGTCAAGCTCGCGGCCGTTCCACCAATCAGGACGTATTGGTCGACGTATGCCGCAAATCGCTTCTGGAAAATGTCCAACCCTCTCACCATGGAAGTTGTCCTTTCAGCTCATCCAATGCGAGCTGGATTCGGTCGTCGGCGTTCTCTTGCAAGCTGAGCGTCAGCGAGAGCGGGTCCACCGTGGTGGCGTCTGGCATTAACGCCGGGCTGTAGCTCCACAGCTGCCATTCTTGTGCGCCCGTTTCGGGCTCAGGCAACTCTCGAACACCTGCATCCGTCGCAGCCTTCCAGTCGGCGACGGTCATCGCATACACCGGCCATTTCGGCTCGGTCAGCATGGAATAGCGCGCGAGCGCGCTCAGGCCCGCGATGCGGCTGGGCCGGTGTGCAACGATCCCATGCGCAGCCACCCAGACCGTGCGCTTGACCGGCGTTCGCAGCGCAGGCTTCGCACGCTCCCAGGCCTGCTCCGGTGGATGTTCCATTCGCAGCCAGCGCGAGCGGCCGACCGTGTATGCAGTTGCCAGCCCGGCCGCAGTCAGTTCCTTGACCGCGCGTGACAGTGTCATGGGCGTGTAGCCCAGGGCGACTGCGACTTTGGAAGGCTGCCAATCAGGTTGCCACGGCTGGCGCAGCAAGGCCGTGATCAGCATGGCTTGCGCCGACGGGCTCAGCGCCGCTTCCATGGCCGGAGCGCGCTGCCGAAAATACTCACGCAGGTCCAGCCCCAGATCCGGCAGATAGAGTTGGTTGCCCGGCACGATGAATGGGACTTTTTGCTCGATCAAGCGCCGACGGTCATAGGAGGCCAGTGCATCGGTGACGTAGACCGCCGGCTGACCGGCGAGGGCCTTGACCTTGTCCAGCCAGGTCCGAACTTCGCTGAGGGACTGCTTGGCCTCCGCGCGCCCTATCACCAAAACAATGGGCTGGCCCAGCAGTTCCAGTTCGCTGAACTGGAAAGCATCGCGCAGGAAGTACGGAAGTTCGTCGGCACGCGCCCACGGCTTCACGCCTGGCGCGTCAATGCCCAGAACCTCCTGAAGGTAGTGCAGAACGGCGGTCGCGAGGATCGGCAAAGTCTCATCCAATATAACTTGATTTCCGCACGATAACATATTTATTGTTATCGTGCAAATTGTCGTTATCATGACGTTGTTGACTGTTCGCGGTTTTATTCAGGGCCGTCCGATGAAAGGAACCAGACATGATCGGAACGAGGACCCGCTATTCCCTCGCACAATTCCTGAAGCTTCAGGAGCCCATGTTGTCCATCGTGCTGCTCAGCAAGTACGGGGTGCAACACCTGTCGTTGTCGCCACGCCAGTTGCTGTATGGGCTCTTGAACACGTTGCGCGGGCTTGACGAACGCCCCCTCATGCTTGTGCTGGCCGAAGTCGTGGCTACCAAGGGCGACCTGCGAGCAAGAGTGAATCCGAAGTACCGATTCGACGAGCGCATGCATGATCTGACGCAATGCCTGCTCCTGGACGGCTACATCGTAAAAGACACCAAACTCGTGCAGATCGACCCGTCGATTGTGGATGCGGCCCCACTGGAGGACGACCTGATCGTGACGCTGCAGAACTCGAGAGCGCCGCGCGCGCAGGAGATCATCGTCAAGATCGGTGATTCGGCCCAGGCCTTTCGCGCGACTCCGCCCGACTACAAATCGGCCCTCGTGAATGCCCGTGTCGCGCTGGAAACGCTGGCGGCGGACGTTGCCGCCGACGTGGCTTCACGCGCGCAAGTTCCCGCGACCTACAACCCGTCGAAATGGGGCGAAGTGCTGGCGTTCCTGCGCACGAGCGGCGAGGTCACACCCGAAGAGGAAAAGGGCCTGGCGGGTGTATTCGGGTTTCTGAGCCCGGGCGCCCATCGCCCTGTGGGCATTCCAGAGGATCAGATGACCCGCCTTGGCCGCTCCTTCGCGCTCAACATGTGCTGGTTCCTACTCAAGAATCATCTCGCGTCCAAGTGACGCTGCGTGATTGAAGCACCGGCGGCGCGATCGACGCCCCGCCGGTATAGGCGTCCTTGCTAGCCGGCCTTCTTGGCCTCCAGGCTTTGCTCGTACGCCAGCTCAGCTTCGACAAACACCAACCCCGCGCGCCCCGCCTTGCGGTAGGTCAGCCACCCGCGGCAGTTCAGCGTGTCCCCGTTGAACATGCGGTCGCCTTACGGGTCGTACTCCCCGGTCATGTCTCCGTCGGCCTCGATCTTCCATTCGTCTGTCGCAGCCCACAAGTCCGTGGCCGCCGGGCACTCGACGTCCATTTCAGGTTCGTCCGGATAGCCGGCATTGCTTTCAGCCACGACACCGGCCAGGTCGTCGGAGTTGAAGATCGCTTCGGCCAGCGCCTCGCGCGCGTGCGAATCATAGAAATCAGCGACGCCCTCGTAGACACCGACCTGATCCGCACTGGCCTTCAACGCCACAACGCACGCCGGCATCACTATCGACGGTGTCGTACCGTCTTCAAGGCCCAGCTCAAGGACGCGCGCCGCCCCCATCGGGAGGTTGAGCACGACGATCTCGGCGTCGTCCAGGTGGTAGTCGAGCTTAGGGTTCGCGTCTTCCACGACTAGGGCCGCGTAAGTGCGGTAGCCCAGCAGCGCGGCGACGACTTCGGAAAGATGGGAACGCTGACGGTCAAGCCTTGCACAGCAAGCGCTTGGAAGGCCGCATAGGCGGCCGAGCGGACATAGTTGCTCATCGGAATACTCCAATACTGCTCGAGCGCTGGACGTTTTGTCGCTATCGAACAGCCGGTACTCCGGATGGTTGATGGCGGGGGTACTTAGCGGAGACTGCCAATGGCCTTTTTCAAGCTGTCCAGAGCTTGGGCGGGCGCCTTATCAGTAATTTTACTCATAGAGCCGGACGCGCACGACAGGCATCCAAAGTTGCAACCGCCGCCGAGTTCGAACAAACCCCTGCTACGCAACCCCGTTTGGCTCGGAGTAGGCTCGGCGGGTTACCTGCAAAATCGCTGAAAGCGCGATATTTGCTGCACAGTAAATGTTGTCGACGGCCAAAGCGGCTGGCGCCATTCCTTCGGCCAACGCGATGCCGCGCATCGAACCACCGGTATTGCAACCTCAAGCGGCAACGCCTCGGCTTGACGGCTCCTGCCGACCATCCTCTAGAGGCGGATGCCTGCCGACTTGGGCGTGGCAAACTGGTCGGGCTCCTTGCCAAGCGGAAAGGCGACGACGTACAGGACGCTGACAGGCATGGGCTTTGCGTCTGTCTCCACGCCCCACTTCACCTGCATCTTTCGCTCGGCATAGCGCAGCGAGACGCCGAGCGTTTTCAGCGCATCGATCCGCGACTGCAGTTCGTCGTACACCTCGAACTTCGTCGACTCCGAGTACGCGTCCGCGCAATCGCGGTAGTCGCGAAAGTAGTCCACCAGCTCGGCGAAGGTTTCGTCGGCCTCGCGGCTGAGTTCAAACCCGGTCTCCGACAGATCCATCATGTGGATCTCGGCCAGTTTCGCCAACTGCTTTCCAGTCGTGAGCGGCAACGCGGTCAGCGTGACATACTCACGATCGAATTTCTCTTTCTGAGCCTTAAGCTCCTCTGCCGTCGGGATCGTGAACGGTTTGTTCAGTGCGTCCACGTCTTCGAACTCAAACGCGCGGGCGAGTGCGCGCCGGGTGTCAAGACTGGCTGCCTGGCCCTGCTCGACCCGCTGGAGGGTGCGCACATTGAGGCCAGAAATCTCGGCCAGTTGTTCTTGGGACCATTGGCGCATCTCCCGGAACAGCCGGACGCAGAGGGCGAGTTCGGCTGGGGTCAACAGGCGCGCCTGGGGCGCTTGTTCGGTGGCATTCATTTGCAGTTCCATCGTAGTTTGTCGATGCGATGCAGTATGGAAAGCGGGGATCGAGTTCACCACGACAGCGACCCGACAGCAACCCGCCTGGGCGTCCCGGCGTACCGCCGCCGGGCTCGCGGGCTGCGCCTTGTGCTTCGTGCCGAATCACGTCCAGCCGGCTTCAATCCCTTACGCCTTCCGCCCTGGCGGGCCTGCGCGCTGCGCTTGCCTCTAGATATCGGCTGGCAGCCCATCCCCGCCGCGCGTCACTTGGCGCCCCGGAACGCCGCCGACCAGGTCTTCGGCCCCTAGCAGTTGCCATCGGCTGCGACAGACGTCATCGACAGCTTTCGCTGCCAACCCCAATATCGAGCCGGGGACTGCCGATCGTCAGCACTCAAGCTGGAACGGTCAATCGCAGCGACATGCCGGTCGTCGATTTGTACCACCACAGTACTGGACCTGAGAGCAGATGGACCGTATGCATCACCCCGTACCATGGGCGCATGAGCAAGAGATCAGAATCCAAACGAGCGCAACTGGTCGACATCGGCGTCAACTTCCACTCGGCGCAGTTGACGTCGCTGACTGCCCAATTGTTGGTGCGTGCACGGGCGGCAAACGTGACCCAGATCCTAGCCACAGGAACATCGGCGACGTCCAGTCGACTGGCCCTTGAGCTGGCAAGAGCGAATCCGGGCACCGTCTTCGCGACTGCTGGGGCACACCCCCATGGCGCAAAGTCGTATGACCCAAGCACCTTCCGCGAGCTGACCGAACTCTGGAAATGTCCGGAAGTCGTGGCGGTTGGAGAGTGTGGCCTTGACTACAACCGCAACTTTTCGACTCCCCAAGCGCAGCGCATTGCTTTCGAGCAGCAGCTGTCAATGGCTGTAGAGACTCGCAAGCCGCTTTTTCTTCACTGTCGCGACGCCTTCACCGATTTCCACGACATGCTTACCCCTGCGATGTGCGACGGAGCGCGTGGAGTCGTGCACTGTTTCACGGGCAACCGTGCGGAAGCGGAAGCCTTTCTCGCGATGGAGCTCGACATCGGCATCACGAGCTGGATCACAGATCTCCAGCGCGGTCAGGCACTTCGCGAGGCCCTGGCAGCCATACCGTTGGATCGACTGCACCTTGAGACGGATGCCCCCTATCTATTCCCCAAGAATGCTGGAACGCGTCGTGGACACAACGAGCCGGCGAATCTTCCCTGGGTCGCCGCCAGCGTGGCAGAGCTCATGGGCCGTGACGTCGACGAGATCATTCAGGCCTGCAGTTCCAATAGCCGACGGATGTTCGGCCTTCCAGGCAATTGATAGGGCTTCGGCCCTCTGGTCGGTACACATCACATGCTCGGCGCGTCGCAAGCCCACTTTTAGTGTGAGCAGGCCCGGGTCATCAGCGAACTTTCTGGCAAGCAGGTTCAACTCCGAATCCAATACAACGCGCTGCAGCAACTGCATGGAGCCGAAATACCAGTGTCTTTGCCCAGAAGTACGGGGACCGCTATTTATTGCGCAGTGAAGGACGGACGGGCCGGTCGACTTGCAGCTTGAATCATCAAGACGTACATCGGCAAGACGTTTCTGGAAAATGCCGCCGTGGTTCGATGGCTGGCGAAGACCCATTCCGAGTATCTGCAGCAGTTGCAGTTCATTGCGGAAATCAAGCAGTTGCCGTCCCAGTGAGCCGGTCGGTGCCTCCCCGGCGATGCCGGGCCGCGCTGTGCGTGCTGCGCATCGAGCCACCCATGGCGTCTCGCCCCTTCGGCTCCCATCGCTGATGCCTTCGCGGCGGTGCCGCTGCGCGCTGCGCTTGCCAAGCAATGCAGGCGAGGTGTGGATGGAGGCTGGCTTGCTGTTCCCTTCATCCTTGCACACCGTCCTCGCGGTCAAGGTCTGCGCGTGCTGGGCACGCTGGCGTCCTGCCGGCCGTCTTCGAACCTGTGACAGCTGCGCTGCGGCGTGCCGGTTCCGGTCTCGGGCAATCCCGCCCGATCACTGGAGTTCGCCATGTCGCACGATCTGTTCTCTTCCCTCGATTCCTTCGTTACCGTTTCTTCCGCTGCCTCTTCGCTGCTCGTTCGTGATGTCGCGGGCGAGTACCGTCCTGCCTAGGCCGACGAGGTGCTGCAGGCCGCGCAGCGGGTGCTAGCGGGCCGGGTGCGTAGGAAGCCGAGGAAGCGGCGGCTTCCTCCGTGTTCTTCCGTTCAGGTGGGACAAAGGTGGCCGCAGCAGCGTCGGCGCAGGCTGCGCATGCTGCTGGTCTGGCTCCGAATGCTGCCTTCGACCCGATGGCCGCAGGCCCGGCCTCGACGGCCGCGCAGCCTGCGGACCCTACGGCGGCACAGAACCGGCAAGATCAGAAGGAGGCATTTCTGTCCAAAAACAGTTCTACACAAACGCGCAATTCCGGTTCCCTGCAATTGCCCGCTTCGCCGTACCAGATGATGGCCGGAACGGTGATCGCGGCCGCATTGGTCACGGGCATCAAATCCGACCTGCCGGGCGATGTCATCGCCACCGTGACAGAGCCGATCTACGACACAGCCACCGGCAAGTTCCTACTAATCCCACAAGGTGCGCGCCTCATGGGTAAGTACAACAGCCAGGTCAGTTACGGCCAAAGCCGCACACAGGTGGTGTGGAACCGGGTAATCCTGCCGGACACGTCATCGTTCCAGCTCGACAACTTGGTGGGTACAGATACAGCCGGTTATGCCGGGCTGGAGGATGGGGTCGATTGGCATTGGGATCGCGTCCTTGCCGGCGCAGCGATGACCACCCTGCTGGGCATCGGCGCTGAACTGGCTGCGCCGGAGAACCGCTAGGAGGGGAATCGAGTGATCATCGCCGGGCGGGATGGCTTGCAGGATTCGGTGAGTCAGGTCGGACAAGAGATGACCCGACGAAACATGAACATCCAGCCGACGCTGACGAGTCGCCCCGGCCTGCCGGTGCGCATCATCGTCAATCGGGATCTGGTGCTGCGGCCATACCAGCCGATGTTCTTTCAGAGGGGAGCATCACGATGAGCACGCCGATAAAGAAACTGAGACTCGGGCCGCTGCCCAAGACGGAAAGTACGAAGTTGACCTTTGTGTGCTCGGTCGGCCTGAAGACCGACCTCGACCGCTATGCGGCACTGCATGCGCAGGCTTACGGCGAGGTGGTTGATGCCGCGACGCTGATCCCACACATGCTGGAGACATTCATGGCGGCGGATCGGGGTTTCAAAAAAGGTACGGCATCCTAGAAGTCTGCACCGGAGAAGCTGTCCCGGCGAGAGGGAGCAGCGCCATAGGCGAGGTCTTCGTTAAACACCCGCAATGTTCCTTTATGACTCCTAGACTCACCTTTTTTCACTTTTTATGTCAAAGCGCCGGCAGTTTTCACTTCAGATGGCGAGCCAAATTTTGGCTATACCAAGAAAAATGGGAAAGTGTTAAATGACGAGCCTCTTGCGGAATCTGCTCATTCGTGACCACCCGCTCCGGCGGTTGGCGACCACTGTGCTGGCTGAAGTGATCAGGGCTTTTGGATGTCAGCTTCCGACCGGGGCTGTGTGAAAACTCGGAAAAGGCACATTTTCCGGGGTAGTAAAAGCCATTCTCGATAGCACGATCGTCGATCCTGGATCGATCTGAGAGGTCGATTACTGGACTGCTTTGCTCACGACGGAGTTTTCACACAGCCTCGACCTATTCCAGCCATAGAGGCCATCGAAATTAGCGCCATATTTCTGACATCCAGGATTGAGGCAGTAAGCGGCTAACGTGGTCAGCTAGATTGCAGACACTCAAAAGCACGAGGGCGGACTGGTTTTTCACTTTCCACGTTGCGTCATATATCAGCCACGTTCCAGCGCCTCCTGTTCGGCGACGAACTCGGCTTTACGCATCGCCTGTCCCAATTCGGACCATCCTGCTGCACAAGCGAAGTGGTGAATACGCTCCAAGGTCCGAGCTGATGCCTTAACCCGCATTTCCAAGGGCACATCCTCTGGCGACATACCGTAGGGCTGCAGGACAAAACCCGCCGCACTGGCTACGGCCGCTATGGTGGCAGCGATCCGAAATCCGCCCTCATCAACGTCACCCCAGTGATTTATCAGCGTGGTCGGCGGCAGGCTCCCCAGCAGACGCTCATACATTGCCCGCCAGGCTGGTGAAGGCATGCCCGCTGTGTAGATCAGAAGCATCTTTTCGTCTTGCCGGCGTTTAGCCTCACTGTGAAACGTGGTCTTGTTCTCGATGGTGATGACCTCAATGACCGCGCTGGCCACTCCCAGAATGGTTGCCGCTGGTAGGCCCATGTAGGGCGCGTCAATCACACCGGTGGAGCGATCGCGCGCAATGTGCACCTGGCCGGCCAGTAGCACCGGGTGCTCCTCCCGGAACAAGCCCAGCTCCTGCCACACCTGAGCTGCGGCCCTCGGCCTTTCCTCAACGCTGCCACATAGCAGGACGTCCAGCTGGGTGGTGAGCGCTTCAATCCGCTTGCTGTCCTGGAACAGTCGCGCGCTGAATTCACGCACAGGGACTGCAATCGCGTCCTGGCTGCGCGCAGCGCACGCCCGAATGGTCTTGGCTGCGTCAATCCAGGCGCCCGTGTCCTGTGGGCCCAGGCCGCGCACCTTGACCATGCCGGTCCAGCGCCCAACTACCTCTAGGATCACGGGGAAGTCAGCTTTCAGCGGCTCCAACTGGGAAACCGTCTGCGCCAGCTGGTCCGCATAGGTGCTGCGCCCCAGAAACTTGGCCAGCGCCTGCACGTCCACCAGGTCAATGCGCTCAAACAGTCCGTCATTCGGATTCAGCTTGTCACGCTGCAAAGTGACGGCGCCAGCGTCGCGCGCGGCCAGGAAGGTCTCATCGCATTCCTGTTTGTGTAGCCGGCTCCGCAGATCGCTGTAGGGCTTCAGGTTGGTGGCCGTTAGCGCGGGTGCGCGCGCACGGGCGCCGGCGGCGTGCTTGTTGCCGGCATCCAGCAGCTTGGCCAGCAAGTCCCTGGCGATGTCGCCTGCGCTCATAACGTGGCTGCCGCCGGTCGTGCGATGGGTTCCTGGCGGACGGCCTGCAACTCCGCCTCCAGCAGCTCGGGGTGGTATTCCCACATGTCCTCGCGGAACTGCTCGCGCATGGGTTCGCTGACCCGGCGTTCTTCGACCTGGATCACATGGCGGGTTTCGTCCTTCATGATCTCGAAGTAGCGGTGCAGGAATGCGGTCAATGTGGGCAGGTTCTCGCCCGGGCTGGCCAGCAGCACCTGCAGGCCCAGTTTTTCCAGGTAGCGCATGGTGGCCACAATGTTGGGCGTGTCCATTTTGTCGAAGGCTTCGTCCAGCAGAATGAGTCGCAGCCCGTCCTGGTTGTTCTCATCCATGCGGTAGGCCGAGGACAGCGCAGCGCCGGCGATCACGCACAGCGGTGCACGGTGCTCACCGCCTGAACCCGGGCCAATGCGCTTGCTCAGATGCCCAATGGTCTTGGTGACGCCGGTGACCGGATCGTCGGTTTCAATTTTGATATCAAACTCAAAAAACTCCCGGTAGTCATCCAGCGGGCTCTTGACTGCAGCATTGCCTGAGGTGGTCTTTTCGCGCAGTAGCTCTGCGAACTGGGCGGGGATTTCCCCGGGCTCGCCAAACAATCCGCCTTCAGCGCCGAAGTCGGCGATGTTCTCGATGAACTTCTTCAAAGGCAGGAGGTCCGGGCGAACCTTGGCCTGGAACTGGTAGCGCTCCCCATTGGTGAACGCAGGGGAGGCCTTGAGCGCATCGTTCAAGCGCTTGAAGGTGATGGTCTGGTACTTGAGGTTGGCGTGCAGGGCCAACGCCACGTCCTGGCGGAAGGTGTTCTGCGACGCAAGATAGGCCTCCTGAGCCTGATCCTTGTACTCGGGCAGCTCGGTGTTTTGCAGTCGGGTGACTTGCTGCTCCATCCAGGCCTTGGCTTTGCGCCAGTCGGATGTCACCTCATCGCTCACGGCTTCGCGGTGGTCGGTCAGAAAGATTCCCAGCAGCGTCTGGGCCGGGCCCAGGTGGCGCAACATGGAGGCGTTGCAGCGCTTGGACTGGGATTCGCAGTGGTCGGCCATGGCCTGGTAGTTATCGCCGTGTTGCACCAACAGCGAGTCCCAGCGATCGGAAGCGTATTCCGGGTCATAGTCGGCATGGCCACAGCAGGTTTCGTGCACCGTCCGCTTGCCTTGGAGCTCCAGCAGCTTGGCCGCGCATTCCTTGATCAATCTGTCCAATACCGTCTGGGCCCGTACAACGGCGTCACGGGCATCGCGGGCATCCTTTTCCAGCTGCGGCTTGTGTTCCTGCAGCGCCTGTAGCTTGGCGCTCAGGGCCTGGTACTCGGCACTGGTGCTGCCCGAGATGCGCTGGTTCGCAAGCTCTCTTTCGGTGAGCGCTTCGCCCAGCTGGGCCGCGAAGCCCAGCAGAAGGCGCAAGGTCTCCGGCGACGACAAGCTCTGCACCGCCTGGCGGATCCGATCAATGTCTCCCTGGCGTCCTTGAAGGTCGGCAACTTTTCTGTTCAAGTCACGGGACTCGACTCTGAGCCCGTCGACCTGGCCTCTGGCGCCCGCGCCGATCTGTAGGTCCGCCTCAGACACCAGGCGTAACCGTTCGAAGTCTCCGGGCCCCACCAGCATGCCGTCCAGGGTCAGCGTCCGTTCACCGCGCAGCGCCTCTTGGGCGGTATTGGCGCGCTTGAGGTTGCCCAGCTTGCCACGCAGGTAGGCTACGGCCACTTGGTTGCTTCCCTGTATCAGGCTGGCCACCGTGTCGGCCGCCGGCTGGCTCTGCCCGGGGCGCGCTTTGTCCGAGCGCACGATCTTGACGCCATAGATGCTGCGTTTGCCCTGCAAGGCCTGGTAAATGCCAAAGGCTCTTTGTTCTTCCTCCGCGTCCCGCAGCAAGATGGCCTCCACGTTCTTGGCCAAGTAGGCTTCGATCGCTGGCTGCCATTTGGGATCGGTGACCCTCACCAGGTCGCAGACGGGGGTGGGGTGCAATCCGTGGTCAGCAAACTCATGCATCAGCCGGGCCGTCGATTCACTGACCTGCGCGCGGTTGGTGCTGGCGCGCTCCATGCCCAGGCCGATCGTTGAGAGCCGTTCTTTGGCGAGACGGATATCCTCCTTGACGACGTCGTATTCCTTGCCCAGGTGCGTAGCTGCTGTCTGCAGCGTGTCACCCAGACCCCGGACTATCTGCCCCAGTCCATCCTGGTCGACCCGGTTCTGCTCCCACGAGAACTCGCCAAGCTGCTGTGCGGCAATTGCAAGCGCGGGCTGCCATTGGGCCATCAGCTCATTGGAACTGGCGTTTTGGAGCAATTGCCGGAAGTTGCGCAGCTCACGCTTCAACTCTTCTTCCCGGCGGGTGGTTTTTACTTGCGCCTGCGCCAAGTCCTGCTGGGCACCCGCGTTCTCGGCATGGTCGGCGTGGGCGCGCTGAAGGCCGGTCAGTTGCCCTTCTTCGAGAGTCCAGGCCGCCAGCGCTTCATCGGCGGTCGTGCTGGCTTGGGTGCATTCACCAACCAGTACTTCCTGATCAAACTTCTCGCCCGTCAGCTTCTCGTGCGCCGCATTGCTGAGCTCGTACGCCGCGGAAGCCTGCAACCCGGTCCACGTGGCGGATTTGCGGGCCTCGGCCAGTGCAGCGTCAAAGTTCTTGCTGACCTCCAGGCCCTGCTTGATTTTGAGTTCAACTCCCTCGACCAAGAGGTTGATCCGCTTGAAGGTCTCCACCAGCTGCTTGAACCTGGCGATGTTGGTGGGCCGGTCCTCCAGCACATCGTTGCGAACAATCTGGTCCACCAACTTGGAGAAGCTCATGCGCAGCGCAAAACGGAAGGCGCGCGCAAACGCGTCGTAGGACGCCGGGCCCGCCTTGCCGCGCAACATAAACAGCACCTGCTTGACGTAGCTGGCGCCATCGTCGAACAACGGTTCCTCACCGGTGATCTTGGATTGCTCCAGCAGCCGGTGGCGGAAGCTGCTCCAGGGCAGCGGCATGGTGGCGCCGTCCACCGTCTGCAGGTGCTCGGACATGCTCAGCTCCACACCGCGGATGACGTAGCGCCCCAGCACCTTCTCCGCCTCGTTGCTCAGAGACGCCTCAATGCACACACCCATGGAAACCGGCTCATTGGTCTCGGTGTCGCGCCAGACCAGTGTGATGTAGGTGGTGGCCTGCGGCCGCGCGCACTGTTCAATGGTGTCGCCGTACTGCCCGAGGCAGTAGGAGCGCAGGGTGCGGCTTTGCTGGTGTGATTTGTTGTCGGCCTGGGCATTGAAGTGCATCTGGTTCTTGTTGGCGCCCATCATGGCGATCTGCACCGCGTCGAGCGCCGAGCTTTTGCCACTGCCGTTGCGGCCGAACAGGCCAGTGATTTCTTCCAGGCGGAATTCCTGCTGCTCATACAACAGGAACTGCACCAGTTTGACGCTCTCAAGCCGCTTCATTTTTCATCTCCCTGGTGATCCTCAATCGCCACAGGCCCGCCGGCGGTACCGTCCGCATGCGCTTCATCCCGGGCCACGCCCCACTGCGCCAGCCGTAGCAAAGCGGTGTCGCCCAGCACGTCGACGATGGCAGGGCGGATGGCCACGCCGCCTGCTGACTGCTCCTGCAAGGGGGTGAGGTGGCCACTGTCATCGTCTTCCAGGCGTCGGGCGATGCCCCAACGCTTGGCGGAGCGCAGCAGCGTGTCGAGCTCGCCGCGGGTGGGCAGGTCGCGCCCAGTCATGAGGTGGAACTTTTCCTGCAATTCGATGTAGTCGCACAGGATCTCGCCGTCTTCCGTGAGGCCACCGGCGCGCACGCCTTCGTCGTACAGGCCGCGCAGCACCAGAGCAAACAGTGTCTGGGCCACGGTCGCGGTCCCGGCCTTGGCGTGCCGCGGAAGGGCGGTGACATAGCGCAGCTGCCGGTTGATCGACAAGGACACACCCAGCGGCGCCAGCACCTTGGCGAACTCGCGCTCATAGAGATCCAGGATGGCATAGGTCACCCGGCTGCTGCGGTCGGAGTGGTAGATCACCTGCTCGGCCACCAGCCGATAGGCTGCAGTCTCGAAGTCTTCGACGGCATAGACACCATCCAGCCGGCTGGCCAGATCCTCCCAGTCCCGTGGGTTGCTCATTGGGTTTCCCTGTTTTTAGTCTGACGTTTGCGCCAGCTCAGTGTGAATGGCTTGCCGCTCAAATACGGGTGCTCGGCGGCTTCGTCGCTGGTGTAGCGCAGCTCCATGCCCGGGGCCGAAGCCCGGCCTTCCATTTCCAGCCGGGGGATTCTGGAGTTGGTGGCCATGGCCACGCTGGTCAGGGCCTGGAATGCACGCAAGTCCTCGATGGATCCGCAAGGCAGGGCGTCTCTGTCGGCGGCGGCCGCGTCCTGCAGCACTTTCTCGGCATAGGCGCGCAGCTTCATGGGCGTGATGGACCGGCGCTCCTGGGCGCGGCGTACCAGGTTGCCAATGGCGCGCGTGCGATCGGAGATGATCACCTGCCGCAAAGGCGTGGGCGCCAGCCGCGGCACCTCCTTGCGTGGCTGAGCCAGGCGGGCGCCACCCATCAGGGCATCCGGCGGGAAGACGGGGGCGACATCGATGTCGGGATGTGCAATCAACCGGTCCATGGTCTGCCGGAGCAGGTTGTCGATAGGGCGTATGGCGCGCAGCTTGTATTCCAGGAAGGCCAGCGCGCGCCGGTTGGCGACGCGGATCTCTTCGTCCAGACGCTCCAGATACTCTTCGATCCGGTCGAGCTCGTAGAGGCGCTGCAGGTCGCGCTGGAATGCCGCCTGGCCTTTCTTGTCGTCCCCGCCGCAGAGGCGGTTCACATACCAGTCCAGCAAACGGCCACGCTGCTCTGGCTGGGTGTCGATGTCTGTGACGGCGTCCAGGATCTGCTGGCGCTTGGACAAGGGGTGCTCCCGGGTGCGCAGCTCCTGGTAGTCCCCAATAAAGACTTCTTGGATGTACGAGGTAAAAAAGGACCGAACATACTGGGCCGTGGTGGGCTGTGCGCCTATGGCCGCCATCAGGTCGCGCACATTGGTGCCGGTGTTGCGGATGTAGACCAACAGATTGCGGCACTGCTCGGCCGCCTCCCGAAACAGGTCGCCGCTGGCTTCGCCCTTGTGCACCTGGGCCACGGCAGCATCGATCGCGCGGATCTTGCCCGAAAAAAACACCGGACCCGTCTCGGCGAAGTTGATCAGTTGGGTCAGCAACTGGCCCACGGCCGGCGCCATGTTGACGGTCTTCTCAATGCCGTACTTCTCCAAACGGAACCAGCCCGCGTCTACCAAGCGGTTGATGATACTGATGGCGCGAATGTTCAGGGGCGTGTCGGGTTGATCGCCAGACTCTGGCTGCCATTCGTCGGCGTATTTGAGGTGGTCCTCGATCTCCTGGGTGATTTCGCGCTGCAGGAAGCCGTAGCTGGGCGGCAGGGGCGCGTCGGGCCCAAAGCGCCTGCGGTGTAAATGGCACAGCAGCGACCAATACCCGTGCCGGTTTGCCGATGCCAGCGGACCGAAGAGCCGATCCGGAATGCGCTGGAAGAGAGCAATCGAAGCGGGAGCTACGCTGGGAACAGCCATTTGCGCACCTCCTCGACGTTCTCCACCGCCAGCTGGTACTCAGGCGGCAATTCCTTGGCCACATCCAGGGCCAGTCTCAGCTCCTGGACCAGGTAGGGCAGCAGGGCGCCGCGGCAGCTGTGCACGCGTGCCGCAGTGCCTTCGAAATACTCGCTGCGGACCAAGTCCTGCTGGCCGGGCGTCAGTTTGGGATGCGCCTGGATGCGCACCTTCACCACAGCGTTCCATTTGGTGTCCTCTGCGACCGTGGATTCGGCCTTCTGATCCAGCATGGAGAGCTTCGCAATACGCCCCAGCACGTAGTCCCGGAAGTCGTCGATCTCCAGGCAGTAGCCGCGCATGTGCCAGCGCCGGCCGGCCTGGACCAGGCTGTGCGGCTCCACGGTGCGCGGGTGCGGCTCGGGAGTACGCATGGAGCGGTATTCCAGCTTCAGTCGCGTGCCTTGCTCTATGGCCAGGCGAATGCGGGAGAAGACGTGGGGGTTGACCTGGGAGAAACCCCACGGGGCGACGGTGACCGGACCGGCACCTGGGGCCAGGTCCGCATGAATGTTAGCCTCTGCGAGGTAGGCCGCCAGGCTCAGATCCGATGTGCCAGCCTTGAGCTCAACCTGCGCTTTTTTGTAGGCAGCGGGGGTGACAAAGTAGGACTTGCTCTTACTGTCCCATTCAAACCAATCAGGGGTTTCTTCACGGACCTCCCTAAGGAGCTGGCTTACCCGGATGCCGCTTAGGCCCAGCACGTCCATGACGCGACCACGGCTCAGGCGGCCCTCCCATAGAGCCATGCGGCGCATGACTTTGTAGCGGTTTTTCTCGAGAAGATTGGCTAGACTCATCGCGCTTGGTTTTGATGGTATAGAAAATACTATCATATAAAAAAATATATGATATTCAAATATTCACCTCCTGGAGTGAAGAACGCTGCTTGAGACAAGGCCTTGCAAACCAAGAAACCCATTCCGGCCGACACAGATGCTAAATATCTGTCTGGCAAGATAAGTTTTCCGAAAGCGGCCATCTGCCTAAGACCATTGGCCGAGACCTGCTTGTCATGCAGTCCGCTGCCAAAATATTGGCGACCAGAGCTTGATCTTTCTGTTGCGCTGTTTCCAGCCATTTTCGAGACGTGGATTGGCTGACGCCCTCCCCGCTTCGCCCCAGTGAGTTGTTCCGATTGCTCTCGATAGCCATCATGACTCCCTATGGACAGACAGCTATTGGGAACCATCAATGGACGGTCATATGCAACACTCCGCTGACGATCGTGTGCCGAATTCTTCGATGGCGCGTTCACCGCATCCTGGCACGGATGATTACGAGAACCTGCCGCAATTTCCAGCCAGATTCCCCCTGCCTTTCCGCCGGACTATCCGGCGTCCGGAACTCCAC
>NZ_JHYS01000027.1 GCF_000688255.1 Simplicispira psychrophila DSM 11588 | reverse complement strand
CTGTAGCAGCGGCCACGCCTTATATCCCCGCGCAAGTGCGTCGGCTTCGCCTTTGGGCCGTTGCGGCCAGCGCACTTGGACGGGGTTTTACGGCGATGGGGATAAGCTAGGTAGAATTTCGCCGTCAGGAGACGGGTGCCGCGCCCAACTGGCGTGCGGCGCCGCCGAAGGTGCAGGCAGAGCCCCTCCCCTCGCCCCCGACCCTGGCACCCGACTCTGGCACTGGCCCTTCCTTTTTTCGGAGACCATGCCCATGTCCGTTACTGCTTCTCCCCCCTTGCTGACCACACCGCTGCACGCGCTGCACCTGGAACTGGGCGCCCGCATGGTGCCCTTTGCCGGTTACTCGATGCCGGTGCAATACCCGACGGGGTTGGTCGCCGAGCACCTGCACACCCGCCAGTCCGCCAGCCTGTTTGATGTCTCACACATGGGCCAGTTGCGGCTGGTGGGGCGCGGCGCAGCGGCGGCGCTAGAGAGCCTGATGCCGGTGGACATCATCGATCTGCCGGTGGGCAAACAGCGCTACGGTCTGCTGCTGCATGAGACTGGCGGCATTCTCGACGACCTGATGCTCTTCAACAAAGGCCTGGGCGAGATTTTTGCCATCGTCAACGGCGCCTGCAAAGAGGCGGATTTTGCGCATATCGAAGCGCAGATTGGCCTGCAATGCCAAGTCATCCCCCAGCCCAACCAGGCCCTGCTGGCCCTGCAAGGCCCGCTGGCCGGCGCCGTGCTGGCCCGCTTGGCGCCAGACACCGCCGCGCTGGTGTTCATGACTGGCGGCGACTTCCACATTGCCGGCTGCGACTGCTTTGTCACGCGCAGCGGCTACACCGGCGAGGATGGTTTTGAAATTTCCGTGCCCGCCGCGCAGGCCGAAACCCTGGCGCGCGCCCTGCTGGCACAGCCGCAAGTGCGCCCCGCCGGCCTGGGCGCGCGCAATTCGCTGCGCTTGGAAGCGGGTCTGTGCCTGTACGGCAACGACATGGACGTCACCACCACCCCACCCGAGGCAGCGCTGAGCTGGGCGATTGCCAAAGTGCGCCGCAGCGGCGGGGCCCGCGCTGGTGGCTTTCCAGGCGCTGACATGGTGCTGGCACAAATCGACAACCCGGCCCTGCTGACACGCCAACGCGTGGCTCTGCGCGCCAGCGAACGCATCCCCGTGCGCGAGCCGGCCACGCTGGAAAACATAGATGGCCAGCACATTGGCCAGGTCACCAGCGGCCTGCTCAGCCCCAGCCTGAACCAGCCGATTGCACTGGGCTACGTCAAACCCGATTACGCCGCTCTCGGCACCGAGCTGTTTACCCTGGTGCGCGGCAAACCGGTGCCGATGGTGGTGGTGCCCACGCCCTTTGTGCCGACGCGCTACCACCGCATCTAAGGCACGTCCCTGCCGTGCACAGGAATAGGCGCACCGCTACAGTTCAACCGTTTTCTTTTTTTACTTGCATCCAGGAGCTTTCATGACCCTCAAATTTTCGCGCGACCACGAATGGATAGACACCGCCCACCAGCAGGCCGCCACCGTCGGCATCACCGAGCACGCCCAGGACGCCCTCGGTGATGTGGTGTTTGTCGATTTGCCCGAAGTCGGCACAACCCTGGCCCAGGGCGCTGTAGCGGGTGTCATCGAGTCGGTCAAGGCCGCTGCCGATGTCTACATGCCGGTTTCAGGCGAAATCATCGAAGTCAACGAAGCCCTGCGCGCCGACCCCGCGCTGGCCAACTCGGACCCGATGGGCGCTGGCTGGCTGTTCAAGGTGCGCATGGCCAAGCCAGAGGAATGCGACACGTTGATGGATGCGCCCACCTATACGGCCTTCAGCCAGAACACTTAACGCCTAAGGCCCACCATGCCGATGTCCTTTGCCCCGCTGGCCGCACTAGAAAACACCGCCGAATTCCTGCCCCGCCACATCGGCATAGCCGCGGCAGACGAAGCGCACATGCTGTCGGTGGTGGGCGCTGCCTCGCGCCGCGCGCTGATCGATGCCACCGTGCCGCGATCGATTGCGCGCAGCCGCCCGATGGAGTTGCCGGCACCGGCCAGCGAGGCGCAGGCATTGGCTGAACTCAAGGCCATGGCAGCGAAAAATCAGGTGCTGAAGAGTTTCATTGGCCAGGGTTACTACGGCACGCATACGCCGGGTGTCATCCTGCGCAATGTGCTGGAAAACCCCGCGTGGTACACGGCCTACACGCCCTACCAGGCAGAGATTTCGCAAGGCCGGATGGAGGCGCTGATCAACTTCCAGACCATGGTGTGCGATCTGACCGCCATGCAAATTGCCAACGCCTCCATGCTCGACGAGGCCACGGCCGCCGCCGAAGCCATGGCGCTGGCCAAGCGTTCGGTCAAAAGCCAAAGCCAGCGCTTTATCGTCTCTGGCGACACGCACCCGCAAACCATCGAGGTGATCCAGACGCGCGCCGCGCCGTTTGGCATTGAGGTGGTGGTAACGGCATCGCCACAAGCATGGGCTGACGCGCTGGACGGTGACTATTTCGCCGCCCTGGCCCAGTACCCGGCCAGCAGCGGCCGCATTGACGATCTGCGCGCCGACGTGACCAAGGTACACGCGCGCCAAGCCGCCTTCATCGCCGCCGCCGACCTGCTGGCGCTGACGCTGATCACGCCGCCAGGCGAGTGGGGCGCCGACATCGTTGTCGGCTGCACGCAGCGTTTTGGTATGCCGATGGGCGCCGGCGGCCCACACGCAGCCTACATGGCCTGCCGCGACGAATTCAAACGCTCACTGCCGGGCCGCTTGGTAGGGGTCAGCGTGGACGCACACGGTGATCCGGCCTATCGCCTGGCGTTGCAAACGCGCGAGCAGCATATTCGGCGCGAAAAAGCCACGTCTAACATCTGCACTGCCCAGGTGCTGCCGGCTGTGGTCGCCAGCATGTATGCCGTCTACCATGGCCCCATGGGCCTGCAACGCATAGCGCAGCGCGTGGCCAGCTTCACGGCTGTGTTGGCGCAGGGTTTGGCGCAGTTGGGCGTCAAGGTGCGTGCGCAAGGCTGCTTTGACACGCTGTACTTGGAGACGGATGAAGCTACTGAATTGATAGCTAATAGCGCAGTATCTGCCGGCGTTAATCTGCGAAATCACTCAAATAATGCCCTGAGTATTGCACTGGATGAAACCACCACGCGCGCTGACATTGCGCTGCTGTGGCAGATTTTTGCCGCAGAAGGCCAGACGCTGCCGACGTTTGAGGCCTTTGAAAGAGGCGTCAAGCCGCTCATCCCGGCCGCGCTGCGCCGCACCAGCACGTATCTGACACACCCGGTGTTCAACACGCACCACTCCGAGACGGCGATGCTGCGCTATATCCGCCAGCTGTCCGACAAAGATTTGGCGCTGGACCGCAGCATGATTCCGCTGGGCAGTTGCACCATGAAGCTCAACGCCACCAGCGAGATGATTCCGATCACCTGGCCCGAGTTTGCACACATCCACCCCTTTGCCCCGGCCGACCAATTGCAGGGCTACCACGAACTGGACGCCCAACTGCGCGCTTGGCTGTGCGAGGCCACCGGCTACGCTGCCGTCAGCCTGCAACCCAATGCCGGCTCGCAGGGAGAATACGCCGGCCTGCTGGCGATCAAGGCCTACCACGACGCCCAGGGCGCCAGCCACCGCCACATCTGCCTGATTCCGGCCAGCGCCCACGGCACCAACCCAGCCAGCGCGCAGATGGCCGGCATGGAGGTGGTGGTCACCGCCTGCGATGCACGCGGCAATGTCGATATGGCGGACCTGCAAGCCAAATGCGAGCAATACAGCCAACACCTGGCCTGCGTGATGATCACCTACCCCAGCACGCATGGCGTATTTGAGGCGCAGGTGAAAGAGCTGTGCGCTCTGGTGCATCAGCACGGCGGGCGCGTGTATGTCGACGGTGCCAACATGAACGCCTTGGTCGGCTTGGCCGCGCCGGGCGAGTTTGGCGGCGACGTCAGCCACCTCAATCTGCACAAAACTTTTTGTATTCCGCACGGCGGCGGCGGCCCCGGCGTTGGCCCGGTGTGTGTGGTGGCCGACTTGGCGCCCTATCTGCCCGGCCACGCCACAGCCGGTAGGGAAAGCGGCGTCGGTGCTGTCAGCGCGGCACCACTGGGCAATGCCGCCGTGCTGCCGATCAGCTGGATGTATATCCGCATGATGGGCGCTGTGGGGCTACAACAAGCCACCGAAATCGCCATCCTCAGCGCTAACTACATCAGCGCGCGCCTGAAAAAGCACTACCCGACACTGTACGCCGGCGGCACCGACAACAGCGGCCATGTGGCGCACGAATGCATCCTGGACTTGCGCGCCTTCAAGGACAGCAGCGGCGTGATGGCCGAAGACGTCGCCAAGCGGTTGATGGACTACGGCTTTCACGCACCAACGCTGAGCTTTCCCGTGCCGAACACGCTGATGGTCGAGCCGACCGAGAGCGAAAGTCTGCATGAAATCGACCGCTTCATCGACGCCATGATTGCCATCCGCGCCGAGATAGCGCAGATTGAAAATGGCACTTGGCCGCAAGACAACAACCCGTTGAAAAATGCCCCGCACACCGCCGCCAGCCTGCTGGAAGACGATTGGGATCGACCTTATTCGCGGGCGCTGGCAGCCTACCCGGTGGCGGCGCTGCGCCAACACAAATACTGGTCGCCGGTGGGCCGGGTGGACAACGTCTATGGCGACCGCAACCTGTTTTGCAGTTGCCTGCCGGTCCACAGCAACGACTGAACGACCGAGCCAGTCGCCGCGCTTGTTGCATTGCCCCTTCCCGTCAGCGCACCTCTGTGGGGCTGGCCCTGGTTGTTTTTCCATGACCCGCCTCGATCTTTCTTTTTTTTCGCGCACTCCACCCTACACTTTGCTGCCCGCCCCGCCCGACACCTCCGAGCCCAGCCCGCACCCTGACAGGCCGACCGGTCCGATGGACCGTCTGATTGCCGAGCTGCGCGCCTACCAGGCCGAGCTGGAGGCACAAAATAAAGTGCTGCGCTACAGCCAGGCAGCAGCCGAAAGCGCCTCCGAGCGCTTTGAAACCCTGTTTTCCAGCGTGCCACTGGCCCTGATGGTGGTGGACGAGCACGACATGGTGGTCCAGGCCAATTCGATGGCGCACCGCTCCTTTCAGCCCAGCGAGAGCGATCGGCCCCTGACCGAGTTGCTGTCCTTCGTCCATCCCGAGCACACCGAGCGCGTGCAGCAGGCTTTTGCCCTGGCGCGCGCCCAGGGCCAGGGCGAAACCACCGAGGTGGTTTTCAGCATCAACCAGGACACCCGCATCACCGGCGACCTGCACATTGCCCGCATTGAACCACCCCAGGGCGACGGTCCGCCCCTGCTGCAGTTCTTATGCGCCGTCATCGACCAAGGCCCGCTGCTGGCCGAGCGCCAAGCGCTGCAGCACAGCGCGCTGGCATTGCGCCAGCGCAACGAGCAGCTGTACGCCGGCGAGCGCCGGCTCGAAGCGGTCATCAACTCGTCCCTGGACGCCATCATCTGCGTCGATCAGCACCAGCGCATCACGGTGTTCAACCCCACCGCCGCCGCGCTGTTCCAGTGCGCCGCAGGCGATGCACTGGGCAGCGATCTGCAGCGTTTTTTGCCCGAGGCTGAGCAGGCGTTGGCATTTGCCCAGCTCACGACCCAAGCCATGCTGGGTGAAATGACGGCGCTCAGCGCCAGCGGCAAAGAACTGGCGGTGGAGATCAGCGTCTCGTTCGAGCGCCACGCCGAGGGCGAAACCACCACCGTCTTTGCCCGCGACCTGACCGGACGCAAAAAAGCTGAAGCACACCGCAACGAACTGGAAGTGCAACTGCGTGAATCGCACAAGATGCAGGCCGTGGGTACCATGGCCGGCGGGATTGCACACGACTTCAACAATATTTTGAGCGCCATTCTGGGCAATGCCGAACTGGCCAAAGCCGACTGCGGCCCGGACTCGCCGGCCTACGAAAGCTTGGTGGAAATCGAAAAAGCTGGCCGGCGCGCGCGTGACTTGGTGCGCCAAATCCTCACCTTCAGCCGCAACGAGCCAGCACAGCGCACCAGCGTCGCCCTGGCCGAGGTACTGCACGACACCGAGCGCCTGCTGCGCGTCACCCTGCCACCCGCCATTGCACTGCACCTGCACACCGCCGACCCCCTGCCCAGCATCTTGGCCGACCCGACCCAGGTCGAGCAAGCCTTGCTGAACCTGTGCACCAACGCCATCCACGCCATTGGCGAGAACCGGGGTACGGTAATGGTGGATGCGGCACTGGCATCCACCGACCAGCGCCTGTGCGAGCGGTTGGGGCTGGGGCCAGCCAAAAACTATGTCGCCATCAGCGTGCAGGACAACGGCCCCGGCATCGATGACGCCACATTGCCGCGCATTTTTGAGCCTTTTTTCACCACCAAGCTGGTGGGCCAAGGCACCGGCCTGGGTCTGGCGGTGGTGCATGGCGTGATGCGCACCCACCAGGGCGCAGTCGATGTACACAGTACACCGGGCCAGGGCAGCCGCTTTACGCTGTATTTTCCGGCGGCAGAGGTCGGAGACGCCGCCCCCCCTGTGCTGGCGCCACCCGGGCGCACGCCTGCCACGCCGGCGCTGCCGGTGAACGGCACACCCACGGGCGAGCCGGCCCCACGCCGCCACGTCATGTACGTGGATGACGATGAGGCGCTGGTATTTCTGGTACAGCGCCTGCTGCGCCGGCGTGGCTACGAAGTCAGCGGCTTTACCGACCCGCGCGCCGCCGAAGCCGCCCTGCACGCCGACGCACAAGCCTATGACCTGCTGGTGACCGACTACAACATGCCCGGCTACTCAGGCATTGACTTGGTGCGCGCTGCGCGCACCATCCGCGCCGACCTGCCGGTGGCCCTGGCGTCGGGCTACGTCACCCCAGAAATCGAACAGGCCGCCCTGGCCGAAGGCGCCCGCGCGCTGATCCACAAACCCAACGACGTCGAAGAAATGTGCGCCACCGTGCAGCGCCTGATCCATGGCAACACCACTCCCTGAACCGGCATTCAGCGACAGCCCGCTGACCTGCCTGCACGCCGACGACGCCTTGCTGGTGCTGGCGAAACCCGCTGGCTTGCTCAGCGTACCGGGGCGCGGCGCCGACAAGCAGGACTGCGCCAGCGCACGTGCCAGCCAGCCATGGCCTGGCGCGCTGGTGGTACACCGGCTGGACATGGCGACCTCGGGCCTCTTGCTGATGGCGCGCACGCCGGCCGTGCAGCGTGCGCTCAGCCAGGCCTTTGCCGAGCGCGAAGTCGAAAAACGCTACCAAGCCATCGTCCAAGGCTGCATGGCGGCGCCCGCCAGCGGCTGGGGCGACATTGAACTACCGATTGCCGCCGACTGGGAACGCCGCCCGCTGCGCGTCATCGACCACGCGCACGGCAAACCCAGCCACACCCGCTGGCGCGTGCTGGCCATCGACGAGGCAGCGCAAACCACCCGGGTCGAACTGGCCCCGGTGACAGGCCGCACGCACCAGTTGCGCCTGCACCTGGCCGCCATCGGCCACGCCATCCTGGGCGATGCGCTGTATGCCGACACTGCCGTCCAAGGCCGCGCCCCGCGCCTGCTGCTGCACGCTGCCCGACTGGCGTTTGCACACCCGATCAACGGCACTTGGGTGCAATATGCCCTGCCACCCGATTTTTAAGCCAAATCGGCCTGTAGCGCATGTGTAACAAGCGTATTAAGCTATTTTTTTAATAGTAAAAATATTTTTCACGTTTCTTTCATCTGCTTGCCAAACGGCCCTGTCCACCTCCTTAGTCCTGTACTGCCATGCCCTACCACCTCACCATCCTGACCGGCGCCTCGCGCGGCATGGGCCTGGCCATGGCACAGCAACTGCTGCGCCCCGGCCAGCAACTGCTGTGCCTGTCGCGCCAAACCAATGCCGAATTGGCCACCCAAGCCGCTGCCCATAACGTGCCGCTGGAGCAATGGGCCCAAGACCTCTCCAGCGCCAGCGCCGCCGCCGAGCGCCTGCACACTTGGCTGCAGGCGCAGCCGACAGGCCGCTTTGCCAGCGCCACGCTGATCAACAACGCTGGCGTGATTCCACCGATTGCGCCGCTGTCGGCCAGCGCACCAGAAGATTTAGCGCACGCCTTGCGCGTTGGGCTGGAGGCGCCTTTGCTGCTGTGCGCCGCGTTTCTGGGCGCCACCGAAAGCTGGAACGTGCCACGCAAAGTGCTGAACATTTCGTCCGGTCTGGGCCGGCGCGCCATGGCCTCGCAAGCCGCTTATTGCGCCGCCAAGGCCGGTATGGACCACTTCACGCGCTGCCTGGCGCTGGACGAGGCGCTTAAGCCACACGGCGCCAAGGTATGCTCACTGGCACCGGGTGTTATCGATACAACCATGCAGACCCAGTTACGCAGCGCAGATGCGGCGGACTTCCCAGACGCACCCAATTTTGCCCACCTCAAAACGGCGGGCCAGTTGAGTTCAGCTGACGACGCAGCAGCCTGCGTGCTGGCATGGCTGGAACGTGCAGACTTTGGCGTCGAACCGGTAGCTGATGTACGTCGCGCTTGATAGATACTATTTTTTTAATAGCTGCAAGCGCATGTACTTAAAGGCTTAGAGGCATTTTTTACACCTAAAGGAGTTTTAGTATGACCCGTGAAGTCGTTGTTGTCAGTGGTGTGCGCACCGCTATCGGTACTTTTGGCGGCAGTCTCAAAGACGTGCCCCCCACCGAACTGGCCAGCCTGGTGGTACGTGAGTCGTTGGCGCGCGCCAACGTCGAAGGCAAGGACGTCGGCCATGTCGTGTTTGGCCATGTCGTCAACACCGAGCCGAAAGATATGTACCTGTCGCGCGTCGCGGCCATCAATGGCGGCTGTGCACAAGAAACACCCGCCTTCAACGTCAACCGCCTGTGCGGTTCGGGCTTGCAGGCCATCATTTCGGCCAGCCAAAGCATCTTGCTGGGCGACACCGACATCGCCATCGGCGGCGGTGCAGAAAACATGAGCCGTGCTCCCTACGCCAGCCTGACCAACCGCTTTGGCGCGCGCATGGGCGACACCAAAATGATCGACATGATGGTCGGCGCGCTGCACGACCCGTTCCAGAACATCCACATGGGTGTGACGGCAGAAAACATCGCCACCAAATGGGGCATCACTCGCGACGAGCAGGACGCGATTGCGGTCGAAAGCCACAACCGTGCCCAGCGCGCGATTGAAGCCGGTCACTTCAAGGAGCAGATCGTCCCCGTCATGCTGAAAAGCCGCAAGGGCGACGTCGCCTACGAGGTGGACGAGCACTACCGCCCCAACTGCACGCTGGCCGATATGGCCAAGCTCAAACCCGTGTTCGCCAAGGAAAACGGCACCGTGACTGCCGGCAATGCCTCGGGTATCAACGACGCTGCTGCGGCCGTGGTGTTGATGGAAGCGGGCGTTGCCAAAGCGCGTGGCCTGCAACCGCTGGCACGCCTGGTGGCTTACGCACACGCTGGCGTCGATCCGAAGTACATGGGCATTGGCCCAGTGCCCGCCACCCAAATGGCGCTGAAAAAAGCCGGCCTGACAGTGGCCGATCTGGACGTGATCGAAGCCAATGAAGCCTTTGCCGCCCAAGCCTGCGCTGTCTCACGCGATCTGGGCCTGGATTCGGCCAAGGTCAACCCCAATGGCTCGGGCATTTCGCTCGGTCACCCGATTGGCGCCACCGGCGCGCTGATCACCGTCAAGGCGCTGCACGAGCTGCAACGCATCCAGGGCCGCTACGCCCTGGTGACGATGTGCATCGGCGGCGGCCAGGGCATTGCGGCGATTTTTGAGCGCATGTAAAGCGCTGCGCAGGTCACGATGAACTGACTTGCGCTATCGCCCATAAAAAATGGCTCCTGATCGGAGCCATTTTTCATTGCGCGGCGAAAATTCAGTCGCGCACCACCAGCACCGGAATGCGCACCACGCCCAGCACGCGCTGCGTCACGCTGCCGAGCATGAGCTTTTCCAGACCCCGGCGGCCATGCGAGCCCATGACAACCAGATCGGCGCCGACGGTTTCAATGGCGCGCACGATGCCATCGTGCACGGCATGGCCCTCGCCCACCAGCGTATTGACCGTCACACCCGCCTCTTCCATCGATTTTTTGGCGGTGTCCAGAGCCGCATTGGCCTCTGACGTGGCCGCGCTCAGGTATTGCGCCTGCCCGTAGGCAAAATCGGCGCCCACACCGGTGAACGGGTACGGATCGACCACATACAACACCGTCACCGTGCTGCCCAGACTCTTGGCTAAAGAAGCTGCCCGGGTCACCGCAAACATCGAGGTCGGCGAACCGTCCACAGGCACCAGAATATTTTTGAACATCGATTTTTCTCCTTGGGTGGGTTAAAGCAGGCAGTGCCTGCAAAAGCGCATGGTAAGTGTCGCTGCCTGGCATAAAGCCAAGCTTGACTCGCATCAAATCAGACAAGGCTACTCCCCTGAAAACCACCGCGCCTGCAGGTCACAACCAACGTATCACGATGGCCACCACTGGCAGCTACCGGCAGAATGGGAGTGCTCTCATGCACCACACGTGCATCATCGAGCAACATCAACGACCAGGGCTGTGTCAGAGTAAAGCGCTGACCGGTGCGCGCGTTGGACTCAAACACCCGCGTCTCACCACCCCGAATGCCGCTGCGCTCAACCAAAAACACGGCCACCAGATCCACACCGTCGCGGTGCGCACCTTCAGGGGTCGGTCGGCCAATGCCATCGGTGGTGTCAATGCGAAACTGGTGCGCCTCGATAAACCAGGGCTGCGGCGCCAGGTCCGGTGCAAACACCGCACCCGAGAGAGCGGCCAGCGCGCACAGCAGCTGCGCCCACACCGGGCGCTGCACCGTGGCCGGCAAGAGGGGCTCAAACCAGCGATCCATGCCGCCATGCAAGGCGTTGTACTCGATCGGCTGCCAGTGTGCACGGTGCGGCACCTGCTGCACATCCGCGCCGAGCACCACAAAACAGGAGTGGCGCCGCCGACGGTAGCGGCCACCATCTTTCAGGTATTGATCGGGCACCAGCACATCCCAATCCGGGCGCAGTTCCTGCAACTCTTCCAGAGCACAGCCGGCCCACAGAGCGACATCACTCGGCGCCAGCACCGCCAACCCCGTATTCCTCAGTTCTTGCGCAACCTGAAAGGGACTGGATAAAGGAGGAAGGAAAGTGACGGAGGCCATACCGTGCAAGCTTACTCCGTGAAAAGGGGCGTCAATACAAGAAGCTTGTTGATGCATCCTGACGTTCCCTCTGTTGCAATTACAGTAGCATCGATAACACCCACCCGCAATTACCCCGGAGAGCCCCTATGCCTTATGAACGTCGCCACTTCATCCGTGTTCTGTTTCAGGCGCCAGGATGGTTGAGCATAAACAATGACAATGTGCCCGTTCAGGTGCTGGATTTATCACTCAAGGGAGCGCTGGTGGTGGCGCTGGAGGCGTTGCCAGTGGGTGCCACATGCCAACTCACCGTGCCGCTGAACGAGACGCACGACAGTATCACCATGTCGATGCAGGTAGCCCAGATGCAGCAGCATCACGTCGGCCTTGTGTGCCGCAGTATCGACCTCGACAGCGTGACCCATCTGCGCCGGCTGATTGAGTTGCAACTGGGCGATCCCGCCTTACTGGAGCGCGACTTGGCAGCGCTCTGCGCCACCAGCGAGGATCTGTACAACTGATGGTTGGCGCTAACTTGTGGCAGGTTGCCATGCAGTTCAGACTTGCAAATGAGAGATATTTGCACAGTTCTACGGCAAATTCATCCACAAGGACTACCAAAAAAGCCGTGCCCCCCTACTGCGCCCGGCCAATTATTCCGTACGATTTCGGTGCGATTATCAGGACTACACCAGACAAGCAATAGGCAAAGAAAAACCCCAGACTAGAGGGGCTCTCATTGTCTGGGGTTGTCTAGGATGGTGGAGCTGGCGGGAATTGAACCCGTAACCGCACCAATGGCAGCGCGGGGTTCAGCCTGTTCGTGTGAAATCAGTGTGATTCGCGCAATGTTGACCTCTGGCGGGGCAGCACTCAAGAATGTGCCACCTGTGGCTCAACGTGAAACTTCAGACCCAGCGCACTCAGCACCTTCATGACGGTGGCAAAGCTGGGGTTGCCGTTTTCGCCCAGGGCTTTGTACAGCCCTTCCCAGCTCATGCCCGTGTCTCGGGCCAGTTGCATCATGCCGCGCGTGGGCTACGTCACCAAGCGCCGCGAGTCACTGCTGCCCCTCAAGGAGCCAGCGAAATAGCCCACAGCAAAAAGCCCGCGTTGGGCGGGCTTTTTGCTGTCACATGGATCAGGAGCGGAAGGTGTCTGCAAACCCGTCTTCCATGCCGTTCATCAGAGCATGAGTCCAGTATTCAATATTTAGGATCTCTGGCGCATCGTGCTGCAACGCCTTGCGTGTGCTGCTGTCGAATTCACCGCCGGTTATTGCCTCGTGCAACTCACCGAGAACTCCAACGACTTCGAATTTTGGGCAATTTTTCCCAAGTCGCTCTACGCGTTGCAAGAGCCGGTGAAGATCAAATACGACCTCCCGGCCCAGCCTGGACGAGTCCTCGTGATCCGCACCTTTGGTGTAGTAGGCCCGCACCTTCGCGAGCAAATCTGCCGCCAATTTGCAGCATGCATCTACCTCAGACCGCCGCTCTTTTCTGACTTCGCGGTTTCCCGCAGTGCTGTTTGCAACGCTCCATCCAACAATCGTCAAGATCAAAGGTATGTATGGGAGAAAAGGCCTTGACGCCTCCAACAACTCATCCACAGCTCACCTAGCACTCAGGCTTTGCTTCTTTGATGTACTGCCAAACCTTGTTTTCGTAAGTCTTCAACGATGACTTGATGCGCATCTTCTTGAGCAAGTCGGTTTTTTTGAAGAGGCATTTTCTCACAAGACCTCCAAAAGTCTCTTCAAGAAAGGATGATCCAAAGCCGAAGACGCCGCTTAAATCGACTTCAACTTCATCATGCGCTTTCAGTGCTGGGACAAGGAATTCATCGCGAAACCGCTCTCCCGAAAATGGGCCGTCTGTCACGAAGCGCCCCGCAGGCGTCGGCGAAAAATCGTCGGCGATTCGTATTGTGTGCGTCATTCTTGGGAATCCTCTGCGGTTTTCAGTGACCACAGCAATAAAGTACCGTCAATGGGATCTTTCATTTGCGCATGCTCCTCACGTTTAGAAGTCGAGTCACAAAAGAAAACGCCCCTCCGACTGTAAATAGCCAAACTGCTGTCGGCCGTAACCTTGGTTGACTCTAGCATATCGGGAAGACCTTTACCTCGATAGCACAGCTGCGTTCTGGACTTTCCGCCCATCGCGGCATGCAGCATCCGGGAATCGGTTTTTTTCTTGCCCCAGTACCACTGCCTCACCTGGTCTTTAACACCGGGCTTCTCCAACAACGTCCCGGGAATAGAGCGCCCCCCATCCAAGATCGATACCAACACATGTGTTGGCGACATCGATGCAAACATCCACCATCGCTTGAGAACGTCATCCTCATAGGCGTGCTGAGTCACATTTGTGATCGCCTCAACAACACTGTCGTACAGCGCAGATTGATTGGCTACCCCCAGGCGCTCTTTCGCGGCCTGCATGAAAGGCGTGATCGGAGATGCATCGACAGAATCACCTTTGAAGTAGAACCAGCGAGTCACCTCTTCTCGCGTCACTGTGGCTCTGCTCTCCAATCCAAGCCTCTCAAGCACGCCAACACTTTGCAGCATTTGCTCAACGACCTCGTCAGATGGATAGCTGGCAGTGACACACCCAGGATTTGCAGTTGCCCAATTTCGAACATGGGACAGCAACAACAGGACTCCACAAGGGTGCAGCACCTCGATTGCACGAAGATCAAGCCGCACGGCCCCGCCCAATTTCAATTGGGTATTGACCTTGTTCACAAACTCAAGAAAAACAGCGCGAGTTCCTTGGCCACCGTGAAAACGGACTTCTTTCGGTGCAACAACCGTCAGTCGAGACGCACGCCTTGGCCTCTGCCGCGCCTCTCGCGACCTTGTGCTGAAGACTGCCCGCCTCGCCTTACGATGGCGCTTCACCACATATTGACTGCGCCGCCACTCTCTGGCCCGGCTTTCTTTAGTTGGTCGCCTCATGCCCTCTCCTCCTTCGGAGATTGGAACACGAAGCTGAATCGCCTCACCTCGTCCCCTTCGTTACCACCTCTGTCGGGCAACGAGACCAAGGCCCTACGATGCTAGTCTGGTGGCCCCTGCAACGAAATACTGGAATTGAAATGAGCACTTGGTCGACCACTACTGGATCTGACGTCACTTGCAAAGGCTGTGGAGCCATCTACTCCGTAAGCTACACACAATTGCCAGCAAAGGATAAGGATGACTTTCAATGTTTCAAATGCGGTTATGAGATAGATAGCTGGAAATCCACTCGCGTCCCACAGTATCGGTTGAAGGCTTCCTCGGAAAACCAAGGGACACCCGAGGCCTAGTCTCGGCGCCTCCAACCCCACGCGGCGAGCCTCTTACATCTGCAGGGCAGCCGCAAGCTGGACAGACGGCGCGGGCGCTGCGCTGACCGCCGCAAGGCGCACGTTACCCTCGAGAGCCAGAGCGGGGTAGGCACCGCTCAGATGAGCACCGGCCCAGCCTCGAAAAGACCTACCATCAATACTAGGACGCCGTCGATTCAACGGGTTCAAAACTGATCCCTGCCACAGCCAACGCAATCTTGGATCAGCGCCCCTGTTCACTGGCCGGTGGCAAACCGCCCCGCCTCCAGCGCGTCCCGCCTCTTGCTCGGCAGGTAGACCCCGTCCTGCGCCTGCTCGATCCGCTTGGTCCGCATGCGCACGCTCTGGGCCAGTTGCATCGGCAGAATGCGCCGGTCGGGGTTCTTCTCGTTGAACTTGGCGATGTCCGCCCGGGCGTCTGCCTTGCCCTCCTCGTTCCCGGCCATGGCCGCCATGGCGAACTGCTCAACCAGAGAGCTGCGCCGCGCCTGTAGGGCCCGGTCGTGCGCGACGATGGCACTCTTGCCCTCGAAGGAGTTGCGCACGCTCGACGGTGAAAATCCGGCCCCCTGGCCCAGCAACTCGGCCGCATCCACTTCGTCCTGCACCACGATGCCCGATTTGTCGCGCACACCCTCGGTGCCATAGCGCAATGCCTTGAATGGGCCGCGCAGCACGCTGGGCGCCATGGTCTCCAACCCGCGCTGATAACGGCCCTCCCCCCATCTCCTGCAAGCCCTTGAGCATATTGATGCCGATCCCAGCCACCGGTCCAAGCGCCGCCGCCATGGCCGACTCGCCCAGGCGCTGGCCCTCCAGCCCTTCCTGGATGTCCGGAAAGATCAGCTTGTCCAGCCCAACGCGGCCCGAGATGTCCCAGGGCGTGAGCCGGGAGAGGCCATGCGACAAGACCTCGGCCGGCTTTTGCCCGAAGGTGTCGGCCAGCATGTTCTGCAGGGCCACCTGGGCATCCCACGGTTCGTCATCGTCGCCGCCCAGCATTGAGGCCGCAGCCAGCAACGTGGTCACCATGGGCAGGCCCAGGGCGCCGGCCGCCATGCCGTGCATCACCAGCAGGCCGCCCAGCGTCTTGCGCGCCTCGGCCCGCTCCTTGGGCGTAGCGCCCTTGAGGGACTGTTGCGCCGACCTGGCCAAGGTGTAGACCATGTTCTGGCCATACTGCTTGAACAGCAGCAACACCCGGGCGGCATTGCCCTGCATGGCGCGTGGCCGATTGTTGGAGCTGTAGTCGAAGTGGCCATCGTAGGTTGCCTTCACAGCTTCTGCATAGGCCATGGTGGATTCGGCTCCGGTTTCGCGCGCCAGCCGGTAGGCGGCCACGAAGGTCACCTGCCGGTTGAATTTTTCGGCGTGGTGGAACAGGAAGCTGGCCCACTTCATGACGGGTCGGAATTTCCACATTACGCCCGAGTCCTCGCCCTGGGCGATGCCGGCCAGGTCGTGAGCCATCGTGACATCGATGACGCCGGAGCGCACCGCCTCGTCATAAGCAGCCTTCTCGTCAGCGCTCAGGGAGACGGTGATGTCGTTCTTGCCGCGCACGGCTTCCTGGCTGGCCTTCATCAGCGCGGCACTGGCCTTGCCATAGCCCCACTTAGCGCCCATGACCGGGTAGGCCACCAGCGCGGTCTGGGTCAGGTTGACCATGGCCGATGCGGGCGACAGTCCCAAGTGGTAAATGAAGCCCAGGCTGGTCAGCGCCGTGGACAGAGAGTTGCTCTTGGGGTTCATGGCCGATTCGTGGCGCTTCTGCATTTCGTCCACCACCTGACGCGCGCGCACGGAGTCATAGCCGGCGACGCTGTCGCGCGCGCTGACGTATTTCTCCATATCGGAGAGCTGGTCCTGCAGCTGGTCGGAATAGCGCAGCTTGGCCAAATAGCTGGCACCGTGAAAGACATTTTGGGCAAAAGCGCGGCGTGCGTCCTGGCTGAAACCGGGCGTGCCCTTGCGGTGAATGCCATGCTTGGCCCAGCTGAGGTCTGGCAGCGCGGACAGGTAGAGCTGACCCAGCGCATCTTCGAGTTCTGCCTTCTGCTTGCTGTCCATCCCTTGTTTGTCCAGCAACCCGTACAGCTGCTCCATGAACCCACGGCCCACGGTGTCACGGTCGGCTACAAATTCCTTGGCCTTGAGCACCTTGCCCACGGTGAAGCCCTTGCTGGCGGGGAATGGTGTCTGCAGTTGTTGGCGAACAGCATCAGCTTCGGCCATAGTCTCGGCCCGGCTGACGTTGGCTGTCTTGCCCTCGGCATCCTTGACCACCACCACGTACTGGCCGAAACGGGCCAGGGGAAAGTACACGCCCTTGATGTGGCCGAAAAACTCGTCGTCCATGCGCTTGAGCATCTCGGCCTTGCGCTGGCTGCCCATCTCGCTGCGTTCGATCCGCTCCTTGATGGCCGAACGCACCTGCCGCATGTGGGTGCTATAGATGTCCCGTGCCTTGCCGTAGACCTCGCGCGCGGCCGGGCTCAGCCCCTGGTACTGGGCTCGAAGTCGCATCCAGTCGGTCTTGTTGTCCCCGTCCACGAAATCCTTGGCAGGATCGATCTGCGCCAGGGTGGCGTCGTGCATCAGCTCGGCCAACTTGCGCTCCATGCCGGGATACTTCGCCGGGCCAAGCCCAAACTTTGGATGCTCGTCCAGCTTGCCCCAGGCCGTGGCCAGCTCATCCGCGCCGGCGCCGGCCTCGTTCTTGTCCGCGTCCATCTGCGCCATGAGGCCGTTGTAGGTGGACAGCTGAGGCAGCAGCTTGCCGTACACGTCGACCAATTGCCGGCGACCCAAAAACTGCAATCCCAGCGGCATGTAATCGGTAGCCTTGAATCCGGCCTGCTCTTTCAGATTGGTGACGGTGGTGGCCTTGATGGCTTCGCCCATGCGGCCCGCGATGCCCTCTGTCGTGGAACGGCTGAATTGCACGCCCCCGACCGCGCCGTCGTTCGCGCCCTGCTGGTCGAGTACGCCATCAAGCTGATCCGCGTGCGCCGGGTTCTCGCGCTGCGCAATGCCATAGGCTAGGTTCACCAGATCCAGTGAGTTGAAGTCACCCTTGCCGCCGGCAATCTTGCTCCACGCCTGACGCAATGCACTGCGCACCTGGGCCAGCCAGCGCGCCACTGTCCCCTGCGGCGCCATGGCGTTCGGACGCACCCCCATCTCCAGCGCCACCTGCACAGCGTAGGGAAACAGCTCCTGATTCGACAGCTCGGGGCCCGACGCCTGCACGCGGCGCGCGGCCTCATCGTGCACGATGCGCTCCATGCTGCCGGGCTTGGCCTTGGCCCAGCCACCGATGGCGCCGTGCAGCTGATTCCAGCCCTCCTTGCCCAGCACCGCGGTGCCATGCTTGTGCATCAGCTCGTGCGCCACCACGCCCAGCTCGTCGCCGGCCTTGATGTGGTCGGCGATCAGGAACACCGTCTTGCTCCTGGGGTCATAGAAGCCCTGGGCACGGCCCGCGTCTTCGGACTCCATGGCCACAGCGCCGATCAAAGGCTCCCACTCCTGCTTGATCTCGGCCGACGTGGCTACCACGATGCGCCCCAGCCGGTTGGGCAGCAGACCCAGGCCGTTGACCAGCTCGCGCACTGCGGCGCGCACCGACTCCTTGGTGGCGGACTGCGCCGGCTGGCCTAGCGCCAAAATGGCCCGGGCCAGATCGGGCGACATCCCCTCGTCAGCTCGGGCGTAGTTGGCAGCGCCACCCTTCGGCGCTACACTGGCACTGCCGCTTTGGCTCTCGGGAGAAGGAGAGTTGTCTTTATCGGCAACTGACGCACTGGTCCCGGTGCGCTCCCAAAGCGGCTCTCTATTTTTAAATTGGTCAGCGCGGATAGGCGAAGCCGTTTTGACATCGTAGAAATCGCCGTCTGCAGAAATTTCAAGCTGCACCATGAGACGGCCGCGCCCTCCATCCTCAAGCACCACATCCAGCGCGGCACCATCGCGCTTGTAAATTGCCGTGAACGACTGGGCGACAGAGGCAATGAACTCTTGGGCGGATTTAAAGCCAAGCCGCTTGAATTGCTCAAGATGGCCTGCCTCAATATGCACTAGCCCTTGCGTCTCGTCACCGTGGCGAAGCCGAATCTTCCCCGCCTGCCGGCGCATGGCCTTGCCCATCTCGGGCGTAATTTCGCCGTAGTCCAGCCCGCCATCCGCGTTCGGCACAAAGTCCTGCGGCTTGGGTAATGCGCGGCTGAAGCGGATGTCCGGGTTCGCTCGGTCGAAGTCGCCGTTGTTGCCGGTGGCGCTCTTGACCTGCTCGGGCTCAAATGCGATAGGCACCCGGTGCTGCACACCGTCTGACTTCACGCGCCCGCCGCCGATTGTGCTGGTCAAGTTTTTTCGGACACAACGATAGGTTGTTTGATTGCCGATTGCTGCTCGAAGGCATTGGGTGGCAAGTTGCCCAGTTTGGAGTGCAGCCGCACGCTGTTGTAGAAACCTATGATGTAGTCGGCGATGTCCATCATGGCCTCGGCGTGGTTGGCGTAGTCGCGCTGCCAGACCCGCTCCGTCTTGAGGCTCAGGAAGAAGCGCTCCATCACCGCGTTGTCCCAGCAGTTGCCCTTACGGCTCATGCTGCCGACCAAGCTGTGGCGGGCCAGCAGCGCCTGATACAGTGCGCTGGCGTACTGGCTGCCCCT
>NZ_JHYS01000026.1 GCF_000688255.1 Simplicispira psychrophila DSM 11588 | reverse complement strand
AGTTATTACTACAGCAGCATCGACAGCCTGTTGTGCGTACTGCCGCAGGGCAGCGTCGGGCAGCAGGTGTTGCAGCAGGCGGCCAGCACCGGGCGCCTCTTCATCAGCCTGAACGATCAGCTGTCGGATGCGCCGGTGCAGTGGGGCGAGCCGCTGGCGCTAGACTGGACGTGGAAGGAGGCTGCGCCGCCCGGCGCCAAAGCGAAGGGCCAAGAGAAGGGCCAAGAGAAGGGCCAAGAGAAGGGCCAAGAGAAGGGCCAAGAGAAGGGCCAAGAGAAGGGCCAAGAGAAGGGCCAAGAGAAGGATAAGACCGACAGCAGCTGGTCTTTGCGCCCGAAATTGGCCCAAACCAGCGCCAAGCTGTGCTTGAATCATCCGCCTTTGTATCTGGATGCGGCGCGTGCGCTGTGCGGGCCGGTGGAGGCCGGATCGCTCAACTCCGGCCAGTTGCAGGCGCTGCTTCGGGCGCCGACGCTGAACAGTGAGGTCGTGAAAAAATACCAGACCGAGCTGGTGCAACGCCTGGGCTCAGTACCTTTGCCGCCGGTGCTGCAGGACATGCCCCGCATCGCCGGCAAGGCGCCGGTAGCGCGCTTGCATTTGGTGCCCACGCCAGCCCATGAAGTGGCAGAGCATGGCCTGATCACCGCGCAGTTGCGCTTTGACTACCAGGGCTGCGTTGGCTGGTGGCTGACCGAGCCGCTGTCGGTGATGGTGGACAGCCCCGCCGGGCGTGTGCTGCTGCAGCGTGATGGTCAGGCCGAACTGGATGCCATAGACCGTCTGTTTGCCCTGGGGCTGCAGGGGATGAACGGCGGCTATTTTTGCGTTCCTGGTTTGAATCTGCAGCAGCAGTGGTTGCACTGGGCGGACAACGGTTTTGAGGCGCTGCGCAACGCTGACTTTGTACTCACCATCGATGCGGCGCTGGAGGACTGGATCACCTATGCCGAGGCGCTGGATGTGCAATTGCAGCCGGCGGGTGGCGTGACCGTGGACGAGGACGGTGTCATTGAGGCAGAAATTTCACCGTGGTTTGACCTGTCGCTGGGCATCGAGATCCAAGGCCAGCGGCGCAATATCTTGTCGCTGCTGCCGGCTTTGATCGATGCCGCCGCCACGCACCCGCTCGATTCGGCTACGGGGTTGCCGGCACTGCCGCCCTATGTCTATCTGCCCGCACTGGATTGCGGCGGTTTTGTGCGTTTGCCGACCGATGCGCTGCGCCCCTGGATGGCGGCGCTGCTGGAACTGGTGGGCGACCGCACTTACGATTTTAGCGGCGAGCACCTGCGCCTGTCGCGCCTGGATGCACTGCGCACCAGTGCCGCGCTGGGCGAGGGCGTGGAGTGGCAGGGTGCCACCGCGCTGCGTGCCCTAGTGCAGTCGCTGCACGGCGGCGTCTTGCCCGAGGTGCCAGTGCCCGCCAGCGTGCAGGCGCAGTTGCGCCCCTACCAGCAGCAGGGCCTGAATTGGCTGCAGTTCTTGCGCACGCACGGACTGGCAGGTGTGCTGGCCGACGACATGGGCTTGGGCAAGACGCTGCAGACGCTGGCCCATATCCAGGTCGAAAAAGACGCCGGACGCCTGACGCATCCGGCGTTGATCATTGCTCCCGTGAGCCTGATGGGCAATTGGCAGCGTGAGGCGGAGCGCTTTTGTCCGCAACTACGCAGCTTGGTGCTGCACGGCAAAGACCGGCATGCCGTGGCCGATGCCATCACGGAGCATGACTTGGTGATTGCGCCGTATTCGCTGTTGCAGCGCGACCGTGCGCGCTGGCTGGCGGCGCAGTGGCACATCGTGGTGCTCGATGAAGCGCAAAACATCAAGAACGCCCATACCCACGCCGCGCAGGTGGTGGGCCAATTGCAAACCCAACATCGCCTGTGCCTGTCGGGCACCCCGATGGAAAATCACCTGGGCGAGATTTGGAGCCTGTTCCACTTTTTGATGCCGGGCTTTTTGGGCAGCCACAAGCGTTTTACCGAGCTGTTTCGCACCCCCATTGAAAAGCAGGGCCACTCTGAGCGCCTGGCGCAGTTGCGCGCCCGCATCACGCCCTTCATGCTGCGCCGCACCAAGGCGCTGGTGGCGCACGAGCTGCCGCCGAAGATTAAAACCGTGGTGCAGGTGCAGTTGTCGGGCGCGCAGGCCGATTTGTACGAAACCATTCGTTTGGGCATGGAAAAAACCGTGCGCGAGGCGCTGGCCAACAAAGGTTTGGCCAAGTCGCAAATCACGATTCTTGACGCCCTGCTCAAGCTGCGCCAAGTGTGCTGTGACCCGCGCCTGCTGTCGCTGGAGGCCGCCAAAAAGGTCACCGCGTCGGCCAAGCTGGAGCAGCTGATGGAGATGCTGATCGAGATGCTGGCCGAGGGGCGGCGCATATTGCTGTTCTCCCAGTTCACCACCATGCTGACGCTGATCGAGGCCGAGCTGAAACAGCGCCAGCTGCCCTGGGTCAAACTGACCGGGCAAAGCCAAAAGCGCGAGCAGATCATCGAGCGTTTCACCAGCGGGGAGGTGCCGCTGTTCCTGATCAGCCTGAAGGCCGGCGGCGTTGGCTTGAATTTGCCGCAGGCCGACACCGTGATCCACTACGATCCGTGGTGGAATCCGGCGGTGGAGTTGCAAGCCACCGACCGCGCCCACCGCATTGGCCAGACGCAAAGCGTCTGGGTGCTCAAGCTGGTGGCGCAGGGCACGATTGAGGAGCGCATTTTGGCGCTGCAAGAGCGCAAGGCACAATTGGCCGGCGGCCTCTACAGCGAAACGGGGATGGAGAAGGCGCCGCTGTTCACCGAAAGCGATGTCGCGCAATTGCTCGAACCACTCTCTATATAATAGCTGCAGGTGCTTGATGGGTAAGGGTTAGAGGCCTGTTTAAGCTTTATTTCTGGCAGGGATGAGGCGGGGGTGAGAGTGCCTTGCCAAGCCGTTTGGCCTAGAATGCGTCTGTCCAAATGTGGCCGTTAGGGGCTATAATGCAAGTCTCACGACCAAACGGGCGGGTACTAACCGCCCGTTTTTTTTGGCCGTCAGCTTTAGGAGCTCGAAGCCTCTTGGGGGTTATCGAGTTTTTTGTATTTCAAGGAATGAATAGAACACGTGGCATTGCAGCAAATCGTTGAGCAGACCGTAACCGGCTTGGGGTATGACTTGGTGGAGATCGAGCGCTGCCCGGGTGGCTTATTGCGCATCACCATCGATTGGCCTTGGCAGGCGCCTGCCGAGGGGGTAGAGCCGCTGCCTGAAGAATATGTCACCGTGGAGGATTGCGAAAAGGTCACGCGCCAGTTGCAGTTTGCCCTGGAAGTCGATGGCGCTGAATACAAGCGCCTGGAGGTCTCCTCGCCCGGTATCGACAGGCCTTTGCGCCACGAACAGGATTACGTACGTTTTGCCGGATCGGTGATTGATCTGACGCTCAAGGCGCCCATTGGGGTGGCTGGAGTAGGTCAGGTCAGTCCGCTGCGCAAAAAGTTTCGCGGCACGCTCGAGCGTGCCGACGCCGGTGGCTGGCAAATCGTCTGGAGCGATGAGCCGCCCGTCAAGCCTGGTCACAGAGTGAGCAAAAAGCGGGTGCCGGCGCCCTTGCAGGCGTTGGGTTTTACGCTCGATGAATTGCGTGATGCGCGTCTGGCGCCCATCGTTGATTTTAAGGGGCGGGGAGCGAAGTCCGGGTCACTGCCGGATTAAGTTGCTGGATGGTTGTAGTGGGCCAGGGTCGCAAGACCGTTGTCCCTGGTGTACGAAACAGGAGAGTCGTTGCATGAATCGCGAATTATTGATGTTGGTTGAGGCCATTTCGCGCGAAAAGAACGTCGAGCGCGATGTGGTGCTGGGCGCCGTGGAGCTGGCTTTGGCGCAAGCTACCAAAAAGCTGTACCAAGGCGAGGTTGATATTCGCGTTGCGCTTGATCGGGATAGCGGAAATTACGAAACCTTCCGCCGCTGGCTGGTGGTCGAAGACGGCGCTGGTTTGCAAAATCCCGAGGCAGAAGAGCTGCTGATGGATGCACGCGAACGCGTGGCTGACGTCGAGGTGGGTGAGTACATCGAAGAAATCATCGAGTCCGTACCCATCGGCCGCATTGGTGCCATGGCAGCCAAGCAGGTCATCCTGCAAAAAATCCGCGACGCCGAGCGCGAAATGCTGCTGAGCGATTTCATGTCGCGCGGCGAGAAAATCTTCACCGGCACCCTCAAGCGCATGGACAAGGGCGACATGATCGTCGAGTCTGGTCGCGTTGAAGGCCGCCTGCGCCGCAGCGAGATGATCCCCAAAGAGAATCTGCGCAACGGTGACCGGGTTCGCGCCATGATCATGGAAGTCGATTTGACGCTGCGCGGTGCGCCGATCATCCTGTCGCGTTCAGCTCCTGAGTTCATGGTCGAACTGTTTCGCCATGAAGTGCCCGAAATTGAGCAAGGCCTGTTAGAGATCAAAAGCTGCGCCCGCGACCCCGGCAGCCGCGCCAAGATTGCCGTGCTGTCGCACGACCGCCGCGTCGATCCCATCGGTACCTGTGTCGGTGTGCGTGGCACGCGCGTCAATGCCGTGACCAATGAATTGGCCGGCGAGCGCGTGGACATCGTGCTGTGGTCGGAAGACCCGGCGCAGTTTGTCATTGGTGCGCTGGCTCCGGCCAACGTCACTTCCATCGTGGTGGATGAAGAAAAACACGCCATGGATGTGGTCGTGGACGAAGAAAATTTGGCGATTGCCATTGGCCGTGGCGGTCAAAATGTGCGCTTGGCGTCCGATTTGACCGGCTGGAAAATTAACATCCTGGACGCTGCCGAGTCCGCCCAGAAACAGGCCGATGAGACCGATACGGCACGCCGCCTGTTCATGGAAAAGTTGGATGTTGACCAAGAAATTGCCGATATCTTGATTGCCGAGGGCTTTGAAAGCCTGGAAGAAGTGGCTTATGTGCCGCTGCAAGAAATGCTCGACATCGAAAGTTTCGATGAAGACACCGTGAACGAGCTGCGCGCCCGCGCCAAGGACGTGCTGCTGACCATGGAAATTGCGCGTGAAGACAGCGCTAAAGACATTTCGCTCAACCTGCGCGATCTGGACGGCATGACGCCCGAATTGATTGCCAAGCTCGCCGAAGGTGGCGTGCACACGCGTGATGACCTGGCCGATTTGGCCGTTGATGAGCTGACCGATCTGACCGGCCAGTCTGCAGAAGATGCCACGGCCTTGATTCTCAAGGCGCGCGAACACTGGTTCGCCGGGCAAGAGTAACGGTCAGGGAGGAACGAACCATATATGTCCAGTATCACAGTCGCCGAGTTTGCTAACGAGCTCAAAAAAACCCCCGAAGATCTGCTTAATCAGCTGAAATCTGCCGGGGTGGTCAAGGCTGCATCCAGCGATGCCCTGACCGAATCTGACAAGCAAAAATTGCTCGCTCACTTGCAGGCCGGCCATGGCGGAACCACCGCAGATCGTAAAAAGATCACGATGGTGAAAAAATCCACCAGCGAAATCAAGCAGGCCGATGCCAGTGGAAAAGCACGCACCATCCAGGTGGAAGTGCGCAAGAAGCGCACGTTCATCAAGCGCGATGAGAGCGGTGAAACCTCGACTCCAGAGGCTGTTCAGCCGCCTGTAGCCGCTACGCCCGCAGCACCCGTCGCTGCGCCTATTCCTGAAAACCAAGAACTGGTTCGCCGCGAAGAAGCAGCGCGTGGCCAGGCTGATTTGATCCGTCGTCAAGAGGAAGAATTGAGCGAAAAAAGCCAAGCGCGCCAGGCACTCGAACAGCGCGAGCGTGAGGCCGCAGAACGCGCCGCTGCCTACGCCGCCCAAGAAGCCCAGAAAAAGGTCCAGGCCTCTGCGGTCAAGCAGGAGGCTTCGCGCGAATACGCGGCAGAAGCTGCTGCACGCGCCGCAGTGCAGGCGCAAGCCCGTGAAAAAGCCGAGGCTGAGTCTATCGCCCGTGCACAGGAAGAAGCCGTCCGTGCTGTCGATCTGAGCGATCGCCGCCGCAAGGCCGAGGCCGAGGCTGCAGCCATCCGTTCCATGATGTCCACGCCTGCCAAGGTGCTGGTCGCGAAAAAGCCCGAAGAGCCCAAGCCCGTGGCCCGTCCGGCTGCCGCCGATGCCAAGAAGGGCACGCTGCACAAGCCTGTCGTGGCTCCTGGTGCCCGCACTGCCGCTGCCGGCACGCCGGCTGCTGGCGCAGGTAAAGAAGTCAAATCTGCCAAGCTGTCCTCCAGCTGGGCGGGCGATCCAGCCAAGAAAAAGGGCATTCCCACCCGCGGTGACGCCGGTGCAGCCAACCGTCCTACCGCTTGGCGCGGCGGTCCCCGTGGCGGTAGCGGACGACGCGGCAATGACCGCAACGATCGGGGTGATCACCACGCACATGCCGCTCCCGTTGAGGCGCGCACACTGGAAGTTCACGTTCCTGAAACCATCACGGTGTCAGAACTGGCACACAAGATGTCGATCAAGGCGTCTGAAGTCATCAAGGCGTTGATGAAGATGGGCCAGATGGTCACCATGAATCAGCCGCTGGACCAAGACACCGCGATGATCGTGGTCGAAGAAATGGGCCACAAGGCATTTGTCGCTGCGCTGGACGATCCTGAAGCTTTTGCCCAGCACGAGACCCCGCAGCAAGACGTTGAGTCACTGCCGCGCGCTCCCGTGGTCACCGTCATGGGCCACGTCGATCACGGCAAGACTTCGCTGCTGGATTACATCCGTCGCACCAAAGTGGCGACGGGCGAAGCCGGGGGCATTACCCAGCACATTGGTGCCTACCACGTGGAAACGCCGCGCGGCATGGTGTCCTTCCTCGATACCCCCGGTCACGAAGCCTTCACGGCCATGCGTGCCCGTGGTGCGCAGGCGACCGACATCGTCATCTTGGTGGTGGCGGCCGACGACGGCGTGATGCCCCAGACCAAGGAAGCCATCAAGCACGCCAAGGCGGCCGGTGTTCCTATCGTTGTGGCCATCACCAAGTCGGACAAACCCGATGCCAACCCCGAGCGCGTCAAGCAAGAGCTGGTGGTTGAAGAGGTGGTGCCAGAAGAGTACGGCGGCGATGCCGCTTTCATCCAGGTCTCATCCAAAACCGGCCTGGGCATCGACGCGCTGCTGGAGCAAGTGCTGTTGCAAGCCGAAGTGATGGAGCTCAAAGCGCCGGTCGATACCTTGGCCAAGGGCCTCGTCATCGAAGCGCGTTTGGACAAGGGCCGCGGCCCGGTGGCTACGGTGCTGGTGCAAGCCGGTACCTTGAAGGTCGGCGACATCGTGCTGGCTGGCCAGACCTTTGGCCGCGTGCGTGCCATGCTGGACGAAAACGGCAAGACCGCTAAAACTGCGGGCCCATCGATTCCGGTCGAAATCCAAGGCCTGACAGAAGTACCGCAAGCCGGTGACGATTTCATGGTGATGGCCGACGAGCGCCGTGCGCGCGAAATCGCTACCTACCGTGCGGGCAAATTTCGCAACACCAAGCTGGCTCGCCAGCAGGCAGTCAAGATGGAGAACGTGTTCTCCGACATCAATGCCGGCGAAGTCAAAATGTTGCCGATCATCGTCAAAGCCGACATGCAGGGTTCGCAAGAAGCGCTGTCGCAGTCGCTGCTCAAGCTCTCGACCGACGAGGTCAAGGTGCAGCTGGTGTATGCCGGTGTGGGTGGTATCAGCGAGTCGGACATCAACTTGGCGATTGCTTCCAAGGCCTTGGTGATTGGCTTTAACGTACGCGCTGACGCCGGTGCGCGCAAGCTAGCCGATAACAACGACATCAGCCTGAACTACTACAGCATCATTTACGACGCGGTAGACGAGTTGAAAGTCGCCATGTCCGGTATGTTGGCTCCAGAGCAGCGCGAAGAAATCATCGGTACCGCCGAGATTCGCACCGTGTTTGTGGCGACCAAAATCGGCACCATTGCCGGTAGCTACATCACCTCAGGCTCGGTACACCGCAATGCCAAGTTCCGCTTGCTGCGCGAAAACATCGTCATTTACACCGGCGAAGTTGATTCCCTCAAGCGCCTCAAGGATGACGTGCGCGAAGTCAAGGAAGGCTTCGAGTGCGGTATCAAGCTGAAGAACTACAACGACATCAAAGAAAACGACCAGTTGGAATTCTTCGACATCAAGGAAATTGCGCGGACTCTGTAAGCCATGGCAGCCAAAAAGTCCTCCACGCCCAACCGCGCCTTCAAGGTGGCCGACCAGATCCAGCGCGATCTGTCGGAGCTGATCGCGCGCGAGTTGAAAGACCCGCGCGTCGGTCTGGTGACCTTGCAAGGTGTCGAGGTCACGCCCGACTATGCCCACGCCAAGGTGTTCTTCAGTTTGCTGACGGGTGACCCGCAGCAAACGCAAGAAGGCCTAAACCAGGCCGCTGGTTTTTTGCGCAGCGGCCTGTTCAAGCGCCTGCACATCCACACTGTACCGACGCTGCACTTTGTCTACGACCGCACCTCTGAAAAGGCGGCCGACATGAACGCCTTGATTGCCAAGGCGGTTTCTTCCCGCGCCCAAGACGACTAGACCATGAACGCGCCACGCACGAGGGTGCAGCGGCGCCCTGTGCATGGGGTGTTGTTGCTCGACAAACCGCTGGGGTTTTCCAGTAACGACGCTTTGCAAAAGGCGAAATGGCTGCTGCGCGCCGAAAAAGCTGGCCACACCGGCACGCTCGATCCGCTGGCGACCGGCGTGCTGCCGCTGTGCTTTGGCGCCGCAACCAAGTTCAGCCAGTTGCAGCTGGATGCGCCAAAAACCTACGAAGCCATCGTCCAGCTGGGCATCACCACCACCACCGGCGATGCCGAGGGCGAGGTGTTGGCGCAGTGCGATGTCATGCCAGACATGCTCACACCCGAGCGCTTGGCGCAGGTGCAGGCGCAGTTCACCGGGCCGATTCGCCAGGTGCCGCCGATGTACAGCGCGCTGAAAAAAGACGGCAAAGCCCTGTACGAATATGCACGTGCCGGCATCGAAGTCGAGCGCGCGGCGCGTGACATCGAGATTTATGCATTAAATATGGCTCTAACGCTTGATGGGCAAGCGGTTACAGCTATCAAAATAGTAGTTACATGCAGCAAAGGTACCTATATCCGTACGCTCGGCGAAGACATCGGAGCGGCACTCGGTTGTGGCGCCCACCTGACTTTTTTGCGCCGCATTGACACCGGTGGCCTCGGCATTGAGCGCTGCGTCACTTTGGCGCAGCTCGAAGCCATGGACGAGGCCCAGCGCTTGGCCTGTCTGCTGCCGCCCGAGGCGCTGCTGGTCGATCACCTCAAAATCACACTAGACAGCGAAGACGCAGCGCGTTTTCTGTCTGGTGTGCGCCGGCGCGGTGCGTGGCCTGACACCCCAGCTGTCGCCGTGTTTGGCGCCGATCCCGCAGCACTCTTGGGCGTGGGCCACACGGTCGCCGGGGAATTGATCCCCGACCGCCTTCTCAGCCCCATCGAAATTGAACAAATCCTGCAAAGTACGCCGAGCACCTTTTCCCTCTAAAGCCGGCATTTTGGAAAAACTATGAGCAAACAAATCCGCAATATCGCCATCATCGCCCACGTTGACCACGGCAAAACCACCATGGTCGATCAGCTGCTGCGCCAGTCCGGCACCTTCGCGACCCACGAAAAAATGGTTGATACCGTGATGGACAACAACGCCATCGAGCGCGAGCGCGGCATCACCATCCTGGCCAAAAACTGCGCCGTGAGCTGGGAAGGTACACACATCAACATTCTCGACACGCCCGGTCACGCCGACTTTGGCGGTGAAGTCGAACGCGCGCTGTCGATGGTCGATGGCGTGGTGCTGTTGATCGATGCGCAAGAAGGCCCCATGCCACAAACGCGTTTCGTTACCAAGAAGGCGCTGGCCCTGGGTCTGAAGCCGATTCTGGTGGTCAACAAGGTGGACAAGCCCGGTGCGCGCCCTGACTACGTGGTCAACGCCGCATTCGACCTGTTCGACAAACTCGGCGCGACCGATGAGCAGCTGGACTTTCCCGTGGTCTATGCCTCGGGTATCAATGGCTGGAGCTCGCTCGAAGAAGGCGCCCATGGCGAGCAGTGGGGCCCCGACATGTCGGCCCTGTTCAACACCATCCTGAACCACGTTCCCGTGGTCAAGGGCGATGCTGAAGCGCCGCTGCAGTTGCAGATCTCTGCGCTGGATTACTCGACCTTTGTCGGCCGCATCGGTATTGGCCGTATCACGGCGGGCACGGTGCGTCCCAACATGGATGTGCTGGTCATGGAAGGCCCGGACGGCAAGTCCTACAAAGGCCGTATCAACCAGGTGCTGCAGTTCCAGGGTATTGACCGCGTGCAGGTGCAAGAAGCCGGCCCGAGCGACATCGTGCTGATCAACGGTATTGCCGAGCTGGGCATGGGTGTGACGGTGACCGATCCGCTCAAACCCGCACCGCTGCCGATGCTGAAGATCGACGAGCCGACGCTGACCATGAACTTCTGCGTCAACAACAGCCCCCTGGCAGGCCGCGAAGGCAAGTACGTCACCAGCCGCCAGATCTGGGATCGTCTGCAGCGCGAACTGCGCAGCAACGTGGCCCTGCGCGTCAGCGAAACCGATGAAGACGGCATTTTTGAAGTCATGGGCCGGGGTGAACTGCATCTGACCATCTTGCTGGAAGAAATGCGCCGCGAAGGCTACGAGCTGGCCGTGTCCAAGCCGCGCGTGGTGTACCGTGAAATCAACGGTGAAAAGTGCGAGCCTATCGAACTGGTGACCGCCGACATCGAAGAAATTCACCAGGGTGGCGTCATGCAGGCGCTGGGCGAGCGCAAGGGTGAACTGGTGAACATGGAGTCCGACGGCCGTGGTCGCGTGCGCTTGGAGTACCGCATTCCAGCCCGTGGCCTGATTGGTTTTACCAATGAGTTCTTGAACCTGACGCGCGGCACCGGCCTGATCTCGAATATCTTTGACAGCTACGAACCGCACAAGGGCGACATCGCCAGCCGCAAGAACGGCGTGCTGATCTCCATGGACGATGGTGAAATCTTCACCTACGCCCTGGGCAAGCTGGATGACCGTGGCCGCATGTTCGTCAAGGCCAATGATCCGGTGTACGAAGGCATGATCATTGGTATCCACAGCCGTGACAACGATCTGGTGGTGAATGCCACCCGTACCAAGCAGCTGACCAACTTCCGCGTTTCCGGCAAGGAAGACGCGATCAAGGTCACGCCGCCGATTGACGTGTCGCTGGAATACGGCGTGGAATTCATCGAGGACGACGAGCTGGTCGAGATCACACCCAAGTCGATTCGCCTGCGCAAGCGTTACCTGACCGAAAGCGAGCGCAAGCGCGCCGGTCGTTGATTTTTATCCGGCATTGATGCCGGCATAAACCAAAAAAGCCACTGCAAAAACAGTGGCTTTTTTGTTGGTGAGTGGCTGTGCTAGCGCCGCGTGTCAGCTCAGTGGCGCAATCGGTGCGGCCGCGTATCGCACAATGGTCGCTTTTTGTCACCAATGGAACTAGGAAGGAAGAAAAATGACCGAGACCGTATCTGAGATATTGAGCGAAGTGCGCGGTCAGGTGGGCTTTATCACGCTGAACCGGCCGCGAGCGCTGAACGCGCTGTCGCTGGGCATGGTGCGTGAGTTGATGGCCATCTTGCTGGCCTGGCAGAACGATGACCGAGTGCTAGCAGTGGCCGTGCGCGGCAGCAATAAGGAAGGCCCGTTTGGTGCCTTCTGCGCTGGCGGCGATATCCGCTTCTTGCACCAAGCGGGCACCGTGGGCAATCCACAGCTGGAAGACTTCTTCACCGAAGAATATGTGCTCAACCACTTGATCCATAACTACCCCAAGCCCTATATCGCTTTCATGGACGGTATCGTCATGGGGGGGGGCATGGGCATCAGCCAGGGCGCGGCGCTGCGTGTCGTCACCGATCGCACCAAGATGGCCATGCCGGAAACGGCGATTGGCCTGTTCCCGGACGTGGGTGGCGGCTACTTTTTGTCGCGTTGCCCCGGCCATGTAGGTGAGTGGCTGGCGCTGACGGGCGAGACGATTGGCGCTGAACAGGCCATTGCCTGCGGTCTGGCCGATCAACGCATCGCGCTGGAGCAGCAAGAGCCGCTGTGGCAACTGCTGGGCAGCGAATCGTTTGCCGATGGCGCTGCAGTGAAAGATTTTGTCATATCAAAATTAATAGCTAATAGCGCAGATACCGTAAAGGCTAGAGCACAAATAGACCAATATTTTGCTTTAGACAGTGTGGCTGCCATCGTGGCTGCGCTGGAGGCTGCTGACAGCGATTGGGCACGTGCTGCTGCGGCGACGCTGCGCAAGCGCTCGCCGCTGATGCAGCATGTGGTGCTGGAGCAAATCCGCCGTGCCCGCAGCATGGGCTTAGCCGATGATTTGCGCATGGAGCGCGACTTGGTGCGCCATTGCTTTTATCTGCGCCCCGGTCAGAGCGAAACCCTCGAAGGCATCCGTGCCCTGGCGGTGGACAAAGACCAGACACCCCAGTGGCTGCCAGCGCGCATTGAAGACGTCACACCGGCGATGGTGGCGCCGTTCTTCGTCAGTCCGTGGCCCGCGCAGGCACATCCGCTGGCACAGCTGCAATAAACCATCTGCGCTCAAATAAAAAAAGCGGTGTTGGACACCGCTTTTTTATGTGTGCTGGCCTATTGGCACGTCATCAGGGTGTGATGACTTTCCACGCGCCGCTCATGGCGCCGTCACCGACCTTGTCGCCAGGTTGCGCATCCCTGGCAAAGTAGTACATCGGCTGGCCCTTGAAGGCCCACTGGCGGGTGCCATCGGTGCGGGTAATGATGCTGTAGTCGCCAGTGGCTTGGGCCGTGGGAGCAGCAGTCAGGGGGGGCCAGTTCTGGGCGCACTGGTCGTAGCAGGCCGAAGTGCCAGCATTACTGCTGTCCCTGGCAAAGGTGTAGACCGTGTGGCCGTTGGGACCGATCAGGCGACCATCGGAGGCGCGCGTGGGCATATCGCGGGCTTGGTGCTGCATACTACTTTTGGCTTGAGAATTGTCGCCTTGCATGGCGTTGTTCCGTTGCGTGTTGCCCATGCTGCCATCGGAGGAGCGCATAGGCATCGCGTTGGCATGATCCTGCATGCTACTTTTAGCTTGAGAATTGTCGCCTTGCATGGCATTGTTCCGTTGGGATTCAGGCGCGGAACAGCCAGCCATCAGGGCAGATGTCATCAGCACAGTTGCAAGAATTTTCATGGCGCTCTCCTTCGTTAAAGAACGGTCAGTGTAGGAGTCGCATCGCTGCTGTGATGTCAGAGAAAAGGCCGACTTGGCGCACGGTGTCTATGCCACACGCCTGTCTTACCCATGCTACCTGCAGATGTGCTGCACCATGCAAGCCATGCAAGCCATGCAAGCCATGCAAGCCATGCAAGCGGTTACCGGTTGTGGCTTTTCATGGCGCGCTCGACTTCGCGCTTGCCTTCGCGGTCTTTGATAGTGTTGCGCTTGTCGTGCTCGGCTTTGCCCTTGGCCAGCGCCACTTCGCATTTGACGAGCCCCTCTTTCCAGTGCAGGTTCAAGGGCACCAGGGTGTAGCCTTTTTGCTCGATCTTGATGATCAGGTGTTTGATCTGCTCCTTGTGCAGCAGCAGCTTTTTAGTGCGCACCGAGTCCGGGTTGACGTGGGTGGAGGCAGTTTTGAGCGGGTTGATTTGGCAGCCGATCAAAAACAGCTCGCCATTGCGGATCACCACGTAGCCATCGGTCAGCTGCACCTTGCCCTCGCGCAGTGCCTTGACTTCCCAGCCTTGCAGCACGATACCGGCCTCGTGGCGTTCTTCAAAAAAATAGTTGTATGCCGCTTTTTTATTGTCGGCAATGCGGGAGGAGGTTTGGGGTTTCTTGGCCATCAGGAATAGGGCGGGCCAGGAGGGAGATAAAAGGCCTCCCTACAATTGCAGGCTTCGCGCATCTGCGATTCTAGTTACTCCGGCTGTGTGGGCGGGCTTTACCTGCCGCCATGCATGGCCCAGCGCCCCACATGAAAACTGTTAGCAAGTCCGTATTGATCTGGTATAGCCCCGAGGAGATGTTTTCTCTGGTCGTGGAGGTGGAGAAATATCCGCAGTTTTTACCTTGGTGCGACCGCTCGCGTGTCATCGAACAAGACCAAGCCGGTATGTTGGCCGAGATCGGCATTGCCCTGAGTGGCCTGCGCCAGACTTTTGTTACGCGCAACATGCATGAGGCCGGTCGGCGAGTACAGATGCGCTTGGTCAAGGGACCGTTTTCGCGGCTCGATGGCGACTGGCATTTTCATCCGGTGGGCGACGGTAGTCAGCGCGCCTGTCGTGTCGAATTGGTGCTCAATTACGGCTTTTCCAGCAAAACGCTGGCCGCTTTGGTCGGCCCGGTGTTTGACCGCATTGCCGGCAGCTTGGTGGATGCCTTTGTCAAACGCGCCGAGCAGGTGTATGGCTGAGGCAGAGGTATCGGCTGCAGGCGCTGGCCTGCGCATCACGCTGGCTGTGTCGCTGGTGCCGGGCGAGGTGCGCGAACGGACACTGCACCTGCCAGCAGGCATCCGGGTGGCGGATGTGCTGGCAGATCATGTGGCAGTGGGCGCTACGCTGTATGGCATCTGGGGCCGCGTGGTAGCGCCTGAGCAGCTTTTACGCGATGGTGATCGTCTGGAGATGTACCGCCCTCTGACCGTCGATCCCAAAGTAGCCCGGCGCGAGCGTTTTGCGCGCCAAGGTGCGCGGACCACCGGCCTGTTTGCCCGCCAGCGTCCCGGGGGCAAGCAAGGCTATTGACGCTCAGCGTTTGCAGTCCGAGTCGATGATGGATTGGATGCGGCGTACTTCGGCTGCGCGCTCGTTGGCATCCAGTACCACCGAGTTGCCTTCGGCATTGGTCTGACGGATAGGGCGGTTGGAGTCGAAAGTAGTCTTTGCGCGTTGTGCGCGAGTGCAGTTGTCGGCGCGCGCTGCGGCGTTTTTGGCATCCTGCGCCTTTTGTTGCGCTGCCTCGGCGGCTTCGGCTTTGGCTTTTTTTTCTTCCAGTTCCTTGTCGGTGCCACTGGCCGGCGCAATTTTGGGTGTCGCCGCACTTGCGGGGCCGGCAGGCGCTGCTTGTGGATCTGCCACCGGAGGCGTTCCCTTGCTGGTGGGGGTGCTGTGGGGCTGTTTCAGGATATGGGAAAGAGGTATCTCGATCGGGGGCGGGCGGTCGCTGAAAACCTTGCGCCCGTCCTTGTCTGTCCATTGCCATTGTGAAAAGGCGCCTGCCGACCAGGTATACGCAAGGGCAAGCAGGAAAATTTTATGCATTTTCATGTGCGCCAGTGTAGCGGCGCGCCATGGCGCAAAGTCAAAGTGGCGGCACATGGCGGGTACAATCGTTTTTTTGGAGCTTTCACATGCGCCTTCTCGGAAAAGCGCTGACCTTCGACGATGTGTTGTTGGTACCAGCGTACTCCCAGGTCCTACCCAAGGACACTTCTCTTGCTACGCGCTTCTCGCGCAATATCTCGCTTAACCTGCCTTTAGTGTCCGCTGCCATGGACACTGTCACAGAGGCGCGCTTGGCCATCGCCATTGCGCAAGAGGGCGGGATAGGCATCATCCACAAAAACCTCTCGGCCCAAGAGCAGGCGGCGGAAGTCGCCAAGGTCAAGCGCCACGAGTCTGGTGTCGTCAACGACCCGGTCGTCATCACGCCCCAGCACACGGTGCTGCAAGTACTGGAGCTGTCTGAGAACCTCGGTATCTCGGGCTTTCCGGTGTGCGACGGTGGCAAAGTCATCGGCATTGTCACCAGCCGCGACTTGCGCTTTGAGACCCGCTACGACGTCAAGGTCAGCCAGATCATGACGCCGCGCGAAAAGCTCATTACCGTCAACGAAAAAGACGGCACCACCCCCGAAGAAGCCAAAGCGCTGCTGAACAAGCACAAGCTAGAGCGCATCTTGGTGGTGAACGACGCTTTTGAGCTCAAAGGTCTGATCACCGTCAAAGACATTAACAAGCAAACCACCTTCCCCAATGCCGCACGCGACGCTTCAGGTCGTCTGCGCGTCGGCGCGGCAGTTGGTGTCGGTGCTGGCACCGAAGAGCGTGTTGAATTGCTGGTCAAAGCCGGCGTCGATGCCATCGTGGTCGATACCGCCCACGGCCACAGCCACGGTGTGATCGAGCGCGTGCGCTGGGTCAAGCAAAACTACCCGCAAATCGACGTCGTTGGCGGCAACATTGCCACCGGTGCCGCCGCACTGGCGCTGGTTGAAGCCGGCGCTGATGCGGTCAAGGTCGGCATTGGCCCCGGCTCCATTTGCACCACGCGCATCGTCGCCGGTGTCGGTGTGCCGCAAATCATGGCGATTGACAGCGTCGCCACCGCCTTGCAAGGCACCGGCGTGCCGTTGATTGCCGACGGCGGCATCCGCTTTAGCGGCGACATTGCCAAGGCATTGGCGGCGGGCGCATCGACCATCATGATGGGCGGTATGTTTGCCGGCACTGAAGAAGCCCCGGGCGAAGTCATCCTGTACCAAGGCCGCAGCTACAAAAGCTACCGTGGCATGGGCTCGATTGGCGCGATGCAGCAAGGCAGTGCCGACCGCTACTTTCAAGAAGCCACCACCGGTAACCCCAACGCTGACAAACTGGTACCCGAAGGCATTGAAGGCCGCGTGCCCTACAAAGGCTCGATGGTTTCCATCGTCTTCCAAATGGCCGGCGGCGTGCGCGCGGCGATGGGCTACTGCGGCTGTTCCACCATCCAAGAGATGAACCAGAAGGCTGAATTCGTCGAAATCACGACCGCCGGCATCCGCGAAAGCCACGTCCACGACGTGCAAATCACCAAAGAAGCGCCCAACTACCGCGCCGACTGATTTTTCTTTGTAACTCTCCATAGGCCCGAACCGACGCAGCGCGGCATTCGGGCCTTTGTTTTTGTTTTCCCCTTTGTTCTCGCCATGCAACACTCCAAAATCCTGATTCTCGACTTCGGCTCCCAGGTCACGCAACTGATTGCGCGGCGCGTGCGCGAGGCCCATGTCTACTGCGAAGTCCATCCCTGCGACGTGACCGACGAATGGGTGCGCGCCTACGCCGCCGACGGCACGCTCAAGGGCGTCATCCTCTCTGGCAGCCACGCCAGCGTATACGACACCGCCACTGACAAAGCACCGCAAGCCGTATTCGAGTTGGGTGTGCCAGTGCTAGGCATTTGCTACGGTATGCAAACCATGGCACACCAGTTGGGCGGTAAGGTGGAAAGCGGCCACCAACGCGAATTTGGCGCAGCGGCAGTGCGTGCGCATGGCCACACAGCACTGCTGAAAGATATTGCCGACTTCACTACCGTGCAAGGCCACGGCATGTTGAACGTATGGATGAGCCACGGCGATAAAGTCACTGATCTGCCACCCGGCTTCAAGCTGATGGCCAGCACCGACAGCTGCCCGATTGCCGGCATGGCCGACGAAAACCGGCATTTTTATGCCGTGCAATTCCACCCCGAAGTCACGCATACCCAACAAGGTCAAGCAATTTTGGACCGCTTTGTCTTGGGCATCTGTGGCGCACAGGCCGACTGGGTGATGCGCGACCACATCGCCGAAGCCGTCGAGCTGATTCGCCAGCAAGTGGGCGACGAAGAAGTTATTTTGGGTCTGTCAGGTGGCGTTGATTCGTCGGTTGCCGCCGCGCTGATCCACCGCGCCCTTGGCGACCAACTGACTTGCGTGTTTGTTGACCATGGCCTGCTGCGCTTGAACGAAGGCGACATGGTGATGGAGATGTTCGTCGGCAAGCTGCAAGCGAAGGTAATTCGCGTCGATGCCAGCGAATTGTTCTTGGGCAAGCTGGCCGGTGTGACCGACCCCGAAGCCAAACGCAAAATCATCGGTGGCGAATTTGTCACCGTCTTCAAACAAGAAGCTGCCAAGCTCACCAGCGCCGGCGCCAAGGGCGCCAAATGGCTGGCGCAAGGCACGATTTACCCCGATGTAATCGAATCCGGCGGCTCCGGTGCCAAGAAAGCCGTCACCATCAAAAGCCACCACAACGTTGGTGGCCTGCCTGAGCAATTGGGCTTGAAGCTGTTGGAACCGCTGCGCGACCTGTTCAAAGACGAAGTGCGCGAACTCGGCGTAGCGCTGGGCCTGCCAGCAGCGATGGTTTACCGCCACCCCTTCCCCGGCCCCGGTTTAGGCGTGCGCATTTTGGGTGAAGTCAAAAAAGAATACGCCGACCTGCTGCGCCGCGCCGACGCCATTTTTATCGAAGAGCTGCACAACTTCAAAGACGCTGCCAGCGGCAAAAGCTGGTACGAGCTGACCAGCCAAGCCTTCACCGTGTTTTTGCCGGTGAAAAGCGTGGGAGTGATGGGCGATGGCCGCACCTACGAATACGTCGTAGCACTGCGCGCCGTGCAAACCAGCGACTTCATGACTGCGGACTGGGCCGAGCTGCCATATGCGCTGCTGAAAAAAGTTTCAGGCCGGATCATCAACGAAGTGCGCGGTATCAACCGCGTGACCTATGACGTTAGTAGCAAACCGCCAGCGACGATTGAGTGGGAGTGAAATCGGGTCCTTCGGGGACTATCGCCAGCTATCGAATAGTCGCTGTAAGTTGTTGATTTAAAATGACTTATGCCGCGAAGGCTATCGGTGGCTATCGCCGGCCAGCGGAATGGTTTGGCGGTAAAGCTGACGGTAAAAACTGAGCCCGGATTCAGACCCGCTTGTTTACTATCCAGACTTTTTCGGTCTGGACGGTAAAAAGCCCGATGAAAAGCTAGATTTCATGCGGGTTCCAAGGCATCTTCAGGTCTCCTGACCCCTGACGGTAAAAACCGTCATAACCAGGGAGTAGAACCTCGATGCTTACTGACACCGCACTGCGCAACCTCAAGCCTAAAGCCGCGCCGTACAAGGCTTCTGACCGTGATGGCATGTACGTGACGGTATCGACGGCGGGCACTATCGCTTTCCGTTACGACTACCGTCTCAACGGCCGCCGGGAAACGCTCACGCTGGGCCGGTACGGCCCAGCCGGCATTTCGCTCGCCTTGGCGCGGGAAAAGCTGCTGGACGCCAAACGGGCCGTCGCCCGGGGCGAGTCCCCGGCCCACGAAAAACAGCGGGAGAAGCGACGCCTGACCGCAGCCAAGACCTTTGGCGACATGACCGGTCGCTGGCTGGCAGACGCCCGTATGGCCGACAGCACCCGTGCGATGCGCAAGAGCATCGTTGACCGCGACATCCTGCCGGCACTCAAGAACCGTCTGCTCACAGAAATCAGCGCCGACGACCTGCGCGCCTTGTGCAACAAGGTGAAGGCCCGCGGGGCACCCGCGACCGCCGTCCATGTCCGCGATATCGTGAAGCAGGTCTTTGCCTTTGCCATCCTGCACGGGGAGAAGGTGGACAACCCAGCCGACGGTGTGGGCGCGGCTTCGATCGCGACCTTCGTGCCGAAGGATCGTTCTCTGTCCCCGATGGAAATTCGCCTGATGTGCCGGCAGATGGAGTCGGTGGCCACGTACCCGACCATCCGGCTGGCGCTGCGCATGATCCTGCTGACGCTGGTTCGCAAGAGCGAATTGATCGAAGCGACTTGGGCAGAGGTCGATTTCGAGAGCGCGACCTGGACAATCCTGAAACAGCGGATGAAAGGCCGCAACCCGCATGTTGTCTATCTGTCTCGCCAAGCGATGGATATCTTCGTGGCGCTGCACACCTGCGCTGCGGGGTCGAAGTACGTCCTGCCGTCTCGCTACGACTCGGACCGCTGCATGTCGAAGGCGACGCTTAACCGGGTCACACAGATCGTGTCGGAGCGGGCGAGCGCGGCTGGCCTGCCGCTGGAGCCGTTCACGGTGCACGACCTTCGCCGTACCGGTTCGACGCTGTTGAACGAGATCGGCTTCAACGGTGACTGGATCGAAAAGTGCCTGGCGCATGAGGATGGCCGCTCGTCACGCTCGGTCTACAACAAGGCCGAATACGCCGAGCAGCGGCGCCATATGTTGCAGGAGTGGGCCAACCTCATTGATGCGTGGGTCGATGGCCAGACCTATGTGCCGAAGCTGATGCCGGAAAACGTGGCGATTCCGGTGTTGAGCGCGGCGGTTTCAAATGGATGATGGGTTGTCACTTGACAACCCATCGAGACATCCCCATACTGGAGACTACTGATGACCCGTCCCTCTCACACAAAGAAAGAGGTAGAGGACGCGCTCAAGCACGTCGAAAGGCAGGGTTGGCGCATCGAAGTCGGTGGCAGCCATGCCTGGGGGCGGATTTATTGTCCGTACAACGATGAGGAATGCCGCTGTGGCGAATTCTGTATCACCAGCATATGGAGTACGCCGAAGAACCCTGGTAACCACGCACGCGCCTTGCGGCGCGTCGTGGACAACTGCACCACGCATCGCAAGGCACATGAGGCTGGCGATAGCACTGAGGAGTAGCACGATGGAATACACCTTCACCCTGAAATACCAGCTCGTAGACGATGACCGTGACGTGGATGCGCTGGTGGAGAGCCTGGGCGAGGCGGGCTGCGACGATGCCCTGATCGGCATCGGGCAGCCGGGGCGGCTGGCGCTGGAGTTCATCCGCGAGGCGGACAACGCGGATGCGGCTGTGCGCAGCGCGCTGGCCGACGTGAAGCGCGCCATCCCATCCGCACGCCTGGTCGAAGCGACCCCAGATTTTGTCGGCCTCACCGACGTGGCAGAAATCGTCGGTGTGTCGCGCCAGAACATGCGCAAGTTGATGCTCGCCCATCCCGGCAGCTTTCCCGCCGCTGTGCACGAAGGCAGTGCCTCGATCTGGCATCTGGCCGAAGTGCTCACCTGGTTGGAAGAGAAGGGCGGTTACGCCCTTGAGCGGAAGATGCTGGAAACCGCACGGGCAGCGCTGGAGGTCAATCTGGCCAAGGAAGTCCGCCGGTTGCCTATGGCGGCGGCGAAGGAACTGCAACTATTGGTCGCCTGACCGCGTCACTACAGATTGCCTGCATTGCGCACGGGCCGGCTCCTGCGCTGCCTGACATCAGGTCCAGCCGATTTGGCGATATCACCAGAACGAGAGGCCTGCTTGCGGGCTTCTATCCATGCATCGATCTCATCCAAGTCCCATACGACGCAGCGTGGGGTGAGATTAAATCGACGTGGAAATTCGCCGCGCTGCTCCATTTCGTAGATCGTCGTTTCGGCCAGAGGAACAATCTGGTGGAGTTCCGGACGCCGGATAGTCCGGCGGAAAGGCAGGGGGAATCTGGCTGGAAATTGCGGCAGGTTCTCGTAATCATCCGTGCCAGGATGCGGTGAACGCGCCATCGAAGAATTCGGCACACGATCGTCAGCGGAGTGTTGCATATGACCGTCCATTGATGGTTCCCAATAGCTGTCTGTCCATAGGGAGTCATGATGGCTATCGAGAGCAATCGGAACAACTCACTGGGGCGAAGCGGGGAGGGCGTCAGCCAATCCACGTCTCGAAAATGGCTGGAAACAGCGCAACAGAAAGATCAAGCTCTGGTCGCCAATATTTTGGCAGCGGACTGCATGACAAGCAGGTCTCGGCCAATGGTCTTAGGCAGATGGCCGCTTTCGGAAAACTTATCTTGCCAGACAGATATTTAGCATCTGTGTCGGCCGGAATGGGTTTCTTGGTTTGCAAGGCCTTGTCTCAAGCAGCGTTCTTCACTCCAGGAGGTGAATATTTGAATATCATATATTT
>NZ_JHYS01000025.1 GCF_000688255.1 Simplicispira psychrophila DSM 11588 | reverse complement strand
TGCCGTCAGCGTCGTCTTGCCATGGTCCACGTGGCCAATCGTGCCCACGTTGACGTGCGGCTTGTTACGCTCGAATTTTCCTTTTGCCATTTTTCCGACTCCGAAAAAAATTCACTACAACACAACAGGATTCGGCGCAATCTCAAGTAGACGCACCTGAAACTATGGTGCCCATTCCGGGAATCGGACCCGGGACCTCTCCCTTACCAAGGGAGTGCTCTGCCACTGAGCCAAATGGGCAACTTGAGGCTGCTTACACAACCACTTTCAACTTAAAACCAGCAACCCAACACATGGAGCGGGAGACGGGAATCGAACCCGCGTCATTAGCTTGGAAGGCTAGGGTTCTACCATTGAACTACTCCCGCATCAGTCAAATATTTTGACCTCAACGCAAGACCCAAAGGTCTTTTCGAACAATCCGCACATGCATTAAATACTGGTGGAAGAGGCTGGATTCGAACCAGCGTAGGCGTAAGCCAACAGATTTACAGTCTGCCCCCTTTAGCCACTCGGGCACTCTTCCGAAGAATCTCGAATTCTAGCACAGCTTTTTTGCCGTTCTTTGCAGAACCCGCAAAAAATGTGGTGCGGCTGGCGGGGATCGAACCCACGACCCTTGGCTTCGGAGGCCAATACTCTATCCACTGAGCTACAGCCGCAATGATTGAACTGACATTTTTTGCCCGGATGCGCCTGAGTCTTGCATGCCATTCACATCCAGTATCCACGCCACACATTCGAAGTGTGCAGCGAAGACAGCCGCTCATTATTGCACGCATACTGGCACGCCACTTGATTGGCGTCAGTCTGCATGGTGCCTTCTGTAAGCAGCACCCATATAATTCGGGGCAAATTTCAAGCCCGATACACTGACTGATACTTTCGAGGACGCCATGAACGCAAACCACTCCGAAGAAACACATACAGGCCCAATCAAAAATCCCAAACAATTGCTTTCGGCAGTTCTTTTGGCCTTTTTGATCCCTATCTTTGCGATCATTGCGCTGGTTTCTTACGTGACTTCAGGCAACAAGCCCGGTAGTGGCGCAGCCAATCCCGCAAAGGCGGTAGCAGAGCGTATACAAAAAATTGGCATAATCGAAATTCGCGAGGCCAATCGGGGACTGCAGTCGGGCGAAGACGTGTTCAAAGCACAATGCTCCGCATGTCACGCCACCGGCGCAGTTGGTGCACCCAAATTTGGCGATGCCGACGCATGGGGTCCCCGCATCAAAACCGGATTCAATGCCTTGCTGCACTCAGCCATTGCCGGCAAAGGAGCCATGGCACCGCAAGGGGGCGGCGCTTTCAATGAAATCGAAATTGGCCGCGCGGTAGTCTATATGGCAAATGCTGCTGGCGCAAAATTCACTGCTCCCGCCGCACCCGCCGACACAAACAACGCTGCTGCTGCCACTCCAGCGACGTCTGCCGAACCCGCAGCACAACCCATTGCTGCTGTAGCACCGGCAGCAGCATCCGCAGCCACCGAGGTGGCCGCGGCCGCGCCAGCCGCAGGCGGTGCCGGGGAAGCCTTGTACAAACAGGCGTGTCAAGTCTGCCATGCTGCAGGCGTAGCCGGCGCCCCCAAGTTTGGTGATAAGGCCGCTTGGGCGCCCCGCATGAAAGAAGGCATGGATGCGATGTATGCCATTGCCACCAATGGAAAAGGCGCCATGCCACCACGCGGCGGCACCACGGCATCTGATGCGGATCTGCGCGCTGCGGTCGATTACATGGCGGCTGCCGCCAAATAAGCTACTGCGACAGAAGCATCCATCATCAAAAAATCCGGCTTTCAAGCCGGATTTTTTTGTCTGCACAGATCAGAAATTCACTCTGGGGAGCCTGCGTCAAGGCTGGCTGGACTGCGCACAAACCCATATTGCGCCGGCAAATCGTCGGCGCACACCGCTTGCACCGCCCACGCTCCGTGCTCAATGGCGTCCGCCACCTGTGCCACATCCAGGGAATGCACCAGTCCCAGGCCGATATCACTGCTCAGGTACACCCGACCTTCATCGTCCAGCAGGCACATCACCCCCGCAGTGGCTGCGCGCCCCGTGTGGGAAAGCAGACTCAGATCTGGCTCGATACGCCATATCCAGGGCGTACATTCCAGCTCGACATAGACGCGCTGTGGCCCATTTTGAAAAAACCACTGCCCTTCAGCATCCGCTGCGTAGTTGCGCTCGATGAAGGCAATCAGCTTTGTGTGCTCCAACAGCGTCCCTTTGCTCTGGGGGAACCGACCCTGGGCTTGCGCTGTGTCATCACGCAGGTACCAGCGTCCGCGCGCATCCAGCCCCAGCCAGCCGTAGCAATGCGGCACATTCGGCCACTTGATCAATGCTTGTTGAACGATGTCATCCATCGCCTGATTTTGCACCCGATAGGCTCCTCTTTCCTATTTCTGCCACTCTTCACAAGGTGCTGTATTTGCCCCATCAGCTAGACACCGTCCTCGTCCTACAACGCACAGAGTGGTTTGCGGCACAATTTGACAGCGCTTGAGGCCATGGCATTTCCGCCTGTTTCTGCCCGGCGCCTGCCACCATGAAGCGTTTCTTTGCTCTTTTCTTCACCGTCATGACCGTATTGGCTTTGACAGGCTGCGGCTACAACGATTTCCAACGCCTGGATGAAAAATCCAAGGCGGCCTGGAGCGAGGTACTTAACCAGTATCAACGCCGGGCCGATCTGGTGCCTAACATTGTGGCCACGGTCAAAGGCCAAGCTGCCTTCGAGCAAGGCACGCTCGTCCAGGTGATTGAGGCCCGCGCAAAGGCCACCTCGATCCAAGCCACGCCGGAGTTGATCAACAACCCCGACGCTTTCAACAAATTTCAGCAGGCACAGGGCGAACTGACGGGAGCGCTCTCACGCCTGATGGCGGTGTCCGAACGCTACCCACAGCTCCAGGCCAACCAGGCGTTTCGCGATTTGCGTGTGACACTGGAAGGTACAGAAAATCGCATCACTGTGGCGCGCAATGAATACATCGGCACGGTGCAGGCTTACAACGTACTGGTGCGCAGTTTCCCAACCAATCTGACGGCGAAGGTCTTCAGTTACCCACCCAAACCCACCTTCACGGTGCAAAACGAGGCACAAATTTCCACCCCGCCGACGGTTGACTTCTCAGCGCCAGCAGCTGCACCGGCCAAACCTTGAAATCAAGCCAAATATGCCTCTAAAGCTTTACTGGCGTGCGCTATTAGCTATATTTTTTATAGCTTACACAGCTCTGCCTGTCAGTGCGCAAGCGGTGTTGCCAGTGCCGGCGCTGAGCGCACGCGTGATCGACCAGACGCATACCCTGAGCGCCAGCGAGCTACAGACACTAGACCACAGGCTGCAAGACCTGGAAGAAAAATCTGGCTCGCAAATCGTTGTGCTGATGGTGCCAAGCACCGCACCGGAAGACATTGCTGCCTATGCGCATCGCGTCGCCAGCGATTGGAAAGTCGGTCGGCGCGATGTCGGCGACGGGCTACTGATGGTGGTGGCCAAAAACGACCGGCGTATGCGCATTGAAGTGGCACGCGCCCTGGAAGGCGCTATTCCCGATCTGGCGGCGGCGCACATCATTGACGACACCATGGCGCCGCGTTTTCGCACTGGCGACTATGCCGGCGGCATTGGCGCCGCGCTCGATCAGATTGGCGTGCGCATTGCCGGAGAGTCACTGCCTGCACCGCAAGCGCGCAGGACTGACCACGCTAACCAAGACATGGACTGGAGTGGCTTGGCGGTGTTTTTGTTCTTTGGCGTGATGCTCATCGGCCCCGTCCTGCGCCGCCTCTTTGGCTCTCGCCTCGGCGCCGTCATGGTGGGCGGGGGAACGGGTGCACTGGCCTATTGGCTCACCACCAGTGCGCTACTGGCCAGCGGCGCTGGCGTGGTGGCGCTACTGCTTACACTGCTGTCCAACAGCAAAGGCGGTGTCCCCTTCATCGGTGGAGGCGGCTTGGGCGGTGGGCGTGGCGGCGGCTTTGGCGGTGGTGGCAGTGGCGGTGGCTTCAGTTCTGGTGGCGGCGGCAGTTTTGGTGGCGGCGGCGCCTCTGGGAGTTGGTGACTATGGCGAACTGGATACACCGAAGCGCACGCCTTCTGCGCCACCGCTGGGCCGAAGGACAACTGGGCCAAATGGGTACGCCGGCACTGATCGAGCAACTCACGCACGCGGTTATAGCCAGTGAGTTCCGCCACACCGGACAAGTGCGTATCTGCATCGAAGCGGGCCTGCCAGTCAGCTACGTGTGGCGCGGCGCCTGCGCACGGGAGCGGGCAGTGGCCCTGTTCAGTAAGCTGCGCGTGTGGGACACCGAACACAACAACGGCGTGCTGATTTACCTGCTGCTGGCCGACCATGCGCTTGAGATCGTCGCTGACCGGGGGCTGGCGTGCCATGTGCCGCAGCAGACCTGGGATGCGCTAACTGGCAAGCTGAGTGCTGCGCTGAGCACCGGGCATTATGCAGAGGGATTGATGCAGGCGCTGGCAGACGCATCCACGCTACTGGAACAGCACTTTCCTTGCCCGCCAAGAACGTCAGACCAGCCACGGCGCAACGAATTGCCTGACACACCGTTCATTGCCGCCCATTAACTATTTATTCAATAGCTTATAGCGCAAGCGCCATAAGATTTTGTGGCCATTTTTATCCATTATTAACAGGGGAAATTGTACCGAACGGCGTGGACACATATCCGCACGCCGCACCCGATACATCTGTTCTCGCACCATGAAAAAACCGCCCGAAGGCGGCTGTTGTGCGTTGTACGGAATCCCGTTCAGCGCTTATTTTTTCTGGCGAAACTTGCGCAGCGCCGAAAGTTGCGCGGCCAGCACCGTCAGCTCAGACTGGGCGCGGGCGATATCGATCTCGCTCTTGGCATTCTTCAGCGCTTCTTCGGCTGCAGCCTTCGCGGCATTGGCCTTTTTGTCATCCAGATCCTTGCCGCGCACTGCCGTATCGGACAGCACCGTGACGCAGTCAGGCTGGACTTCCAGAATGCCACCGGCGACGAAAACAAACTCTTCGCTGCCATCGGCCATTTCGATGCGCACCGAGCCGGGCTTGATGCGCGTGATCAGCGGCGTGTGACGTGGGTATACGCCCAGTTCGCCAGCCTCCCCGGGCAGCGCGATAAAACGCGCTTCGCCGGAGAAAATGGACTCTTCGGCACTGACCACATCAACGTGGATGGTGTTCATCATTGCTCCTGGAAAAAAAAGATCAGCTTGATTGCAAGACACCGACCGGAAAAATCCGGTCAGTGACTGGACCATCAGGCCATCTTCTTGGCTTTCTCGAAAGCTTCGTCGATGGTTCCCACCATGTAGAAAGCCTGCTCAGGCAAGTGGTCGCACTCGCCGTTGGCAATCATTTTGAAGCCGCGGATGGTTTCAGCCAGCGGCACATACTTGCCGGGCGAACCAGTAAACACTTCGGCCACGTGGAACGGCTGCGACAAGAAGCGCTGGATCTTGCGCGCACGGGCCACGGCCAGCTTATCTTCCGGTGCCAATTCATCCATGCCCAAGATGGCAATAATGTCGCGCAGTTCCTTGTAGCGCTGCAACGTGCCTTGCACGGCGCGGGCCACTTGGTAGTGCTCTTCGCCGACCACGTCGGGCGACAGCTGGCGGCTGGTCGAGTCGAGTGGATCGACCGCAGGGTAGATACCTAGCGAAGCGATGTCACGCGACAACACCACGGTCGAGTCCAAGTGGGCAAACGTCGTGGCAGGCGAGGGGTCGGTCAAGTCGTCCGCTGGCACGTAAACGGCCTGGATGGACGTGATCGAACCGACCTTGGTGGACGTAATGCGCTCTTGCAGGCGGCCCATTTCTTCGGCCAGTGTGGGCTGATAACCCACGGCGGAAGGCATACGGCCCAGCAGTGCGGACACTTCGGTTCCGGCCAGTGTGTAGCGGTAGATGTTGTCCACGAAGAACAGCACATCCTTGCCTTCGTCGCGGAACGACTCGGCAATGGTCAGGCCGGTCAACGCAACGCGCAGACGGTTGCCTGGTGGCTCATTCATCTGGCCATAGACCATGGCGACCTTGGACTCTTCGAGTTTTTCCAAGTTCACCACGCCGGAATCGGCCATTTCGTGATAGAAGTCGTTGCCTTCGCGGGTACGCTCGCCAACGCCAGCAAACACCGACAGACCGCTGTGGGCCTTAGCAATGTTGTTGATCAGCTCCATCATGTTCACGGTCTTGCCCACACCGGCGCCACCGAACAGACCGACCTTACCGCCCTTGGCGAACGGGCAGACCAAGTCAATCACCTTGATGCCGGTTTCCAGCAGCTCTTGCGATGGCGAAAGTTCGTCGTACGCAGGGGCTTTGCGGTGAATCGATGCGGACAGCTCGGAGCTGACGGGACCACGCTCGTCAATCGGCGCGCCGAGCACGTCCATGATGCGACCCAGCGTCGCCTTGCCCACGGGCACGGTGATGGGGTTGCCAGAGTTGGTCACCATCAGACCGCGGCGCAGGCCGTCGGACGTACCGAGCGCAATGGTGCGCACGATGCCGTCGCCAAGCTGTTGTTGCACTTCCAACGTCAGAGCCGAACCTTCGAGCTTCAGAGCGTCGTAAATCTTGGGCATCTTGTCGCGTGGGAACTCTACGTCCACCACAGCGCCGATACATTGAACAATCTTGCCCTGAACGCGTGCCGCGTCCAGCGTGGAATTCTCTTGAGCCATTTTTCTCGCTCCAATAAAGATGTTTGTCGGGCTGTTTACACAGCAGCGGCGCCAGAGACGATTTCCGAAAGTTCTTTCGTAATCGCGGCTTGGCGCGTCTTGTTGTAGACCAGCTTCAACTCGCCAATGACGCTGCCGGCGTTGTCGGTAGCGGCCTTCATGGCCACCATGCGCGCCGACTGCTCGGACGCCATGTTTTCTGCCACCGATTGGTAGATCAGCGATTCAACGTAGCGCACCAGCAGCTCATCGATGACGGTTTGTGCATCGGGCTCATAGATGTAGTCCCAGCTGTTGGCTTTCTGACCCGGCTGCAAGGTCTCGGATGCCAAGGGCAGCAACTGCTCCAGCACCGATTCCTGCTTCATGGTGTTGATGAACTTGGTGTAGCTGAGGTACACCGCGCTGATCTTTCCTTCGGCATAAGCGTCGAGCAGCACCTTGACGGGGCCGACCAACTTGTCCAGATGCGGCGTGTCGCCCAATCCCGTCGCCTGGGCCACCACACGGGCACCCACGCGATTGAGAAAACCCAGACCCTTGTTGCCAATGGCGACAGCGTCCACAGACATGCCAGCGGTTTGCAGTTCGCGCAACTTGGTGGTGACGACACGCAACACGTTAGTGTTCATGCCGCCGCACAGGCCCTTGTCCGTCGTGATGACGATCATGCCAGCCGCTTTGGCATCGTTCACTTGCATGAATGGGTGCACATACTCGGGATTGGCCTGGCCCAGATGGGCCGCAATGTTGCGGATCTTCTCGCTGTAGGGGCGGGCTGCACGCATCCGTTCCTGCGCTTTGCGCATTTTGGATGCGGCCACCATTTCCATGGCTTTGGTGATCTTCTTGGTGTTTTCCACCGATTGGATCTTGCCGCGTATTTCCTTACCTGCTGCCATGATGCCTCCTCGTCCGGTTTAAGCGAACGACTTCTTGAACGCGGCTACCGCAGCGGTCATTTCGGCTTCTGCGTCTTTGTCCATGGCACGGTCCTTTTCCAACTTGGCCAACAGGGGCGCGTAGCTGGTTTTCAGGAACTGGTGCAAGCCGTGTTCGAAGTCGAGAACCTTCTTGACGTCGATATCGTCCAAGAAGCCCTTGTTTACGGCAAACAGCGTCGAGGACATCAAAGAGATAGGCAGCGGGCTGTATTGCGCCTGCTTAAGCAATTCGGTCACGCGGGCACCGCGTTCGAGTTGCTTACGGGTCGCTTCGTCCAAGTCGGAAGCAAACTGCGCAAACGCAGCCAACTCACGGTACTGGGCCAAGTCGGTACGGATACCACCGGACAGGCTCTTGATCAGCTTGGTCTGGGCAGCACCACCGACGCGCGACACCGAGATACCGGCGTTGATAGCGGGGCGGATACCGGCGTTGAACAGGCTGGTTTCCAAGAAAATCTGACCGTCGGTGATCGAAATCACGTTAGTAGGCACGAAGGCCGACACGTCACCCGCTTGCGTTTCAATGATCGGCAATGCCGTCAACGAACCGGTTTTGCCGGTCACTGCGCCTTTGGTGAAATCGGTAACGTATTTTTCGTTCACGCGTGCAGCGCGCTCCAGCAGACGGCTGTGGAGATAGAACACGTCGCCAGGGTAGGCTTCGCGGCCTGGTGGACGGCGCAGCAGCAAGGAGACTTGGCGGTAAGCCACAGCCTGCTTGGACAGGTCGTCATACACAATCAGCGCGTCTTCACCGCGATCGCGGAAGTACTCGCCCATGGTGCAGCCAGAGTAGGCCGAGACGTACTGCATCGCAGCCGACTCAGACGCCGAAGCCGCCACCACAATGGTGTAGTCCATGGCGCCGGCTTGCTCCAGCGAGCGCACCACGTTCTTGATCGACGAAGCCTTCTGACCGATGGCGACATAGATGCAGGTCACGCCCTGGCCCTTTTGGGCAATGATGGCATCGATGGCCACAGCCGTTTTACCGGTCTGGCGGTCACCAATGATCAGCTCGCGCTGACCACGACCGACGGGCACCATAGCGTCAATCGACTTCACACCCGTTTGCAGGGGTTGGTCGACCGATTTACGGGCAATCACGCCCGGTGCCACTTTTTCGATCACATCCGTCATCTTGGCGTTGATCGGGCCTTTGCCATCGATAGGCTGACCCAGCGCGTTGACCACACGGCCAATCAACTCGGGGCCGACGGGCACTTCCAGAATGCGACCCGTGCACTTGACGGTGTTGCCTTCGGAGATGTGCTCGTATTCGCCCAAAATCACGGCACCGACCGAGTCGCGCTCCAGATTCAGTGCCAAACCATAGGTAGGTGTACCGTCCGCCGTAGCGGGGAACTCCAACATTTCGCCTTGCATCACGTCCGACAAGCCATGAACGCGCACGATACCGTCAGACACAGACACCACAGTGCCTTGGTTGCGGATATCGCTGCTGACAGTCAGCCCTTCGATGCGGCTCTTGATGAGTTCAGAAATTTCTGCGGGATTGAGTTGCATGACTCTTTCCTTCTTTCTTTAGTTAGCCGATACCTCCAACCGCGTATTACGCAGTGAGGACCGCTTTCATTTGTTCCAGACGAGCTTTGACCGAGGTATCGAGCACCTCGTCGCCCACCACTACGCGAATGCCACCGATGAGCGAGTCGTCTTGCTGCACGGTGAGATTGAGCTTGCGGCCAAAGCGTTTTTCGAGTGCTGCACTAAGCTCGCCCAAGGCGGCACTGTCCATCGCAAAAGCGCTGTACACCACCGCATCCGAAGAGCCGTTGGTGCGATTCACCAAGGCACGGAACTGCGTCGCCATTTCAGGCAAAGCTTCCATGCGACCGTTATCAATCACGGTGCGCAGGAAGTTCTTTGCCATCTCGGGCAGTGTGGAGCGTGCGACCGCCGTGATGACGTCAAGTACTTGGCTTGGCAGCACCTTGGGGTTGTCAGCCAATTGGCGCAGCTGGGGGTTGGCGGCAATCGCCGCCAATTCGTCCACCCAGACGACGGCGCCGTTCAGATCAACTCCGGCACTTCCGGAGCAAGCCTTGAACAGGGCTTCGGCGTAAGGGCGGGCAATGGTGGCGAGTTCGGCCATGGTGTGTCCCTTACAGCTCGGTCTTGAGGCGATTGAGCAGGTCCGTGTGGACGCCGGCATTGACTTCCTTGCGGAGAATCTGCTCAGCGCCCTTCACTGCCAGTGCAGCGACCTGCTCGCGCAGGGTCTCACGGGCTTGAATGGCCTGTTGATCAGCTTCAGCGCGGGCGGCAGCGACGATCTTGTTGCCTTCGTCGGTAGCGCGCGCTTTGGCTTCTTCAATGATGGCTTGTGCACGGCGATCGGCGTCCGCAAGACGCGTAGCTGTCTCGTTGCGCGTCTGTGACAGTTCCTTCTCGACGCGCTGGTTGGCAGCGGTCAATTCAGACTTGGCACGGTCGGCAGCAGCGAGGCCATCGGCGATTTTCTGGGCTCGCTCATCCAGCGCCTTCGCGATCGGGGGCCACACAAATTTCATCGTGAACAGCACCAGGATCAAGAAGACGATGGCCTGAACGAACAGGGTCGCGTTAATACTCACGGCAACACCTTTCTAGTTGGGGCGTTGATCGGTTCTTACTTAGGCAGGTTAGCAAGCAAGGTGGCTGCAAACGGATTTGCAAAGGCGAACAGCAGAGCAATAGCCACGCCGATCAGGAACGCAGCGTCGATCAGACCAGCCAAGATGAACATCTTGGTTTGCAGTTCGTTGATGAGTTCGGGCTGGCGTGCCGAGGCCTCCAGAAATTTACCGCCCATCAGTGCAATGCCGATGGAGGCGCCAATAGCGCCCAGACCAACGATCAGACCACAAGCCAGAGCGACGAGACCGAGAATGTTTTCCATGATGACTCCTGATTAAAAAAGAAAAGTTGAAAAAGAAAAGGGGGAATGGTCAGTGAGATTCATGCGCTTGGCCGAGATAAATCAGCGTCAGCATCATGAAAATGAAGGCTTGCAGGGTAATGATCAAAATATGAAAAATTGCCCAGATCGAGCCTGCAATGATGTGCCCCAGAGGGAGCAACGCACCAGAGAGCGACATGGCAGCAGCACCACCCATCAGGGCAATCAGCATGAACACCAACTCACCAGCGTACATATTGCCAAACAGTCGCATACCGTGCGATACCGTCTTGGCAACGTATTCAATGATCTGCATCAGCAGATTAACCACGCCCAGAATCAGGGCGAAGACAGGATTTTTGCTGGTGCCGAACGGCGCGGTCACCAGTTCGTGTGCCCAGCCGCCCATGCCCTTGATCTTGATGCTGTAGTAGAAGCACAGGATCAGCACAGCGCACGACAAACCCAGCGTGGTGGAGAGGTCGGCCGTGGGCACGATACGCAGATAGGCATGGCTATCGCCGGTGGCTCCCTGCCACAGCAGCGGCAGCAAATCGACAGGCAGTAAATCCATGGCGTTCATCAGAAAAATCCAGACAAACACCGTCAACGCCAGCGGCGCAATGAACTTGCGGCTTTCTGCGTTGTGGATGTTCGCCTTGGCCTGGTTGTCCACCATTTCCACCATCATCTCGACGGCACCTTGGAAGCGACCCGGCACCCCGGATGTCGCCTTGCGGGCAGCAAGCCAAAAAATGAACAATCCCACAAAACCCACCAACACGCTCACGATGACGGAGTCGTAGTTAATCACCGACATATCGATGATGGATTTCTGCTTGATGTTCTGAAGATGCTGCAGGTGGTGAACGATATATTCACTTGCAGTCGGAGCGTGCGCTTCTGCGGCCATCGGACAACTCTTCTCTATATCAATCGGTTTTTCGGACACCGGGCCGCGCCCACAGCGCAATCCAGTACGTTTTCATTGTCACCACCATGCCTGCCAGCAATGCCAGCCAGCTCAGTGAGGCAATCAACTTTGGTGCTGCCGCCAACATGGCGACAGTCAATGCAATTTTGGCCATTTCCCAGCCAAAGAACCCCGTCAGCACTGCGCCGCCAGAATTTTTGATGCGGCCCATGCCGCGTGCAAACAAGGCGGATGGCAAAACCACCGACAGCGCCCCATAACCGGCAGACAAGGCGACGTGGGATTTGCCTGACACCAGCCAGACCACCAAGGCCACCAACACACCCACCAATGCCTGCGCGGCCACCAAGCGCCATACGGAGAATGCCGGATGGCGCTTACGCCACTCTTGCGCTTGCTGCGCCGTAAGGGGCTTGAAGTCGGAATCTTCGTCCTCAACTTCTGTCGCTGGCAAGACTGTCTTTGTCATGCACCCCCCAAAGCCATAGATTTAAACTGCCACAAAGCCACTGATTATAAGTAAAAACCCGCAGCGCGCGCTAGCCATTGTGCGTACTGTTGCACGCCCAGCGTCCGCATGTGCCGCAGCAGTGTGGCGCAGTACCAACGGTTTTTTAGAACTTCAGCCTGAAAAATCAGGCTGAATTTAGGCAAAAATAGCCTCAAACCAATAGCTGACAAGCGGTGTTAGCTATTAAATGATGAGCAATTGATGATCCGTAAATCACTTCCTGCCGCCGATGGCAGTGCGTCGGCGAGCGCCGATCAGCGCAAAAACTCGTTGATTGAATACCCCTCACTGTTCCCCATCAAGGTCATGGGCACTCATGTGGACGGCTTTGCTGAGGCCATCACGGCGCTGGCGCAGCGCTTTGACCCCACCTTTGACGCTGCCACGGTTGAGCTGCGCCCCAGCAGTGGCGGCAAATACCTGGGTGTCACCGTCACCATCACTGCCACCAACCGTGAGCAACTCGACGATTTGTACCGGGCTTTGACGGCACACCCACTGGTCAAAATGGTGATCTAGCAGCACGGCAGCGCCGTTTGCGCACAATAGGGACTCATTTTTCCCATGACTGCCCATGCAAACGCACTTCTTGGGCCACGCGCCCTACCTGCCCACGTATGTGGCAATGCAGGAATTCACTGCCCACCGCACCCTCAACGATGCTGACGAACTCTGGATTTGCGAGCACCCGCCGACCTTCACCCAAGGACTGGCCGGGCGTGCCGAGCACCTGTTGCATTTGGGCGACATCCCTTTGGTGGCCACCAACCGGGGCGGTCAGGTCACTTACCACGGCCCCGGCCAAGTCGTGGCCTACCCGCTGGTCAACTTGCAGCGCGCCGGCTATTACGTCAAGGAATACGTTTATCGCATGGAAGAAGCGGTGATCCGCACCCTGGCGCATTACGGTGTGACCGGGCACCGGGTCAGCGGCGCCCCGGGTATTTATGTACGCTTGGATGACCCCCACAGCCACGTCCAGCTAGAGCAACGGCCGCAGCACGGCGCAGCGCCACTGACACCCGACTTCACCGGCCTGGGCAAGATGGCTGCTTTGGGTGTCAAGGTCAGTCGCCATTGCACTTACCACGGCGTCGCCTTGAACGTGGCGATGGACTTGGCGCCCTTTGGTCGCATCCATCCTTGTGGTTATGCCGGTCTGCAGACAGTGGATCTTTCTACAATCGGCATCCACACCACTTGGGAAGAAGCTGCGAAAGTCCTGGCTCAACAGCTGATCCGCCGTTTCGCACCCTAATCCCGTCCAAAGCCATGAGCTCCTCTGACATCGTGCGCGAAGCGCAATCCACGCAAGACTACAACCCGCTGGCCAAGCACAAGGCAGCCTCCAAACTGTCGCGCATTCCTATCAAGGTTGAGCAGGGCGAAGTACTCAAAAAACCCGAGTGGATTCGCGTCAAAGCTGGCTCGGCCAGTACACGCTTTTACGAGATCAAGGACATTCTGCGCGAGCACAAACTGGTGACGGTATGTGAAGAAGCCAGCTGCCCGAACATCGGCGAATGCTTTGGCAAAGGCACAGCCACATTTATGATCATGGGCGACAAATGCACGCGCCGTTGCCCATTTTGCGACGTCGGCCACGGCCGGCCCGATCCGTTGGATGCCAACGAGCCACTGAACCTGGCCAAGACCATTGCCAGGCTTCGCCTGAAATATGTCGTCATCACCAGCGTCGATCGCGACGATCTGCGCGACGGTGGCAGCGGCCATTTTGTCGAATGCATACAGCAAATCCGTGCGCTGTCGCCCCAGACGCAGATTGAAATTCTGACACCCGACTTTCGTGGCCGCGACGACCGCGCGCTGGAGATTTTGAAAGCTGCGCCGCCCGATGTGATGAACCACAACCTGGAAACCGCGCCACGTCTGTACAAGGAAGCGCGCCCCGGTTCGGATTACCAGTTCTCACTGAATCTACTGAAAAAATTCAAGGAACTGCACCCACAGGTGCCGACCAAGAGCGGCATCATGGTCGGTCTGGGCGAAACCGATGAAGAAATCCTGCAAGTGATGCGCGACATGCGGGCGCACGGCATCAGCATGCTGACCATTGGCCAGTATCTGGCGCCCTCTACCAGCCACCTGCCGGTGCGCCGCTATGTCCACCCCGATACCTTCAAGATGTTTGAAGAAGCGGCCTACAAAATGGGGTTTTCTCACGCTGCCGTCGGCGCCATGGTGCGCTCCAGCTACCACGCCGACCAGCAGGCCCATGCAGCCGGGGTGTAAGCACCCGCCTGAAAATTCAAGTCAAAAGAGCTTCAAATGCTTACGCAGTAAGCGTTTGAAGCTCTTTCATCCATAGCGTTACAGCGCCATAAAAGCTGCGGGATCGTCGGACAACAACACCTTGCGGGCCCAGGGCGCCAGCTTGCGGGTGTCGGCGCGCAAGATTTCCTGTTTGACGGCCAGAATTTGCGCCGGGTGCATGGAGAAGCTGCGCAGCCCCAAGCCCAGCAGCAGCCGCGTCATGTCCACATCGCCAGCGGTTTCTCCGCACACCGAGACACTTTTGCCCTGGGCCTGGCACTCGGCAATTACATCGGCCACCAGACGCAGCACAGCCGGGTGCAGTGGGTCGTATAGGTGCGACACCGCTTCGTCAGCGCGGTCAATGGCCAACGTGTACTGGATCAGGTCGTTGGTGCCGATAGAAAGAAAATCAAAGTAGTGCAAAAAGGTGCGCACCATCAACGCCGCCGCGGGCACTTCAATCATGGCGCCTAGGCGAACCGGGCCATACACCTGCCCACGCTCCTGCAGTTCGGCCCGCGCCAGTTCAATCTGGGCCAGTGTCTGGCGAATTTCACTGGTGTGGGCCAGCATCGGAAACAGCAAATTCACCGAGCCATGCACCGCTGCGCGCAGCACCGCACGCAACTGCACCCGAAACATGACCGGATCGTCGAGACTCCAGCGGATGGCACGCAGGCCCAGCGCGGGACTCAGGTGGGTATCCTTGTGGCTTTTATCCAGCGGCTTGTCGGCACCCACATCCACCGTGCGGATGGTGACCGGCAGTCCTTGCATGCCTTCCACTGCCTCGCGGTAGGCCAGGTATTGCTCTTCTTCGTCCGGCAGACGGCCATGGCGGCCCATGAACAGAAATTCGGTGCGAAACAGGCCGATGCCGACCGCACCCACGCGCACAGCCACGGCGGCATCGGCCGGTTGCTCGATATTGGCCAACAGTTCCACGCGTTGGCCGTCCAGCGTGATGGCAGGCGTATGGCGCAAACGCGTCAGGCGCTCCCGCTCCAATTCGATCTGGCGCTGGCGATAGCCATATTCAGCCAAGATGATGGCCGACGGATCGACAATCACCACACCGGCATCACCATCGACGATCACCCAGTCGTCCTGGCGCACCAGTTGGCTTGATACCCTTGCCCCCACCACCGCCGGAATATCCATACTGCGCGCCACGATGGCGGTGTGCGACGTCTTGCCACCAACATCGGTAACGAAACCGGCAAACACGCTTTTCTTGAACTGCAGCATGTCCGCCGGTGACAGGTCGTGCGCCACCAGCACCAGTGGCACATCCATGGTGTCGTCAAGCAGCAAGTCCTGCTGCGTCTTGCGCGCCGGGCTGCGCGGCGGTGATGCCACGGGACTGATCACACCCTTCATGTAGCGCAGAATGCGCTCGACTACCTGCTCCAGATCGGCCTTGCGCTCGCGCAGATACTCATCTTCCATCTCGTCAAACTGGCGCCCAATAACCTCTAGCTGCGTAGTAAGCGCCCACTCGGCGTTGTACATGCGCTCGGTGATCCAGTGCTTGACGCCAGTGGTCAGAACTTCGTCCTGCAGCAGCATGAGGTGCACGTCCAGCAAGGCCGCCAACTCGTGCGGCGCATCGTGCGGCAGTTCGTCCTGCAAACGCTGCAGTTCTTCAACCACCGCATTGCGCCCACGGCGCACGCGGTCTATCTCGGCCTCGATTTGGTCGAGTTCGATGAAAGAGTGCGCTACATCGATCCGGATCGAGCCCACCAGCACGGCGCGTCCAATGGCAATGCCACGGGATACCGCCAAACCGGAAATGGAAAATGTCATAACCCGCTCCTGTCCCCATCCCACCACCCGATGACAGCGCGTCGCATCGTCACTCGCCTTCGCCGAATTTATCGGCAATCAGGGCCAGTAAAGCGTCTATCGCCTCCTGCTCTCGCGCACCACCGGTTTCAATTTCGACCTCAGAGCCCATGCCGGCGGCCAACATCATCACGCCCATGATGCTTTTGGCGTTGATGCGCCGGCCATTACGACTCATCCAGACTTCGCACGGAAAACTGCCGGCCATTTTGCTCAGTTTGGCGGAGGCGCGGGCATGCAACCCCAGCTTGTTAATGATGGTTGTCGAGGTTTTGATCATGGGCAAGGGCAGTGGAGAGTCTGTGCGGATACGGCGCTCACCAGCACCTGCATCACGCCTTGGCTACCGCCGTCCACGGCGCGCTGCACCAGTGCGTCCAGTGGCTCGGCGCGATAGCATACGGCGCGCAGCAGCATGGGCAGATTCAGTCCTGCTACCAGGCTGGCAGGGCGTCCTTCAATCAGGCGCTGCGCCACGTTGCAGGGCGTGGCACCAAACAGGTCGGTGAGCACCAGTGTCGGCACATCGGGCGCATCCGCCAACAACTGGCGCGCCTGCACCAAGGTATCGTCGGGTGCGGCCTGGGGCAAGACATCCAGTGCCAGCACGCTGTCGGCACTGTCGGCAAACACATGCAGCGCGCATTCGCGCAACGCGTGTGCCAATGGGGCATGGGCAATGATGAAGATGCGTGTAGTCATGGTGTTGCAGTTTGCCCCACATTATCGCTGCGCCAATGCCAGCATGGCTGGCATCCACCCGTGCGCCGGTATCGAAGCGGCGAGCGAACTATTGAAAACCAACACACTCCCAATCCATGCGCCAAGAGCTGCTTTTGGCACTTGGCAGGCAGCAGCGCTGGTGCAACTGCCGCACAATCATGGGCTGCAACATTATTCGGATAGATTTATGCGGATCAAACATGGTGTGATAGCGCTGGTTCTGGCGTCTGTCGCTGGCATAGGCGCCTGGGTGGCCTGGGGCACCGGCACCTCACCGGCTCCTGAATCGACTTTTGTGCTGCTCGATGGCACGCGCCTTACTACCGCAAATTTGCGCGGTAAAGTGACACTGGTAAATTTTTGGGCTACCAGCTGCACCACCTGTGTGGCAGAAATGCCAGACATCGTGGCGACACATCAAAAGTACCATGCACAGGGGTTTGACACGCTGGCGGTGGCCATGAGCTATGACCCCCCTAGCTATGTCGTCAATTTTGTCGAAACGCGCAAACTGCCTTTCAAGATTGCCATTGACAACACCGGCGCCGTAGCCAAGTCCTGGGGCGACGTCCGCCTGACGCCCACCACCTACATCGTCAATAAACAGGGGGACATCGTCAAAAGCTACGTCGGCCCGCCGAATGTCAATGAACTGCACCTGCTGATCGAAAAATTGCTCGCGCAGACCTGACTTCAGTCTTCCAAGCCGCAGTCTTTGCGAGCATGGCAACGCCGCACCGCTACACTGCGCTTTCTGATGTTGAGCCGTGAGTACCGTGGACACCCCATCCGTTACCCTGACAACCCCCTGCGCTCCCGAAGAACTCGCTGCTGCACGCACACTTTTTCGAGAATATGCCGCGAGTCTAAACGTTGACCTGTGCTTCCAAGGGTTTGATGCCGAGCTAGCGCACCTGCCGGGCGAATATGGCCCATCCCGCGGTCAATTGCTGCTGGCCTGGGTGGGAGGCGCCTTAGCTGGTTGCTGCGCCCTGCGCCCGCTGGACAGTTGCGACTACCCGAATGCCGGAGAAATGAAACGCCTGTATGTGCGCAAAGCGTTTCGCGGCTTTGGCATCGGCCGCGAACTGGCCGATGCCACGCTCGACGCAGCGCGTCAGATTGGCTACGCCTGCGTGCTGCTCGACACCCTGGACGACATGGAGGCCGCGCGCGCCCTCTATACCGATCTGGGCTTTGTCGAGATTCCGCCGTACTATCACAACCCCTTACCCGGCTCGCACTACCTCAAAGTGGAAATTTTGTAGAATTTCAAGTCGTTTAGGCCTCTAGCGCTTGCTCTAAAAGCGCCAATAGCTCACTTTTTGATAGTGCATCTACTTGAAAAACCTCAGGTGCCAGCGGTCATCTGAGCAAGCAAAGTGGACGCGTCGCTGACGTCGAATTTTCCGGGGGCTTCAATGTTGAGCTGCACCACTTTGCCATCTTTCACCAGCATCGAGTAGCGGTTGCTGCGCAGCCCCAGGCCCTTGCCATTCAAGTCCAACGTCAGACCCGTGGCTTTGGCAAACGCAGCATCGCCGTCGGCCAACATACGCACTTTGCCATCGGTTTTTTGCTCGCGCGCCCAAGCGCCCATGACAAAAGCATCATTCACCGCCACACACCAGATTTCATCTGCACCGGCAGCCTTGATCTCAGCAGCTTTTTCCAAGAATCCGGGCAGGTGCTGTGCTGAACAGGTGGGCGTAAAAGCGCCCGGCACAGCCAACAGCGCAATCGTCTTGCCCGCAGTAGCCTGCGCCACGTGGACGGGGTTGGGGCCGAGGCTGCAGCCGTTGCCTTGCACTTCGACATATTCCATCAAGATGGTTGCAGGAAGGGTGTCGCCAATTTTGATCATGAGAATCTCCAGATAACGGGTGGGGGCAGCAAACCGACGGCTTTCAAAAAAGCAGCGCCAAAAAGAAAAACGACCCACATTGTGGGTCGTTTCAAGGGGCTGTGCAGCCCAGAAGCCGGGAAGGCTTAGACCAGCGAGGCCTTTGTCACCAGGCGCGTAGCGACCCAGTTCTTGGTCTTCGACAGCGGACGGCTTTCGGTGATCTCGATCACATCGCCCGTGTGGAACTGATTGGTCTCGTCGTGCGCGTGGAACTTGCTCGACTTGCCGACGATCTTGCCGTAGAGCTCATGCTTCACACGGCGCTCGATCAGCACGGTCACGGTCTTGTTACGCTTGTCGCTGACCACCTTGCCAACCAAGGTGCGCTTGAGGGATTTTTTAGCTTCCGTCATGTGTGCTCCTTACTTGGCGGCTTGCTTTTCAGCAAGGATGGTTTTGGCGCGGGCGATGTCACGGCGCGTGGTACGCAGCGTGCCAGTGTTGCCCAGTTGTTGCGTAGCCTTTTGCATGCGCAGACCGAAGTGGGCCTTTTGCAGGGCTTTGATTTCGTCCTTGATGCCAGCGGCGTCTTTTTGGCGCAATTCAGCAGTGTTCATATCAGTTTCTCCTGAAGTTACTGGCCCACCATACGCGACACGAACGTGGTGCGCAGGGGGAGCTTGGCAGCGGCCAGACGGAAGGCTTCGCGGGCGAGTTCTTCGGGCACGCCGACGATCTCGAAGACGATCTTGCCGGGCTGGATTTCAGCCACGTAGTACTCGGGGTTACCTTTACCGTTACCCATCCGCACTTCTGCGGGCTTGGTAGAGATAGGCTTGTCCGGGAATACGCGGATCCAGATACGACCACCACGCTTGACGTGGCGGGAGATTGCACGACGTGCAGCCTCCAACTGACGGGCCGTCAGACGGCCACGGTCAGTGCACTTCAGACCGAAATCACCGAACGCCACCGAGTTGCCCCGGGTAGCGATGCCAGTGTTGCGGCCTTTTTGTTCCTTGCGGAACTTGCGGCGAGCAGGTTGCAGCATTGTTTATTCTCCTTTTCCGTCCGCTGCTGTAGCGGGCGCGTCTACTTTATGTACGCGCTTAACGGCGGTTGCGTCGGCGCCACCGGCACCGGCAGGCTTGTCGCTGCCATCGGCAGGCGCCACATTGGCACCCACGGGGCGGCGCGGGCCGCCACGGCCAGCACCGGCGCCACGGTCGCGGTCACCACCAGGGCGGCCATCACGACCATCACGGCGTGGACCACGGGGGCGGCGCTCGTCGTCTGGGCGCGGTGTTTCCACTGCAGGCAGATCGTTGCGGCCCAACGTGTCACCCTTGTAGACCCAGACCTTGACGCCAATGACGCCGTAGGTAGTGTGGGCTTCCGAGGTGCCGTAGTCGATGTCGGCGCGCAGTGTGTGAAGTGGCACGCGACCTTCGCGGTACCACTCGCAACGAGCGATTTCAATACCATTCAGACGGCCGGACGACATGATCTTGATGCCCAGGGCACCCAGACGCATGGCGTTCTGCATCGCACGCTTCATGGCGCGGCGGAACATGATCCGCTTTTCCAGCTGCTGCGTGATGGAGTCGGCGATCAGCTTGGCATCGATTTCAGGCTTGCGCACTTCTTCGATGTTCACTGCGACTGGCACGCCCAGGCGAATTGCGAGTTCCTTCTTGAGGTTCTCGATATCTTCACCCTTCTTGCCGATCACCACGCCCGGACGTGCCGAGTAAATGGTGATGCGGGCATTTTTGGCAGGACGCTCGATCAGGATGCGCGAAACCGCAGCATTCTTGAGCTTGGCCTTGAGGTACTCGCGCACCTTGATGTCTTCGGCCAGCATGCCAGCGAAATCACGGTTGCTAGCGTACCAACGACTGGCCCAATTGCGGCTGATCGACAAGCGAAAGCCGGTAGGATGGATTTTTTGTCCCATAGTCTTCCTTGGCCTCAGTTACCAACCGTCACGTACACATGGCACGTGGGTTTGCTGATGCGGTTGCCGCGGCCTTTGGCGCGCGCGGTGAAGCGCTTGAGCGTGGTACCTTGCTCGATGTAGATGGTTTTCACCTTCAATTCATCGATATCGGCGCCATCGTTGTGTTCGGCGTTGGCAATGGCCGACTCCAGAACCTTCTTGACGATACCCGCAGCTTTTTTCTGCGTAAACGCCAAAATGTTCAGAGCCTGGTCAACCTTCTTGCCGCGGATCAGGTCAGCGACCAGACGGCCTTTATCGACCGACAGACGGACGCCCCGGAGGACTGCACGTGTTTCAGACATGTCGTTCCTTATTTCTTGACTTTTTTGTCAGCGGGGTGACCCTTGAAGGTGCGCGTCAAGGCGAATTCGCCCAGCTTGTGGCCCACCATCTGATCGGTAACGTAGACCGGCACGTGCTGTTTGCCGTTGTGTACGGCGATGGTCAGGCCGATGAAATCGGGCAGAACCATGGAGCGACGCGACCAAGTCTTTACTGGTTTTTTGTCTTTGGTGGCGACGGCTTTTTCAACCTTGGCCAACAAATGATGGTCAACAAACGGACCCTTTTTGAGAGAGCGAGTCATTTGCTATCCCTTATTTCTTGCGACGCGAGACAATCATGCCCTGCGTGCGCTTGTTGTTGCGGGTGCGATAACCCTTGGTCAGGTTGCCCCATGGATCGACTGCATGGCGGCCTTCGCCGGTGCGGCCTTCGCCACCACCGTGTGGGTGATCGACCGGGTTCATGGCCACGCCACGCACCGTCGGACGGATACCCATCCAGCGCTTCACACCGGCCTTGCCGAGTTGGCGCAGGCTGTGTTCTTCGTTGGCAACTTCACCAATCGTGGCGCGGCATTCGATGTGAATGCGGCGCACTTCACCCGAGCGCATACGCACTTGGGCATACATGGTCTCGCGGGCCAGCAGCGTTGCCGAAGCACCAGCCGAACGGGCGATCTGTGCACCAGCACCGGGCTTGAGCTCGATGCAGTGAATGGTCGAACCCACGGGGATGTTGCGGATAGGCAACGTATTACCAGCGCGGATCGGGGCTTCAGAGCCGGACATGAGCGTACTGCCCACTTCCAGACCACGCGGCGCAATGATGTAGCGGCGTTCGCCGTCGGCATAGCACACCAGAGCGATGTGGGCCGTACGGTTCGGGTCGTACTCAATACGCTCAACCTTGGCGGCGATGCCGTCCTTGTTGCGCTTGAAGTCCACCAAACGATAGTGGTGCTTGTGGCCACCGCCGCGATGACGTGTCGTGATGCGACCGTTGTTGTTACGGCCAGCCTTCTGGAACTGAGGCTCCAGCAGCGGCGCGTAACCGTCACCCTTGTACAGGTGATCACGGGACACCTTCACCACGGCACGTTGGCCGGGTGAAGTCGGTTTCATTTTAATGACAGCCATGATTAAGCAGCCTCCCCGGTCAGGTTCAGCTCCTGACCCGGCTTAAGCGTCACATAGGCCTTGCGAATATTATCGCGACGGCCCATGGTTTTGCCAAAACGCTTGGTTTTGCCTTTGGTGTTCACCACAGAAACGCCTTTGACCTCAACCTTGAACATCAATTCCACAGCGGCCTTGATTTCGGTTTTGGTAGCGGTCTGCAGCACCTTGAATGTCACAGCGTTGGACTTTTCAGCAACCATGGTGGCCTTTTCGGACACGATGGGAGCAACCAGCACTTGCATCAGACGACCTTCGTCAAACTTGGGGCTATTCATGCGAACATCTCCTGGAGTTTGTCGATCGCGCCCTTAGTGACGATGACCTTCTTGTAATGCACCAGCGACACCGGATCGGCATAACGCGGCTCAACGACGAGCACGTTCACCAGATTGCGTGATGCCAGATACAGGTTTTCGTCCACTTCTTCGGCAATCACCATGACGGATTGCAGATTCATGGCCTTGAACTTGTCGGCCAGGACCTTGGTCTTGGGCGAATCGAGCGTGAGTGAATCCACCACAGCCAGACGGCCTTCGCGGGCCAACTGCGAGAAGATCGAAGCCATACCAGCGCGGTACATCTTCTTGTTGATCTTCTGGGTGAAATTTTCGTCGGGCATATTTGGGAAAATACGACCGCCGCCGCGCCACAGAGGCGAGGACGTCATACCGGCGCGTGCGCGGCCGGTGCCTTTTTGCTTGAAAGGCTTCTTCGTCGAGTGGCGAACCTGCTCGCGATCCTTCTGGGCACGGGTGCCCTGACGGCCGTTGGCGCGGTAAGCAACTACGATCTGGTGGACCAGATCTTCATTGTATTCACGACCAAACACGGTCTCGGGTGCGTCGAATTTGGACGCAGCCTGGCCTTGGTCATTCAGGAGTTCGAGCTGCATTAGTTCGCTCCTTTAGATGCGTTTGCCTTGATGGCAGGACGCACCGTCACGAAGCCACCCTTGGAGCCCGGAACAGCGCCCTTGATCAAGAGCAGTTGGCGTGCTTCGTCAATGCGAACCACGTCGAGGTTTTGCGTGGTCACGGTGTCAACACCCATGTGACCCGTCATGCGCTTACCAGGAAACACACGGCCTGGATCTTGCGCCATACCGATGGAACCGGGCACGTTGTGCGAACGGCTGTTACCGTGCGACGCGCGCTGCGACTTCATGTTGTGGCGCTTGATGGTGCCGGCAAAGCCTTTACCAATCGAAGTACCTTGCACGTCGACCTTTTGGCCCACGGTGAACAAGTCCGCCGCGGGTACCGTAGCGCCAGCGGCATACTTGCCAGCAACGTCAGCAGTCACGCGGAATTCTTGGGTGATTTCGCCAGCTTCAACGCCAGCTTTGGCCAAGTGACCAGCCGCAGGCTTGGTCACGCGCGATGCCCGGCGGGCACCAAATGTGACCTGCAAGGCCACATAGCCATCGTTCTCTTGGGTTTTGACCTGGGTTACGCGGTTGTTAGAAACATCCACCACTGTGACAGGAACTGCATCCCCGTCATCAGTGAACAGACGCATCATGCCCACCTTGCGACCCAGCAACCCCATGGAGTTGCTCAGACTCATTTGTTTCTCCAAAACTCTCACCACTCCGACTGCAATTGGCCAGGGTGTTGCGCTTGACGCGCATGAAAGACGGTTGATAAAACTTCGTCCATTTTGCAAATACAAAAAGGCGAAGCCGCAAATTATAACGCGAACTTGCTTTTACAAGCAAGTTCGCGCTTTTTTGCAACTAGCGGCCGAGGCCGCAAGCAATGATTACTGCAGCTTGATTTCGACGTCCACGCCGGCTGGCAGGTCGAGCTTCATCAGTGCATCCACGGTTTTGTCGGTGGGATCAACGATGTCCATCAGACGCTGGTGCGTGCGGATTTCCAACTGGTCGCGACTGGTCTTGTTGACGTGCGGCGAGCGCAGGATGTCAAAACGCTTCATGCGCGTCGGCAATGGCACAGGACCCTTGACGATGGCACCGGTGCGCTTGGCAGTATCAACAATTTCAGCAGCAGACTGGTCGATCAACTTGTAATCGAAAGCCTTGAGGCGGATGCGGATTTTTTGCTTGGACATGGCAATTACCTTGTACGACTCAGGACGCGATTACGCGATGATTTTGGCAACCACACCGGCGCCGACAGTGCGGCCACCTTCGCGGATAGCAAAACGCAGGCCTTCTTCCATGGCGATGGGGTTGA
>NZ_JHYS01000024.1 GCF_000688255.1 Simplicispira psychrophila DSM 11588 | reverse complement strand
CTTTCTCGATGACCATCGCGAGCGAGAACGCCTCCACCGCCTTGGAAACCATGTCGTTTACCGTGCCCGGTGGTACGGGTCCAGATCGTTTAGCCACTGCAGTCACTGCCATCAATGAAAAATCTGCCAAAACAGGTGTAAGCGCTTCGTTGAGCGATGATGGTCTGTCCGTTCTTCTGACCAATGAGTCTGGCTCTAACATCAACGTGGGCGCGGCTACAGGCGTTGCTAATGCAGGTGCTATGACAGTGCAGAAGCTAGATTCCGCAGGTGTTACTGCGGGTGCCGTTATTAGTTTGAGTGCTACTACAGCAGGTGACAGCTCCACCGTCAGCGGCTACATCACGCTTGATTCGGACAAGGCGTTCTCGTTCACCGGTGCTGCCAGTTCTGCTTTAGGGGCTGCTGGTAGTTCAACGCTGAACAAAGTGTCTGCCCTGGACATCACCAGCTTCAGTAATGCCACGAAGGCAATCAAGACTGTCGATGCGGGTATTGCGCTGATCAACGGCGAGCGCGCCAAGCTCGGCGCCCTGCAATCGCGCTTTGACACGGCTATCTCTAACCTGAGCGTGACCTCCGATAATCTGTCGGCTTCGCGCTCGCGGATTCAAGACACCGACTTTGCGAAAGAAACCGCCGCTCTGTCGCGCGCGCAGATTCTGCAGCAGGCCGGTACCGCCATGGTGGCGCAGGCTAACCAGTTGCCACAGGGTGTGCTGGCTTTGCTGCGCTGATAGCAGCACTGAGCAAGTGAGGGTGTTTTCATCACCTTCGCTTGTCTCTGCCCAAGGCGGTAGCATGAAAGTGCTGCCGCCTTTTTGTCTTTTGGCGTTGCCCCATAGGTGTGGGTAGCGCGTGAATTGGCAGGCTTAGAGGGGCATTTACCATGGTTCAAGGCTTGCCGCCTGCGCCATAATTTCTGTTGCAATTGTTCAGGAGGTTTGTATGGCAACGCTTTCATCACCAGGTATTGGCACCGGCGGCTTAGACGTCAAAAGCATCATTTCGCAGTTGGTGGCGCTGGAGAAGCGTCCGCTGGACACGCTCAAGCTGCAAGCGGCCACAACCACTACTAAAATTTCGGCCTTTGGGCAGATCAAGTCGCTGGTTTCCACCCTGTCTGATGCGGCCAGCAAGCTGACCAGTGTGACCGGCTGGAACAACGTTGCCACTACTTCATCCGACAGCGCCTTTGTCAGCGCCACCGCTACGGGCGGTACACAGGCCACCAGTTTCAATGTCGAAGTGCAAGCCTTGGCCAAGTCACAATCCACGGCTTCTGGTTCCATCACTGGAGCTGTGGGAGCCGGCACGCTCAAGATTGAGTTGGGCAGTTGGGGTGCCACGACACCAGGTGCTACCGGAACTTTCGTACGCAATGCGAGCACTACAGCGATAGACATTACGGTATCAGCGTCTGACACCGTGGCCGATATCGCCAGCAAAATCAATGGCTCCAATGCCGGCGTCACCGCCACCCTTTTGACCGATGCCGGTGGCCAGCGTTTGTTGCTGCGCAGCAAGGAAACCGGCTTGGAGTCGGGTTTCCAACTGACCACTGCGGATGGTGCGCTTGGTGCCTTGTCGCGCTTGACCAGTGCTGAAATCACGCCCGCTGCCACCCAAATCGCCGCCAATGCCAAAGCCACGGTGAATGGCATTGCTGTGGAGTCGGCCACCAATACTTTTGCAGCCACGGTGGCTGGTGTGACTTTCAAAGCCGAAAAGCTGACTGATTCTGGTAAGCCCATCACCATTTCAGTGGCCAAGGACACTTCGGCCATTCAGGCCAATGTTGAGGCTTTTGTCAAAGCCTATAACGAAGTCAACAAAACGTTGAACGAGGGCACCAAGTACGACAAAGCTAGTAAAACAGTGGGTTTGTTTCAGGGTGACTCGACGGCGCTGGGACTGCAAAGTGCGCTGCGCTCGGCCATGCAGGCGGTCAGTCCGGGTTCTACGGTGTATCAGCGCTTGGCAGATATTGGCATTGTGCAAAAAACCAGCTCAGACCCGATGGCCACAGCAGCTTTGGGTGGGGAGTTGACGGTAGATACAGCCAAGCTGAATAAGGCGTTGAGTGACAACCCCGAAGAAGTCAAAAAATTCTTCCGAGGCGATAGCAATGTGGCTACCAACGGCTTGGCAGTGAAGTTGAAGACTTTGGCTGCGGGAATGCTTGCTACCGGCGGTTTTTTCAGCTCTAAAGACACTGTGTTGCAGGCCAGCCTCAAACGCAATGAACAAGACCAGGCGAGCGTGAATATCAAGGCGAGTAATTTTGAGAAACGCATTACAGCGCGCTACAGCGCGCTGGACACGCAGATGAGCTCGCTGAATGCGCTCAATGCTTACGTGTCTCAACAAGTTACCACTTGGAATAAATCAAACGGTTGATCAAAGCTTCAGTTTTGGTGGCAATGGCCGATAAATTGAAGCAGTAACTTGAGAGATAGCAGCATGTTTAACGCCTTTAACCCCCGCGCAGCGTCCGCTTACCAGCGGATCAGTGTCGAAACCAGTATGCACACCATCGACCAGCACCAGCTGGTCAGTCTGCTGTATGACGGTGTGCTGAGCTCTGTGGCCCTGGCACGCGGCGCTATGGCGCGTGGTGATGTGCTGGGCAAGTGCAACGCTATTGACAAAGCCATTCGCATCATTGATGAGGGTTTGACCACGGCCCTGGACCGCGAGGATGGCGGTGAAATAGCGCAAAACTTAGGGGCGCTGTATGACTATTCTTTGCGCCGTCTGATATCGGCCAATGCCCGTAACGATCCAGAAATGCTGCTAGAGGTGCAGCAGATTTTTGAGCCCATAGCGCAAGGCTGGAATGAAATGAAAAAAAATGGTGTTCTCTCAAATGCAGATCCCCGCGATGCTGCCCAACCCAGCAAGCAGGAGGGTTAAGCCATGTCCACCATGCTGATTGACTATTACAAAGCCATTGAAAACAGCAGCCTCAAGATGCTGGAAGCGGCGCAGTCCAAAAATTGGGATGAAGTGGTGCGCTACGAAGGCGCCTGCGCGGTGCTGATTGAGCAACTGCGCTTTAAATCACAAGAGTATGAGTTGTTGCCTGAACAGCGCAAAGAAAAGACCGTCATCATGCAGCGCATCTTGCGCAACGACGCCCAGATCCGCTGCCTGGCCGAGCCCTGGCTGATGCAGGTAGAGCACATGTTCGACGGCAATCCGCAAATGGTGCATTGAGTGTGCTCTTGCATACAAAAAAGCCGACCTCTGATGGGTCGGCTTTTTTTGTCTGGCTGGGCTGGCTGGCTGTTTGTGCGTGCGTGGGCTCTTGGGGTATCTGCAACAGGTATTTGGGGCTAAAACAGCTGAGAGTCGTTATAAAATAAGCGCTTTTAGCTCCTAAAATAGGAGCAATAGGTTGGTGGCGTGCGGCGTGGCGCTGTGCCAGCATGCCCTGTGGATGGCGCGGCGCGCTTAGACCTGCATGTTCATGATGTCGGTGTAGGCTTGCACCATGCGGTTGCGTACATGCAGGGCCGCCTGAAAGCCGACCTGGGCTTTCTGGATGGCGACCATGGTTTCTTCCAGACTGACGGCCGGATTTTCCATTTGCACTTCACGCTGCAGGCTGGTGGAGTGGTTTTGTGCTGCACTGACCGATTGCAGCGCGCCTTTGAGGGCGGTGGCGAAGCCGGGGCCGTTGTTGTCAATCGGCGGTGTGGCGATGCGGCGCGCTTGGCCGATGCCGGCGAGGGGAGTCGTGGTGGGGCTTGAAATGCGCAGGTCCATGGCAGTGTCCAGAGAGCTTGGGAAGATGCGTGAATCGTAGTGAGACCCCACTTTTGCATCGGTGCGAATTGATGGCCAAATGCGCGCTTTATCTGCCGAACGTGCACGGCTTTCCGCCCGAATAATCGAGCACGGTACAAAAACCTTTGCCGAGGCCCGCCCTACTGGAAAACAAGATGTCAGCAGTTGTAGAAGTTCCTTTGAGTCCCCCCGCCAGCCCTTCGTTGCTGCAGCGGGCGACTGCCCTCGACCGAGTGCAGCGTATGCGCCTCGGCGCTGGTCTGGCTTTGTTGGTGGTTGCGGCCTTGGCGGTTGTGTTTATTAGCGCCAAGCCTGACTACAAAGTACTGTTTGCCAACCTCAGCGATAAGGATGGCGGTGCCATCGTGGCGCAGTTGTCACAGATGAATGTGCCGTACAAACATGCCGATGGCGGTGGCGCCATTCTGATTCCAGCCGACAAGGTGCACGATGTGCGCTTGCGTCTGGCCTCGCAAGGCTTGCCCAAGGGTTCGGTGGCCGGCTTTGAGCTGATGGAGTCGAGCAAGTTTGGCATGACGCAGTTTCAAGAGCGGCTGAATTTTCAGCGCGGGCTGGAGGGCGAGTTGACGCGCTCGATCCAGGCGCTGTCGTCGGTGCAAAGCGCCCGCGTACATTTGGCGCTGCCCAATCAAAATGGATTCTTTCGCGAGCAGCAAAAACCTTCGGCGTCGATTTTGGTGAGCTTGTATCCGGGCCAAGGGCTGGACCGTGCGCAGTTGGCGGGCATCGTGCATCTGGTGGCGTCGAGCGTGCCGGATTTGGCGCGCTCGGCGGTGAGCGTGCTCGACGATACCGGCAAGCTGTTGTCGGCTTCGCCCGATGGCAATAACTCGGCTTTTGATGCCCAGCAGCTGCAGTATGTGCAGATGTTGGAGCAGCAGTACACGCGCCGTATTCTGGATATTCTGGAGCCGGTGATGGGGCGCAATAACGTCAAGGCGCAGGTGTCGGCCGAAGTTGATTTCAGCCAGACGGAGTCCACCTCCGAGCAGCATCGCCCCAATCTGGCGTCTGACGCCAGCGCCATTCGCAGCCAGCAGGTGATTGAAAATGGCGGCACCACCGGTACGCTGCAGCCATCTGGCGTGCCGGGTGCGACCAGCAACCAGCCGCCTGCAGCTTCCACGGCACCGATCAACGGCGCCAGTCCACAGTTGGCGGCAGTTGGCCAGCAGCAAGGTGCCACCGGCCTGGGTCCGAATGCCAAGCGCGAATTGGTAACCAATTACGAGGTGGACAAGACGGTGCGTGTGACGCGTGGCGGCAGCGGCAGCGTCAAGCGCCTGAGCGCGGCCGTGGTGGTCAATTACCACGCGGTGGCGGATGAAAAAGGGGTGATGGCCAATAAGGCGTTGTCGCCCGAGCAGCTGGAGCAGATGACAGCGCTGGTGCGCGAGACCATTGGCTTTAACAAAGATCGGGGTGATTCGGTCAATCTGATGAATACGCCGTTCCAGATCGATGCCGCTGCAGCGAGCGATCTGCCGCTGTGGAAGCAGCCTGAGACGCTGGAGTTGGCGCGTAATGTTGCTTGGCCGGTCGGTTTGTCGCTGTTTGCTGCGCTGGTGGTGCTGGGGCTGGTGCGTCCCGCACTCAAAGCCATGAGCAATCCGGTACCGGTGCCAGTGTTGGCCGGCGTGCAATTGGATGCCCTGGAGGCTGACCAGCCGCAGCGCCCTGCTTTGGCTGGACCCCAGGAGCTGGATCCGACGGCCGAGCAACTGCGCTTGGAGGATGCGCGTGCCCTGGCGCTCTCCAACCCGATGGCGGTGGCCAATATCATGAAAAATTGGGTCAACGGCGATGCCGCCTGACCCACAGAATGCAGGGGTAGCCCACCATGGATGAACAAGGTCTTAACGACGCCGCTATTTTCTTGATGTCTCTGGGCGAGGAGCAGGCCTCGGAGGTGTTTAAGCATTTTTCGCCTAAAGAGGTGCAGAAGTTGGGTGAGGCGATTGCACGGATGCGCAGTGTCTCGCGCGACAAGGTCGATCAGGTGATCTCCCGCTTCTCTGCCGATGCGGCTGCGCAGAGTTTGCTGGTGGCCGATACCAGCAGTTATGTACGTGCTGTGCTCAAGCGTGCGCTGGGCGAGGATAAGGCGGGCTTGTTGATCGACCGTATCTTGCAAGGTGGTGACGTCTCGGGCATTGAAAGTCTGAAGTGGATGGACCCGATCTCGGTGGCCGAACTGCTGCGCAATGAGCACCCGCAAATTGTCGCTGCCATTTTGGTGCACCTGGATTACGAGCAATCAGCTGCGGTGCTGATGCAGTTCACCGACCGTCAGCGCAGCGAGATTTTGTTGCGTGTGGCTACACTGGAAGGTATCCAGCCGACAGCTCTGAAAGATTTGAACGAGGTGTTGTTCCGGGTGCTGGCCGGTGGCGACAAGATCCGCAAGTCGTCGCTGGGTGGGGTCAAGACGGCCGCTGAAATCATCAATTTGCTGGGCACCAACATCGAGACGGTGGTGCTCGATTCCATTCGGAGCTACGACCCAGATCTGGCGCAGAAAATTGTTGACAAGATGTTTGTGTTCGACGATATCGGCAAGCTCGATCCGGTCGCCATTCAGACGGTGCTCAAAGAGGTGGCTTCCGAGACGTTGATCGTGGCACTCAAGGGTGGTTCGCCCGAGTTGCGCGAGAAGATTTTGTCGAATATGTCACGCCGTGCTGGCGAGGCGTTGCGTGAAGACCTGGAGTCGCGCGGCCCGCTGCGTCTGTCTGAAGTCGAAGCGCAGCAGAAGGAAATTTTGAAGACGGTACGTCGCTTGGCCGACGAGGGTCAGATTACTTTGGGAGGCAATGGTGAAGACGCCTTCGTCTAAAGCTCGCGCGTATTCGCGCTTTATTCCCCGTGAAGATGTCGGTGCCTTTACGCCGTGGCGTTTTGCGGCGGTGGATGGCTCGGATGCCCTGTTGCCCAAGCCGGAGGCCGTGGCCGACGCGGTGGTCGATGCCGAGGCTGAGGCTGTAGCCGTGGCACGGCAGGCGGCTGAGGAAGTCGCCCGCCAAGAGAAGGTGCGCCAAGAGCGTGACGATGCGTATACGCAGGGTTTGGAGAAAGGCCGCGCAGACACCACCATCGAGTGGCAGCAGCGCATGGATGACTACATTGCCGGCGCCGGCCACGGCATGGCGCAGCGCCTTGACGCCGTAGTTCAGACCTTGGGCGCCAGCCTGGAGGGGATGCGCCAGCACATGGCGCAAGACGTATTGCAACTGGCCTGCGATCTGGCGCGCCAAGTGGTGCGCCAGGAGTTGCACGTCAATCCGGCGGCATTGCAGCCGGTGGTGGCTGAGGCGTTGGACATGCTGGTGGCCGACGGACGTCCCACCACCGTGCGCTTGAACCCGGCGGACCATGCAGCGGTCAGCGCTGCGCTGCGCGAGGATTTTGCCGCTACGCCGGTGCAGTGGCTGGCCGATGCCCAAGTGCCCGAGGGCGGCTGTCTGGTCGATGCCGGTGGCACGGTCGTGGACGGCAGCCTGGAAAAACGCTGGCAGCGTGCGGTTGCGCCGCTGGGGCTGGAGTCGGCCTGGAATAACCCTGCTGAAGTTGCTGAAATACCTCAAAACAGCATGCAGCGCACCGCACACAGCAGCGACGTTCACGATGCTGGTGCAGGCAAGACAGACAACACAGACGGTGCTGGCGAAAATGACGTGATGGTCCCGAATACCCGGGATGCCGCGGCTACCAAAGAGGCAAACGGTGACAGCCATGGCGTCTGAGCACGATACCGGCACCAGCGCCGCAACCCGTCCTGCTGGCAGTGACGCTGCCGACGCAGAGACCGACTGGACGCGTTTCATGGCAGATGCGCAAGCGCGTGTGACCGAACCGACGGCGTTGGAAACGCGCGGCACGTTGACGCGTCTGACCGGTCTGGTGCTGGAGGCGACCGGTATCAAGGTGCCAGTGGGTTCGCAGTGCCTGGTGCAAATGCCGGGCCATGAGGCGATTTTGTCGGAGGTAGTGGGGTTTTCTGCCGACAAGGCTTTTTTGATGCCGGCGGGTGATACCCATGGGTTGTCCAGCGGTGCCAGCGTGGCCCCTGCTCCGCCCTATGTGCCGGTGCCGCGCCTGGGCGAGCCGTCTCAGCCGATCAACCGCATGGGGGTGTTGCGTCTGCCTATGGGCGATGGCCTGCTGGGCCGGGTGGTGGATTCCCAGGGTTTGCCGCTGGACCATGGTGGGCCGATAAACGACGTCACCGTTGAGCCGATGGATCGGCGCCCGCTCAATGCCATGGACCGTGACCCGGTGCGCGAGCCGCTGGATACGGGGGTCCGCGCCATCAATGCGTTGCTCACCGTGGGCCGGGGTCAGCGGCTGGGGCTGTTTGCTGGTTCGGGTGTCGGCAAGAGCGTGTTGCTGGGCATGATGGCGCGTTATACGCAGGCCGACGTGATCGTGGTTGGCCTGATTGGCGAACGTGGCCGCGAGGTCAAAGAATTCGTTGAAGATATTTTGGGTGCACAAGACCGGGGCCGTGCCGTCGTGGTGGCGGCGCCGGCCGATGCACCGCCGCTGCTGCGCATGCAGGGCGCGGCCTACGCCACGGCGGTGGCCGAGCACTTTCGCGACAAGGGCCAGCATGTGCTGCTGCTGATGGATTCGCTGACGCGCTATGCCATGGCGCAGCGCGAGATTGCATTGGCGATTGGCGAGCCCCCGGCCACCAAGGGCTATCCGCCATCGTGCTTTGCCAAGCTGCCGCAGCTGGTCGAGCGCAGTGGTAACGGCTTGCATGGCGTGGGATCGATCACGGCGTTCTATACCGTGCTGTCAGAGGGTGATGACCAGCAAGACCCGATTGCCGACGCAGCGCGTGCCATTTTGGACGGGCACATCGTGCTGTCACGGGCGCTGGCTGAAATGGGGCACTTTCCGGCCATCGACATCGAGCAGTCGGCTTCGCGGGTGATGCACAACGTAGTGACGCGCGAACATTTCGAGGTGGCACGGCAGTTTCGTGCGGTGTATTCACGCTACCAAAAGAGCCGCGATCTGGTGCAGGTGGGGGCCTATGTGAGTGGCTCAGACCCGGCACTGGACGTGGCCATTCGCCTGCAGCCGGCGATGGCCAGATTTTTGCAGCAGAACATGTTTGAGGCCGCTTCTCTGGAAGAAAGCTGTCTGGGCATGGCTGAGATACTGAGTTGATGCCATGTCTGCGCTGAGCGCTCTGTCTGTGGCCGTCGAGCTGGCCGAGCGCAAGCGCGATGAAGCGCGCCGGCTGCTGCAGGATGCACGCCGCGCCCAACAAGCGGCGCACGATCAGATGGCGCAGTTGCAGGGCTACGCACAAGAGACGCAAAACCGCTGGGGTATGCGCGCCAACGCGAATGTGCAGCCCGAGGTGATGTACCACCATTACCAGTTCATGGACCGTCTGCACCATGCCATGGGCTTGCAGACCACCGTAGTTGCCAGCCACGACGAGCGCATTGGCGCAGCGCAGCAGGGCTTGCTGGCGATGGAGGTGCGTCTGGCGAGTCTGAAAAAATTGACGGACAAACGCCGCAAAGAGTTCGAATTGCTGCAGTCGCGGCGCGATCAAAAACAAACCGATGAGCGTGCTGCTTTGCAGTACCGCTCCGCATCCAGTGGCCCTGACGGGCGGGAGTCGTGAAGATGGAACAAAACCGTGTCTCAACCCCGCAGGCTCCGCAAACGGTCCCTGCCGCCCATGCCACCCGCAGCAAAGCACCGGCGCAGACTGCGCCAGATGATGCAGCGAATGGCGCTGGCGGATTCTTGTCGCTGCTGAGTGCATTGGGCGATTCCATGGATGGCTCCTTGGGCAGCCCACTGGGGACTGCCATCGATCCCGGACTTTTACCTGCAGGCGATGCGCCAGCCCCTAGCGCCGATGCAGCGGCTTTGATGGCTTGGCTGGGTGGCAACATGTTGACGACCGGTGCCGGTCAGGGCAGTAGGGGCGCGTTGGATTCGGCCCAGGGCGCCAGTACGCTGTCGCTGGCACAGGGGGGGGCAGGTGGTAAGCATTCTTTGCAGACTTCTTTGCAAGCTGAATTTTTGCCTCTTGGAGGTTTGGTGGCGCAAACTGCGCGGCTCGACAATGCGGCCGACACATCAGCGCTGGAAGGCCAAAATCCCGTGGCTGGTTATCGGCGGGCGTTTTCGCGTATGCAAAGCGTGCTGTCATCCGGTCTGGCGGGTGCCAGCACTACCGCGTTGGCCGCGAGCCAGCGCTCGGCGGTGGGTGACAAGCCGCTGGCGTCGGCTGCGCTGGCCACTGCACCGGGATTGCACGCAGCGCCTGAACGCAAGGAGGCGCCCCTTGCTGGTGCTGCCCTGCTGCGCTCCGGGACTGAGCTGGCTGCGGTTCCTACGGTGGCAGTCCAGGTGGCGGCTGCGTCTGTCTCTGATGGCGCGGTGCTGGCACGTACCAGTGGTGACAGGACGGTGCCAGGGGGTGTGACGGAGGCTTGGGGCGGGACAAACACCGGGCTTGAGGCCATGTCATTGGTAGATAGCGGGGCATCCGTGGCAGAACCCGGCCAGACCGGTGCAGAAGAAGCCTTGGCCGAACAGGTCGCGTATTGGGTGAGCGAAAATTTGCAGAACGCTGAGCTGACCGTGACCCACGATGGCAAGCCGGTAGAGGTGAGCGTTTCCATGACAGGCAAGGAGGCACATATCGTTTTTGGCAGCGACCAGAGCGCTACGCGCGACCTGCTCGATGCCAGCGTAGCCCAGTTGCGTGATTTGTTGCACAGCGAAGGCTTGATTTTGTCGGGTGTGACGGTGGGCGAATCCGGGGGGCGCAACGCCAACTCTGAGGGTGGCGCCGACACGCCGCGTGGACGCCAGGGCGGACAGCAGGCGCAGATGCCGGCGCCGGTGGCTGAAATAGGGGTGCCCAGGGTCCGGGTTTTGACAGATCGGGCGGTGGACCTGTTCGTTTAACGCTATAGACGAAGTCCGCAGCGCTAGCTCGTATCCATGGTGCTGCATGGGTGACGCCCAGGATAATGCGGCAGTTGCCCCCTTGTTTTAGCTATTATCGAAGGCTGGCTCCTCAATAATGGGGCGTCTTCAAGATGCTTGCCTCCTGCGCTGTGCAGGTGCAAGCATCTTTTGCCGCAAGGAAATTTGAAAAATGGCCACGACCTCCCCCGCAGCCGATGCTGCCCCGAAACCGGCTAAAAGCAAAAAATTACTCATCATTGGTGCGGTGGTGGTGTTGCTGCTCGTGATCGCTGGTTCGGCTGCGGCATGGGTGATATCGAGCCGCCACGCTGCTGACGAGGAGGGACAGGACTCTGGTGCAAAAAGCTCTGCGTCAGCAGCTGCGCCGATTTTCTTGCCGCTGGAAAACATGGTGGTCAATTTGGCCGATCCGGGTGGCGAGCGCTTTGTCCAAGTGGGTATCACCCTGGAGTTGCGCGATGCTAAGACGGCAGAAGCGGTCAAGCAGTACATGCCCAGCATTCGCAGCGGTATTTTGATGTTGATGTCACAGCGTAACTCTGACGAGTTGCTGATGCGCGAGGGCAAGGAAAAATTGGCCATTGATATTGCACGTGAGGTGGGGCGACCTTTGGGCTTCACGCCCGCCAAGGCCTCGGCGGCACGCACTGACGATGAAGAGGACGATGAGGACGGCACGGCCCGCAAGCGCCGCAAAGATGCGAGAAACCCGGTGCGCCAAGTGCATTTTTCTGGCTTCATCATCCAATAGGCGTCCCCAGGACTGAGCCATGAGCGAATCATTTTTATCCCAGGAAGAAGTTGATGCCCTGCTGGAGGGGGTGACAGGCGAGAGCCAGAAGACGATCCAGGAATTCCATGAGGCTGGAGATGTGCGCAAATACGATATCTCCAGTCAGGAGCGTATCGTTCGCGGCCGCATGCCGACGATGGAAATCGTCAATGAACGGTTTGCGCGCAATTTCCGGATTGGCCTGTTCAACTTTATTCGCCGCAGCCCCGAAATCTCGGTGGGCACGGTGTCTGTGCAGCGCTACAGCGCCTTTTTGCGTGAACTGGCGGTGCCCACCAACTTCAACATTGTGGCCATCCGGCCGCTGCGCGGCAGTGGTCTGATCGTGTGCGAGCCCTCCTTGGTGTTTGGCATCATCGACACGTTGTTTGGCGGCGTCGGAAAATTTCAGACACGCATTGAAGGGCGTGATTTTTCACACACCGAACAGCGCATCATTAACCGGCTGGTGGATGTCGTTTGTACCGAGTACAAAAAAGCCTGGCTTGGCATCTACCCACTAGAGCTGGAATACCAGCGCTCGGAAATGCAGCCGCAGTTTGCCAACATCGCCACACCTAGCGAAATTGTGGTGTCCACCGCGTTTCAGCTGGAAATTGGCGACTTGTCGGGTGCTGTGCATATTTGCATGCCTTACGCGACGCTGGAGCCCATCCGCGATGTCCTGTATTCATCGACGCAGGGTGACTCCATCGAGGTGGATCGGCGCTGGGTCCGCGTACTGACGCGCGAGATCCAGGCCGCCGAAGTCACACTGGTGGCAGAGTTGGCACGTGCTGACGCCACCGTCGAGCAGTTGCTGGCCATGAAGGCGGGTGATTTTATCGAGCTTGATCGAGAGCCGCGCATCAAAGCCTCAATCAGCGGTGTACCGGTATTTGAATGTCAATATGGAACACACAACTCCAAATACGCGATCCGTATTGAGGAATGTTTGCGCAACTCGGACCTGAGCTGGATGGGAGAAAAAAATGGCAACTGACAACAATAAAAACGACATGAGCGCTGCAGACGATCCGTTTGCTGGCTGGGCCGAAGCGCTGGACGAGCAAAAAAAATCAGACCCCAAGCCGGGTGATGCCGAGCAAGGCGGTCCTTTGAGCGGCGACACCATGCGGCCATTTTCCAATGGCACGGAGGTGCCGATCAACGACATCAACATGGTGCTGGACATTCCCGTGCAGTTGTCGGTGGAGCTGGGTCGCACCAAGGTACCGATCAAATACATCTTGCAACTGGGGCAAGGCTCCGTGGTCGAACTCGATGCCTTGGCCGGCGAGCCGATGGATGTGCTGGTCAACGGCTACCTGATCGCCCAAGGTGAGGTGGTGGTGGTGAACGACAAATTTGGTATTCGCCTGACCGATGTGGTGACGCCATCCGAGCGTCTGCGCCGTGTGAGCCGTGGATCGTGAGAGCATGACCCAGACTTTGCTGGTGGTGGTGCTGTTTATCGGTGCCGTGGCCCTGTTGCCTTGGTTGATACGGTATATACAGCAGCGCCAGATCAAGGCGGCTGGAGCGACCGGCATGTCTTCGCGCGTGCTGTCTGCGGTCGCCGTCGGCCCCCATCAGCGCATCGTCACGGTAGAAGTCGGCCCGGAGCACGCACGCACTTGTCTGGTGCTGGGCGTCACAGCGCAACAGATCAATTGTCTGCATGTCATGGCTGCGTCCAGCGTGATAACGGGGGCGGATGCTGACTCCTCTTTTTCGCACCAAATGGCGCTAGCGCAAACAGCGCCGCCGGCGCCAGGGGCGGTGTCTCATGGCTAGAACACACTACGCAGTGCGCATGGCTGCTGTGCTGGGGTTGCTCTGCGCAGCCCATGCGCCGGTGATGGCGCAAGCCGCCGGCACGCTGCCGCTTTTGGTCGGCTCAGGCAGCGGTGGTACCAATTTCTCGGTGCCAATTCAGACCCTGCTGTTTTTCACCGCCCTGTCATTTTTGCCGGCTATTTTGCTGATGATGACCGGCTTTACCCGCATCGTGATTGTCTTGTCGCTGCTGCGCCAAGCCATCGGTACGCAATCGGCGCCGCCCAACCAAGTCATTGTGGGGTTGTCTCTTTTTCTGACCTTTTTTGTCATGGGGCCGACGCTGGACCGCGTGTACCAGGATGCTTATCTACCCTACACCACCAATGCCATCAGCTTTGAACAGGCATTGAACAAGGCGGAGGCGCCGATGCGCCAGTTCATGCTCAAGCAGACGCGGGAATCTGATTTTTCGCTGTTTGCGCGCCTGGCCAAGCTCGATGATGCCGTGACGGCCGAGGTAGCACCATTGCGGGTGCTGGTGCCGGCTTTTGTGACCAGTGAACTGAAGTCGGCTTTTCAGATCGGCTTCATGATTTTTATTCCGTTTCTGGTCATTGACATGGTGGTGTCCAGCATCTTGATGTCGCTGGGCATGATGATGCTGTCGCCGGTGCTGGTCGCTTTGCCATTCAAGCTGATGCTCTTTGTGTTGGCTGATGGCTGGAATTTGTTGATTGGCTCATTGGCCGCCAGTTTTGTGACCTGAAGAACGGACCCCCATGACTCCGCAGTTGGCTTTGACGGTTGGGCGTGACGCCCTGACCCTGTTGTTGATGATTTCCATGCCGGTGCTGGGTGTAGTGATGGCGGTGGGCTTGCTGGTCAGCATTTTCCAGGCCGTCACGCAGATCCACGAAGCGACGTTGGCGTTTGTGCCCAAGCTGATTGCTGCCATGGTGGTGTTTACTATTGCCGGGCCGTGGATGCTGAGCACTTTGGTGGATTTCATTCGGCGCTCGATATTGTCGATTCCGTCGATGGTCGGCTAGCACGGGCAGTGCCTTTGTGATCACGTTTTCCGAGGCCCAGCTGATGGCGTGGGTGTCACCCATCCTGTGGCCCTTTTTGCGCGTGTTGGCCTTGTTCTCGTCGGCACCCCTGTTCTCGATGCGCGTCATCCCCATGCGGACCAAAATCGGCTTGGCCTTTTTCGTCGCCTTGTGCTCTCAGCCCATGCTGGGAAATCAGCCCATCATCTCCTTGACCGGGCCCGACGCCTTAGGTGCCGTGGCCCAGCAAGTGGCGGTGGGGATCGCGATTGGTTTTGCTGTGCGCTTGGTGTTTTCGTCGGTCGAATTGGCGGGTGAAATCATTGGTTTGCAAATGGGCCTGAATTTCGCCTCCTTTTTTGACCCGAGCAGCAATGCCCGTATCAGCGCAGTTGCAAGGTTTTTTGGCAACATGTCGATGCTGCTGTTCGTGGTGATCAATGGCCACCTGATGGTGCTGCTGGCGGTGGTGAAGAGTTTTGACAGCTTTCCAGTCGATGGTAATTTTTTGCAATCCCTGTCGCAGATGCATCTTTATGAACTGGGTTCATCGCTGTTTTCCAGCGCTTTGTGGATTGCGCTGCCGATGGTGGCGCTACTGATGTTTGTCAACTTGACGATGGGCATCATTTCACGCGTGGCACCACAGATGAATATTTATGCGGTCGGCTTCCCGGTTACCCTGACCGTCGGCATGCTCGGCATTGCCGCTACCTTGCCCCTGCTGGAGCAACCGGTCATGACGCTGATGCAGCGCGCCATCGACCTGTTTGCCAACCTGCGCTAGTGTCGCCGCCGATGTGCGCCGAATACCGCTGGTCAGCCGGCGCGCTGAATCTATTTTTGCTCCTTAAAATATAGCTACTTGCGCTTTATATATAAAGGCTAGAGGCCATTTAGGTATCAATTTTTCAGAGTGACTGCGCTATTTTTGTCTTTTCTGCTGTGCGCGCCGGCCACCAGACGCTTCACACCAGATTGTTGCGGATCGCGTACACCGTCAATTCAGCGTTGTTGGTCAGCTTGAGCTTTTCCAGCACCCGCGAGCGGTAGACGCTGACGGTTTTGGGGCTCAGCATGAGTTCTTCGGCAATGTCGGACAAGCGGTTGCCGGTGGCGATTTTCAGCAGTGTTTGCAATTCGCGCTCGGAGAGGGCGGCATGCGGCGCCTCCAGCGTCGGCTGGGAGACGCTTTCGGCCAGCATCTGTGCCACTTCAGGCGTCAGGTATTTGCGCCCCAGCATCAGCGTGCGTACAGCGGTAATCAGCTCGAGTGGGTCGGACGCCTTGTTGGCGTAGCCCTGGGCGCCGGCGCGCAGGCAGCGCACGGCGTATTGGTCTTCGGGGTACATGGAGACAATCAGCACCCGGATGGTGGCGTGGGTTTCACGCACGCTGGCCAGCACTTCGAGCCCACTGCGGCCAGGCATATTGAGATCGAGCAGCAATACGTCGCAGCTGGCGGTGCGCAAAATATCGCGCAATTCAGCGTAGCTCGCTGCTTCGCCGGTCACCTCCATATCGGGTGCCTCGGTCAGCGTGTCACGGATACCGCGTCGAACGACGGCATGGTCGTCACATAGCACCACCTGAATCATTGCATCTCTCCTTTGGGGGGGAGTGCGCATGGTAGCGGTATGGACAAAATGACGGAGGTGCCTTTGCCCAGCTGGCTGCTGATGTCCAGCCAGCCATCCACCGTGCGGGCGCGTTCGTGCAGCCCTTGAATGCCAAAGGCCTTGGGCTTTGTCAGGGCTGTTGGCTCGATACCACAGCCGTCATCGCTGATTTCCAGTGTCAAGACACCTTCGCAGTCGGACAGGTCAATGCGCACCTGATGTGCCGCCGCGTATTTGGAGATATTGGTCAGCGCCTCCTGGGCGGTGCGATAAGCCACCAGCTGCATGTCATTGGTCAGCGCCATGTTGGCGGCGCTGGTGCGCACGTGGGTGGGCACACCGGTGCGCCGCTCAAAGCTGTCCGCCAGCCATTGCACGGCGGCGACCAGGCCTTGATCAAGAATCGGTGGGCGTAGATTCATCATGATGCGCTGGCTGGCCCCCAGGGCGTGCTGCAGCATGCTGGTAGCCGCCTGCGTGTGTGTGCGCACCTGCACTTGCGTGGTATGGCGCGCTACCCAGGCCAGATCAAAGCGGATGGCGGTCAACGCACCGCCAATGTCGTCATGGATTTCACGCGCAATGGCGGCACGTTCTTGCTCGATGGAGCTTTGCAAATGTTCGGTGAGATCCGCCAGTCGCCGCTGCGATGTCGCCAGATCCGCAATGGCACGTTCGCGCGCTAGCCGGGCTTCATGCACTTCACAGGCGCGCTGGATAACGTGTGGCAGACGCGCCATATCGTCTTTAAGCACGTAATCGGCAATGCCCAAACGCATGGCATCCACGGCCGCAGCCTCGCCGATGGCGCCGGAAAGCAAAATGAAAGGAGGGTGTTTTTCTTGCAGCGAGACCTCTTGCCAGGCATCCAGGGCGGTGAATCCGGGCAGACGGTAGTCTGCCAAAATGACGTCGAATGCTCCCGTCCGGGCCAGCGCAATAAAAGTATCCAGCGTGTCGGCGTGGGCTATCGTGAAAGCCATGCCAGCTCGGCGCAAGGTGACAGTAGTTAGCCGGTGATCCACCAGCGAGTCTTCCAGATGAAGGATGTGCAAGGGGTGCTTAGGGGGGAAAGTCACTATAGGCGCTATCATGGGATACAAATTGGAACAAACGTAGGCGAGAGTTTTATCAGTGCAAAGGTGAGGGGTGCGCCCAAGGCTCTGCAATATCGGTGCTGTTTAACGCGCTGGCGCGTTCCTGGGTGGCTGGAGTGAGAATTTTTCGCTGCCTGTAATCATGGAGAAACGATGCAATCAACGCTAGCAAAATCTGGTGGCCCGGGAGTGCAGGTGTCTGTCATGGTGGCAGCAGAGTTGCAGGATTCATTGCTGGTCGTGATGCATGACTTGCACCGACTGGAAGGCCTGCTCAGTCATGCCACCGACAATCTGCTGGAGCGTTTTGGCGAGGCCAACGAGACGCTGACCGAAGCGGTTGTGGGCGATTCGCCGGAACTGGCGGCGGTACGCAGCGCACTGCGCGCTGCCGTAACTGAATTACAGTTCCAGGATATGGCCTCGCAACTGATCTGGCATACCACCAAAGTGCTGCAAGGCTGCGCTTTTAGGCTCGCCGCTGAGACCATGGGAGAGGAAGAAGGGGAGGAGGCCGCACCGTTTGCCGAAATGGCCCCGGATCGCCCCAACCCGGTCACCCAAAGCGAGATGGAAGCGGGATCGATCGACTTGTTTTAACGATCACAATCCCAGTTAACCTATATATTCAAGTGAGTTGGAGCTATACATGCAATCGATCCTCGCCGTTGATGACTCTCCGTCCATGCGGAAAATGGTGTCTTTCACTCTGACCGGTGCCGGCTACCAGGTGATCGAGGCAGTCGATGGTCAAGATGCCTATGAAAAGGCACAAACCCACGAAATTCATCTGGTGCTGGCAGACCAGAACATGCCCAATCTGGATGGTATCGGGCTGACACGCAAGCTGCGTGAGCATCCCAAATTCAAGACTATTCCGATTTTAATTTTGACGACCGAATCCAGTGATGAAATGAAGCAGGCGGGACGCAGCGCAGGCGCTACTGGATGGTTGGTCAAACCCTTTGACCCAAGCCGACTCATTGAGGTCATCCGGAAAGTTATCCGTTGACCACCATGGACCGCGATAGCAAGCACACAGGAGCACCACATGGGTGAAAGCCATCAAGAAGGATCTGGCGCAGGTGCAGATTTTGACCTGACCCAGTTTTATCAGATATTCTTTGAAGAGGCTGGAGAGAACCTTGACCAGATGGAGCACATCTTGCTCGATCTGGATCTGACCAGTGCGGACGATGAAGAGCTCAACGGCATCTTTCGTTGTGCCCATTCCATCAAAGGGGGTGCTGCGACGTTCGGGTTTTCCGATGTGGCAGAACTGACCCACCACATGGAGTCGCTGCTAGATCGCTTGCGTCGCCATGAAATTCAGCCGATTCCGGAAATGGTGGATGTTCTCCTGGAGTCCGCAGACGCATCGCGCAGTTTGCTGGCACGCCATCAGGCGGGCGGAGAGGGCGAGAGTGTGGTGACGACGGAGTTGGTGCGTCGCATCAGCGAGCTGGCGGCGGGAACGGCCACTGCCAAACCCGTACCGGTGCCAGTAGCCGCGCCCAAGCCGACGCCCCCCGTGACTTCTGCCGCACCTGTAGTGAAGGTCGCTCCTGCTACGCCAGGTTTGCGCCAGATTCAGGTGCGCATCGGCCCGCTGGAGCAGGTTGAACAGGCGGATGCCATCAAAGAGCTGTTTCGTGACATCCCCGGCCTGGGAACCATTAGCGATTTGCCGTGTGACCAGCCAAAAATGCGTCGGTTCGCGGTAGAAACGACTTCTACAGACGAAGATTTGTGCGATTTGTTCGTCTTCCACGTGTCCAAGGACAACGTGCAAATCATGGATATGTCAGCACCAGATGACTTTGCTGACGTGGAGTTTATGGCGCCGGTGCTGATGGATGCAGCCTCTGCCTATGGTTTCTTCCAGGACTCCCCGGGTGCTCCTGCGAGCGCGTCCTCCACCGTGGCGGAGGTGGTGGCTGATACGGCCCCTGCCGCCGCGCCTCCCAAGGCTGCGGCCAAGCCCGCCAGCCAAGCTGCGATGGAATCGACCACTATTCGCGTGGACGTGAAAAAGGTGGATCAGTTGATCAACTTGGTGGGTGAGCTGGTCATCACGCAAGCCATGCTGGCACAAAACAGCCATGGTCTGGATGCCGCGGTATACCAGCAGTTGCTGGCCGGACTGGCCGACCTCGACCGCAATACGCGCGACTTGCAAGAGTCGGTGATGTCGATCCGCATGATTCCCATGTCGATTGTTTTCAGTCGCTTTCCACGCATGTTGCGCGATCTGGCCAATCGGCTGGATAAAAAGGTCGAACTGGTCACGCTGGGTGAGTCCACTGAGTTGGACAAGGGCTTGGTGGAAAAAATCACCGACCCGCTCACCCACTTGGTGCGTAACAGTGGTGACCATGGCATTGAGCCTCCTGACGAGCGAGTGGCCAAAGGCAAGCCGGCACACGGCACGATCACGCTGTCCGCATCGCACCAAGGCGGTTCCATCGTGATCGAGGTGCGTGATGACGGCCGGGGTCTGTCACGCGAAAAGATCATCCGCAAAGCGCGCGAACGCGGCATGGACATCTCTGACCAGATCAGTGATGCGGACGTGTGGCTGCTGATCTTTGCCCCTGGGTTCTCTACGGCCGAGGTTGTCACCGATGTCTCCGGTCGAGGTGTCGGGCTGGATGTGGTCAAGCGTAATATTGCTGCGCTCAACGGTACGGTAGAAGTGGAATCGACGGAAGGCGTGGGTACGAAAGTGTCGGTGCGTCTGCCACTCACGCTGGCCATCATGGATGGCATGTCAGTGGGCGTGGGTGACGAGGTCTACATCCTGCCGTTGTCGTCGGTGGTGGAGTCGTTCCAAGTCAATTCTGATGCCGTCAGCACGGTGGCCCAGGGCGCCCGGCTGGTCAAGGTGCGTGATGAATACATGCCGGTGATTGCACTGGAAAAAATCTTCCAGGTGCCGCGCGTGGATCCGGAAAAAGGCAGCACCATCATGGTGGTGGTCGAGGCCGATGGTAGCCGCGTCGCTTTGTTGGTCGATGAGCTCTTGGGCCAGCACCAGGTGGTAGTCAAGAACCTGGAATCGAACTACCGCAAGGTTCCCAACGTGTCTGGCGCGACCATTCTGGGCGATGGCAGTGTGGCCTTGATTCTGGACACCGGCGGGCTGGTTCGCCGTGCGCGCCATTGACTTGCCGGCCCATAGCAGCTGCTGCAGGCATAGCAAATAAGGAGAATGCACCATGAGTGTGATGGAGAAAACGAGAGAAGCCGTCTCAGCCGGTGCGCGCGAGTACCTGACGTTTCGGCTCGACAAGGAAGAATATGGCCTCGATATTCTGAAGGTGCAGGAAATCCGTGGCTACGAGCCGCCGACCCGCATCGCCAATGCGCCTGCCTTCATCAAGGGCGTCGTCAATCTGCGCGGCACTATCGTTCCCATCGTGGATATGCGCCTGAAGTTCAACTGCTCGAAGGCACAGTACGACAGCTTTACGGTGGTCATCATTCTGAGTTTGCGTCAGCGTGTGGTGGGCATTGTGGTGGACTCGGTCAGCGACGTCATGGAGATCACTCCCGACAGCATCCAGTCGGCGCCCGATATCGAGAGCGTGATTGACAGCAGTTGTGTCCTTGGTCTGGGCTCGGTGAGCGATCGCATGTTGATCTTGCTGGACATTGAAAAACTCATGTCCAGCCTGGACATGGGTCTGGTGGCTGGCCATGACTCTTGAGCGTCTGCACACAGCGGTATTTCACTGAAAAATAGATCGCTGTTTTCTTATGCACAGTCGATGCGCTTTCGTTTAGCTGGGGCTGAGGGCAGGCCGACATGCAATATTTCTGCCCCCAGGGGTGGCGAGCACAACGACAGCAAGGTCTGGTGAATGATGCGTATTTTTTCCAAGGTGATCGCTTATGCGCCCCGTCTCCAGCCCTGAGGTAGCAGTGCGCCCGGTGGGCGCAGCGCCGCAAGGCCCCCTTGAACAAGGCCGTGAGTTCACTTGGACTGATGCCGATTTTTCGCGTGTCCAAAAACTGATTTATCAGCGTGCCGGCATCAATTTGCACGATGGCAAACATGCCATGGTGTACAGCCGCTTGTCACGCCGCTTACGCGAGACGGGCTACACAAGTTTTCACGAATATCTGGGCTGGCTGGAAAAGCAGGATGGGCCCGAATGGCAGGAGTTCGTCAACGCACTGACCACTAATCTGACGGCATTTTTCCGTGAGCAGCACCATTTCGACATCCTTGCTTCCCATTTGCGCTCCAAGCCGACCGGTACGCCCTGGCGCGTCTGGTGCAATGCCGCTTCGACCGGGGAAGAGCCTTACTCGATTGTCATGACGGCATTGGAGACGCTGGGAGCGAACGCAGCGTTCAAGCTCGTGGCCAGTGATATTGATTCGCGCGTGCTTGCCACGGCGGCGCAAGGCATGTATCGCCTAGACAACGTCAAAGGCCTGAGTCCAGAGCGGCTACAGCGATTTTTTCTGCGGGGCAAAGAATCCAACGCCGGTCTGGTGCGTGCCAAACCGGAGTTGAGTCGTGCGATCGATTTCATCAGCGTCAACCTGATTCGTGACGATTGGCCGTTTCGTGAACCCTTTGATGTCGTTTTTTGCCGCAACGTCATGATTTATTTTGATGCGCCAACGCAGCGCGGTGTGCTCGAACGCATCCACCGCGTGCTCAAGCCGGGTGGCATGTTGTTTGTGGGGCACGCAGAAAACTTCAGTGAATCGAAGGATCTGTTTACCTTGCGCGGTAAGACGGTGTACGAGCGCCGTTGATGCACTGCGTTGTTCGCACTATTTCAAGATGACCCTCATGCGCACCGCATTTCCCGCCGCCCCAGTGACCACTGTGGGCGTCGCTCCTATATCGAGCCCGGTGATGGATCGGCGCAAGGCGCCGCGCATTGCTCCTTTGGGAGCGGAGATCTACACGTCAAGCGCCAGCGCGCCGCCAGAGTCTTCGCTACAGGCGCTTAAAGAGCGGCCAAAAGTGGCAGGCCAAGCCAGTTTCTTTTATTTCGATCCGCATTTTCACTACAACGCGGTCAAGGTGCTGCCGGGCGAATACTTCGTTTCCAACGAAAATCTGGTCATCATGACCGTGCTTGGTTCCTGTATTTCTGCCTGCTTGTGGGACAGCCGGATGCGCGTGGGCGGCATGAACCATTTCATGCTGCCCGATGGCGATTCCCTCGACGTGTCCGGGCGCTACGGCTCGTATGCCATGGAGCTGCTGATCAACGAAATGTTCAAGCTCGGGGCACGGCGCGAAACCATGCAAGCCAAAATTTTTGGCGGCGCCCAGGTGATGCACAACTTCACGACCATGAATGTCGGCGAGCGCAATACCGACTTTGTCATCAACTATTTACGTGCTGAGCGCATTCCGGTGATCTCCGAGGATGTGCTCGATATTTACCCACGCAAGGTGTGCTATTTCCCGGCAACAGGCAAGGCCATGGTCAAGCGCTTGGCGCATTCGCACCCTGACAAGCTGGTGGCGCAAGACAAGCAGGGTAATGCTGCCACGGTGGCCAAGGCCACCCAGGGTGGCTCGGTGGATCTGTTTTAAGGAAGAGAATTGGTGATGCGCAAAAAGATTCGGGTCATTGTGGTGGATGACTCTGCACTGGTACGCAGTCTGTTGTCAGAAATCATCAACCGACAGCCCGATATGGAGTGCATCGGCACGGCCAACGATCCGTTAATTGCCCGCGAGATGATCCGCGAACTTAACCCGGACGTGATTACCCTGGACGTGGAAATGCCGCGCATGGACGGTATCGATTTTCTGGGGCGTTTGATGCGTTTGCGTCCCATGCCGGTGGTGATGATTTCTACCCTGACCGAGCGCGGTGCCGAAGTCACCATGAAGGCGCTGGAATTGGGCGCGGTCGATTTTGTTTCCAAGCCGCGCGTCGGATTGGCCAATGGTCTGAATGAACTGGCGACCCAGATTGTCGACAAGATCCGCGTCGCTGCGGTGGCTCAAGTGCGGCGTGCGGCGCCGCGCCCGTCGCAGTCCGCAACGGGTGCCGCAGGTGCATCTGGTACACCCGGTGGCGCTGCGCCGGCCACGCCGAGCATGGGCCTGCTGGGCCGTTTATCTACTGAAAAACTGATTTTTATTGGTGCTTCCACCGGCGGCACCGAGGCCATCAAAGAAATTTTGGTCAACTTGCCCGCCGATTGCCCGGCCATTGTGATCACGCAGCATATGCCGCCAGGCTTTACCACCAGCTTTGCCGCGCGGCTCAACAGCTTGTCGCAGATCACCGTTAAAGAAGCCAGCCACGGCGAGCGTATCCTGCCGGGCCATGCCTATATTGCCCCGGGCGGCAAGCAATTTCACATCAGCCGCAGCGGCGCCAATTACGTTGCCGTCGTGGACGATGGCCCCGCTGTCAATCGCCACAAGCCTTCGGTGGAAGTGTTGTTCAAATCTGCTGCGGCTTTGGTCGGACGCAACGCCTACGGCATCATGCTGACCGGCATGGGTAACGATGGCGCCGCTGCCATGCGGGAGATGAAGGACGCTGGCAGCTACAACTACGTGCAAGACGAAGCCAGCTGCATTGTTTTTGGTATGCCGCGCGAAGCCATTGCCCATGGTGCCGCAGATGAGGTGCTACCGTTAACGCAGATTGCATCCGCCCTGATCACCAAACTGCGTGGCAGTTCAGGCGTCATGCACCGCATTTGATGGGCTGCATTTATCAAAATTGATAGCTATTAGCGCACGTATTTATTTGGTTTCAGATAGAAATCTATCTGAAACGTAATGTTTATTAGCGCTAACAGCTCACATTTTTGATGTGACCTGCGTCTATTTTCTTTTGCTGAGCGTTACGCTGACAGCAATTCCCAGCGTTCCAGCGCTTGCATCAGCGCCTGTTCAATTTCCCCTTCACGCACGTGCAGCGCCGCCGCTTTGGCTCCATCGTTGCTGTAGAGCGTGCCATCGGCCAGGGTGGCTTGAATCGTTTTCTGCTCGACTTCCAGCGCAGCAATCTGCTCGGGCAATTGCTCCAGTTCGCGCTGGTCTTTGTAGCTGAGTTTCTTTTTCGTCTGTGGCTTGGGCTCGTCTGGCGTGGGCGAGACGTTGACCTTGCTGGCCGGCAGTATGGCCGGGAGGGTGTTGGTTGATGCAGCGGCTGCGGCTATATCGCGGCTGCGCCGCGATTGCACTAGCCAGTCCTGCACGCTGCCTTCATATTCGCGCCACAGACCATCGCCTTCAAAAGCCAGGGTGCTGGTGACGACGTTGTCCAAGAAGGTGCGGTCGTGGCTGACCAGAAACACTGTGCCTTCGTAGGTTTGCAGCAATTCTTCCAGCAAGTCGAGCGTTTCAATGTCCAGATCGTTGGTCGGCTCATCGAGGACCAGTACATTGGCCGGGCGGGCAAATAGGCGCGCCAGCAGCAGCCGGTTGCGCTCGCCGCCCGAGAGTGAGCGCACGGGTGAGCGGGCGCGCGAGGGTGAGAACAAAAAATCGCCCAGATAGCTCTTGACGTGCTTGCGTTGTTTGCCAATCTCGATCCATTCACTGCCGGGGCTGATGAAGTCTTCCAGCGTCGCATCCAGATCAATGGCATGGCGCATTTGGTCAAAGTACGCCACTTGCAGGTTGGCGCCCTGGCGAATCCGGCCCGCATCGGCCTGCAATTCACCCAAAATGAGTTTCAGTAAGGTGGTCTTGCCGGCGCCATTCGGGCCGATCAGGCCCACCTTGTCGCCACGCAAAATGGTGCCGGTGAAGTTGCGCACGATCAGTTTGTCGCCAAAAGACTTGGACACGCCCTCCAATTCGGCGACGATTTTTCCGCTCGGTGCGCCCGAGGCCAAGTCCAACTTCACATTGCCCAGCGTCTCCCGCCGTGCGGCACGGCTGACGCGCATCTCTTCCAGCCGTCCAATACGGCTCTGGCTGCGGGTGCGGCGCGCTTCCACGCCTTTGCGAATCCATATTTCTTCTTGTGCCAGCAATTTGTCGGCCTTGGCGGCGATAGTGCCCTCTTGCGCCAACTGCTCTTGTTTTTGTAATACGTATTGAGCAAAGTTGCCAGGGTAGGAGCGCAATTGACCACGGTCGAGTTCGACAATACGCGTTGCCACCCGGTCCAGAAAACTGCGGTCGTGGGTGATGGTGACGATGCTGCCGCCGAAGTCCACCAGCAAATCTTCCAGCCATTCGATCGAATCGAGGTCCAGGTGGTTGGTCGGCTCATCGAGCAGTAACACATCGGGGCGCGTCACCAGAGCTTGTGCCAAAGCGACACGCTTTTTTGTGCCGCCAGAGAGGTCGCCGATGCGTGCCAGCGCATCGAGGTGCAAGCGCTGCAGCGTTTCTTCTACCCGCTGCTCCCAGTTCCAAGCGTCATAGGCTTCAATTTCCGTTTGCAGTGCATCCAGATCCAAGCCGTCGGCGCCACTCAAATACTGATCGCGCACAGCAATCACATGGGCCAGCCCGAAAGACGTGGCTTCAAAGACGGTGGCGAGTGGGTCTAAATCGGGTTCTTGGGCTACATAAGCAATGCGAATGCCTTGCTGTAGATGCCGGGCGCCATCGTCCGCATGGGCTAAACCGCCCAAAATTTTCAGTAGCGAGGACTTGCCAGCGCCGTTGCGCCCAATCAAGCCGACCCGTTCACCAGTCTCCAGAGCAAAAGTTGCGTGGTCCAGCAAGGCCACATGTCCGAAAGCCAGCTGGGCGTCTAATAAGGTAATCAATGCCATAGGGACGCATTATCAGGGGGAGGCCCGCAAGAGAGGATGCAGGACGGCCCAGTGTGCGGCAAGGGACATTGCTTTTTTCTTTGAAAACTCTTGCTTACCCCCTAAAGCCGCTGCTATGATGGAGGGCTTCGCTGCACGGAAGGTGTCTTTTAAAAGTCATTGTGTGTAGAGTCAGGAGGTTGGTTTCAAAAGCCGGCAAGTGGCGGCTGCGAAAGCGGCGGGGAGAGAAAAGTTTTGGGTTTTGGAGGAAAGGGGTAAAAACCCGATGTATACTTCAAGGCTTGGCTGGAAACGATAGCTACTTCGGTAGTTGTAGTGTTCAGCGAAACGGCTAGAAAGTTTAAATAACCTTCTAGTTGACAGGGATTAAAAAACTCTGTTAGAATTCAAGGCTCAGCTGATCGCAGCTAAGCAGGCAGAAAAAAAGACCTCGGTCTTATAAATCTGTCAGGAACCTTAAAAATATACAGCCGATAAGCGTGGGCGTTTG
>NZ_JHYS01000023.1 GCF_000688255.1 Simplicispira psychrophila DSM 11588 | reverse complement strand
CTGCATCAGGCGCTGCTGGCCCGCCACAGCTTGGTCGGCAGCATGAGCCGTAAGGGCAACTGCTGGGACAACGCGGTGATGGAGCGCTTCTTCCTGAGCCTCAAGACGGAGCGGGTCTGGCAGCGCGACTACGCCAACCACGCCGAGGCCATGATGGACATCGCCGACTACATCATAGGTTTCTACAACAGCGTGCGGCTGCACTCCAAACTGGGCAACTTGCCACCCAATGCCTTCGAGCAGCAATCGGCAATCAAACAACCTATCGTTGTGTCCGAAAAAACTTGACCAGCACACCATACCTGCGCTCCAACTCCTTTGCCGGTGTCTTGATTCGCTCGGCGGCTTGCAGCGCTTTGGCTATCAGGTCGCCGTCACCCGTAGCCACCACTTCGCGTAGCCACAGCATGGCATCCACGTCCTTGTCACCAGTGACGCTGCGTTGCTCGGGCAGTGGTGCGGGGATGGTCACGGCGGTGGTGTCGGGCAGCGCCAGCGGCGGCAGTGTGAAGAAGGCGCGGGCGGCGGTGTTGTCGCGGGTGGCACCAGCGCGGCTAACAAGCGCCTTCACCGTGCCCAACGGCAGGTCAGTGATGCGCGAGACTTCACCAGCGGAATGCGTGCGGCGCAGCTCCAGCACTTGCGCGCGCTGTTCAGGTGACAGGCGGGTCTTTGCAACCGGGGGTTGCAGTGCGTCAATCATCACAACGCTCCTGCAAGCTGGCCACAACTTCCAGCATGGCCTTGTTGCCGGCTGCGTCCACTGCGGCGTGCACCATGTCGCGTAGGCGCTCCGAGACTTCGCCATTGAAAAACAAGGTGTCCAGCAAGTCGCCCTGCGTGAAGCCCCCGGCGCGTGCGGCGCTCAGGATGCGGGCCAGTCCGTACTTGGCATTGGCGCGGCCTTGGGGCGTGACGGCATCGTCAGCCTCGTAGGCGGTGGCTCCCATCAGCGCCAGCACGCCAGCCATGGACAACAGGTAGCCGCCTTCGCGGTCGTTGGGGTCTTGCTTGAACATGGGTGGTTTGGTCATTGCGCACCTTTGGGTTGGTGCCACGGCGCGGCTTTGGGCTGGCGCTGGATGGCAGTCGGCGGCGGCAGTCGGCGGGCCGGCAGTGCAGCCATCACCCCAACAGCACCCAAGCCAACAAGGCCAAGTCCGGTGAACAAGCCCTTGGGGTTTGGGCGCAAGCGCAGATAGCGGCCTTGCTCGTCAGCAGGTTCAGCGCAAAACGCTTCGGCAATTTTTGGCATTTTTTCGTTTTCAAAAACTTCCAAAGAAGAGGCCAGTCCGGTGCAGTAGAGATGGTTCTCTAGATGGTCACCGTGAGGAGGTGTAGAGGAATGGTCAAAAACCCCCTTTACAGCACCTTGAGGAGGTGCAGTGGGCATACTCTCTACACCTTGAGGAGGTGCTGTAGGGGCACTTAGCGCACCTTGAGGAGGTGTAAGCCCGTAACCATTCGTATCATGATTTGAGGGTGTTTTTGTCATGGTCTTGGCCTTGTTGGTTGGGCGGGAGGTGATGGTCAAAGGTGCGTTGGCTCGGTATGCGCCACGCTGGAAGGTTTCGGCGGCTCCGGTGTCGTAGCCGGGGATGCGGTCTAGCGCTGCCCATGTGACGGCGTACCAACTGGCCTTGCTGGGGCGCTGGCCCTTGGCGGTTTCGTGAATGAAGCCGGCATCAATCAGCTCCTTCTTTGTCCGGGTCAGCAGGGAGTTGCTGCTCCATCCCCTGCCCTTGAGGTAGGCCATAGAGGCCAGCAGTCGCCCGTTGTTGTCGCGCACGTACTGGCGGGCGAACTCCAGCAGCAGCGCCTTGGCTGGGTGTCCAAGCGCTTGATACGCTGCCGAATCCAGCACCGCCCACGGTAGGGCAATGAATCCCCCAGCGTCGCGGCTGTCCCCGGCGTTCTTCCACTTCTTGTTGCGGCCCATGGTCAGCTCCCAGCGCCAGCGCGGCGCACATTCATAATCTTTTGGCACACGGCCAGCAGGCCAGCACGCTGGTGCAGGTCGTTCGGGTCTTCGCCTTCGGTGTCGCTCATGCACCACGGCAGTCCGGTCTGCTGGGCCACTTGCTGGCCGGTGCCCGACTTGTCGTTGTCGGCAAACACCCAGCGCCGGCCCGTCAGCAGCGGGGCCACGGTGGCGATGTTGTGGGCGCTGAAGCAGACGACTACAGCCGCATGGATGCCGATACTGCGCAGCGCGGCCTGCACCGTGAGGCCGTCGGCGTAGCCCTCCACCAGGCAGGTTTCAGCCGCTGCCGGTGCGCCCATGCGAAACACTGCGGCCTTGGCCTTCATGCCCGGTTGCATCTTCTTTTCGTGGCGGCGCTCGTACTCCAGCCAGCGGATGACCTGCACGCCTTGCAGCGCATTGCCTTGGGCGGCGCGCATCGGTATCAGCAGCGCACCATCGGCGGCAATGAAGCCCTCGGCCTCGGCGAAGCCTTTGCTGTGCAGATAGCTGTGCTGACCGGGGCTGGCGCTGGCCAGCAGCTCGTGGGCGCGAACGGCGGCGCGGCGGTAGCTTTCCTCCTGGTCGAAGCTGGCGGCCTGACGCTTGGCACGCCATGCGGCCTTCTCCGCTTCTGTCCATGCGTTGACGCTCGGGTCGTTGAACCAGTGAACGCGCGCTTCACCTGACCAATCAAACACCCAGCCGCGTTCTCCGTCCCAAAAGTACGCGCCAGCGCCTGAGCGGGGTTTCTCGGTGGTGCCGCAGCGCTTAATCTTCTGGCCGGGGTACAGCTTGGCCGGGTCAATGTCGATGCCGTGAGCGCGGGCAAATTGAATGAAGCTCATGCTCGCCCCTTTGCTCTGGCGTGTGCAATGACCATGCTTCTGATTTTTCTCTTCAGCGCGGCGGACACCGGCACATCGGGCGTGGTGGCGATATGCCACGCCTCGGGCGGCCAGTCGCCCGCAATGTCCCTGAACAGGAATCGCGCGCGCCATTGCTGTTTGTCTGGGGCGCTGTTGGCCTTGGCATAGCCGCACAACTGCGCCCACAGGTGCGCCGGGTCGTTGTCCAGCACCTTGCGGCTCTTGCCCTTGCCTATGGTGATTTCGCGCATCACCCCAGCGGCGGACACCTCCACTGCCACCACCGGCTTTTCAAACCCGCAGCTCATGCAGCGCTTGCTGAACGGCGCATGGCCGCAGCTCGGGCACGCCTTGGATTCGTACTCGCCCGGCTCATCCTTGCGCACCGTCTTGTCCAGCTTCGCGCCATCGTCCAGCGACTCCACACCGTCGTGATAGATGCGCTCGAAGTCGTCAGCGAAGCGCACGATGTTGCCGCTGTGGTCGAGTAACAGGCAGTCGGTTTTGCCGGTGGCGGGGCTGCACCGAAGGCCACGGCCAATCATTTGAATGAAGGTGCTCAGGCTCTTGCGCAGCGGGCGCGCATCCACCACGCAACCCACGTCCGGCACGTCGAAGCCCTTGGCCAGCGCCTCCACCGACACCAGCACGCGCAGCATTGCATCAGGTTTGGCGAACTCTCGAACCAGTTCCTCGCGCTCATGGGCCGGTGTCTCTGAGGTGAAAACTCTAGCCAAGATGCCGGCCTCGATGAACTGCGCGCACAGTGCCTTGCTGTGGGCAATACTGGCCCCAAAGACGATGGTCTTGCGGTCGCTGGCGTGCAGTTGCCACTCCTTCACCACGTCGCCCACGATGCCCATGCCGCGCTCCTCGGCGGCCTTGTCGCTCCACTCGCCGCCCTTGGTCACAGCAGCGCCAGCCATATCGGGCCGGGTGCAGCTCAATACCCGCAGCGGCACCAGTACCCCCGACTCTGTGAGGTCGTGCATGGTGGTGGCGTTAATCAGGCGGCTGAATATCTGGCCCATGCCTTTTGTGAAGGGCGTAGCGGTTAGGCCGATGACGACTGCCTTGGTCTGGGCAGCGAACTCCACCCACGCCTTATGCAGCGTGTGGCACTCGTCCACGATGAGAACATCGGTCTGCGGCCAGAACTCGCGCTTGTCGATGGTCTGCACGCTGGCGATTTGGAACGGCAAACTGCTATCGCGCTGGGGATGGTTCGCCTGCACGATGCCGTGGGCGCTCAGGCCGTATGCGTTAGCGGCGGCACTGGTCTGGTTGATCAGCGTGGTGCGGTCACACAGAAACGTGACACGCCGGCCTTTGAGCAGTGCCTCATGGGCAACGCGCAAACCAAGATAGGTTTTGCCCGATCCGGTGGACGAAGCAATGACTTGGCAGCGATGCCCCTCCCTGAAGCCTTGGCGCAGCGCCTCATGCGCCGACTGCTGGAAGGGCCGGGGCGGTGGAAAGGTTGCCGCTGTGTAGTCGGGCGCAGCGTCGGTAAACAGGCGGGCGTTCATGCTGCACCGCCTTGCTTGCGCAGCTCGTCAATCTCTTGGTACAGCTTTTTGATGTGCCGGTCGCGTTTTTTTAGCAAGGTGGTCAGCGCGGCGTTGTTGTTCATCAGGCCGTTGAAGCGCTCGTTGGTGATGCGCAGCTCGGCCTGTAGCTGCTTCACCTGCGCGTGCAAGGTGGCAACCACATCGTCTGATTCCAGCATCTTGTGCATCAGCTTGCGGTCATCTTCTTCGGCGGCAAGGTCGGCGGCCAGTTCTTCCGGGCTGGGGCCGTAGTCGTCTTCGTTCATGCCATCGGGCAGCGTGGCCAGCGCCACTGCCGGGGCTTTGTTGGGCGGGGGCACGACTACCGTGGGCTTGCGGGCGGTGACCTTCTCGCCAGCAGCAGCGCGTTCGATCAGCACGGCGCGCTCCGGCTCGGGCAACTTGGCCAGCGCGTCCAGCTCCACGCCTTTGTCTAGGCTGGTGCCGTGGGTGCGCAACAGGCCATCACCAATGGCTTCGGCGCGGGCAAGGTGGCGATTGATGGACTGCTTGGACTCTCCGGTTATCGCGGCAGTGGCGGCTGCAAACTGTTGTTGGTTTTGCGGACGGTCTTTGTGGTCAGTGGCTTTCTGGGTGGAACCACTTGTTCCACCCACAACAGCATCAACAGGTACGACAAGCTGTCGCACCTGTTCGCGGCCTGTGGAAAATTCAGGTGGCGCAAGTTGAGCCACCTGAATTTCTACCGGGTGCAGCGCCCCCCAAATTTGCTTACGGCGGGCGGTGTAGTGGCTGCGCTGGCTGGGCGACAACTCAGAGCGGAACAGGTTTTCGTCAATTTCAATCAGCTCGGCGCTCAGGTGGTCAGGTGCCTCGATGACGATGGCGTCGATTTCAGTCCAGCCCAACGAGCGGCACGCGGCTACACGGTGATGGCCGGCCACAGTCTGAAAGCCTTGCACGGCAATGCCGTCCATGACAACCAAAGGTCGAACGGTGATGGGCTGAATCAGACCCACCTGCTTGATGCTGGCGGCCAGCTTGTCCACGTCTGCGGCGACAAGCGGGCGGGGCTGCGGACTCGCTTCCAGCAATTTCAGGGGGATGCACTGGTGCTTGCTTGGGGCGGTGGCCTTGGTGCGCCCCATGTTCTGCGCGTCGAGGTATTCGCTCGGGCTGATGCTGGCATCCAAAACAATCTCAGGGCACGCCATCCCCAGCTCACGGGCGGCGGTGTAGCGGTTCCATCCGTCGAGAATCTGGCCGTCAAAGATGGCAATGGGAGACACCACTCCGATGTTGTCGATGCTGTCCATCAGCGCCTGATATTGCTTGGGCGGCATAGCTGGCAATGCAGCGCTCAAAGGGTGCTGCGCGTAGGTTTTAGGCAATGCAGCGGCTTGCCCGGTCACTGCCGGGGTGTTTTGGTTGGTCATTTTTTAACCTTGTTGGGTGGCGCTGGTGGCCGGGTGTTGGCGGTGGCGGGCGGTGGTGCTGGTGCTGCGTTTCTCGGCTTTCGCTGCCTTCATGCGCTGCACAAATGCTGCTTTCTCGCGTGCGTCTTGCTCTGCATTGCGGGCGTTCATGCGCTCTGCCTCTGCAATTTGTTGGGCTATGTGCAGCCCATGATTGGAGTTCTGGGCCGTAAACCTCAGTGCGTCTTCAAGCACCGCTAGAAAGCCGTAGCCAGCACTGCGCCGGGAGGCTGTCCCTGACTTCTCGTTGCTGGCCTGCATTGCCGCTTCGGTGATGTCGCGCACAGAAATATGGGGGCCGTAGCCACGTTGCAGCGCTTGCAGCAGTTCAGCCGCGCAGCGGTATCCCGTGATGTAGCCTGCGCCGTGCTCCTCAGCAGGAACGTCAAAGCTGCGCACACCTGCAAAGCCTCCGTTGCGGCTAATTTCTTCGGTGATGAAAGACAGCGCGCCTTTGCGGGTGCGGGTGCCGTCTGGGTGGCGAATGATTGGGTTGCCGGTGTGCTTGCGCAGCTCGCCTCGGTCGTTTGCCGTCAGGGCGCTAAACAGTGGGTGCCAAGCGTCGGCTTGGGTTGGCAGACAAATGGAGCGCTGCCAGCCCTCGGGGAACTCGCACAGCACGGTTTTGCCGTGGGGGCTGTCACCCAGCGCCAACAGGCGCACGGGCTTGGTGTTGCTGGTGTTGGCGTGCTGCGCTGGGGTGCATGGCATCGTGGTTTGGCTCTGGCTCATGCGGCGCTTTCTGGGGTGCTGGTGCTGGCGTAGCGCATCGTGGTCTTGAATTTCCACAACACTTCAAACGTGCTGCCCAAGTCCAAGAACTGCGCGTGCAGTGCCTCATAGGTCGATGCGTCATCCGCTGCGACTGCTGCATCCATCGCGTCTAGAAGGCGCTGCTCCTCTGCTTTCATCCACGCCTCGAAGTCGGCCAGCGTAGGCGCGGTGGTGGTGGCGGCTGGTGCTGGCAACTGAGCGTCCGTCGAACGTCCGCTCAATGCCGGTTCAACAGCGCGGTCAATCGCTGCTGACAGGCACGGCTTCTCGGCATCAGGCACGGCAGTGCAGGCGGTGCGGCGCTGGGTGTAGTCCGCTATGACGCGCTGGTCGAAGTAGTCCATTGCTACAGGCAACGGGAAGTTGTCGCGGCACTTGGCGCAGTTGGCAGGCAATGCAGCGGCTTTACCCCCTTGCGGGGCGGTGTGTTTTTTGATCATTGCGGTGGCCTTAGTGGGAGTGCAGGGCGGTGGTGGGGCTGGCGCTGGCGGGTGCCGTCAAGTGGCGGGCCGCGTTGGCCTTGAGGCGGTGGGCTGCGTCGATCATTCGGCGGATTGAACCGCTCCAGCGCATTGCCGCGTCGGGTTGCTGGCCTGCCTTTTGGGGCACGCTCACGGCGCTGGGTGCTGCTGGTGCTGGCGCTGCTGGCGTGGCAACTCGGGCCGGGGCGGTGACCGTTGCCCGCTGGGTGCTGGTGGCAGCCACTGCACCAGGCAAAGCCACCGTCCACAGCAAAGCGCCCAGCAGCTCCAGCAAAAGGCTTTGGGCCACTGCCGACAACATGCCCACGGCGCCCACGCTCAGGCCGGTAATGCCCGCAATTTGGGCGTCCACCGGGTCGGCGCTGGCACCGGTGCGGGCTGCATCGAGGACACCGGCGGCGCTGGCCAGTTGGCTGCGCAGGTTGGCGGCGCGGGCAGATTCGACGGCCTCCGTTTTGAGGGCGTCTACCTTGGCCATCGTGGCCGTGGTGCTGGCCTGCGCGCTGGTGCAGCGCTGCGCCGTGCTGGCCTCACACCGCAGCAAAGCCGCTTGGGCATGGGCGCTGCGGGCGCTGGCCTGTGCCAGTTCTGCCGCCACCACAGCCGCCGGGCGGGCGGTGATGGCCGCCAGTTCGCCTTGCAGCGCCAGCGCGTGACCGGTGGAGACAACGGATTGGGCGCGCACTTCACCACTGCGCTGCTTCACGCCGGCAAAGAAGCTGGCGTGCCCATACACCGTGACCACCACGCAAGCGGCGAACACGACACGGGCGGGCCAGTTGCGGCGCGACAAAGCGGGCAGCAAGTGCGAACCGGCCACCAGCGTGACAGCCAGCCCGATCAGCATGGCCTTGTCGGTGGTTTGGGTCGCGCGCTCAGACGCCGACAGCGCCGCCATGCCAGCGCACACGATGGTGGTGCCCAGCGCCAGCACGCCAGCAACCGCACGTTGGGCGGTGTTTTTGAGGTGGCTCATGGGTTAAGCCCCCTGCATTGCTGGGCCCATGCGCTCGAAAGCGGCCAGGCGGCGTAGGGCACCGGTGGCTTGGGCAGAACGGCGAAAGGCGGCGGCGTAGTCGTGGCGGGCGGTGTACCAACGCGCCATAGCAGCGGCGTTGATGGCTTCGCCGTGCAAGGCGATAGGGTCGAGGCGGGGGGTAGTGGGCGCAGCGCTGCGGCTGGCCGTGGTGACGGCTGTCATGGTCTTGGCTCCTGAACGAGATTCAAAGACCATCCGCTGCATTTCTACGTGCAGCGGATGGACGTGGTGGTTAGAACACGGGTTCAGCCGTGCGAGCGCCTTACGGTTAGCCCCCACCACGTCCAAAACCAGAGATACATCCAAGCGTGGATGCACCCGAAAATCAAGACGTGACAAAACCCCGCTTTCGGTGGGGGTTGCTACCGCTGAACCTATGGTGTTTCTACGCACCGGGGCTTTCGCCTTGGGCGTGATTGTGCCACGACGTTGCATGGGGCTGCAATGGGTGGTGTGACGATTACGAAACTTTCGTAGTTGGCGGCAACCAGCGCCAGCGGTGAAGGCTGGCAGTAGGCCTGTTACTACAATTAGGGCTATGAATCCACGCGCTCCACTGATTGACGCCGATGGCGAAGTGCGAGAACTGAGCGCCGCCGATATGCGCTCATTCAAACCAGCCACCGAAGTGCTGTCGTTGGAATTGCAAAAGACGCTGGGCATCAGCCCACGCGGGCCACAGAAAGCGCCGACCAAGATAGCCGTGACAGTTCGGTATAGCCCTGATGTGTTGGCTGCATTCAAGGCCACGGGTGCAGGATGGCAAACACGCATGGATGCCGCATTGAAAGACTGGCTCAAAACGCATTCACCGGCGTAGGAGGCAGCCAGTTTGCGGCGCACGGCGTTGCAAGAGGGGGCGCGGTCAGAGTGTCTTTTGGTCACGCTGTTGTCGATGTCGGAATTCGGATATCGGTACAGGCGGCGGCTGACGGCGCGGTCACTACCAAAGTTTGGTGGTGCGTTCCGTCCAGTGCCAGCAGATACGCGGAAAAGTTCGCCGGCTCCCAATTTCCCATGTCGTGCTAAATGCCCCAAAACCCCTGTTTTTGCTGAAAAATTAAGCAGAAACACGACTTGCACGACATTCACGACATGGACTCGGGAGTTTTCCTCGCGCACTTGCCCAAAGTTTGCGACACAAGCGAAGGCGGCTTCCTCGCGCTGCTCTACCCCCGTCCTCTCTTTACCCTCTGGGCCATAAACTGGAGAGAGGGTCGCCGTGGACGCGGCGTAGCGGCTGGATGCAGCGGTGGGAATGATCAAGATTTGATGCATCTATTCGACCTCCGATTTCATCCAGGCGGTGACGGCGCTGCGGTCGTCGTCGGTGAGGTGGTATTCACCTGGGCGGCACTTGTTGCCATCGCGGTCGGTGAAGTCGATCAGCGTGCAGGGGATGCACAAGCCCTTGGCGCGTAGGCGACTTATCACCTCCGGGCCGTTGGCTGCGCCGATGATGTTGTCGAGGTCGTGGCGGCTGACTGCTGCGGCGTTCAACAACGCGTCGAGGGCGCGCAGCTCGCGCGGGTTGCGGGTGCCGGCGAATTTGCGGGGCGCTTGGTGCTGGCCAGTGCCAGCAGTAGATGTGAGCAAGGTTGCGTGCATTTATTTGCCTTCCAAGCCGATGCCCATGTGCCGTGCGGTCAGCGCCTTGATGGGCGACAGGGCGGCATGGATGCGCTCTTGAATCTGGCGGCAGTCGGTGGCGCTGTGGACGGCACCGGCGGCCAGCATGTTTGCCACGGTCAGCAGCGATTGCACGGGCAGTGCTGCACCAGGTCGTTTGCCGACCTCGATGCCGACTGCCTTGTTCACCGCCTTGGCCGCGTTGATGTGAATGAAGCGCTCGTTCTTTGAGCCAGCGGCCAAGGCGTGAATGCCATCCTGCAAGTCGCGGTAGGCGGGGAGGTACTCCACCTGGCGAACAGTGGCGGCGCGGCGGGCGTTGCTGAACGCCTTCACCAATTTGATCTTGAGAGCGCGCACCTTGGCGGTGTTGCGGCGGTAGGTCAGCATCAGGTGCGCTTGGTCTTCGTTCAGCAGGGCAAAGCGCTCGGGTCGTCCGCCTTTCGAGCCGGGCATGGGTTTCTCGGTTTGAAACCGGACAACCCCCAGTTGATCGAAGTCGGCGCGGTAGTTGGTGACCAGCTCGAACACGTTGGCATGGTCGCCGCCCAGTTGCTTTGCCAGCAGGCGCGAATCGACACGAGGCTCGGCGCTGGTGGTCAGCACCAGTTCGGTAGAATCACGCTTGTCGAGGGTGCCTGAATCTGCTTTGTTGTGGGTTCGGGCGTTTTTCATTCCGGCTTCCCTTCGGTCAGGTGGGCAATGCCAATCTCCAGCACGTTGACCACTGCACCAGCGAAGCCGCCGATAGCGCTCTCGGGGTACTCCAGCTTTGCCAGTTCCAGCAGTGCAGTGCGCAGCGCCTTGAGCGATTCGGCCTGCGGCAGTCCGCGCAGCTCAAGCAGCTCCTGCAACAAGCCCATGCCCAACTCAGCGCCGTCCTTCTCGCTGTCGTCCTGCGCGGCGGTGACTGCGCACTCCAGCAGCGCACGGCCCATATCGGCTAGGCCAGCGTGACCAACGGGGATTGAAACGGACACACCATCGCTGATGCAGGCGGTCAGCAAGCCATTGCCCACGGTGATTTCGTGGCCGTCGGGGTGGGAGTAGATGGTGGTGCCCATTACTGCACGCCCAGCAGTTCACGAATCTCAGCCATGCCCCACGACAAGCGGCCATGTATGCGGGTCGGGCGCAGTGGGCCGTTCTCCAAGCAAGCCCATGCGCGCAACGTCTGTGGGCGGCGGTTCAGGTAGTGCGCAGCTTGCTCGGTGATGACGCGGGGGCGGCGCTCAAGCTCCAGCGGCGGGAACTCGGGGGGCGGTGCAGCGCTGGGTGCGGTTTGTGTCGGTGTTGATGTTGGCAATTGATTCTCCATCTGTGTTTCGATAGAAAATCTATTCTGTGCATATCTCAATCAGCACCAAACACTAGAGGGGCGCCAAAGCGTATTGGCATCAGAACGCATCAACGCAAAGCAATAAACTCTTTGCAAATCAATGGCTTGCAATCAACGTGCGTAATAACAACACAACAGATTCTGACTGTTGACTTTTGATATTTAGCCTATTTTGTGGCGCTGTAAGCCAGCCGTCCGACAAGAACAAGGCCAGTTTTTCCGGGGCGAAAACTCTCAGGCGTGCTCTGGCGTGACGCTCAGGCGCAGGCCCACGGCGTGGAGCACCTTGTGGATAGTCGAAAGCGTAGGGTTACCCTCGGCGCTCAGTGCCTTGAACAGCGTCTTTTCGCCCACGTCAGCGCGGCGTGCGACTTCTGCCATGCCGTGCGCCTTGGCCACTTGCCGCAGTGCCAGCAGCAGCGCGGTGGGGTCGTCCAGCTCCATCACGGCCTCCACGTAGGCGGCGGCCTCCAGCGGGTCTTTCAGGGACTCAATCAAATAGCCCTGGTAGCTCACATCGCGTGGTGCATTCATGTTCATCCCCTTTGCTTCCAGTCGTTCAGATACTCGATGGCTTGCCTGATGGCGCGGTCTTGGTCGGCCTTGTCACTGCCGCACAGCAAGAGCACCAGCACCGGCCCTTGTCGGCTCAGATAGACGCGGTAACCAGGCCCCTTGTCGATGCGCAGCTCTTGCACGCCATCGCGCAAAGGCTTGCAGTCGCCAAAGTTTCCAGCCTCCAGGCGCAGCAGCCGGGCCTTGATGGCAGCGCGGCCCTGTCGGTCGGCCAGCGCTTCTAGCCACTGCACCAAAGGCACGCGGCCTGCACTGTCGCTGTATATCTGAATGTCCATGATGGTATCTTAAACCGTACCTGTTAGGTGTCAGGCGCATTACTGACCACACGGCCAGCAGCGCCAGCGATTGCTATATTAAAAATAGCTTATGGCGCACGTATCTAAAGGGCTAGAGGCCTATTTAGCTTGTATTTCAGCCCACAGCGCGCAGCTTGCCCGGCTCGATAGCGCGGTCGAACTGCACGTTGGCCACACTCAGGATGTGCGCCTCGATTTTTTCTGTATACGGGCGCAACGCATCAATACTTCGTGGCCTGTAACCCTCAGCAGTTGCGGATGGCTGGTGTCCCATCACTTGCGCAATTGCACCGGCTGGTGCGCCAGCAGCCTCACCCAGCAGCGAGAACGTGCGGCGCAAGCCGTGGATGGTCAGCTTCTCAATCCCAGCGCCCTGCAAAACTTTGGCGTGACTGTTGCGGGTGTCGGTGATGCGCCCGGTCTTACTCGTGCTGGCAAACACGTATGGCCCCACGCGGGGCAAGCTGGCCAGCAAGTGCGCCAAGTACGGTGTCAGCGGGATGGTGCGGGTAGCGACCACCTTGTCGGCAATGGTCAGCTTGCGCCACTGAAAATCCACATGCGCCCACGTCAGTGCCGCCAGTTCTTCACGGCGTGCACCGGTCAGCAGCATGGCGCGAAGGTAGACGCTGGCGGTGCGATTGCTCAATTGCTCCACTCCCTCCCACCAACCGCGCACTTGGTCAGCTTGCAGCGCGTCTTTGCGCTTGCTGTCTGCTGTGCTGGGTAGCTGGTCAAGGATATGCGCGGACTTGCCGGCCTCACGGTCAGCCAGTGCGCGATAGGCGGGCTTGGCGGTACACCAGCGCAAAAAACCACGGAACATCATCAGGGCGCGGGCGGCTTGGTGCTTGCCGGACATAGCCTCTTGGTCAAACCAGCTTTGGAGCACGTCCTCGTTGATGCTGGCCAGCGCCAGCGCCATCAGTGGATACAACGGCCCCGGTCGGGTCAGCCCCTGCCCTCTTTGCTTGGGCACGCCACCTTGCGCGCTCATGTTCTTGAGGTCAGCCACATAGCGCGGCTTCCATGCGTCGCGGCGCTTGGGCTTGCCAGTCTGCAAATACAGAGGCCAGATTTCGCCCACGGTCAGGGCGGCTTGTCTGTCGGCTTCGTCCTGAGTGGCGGCGGCAACTTGGGCGGCAGCTTTGTCGGCCTGCTTCTGGCTTTCTATTTCGCGCGGGTCTTTGCCGTCGTCCACCAGCATCTTGAGGCGCTGTGCTTCGCTGCGTGCCCGCCCAATCGGCCAGTCTGCTGCGGTGCCGATGGTCAAGCGCAAGGTGGCCCCCTTCAGACGCGACTCGAACACGTAAGTCTTTCGGCCTGTGGGCGATACGCGCAGCGCCAGCGTCGGAGTGTCGGTGTCCCACAGAAAATCTTGCGACTTGCCGGCAGCGCAGGTGAAGGACTCCACTCGGCCAGCGGTCAGGCGTACACGTTTCGGTTGTTTGGCCATGCTATCCTTTTCGACTCGTAGGCAAGCCCACAGGAATCTGTAGGCAATCTGTAGGCAAGTTGGGCGTATTTAGATGCACATAAATCAACGCACGACTTGCTTACTTGCCCAATAAACTGCCGTAAGCGATTGATTTACATGAACATCCGAACCCTAATCAACATTATAGAATGCGCACGTCCGCTCATTCGTAATGAGAAGGTCGGGTGTTCGATTCATCTCTCCGGCACCAACAAAATAAAATAAGCCCCGCTATCCAATATGGTAGCGGGGCTTATTTTTTTGCCCCGCCCATTCTTGGCGGGCAAGGAGCACTACATGATTGACGGACTGGTTGGCGGAAAACTTTATGGCGCCCCAGAAAAACGCCTGGGCAAAGCGGGCAAGCCCTTTGCCATGGCCAAAGTGCGGGCCACGGCCGGGGACAACGAAACGACTCTGTTCGTCAATGTGATCGCCTTTGACGACGCCGCCTGCGCGGCGCTGATGGCACTACAGGATGGCGATTCGGTAACGCTGGCCGGCAGCCTGACGCCCAAGGTGTGGACGGACAAACAAGGCGTGATACGTCCGTCGCTCGACATGGTGGCACACCAAGTCCTGACGGCCTACCACGCACACCAAAAACGCGACGCCATGCACACCAGCGACTACCCCGAGACGGATTGATGCCACGCTGAGGTCATTCACCGCGCCAACGCAAAGGCGCGGTGGCTAGCTGCATTTTGGTGGCACACAAACAGAAAAGCCCGGTATCTTTCGATACCGGGCTGATGTGTTTTTGGTCGGAGCGGCGGGATTCGAACTCGCGACCCTCTGCTCCCAAAGCAGATGCGCTACCAGGCTGCGCTACGCTCCGACAAGTAGTATTCTAACTCTGGAAAAAGCCACTTTTTAGAAAAAAGTGCATCTATTCAATTTATTTAAAAAAATGCCAATGCCATGCAGGCAGCGCGGTGATCGGCCTATGCCATTAGCGGCTAGGTCCTGGACCGCGGCCGGCGAGGTGGCGGAAGGTGATGCGGCCCTTGGTCAGGTCGTAGGGCGACAACTCCAGCGACACCTTGTCGCCCGCCAGGATACGGATGTGGTGCTTGCGCATTTTTCCGCCGGTGTAGGCAATCAGTTGGTGCCCATTTTCGAGCGTGACGCGAAAACGGGAGTCCGGCAGCACTTCTGTGACGCTGCCCTGCATTTCAATAAGTTCTTCTTTGGCCATATGTTCAATCTCTTAAAAACGATTCAATCCGTACGCAGCGCCTGCGCAATGGCGCGTCCACCACAGGCAAGAAAAGGCAGTAAAGCCCTGTGAAGGGCCGTACACACGGTGCATTCGGGCTGTGGGGTCGCTGCACCGCGCGGGGTGCAGGTCAGGAAGGATGCCGTGGGGGAGACGGCTTCAATGGACAAGCAAAGCGCTGTGCTTTAGCCTGTCGATTGTAGCGCCATGCAGTTTATCTGCCTACCACTCAGGCGCGTCCTGCTCCACCCTCATGCATTTTCCGCCTGCATGGTGGCTGCGGCCAGCGCCCGCACCAGATCCGTCTGGGTGACGATACCGACCAGCCGCTGCTGCGCATCAACGATCGGTATGTGGTGGTGACCACCGTGCGAAAACAGCGGCACCAAGTCCATCACATGCTGGTGCGACTGCGCTACCTGCACCTGGGGCGACATGATGTCACGCGCCATCGTCGGCTGTCCGGTGCGCCCCATCACCAAGGTACGCAGGCGCTTACCCAAGCCTTCGTGCACCTCCAGATTGGCCAGACGCATGTAATCAGCCACCGTGACGATACCCAGCACTTGGTGCTGTGCATCAACCACGGGCAAGGCCTTGATCTGCTCGCGGCGCATCAAGGCCCATGAGTCCTTCAAAGACACCCCGCCCTCTATCGCCAGCGGTGGCTTGGACATGATGTCGGTGCAGCGCAACTCGCCCAGCGTGCGCTGGAACGCGGCGCGTCCGGCCAGGTGCAGCAGCCCTTCCAGGTCGGCGCGGCTGATGTCGAGTACCTCGTTGTACTGCTCCAGCGCGGCATCCAAGTCGCCGGACGTAAAGCGCCCTTGCGGCGTCCCGGCGCTGTCTTGCGCTGCCCGTTGCGGGTGCGGATAGCTGCGCCCTGTGAGCGTGTTGTAGGCAATGCCGGTGAGCAGCAACACGATGGTGTTGAACAGCACCGGAAACGCCGCCACATCCACGCCCTGGCCATGCTGGAGCACGGCAAACAGTGCCAACCCAGCGCCCGGTGGGTGCAGGCAACGTAGCGGCACCATGACCGCCACAGCCAACGCCACGGCCAGGGCGCTTGCCAACGCCAGATCAGGCACCAACGCGGCGCAGGCCATGCCGACCCACACCGACAGAGTGCTGCCACCCAGCAGCGGCCACGGCTGCGACAACGGACTCGATGGAATGCCAAACACCAGCACCGCGCTGGCTCCGAGCGAAGCCACCATCCACGGCGGCGCACTGCCGCTGGGCGCCCACCAGCGGCTCAGCAATGCCGCCAGCAACACCCCTAGCGCCACACCCACCGCCACGCGCAGGCGTTCACGGCCATTGATATGGACGGGGGCCGGCCAAAAATTGCGCAGCCAGGGCTGGGTGCGTTGATACCAAGAGGGTGCAGGGGATGGCACAGGGAAAGGCGAGCCAGTCGGTGCACCGGGATCGCCTGGATCACCCGGTGTACGCACCGGGTCGGAATCAGCGGAGGGCATGTGTGGATAAAAGAGCGATAAAAACGTCCCCTGCGGCGCGGTGTTTGCAAGCCAGGCCACGCGGCGACGCACTTGCAGTGCGACAAAAACGCTGGGCCGCGGATTTTGCCGTATCGGCACCTGCCTGGCGCCAGACGCAGCGCATCGGGAAGCCAGCAGTGGGGTCTATAGAATGGCGCGCTCTTGCCACTACCCGCCTTCATGCCGTGTCTGATCGCCTCGCTGTACTGCCCCAGTACCTGCTGCCCAAGCGGGCCTTGACCATTTTGGCTGGCCGCATCGCCTCGGCCCGTGCAGGCGCCCTGACCACGGCCCTGATCCGCCGCTTCGTCGCCCACTATGGTGTGGACATGGCCGAAGCGGCCAATCCCGACATCGCCAGCTACGCCAGCTTCAACGATTTTTTTACCCGCGCGCTGCGCCCCGGTGCGCGCCCGCTGGCCCAAGCCGATCTGATTTGCCCGGTGGATGGCGCCATCAGCCAGTTTGGCGCCATGGCGCACGACCAGATTTTTCAAGCCAAAGGCCACCACTACTCAACCACTGCCCTGCTCGGCGGCGACGCGGCGCTAGCAGCACCCTTTGACAACGGTCACTTCGCCACGCTGTACTTGAGCCCGCGCGACTATCACCGCATCCATATGCCATGCAGCGGTCAACTACAGCGCATGGTGCATGTGCCTGGAGATCTGTTCTCGGTCAATCCGACGACGGCGCGCGGTGTGCCCGGGCTGTTTGCCCGCAATGAACGGGTGGTGTGCTTTTTTGATTCAGCTACCGGCCCATTTGTTTTAGTGCTGGTCGGCGCCACCATCGTTGGCAGCATGGCCACGGTGTGGCACGGCTTGGTGAATCCGCCCCGCCCAGGCACCGTGCGCAGCTGGGACTATGCCGACAAAAACATCCACCTGAAAAAAGGCGAAGAAATGGGCTGTTTTCTGCTCGGCTCCACCGTGGTGATGCTGTTTCCGGCCGGACCACTGCGCTTTAACGCCGACTGGGCGCCAGCGCGCGCCATCCGGCTCGGCGAGGCCATGGCCGCGTACCAATCGGCACCAGCAAAAACTTAAACCACCCGCCTCAAAATAAAACGCGAAGGTGCCAGGGTCAGCATGTCGGAATCTACGGCCCCATCCCTGCCGACCAAATGCACCAGCAGCAAGTTGCGGCGAATCACCACATAACTGATGGTTTCTTGCTTGTTCCCCAGTTGCACGACGGTGCCAGGCTTGAACAAGGGCATATGAAAATAGGTGGCGTCAGCCATGGTGCGCAGCGGGACTGCCATCCTTTGGGGTTCTGAGTAGCGTGTCCGGGGTGTCCGAGCTGGAGCGCTATAGCAGTCATGGAGTGAGGATAGCCTTCTAGCTATTCCCCTGCAACGCACTGTTGACACCACACTGCGCGCCGCAAGCGGGATAATCCCGCCCCATGTCCCTTCTGCCCCACCAGCTTGAGCTGCTCTCCCCCGCCCGTGACGCCGACATCGGCATGGCGGCCATTGACCACGGCGCTGACGCCGTCTACATCGGCGGCCCCGCCTTTGGCGCCCGCGCCACCGCCGGCAACGAACTGCGCGACCTGGAGCGCCTGATCAAGCACGCGCACCGCTTTGGCAGCCGCATCTTCATCACGCTCAACACCATCTTGCGCGACGACGAATTGCAAGGCGCGCGCGACATGGCTTGGCAGGTCTACAACGCCGGCGCCGACGCGCTCATCGTCCAGGACATGGGTCTGCTAGAACTGGATTTACCGCCCATCCAGCTACACGCCAGCACCCAAACCGACATCCGCACACCCGAGAAAGCGCGCTTTTTGCAAGACGTCGGCCTGTCCCAAATCGTGCTGGCGCGTGAGCTGGACTTGGGCGAAATCGCCGCCATCCGCGCTGCGACCGACCCGGCGCGCACGTCGATTGAATTTTTTGTGCACGGCGCTTTGTGCGTGGCGTACTCCGGGCAGTGCTACATCACCCACGCCCACACCGGGCGCAGCGCCAACCGGGGCGACTGCAACCAAGCCTGCCGCCTGCCCTACCAAGTGACCGACGACCAAGGCCGCTTCATCGCCCACGACAAACACGTGCTGTCGATGAAGGACAACAACCAGTCCGATAACCTGCGCGCTTTAATCGATGCCGGCGTGCGCAGCTTCAAAATTGAAGGCCGCTACAAAGACTTGGGCTATGTCAAAAATATCACTGCGCACTACCGCACGCTGCTCGACGCCATCATTGAAGAGCGCCAGTACAGCGCCGAACCGCTGACACGGGCATCGAGCGGCAACACGCGCTTTTTGTTCACGCCCGACCCGGACCAAAACTTCAACCGCGAATTCACCGACTACTTCGTCAATGGTCGCCAAGAGGACATTGGCGCGTTTGACACGCCCAAAACCCCCGGCCGGGCGATTGGCTGGGTGACGAAAGTAGGTGAAGACTTTGTCGAACTGGAAACCAGCGACCCCGCCACCATCCTGCACAACGGCGACGGCCTGTGCTACTACGACCTGCAAAAAGAGCTGGTCGGCATGGCCATCAACACCGCCGAGCCGGTGTCAGCGCTCGGCCTGAACAAATGGCGCGTCTACCCGAACGACCCGCTGGCCGAGCTGAAAGACCTGCGCAAAGGGCTAGAAATCAACCGCAACCGCGACATGGACTGGGTGCGGATGCTGGACAAAAAATCCAGCGAACGCCGCATTGGCCTGTGGGCGCAACTGGGTGAAACGCCCGACGGCTTTGAGCTGACGCTGACCGACGAAGACGGCTTTGCCGCCAGCGCTCGCATTACGCAAGCGCACCAAAGCGCCAGCGACGCAGCCAAGGGCGAAACCACCCTGCGCGAGCAACTGAACCGCTTTGGCAGCACGATTTTCTCGGTGCACGACATTTCGCTCAACTTATCGCAGCCGTGGTTTGTGCCAGCTTCGGCGCTGAACCAACTGCGCCGCGATGCCGTCATCGCTTTGGAGGCCGCCCGCGCTGCCGGCCTGCCACGCCTGCAACGTGCGCAACCGGTCGAGCCTCCCGTGCCCTTCCCAGAAGACACGTTGAGCTATCTGGCCAACGTCTACAACGCCCAAGCACACGCTTTTTATATGAAGCACGGCGTGCAGGTGATTGACGCGGCCTACGAGAGCAAAGAGGAAGAAGGCGAAGTCAGCCTGATGATCACCAAACACTGCGTGCGCTTTAGCCTCAGCCTGTGCCCCAAGCAAGCCAAGGGCGTGATTGGCGTCAAAGGCACGATCAAAGCCGAGCCGCTGCACCTGATCAACGGCAAAGAAAAACTCACCCTGCGCTTTGACTGCAAACCATGCGAGATGCACGTCGTCGGCAAAATCAAACGCTCGGTGATCAATCAGTTCGCGCAAGAACAAGCGCTGGCCGAGCAGCCGATGCAGTTTTATCGCACCCGGCCCTGAAATGCCCCCAGGCACTGGCGTTCCCCCTGCGGCCCCGGGTGAACGCCCAGCGCTTGCAGATCGCGCGGCAACTCCACCCCACCCAAAAACAGGCGGTTTTTGCACAATCAATTTTAATAGCTGTAACGGCAGCGCCAGCAAGCTTTAAAGCCGTATTTATTATCAAACCACTGCGTATTTTTCCCAGCCCCCGAAACCCGCCATGCCCGCCATCTGCGCACTGCGGTGTATCCCCCAATTTCACTCCTACCCCGCCCGCTCCCCGCTCCACCGCAGCGCCTTCACCACCAGTGAAAACGCGGGTGACGGTTGGCGCTTGCTGGGGTAATACAGGTGGTAGCCAGCGAAGGGCGGGCACCAGTCCTGCATGACCCGCACCAACCGATCTGACTCGATGTGCTGCATCAACTCATCTTCTGGCAGCAGCGCAATGCCCAGCCCGGCCAGTGCGGCGTCCACCTGCGGCGGAGCGGTGTTGAAGATGAGCGGGCCATCCACGCGCACATTGACTTTTTGGCCGCGCTTTTCAAAGTCCCACACATACAAACCGCCCGAGGTCGGCATGCGCTGGTTGATGCATAGATGGGCCGTGAGGTCGGCGGGCGTTTTGGGGATGGGGTGCGCGGCAAAGTAGTCAGGCGATGCCACCACGGCCATCTGCAATGGCGGGCCGATGGGGATGGCAACCATGTCGTTGTCGATGGTGTTGCCCATGCGCACCCCGGCATCAAAACGGTCGGCCACGATGTCGCGAAAACCGTAGTTCATATCGAACTCCAGCTTGATGTCGGGGTAGGTGCGTAGCAGTGGCGTGAGTTTGGGCAGCAGCACCGTGTGCAGCACGTTGTCGCCACAGGTGATGCGCACGGTGCCTGCCGGTTTGTCGCGCAACTCGGTCAGCGCGTCGAGTTCAGCCTCGATCTCGTCGAAACGGTGGCCGATGGCATTCATCAGCCGCTCGCCGGCCGACGTCGGCGCCACGCTGCGCGTGGTGCGCGTCAGCAGGCGGATCTCTAACCGCTCTTCCAGCCCGCGAATCGCTTGACTGAGCGCCGATGGCGTCACACCCAGGGTGCCAGCAGCCTTGGTAAAGCTGCCCTCGCGCGCCACGGTGACAAAAGCCAGAAGGTCATTGAGGTTGCGTCGTGCCATTTTGTCGGCCAGTTGGGCGGGTATTGATTAGAAGAACTAACTAATGCATTAAGCATTCGTTATCTAGTCAAAGATAACACTGGTCAGCAAAATTGCACAACTGTGAATAAAAGCCAAGCGACCCTGGCAACGCCACCCCCGGTCGCCGCTCACTTTGAAAGGACTATGTACCATGAAAACCCCAGCAGACACCCCCTTCGCCATCGGCTTTGAGCTGACTGACAACGCCTCCTATCGGCGTTATTTTTTGAAAATGGCCGGCACCGGCATGACCGCGATGGGGCTGTTGTCGGCAACGGCTGGCGCGGTATTCGCAGCGGTGCCGAAAAAGAGCACTGCGCTGCCCAGCGGTGCCGACAACTTCTACACCAGCGACCAAGTCACGGTGCAGCAGGTCAGCTTCAAGAACCAGTACCAGATGGTCGTCGCGGGCAACCTCTTCACGCCTAATTCACTGGATCGCCAGCAGCGCCACCCAGCCATCGTGATCGGGCACCCGATGGGTGCAGTGAAGGAGCAGAGCGCCCATCTGTACGCCACCAAGATGGCCGAGCAGGGTTATGTGACGCTGGCCATCGACCTGGCGTTCTGGGGCGGCAGCGGCGGCCAGCCGCGCAATGCGGTGTTGCCCGATATGTATGCCGAGAGCTTCAGCGCGGCGGTCGATTTCTTGAGCAGTCAGGCTTTTGTGAATCCGCAACAGATCGGTGCCATTGGCATTTGCGGCAGCGGCAGCTTTGTCATCAGCGCAGCCAAAATCGATCCGCGCATGAAAGCCATTGTCACCGTGAGCATGTACGACATGGGTGCCGTCACGCGCCATGCGCTCAACCACTCGCAGACGCTGGAGCAGCGCCAGCAGATCACGGCTGCGGCCGTGGCGCAGCGGCAGCTGGAGTTCAACGGCGGCACCACCCAGTACACCGGTGGCACCGTGCACCAACTGACCACAGACACCGACCCGATCCAGCGCGAGTTCTACGATTTCTATCGCACGCCGCGCGGCGAAGTCACGCCCCAGGGCACCACGCCACACACCACCACGCACCCGACCCTGAGCAGCAACGTCAAGTTCATGAACTTCTACCCGTTTAACGACATTGAGACGATCTCACCGCGCCCATTGCTGTTTATCACCGGCGACCAGGCGCACTCCAAAGAATTCAGCGAAGACGCCTACCAGCGCGCCGCCGAGCCGAAAGAGCTGCACACCGTCCCCGGTGCCGGCCATGTGGATCTGTACGACCGCGTGAACTTGATTCCTTGGGACAGGCTGACGTCGTTCTTCGGCAAACACCTTCGCCAGGCAGGTGCCTGATGGCGGCACAGACGCTTGAAGGACTGGCGGACAGCACCCATACCTTGCACGGCGAGAACGGCGAGAACGGCGAGGCACGCCCGGCCCACTGGGGCGGGGTCTTTGCGATGGCGCTGTGCGTTTTCGCCTTGATTGCGTCCGAGTTCATGCCGGTCAGCCTGCTAACGCCGATGGCCACCGACCTGCACGTCAGCGAAGGCATGGCCGGACAAGGCATTGCCATCTCCGGCGCGTTCGCGGTGATCACCAGTCTGTCGATTTCTGCGCTTGCCGGCCGAATGAACCGAAAAACGCTGCTGCTGGTGCTGACAGCACTGATGTGCCTGTCGGGTGCCATCGTCGCGCTCGCGCCCAACTACGCCACCTACATGGCGGGCCGTGCGCTGATCGGCGTGGTGGTCGGCGGCTTCTGGTCCATGTCAGCGGCCACGGCCATGCAGCTCGTGCCGCCATCCCAGGTACCTCGCGCACTGGCGATTTTCAACGGCGGCAATGCGCTGGCGATGGTTGTGGCGGCGCCGATGGGCAGCTACCTTGGCGCTAGCGTGGGTTGGCGCGGTGCATTTTTCTGCCTCGTTCCCGTTGCGCTGATCGCCTTTGTCTGGCAGTGGGCCAGCCTACCGTCCATGCAGGCCCAGCCCCGCGCACCAGGCTCTGGCAACGTGCTGCGGCTTTTGCAGAACCGGCGGGTAGTGCTGGCCATGTTGGCGATCGGTCTGTTCTTCATGGGGCAGTTCGCGCTGTTCACTTACCTGCGGCCGTTCCTGGAAACCGTGACACAGGTCGATGCAGCAACGTTCTCACTCATGCTGTTGACGCTGGGCGTGGCGGGGTTCATCGGCACGGCAGTCATCGGCTGGTTTTTGCAAAGGGGCGTCTTTCGCACGCTGGCCGTCATACCAGTACTGATGGCGCTGATCGCGGCGGCACTTATCGCCGTTGGCGCGTCGGTAACCGCCACTGCGCTGCTGCTGCCCGTCTGGGGCTTGGTAGCCACGGGCGCGCCGGTCGGCTGGTGGACATGGGTGGCCCGCACCCTACCCAATGACGCCGAAGCCGGTGGCGGCCTGATGGTGGCCGTAGTGCAACTCTCCATCGCCCTGGGCTCCACGATCGGCGGCGTGCTGTGGGATGCCAGCGGCTACCGCAGCACCTTTGCCTTCAGCGCGGGTGTGCTGCTGGTGGCTGCATTTTTGGTCTGGTTGACGGCATGCGCCGACCCCGCGCCATCGGCCTGATGCGACGGCGCCGCAACCGTAGAGCACGGCAATGTCCATCCCCCTGTTTTGCACCCCAGGCCGACACGTGCAGTGGGCATTCCCCCTGCTGGCGCTCCTTTGCGCAAGCGGCATCGCCACTGCGGGCGCTGAAAATCAACGGACCCCTATGAAAATCCAGATGACCGTGGACGGCGCCGTCATTGCAACGGCAAGCCTCGACCCCAACGACAGCGCCAAAGATTTTGCCGCGCTGCTTCCGCTGAACTTGCCCCTGAAAGATTACGCCGCGACCGAGAAAATCGCTGACCTGCCACGCAAGCTGTCCCTTCACGGCGCGCCCAAGGCGTACACGCCCTCTGCCGGCGACATCAGCTATTACGCCCCGTGGGGCAACCTAGCGATCTTCTACAAAGACGGCCACTGCTCCAGCGGCCTGGTGCCCCTTGGACGGGTGGATTCGGGGCTCGACGCGCTCCAGCGCCTCGGCCCGGTGTCGGTACGGCTGGAGCAGGCCACGCCGTGACGGGGTTCGGGGGGCTTGCTTCTGCCTTAAATATCAAATTTAATAGCTGATAACGCTTAACCAGTAAGCGCTAGAGGCATATTTTCGTATGAAACCACTCGGAACCAGCACTGGTGTCATCTTGTGCGGCGTCAGCACCTGGGCACAACGTTCCATAAGAACATAACCAAAGCTTGTTTGGCGCTGCGCCTCCAGCTGGCGACAATGGTCGCCCTTGCCAGCAGGCGCTGGCATATTGTTTTTCACACACCCCCAGAGGAGACCCATGCGCATTGAAACCCTCGCCGTCCACGCCGGCTACACCCCCGAGCCCACCACCAAGTCCGCCGCCGTGCCCCTGTACCAGACGGTGGCCTACGCCTTTGACAGTGCCCAGCACGGCGCTGACCTGTTCGACCTGAAGGTGGCGGGCAACATCTACACCCGCATTACCAACCCGACCAACGACGTACTGGAAAAGCGCGTCGCGGCGCTGGAAGGCGGCATTGCGGCGCTGGCCGTGGCCTCGGGCATGGCGGCAATTACCGCAGCCATCCAGACCATTGCCGAAACCGGCGACAACATCGTCTCGGCCAGCACGCTGTACGGCGGCACCTACAACCTGTTTGCCCACACCTTTCCGCAGCAAGGCATTGAAGTGCGCTTTGCCGACCCGCGCGACCCGGCCAGCTTTGCCGCGCTGATCGACGCGCGCACCAAAGCGGTGTTCTGCGAATCCATCGGCAACCCGCTGGGCAACGTCACCGACATCGCCGCGCTGGCCAAAGTGGCGCACGACGCGGGCGTGCCGCTGATTGTGGACAACACCGTGCCCAGCCCCTACCTGTGCCGCCCGATCGAGCACGGCGCTGACATCGTAGTGCACGCCCTGACCAAGTACATGAACGGCCACGGCAACAGCTTGGGCGGCATCATTGTCGATAGCGGCAAATTCCCGTGGGCCGAGCACAAAGCGCGCTTTAAGCGCCTGAACGAGCCCGATGTCAGCTACCACGGCGTGGTGTACACCGAAGCACTGGGCGCAGCCGCCTTCATCGGCCGCGCGCGCGTGGTGCCGCTGCGCAACATGGGCGCAGCGCTGTCGCCGTTCAACGCGTGGCTGACGCTGATGGGTATTGAAACCCTGCCCCTGCGTATGGACCGCACCTGCGACAACGCGCTGGCGCTGGCGAAGTTCTTGCAAAACCACCCCAAGGTCGAATGGGTGCGTTACGCTGGTCTGCCCGATCACCCAGATCACGCACTGGCACAACGCCAAATGGGCGGCAAGGCCTCGGGCATCTTGTCGTTCGGCCTGAAAACCACCGAAGTCGACCCGCGCGCTGCCGGCGCACGCTTCTTGGACGCGCTCGGCCTGTTCACCCGCCTGGTCAACATTGGCGATGCCAAGTCGCTGGCGACGCACCCGGCCTCGACCACGCACCGCCAACTGGACGCCGCCGAACTGGCCAAAGCCGGCGTGAGCGAAAACATGGTGCGCCTGTCGATTGGCATTGAGCACATCGACGACCTGCAAGCCGACTTGGCACAGGCGCTGGACAAGGTCTGATCGGAAAAATAGGGTTAAACGGGTTGTAATGCCCGTTCTATCTGCGCAACAAGCTATGGAATCAATAGCTGCTGCCACTTCCCCAGCAGACAGCAAAAAGCCCTCGTTACTTCGGTAACGAGGGCTTTTTTGTGGACTGCTGCACGCCCTGGAGGGGCGCAGCAGGCGGGGCCATCAGCCTTGGTGTGGACGCTTGCCGGGGTTCTTCTTGCTGCGCGTGGCGGAGCCGCGTTCCAGGCTCTTGCGCTGGCCACGACCGCCGGTGGGCAGCGTGAAGCCGGGCATCAGCTTGGGCTGGGGGGTGTACTTGCGATCTGCTTCGGTGACGATTTTGTTGCCCATGGGAGGCCTCCGCTAAAAATGAAAAAAGAGAAAGAAAAGCCCTCTATTAAGCCATAGCTCGGGACACCCCGATTCAAAAGGCAGCAGCGTCTGTGCAATCCAAGCCTCTCAATGCGCTGTACTACCGCCGCGCAGGCGCTGCACCAGCAGTACCGCCGCCAGCACCACTGCGCCGGCGACCATGCCAATCACTGCGTTCAGGGCGTTGCTCACCAGCACCTGCCACAGCCCGCCCCCTGGCCATTGCAAGGCCGCAGCCGCCATTGCCTCGACAGCATGGTGCACCGCAGGCACCCCATGCACCAAAATGCCGCCACCAACCAAAAACATCGCCGCCGTGCCGACCACCGACAAGGTCTTCATCAGCCACGGCGCCGCGCTGACAATGCCGCGCCCCAGGCTTTGCACTGCGCTGTTGGCACGGCGGCTGAGCCACAAGCCCAAATCATCGAGCTTGACGATGCCCGCCACCAGGCCATACACACCCAGCGTCATGACCACGGCAATGCCACTCAGCACCGCTACCTGCTGCACAAACGGCGCCTGCGCCACCGTGCCCAAGGTAATGGCAATGATTTCTGCCGACAGGATGAAGTCGGTGCGCACTGCGCCCTTGATCTTGTCCTTTTCAAACGCCACCAAGTCCACGGCCGGGTCGGCATTGGCTTGTGCCAGACTGGCCTGCGCGGCAGCTTCTTCGCTAGCGCCGTGCAGGAAACGGTGCGCCAATTTTTCGACACCCTCAAAGCATAAAAACGCGCCGCCAACCATCAGCAGCGGCGTTACTGCCCAGGGCGCAAAGGCGCTGATCAGCAGTGCAGCTGGCACCAGGATGGCTTTGTTGATCAGCGACCCTTTGGCCACGGCCCAGACCACCGGAATTTCACGCTCGGCGCGCACGCCGCTGACTTGCTGTGCATTCAACGCCAAGTCATCGCCCAGCACACCCGCCGTCTTTTGCGCCGCCACCTTGGTCAATAGCGCCACATCGTCGGCGATCACGGCGCTTTTTTTCGCCGCCACTTTGGTCATCAGGGCGACATCGTCGAGGATGGTGGCAATGTCGTCGAGCAGGGTGAGCAAACTGGCTCCGGCCATAGTAATCCTTGGGAAATGAGATAAAAAACTGGCGCGATTATGGATAAAAAAAGCTCCTAACGCTGACGTGGCAAGCGCGAGGAGCTCTGTTTTTAATAGTCGCTAAAGGTACTTAGCCGACCCACTTGCGCGCGTTGCGCCAGATATGCATCCACGGGCTGGCCACTGCTGCACCACCGCTGACCGACAGGTCGGTCCAGCTCATCTGCACGTTGCGGAAGACTCGCTCAGGGTGCGGCATCATCGCTGTAAAGCGACCGTCGGCGGTAGTGACCGCCGTCAAACCGCCCGCGCTGCCGTTGGGGTTGAACGGGTATTGCTCGGTCGCTTGGCCATGGTGATCGACAAAGCGCATCGCCGCGACGGCCTTGGCGGCATTGCCACGGCGCGCAAAGTTGGTAAAGCCTTCGCCGTGCGAGACGGCAATCGGCAAGCGGCTACCGGCCATACCAGCAAAAAACAGGCTCGGCGACTCCACCACTTCGACCAGCGACAGGCGCGCTTCAAAGCGCTCGCTTTGGTTGGTCGTAAAGCGCGGCCAATCCTGCGCGCCGGGGATGATGTCGGCCAGTTCGGCAAACATCTGACAGCCGTTGCACACGCCTAAAGCGAAGGTGTCGCTGCGGCCAAAGAAGCCTTGGAACTGCGCCGCCAGCACCGGGTTAAAGGTGATGGAGCGCGCCCAGCCAATGCCCGCGCCCAGCGTGTCGCCGTAGCTGAAACCGCCGCAAGCGACCACGCCTTGGAAGTCCTCCAACCGTGCACGGCCGCTGTGCAGATCGGTCATGTGCACATCGTGGGCTTCAAAGCCGGCTTCGGTGAAGGCGTAGGCCATTTCGATGTGCGAATTGACGCCCTGCTCGCGCAGCACCGCCACTTTGGGGCGCGCCAAGTTCAAGTACGGCGCAGCGACGTTGACGGCAGAGTCAAACGTCAAATGCAGATGCAAACCGGGGTCGGCGGGCAAACCGGCAGCGGCGTGTTCGGCATCGGCGCAAGCGGGGTTGTCGCGCTGCTGGCAAATTTTCCAGCTGACGCTGTCCCAGACTTGGTGCAAATCGACCAGCGGGGCGCCAAACACTTTTTTGGCGTCACGCCAGACTTGCAGCTCGCCCTTGCCGGCGTCGATGCTGGACGACAGCGGCCGCGTTTTGCCGACAAAGTGGCTGTGCTTGGACAGGTCGTGCGCGCGCAAGGTGTGCATGACGGCGTTGCGCTCGGCGGTGCGCACTTGCAAGACCACGCCCAGCTCTTCGTTGAACAGCGCTTTCAGCGTCAGCTCGTCGCGGCGGGCGCTGACTTGCTGCGCCCAGTTCTTGGCGTCGCCGGTTTCCATGCGGCTGTCGGAGATGCCGTCGCCCTCGGTCACCAACATATCGACGTTCAGCGCCACGCCAACATGGCCGGCAAAGGCCATTTCTGCGGCTGCCGCCAGCAAACCGCCGTCGCTGCGGTCGTGGTAAGCGAGGATTTGGCCTTGGGCACGCAGTGCGTTGATGGCGTTGACCAAGTTAATCAGGTCTTGCGCGTCGTCCAAATCCGGCACCGTGTCGCCGGCTTGTTCCAGCACTTGCCCCAAGATGCTGCCACCCATGCGGTTTTGCGCTTTGCCCAAGTCAATCAGCACCAGCGTGGTGTCGTCCTCGGTCGCGTCCAGTTGCGGTGTCAGCGTGCCGCGCACGTCGGCCAGCGTGGCAAAGGCGGTAATCACCAAGCTAACCGGCGAGACCACCTTTTTGGCCTCGCCGTTGTGCTGCCACTGGGTGCGCATCGACAGCGAATCTTTGCCGACCGGAATCGACACATCCAGCGCCGGGCACAGCTCTAAGCCAACCGCTTTGACGGTTTCGTACAGCGCAGCGTCTTCGCCCGCCTCGCCGCACGCCGCCATCCAGTTGGCCGACAGCTTGACGCGCGGCAGCTCAATCGGCGCGGCCAGCAGGTTGGTGATGGCCTCGGCCACTGCCATGCGGCCGGACGCGGGCGCGTTGATGGCGGCCAGCGGCGTGCGCTCGCCCATCGCCATGGCTTCGCCAGCAAAACCAGCGTAATCGGCCAGCGTCACCGCCACGTCGGCCACCGGCACTTGCCACGGGCCGACCATTTGGTCGCGGTGCGTCAAGCCACCGACGGTGCGGTCGCCAATGGTGATCAAAAAGCGCTTAGAGGCTACTGTGGGGTGGCTCAGCACGTCGATGATGGACTTTTGCAGCTCGACGCCGGTCAAGTCCATGGGCGTGAATGAGCGCGCCACCGTGGCGACGTCGCGGTGCATTTTGGGCGGCTTGCCCAACAGCACCGACATCGGCATATCCACCGGTAGCTTTTGGTCATCTGCCGTGGCAGCGGGGTCGTGCAACACCAGTTGGCGCTCTTCGGTGGCGGTGCCGATGACAGCAAACGGGCAGCGTTCGCGCTCGCAGAAGGCTTGAAATTGCGCCAGCGACTCGGGCGCAATCGCCAGCACGTAGCGCTCTTGGCTTTCGTTGCTCCAGATTTCTTTCGGCGACATGCCAGATTCTTCGAGTTGCACCGCGCGCAAATCAAAGCGCGCGCCGCGCCCGGCGTCATTGGTCAGCTCGGGGAAGGCGTTAGACAAACCACCGGCGCCGACGTCGTGGATGGCCAAAATCGGATTGGCCGCGCCCTGCGCCCAGCAGTGGTTGATGACTTCTTGCGCCCGGCGCTCAATCTCGGGGTTGCCGCGCTGCACCGAGTCAAAGTCGAGTTCTGCCGCGTTCTGGCCGGTGGCCATCGAGCTGGCGGCGCTGCCGCCCATGCCAATGCGCATTCCGGGCCCGCCCAACTGGATCAGCAGCGAGCCGGCGGGGAATTCGATTTTTTGCGTCTGCGTGGCATCAATCGTGCCCAAGCCGCCGGCAATCATGATCGGCTTCAAGTAGCCGCGCTGCACGCCGGCCACGGTTTGCTCGTATTCGCGGAAGTAACCGGCCAAGTTGGGGCGGCCAAATTCGTTGTTGAAGGCCGCGCCGCCCAACGGGCCTTCGGTCATGATTTGCAGCGGGCTGGCGATGTGCTCAGGCTTGCCGCCGACTTGGTCAGAGGTGCCGCCCCAGAGTTTCGACACGGTGAAGCCGGTCAAACCCGCTTTGGGTTCTGAGCCACGCCCGGTGGCGCCTTCGTCGCGGATCTCGCCGCCGGCGCCGGTCGAGGCGCCGGGGAAGGGCGAGATGGCAGTCGGGTGATTGTGCGTCTCCACCTTCATCAGCACATGCTGCAAGATGCTTTGTTTTTGATAGCTGGCAGCGCTGGAGCCGCTTGCGCTAGAGGCCATTTTGGCCACAAATTGCTCGACCTGCGTGCCTTCCATCACCGAGGCGTTGTCCGAGTACGCCACCACCGTGTGCTGCGGGCTGGTCTGGTGCGTGTGGCGAATCATGCCAAACAAGCTGTGCGGCTGCGCCACGCCGTCGATGGTGAACTCGGCATTGAAGATTTTGTGGCGGCAGTGCTCGCTATTGGCCTGGGCAAACATCATCAGCTCGACATCGGTCGGGTTGCGCCCGAGGCTGGTGAAGGCGCGGGCGAGGTAGTCCATTTCGTCATCGGCCAGCGCCAAACCCCAGGCCGTGTTGGCGCTTTCCAGCGCGGCGCGGCCGCCGGTCAACACATCGACGTGCGCCATCGGCTGCGGCGGCAGTTCGGTGAACAGCGCCTGCGCGCCGGCCAAATCAAACAGCACCGACTCGGTCATGCGGTCGTGCAGCAGCGCGGCAACTTGCGCCAGCTGCTCGTCGCTCAACGTGGGCTTGCTGAGCAGGCCCGAGCGCATTTGCACGCGGTATTCGGTCACGCGCTCGACGCGGCGAATCGCCAAGCCGCAGTTGCGCGCAATGTCGGTGGCTTTGGAGGCCCACGGCGACACCGTGCCCAAACGCGGCGTGACGACGATGGCGGCGCCGTCGGTCGTGCCGGTGTACGGGTCGCCGTAGGTCAACAGTGCGGCCAAACGCTCGTGCGCGGCGGGCGTGGGCACGCTGTCGGTCGTCACCCAATGGACAAAGCGCGCGCTGATACCGGCGATTTTCGGGTGGATGGCGGCAAGCGCGGGTTGCAGTTGCTGGGCGCGAAAGGGGCTGAGGGCGTTGGCGCCCGCAAGCGTGGTCATGTGCAAGGTCACGTTGGCGGCCTGTGTGGGTAAGAGAGAGGGGCAGAAGGATGCGGCAAGCGCACGCGTAAGCGAAGCCGGGCATTTTACCGGCGTAGGGTAACCATGCCCGCCCGCCGGCAAGCGGGAAGGCACGGTGTGATAATTCCCCCCCATGAGCATCACTATTAAAGACGCAGAAGGCATTGCCCAGATGCGCGTGGCCTGCCGTTTGGCCGCAGAGGTGTTGGACTACATCGCGTCCCACATCCAGACCGGCATGACCACCCTCGACATCGACCGCCTAGGGGCCGAATGCATGGCCCGCCAGGGCACGGTATCCGCCACTATCGGCTACCAGCCGCCCGGCTACCCGCCCTACCCGGCCTCGCTGTGTACCTCGGTCAACCATGTGGTCTGCCATGGCATTCCGAACGACAAGCCATTGAAGAAAGGCGACATCGTCAATGTCGATGTCACCGTCATCACCAAAGAAGGCTGGTTTGGCGACAGCAGCCGCATGTACCTGATAGGCGAATGCTCGATTGCCGCCAAGCGCCTGTGCGCCCTCACTTATGAGGCCATGTGGCTGGGCATTCAGCAGGTCAAACCCGGCGCGCATTTGGGCGACATTGGCCACGCCATCCAAAAATTTGCCGAAGGCCACGGCTTGTCGGTGGTGCGCGAGTTTTGCGGCCATGGCATTGGCAAAGTATTCCACGAAGAGCCGCAGGTGCTGCATTACGGCCGCCCCGGCACGCTGGAAAAACTGCTGCCCGGCATGATTTTCACCATCGAGCCGATGCTCAATGCCGGCCGGCGCGAGATCAAGGATTTTGGCAACGACGGCTGGACCATCGTCACCAAAGACCACAGCCTGACGGCGCAGTGGGAGCACACCGTGCTGGTCACGCCCACCGGTTACGACGTGCTGACCCTGTCGGACGGTTCGCCGGCCTTGCCCGACTTCGTCCACGCTACTGCCACCTGATCCCCAGCATTTTTGCGTGTCGGTCAACCCACCCGCCTCACCCATGACCGAACTGCAAGCCCTGCGCGAGAACTACCGCAGCGAGAAAACAGCCCTGCTGGCGGGGTTGCCGACATCGCTGACGGCCAGCCGTGGCATCCATGTGCGCCTGCGCAAGCTCTCGGCCCTGACCGATGCGCTGCTGTGCACGCTGGGCCAGCGCGCTGGCCTGCCCGAGCAGCTCGCACTGCTCGCCGTCGGCGGCTTCGGCCGCAACCAGCTGTTTCCGCATTCCGATGTCGATGTGCTGCTGCTGGTGCCCGGCAGCGCAGCCGCCAGCAGCGATGCCGCACTGTGCGAAAAAATCGAGGTTTTCATCCACAGCTGCTGGGATGTGGGGCTGGAGATCGGCTCCAGCGTGCGTACTGTGGCCGAGTGCCTGGAAGAATCACAGCGGGATGTCACCGTCCAGACCTCGCTGCTGGAGGCGCGCCTAGTGTGTGGCCATGCCGCGCTGTTTGCCGATTTCCAGCAGCAGTTTCGCGCGCACCTGGATGTGCCGGCGTTCTGCGTCGCCAAGACGCTGGAAATGCAGCAGCGCCACCACAAATACGAAGACACCCCCTACGCGCTGGAGCCCAACTGCAAGGAGTCGCCGGGTGGCTTGCGCGACCTGCAAATGATTTTGTGGGTGGCGCAGGCGGCGGGTCTGGGCAGCACTTGGCAAGAACTGGCCGACAGCGGTCTGGCCACGCCGTTTGAGGTGCGCCAGATCGAGCGCAACCAGGCCCTGCTGTGCCTGATCCGGGCCCGCCTGCATCTGCTGGCCGGGCGGCGCGAAGACCGGCTGGTGTTTGATCTGCAGACCGCCGTGGCCGAATCGTTTGGCTATCGCTCGGTCGCTCCCGATGGCACGAACCTGCCGATCCGCGCCAGCGAGGCCCTGATGCGGCGCTATTACTGGGCGGCCAAGGCGGTGTCACAGCTGTGCCAAATTCTGCTGCTCAACATCGATGAACGCCGGAACCCGCCCACACGCCCGCCGCAGCGCATCAACGAGCGCTTTTTTGACAAGGGCGGGATGATCGAAGTGGCCAGCGACGACCTGTACCAACGCGATCCGCACGCCATCCTCGAAACCTTCCTGCTGTACCAGACCTCGGCAGCGCTGCAAAATCTCTCGGCCCGCACACTGCGCGCGCTCTACAACGCACGCGGCGTGATGGACAGCGCCTTTCGGCGCGACCCGGTCAACCGCGCTGCCTTCATGCGCATCCTGCAGCAGCCCGCCGGGCTGACGCACGCCATGCGCCTGATGAACCAGACCTCGGTGCTGGGGCGCTATCTGTGGCCATTTCGCCGCATCGTCGGGCAGATGCAGCACGACCTGTTCCACGTCTATACCGTGGACCAGCACATCCTGATGGTGCTGCGCAATGTGCGGCGTTTTTTTGTTGCCGAACATGCGCACGAATACCCGTTCTGCTCGCAACTGGCCGCCGGCTGGGACAAGCCGTGGATCTTGTATGTCGCCGCCCTGTTCCACGATATTGGCAAGGGGCGCGGGGGCGATCACTCGCAGATTGGCGCGATCGAAGTGCGCGGCTTTTGCCGCCAGCACAGCCCCCACGGCATCAGTCGGGAAGATGCGCTGCTGATAGAGTTTCTGGTACGCGAGCACCTGACCATGAGCACCGTGGCACAAAAGCAGGATCTGAGCGACCCTGACGTGATCGCCCGGTTTGCGCAGCGTGTGGGCAGCGAACGCTACCTGACGGCACTGTACCTGCTCACCGTGGCCGACATCCGTGGCACCAGCCCCAAGGTCTGGAACGCCTGGAAAGGCAAGCTGCTGGAAGACCTGTACCACGCTACGCTGCGCACCTTGGGCGGTCACAGCCCGGACGCTGCCGCCGACATCGGCGCACGCAAACGCGAAGCACTGGTGCTGCTGGCGCTGAGCGCCCAGCCGTTTGAGTCGCACAAGGCGCTGTGGGACACGCTGGACCTGAGCTACTTCATGCGCCACGAGGCTGCTGACATCGCTTGGCACACGCGCCACCTGTCGCGCCATCTCGCCACCCGGCGTCCGGTGGTGCGCGCACGCCAGTCGCTGGCCGGCGAAGGCTTGCAGGTGATGGTCTATGCCGCCGACCAGCGCGACCTGTTTGCCCGCATCTGTGGCTACTTTGACCAAGCCGACTTCAGCATCCTGGATGCACGCGTGCACACCACCAGCAACGGTTATGCGCTCGACACCTTTCAGGTCATCAGCCCGACACTGCCCGAGCACTACCGCGAGCTGACGCACATGGTGGAAAACGACCTGACGCACACCATTGAAGAAAACGGTCCCCTGCCCGAGCCCGGCCGCCGCCGTCTGTCGCGCCGCGCCAAGAGCTTTCCGTTCGCTCCCCGCGTCACCCTGCGCCCCGACGAAAAAGCCCAGCGCTGGCTGCTGGGCATCTCGGCCAGCGACCGCGCCGGCCTGCTGTATCTGGTGGCACGGGTACTGGCACACCACGGCCTGAGCGTGCAACTGGCCAAGGTCAGCACGCTGGGTGAACGGGTGGAAGACACTTTTCTCCTCCAGGGGCCCGAACTGCAAAGCAGTGCGCAGCAGATCAGGATTGAAACCGAGGTGTTGCAAGCGCTTTCATCTTGAATGAAATTTATTTATTTTGATAGCTGCTAGCGCTTAATGTATAAAGGCTAGAGGGAATTTTTATCATTAATTACCCACCCGGAGAACACCATGTACCACCACCTGCTGCTGCCCACTGACGGCTCCCCCTTGTCTGAAAAAGCCGTGCGCCGTGGACTGCGCTTGGCGCGCGATCTGGGCGCCAAAGCCACCGGTTTTTATGCCATGCCGGAATTTCGCGCCTTCGCCTACTCGGGCACCATCATCGAAGACACACAGGCCATTTTTGAAGAGCAGGCCAACGCCCAGGCCGAAGCCGCGCTCGGTTTTATAAAAACTGCTGCGCAGGAAGAAGGCGTGTCGTGCGACACCGCCCGAAGCACCAGCGATCGCCCCTACGAAGCCATCCTGGAAGCCGCACACGCGCATGGCTGCGACCTGATCGTCATGGCGTCGCACGGACGCCGCGGCATTGAAGGATTGCTGATGGGCAGCGAAACGCAAAAAGTTCTCACACACGGAAAAATTTCGGTGCTGGTGGATCGCTGAGCGGAACGTTTTACAGCTCTGGAAACAGCACCTCGGTATAGCCAAACTGCGTCCAGTCGCGCACCCGCATCGGGTAGAGCGTGCCCCACAGGTGATCACACTCATGCTGCACTACGCGCGCATGAAAACCCTTGACCGTGCGCTCCAGCGGGTCACCATACAGATCAAAACCTTGATAGCGGATGTGCGTCCAGCGCGGCACCTTGCCGCGCAGGCCGGGCACGGAGAGGCAGCCCTCCCAGTCTTCTTCCTCCGCGCTGCCCAGCGGCGTGATCACCGGATTGATCAACACCGTAGGCGCCACCGGCGCGCTATCGGGATAACGCGGGTTGGGCTCGTGCGCGCCAAACACCACCACCTGCAAATCAACCCCTATCTGCGGCGCTGCCAACCCGGCACCATCAGCAGCGCGCATGGTCTCCTGCATGTCGTGCACTAGGCGGTGCAAGGCATCGGTATCAAAAGCCAGCACGGGCTGGGCCACGCGCAGCAGGCGTGGATCGCCCATTTTCAGGATGGTGTGGAGGGTCATAGGGCATCAGGGACGAAAGCAGAGCTTGCAGGATAACGCCACAGCAGGCAGGCTTTTGCCCCTGCAACCGCATGCCATCGCCATGCACAATGACTTGGTCACACGTTCGCATCCATGACCACGCCCAACCCGCCCCCACAACAGCCACAGCACCCTGCGCCCCCGCCCGTGCTAACCCCACTGCCGGCGCCGCTGCGTTGGCTGTTGCTGGCCGGCGCCGTACTGTGCTTGGCGCTGGGGGTGATTGGCATTTTTGTGCCCGGCCTGCCAACCACCGTTTTCATCCTGATGGCGGCCTGGGCGGCGGCGCGCAGCTCGCCGCGCCTGCACACATGGCTGTGGTACCACCCGCTGTTTGGCACCATGCTGCGCCATTGGGCCCACGGCGGCTGCGTCAACCGGCGTGCCAAATGGAGCGCCACCATCTTGATGACGCTGTGCGCTGGCATGCTGTTTTTCGCCGCCCCACACCGGTGGGTGGCCGTCCTGGCCAGCACCTGCATGGCCTGCGTGCTGGGCTGGTTGTGGCTGCGCCCCGAGCCTGATTGAGCCACAACACAGCAGTTTTTCGAAAACCGCTGATTTTTGTGTATATAATTGAAGGCTTGTTGTTCCTCGATAGCTCAGTTGGTAGAGCGCCGGACTGTTAATCCGTAGGTCCCTGGTTCGAGCCCAGGTCGAGGAGCCAAAAATTTAAAAGACTTGC
>NZ_JHYS01000022.1 GCF_000688255.1 Simplicispira psychrophila DSM 11588 | reverse complement strand
CGAACCTGGTGAACAGCCTCAAGGGCGTGTCTAGCCGCCTGCTGCGAAAAGAGCGCCCGGACATTGCCAACAGGTATTGGAAGAACATGCTGTGGTCGCCTTCCTACTTTGCCTCGTCCTGTGGTGGTGCTCCCCTTGATGTGATCCGCAGGTATATCGAGCAGCAGCAAACGCCCCACTGAATACCTATGCCCGCTTGCGCGGGCAGCGCTATCCTTGCCCGCCCAAATCAGGCGTCTCTGCCTCTAGGCTGCTGCGCAGCCGACTGACTTGGACGGGGCTTGCCGCGCATTTGGTCAGTCACGCCAAAGCCCACAGCATGCGCCTTGCCCAAGGCTGAAGGATGTTTTCATCACATTCCTGGCAAGGCGTTTTGCCTGCATTGTGCGGCGCACTGAACTTTGGCACTGGCATTGAAACTATCAAAAAAATAGCTGCTTGCGCTGGATGGGAAAGCGTTTGCAGCCTGTTTCATTCAAACCAAAAGACCTGACGTTTCCTACCCGGTGTTGTGCCTACACTGGCGACAGCCCACGCTCTGAGGACAACTGCAATGCCCATGGATAAAGCGCCTTCGCCCCGCACAACGCCAGCACGGTGCGGCCTAAGCGCCGCTGAGGCTGCGCGCCGCTTGGCCCTGGAGGGCCCGAACCTACTGCCTGACGGCGCGCCTAAATCCACCTGGGCCATCGTGCGCGAGGTGGTGACCGAACCAATGTTCCTGATGCTACTGGCCGCCGGCGCCATCTACCTAGCGCTGGGAGATCCGGGGGAGGCACTGTTTCTGCTCAGCTTCGTCTTTGTGGTCATTGGCATGACGGTGACCCAAGAGCGCAAGACGCAGCGCGCGCTCGAATCCCTGCGCGACCTCTCAGCGCCACGCGCACTGGTGATCAGGGACGGCCAAGAGCAGCGTATCGCCGGGCGCGACGTGGTGCGCGGCGATTTGCTGGTGCTGCACGAAGGCGACCGCATCGCCACCGACGCGCTGCTGTGTGAAGGCCAGCTCGAAGTGGATGAATCGCTGCTGACCGGCGAGTCTGTACCGGTGGCCAAAGCACCCGACGCCGCCCTATTCGCCAGCACTCTCGTCACCCGGGGCGTTGGCCTGGCCGAGGTCAGCGCCATCGCCGCCGCCACTGCCGTGGGACGCATCGGCGCCGACTTGGCCGCCACCACCGAGCCGCCCTCGGCGCTGCAACGGGGCTCGCGCACCCTGGTGCGCCGGCTCGGTGCGGGCGCACTGTTGCTGGCCTGCGTCCAAGTATTTCTGGGCTGGTGGTGGAATGGCCGGCCGCTGCTGGACAGCCTGCTGTCCGGCATCGCGCTGGCCATGGCCATCCTGCCGCAGGAAATTCCGGTCATCCTCACCATCTTCTTGGCGCTGGGCGCATGGCGCCTCTCGACACAGAAAGTGCTGACCCGGCGCACCTCAGCGGTCGAGGCGCTGGGTGCCATCACCGTGCTGGCGGTGGACAAGACCGGCACGCTCACCGTCAACCGCATGGAACTCGCCGAGCTGGCAACCGCCCGCGCACAGTTCACGCCCGAGGGCGCGAGCGAGCTGCCCGAGGAGTTCCACCGGCTGACCGAATTCGCACTGCTGGCCACGCCGGGCGACCCGTTCGATCCGATGGAAAAAGCCATCCAGCGCTTTGGCCACCAGTGGCTGGCCGGCACCGAGCATGTGCACGACGGGCGCGAGCCGGCGTTTGAATACGCCCTGTCGGGCGAAATTTTGGCCATGACGCGGGTATTTGCCAGCGCCCAGCCTGCGCAATATTTGCTGGCTACCAAAGGCGCACCCGAAGCCGTGGCCGACCTGTGCCACCTCCACCCCGACGCCAGGGCCGCCATCCAGCGTCAGGTAGAAGCCATGGCCGAGCGCGGCCTGCGCGTGCTGGGCGTGGCGTGCGGGCGCTGGAGCGGCATCGCCGCAGCGCAGGGCAACGCCCCACCGTGGCCGCAAAGCCAGCACGACTTCGACTTTGAATTCCTCGGACTGGTCGGTCTGGCCGATCCGCCGCGCGCTGAAGTGCCGGCCGCCCTGGCCGAATGCCGGCGCGCTGGCGTGCGCGTGCTGATGATGACCGGCGACCACCCGGCCACGGCCCGCGCCATTGCGCAGCAGGTGGGTCTGTCGCAGCGCCCCGACGCCATCACCGGCGCCGAGCTGGAAGCGCTGGACGACGCCGCCCTGCGCCAGCGCTTGCAGCACGTCGATCTGTGCGCACGCCTCAAACCCCAGCACAAGTTGCGCCTAGTGCAATTGCTACGCGCTTCCGGCGAGGTGGTGGCCATGACCGGCGACGGCGTCAACGACGCCCCGGCCCTGAAAGCTGCCGACGTCGGCATCGCCATGGGCGAGCGCGGCACCGATGTGGCGCGCGAAGCCGCCGCGCTGGTGCTGCTGGACGACAGCTTTGCGCGCATCGTCGCCGCCATCCGCCAAGGCCGGCGCATTGACGACAACATCCGCAAAGCCACGCGCTTCACCTTTGCTGTGCATATCCCCATCATCGGGCTAGCGCTGGTGCCGACGCTGCTGCACTGGCCAGCGCTACTGCTGCCGGTACACATCGTGCTGCTGGAGTTGCTGATCGACCCGGCCTGCTCCATCGTCTTCGAGGCCGAACCCGAGGCCGAGGGCCTGATGGAGCGTACGCCACGTCCGGTGACTGACTCGCCGTTTGCGGTCGGGCCACTGTTCTACTCAATAGTGCAAGGCCTGGGCATGGCGGCCGTGCTACTGGCCGGGCAGGCCTGGCTGACCAACCACGGCTGGAGCCACGCGCAAGGGCGCAGCGTAGTATTTGGCTCGCTGGTGCTGGGCGTGATGCTGTTGATCTGGGCCAACCGTGATTTATCACGGCCGGCGTGGTTTGGCATCACCGACCGCAACCCTTGGCTGTGGGCCATGGCCGGCGGCATGGGCCTGTTGCTCGTTGCCGTGCTGGGCATCCCGTGGCTGCGCACGCTGATGGGGCTGGAGCTGCCGGGCCGCCAAGGCTTCGTCATAGCGGCGGCACTGATTGCCGTGAGCTTCCTCTGGCTGGAGTTGGTGCGCCGCGTCGGACAGCGCTGGCGCCGCGCCTAAGCATCTACGTCGGATGGTCCAGATCGGGCTTGCGCCAAGGGTCCACATGGGCCATCAGGTTGAGCACGCGGTGCCGCTGCAAGACGCGCTGGCGCGCCAAAACAGCGATCTCGTGCCCGGCCTCGACGGTCAGCGTGGCGTCCACCTCCAGGTGCGCGTCCACCACAATCATGTCGCCCATCTTGCGCGTGTGCACATCGTGTACACCGCTCACGCCCGGGGTATCGAGCAGCGTCCGGCGAATCGCCTGCACCTCTTGCTCATCGACTGCGCGATCCATCAAGTCGTGCAGCGCATCCCAGCCAAACGTCCAGCCCATGCGTGCCACCATAAAGCCGACGATCAGCGCTGCAATCGGGTCAAGAATGGGGTAACCCAGCAGGTTGCCAGCGATGCCGATGCCCACCACCAGCGACGAGGCTGCATCCGAGCGCGCATGCCACGCATTGGCCACCAACATGCTCGACTTGACGCGCTTGGCCACCGCCAGCATGTAGCGAAACAACAGCTCCTTGCTCACCAGCGCCGCACCCGCCACCCACAGGGCCACCACATGCACCTGGGGCACCTCCGCAGGGTTTTCCAGCTTCAGCACGGCCTGCCACACCATGCCCACCCCCACGCCCAGCAGCAGCAGGCCCAGCACCAGCGAGGCAGCAGTTTCAAAGCGCTGGTGGCCATACGGGTGCTCCTTGTCGGCCGCTTTTTGGGAATGGTGATTGGCTAACAGCACGACAAAGTCAGCCACCAAGTCTGACAGCGAATGGATGCCGTCGGCAATCAGACCTTGCGACTTGGACAGCACGCCGACCACGATCTGGAGGGTGGACAGCACCAGGTTGACCCCCACGCTCACCCACGTGCTGCGCGATGCAGCGGCGGCCCGCTCCTGGTGCGCGCGCGTGCTACCTTCGGTATCGTTGTCAAGGTCGCTGAAGTTCATGGCCGTGGATCTCTAGGAATCGTGCGCATTCGCGCGCTGCACACGATTCTGCCTGCAGGCTCGGCAGTTATTGAAAAAAGCGAGATCTCCCGGACTCACGCCAGCACGGCTGCGTCTGCGACATGGAGCTCGATCGTGATATGGACCAGTTCCTCATGCACCCGCAGCAGCTGCTTGAAATACTCCGGGTCAGCGCCTTGCGACGTGACCAGAGACACGATGCACGCATAGTTGCCGCGGCCCACACGCCAGACATGCAGATCGCTGATGTGCGCCGGCAGCGGGCTGGCCGCGATGACTTCACGGATTTCCTGCACCACCGGTGCGTCCATTTCAGCATCGAGCAGCACCTTGCCCGCATCCCGCAGCAGGCCCTGGGCCCACACCGCCACCAGCACAGCGCCCACGATGCCCATGAGCGGATCAAGCCAGTTTGCACCCCAGACCTTGCCGCCCAGCAGCGCCACGATGGCGAGCACCGAAGTGGCCGCGTCGGCCAGCACATGCAGGTAGGCCGAGCGCAGGTTCAAGTCATGGTGGTGCGGGTGGTCGGCTTGTCCGTGGTCATGGCCGTGGTGGTGCCCACCCCGCAACAACCAGGCACAGGCCAGGTTAACCAGCAGGCCCACCACGCTGATGGCGATGGCCTCATCGTAGTGGATGGGTTGCGGCGCCATCAACCGCTGGAGCGACTGCACCAACATCACGCCAGCCACCAGCACCAGTGCCAACGCGCTCGTGTATCCCGCCAGCACCTCGATCTTCCAGGTGCCCAACGAAAACCGCTTGTCGTGTGCGTAATGGCGCGCCGCCGCGTAGGCCATGGCCGAGAGTCCGAGTGCCAGGGCATGGGAGCTCATATGCCAGCCATCAGCCAGCAAGGCCATCGAGTTGAAAACCCAGCCGCCGGCGATTTCGGCCACCATCATCACCAACGTCAGGGCCACGGCCCAGCGCGTGTTGCGCTCGGCCAGCGGGTTGTCCTGGTGAAAATGGTGGGAATGGGTCCAGTGGGGATGCGGGACAGAGACTTGCATGAAATGGGGGGTCTGGAAACGCCCATAATATACTCCACCCCAGTATAGAAAGGAAGCAATCAACATGGCGCACACCGTTGCGGGACAGAAACCATTGCTGGCGCGCGTGCGCCGAATCCAGGGCCAGACCAGTGCGCTTGAAAAGGCACTGCTGGCCGAAACCGACTGCGCCGCTGTGTTGCAGCAGATCGCCGCGATCCGGGGCGCCATCAACGGCCTGATGGCCCAGGTGCTAGAAGGCCATCTGCGCGAGCATGTGAGTGCAGCTGGCCTGCAAGAGAGCGAGCGCACGGCCGGTATGGACCAGGTCGCTGCCGTGCTTCGGTCTTACCTGCGTTAGTCCACGAACCACCGCAGGGGCAGGAGCGGTACTCAGCGACTTCTGGGGATCGCTACAAATTTAGTAGCTAGCAGCGCTTTACAGACAAGCGTGTGGAGCCATTTCGACCAGAAATGGCCTTTCGCCCAGCACCCGCTGTCGGTTCTTAAGGGTCGGTACGCAAGTAGCTGGCGTGCCGCGGCAGGCGCAGGCTGACCAGAAAAGCGACCACCATCATCCCGGTGACATACCAGTAAAACGCCGACTCGTGGCCCAGTGACTTGAGTCCCAGTGCCACATATTCGGCCGAGCCGCCAAAGATGGCGTTGGCGATGGCATACGACAGCCCCACGCCCAGCGCGCGCACTTCGGGCGGAAACATTTCAGCCTTCACGATGCCACCGATGGAGGTGTAGAAGCTGACGATGGCCAGTGCCAGCAGGATCAGCGCAAATGCTGCATAAGGGCTCTGCACATGCTGCAGTACCGTAAAAATCGGCACCGTGGCCAGCGCCCCCAAGCTGCCAAACAGCATCATGCTGGTGCGCCGACCAATGCGATCGGACAGCGCACCAAACAGCGGCTGCATGCACATGTACAGAAACAGGCAGGCCGTCATCACGTAGCTGGCGGTCTTGATCGACATGCCGGCCGAGTTGACCAAGTACTTCTGCATGTAGGTGGTGAAGGTATAGAAAATCAGCGAACCACCAGCGGTATAGCCCAGCACCGTCAGAAAGACGGCGCGGTGGTTGCGCAGCAAGCCGGCCACGCTGCCGGCCTCCTGACTGGCACGCGTCTCGGCCGTCGAGGTTTCTTTGAGCGTGCGCCGCAAAAACAGCGCCACCACGGCGGTCAAAGCGCCAATGACGAACGGAATACGCCAGCCCCAGGCCTTCATCTCGGCCTCGCTGAGCCACTGCTGTAGCACCACCACCACCAGCACCGCCAGCAGTTGCCCGCCGATCAGCGTGACGTACTGGAACGACGAGAAAAAGCCGCGCTGACCGCTCAGCGCCACCTCGCTCATGTAGGTGGCGGTGGTGCCATATTCGCCGCCCACCGACAACCCCTGGATCAATCGCGCCAGCAGCAGCAGGGCCGGTGCCCAGGCACCGATGCTGGCGTAGGTGGGTAGCGCGGCGATCAGCAACGAGCCGCCGCACATCATCAGCACCGACAGCACCATCGACGTCTTGCGCCCACGCCGGTCGGCGATGCGGCCAAAAATCCAGCCGCCGATGGGTCGCATCAGAAAACCCGCCGCAAACACTCCTGCCGTGTTCAACAACTGCGCCGTCGGATCGGACTTGGGGAAAAAGGACGGTGCGAAATAAATCGCACAGAAGGCGTAGATGTAGAAGTCGAACCACTCGACCAGGTTGCCCGACGAGGCCGCCACGATGGCAAAGACGCGCTTGCGCTTTTCTTCGCTGGTATAGGTGGGAGCGGGCGCAGCAGAAACCGTTGCCATGGCGTTCTTCCTGTGAAGCGGCGGTGAAAAACCTTAGCACTTTCTATCCTTTGCCATGCACGCAGTTGTAAAACCATCGTCCGCGCCACCACAGGGATGCGCCCTGCCTTGGCTGCAACCGGTCGGCTCTGTGACTGCCCTGCCTGACAACATCTGCCAGCTGCGGCCTACAGGCACCGCAGTGGTAGCGCCACTACATTCACGCATCGGCCCACACAGCGGCGCCATTGCATCCCATCTCCACAAGGAATTGCACCATGTTTTTGCCTCCCTCTTTACGCCGCAGGCCCGCGCTGCCCCTCGCCTTGGGAGCGGCGGCCCTGCTGTCCCTGCTGGCACTGAGCGCCTGCGCTACGCGCGTACCCCAAGGCATTGAGCCGGTGTCTTTTGATCTGGACCGCTACGCCGGCCACTGGTATGAGGTGGCGCGTATCGACCATCGTTTTGAAAAAGGCTTGGTGCGCACCAGTGCCCACTACAGCCGCAACCCCGACGGCACGATCCGTGTGGTCAACCGCGGCTTTGATCCGAAACGCCAGCAATGGAAAGAGTCAGTAGGCAAGGCGCGCTTTGTCGGCGAACCCACGCAGGCGGCGCTGAAGGTATCGTTCTTCGGCCCGTTTTATGGGGGTTACAACGTGGTGGCGCTTGATCCCAAATACCAATGGGCGATGGTGGTCGGGTCAAGCCTGGATTATTTCTGGATCCTGTCGCGCACGCCGGTGCTGGCCGAGAACGTCCAGCAGCAACTGCTGCTCCAGGCGCGCAACCTGGGGGTGGACGAACAGCAGGTGCTGTGGGTGCTGCAGGACGGCGCCAACACCACCGGCAGATAAGAACACGCCGCAAAAAATCTATTTCGATAGCTGCTAACGCTTTATACACAAGGGCTAGAGGCACATTTAACCCTAGGATAAGCGCAAATAGTAGCTGCGTCCGCTACATCGGCGTGGGCGCAATCACCCCACCTGTCTCCAGCAACAGGCGTGTCAATTGCTCCTCGGACACAGGGCGCGAGAGCAGGTAGCCCTGAAATTCATCACAGCCCTGGTAACGCAAAAAATCAAACTGCGCCTGGGTTTCCACTCCCTCGGCCACCACCGTCTTGCGCAGACTCTTGCCCAGCGAGATGGCAGCGCGCGCAATCATCGCCACCTCCTCTTCGTGCTCCAGGCCCGTCACCAAAGAGCGGTCGATCTTGATCGTGTCCAGCGGAAAACGCCGCAAGTAGCTCAGTGATGAATAGCCGGTGCCAAAGTCGTCCATGGCCAGACCCACGCCCAAGGCCTTGAAGTCGCTCAGGATGGCCACGGCACGCTCACTGTCGCCCATGAACACCGACTCGGTGATCTCCAGCTCCACCTGACAAGGCGGCACTTGGGCTTGGCGCAGCAAGGCGGACACGTGCGCCACGATGTCGTGGCTCAAAAAAAGCTGGGGGGACAGATTGACGGCCAAGCGCAGCGGCACCTCGCGCTGGTGGTTCCAGCGGTGCGCGGCGGCCAGCGCAAGGCGCAGGATGGCGGTGGTCAGCGGCAGGATCAGTCCGGTTTCTTCGGCGATGGGGATAAAGCGATCCGGCCCTACCGTGCCCAACTCGGGGTGGAACCAGCGCGCCAGCGCCTCGACGCCGACGATGCGGCGCCGGTGGTCCACTTTCGGCTGGTAATGCACCTCAAAGGCGCCCTGCTCCAGTGCGGTGCGCATGGCCGCCTCCAGGTGCAGACGCTCATCGGCTTGGCGGTTGAGTTCACGGGTGAAAAACTGAAAATTGTTGCGCCCCCGGTCTTTGGCGGCATACATGGCCACGTCGGCGTGCTTGAGCAACAGCTGCGCATCATCGCCATCGCTGGGGAACATGGCTACACCCAGGCTGGCACCGACCTGAAACTCGCGCCCGGACAGCATCACCGGGCGGCCAATGTCTTTCAGTACCCGCTCCAGCAGCGAGATCACGCTGCTCGTGCGGTAGTGGTCGTTGATGACCAGCACAAACTCGTCGCCACCCAATCGGGCCACGGTGTCGGAACTGCGCAGGCACCCCGTCAGACGCAAGGCCACCTCCTTGAGCAGCTCATCGCCTGCGGCATGACCCAGGCTGTCGTTGATGAACTTGAAGTTGTCCAGGTCGATAAACACCAGCGCCAGGTAGTAGCCCAAGCGTGTGGCGCGTGCGATACCCTGCGCGATGCGGTCACCCAGCAGCACGCGGTTGGGCAGACCAGTGAGCAGGTCATGGTTGGCGTGGCGCTCCAGTTGCTCTTGGTAATGGCGCCGCTCGGAGATGTCCTGCACCGTGCCTTCATAGCACAGGAATTCGCCATGCGAGCCGCGCACGACATGGGCGTTTTCCGATATCCAGATACGCGTGCCATCGCGCCGGTACACCTCCGACTCGAAGTTGAGCACTTGACCCTGGGCCTTCATCAGCCGGTGAAAAACTTCGCGCCTGCCCGGCTTGGCGTACAGGCGGCGGTCGATGTCGGACAGGTCGGCCATCAGCGTTGCGGGCGTCTGGTAACCGTAGATGCGCGCCAGCGCCGGGTTGGCAGCCAAGTAATGGCCATCGCGCGTGGTCTGGAAGATGCCCTCGCTGGCGTGCTCGAAGATGTGACGGTAGCGCAGTTCGGCGTGCTCCAGGGCCTCCCGCGTGCCCTGGGTCTGGGTGATGTCTTCAATGAAACCTTCCACGACCAGCACGTTGTGCTCATCGTGCACCGCCACACCGCGCTCGGTCACATGGCGCGTCTGCCCCGACAAGGTGGTGATGCGGTACTGCACTGCAAAGCGCTGTCCACTGGCCACAGCGCGCTGGACAGCACCGCGCACCCGCGGCAGATCGTCCGGATGGGTAATCTGCGCCCAGGAGACCCCGTTGGGGCCGAGCAACTGCGCCGGGGCATAGCCGGTCAATTCCGCACACCCCTGGCTGACAAAAACCATCGTCCAGTGGGCATCGTTCAGGCAGCGGTAGGCCATGCCTTCCAGGTTGTTGACCAGTGTGTCCAGCACCCGGGAACGGTTCACGACTTCAGTGGAAAGCAGGCTGGCGCGGCGATGGCGGGGAGCGAAGAAAGAAGGCACAAAAAAGTCCATGGCATGGTGAAAGCTGAAGGCCTAGACAAGCAATTACCATGCCCAACATCAGGGCTGTCGATTGCACCAAAGAGGTGCAAATTACCCTAACCCACCGATCGAAGACCTTCCGCTCCCGTTTCCGGTGCATGGCATCACTTTAATTTTGATAGCTCTTAGCGCTGTCAAGACCGGCGCCAGAGCGATTTTCAGCCTGCAACACGGTGCTATCTGCTATCAGACACCGTGGCCGCAGCCACCAGGCGCTGGGTATAGGGATGCTGCGGCGCATCCAGCACCTGGGCCACCGGGCCGTTTTCCACGATTTCGCCGTCTTTCATCACCAGCACGTGGTGCGCCATGGCGCGAATCACATCGACATCGTGGGTGATGAGCAGGTAGCTCAAACCCTTTTCCTTCTGCAGGCGCTGTAGCAAGGCCAGGACCTGCTGCTGGATGGTGACGTCAAGCGCGCTGGTCGGCTCGTCCAGCACCAGCACCTGCGGCTGCACGATGAGGGCGCGGGCAATCGCCAGCCGTTGGCGCTGGCCACCGGAAAATTCGTGCGGATAGCGCGCCAGCAGGCCGGGAAACTGCGCTTCGCTCAGACCCACTTCAGCCAGCGCCGCCTCGACCCGCGTGCGCCGTTCGGCTGTGGTCTGCTGCGACTCGTGTACGCGCAAGCCCTCGCCCACGATTTCTTCCACCGTCAGGCGCGGCGAAAGTGACGAGAACGGATCTTGGAACACCACCTGTACCTGCCGACGCAGCTGCTGGTTGGCCGGGGTATTGCGCGTGGCCGGCTGCTGCCACGCCTGGCCACTGACCTGCACCCCGCCCGAAAAGGGCAACAGTCCCAGCAGCGCTTGCGCCAGCGTCGATTTGCCCGAGCCTGACTCACCCACCACGCCCAGCGTCTGCCCCGCCAGCAATTGCAAGCTGGCGCCCTGTACGGCCACGAATTCGCCTTTTTTGAACCAACCACGCACACCCGGCAGCGGCGTGGGGTAGACCACCCGCAGGTTTTGCGCCTGCACCACGGGCACGGTGCCGGGTGGAGGCGCAGCCTCCTGCACATCGCGTCGGGGCTGGCTGGCCATCAGGCGCTGGGTATAGGCGTGCTGCGGTGCGTTGAACACCTCGGCCACACGGCCTTGTTCGACCAATACGCCCTGCTCCATCACCGCCACACGGTCGGCAAAGCGGCGCACCAGATTCAGGTCGTGGGTGATCAGCAACACCGCCATACCGCTGCTGCGCTGCAAAGCCGACAGCAAATCGAGAATCTGACCGCGCAGCGTGACATCGAGCGCCGTGGTTGGCTCGTCGGCCAGCAGCAGCGCCGGCTCGCTGGCCAGCGCCATGGCAATCATGGCGCGCTGGCGCTGGCCGCCGCTCAGCTGGTGCGGAAAGGCATTGGCGCGCCGCGCAGGTTCTGGAATACCGGTTTTTGCTAATAATTCAATAGCTGCTTGCGCAGACTGGGCGGGCGTTAGCGCCTTTTTAAGCTCTAAAACCTCGGTAATTTGCTGGCCGATGGTCATCAAAGGGTTCAATGCCGTCATCGGCTCCTGAAACACCATGGCGATGTCACCACCGCGCACGCCGCGCATCTCACGCTCTGATAGAGAGAGCAGATCGCGCCCGCGTAGCTTGGCTTTGCCACTGATGTTGGCATCGCCCGCCAGACGCAGCAGGCTGAGCGCGGTAATGGTCTTGCCCGAGCCTGACTCGCCCACCAGCGCCAGCTTTTCACCGGCTGCAATGGCAAAACTGACACCGTGCACCACCGCTTTGTTACCAAAGCGCACTTCCAAGTGTTCTACCTCCAGTAAGGGTGTTACAGTATTCATGTAAGTTCCATTCATCGCTCGGATTTGCGCGGGTCGAGCGCATCGCGCAGCGCGTCGCCCATGAAGGTCAGCAGCAGCAGCGTGACCACCAACACCGCAAAAGTGGACAGCGAAATCCACCACGCATCGATATTGTTTTTGCCTTGGCTGAGCAGCTCGCCCAAGCTGGGCGTGCCCGGCGGCACACCCAAGCCCAAAAAGTCCAGCGAGGTCAGCGCCAGGATGGCCGCGCTCATACGGAAAGGCAAAAACGTCACTACCGGCGTCAGGCTGTTGGGCAATATGTGGCGCCAGATGATTTGGCCGTTGCCCACGCCTAAAGCACGCGCCGCTTTGACGTAATCGAGCTGGCGGTTGCGCAAAAACTCGGCGCGCACGTAGTCCGACAGCCCCATCCAGCCAAACAGGCTCAGCAGCACCAGCAGCAGCGCAATGCTCGGCGCCAGCACCGCGCTGAAGATGATGAGCAGATACAGCTCCGGCATGGAGCCCCAAATTTCGATAAAGCGCTGAAACGCCAAATCGGTCTTGCCGCCAAAAAACCCCTGAATCGCCCCCGCCACCACGCCCAGCAACACGCCGGTAAACGTCAGCGCCAGTGCAAACAGCACGCTGACGCGAAAGCCGTAGAGCAATTGCGCCAGCAGGTCGCGCCCCCGGTCATCCGTGCCCAGCCAGTTGTCGAGCGACGGCGCCGACGGGTTGGGCGCTTTGGCAAAGTAGTTCAGCGTATTCGGCCCGTAGGGGTTGAGGGTGTAGAGCGCCCAGTTGCTGCCTTCGGTAATACGTTGCTTGATAAACGGATCGAGGTAGTCCGCCGGTGTCGCAAAGTCGCCGCCAAAGGTGGTCTCGGGGTAGTCCTTGAGCATCGGCCAATAGGTCTGGCCCTCGTAGCGCACCACCAGCGGCCGATCGTTGCTGACCAGCTCGGCGCACAGACTGAGCAGCACCAGCGCGCAAAAAGCCAGCAGGCTCCAATAACCCAGCCGGTTGCGCTTGAAACGCAGCCACGCGCGGCGGGAGGGGGAGAGAGAGGCGGGGGCGGACACAAGAGCGGAGTTAATCAAACTTGACACGCGGATCGACCCAGACATAGCAAAGATCGGACACCAGCTTTGTCACTAGCCCGATCAATGTGAACAAATCCAGCGTACCCAGCACCACCGGGTAGTCGCGGCGGATGACGCTTTCGTAACTCAGCAGCCCCAAGCCATCGAGCGAAAACAGCGTCTCAATCAACAGCGAGCCCGCAAAAAAAGCGCCAATAAACGCCGCCGGAAAGCCGGTGATGATGGGAATTAACGCGTTGCGGAACACGTGCTTCCACAGCACTTGGCGCTCGCTCAGGCCCTTGGCGCGGGCGGTGAGCACGTATTGCTTGCGGATTTCCTCCAGAAAAGCGTTCTTGGTCAGCATGGCGGTGACGGCAAAGCTACCCAGCACCATGGCAATGATCGGCAGGGTGATGTGCCACAAATAATCGACGATGCGCGCGCCCCAGCCTAGTTCGTCCCAGTTGCTCGATGTCAGGCCACGCAGCGGAAACCACTGCAACTGCCCGCCAAACACCACCAGCAGTGCCACGCCCAGCACAAAGCCCGGAATGGCGTAGCCGACCAAAATCAACAGCGTCGTCACCAGGTCGAAACGCGAGCCCGCGCGCACCGCTTTGGCGACACCCAGCGGTACGGCGACCAAATAGCTGATGAAAAATGTCCACATGCCGAGGCTGATGGAGACCGGCAGTTTTTCGCGAATCAACTGCCAAACGTCTTTGTTTTGAAAAAAACTGCGCCCCAAATCAAAGCGCGCGAACTGGCCGAGCATTTGGGCAAAGCGTTCATGCGCTGGTTTGTCGAAGCCGTAGAGCTGCTTGATTTGCTCCAGCCGTTTGGGGTCCACACCCTGCGCGCCGCGATAGGCCAGCCCGCCACCTTCAGCACCGCCACCACCGCTCGCGCCGGCCTTGGCCTCGGCCAAATACTGCTCCACCGGGCCACCGGGCACAAACTGCAGCACAACAAACGTCAGCAGCAGCACGCCCAGCAGGGTGGGAAGCATCAACAGGGTGCGTTTGAGGATGTAGGTAAACATGGATTCAAATCACTTTTACTGGCGTGAATTTGCAATGCAGCAAGCACACTTTCATATTGGAGGCACACCGCGCTGAATCAGCCGAAAAAGTCCCGATTCAATGGCACCGATAGTTCGGCCGGAAAATTCCGGATGGTCATTTTTGAATTGATCAAGCATGGAAACAAACAGCTCGTAGCCACTCGGGTTCATGTCGTACCCGAACGCGTCACTAATCAAAGAATCCAGCACTGGGTATTTATCTGGGAACAGCAGTCGTAAATGTTTGGACGCGTACGAAACACCCAATCCTTTGATCGCATCCCCCTCGGCAATCACAGATTTGATATCGCTCTGGTCAGCAGCGTGTGCAAACCAGTCTCTTAATGCATCGCGCAACCAAGTGCAGTCCATATCTCCCATTTCCTTGCAGTGGCGCTGCAGGTTGCCCCACACCCGGTGCCCTGTCGAACCGCCCCACTCACAAACTTGCTGACATATGGAGAGGGTATCGCCACGCTCAAGGCACTGGGCCAGCCTAACTTCGAGCTTGTTAATGTCTTCAGAATGTGCGAGCAACTCAATGGAACTATTAAGCGCATCTGCACTGAATTTGACACCCCGAAAATTCAGCGTGCGTGAAGACATGAGAAATCCCGTATCTGGCTGGTAATCTGAAGTCACGCGCCACACACTATCCTGACAATAAAACGGCTCGGAATGCTTGAATTCGGCCCCTAATGCATAGGCGTACTTGTCCAGCTCAACCTTGAACCACCTCTTCACAGGCCTTGGCAGGTAATCAACGTTAGCTCCAGTTTCCACAATAGATTGAGCGAAGTTTTTATTGAAAATATAAGCTTGCATTTTTTCCTTGGAATTGTGTGATGACCGCTGAAAATTATGGGTATCAACGCTTCTATGGCCCGGGTGGATTTTTAGCCCACCACATATCAATCACCCACGTCTCCCCCGGCGAATACGGCGGCACGCTGGCGGGGCGTTCTAAGCGCCACGCGTCATAGACCATGCGGTGCGTCGGCGCAGTCCACTGCGGAATCAGGTAGTGGCCGTGGGCAATCGCACGGTCGAGGGCGTGGCAGGCGGGCAGTAGCTGCGCTTCAGTCTTGGCGGTAGTCAGGGCGGTGATGAAAGCATCGACTGCCGGGTTCTTAACGCCGGCAAAGTTGCCTGAATCCTCGGTGTCGGCGGCTTTGCTGCCAAACAGGTCGGCAAACTCTTGGCCGGGGTTGTTGGTGCCGCCATAGGCAATGCTGGTGATGTCGAAGTCAAAGTTTTGCAGGCGCTGCTGGTAGAGCGCAAAGTCCACCGAGCGAAAACGCAGCGCGATACCCAGCTTTTCCAGGTTGCGCATCCACGGCGCTACGGTGCGCACGCCGCCTTCGTTGCTGTCCATGTATTCCAGCACCAGCGCTTGACCGGCGGCGTTGTGCAGCACGCCGTCTTGCACGCGCCAGCCGGCATCGTGCAGCAGTTGCTGGGCGCGGCGCAGGTTGGCGCGCAGGGAAGACGGCGGGTCGGTGCTGGGCGGCACGGTCATGGGGCCGAAGGCGGATGCCGGCAAGTCCTTGCGCCACGGCTCCATCAGCGCCAGCTCTTGCGGCGACGGCAGGCCGTGCGTTTCGCAGGCGGTGTTGCCAAACAAGCCGTTCACGCGCTGGTAGGCGCCGTAAAACATCTGCCGGTTCATCCATTCAAAATCGACCGCCAGCCCGAGCGCCTCGCGCACGCGCACGTCTTGCAGCAGCGGCCGGCGGGTGTTGAACACATAGCTTTGAAAGCCCGACGGCAGCTTGTGCTGGAACTCACCCTTGACCAGTTCACCGGTGTTGAACTTCTTGCCATTCACGCGCCGCGCCCAGTCGCCGGCGCTGAAAAAACGCATCAGGTCGAATTCGCCGGCTTTGAGCGCTTCCAGCCGCGCGGTGGCGTCTTTGTAAATTTTGACGGTGATGCGGTCGAAGTTGGCCGTGCCCCGACGCACGTTCAGGTCGCGCGCCCAGTAGTTCGGGTCGCGCACATAGGTGATGTCCTTGCCAAAGCGCACCGGGCCGATTTTGTACGGGCCGCTGCCCAATGGCTCGTCCACCACCACTTGGTCGAAAGACTTCGCTTTGCCGTCCTCCACGCCCCAGTCGCGGCTGAAGACCGGCAGGCCGCCGACGGTCAGCGGCAGTTCGCGGTTGGGTTTCTTGAAACGATAGCGCACGGTACGGTCGTCCAGCACATCCACACCGGCGACGTCGATCAGCATGGTTTTGTAGGCCGGCGAGGTGAACGGGCCGACCAGCGTGTCGTAGCTGAATTTGACGTCCTGCGCCAGTACCGGCTTACCGTGGTGAAAGCGCGCCTGCGGCCGCAGGCGGAAGGTGGCTGACAGGCCGTCCGGCGCCACCTCCACGTCCTGCGCCAGCAGGCCGTAGCCGGCGGCGGTTTCATCCAGCGAGCCGGTCAGCAGGGTGTCAAACAGCAGCTGCGACAAATAGGCCGGCGCGCTGCCTTTGATGGTGAACGGGTTGTATTTATCGAAGGTCGAGGCGCGCGAATTACTCACCAAACGCAACTCGCCACCCTTAGGGGCGGCGGCGTTGACGTAGTCAAAGTGTGCAAAGCCCGCCGGGTACTTGAGCGTGCCCCACAGCGCGTAGCCGTGCGCTGCCCAGGCCGGCAAGGCGCACAGCGCCCAACAACAGATCATGAAAAACCGCATGCGACAATTCTGCACCAGCTTCCAACACCTTTGACTGGCGCCTGCGTACGGGTGCCAGTGTCACCATCCAACATCGTTCAGGAGAAAAAAATGGGTTTCCTTACCGGCAAAAAACTGCTGCTCACCGGCGTACTGTCCAACCGTTCCATCGCCTACGGCATTGCCAAGGCCTGCCACGCGCAAGGCGCCGAATTGGCATTCAGCTACGTCGGCGAGCGCTTCAAAGACCGCATCACCGGTTTTGCCGCTGAATTTGATTCCACGCTGGTGTTTGACTGCGACGTGGCCAGCGACGAGCAGATCGAGCGCATGTTCAGCGATCTGTCGCAGACCTGGCCGAAGATCGACGGTTTCGTCCACGCCATCGGCTTTGCCCCGCGCGAGGCGATTGGCGGCGATTTTCTGGAAGGCCTGTCGCGCGAGGGTTTCCGCATTGCCCACGACATCAGTGCCTACAGCTTCCCGGCCATGGCCAAGGCCGCCCTGCCCTACCTGAACGACAAATCGGCGCTGCTGACGCTGTCGTACTTGGGCGCCTTGCGCACCATCCCCAACTACAACACCATGGGTCTGGCCAAAGCCAGCCTGGAAGCCAGCGTACGCTACTTGGCCGAGTCGCTCGGCCCGCGCGGTATGCGCGTCAACGGCATCAGCGCCGGCCCGATCAAGACGCTGGCCGCCAGCGGCATCAAGGACTTTGGCAAGCTGCTGGGCATGGTGGCCGGCGCCTCACCGCTGCGCCGCAACGTAACGATTGAGGACGTCGGCAACGTCGCGGCGTTCCTGCTTTCCAATCTGGCCAGCGGCGTCACCGCTGAAATCACCTATGTCGATGGCGGCTTCAGCCAGACCGCCGGCATCAGCGGCGACAGCGAAGCACTGGCCTGAGGTTGGAATTGTCGGGTTACGCCCTACGGGCCAACCCAACGCAGGCCAGACTCCCACCTGGCACACTTGCAAAATATCTATAAAAACCAGCTCTAGCGATTACACAGCAAGCGCCAGCAGCTATTAAAAAGTGCGTTAACCATGCTCCACCGCCGCCGCGTCTTGACCCTGTTGACTTTGGCCGCGTGGGGCATTGGTGTTTCTGCCACCGCTGCCGACGCCCCCGCGCTGCTGCTGGCCCAGGTCTATCGCCCCGGCCTGGATTTGCAGGACTACTGGGTCAGCGAAAAGTACGACGGTGTGCGCGGCTACTGGGACGGCAGGGCGCTGTGGACGCGCGGGGGCGAAACCATCAACGCCCCGATCTGGTTCACCGCCGATTGGCCCCGCACAGCGCTGGACGGCGAACTGTGGACCGGGCGCGGCCAGTTTGCACAGGCCCAATCCACCGTGCGCCAAGCCAGCGCCGGGGACAGTGCATGGCGACAGATGCGTTTCATGGTGTTTGACCTGCCCGCGCATCCTGGCAGCTTTGACGAGCGTTTACCCGTCCTGCAAGCCACGGTCGCACGCATCGGCCAACCCTGGGTGGTCGCAGTGGCGCAGCAGCGCGTCGCCAATGATGCGGCGCTGCAAGCCCTGTTACAGCGCACCGTGCGCGCTGGCGGCGAGGGGCTGATGCTGCACCGGGGCAGCTCGCTGTACCGCGCCGGGCGCAGCGACGATCTCATCAAGGTCAAAACGCACGACGACGCCGAAGCGCGGGTGGTGGCGCACCTGCCCGGCCAAGGCAAGCACGCCGGCCGGCTGGGCGCGCTGCTGGTGGAAATGCCCAACGGCCAGCGCTTCAAGCTGGGCACGGGCCTGAGCGATGCCGAGCGCAACGCACCGCCGGCGGTGGGCAGTTGGGTGACTTACCGCTTTCGCGGCACGCATGACAGCGGTCTGCCACGCTTTGCCAGCTTTGTGCGGCTGCGGCTAGACATGCCAGACAGGCCAGTGCAGTAACAGCGCCGCCCCCTCAGACGTTGCGCCCAAATGGGCCGCTGTCGCCCACCTGCACCAGATTGTCTGCCGTAGCCAGTGGCTCAGCATCCTGCTCGGCCTTGCTGCGCGCCACACAATCGGCGTAGTAGCTGACATTGCCGTTTTCGTCCTCCAACTCCACCAAGCCGTGGATATCGGTCTCAAACCCAGGACTGAGCGCAGCAAACTCGCGTGCAAATTTGAGGTAATCAACGATGCGCTTGTTGAACACCTCGCCCGGCACCAGCAGCGGAATGCCCGGTGGGTACGGCGTGATCAGGCCGACGGTGATGCGCCCTTCCAGCTCGTCGATGGGCACACGCTCGGTCTTGCGCTGCGCAATGTGGGCGTAGGCGTCGCTCGGCTTCATGGCCGGCGTCAGGTCAGACAGATAGATTTCCGTCGTCAGGCGCGCAATGTCGTATTGGGCGTACAACTGGTGGACGTGCTGGCACATATCGCGCAAACCCAGTCGCTGGTAGCGGCGGTGGCTCTGGCAAAACTCCGGCATGGCGCGTGACATCGGCTGGTTCTTCTCGTAATCGTCCTTGAACTGCTGCAACGCCGTCAGCAGCGTGTTCCAGCGGCCCTTGGTGATGCCGATGGTGAACATGATGAAGAAGCTATAGAGGCCGGTTTTTTCGACCACCACGCCGTGCTCAGCCAAGTATTTGGTAACGATGGAGGCCGGAATGCCGGTCTTATCGAACTTGCCATCCAGACTCAGGCCGGGCGTGACGATGGTTGACTTGATCGGATCGAGCATATTGAAGCCGTCGGCCAGCGGGCCAAAGCCATGCCACTTGTTGCCATTTTTCTTGCCCTTTTTATCGGCACGGATGATCCAGTCCTCGGCGCGGCCCAGGCCCTCGTCCACCAGTTTCTCTGGGCCCCAAACCTTGAACCACCAGTCGTCTTTGCCAAATTCGTCTTCAATCTGGCGCATGGCACGGCGAAAGTCCAGCGCTTCCAGAATGCTTTCTTCCACCAGCGCAGTGCCGCCGGGCGGCTCCATCATCGCGGCGGCCACGTCGCAACTGGCAATGATGCTGTACTGCGGCGAGGTTGAGGTGTGCATCAAATACGCCTCGTTGAACAGATGGCGGTCGAGCTTTTCGGTCTGCGAATCCTGCACCAGCACATGGCTGGCCTGGCTGATACCAGCCAGCAGCTTATGGATCGACTGCGTGGCATAGGTCACCGAATGCTTGGGGCGCACGCGTTTTTTGCCCATGGCGTGGTAGCTGCCGTAGAACGGGTGAAACGCCGCGTGCGGCAGCCAGGCCTCGTCAAAGTGCAGGTTGTCCACGTAGCCGTCGAGCATGCCTTTGATGGTCTCGGTGTTGTAGAGCACGCCGTCGTAGGTCGATTGCGTCAGCGTCAGCACGCGCGGCTTCACTTTGCTGACATCCACGCCTTTCAGCAGCGGATTGGCGGCAATCTTGGCGCGGATGGTGTCCGGCTCAAATTCACTTTGCGGAATCGGGCCAATGATGCCGAAATGGTTGCGCGTGGGCTTCAAAAACACCGGCACCGCGCCGGTCATGATGATGGCGTGCAGGATGGATTTGTGGCAGTTGCGATCGACCACCACCACATCGCCCGGAGCCACGGTGTGGTGCCAGACAATTTTGTTGGAGGTACTGGTGCCGTTGGTGACAAAAAAGCAGTGATCGGCATTGAAGATGCGCGCCGCGTTGCGCTCGCTCTCGCCAATCGCGCCGTTGTGGTCCAGCAACTGGCCCAGCTCTTCGACCGCGTTGCACACGTCGGCGCGCAGCATGTTCTCGCCATAAAACTGGTGGTACATCTGGCCGACCGGGCTCTTCAAAAACGCCACGCCGCCCGAGTGACCCGGGCAGTGCCACGAGTACGAGCCGTCCTCAGCGTAGTCCAGCAGCGCTTTGAAGAACGGCGGCTGCACGCTCTCCAGATAGCTCTTGGCTTCGCGGATGATGTGCTTGGCGACAAACTCGGGCGTGTCCTCAAACATATGGATGAAGCCGTGCAGCTCGCGCAAGATGTCGTTGGGCAGGTGGCGGCTGGTTTTGGTCTCGCCGTAGATGTAAATCGGTACATCGGCGTTCTTGCGCCGCACCTCGTTAATGAAGCTGCGCAGGCTGTGCACGATCGGATCTTGTCCGGCGCCCAGCGTGAACTCTTCATCGTCAATCGACAAAATAAACGCACTGGCACGGCTTTGCTGCTGCGCAAACTGCGACAAGTCGCCGTAGCTGGTGACGCCCAGCACTTCAAAGCCCTCAGTCTCAATCGCCTGGGCCAGCGCACGGATGCCCAGGCCCGAGGTATTTTCTGAGCGATAGTCCTCATCGATGATGATGATGGGAAAGCGAAACTTCATACGTAGCCTCCGTGCCAGCGTGCTTTGCCCGGCTAAAAAACAAAATAGGCGCGAAGTGTACGGAATAACTCCCCCTGCCTTGGGGCGCGCTGCCTTTATGTCCCAGAATGTGGCGCACTACAGACAAACCCTGAAGGAGAGAGATATGGAGGAATCCACCCTCTGGTGGCTATTGGCCGGTGCGACTGTGGGCATGGAGTTGATGCTCGGCACGTTTTACCTGCTGATGGTCGCTGTCGGCTTGGCCGCAGCCGCAGTGGCCGCACATGTGGGGATGCCGATGCCCGGGCAAATCGTGACGGCAGCACTGGTGGGCGGCGGTGCGGTGGTAGTGTGGTATTTCATCAAAAAGAAACGCCCCGGCGATCCTTCGCCCCGTGCTGACCGCAGCGTCAACCTGGACGTGGGCGAAACGCTATTAATCGAAAGCTGGAACCCCGATGGCACCGCCACCGTGCAATACCGCGGCGCTGCCTGGACAGCCATCCACCGCCCTGGCGTACACCCTTCCACCGGCATGCACCGCGTCGCCGAACTGGTGGGCAACCGTCTACTGGTCGATCCGCTGTAAATCTCTGCTGATCTCCTCAAACTCCTGAAAGGCTTCCCATGGAAATCGCTCTCGTCATCTTCGTCATTGCCGTGATCTTCATTGCACGCTCGGTCAAGGTCGTGCCCCAGCAAAACGCCTGGGTCAAGGAGCGCCTGGGTAAATACGCCGGCACCCTCAGCCCCGGGCTGAATTTTCTCGTCCCCTTCATCGACCGCGTCGCCTACAAGCACAGCCTGAAAGAAATTCCGCTCGACGTACCCAGTCAGGTCTGTATCACCCGCGACAACACCCAGTTGCAAGTCGATGGCGTGCTGTACTTCCAGGTCACCGACCCGATGCGCGCCAGCTATGGGTCGAGCAACTACATCATGGCCATCACCCAGCTGGCGCAAACCTCGCTGCGCAGCGTGATTGGCAAGTTGGAGCTGGACAAAACCTTTGAAGAGCGCGGCATCATCAACGCCCAGGTGGTGCAAGCGATTGACGAAGCTGCCCTGAACTGGGGTGTCAAAGTGCTGCGCTACGAAATCAAAGACCTGACGCCACCCGCTGAAATCCTGCGCTCGATGCAAGCGCAAATCACCGCCGAGCGCGAAAAGCGTGCCTTGATCGCCGCCTCCGAAGGCCGCCGCCAAGAGCAAATCAACATCGCCACCGGAGAGCGCGAAGCCTTCATTGCCCGCTCAGAGGGCGAAAAGCAGGCCGCCATCAACAACGCCCAAGGCCAAGCTGCCGCCATCCTGACGGTGGCCAGCGCCACTGCCCAAGCCATCGAGCGCGTAGCACTGGCCATCGCACAGCCCGGTGGTGAGCAAGCCGTACAGCTCAAAGTCGCTGAAAAAGCCATCGACGCCTACGGCAAAGTTGCCGCCGACGCGACCACCACCCTCATCGTGCCCAGCAACATGACCGAGGTGTCAGCGTTGATTGGCTCAGCGATGAAGATGGTGCAGACCCAGCAAACCGCTCGCTGAACGCGCTGAAGGGATGCGCACTACAATTCTTTATGGGATATCTGGGAGCCAGTGGGAGAAAACACCTTGAAAGCGCTGCTACAATAGTAGGCTTAGGAGAGGTGGATGAGTGGTTTAAGTCGCACGCCTGGAAAGCGTGTGTGGGTTTATCCCCACCGCGGGTTCGAATCCCGCCTTCTCCGCCATATATAACCCCAAGTGATTGATTCACTTGGGGTTTTTTGTTTGGCGAGTCATTAAATACGTCCTAGGGCGTGTTATTGAAGTTAATGGAGCCATTTCATGGCGCCAGCAAAACGCTGGCCGCTTTGGTCGGCCCGGTGCGTGTTATTGAAGTTAATGGAGCCATTTCATGGCGCCTACCAAGTAGACGATGCTGAGAAAGCGGGTATTGAGCTTCTCATAGCGCATTGCCACTCTTCGGTAGACTTTCATGCTTTGACGCAGGTTCTCCACCAAATGACGCGCCCGGTACTTCAGCGCATCAAACGCTCGTTTTTCTTTGCGATTGGCCTTGGGTGGAATGACCACCTCCATGCCTTTGTCCATCGCCTCCTGCACGATGGCATCACTGTCGTAGGCTTTATCGGCCAGTAGCTGCTGCCCCGCCAAGCCCTGGATCAACCCTATCAATTCAACTGTGTCGGAAGTATTGCCGGGCGTTAACTTGAAGCGCAAAGGATTGCCCAAGGCATCGCATACCGCATGGATTTTGGTGTTCAGCCCACCGCGAGAGACGCCAATTGCTTAAGGACCATTTTTTTTTGAGCCCCGGCAGACGCCTGGTGTGCCTTGCAAGAAGTCCCATCCACCCTCAATTGCTCGTGATCGGGCTCTTGCAACGCCAGAAACAGCGCATTGAAATGCCCCCGCTCGCTCCAGCGGGCAAAGCGCTGGTACACCTGTGCCCATGCACCCAGATGTGCAGGCAGATCACGCCAAGGAGAACCTGTTTTAGCGATCCAGAGAACGCCATCAATAAACAGACGGTCATTGCGTCCAGGCCGACCCAGAACAGGGGGAAGATGGGCAGACATGCGCTCCCATTGCTTATCGCTCAGAGCATGGTGCTGTTGTGTCATTGGAAATCCTCAAAAATGAGGCTTCATTTGAACATGACTTCAATAACAGGCCCTAGTTCATACTCTTCACAACCTGCAGTTCTAGTTTTTGATAAGTTTATGAACCGGGTGAAGCCCAGATGCCAAGGCGTTGGCGACGGTGGTGCAGGTTTCAGTAGCCCCAATGCTCATGTGCCAGCAGTGTGCTGTTGAGCAGTTTGCGGCGTTGTGGCCAGTCGGGCATATGTTGATCCATGAGCGCGGTAAAGCGCTCGTTTTGACGGCGCTCTATGAGGTGGATCAGCTCATGCAGCACGATCTATTCCAAGCACTGCACCGGCTTCTTGGCCAGCTCCAGGTTCAACCAAATGCGCCGGGCATCCACATTGCATGAGCCCCATTTGGTTTTCATCTTTTTGATGCCCCAGTGGGCTACCTGAACGCCCAGCTTGGCCCACCAGCTTGTTGATCTTGTCGCCGATTTCTTTGTCGTTTTTTGAGCGCCACCATGTCGGCAAAGCTGCCGCCAGCGGGCACTTCAATCAGCGCGTCCGGGTTGCCGGCGTATTTGTCGGAGACGTATTTAACGAACAGCAGCACCAGCACATAGTCTTTGTACTGGCTGGCATCCATGCCGCCGCGCAGCTCGTCGCAGGACTTCCAGAGGGATGCATAAAGTTCAGATTTTTTGAGGGCCATGCGGGACAGTGGCGGAGTGTTTTGGGGGCGTGATGGCAAACAAGCGATGCCGCAAAATGCTGGCATCTTTTAATTTGATAGCTACTAGCGCACGTATTTAAACAGTTTTAAGCTGTTTTTACTCTCAAACCTAATAGATACGTGCACTAGCAGCTATTATTTTTACAGCGGCAGCAACTGGCGCTGACTCTCAAAGTAGCGCGCCTGCCCCGTCAGCGGGTCGGTAAACGCCAGCGAGCGCGCCAGCAGTTGCAGTGGGCGCGAGAAGTCACCTTCGGGCGGGTCGTTCAACTCGGGATAGAAAGCATCGTTGCGCAGTGGCAGTCCCAGCGCTGCCATGTGAACGCGCAACTGGTGGCGCTTGCCGGTGACGGGCGCGAGGCGGTAGCGGGCCCAGGGACCGAGTACTTGTTGTACCTCGATGCGGGTCAAGGTATTGGACGTACCCGGTACCTCTTGCATACGAAAAAACTGCTCACTTTCGACCATGCGGCTGCGGTGCTCGCGTGGAAACGCCAGGTCGGTGCGCCAGGGCGCCACCGCTTCGTAGTGCTTGGTGATGTGGTGGTCGCGAAACAGGCTGTGATAGGCGCCGCGGGTTCTGGGCTGCACAGAAAAAAGCACCAGTCCGGCGGTGTCCCGGTCAATGCGATGCAAGGGCACCAGATCGGCCAAACCCAGGCGCTGCTTGAGACGCACCAGCAGGGTGTGCTGCAGGTACGGGCCCGACGGCGTGACTGGCATGAAATGCGGTTTGTCGGCCACCAGCAGATGCTCGTCCTGGTAGAGAATAGTTTCCAGAAACGGCAGCGCGGGCTCGGCGGGCAGGCTGCGGTAGTAATACAGGCGCAGGCCGCGCTCAAAGGCGCGCCCAGGTGTGACCAGCGCTCCGCGCTCGTCCACCACGTCGCCTGCAGCCATGCGCTGGAGCCATTCTTCCTGGCCCACACCGGGCAGACGATGTAGCAAAAAATCGAGCATCGTGCCCTCGCCTTGGTGCGGCAGCGCCACGCAACTGGGGCTGACACCGTTGCGCATCGGTAAAAGAAGGGACAAGGGGGCATGGTGCATGGCAAGGCATTTTAGGCAGCCACTGCCCTGCTGCTTCGCAGAGGCCCGCCGGGGCGCTACATCGGCCTATGTACCTTCTCGCACCACTGCGCCGCAACCACATCCGCCGGGTGCGTACGCTCTAGGCTGGCAGGCCAACGGCGCTGGCCTGCATTGACGATGTTTTGCAACTGCCACAAGGCTTCGCGCCAGACCACGGCGATCTCGGCCAGACCGGCGTCATCGCCTTGCAATTGCTCGATGACGACACTTTGCTGATCAGGGTGGGCACCAGCCTCGGCCAGGACTTTGGCCAAGGCGCGCAAACGAACGTCAACGAAACCTAGCAAGTTATTGCCGCCCTGGGCCATCGCCTGCGCCAGAGCAGGCTCGGGGACACTCTGTTTAGCACTTTCCCACAGGGCAAACGCCTGTCCCAGTGAATCGATGTAACGCGAGGCATCGGCGCCCAGCGGCGCCAGATCGGCATCCGGAGAGCGCTCTTTGTTGTGCAACAACACCAGCACCTGAGCGCTGAGATCGGCCGGAAATTTACGGTAGTTCAGTCGCAGCACCAAGGCCAGTTGCTGCGCTGGGGTATCGGGGTATTTGTCATAAAACGCCGTCACCACCTCAGACAACAAAAGAATGCGGCCCAACGGCGAGATCTGCTCCCCCATCAGGCTGCGCGGGTAGCCGGTGCCATCCAGGCGCTCGTGGTGCTCCATGACGGCCACTTCCACGGCACGCGGATACACCTGGGCATCGCGCACCATCAGCATGGCCGTGATGGGATGGGCCACCAAGTGCTTGCGCTCGGCGCCAGTCATGGTGTGCTGGGGGTCAAGCCAAGCCGAATCCATGTGCAGCACCCCAATATCGTGCAGCAGCGCAGCGGCCGCCAAGGCCACACGCTGGTCCTCTTTCAATCCCGACTGGATACCCAGAAAACCCGCCACCAGCACCATCAGCACGCTGTGCTGGAACAGATCCGGGCGCTGCTCGCGCATCACGGTCAATTTAAAGGCCATGGAAGCGGGCAAAGGCATCGCCTGCAGCGGCGCCAGCAGCGCTTGTGCCGAGCCCATCTTCTGCACCAGCAACCGGGCCAGCGGCGCACTATCGGTCAACGCCAGCGCAGCAGCAAGCAGGCATTCGGTATTGACTGCGCCCTCCACCGACAGATGGCTGTCGATGGGTTCGCGCAATTTGTGTTGCACCAACCGATCGTACAAGTGGCCGTTAATTTGCACGCCTTTATCGACCAGTTTGATGCCGTTATCGGTATAGATGGCATCTTGTGCCACCACAGCGCACTGCTGCGCCATGTCTGTCACGGCACGCAGGTAATGGGAGCTTTCAGGAGCGCTGGTCGAGGCAAGAATATCGTTCATGCAGTAAGAACAAAGACAAACCAGACAAATATACGGTGTGTCGGGATAAAGGGCATCAAAAATTCCTGCTGGACCGATGCCCTGGACCGACTGCCCCATAGCAAAGGCCCGCACAAGCGGGCCTCTGAAAGTACGGGAACGCGCGCCAGCTCAGTGCAGCAAGGTTACGCCGGTTTTAGCCTGTAGTGCCTCAAAGCTCACGCCCGGGGCCAGTTCAATGACCTTCAAGCCTTCAGGCGTGACATCCATCACGGCCAGGTCGGTGATGATCCGATCAACCACGCCCACACCCGTCAGCGGCAACGTACAGGCAGGCAGGATTTTCATATCTTCGGTGCCATCTTTTTTGCGTGCCACATGCTCCATCAGCACGATGACGCGCTTGACGCCCGCAACCAGATCCATCGCGCCGCCCATGCCCTTGACCATTTTTCCGGGGATCATCCAGTTGGCCAGATCGCCCTTTTCGCTGACCTGCATGGCGCCCAGGATGGACAGGTTGATCTTGCCGCCACGGATCATGGCAAAGCTGTCGTGGCTGCCGAAAATAGACGACCCTTTGAGGGTAGTGACGGTCTGTTTGCCGGCGTTGATCAGGTCGGCATCCACCTGGTCTTCCGTCGGGAACGGGCCAATGCCGAGCATGCCATTCTCGGACTGCAGCCACACTTCCTTGTCGCCCGTGAAATTGGCCACCAGCGTGGGGATGCCAATGCCCAGGTTGACGTAAAAACCGTCTTCCAACTCTTGCGCCGCGCGTGCGGCCATCTGGTCCTGTGTCCAAGCCATGGTGTGTTCTCCTGTGCTGCCGCGCAAAATTAAGATTTAGTTTCGGTCAAAGTGCGCTTTTCAATGCGCTTTTCCGGATGCGGGTTGTGCACAATGCGGTGCACATAAATACCCGGCAGATGCACTTCATCGGGGACCATGTCGCCGGTCTCGACAATTTCTTCCACCTCGACGATGCACATCTTGCCGGCCATGGCAGCGGCCGGGTTGAAGTTGCGCGCCGTCAGGCGAAACTGCAAATTGCCAGATTTGTCGGCGCGGTGCGCCTTGACCAGCGCCACCTCCGGCACCAGTGCGCGCTCCATGACGTAGGTTTCGCCGTCAAATTCGCGCAATTCCTTACCCTCGGCCACCAGAGTACCCACACCAGTCTTGGTAAAGAAAGCCGGAATGCCCGCACCGCCCGCGCGCAGCTTCTCGGCCAGCGTGCCCTGGGGGGTGAACTCCAGCTCCAGTTCGCCCGCCAGGTATTGGCGCTCGAACTCCTTGTTCTCGCCGACATAGCTGGAAATCATCTTTTTGATCTGGCGCGTTTCCAGCAACTTGCCCAGGCCAAAGCCATCGACACCCGCATTGTTGGAAATCACCGTCAGATTTTTGACGCCCGAGTCGCGCAGCGCATCAATCAAGGCCTCGGGAATGCCACACAGCCCGAAACCGCCCACAGCCAAAAGCTGGCCGTCTGCAACCACGCCCTGCAGGGCTGCGGCTGCCGAGGGAAACACTTTGTTCACAACAGTCTCCTTGAAATTTAATATCTTGAAGATACTACGTAATACATTACGTAGTTATCCCTAAAGAATTGCACTAACTTCATGATCGATGTTGACTACCGGCAGGCTTTTGATATGGCCCCCGTGGGTTTGGTGCTCTCGCGCAACCGCACCATGATCGATTGCAACCGCCAAGTATGCGAAATGTTCGGCGCCTCGCGCGAAGTGTTGCTAGGCCAATCGTTCCAGATTTTGTACCCTAGCCCGGACGAATACGAGCGCCTGGGTGCGCACATGGCGCCCATTTTGAACATCAAGGGCTACTACTCCGATGACCGCATCATGAAACGCGCCAACAACGAGATGTTTTGGTGCCATGTCTCGGGGCGCGCCCTGAACCGTGATGCACCGCACGCCTCGGGCATCTGGAGCTTTGAAGACCTCAGTTCACAGCGTGTCGTCAAGGCCGAACTGACCGGGCGCGAACGTGAAGTGGCAGCCCGCCTGCTACAGGGCATGACCTCCAAAGAGATCGGCAAAGCCCTCTTGATCAGCCACCGCACCGTTGAAATTTACCGCGCTCGCCTGATGCGCAAATACAGCGCCTCCACGGCAGCCGACCTGGTGCACAAGTTGATCGCCGGCTGAAACAGCTGCCACGCGCACCGCTCTGAAGCATCGGGGCTATCAGCGTCTTGTGAAAACAATCGCTTTGCGCTGGCCATCAAGACACCACCACAGACAATGAATCCACCTCTCCATAGTGCTTGACTCGCCTCACACAAGGAAAAAAGCTGGCCCATTTCCACCCCGAAATGATCCCTGAGCGCCGCATGCACGCCAAGGGCTCACCCACTTACAACTTCATCAATGCGCAAAACGAGTCGCGCACTGCACCCAAGCGGACTCGGCCTACGGCGCCGGCGTGGCTGCGGCCATTGACGCCTTTCGGGCTGGCAAGCTGTAAATAATCCAGCCAGCGCCGACCACCCCCCCCCGCGCCGCCCGGCCCGGGGCGTTTTTCATCGGCCACACAGACGACGCGAACCCTGCATCAGAGGGTTATGCTGTGCAACTTCCGCCCTCAAAGCGCCGACCAAAGCGCGTCCACAAGGAGACCTAGATCGATGTCCACTCGCTACCCCTTCCCTGATCTGAACAGCCTGCCGCAAGATATCCGCGAGCGCATTCTGCAAGTGCAGGAAAAAGCCGGTTTTATACCCAACGTCTTCCTCGCTTTTGCCCGTCGCCCCGCAGAATGGCACGCCTTCTTTGCCTACCACGACGCGCTGATGCTGAGAGAAGAAGGCTCGCTGACCAAGGGCGATCGCGAGATGATCGTCACCGCCACCAGCGCTGCCAACCAGTGCCTGTACTGCGTGGTGGCGCACGGTGCCATCTTGCGCATCTACGAGAAAAAGCCCTTCGTCGCCGATCAGGTAGCCGTGAACTACCACAAGGCCGACATCACGCCGCGCCAACGCGCCATGCTCGACTTCGCCATGAAGGTCTGCCAAAGCGCGCACGCCTTGGGCGAAGCCGACTTTGCCGCCCTGCAGGCGCACGGCTTTGACGACGAAGACGCTTGGGACATCGCCGCCATCACCGCCTTCTTTGGCCTGTCCAACCGCATGGCCAGCTTTGCCGACATGCAGCCCAACCCCGAGTTCTATCTCATGGGCCGCATACCACGGCAGAAATGAATTTCTATTTTGATAGCTTATAGCGCTTACTCAGTAAGCGTTTCAAGCTTTTTTAACCTGAAATCAGGGAGTGACCAAAGCCCGGATGCCGGCTGGCAGATCGACCGCTTTTTGCTGCTGAAAATCGACCCAGATGGTGGTGGCGCCGCCGGCGGCGCTGATCACGCCAGGCTGGTCCACACGCTCCAGCGTGCACCAGGTCTCAAACGTGGTGCGCTGCGGATCGCTGACATACATCTTCACCAGCACGTCTGCCGGATATTCCAGCTGTTTGTAGAAATTACAGAACGCATTCACGATGACTGGCCCGTGGCCCTTGGGATCGGGAACAGCGCCAATGGCGGACAGCCACTCGATACGCGCCGTTTCCATGTAGCGAAAATAGACCGTATTGTTGACATGCCCCATGGCGTCCATATCGCCCCAACGGACGGGCATCACCATCTCAAATGCAAATTTCTTGACTTCAGGTATTTCGATTTTCATACGCTCACCACTGGTAAATACAAACACTCTCAACGCTGCGGCAGCACTGCAGCGCAGCACGCACAAAAATAGAACGCGCGTTCCATTGTCTCTTACCCACTGAATACAATCAGTCGCCCGTCTGACAGGGCTTGCGCGCTCTGTTCGTAAAGAATCACCCCATCCTCCCATACCTGACGAGAAGCCCATGACCCACGAAGAAATCCTTGCCCAATACGGCCCGCGCGAAGCCATGGAATACGACGTGGTCGTCGTCGGCGGCGGCCCCGCCGGCCTGTCCACCGCCATTCGCCTCAAGCAACTGGCAGCCAAAAACGGCCAGGAGGTCTCGGTGGTGGTGCTGGAAAAAGGCTCCGAGCCCGGCGCGCACACCCTCTCGGGCGCCATCATGGATCCCAAGGCTTTGAGCGAGCTGATCCCCAACTGGAAAGAACTCGGTGCCCCGCTGAACCAGCCGGTCACCGACGACGCCATGGTGTTTCTGGGCGAAAAATCGTCCTTTCGCACGCCCAATTTTGTCTTGCCCCAGTGCTTTCAGAACCATGGCAACTACATCGTCAGCCTGGGCAATGTCACGCGCTGGCTGGCCGAGCAGGCCGAAGGCCTGGGCGTGGAAATTTTCCCCGGCTTTGCCGCCGCGGAAGTGCTCTACAACGAGGACGGCAGCGTCAAGGGCGTGGCCACCGGCAATATGGGCGTCAACCGCGAGAGCGAGCCCACCGGCGACTTTCAGCTGGGAATGGAGTTGCACGCCAAATACACCATCTTTGCCGAAGGTTCGCGCGGCAGCCTAGGCCGCCAGCTGATCGCCCGCTTCAAGCTGGACGACGGCTGCGATCCGCAGGCTTATGGCCTGGGCATCAAAGAGCTGTGGGAGATCGACCCGCAGCGCCACCAGCCCGGCTTTGTACTGCACACCGCTGGCTGGCCGATGAACAGCGATACCTACGGCGGCGCATTTCTGTACCACATGGAAGACAACAAGGTCACGTTGGGTTTCATCACCGGTCTGGACTACAGCAACCCCTACCTCAGCCCGTTTGAGGAAATGCAGCGCTGGAAGACGCACCCCAATATCCGCTGGTACCTCGAAGGCGACGCCGCCAAGGGCATCAAACCGGCCAAGCGGCTGGGCTACGGCGCCCGCGCCCTGACCGCCGGCGGCCTGATGTCGCTGCCCAAGACCGTGTTCCCCGGTGGCGCACTGGTCGGCTGCGAAGCCGGCTACATGAACGTCAGCCGCATCAAGGGCAGCCACGCTGCCATCAAGACCGGCATGTTGGCCGCTGAAGCCGCCTACGACGCCCTGCAGGCAGGACGCCAGCACGACGAATTGAGCGCCTACCCGCGCGCATTCGAGAACAGCTGGCTGCACACCGAGCTGAACAAGAGCCGCAACTTCAAGTCATGGTTCAAAAAAGGCCTCACCACAGCCACGCTGATGAACGGTATCGAGCAGTTCGTGCTCAAGGGCAACATGCCCTGGACACTGCGCCGCGACAAGCCCGATTACGCCTGCCTCAAGCCGGCGGCCGAATGCCAGCCCATCGTCTATCCCAAACCCGATGGCAAGCTGACCTTTGATCGGCTGTCGAGCGTGTTCATCAGCAACACCAACCACGCCGAAGACCAGCCGATTCATCTGACACTCAAGGATGCCACCGTGCCGGTGCGCATCAATCTGGCCCAATTTGCCGGCCCCGAAGCGCGCTACTGCCCGGCGGGCGTGTACGAATTTGTGCCCGATGAAGCCCAGGGCGGCAATGCCCAGCGCCTGCAGATCAACGCACAAAACTGCGTGCACTGCAAAACCTGCGACATCAAGGACCCGACACAGAACATCGTCTGGGTCACGCCCGAAGGTGGCGGTGGGCCGAACTACTCGGGCATGTAAAGCAAAAACAAGAGCTGAAAGCGCTTGCAGCGTAAGCGATGCAGGCGCTTTTGATTCAATTTTTTCGGGTTAAAAACCTTTTTTCGGCCTCTGCCAACACAGCCGAACGCTTGAGTGAAAAAACGCCGGGGCTGCAGTAGACTTCGCCGCGAGGCCGTGCGAGTGTCCTGCGCCGGCCTTGTCAGAGCAACACAGGCAAACACAACATATCGGTTGGAGAACAAATGAAGCAAATGTCTTGGGCCCCTCTGGGCGCACTGGCCTTGGCCATGGCGGCCATCGCTCCTGTTCACGCACAGCAAAAATCGGTGGCCGTCACGGCCATCGTGGAACATCCAGCCCTGGATGCGGTGCGCGACGGCGTGCAGGCAGCACTGAAGGAAGCCGGTTTTGAATCGGGCAAAAACCTGAAGTGGCAATACCAGAGCGCCCAGGGCAATACCGGCACAGCAGCGCAGATCGCGCGCAAGTTCATTGGCGACAAGCCCGACGCCATCGTTGCCATCGCCACACCCTCGGCCCAGGCCGTGATCGCTGCGACCAAGAACGTGCCGGTGGTGTTTTCCGCCGTGACCGACCCGGTCGCCGCCAAGCTGGTGCCCAGCTGGGAGCCCTCTAAAACCAACGTGACCGGCGTGTCGGATCTGCTGGCACTCGACAAGCAAATGGATCTGGTCAAGCAAGTGGTGCCCAACGCCAAGCGCATCGGCATGGTGTACAACCCCGGCGAGGCCAACTCGGTGGTGGTGGTGAAAGAAATGCAAAAACTGCTGCCCACCCTAGGCATGACGCTGGTGGAAGCCGCCGCACCGCGTTCGGTGGACGTCGGCAGCGCCGCACGCAGCCTGATCGGCAAGGTCGATGTGATCTACACCAACACCGACAACAACGTGGTGTCGGCCTATGAAGCGCTGGTCAAGGTCGGCCAGGAAGCCAAAATTCCGCTCATCGCTTCGGACACCGACAGCGTCAAGCGCGGCGCCATTGCCGCTTTTGGCATCAACTACCGCGACCTGGGCGAGCAGACCGGCCGCATGGTAGCGCGCATCCTGAAGGGCGAAAAGCCGGGCGACATCAAGCCCGAAGTCAGCACCAAGATGGAGCTGTTCGTGAACCCCGGCGCCGCTGAAAAGCAAGGCGTGAAGCTGTCTGACGCGCTGATCAAGTCGGCCGCACAAGTCATTCAATAAGACAGCGACCCTTTGGGGCAACGCCTGGCGCGCTGCCCCCCGGCAGGAGGCCTGTCACACAGACGCTCCTGCTTTCCTTTCTTCTCTTTGTTGGCCGTCCATGTCTCTTTTTTCTCTGCTCGGCGCCATTGAAATCGGCCTGATCTTCAGTCTGGTGGCGCTGGGCGTGTTCATCTCGTTCCGGCTGCTGCGCTTTCCCGATCTGACGGTGGACGGCAGTTTTCCGCTCGGTGGCGCCGTCTGCGCCATCCTCATTTCCCACGGTACCAATCCCTGGCTGGCCACGCTGGCGGCCACCGCAGCCGGCGCTGTCGCCGGCCTGCTGACCGGCTGGCTGAACGTCAAACTGAAAATCATGGACTTGCTGGCCAGCATCTTGATGATGATTGCGCTGTACTCCATCAACTTGCGCGTCATGGGCGGGCCGAACGTACCGCTGATCAACGACCCCACTTTGTTCACCCTGCTGCAGCCCGAGGGCATGGACGACTACATTGCCCGGCCCTTGCTGCTGCTGGTCATCGTGATGGCCGCCAAGCTGCTGCTGGACTGGTTTTTCTCGACCGAGCGCGGTCTGGCGATTCGCGCCACCGGCTCCAATGCCCGCATGGCGCGCTCCCAGGGCGTCAACACCGGCGCCATGGTGCTGCTGGGCATGGCCATTTCCAACGCCCTGGTCGGCTTGGCCGGTGCGCTGTTTGCGCAGACGCAGGGCGGCTCGGACATTTCGATGGGTATTGGCACCATCGTGATTGGCCTGGCAGCCGTCATCGTTGGCGAGAGCATCCTGCCGTCACGCCGCATCATCTACGCCACGCTGGCGGTGGTCATTGGCGCTATCGTTTACCGCTTCTTCATTGCCATGGCGCTGAACAGCGACTTCATTGGCCTCAAGGCCCAAGACCTGAATCTGGTCACCGCCTTGCTGGTCATCGTTGCACTCGTGATTCCGCAACTCAAAAAACGCCTCACCCGCCGCCGCGCCTGAGCGCCACTCGACTACTGCACGATTAACGCCTGACCACGCCATGCTGAGCGCCCAACAACTCGAACTCACCTTCAACCCCGGCACGCCGATTGAAATGCGCGCCCTGCGCGGCATGTCGCTGGAGATTCCCACCGGCCAATTCGTCACCGTCATTGGCTCCAACGGCGCGGGCAAATCGACTTTTCTCAACGCCATCTCCGGCGACCAATCGGTCGATAAAGGCAGCATCTCTATCGACGGCTTGGATGTCACGCGCCAGCCGGTGTGGGCGCGTTCGCAGCGCGTGGCACGGGTGTTTCAAGACCCGATGGCCGGCACCTGCGAAGACCTGACGATCGAAGAAAACATGGCGCTGGCACAAGAACGCGGCGCCAAGCGCGGTCTGCGCAGCGCCGTCAAAGCGTCCTTGCGCGACACCTTCCGCGAGCGGCTGTCCACGCTGGGTTTGGGACTGGAAAACCGCTTGACCGACCGCATCGGCCTGCTCTCAGGCGGCCAGCGCCAAGCTGTCAGCCTGCTGATGGCGGCGTTGCAGCCGTCGCGCATCCTGTTGCTGGACGAGCACACCGCCGCCCTCGACCCACGCACGGCAGACTTTGTGCTGCAACTGACGGCGCGCATCGTCGCGGAAAACAAACTGACCACCATGATGGTCACGCACAGCATGAGGCAAGCGCTGGACGTCGGCGAGCGCACCGTGATGCTGCACCAGGGCCAGGTGGTGCTGGACGTCTCGGGCGAAGAGCGCCAGCGCATGGACGTGCCCGACCTGCTGCACATGTTTGAAAAAGTGCGCGGCGAAAAGCTGTCGGACGATGCGCTTCTACTGAGTTGATGACCAAAAAATAATCAAAATTAATAGCTAATAGCGCACGCATCTATTGGGCTAGAGGCTAATTTGGCTGTTATTTTGCGCCGCGCAGCGCGGTTTTAGCCGCCAGTTGGGTGGAGTACCACCCAACCTACGGTGCAAATTTATACTGTTTTTGGCTTCTAGCCCTTTAAATACATGCGCTAGCAGCTATTAATTGTGATGCACGGCATTCGTAGGTTGGGTGGTACTCAACCCAACATCTGTCTCAGCCAGCGCGAAAGCGCTCTAAGAGACAAACAGCGGCAAGTCGGCTTTTTTCAGCGTGCGCAGCACAAAGCTGGAGCGGCTGTGGCGGATGCCCTTGATTTGGTAGAGCTGCTCACGCAGCAGGCGCTCGTAGTCGCGCGTGTCTTTGACGACCACGCGCAGCAGGTAGTCGTAGTCACCCGATACCAGGTGCGCCTCGATCACCTCGGGAATGCTGGCCAGCGTTTCGCCAAACTTCTCCAGCGTGTTGTCCGAGTGGCTGTCCAGTGTCACCTGCACCAGCACGGTGTCGGCCAAGTCCAGCGCCTGCGGGTTCAGGCGCACGGTGTAGCCCTCAATCACGCCGGACTCCTCCATCTTCTTGATGCGCCCCCAGCACGGCGACGGGCTCAAGCCAACGGCCTGGCCGATCTCTTGCAAGCTGGCGCGGGCATTGGCCTGCAACACGGAGAGAATTTTTCTATCAAGGCGATCCATATGCGCCAATTATTTACCGAATCACCTATTTACAGAATAATTTTCTGCCAATGGGCTAAATTAGCAGAAATTCAGCAAATTCATCTGCACCTGTGCCGGCATACTTCTCTACATCAAAGCGCTTTATCCAAGCGCTACGCACTGACAGACCCCCGGCTGGTTACCCCTGGCCCGGGGCCTCTGGCAAATTCCACACACGCTCCCTGCAACTCTCCTTCACTCTCCATGTATCCGTGCCGCGACCCGCCGCACGCGCGGGAATCTACTTGACATCCTCCCCTTGCAAATCGCCTAAGCGACTTGGAAGGGGATGCCTCCATCCAGAGGGCTATGTCCAGCCCCGGTGATCGAGCTTGCACCCACCACCTCATTCATTGCAGCTTCAACGGCTCTCGCCTCCCCTGCAATGGAAATTTGGCAAAACCCCAAGTCAGCCATGAGAGCCAGACCCCTTGCCAAGATATTCTTGGCCGCATTTGTGTCCCGGTCATGCTGCGCACCACAGGCACTGCACGACCACTCGCGCACTGCCAAATCGGCCAAGCCCTTGGGGCCGGTACGCGCATGGCACACACAACACTCTTGCGTGCAATAGCTTTCATTGATTTCATCGAACCATACAGCCGCGTTATCGCATTTGTACTTCAGCATGGTTCTGAATGCGCACCAGCCTGCATCCAAAACGCTTTTGGCCATCTTGGTTTTTGCCAGCCCAGCAGCATTCACGTCACCGACAAATATCGCTCCATTCTCTTTAGCCAGACGGGTACTGAGTTTGTGCAGAAAGTCTTTTCTACGGTTAGCAATTTGCGCGTGGATCGCCTGGACCCGCTTTTTGTCATTTGCCCGCTGTGCAGTCGCCAATTGAACTTCAGCACCCTGATAGATTTGTCGTGCTTCAATCTTCTCGCCATCTGAGAAACTCGCAAAATTTTTTAGCCCCAGGTCGATGCCGACCGAGCTGGTGCCCGTTGATGCTGCAGGCTTTTTCACGTCCACAGTGATGTTCATATACCAGCGGCCCCGCGCGCCCTCACAGAAGCTACCCGAGCGCAAGCTGTAGTCTTTGAGGCCATAGCTGTCCCACAAAGACAAAGCCACACCCTGATAGTGAACTTGGCCATTTTTGTAGCGCAGGGCGACTGCCTTGAGGTGTATTGGGCCATGTCGTAGGCCGACATGAATTTGCCTGTGCGATGAAGCACCTGCAAGGCCAAGTCTTGCGAATAGTTCCAGACCATGTTCACTTCCCGGCTTTGCGCCAGAAGGAGGTAGGCGTGTTTGTCTTTGATCCGCAGCCACAACACTTTGGTCGTCACGCCCAATGCGGCTTGGCGCTGGGCGGACTTGGATAGACGTGTTTTGACGGACTGCATGGCATGAAGTGTAGAAAAAAACAGACCGCTGTAGCAGCGGCCACGCCTTATATCCCCGCGCAAGTGCGTCGGCTTCGCCTTTGGGCCGTTGCGGCCAGCGCACTTGGACGGGGTTTTACGGCG
>NZ_JHYS01000021.1 GCF_000688255.1 Simplicispira psychrophila DSM 11588 | reverse complement strand
TGTGCCAGGAGCTGGGTATCGAGCACCGGCTGACCAAGCCCAGGACGCCCAGAACCAACGGCATGGTCGAGCGCTTCAATGGCCGCATTGCCGATGTTCTCAAGACCCATCGGTTTAGCAGCAGCGAAGACCTGGAGCAGACGCTGCTGCGTTATGTGGCCCTGTACAACCACCAGTTGCCCCAGTCAGCGCTCAAGAGCAAAACGCCGATGCAGACGATGAAGGACTGGCACCAGTCCCATCCGCAGCTGTTTAACAAGAGACCATATGATCGTCCGGGATGCGACATCTAGGCAAACCTTGCGTTGGGGGCGCAGAAATGCCAAGAGCGCCATTTGCCGCCGCCGATTAGGGCGACTGGATGGCGCTGCTGGCGGCTATTTGGTCTTGGCGGCCGTGTTGCCTTTGAAAACGTTTTCTACCAGTGGTTTGGCGTCGATCTGTGGCACGTGGCAAGAGTTGCACTGCCAGCGTGCGTTGTCCAGCACCGGAGCGTCGGGATTGACGGGCTTCATCAGGTGACTTTCTTTGACCTGTGGAATTTTCTGGCCACGGACTTCTTTGTGGATGTGGCAGTCCATGCAGGCGTTGTCTTCCGAGGTGATCTCATCAAAGCCATCCACCTTGTGCGGAATCAGTGGCGGTTGCTGGGCGTAATTGCGCTGAATCAGTGCATGGCCGCCGGGCTTGCTGCCGACGTAAGGCTGGATTTCTGGTGCTTTATCAGCGGCTGAAATGGCGGTATCGCGCAGGGTACTTACCGTTTGCGCAGTACTCCAGCAGGCGGCGAAGGAAATAAGGGCAGCAAGCGAAATTTTGAGGGATATTTTCATGGGGGAGTCTCCGCGTTTGAAAGATATTTGTTATGCGTGTGGTGGTTGAATGTCTGCGCTGGGTGAGGGGAGATCAGAGTGCGCCAACCGAGGCACAAATGTGAAAACATCTTTCGCGCAGACGTCGATACAGCGACCGCAGTTGGTGCAATTGCTCGACACAATCATTGGACTGGCCCCTTTGCTGGCACCTTTGAGCGGCATACGGATGACTTGTTGCTCAGGGCAGGCGACAAAGCAGTCGAGGCAGTTGTTGCAGTCTTCGCGCTTGGTGGCAGACACGCGCACCAAGCTCCAGCGGCCCAGCAGACTGTAGAAGGCACCGACCGGGCACAAATGGCCACACCAGCCACGCTTCATGACGAACAGATCAAACAGAAAAATGCCGGCAATCAGCATCCAGCCGGCACCCATGCCGAAAATCAGGCCTCGGGGCAGCAGGGAGACGGGGTTGACCAGCTCCCAAACAATGCCGCCAGTGGTGGCGGCCCATATCAGGATCAGCGCCAATATCCAGTAACGGGTCTGGCGCGGCATATCGCCACCGCCACGAATATCCAGTTTGCGGCGCAGCGCGCTGGCGGCGTCGGTGACGATATTCATCGGGCAGACCCAGGCGCAATAGCTGCGCCCGCCGACCAAAAGATAAAACAGCAGCACGATGGTGACGCCGATGATGGCGTTGCGCTCGGGTATATGACCGCTCACCAGCGATTGCAGCATCACCAGTGGATCGGCCAAGGGCAGCGTGCCCAGTGTCAGGCTGTAGTTGAGGTTGCCTTTCACCAGCCACCAGCCGAACCACGGCCCAAGCAGGAACAAGGCCAAGATGGACAGCTGGGTGATGCGGCGCAGCACCAGCCAGCGGTGCGCACCCCACCAGCCTTTGGTGTGGATGGCGTCTGCGGCAAAGATGTTGGCAGGAACTTTCATCGCGGCGCCCCATCGGGGAGCGGGCTGCCGGGATCAGAGTGGCCCGGCAGGATCATGCCCTCGGGCATACGGTCAGGTAGATCGATCAGGCCTCTGTCTTCTACGAGCGATTGGCCGGCCTTGCGCTTTTCTTCCCAGCCGATCCGGAAATGGGCGCCCAACTCGCCTTTGGCCAGATGGATCGGATAGACCTTGATGGCCGCGGTCTCTAGTACACAGGAGGCCTCGCACTTGCCGCAACCGGTGCAGTGCTCGGAGTGCACCGTGGGTAAAAACATGGTGTGCTTGGCTGTGCGCTCGTTGTGTTGCACTTCCAGCGTGATAGCTTTGTCGATGGCGGGGCAGACGCGATAGCACACGTCGCAGCGCAGGCCTAAAAAATTCAGGCAGGTTTCATGATCCACCAGGACAGCCAAACCCATTTTGCCGAGGTTGATGTCGGTCAGGGTGTGATCCAGTGCGCCAGTGGGGCAGGCTTTGACGCAGGGAATGTCCTCGCACATCTCGCAGGGTTTGCTGCGTGCGACAAAGAAAGGCGTACCGGTGGCGACGGATTGCCCCGGTGTAGCCAATTGCAAAATATCGTAGGGACAATCGCGCACGCACAAGCCGCAGCGAATGCAGGCGGACTGAAAATCAGTTTCGTTGCCCGCGCCCGGTGGACGAATCGCTCCGGCTGGCAGGGCGCGGGCCTGTTGGCTGAACAGACCCAGACCCAGGCCGAGCACGCCCATGCCGCAGGCCATCTTCGTGGTGTCGAGGATGAACTGTCGGCGTGCCGTGGCTTTGGCGGCTTGGGGATCAGTCATGACAAGAGCTCTTCACAGACTTGGACAGTGGGCGCATGTCACCATGCGCCCGAGGTGCATCAGGCCTTCACGACCTTGCAGGCGCACTTCTTGAAGTCGGTCTCTTTCGAGATCGGGCAGGTAGCGTCCAGCGTCAGTTTGTTGACGAGACGGTGCTCGTCAAAAAATGGCATGAATACCAAACCCAGTGGTGGCTTATTGCGACCACGTGTTTCTACCTTGGTGCTGACTTCACCGCGCCGCGTGGACACCTTGACCGTGTCGCCGCGCTGCAGGCCGCGCTTCTTGGCGTCTTCTGGGTGCATATACAGCCAGGCATCAGGCATGGCGCGGTAGAGCTCAGGCACACGCCGCGTCATCGAGCCAGTATGCCAATGCTCTAGCACGCGGCCGGTGGACAGCCATAGATCGAACTCGGTATCCGGGGCCTCGGCAGCAGGCTGGTAGGGCAGGGCGAAGATCCAGGCTTTGCCATCGGGCTTGCCATAGAACTTGATGACTTCGCCTTTCTTGACGTAGGGGTCATAGCCCTCGCGGAAGCGCCACAGTGTTTCCTTGTTGTCCACCACCGGCCAGCGCAGGCCGCGTGCCTTGTGGTAACTGTCAAACGGCGCCAAGTCGTGCGCATGGCCACGGCCAAATTCAGCGTATTCTTCGAACAGGCCTTTTTGCAGATAGAAGCCCAGCTCCTTGGATTCGTCGTTGTCAAAGCCCTTTTGCAGGTCGGCCAGCGGAAATTTGTTGACCTGTCCGTTGGCGTAGAGCACGTCGTACAGAGTCTTGCCCTTGTATTCGGGAGACCTTTCCAGCAGTTCGGCGGGCCAGACTTCTTCGATCTTGAAACGCTTGGAGAACTCGACGTATTGCCACAGATCGGATTTGGCTTGGCCCGGAGCCCGAACCTGTTGGCGCCAGAACTGTGTGCGCCGCTCGGCGTTGCCAAAGGCGCCTTCTTTTTCTACCCACATGGCCGAGGGCAGGATCAGGTCGGCTGCCATGGCAGAAACCGTGGGGTAGCAGTCGGACACGACGATGAAGTTGGCTGGGTTGCGGAAACCGGGCCAGATTTCACCGTTGATGTTCGGCCCGGCCTGCATGTTGTTGGTGGTCGAGGTCCAATAGAAGTTGAGCTTGCCGTCTTTGAGAGCGCGGCTTTGCGCCACAGCGTGCAGGCCGATCCAGTCGGGTACGGTACCGGCAGGCAGTTTCCAGTGCTTTTCTGAGATTTCGCGGTGCTTGGGGTTGTTCACCACCATGTCGGCCGGCAGGCGGTGAGCAAAAGTACCGACTTCGCGTGCCGTACCGCAGGCCGAGGGCTGGCCAGTGAGGGAGAACGGGCCGTTGCCGGGTTCAGAGATCTTGCCCACCAGCAGGTGGACGTTGTAGATCATGTTGTTGACCCAGGTGCCGCGCGTATGCTGGTTAAAGCCCATGGTCCAGTACGAGACGACCTTGGTTTTCGGGTCGGCGTAGCACTTGGCCAGTGCTTCAAGCTTGTCTTTCGGGACGCGAGAGATTTCGTGAGCTTTGTCGAGCGTGTATTCGGCGACAAACTGCTTGAATTCCTCAAAGCTCATCGGGGCAGATGCATCGGGCGCGCCTTTGGGCTTGCCGTCGGCGCCGGGGTAGCCATTGTTGCCGGCCACTTGCTCTAGCGGGTGGTTGGGGCGCAGGCCGTAGCCGATGTCGGTGACGCCCTTGCGAAAGTTCACGTTGCGCTTGACGAACTCTTCGTTCACCGAGCCGCTTTGGATGATGTAGTTGCAGATGTAGTTGAGGATCGCCAAGTCTGACTGCGGTTCGAAAATCATTTCGTTGTCAGCCAGTTCACATGAGCGGTGTGTGAAGGTGGACAACACGTGCAGCTTGACATGCTTGGCGGTCAGGCGCCGGTCGGTGACGCGCGACCACAAGATGGGGTGCATCTCCGCCATATTGGAGCCCCATAGCACGAAAGCATCGGCGTGTTCGGCGTCGTCATAGCAACCCATGGGTTCGTCAATGCCGAAAGTGCGCATGAAGCCGGCGACGGCCGAGGCCATGCAGTGGCGTGCATTTGGATCGAGGTTGTTGGAGCGGAAACCGGCTTTGAACAGCTTGACCGCCGCATAACCTTCCCAGACGGTCCACTGGCCCGAGCCAAACATGCCAATGTTACGTGGACCACCAGTCTTCAGAGCGCCCTTGACCTTTTCTTCCATGACGTCGAAGGCTTTGTCCCAAGATACTTGGGCAAATTCACCGTTCTTATCGAATTTGCCATCTTTCATGCGCAGCAAAGGCTGTGTCAGGCGATCCTTGCCGTACATGATTTTCGACAGAAAGTACCCTTTGATGCAGTTCAGTCCCTTGTTGACGGGTGCATCCGGATCCCCCTGGGTCGCGACCACGCGGTTGTCCTTGACGCCGATGAGCACGCCGCAGCCGGTGCCGCAGAAACGACAGGCGCCTTTGTCCCAGCGGATGCCGTCGTTGGTAGCGGTTTGCGCCAAAGCTTGGGCACCAGGCACGCTGATGCCAATGACCGTGGCAGCAGCGGTGACAGCATGTGCCTTGATAAGGTCGCGACGGGTTACTTGCATTTCACTAGCTCCTGATCGGGATGGGATTCGGTTTGCTGAAAAATCATGGCGACGTTCAGAACGTCGTCCAGCCGAGCAACGGCTTCGTAGATGTCGATGGCGCCATGGTCGTTGTCGGCTTCGATGGTGACGATGATTTTTCCGTCTTCAGAGACGGCGTGTACCTCGACGCCGGGGACTTGGATGAGCTGCTCGCGCAGAGCGCTGTCTTGGCCGGGCCGGGCATACACAATGGCGCTGGAGATATTCAAAATACGTCTTCCTGTAGTCGTTATACTTAATTTTAATAACGCTTTTCTGTCTCTAAAAATAATGAGAAAAACATTAACTGTCGGCGTTAATTGACCAATAGATTGCTATAGAAAATATTAAGTCAAAAGTTACGATGAATGTTGTTGTATTTCTATATGTAACGATATAGATGCGGTGCAAGCGCCCTTTTCTTGATAAAAATCAATCGCGTGCAGTAAAGAAAATTTGCTGATAAATCTTCCCTTTTCTGTATCCGTAGTTGCTCAGCCGGATGGGACGCTGGATCAACCCATAATGTCCCGCAGCAACGCAACACACAGGACAAGACAATGAAAAAATCCACCGTATTTTTGGCGGCTGCGCTGTGTGGCAGTCTTTGGAGCCACCGTGCCATGGCAGCTTGTTATGTGGTGTATGACGCTGCACAGAAGGTGGTGTACCGCTCGACGCAGCCGCCGGTAGATCTGTCGTTCACTTTGCATGAAACGGTACCGAAAGTGGTGCCGGGCGGCGCATTGGTATTTTTGCCGGCTAACCTGGGCTGTGAATTTGAGGTGGATGACTTGGCGCGCCAAGCCAGCCAGGAGCCGCTGGTGCCCGCCCTACCGTCAATGCGGCCACCGCGCGCCATGCGTGGTTGATGAAATGGGATTGGTGCCCTGAGACAATCGGGGCATGAGCGATCTGAACGACACCCCAAAATCTTATCCACCCGACTGGCTCGCGGTGGAATCCCTTGACCTTGATGCCCAGGGCATCGCACACCGGCCTGATGGCAAGGTGGTGTTTATTGACGGTGCACTGCCGTTCGAGTTGGTCACTGCCAATGTCCACCGTAAAAAAAGCAACTGGGAGCAGGCCAGCCTAGTCGCTATTCACCGCGAGTCGGCGCAGCGTGTGCGTCCGGGTTGTCCACACTTTGGTCTGCATGCCGGCGCTTGTGGAGGCTGCAAGATGCAGCACCTGCATGTGGGTGCCCAGGTGGCCATCAAACAGCGGGTGCTGGAAGACAACCTGTGGCACTTGGGTAAAGTGAAGCCGGAAACCTTGCTGCGGCCGATTGAAGGTCCAGCGTGGGGTTACCGTTACCGGGCGCGCCTGTCGGTGCGCCATGTCATCAAGAAAGGCACAGTGCTGGTCGGCTTTCACGAGCGCAAGAGCCGCTATGTGGCCGATATGCGCGTCTGCCCGGTGCTACCGCCGCATGTCAGCGCCCTGCTGATGCCGCTGCGCGCCTTGATTGCTTCGATGCAGGCGTGTGACACCGTACCGCAGCTGGAGTTGGCCTGTGGCGACAGCGTGACCGCCTTGGTGATGCGCCACTTGGAGCCGTTGTCTGACGGTGATATTGCCCTGCTGCGCGCCTTTGCCACCGAACACGGTGTGCAGTGGTGGCTGCAATCGAAAGGCCCGGACACCGTGCGCCTGCTCGACGAAGGCGGTGCGCAACTGTCGTATGCATTGCCCGAGTTCGGCATCACCATGCCGTTCAAGCCGACCGATTTCACCCAGGTCAATCCGCACATCAATCGCGTGCTGGTGTCGCGCGCGCTGCGCTTGCTGGAGGTGCAAAAGAGCGAGCGCGTAATCGACTGGTTTTGTGGCTTGGGCAACTTCACGCTGCCGTTGGCCACCCAAGCACGCGAAGTCCTGGGTATTGAGGGCAGCGAGGCGCTGGTCGCGCGTTCGCGCGAGAATTTCAAGTCAAATCAGGCCCAAAGGCCAAAGGAGCAAGCGCTTGCAGCTACTTATTTTGTAGCGCGTAATCTGTTTGAGATGATGCCAGCGATGTTGGTGGCCGATGGCGCCGCAGACAAATGGCTGGTTGATCCGCCGCGCGAGGGTGCTTTTGCGCTGGTCAAGGCCTTGGCTGAACTGGAGCAGGCGCGCACGGGTGCTGAAGGTGCTGCACCGTTGCCTGAGGGCGCACAGGGCTGGACACCACCGCAGCGCATTGTGTATGTGAGTTGCAACCCGGCGACGCTGGCGCGCGATGCCGAGGTGCTGGTGCATCTGGCGGGTTACCGCTGTGCGGCAGCCGGGATGGTCAATATGTTTCCACACACGGCACACGTCGAGAGCATGGCGGTGTTTGAGCGGGCTTGATGGCCTTGGACCGGTGTCAGCTGCGATTGGAATCGTCAGCGTCACCGGCCTCACTGCGGCGCGCTTTGGCGGGCTTTTCAACTTTGCCCAGCACCGATGGCGTGCCATCAATCTTGTTTTCGCGCATGTACAAGTCCATGTCTTTCCAGCCGGCAAAAATCGCCGATTTAGGCGCCTTGGGGTTGAGCGTGTAGCAGTCTTCCAGGCCGCGCAGCGCATGGCGGCAGCCGCCGCCAATGGCGCTGGCTTCGGCTTCGCGCTGGACGACGCGTGGATCAGGGATCAGACCGGGAATCTCACAGCCGCCCAGCAACAACAGCGCAAGAGCCGCAGCGACACGGTATGTGATGAGGGAGGCTTTTGGATACATACCTTTCATTATCGGCCGTATGTGCCGTTATTTGATGCTTATTCTTGCCCGCAGATAGCAAAAAGGCTCCTTACGGAGCCTTTTTGTAGTCATGCAGCGGGTGTCAGTCGCGTTCGCCACCCATGATGCCCAACAGCGCCAGCAGGCTCTGGAAGACGTTGAAAATGTCCAGATACAGCGCTAGGGTGGCGCTGATGTAGTTGGTTTCGCCGCCGTCCAGAATGCGCTTCAGGTCATACAGCATGTAGGCGCTGAAAATGCCAATGGCCGCCATCGAGATCGCCATCATGCCGGCAGTGGAGCCGACAAACACATTGATGACTGCGCCAACCACAATCACCATGGCGCCAACAAACAGCCATTTACCCATGCCCGACAGGTCACGCTTGACGACACTGGCGACGCTGGCCATGACAAAGAACACCCCTGCCGTGCCGGCAAAGGCCGTCATGATGAGGTCCACGCCGTTGGAGAAACCCAGCACCATGCCGATCATGCGCGACAGCATCAGGCCCATGAAGAACGTGAACGCCAGCAGCACCGGCACACCGGCAGCGGAATTCTTGGTTTTTTCAATGGCGTACATGAAGCCGAAGGCTCCGCCCATGAAGACAATTAGCCCCAGACCGCCTTGCAGCGCTTGGGTGATGCCGCTGGCTACACCCAGCCAAGCACCCAGCGCAGTGGGCAGCAGGCTGAGCGCCAGCAGCCAATAAGTATTGCGCAGCACTTTGTGGCGCTGCTCCTGCGAAATGCCGTAGCCATAGTCCGCAGAGGAGGGGAGGGCCGTTGACCGGTCGTTCATGAAATCTCTCCTGAGTGACCTGCACAGCGCAGGCCTGACGATTCTAGGTGGTGCAATGCGTCGCCTATTGCAAGAGGGACTTTATCTTGCTATTTTTTTTATAGCTTGAAGTGCTTGCTAGCAGGGAATTTGAGTTTATAAACACTCTTATAAATACGGGTATTGCAGGCGAAAAAATCAGATCAAAGGAGGTAAAAAAAGCCTGGCTACGCGGAGAGGATCCGTTGGCTGGGCAAAACGACTCTGGCGGACTTGTAGCAAGTCCGTTAGCCGCCCCACGATGAAACTGGTTGGTGAATGTCTGGAATGCACCTATTTGGTCAGGATGAGTTTGCCCAGGCGCGTGGCTTGCAAACGGTAAATGACGCCGTTGTGGGCAATGGCCACGGTCTTGTGGCCTTGCAGCAGGTCGTGGCTGTTGACGGCCTGCGCAGTAAGGGGCTGGCACGGTTCGCTAGGTTGATCGGTGCTGCCGGAATAGCCGTCACCGGGCGCGGTGAAGAAAGGCAAAGAAGGGGCGGTCAGGCTGGCGGGCATAATTGCATGGGCTGGAGTGCTGGAAAAGTAATGTAATGATAATCATTCTCAATTAAAAGTCAAGCACTTCCGACCCATAAAATATTAAATACTCCTTATCACTGCACCGCACGGCACAGGTTTCACTGCGCTGGTTCAGTGACAAAGCCGATTTTTCGCACGCCGGCCCGCTGTGCTGCGGCCATGGCTTGGGCCACGCGCTCATAGCGCACCGCCTTGTCGCCGTTGATGTGCAGGTCGGGCTGAGGCTCCTTGGCACCTTCGGCTTGCAGGCGCCCTTGCAATTCGCTGTCTTGGATAGGCTCGCCATTCCAGAAATAGCCGCCGTCCGCCGCCACACTCAGGCGCACGGTTTCGGGTTTGATCAGTTCGGGTTGGTTCACGGCACGGGGCAGATCCACGCTGACGGCATGTTTCATCACCGGCACGGTGATGATGAAGATGATCAGCAGCACCAGCATGACGTCCACCAACGGCGTCATGTTGATCTCGTTCATCACCTCGTCGGCATCGTCCTGGGTTCCGAAGGCCATGGTCAGGCCCCTTTCTTCAGGGGCAACACTTTGGCTGATTCGCCGCTGCTGGAGACGCGCGCCCCGGTGACAAAGTAAGCGTGCAGGTCGTGGGCAAAGCTATTGAGGCGGATCAGGATGGATTTATTGCCGCGCACCAAGGCGTTGTAGCCCAGCACCGCCGGAATCGCTACGGCCAAGCCGAGCGCCGTCATGATCAGCGCCTCGCCAATCGGGCCGGCGACTTTGTCGATGGTCGATTGGCCGGAGCTGCCAATCGCCAGCAGAGCGTGGTAGATGCCCCAGACGGTGCCAAACAGGCCGATGAAGGGCGCCGTCGAGCCGACCGAGGCCAGGATGGCCAAGCCCAGTTGCAGGCGGGCCGTGAATTCGTCCAGGCAGTTGCGCAGGCAGCGCGTGACCCAGTCGCTCACGTCCAGGCTGTCGTGCAACTGGTTTTGGGTGTTGTGGTGGTGGGCGGTGGCTTCACGCCCTTCCAGCGCCAATTGGCGAAAGGGGTTGGTTGGATCGGGGCCGAGCTTGGTCAGGCCGGCTGCAAAGTCTTCGCTGTGCCAGAAATCTTGCGCAGCGCGAGCGTTCTTCTGGAATTTCATGATGTCCAGTGCCTTGATGAAGATCACGATCCACGAGGCCAGCGACATGCCCAGCAGCAGCAGCGCGACAAAGCGGGTGACGAAGTCGCCCTGCGTCCAGACGTTGGCTATGCCAAATTGCGATTCCATAAAGACTCCTGAAAATTATTCGAGAACAAAATTGATCGGCACCAGATTCCACATCGCCTCGGCCACGCCGTTGCGCTTGCCGGGCACAAAGCGCCAACGTTGCACGGTGTCCTGGGCATGGCGGTCGAGCCGGTCGTAGCCGCTCGATTGCCGGATTTCGATTTTTTCTGGCACACCTTCGGCACTGATGAGCACGCGCAGCAGCACTTTGCCCTGCTCGCCCATGCGCCGGCTGATGGACGGATAGCTGGGGGCTGGGTTGTTCAGGTAGGCGGCATTGCTGGAGGGCAACTCAATGCGCGGTGGCGCTGCCGGGGCTGCAGCTGCGGCCGGTGCGGCCATAGGCGCCGGTGCCGGCGGGGCCGGATTGGGCGTGGGTTCGGGAGCAGCCACCAACGGGGCGTTGGGGGGCGCGGGTCTCGGGTCGGCCACGGCCAGCGGCACCGGGGCGGGGCGCGGCGTGGGCTTTTTCACCACGGCGGGGCGCGGCACAGGAGGTGGTGGCGCGGGCGGCGGCGGTTTCACTTCAGGGGCTGGTGGCGCCACGATCTGGGCGATGACTTCGGCTGGAATGATGATCTCTACCGCCTTGTGCGCCAGTCCCGATTGCAGTGCCCACAGAGCAGCAGCGTGGAAAAGTACCACGCCACCGGCGATCACCGCATTGCGGCTCGGACGCGCAGGGGCGGCGTAACGGTCGAATTGAGACATAAAAACGATAGCTGCCAGTGCTTGCCAGCCTTGATTCAGAAGCCTTTTTGGCAGGTATTAAAGGCGAAAAACGCACCAAGCCGATGCAGTCACCAGCAGTGCACTGGTGGCTAAGGCCGATAGCAGCATAGTGTCCATCAAGTCACACGGCGCACGCGCATCCACAGGGGGACGGCAGGACGGCTTCGTTGTGCAGCGCGGCGACTGGGTGCGTGGCATGGCACTGGGCGACGACGTCGCGTGCACAACCCTCACATTGGCCACATTGCGTGGCCACGCCTAATTCGAACTGGATTTCATCAAAACCCATGCCAGCGCGGGCATGGCGGGCAATGTCTCGGTCAGAGATACGGCGGCAGACACAAACGATCATGGCAGTCGGGCGCTGGGTGGCGGGTGGTGAAACAGGAGGCTCGATTATAAATGAGAATCCGTCGCATTAACAATCACCCTGCACGCAGTGGTGTAAAAATTTGCTGGCGGGGGCTGTCGAGCAAGGCCGGTGTGGCCTGTGCTAGCGCGCTGCAGCCGGTCAGCGCCATGGCGATTTCCAGCTCGTCCCGCAGCAGACGCAGTACATGGGCCACGCCGGCAGCGCCGGCGTGGGCCAATCCATAAATGGCTGGTCGGCCCAGCAGTACCGCACTGGCGCCCAGCGCCATGGCCTTGAGCACATCGGTGCCGCGGCGGATACCGCCGTCTACCAGCAGCGGCAGGGCGCCTTGCACCGCGTCGGCGATGCGCGGCAGCGCGTAGGCCGTAGCGGGCGCAGTGTCGAGCGTGCGCCCGCCGTGGTTGGAGACGATCAGCCCCGCCACCTGCAGTGCGACTGCTTGCAAAGCGTCTTGCGGGTGCAGCACGCCTTTGAGTAGCACCGGCAGCCGCGTGATCGATTGCAGCCAGATGACGTCGTCCCAGGTGGGGGCCTGCTGCAGCAGGTCATCAAACAGCGCGCTCTGGCCAGGGCGAAGTTCTATCAGCGGGGGCGCGACCAAGCTGGCCAAGTTGACGGCCGCGATGCCGGGCGGCAGACGAAAGCCGGTGCGCCGTTCGCGGTCACGGGCGCCGCTGGTGGGGGCGTCCACCGTCAGTACCAGCGCTTCGTAGCCGGCAGCTTCGGCACGCTGTACCAGTTCGCGCGTGAAGCCCCGGTCATGCTGCAGGTACAGCTGAAACCACAGTGGGCCGCGCCCGGCGTCGCTCAGTAGGGCGGCGGCCACGGCTTCGAGGGCTGTGCTGGACTGGGTGCTGAGCACCATGCCGGCGCCGAGCGCGGCGGCGGCATAGGCCGTGGCTAGTTCGCCGTCGGGGTGGGCCATACGTTGAAAAGCAATCGGCGCCAGCAGGATGGGGTGCGCCAACGTGCGGCCCAAAAGCGTGGTACGGGTGTGACCACCGGCCAGGGGACGCAGCACACGCGGTTGCAGGGTGATGCCATCCCAGGCACTGCGGTTGGCCCTCAGCGTGATTTCATCGGCCGCGCCACCGCTGAAATAGGCCCAGGCGTTGGCGTCCAGCTGTTGTTGTGCCAAGCGCTCGTGGTCGGCCAAGCTGGCGGTGGTGGGCAGAATGCTGTGGCGTTGCAGCGGGGGAATTTTTGTAGTCAAAATAGCCTCAAAGCCAATAGATATCTGCGCTATTAGCTATAGTTTTGATATTTTCGCATAGCTCAGGCATCCGCCCACATGCGCAGCAGGTTGTGGTACGTGCCGGTCAGGCCGACCACGGCGGGGTCGGTGTCACCGACGCGGCTGCGCAGCTTGAGCAAGTCCATGTCCATGTTCCAGAGCAGCAGGCGCTGCTCGGTCGAGCGCACCATGCTTTCGATCCAGAAGAAGCTGGCCAAGCGGGCACCGCGCGTCACGGGCGCTACTTGGTGCACGGTCGAGCTGGGATACAGCACCATGTCACCGGCCGGCAGTTTGACAAGGCGCTCGCTGTCTGCCTCTTGGATGCGCAACTCGCCGCCGTCGTATTCGGCGGGATCAGCCAGAAACAACGTGCAGGAAATATCGCTGCGCACCCACTGGTCGGGGAACTTGGAGCGCAGCACGGCGCCATCGACGTGGTCGCCGTAGAAGTTGCTGTCGCCGCTGTAGCGGTTGAACAGCGGGTTGAAAATCTTTTTCGGCAACGCAGCCGAAAAGAACAGCGCATCGCGCTGCAGCGCGGCCAGCACCAGGGCGCGCAGTGAGTTTGACTGCACGCTGTCTTGGCTGAGTTGCTCGTTGCGCTTGTGCGCCAGTGCCTGGCCCCCGGCGCTGCTGCGGCCATCGATCCAGGGGGCGTCCGCAGCCAGCAGGGTGCGGGCGGTCTGGACTTCCTCGGGCGTAAGAATGTTTTTGAGGTGCAAGAACATGGATGGCTTTACACAGGCAGGGGCAGGGCTTGGAAGTTAGAAGCGCGCTTTGAGCGACAGCTGCACCGAGCGCGGTGCGCCCGCGCCGTAGAAGCCGCGGTACAGCGTGTCGGCATACAGCTTGTTGCTCAGGTTGGTGACGTTGAGCTTGATCGAGGTCTTGTCGTTGATACTGTATTCGACCATGGCGTCGGCCGTGGCAAAGCCGCTGGCTTCCATGGCGCGCGAGCCTTCGGGGTTTTGCCCACTGCGGTAGGTCAGGCCGGCGCCCACGCGCACTTGCGAGGTCACGGCGTAAGTGCTCCAGAGGCTGCCGCTGTGCTTGGGGGTCAGGCCGGGGCGGTCACCCTGGACTTGCGCGCCGCCGCCGTTGGTCGCCAGCACCACAGTGCTTTTATCGATCTTGGCGTTCGGAATCCAGGTGTGGTTCATGAAAATTTCCCACTTGGGTGTGAGGCGGCCGGCGAGGTTGAACTCCATGCCGGTGGCATGGCGCTTGCCTGAGAGCAGGTAACCGGGGTTGTCCGGGTCGGTGTTGCGTTCGTTGAATTTTTCGCTGTAGAACGCGGCCACCCCCAGCAGAGCCCGGCGCTCAAACAACTCCCACTTGCCGCCAATTTCGATGTTGCGGCTTTTCTCAGGCGGTGTATCGGCCAGTGAGCCGGTGCTCGCGCTGACACTGCCAAATTGGTAGGTGTCGGCCGAGGTGTTGAAAGACGAGCCATACGAGATGTAGTAGGACGAGAGTTCATCAGGCTGGAACAGCGCACCCACGCGTGGACTCCACAGGCCGTCCGAGACTTCGTCGCCCAGGGAACCGTTGGCATTGCGGTAGGTGGCTTTGAAGCGGTCGTAGCGCAGGCCGCCGACCAGCTTGACGGTGGAGCTCAGCGCCATCGTGTCCTGGGCGTACAGACCAATGTTCTGCGCTTTGAAGGTGTTGTAGGCGACGGGTGCGCGCGTGTCGGGCGCCCAGGCGCTGTTGTTCGGCGTGCCGACCGATGTGATCAGGCCGTTGGTGGCTGACGAATTGCCAGTTGCGTTGGCATAGTTCGAATTGCGGTTGGCGTCGTCGTGGTAGTAATCGAAGCCGGCCAGAATGTCGTGTTTCATACCGCCCAGGTTGAGCGAGTTGGTGTAGTCGCTCTGCAGCTGCGTCATGGTGCTGTCGCCGATGCGGCCTTTGGAACTGCGTGTCAGCGGCGTGCTGGCGTTGATCTGGTCGAGGGCGGTGATCGGCGAGCCAAAGCGGATCACGCTGGCCAGCAGATCGCGCTCGTATTGGCCGTGGCGCAAACGGGTTTGCAACTCGCCGCCATCGCTAAAGCGGTGGATATGACCCAGGGTGACGTATTGCGACGAGGTGTTCAGGTGGTCGCTATTGAGGCCGTAGTAGTTCTTGGCCGGCAGGGTTGGCACGATCTTGCCGTTGCTGGCGATCCATGGGCTGTTGTAGCTGGGGCGGCCCTGGACGTCGAGGTAGTACAGGCCGATCGAGAACTCGTCGCGCGTGCCGATGCCCCAGGCAAAGGTGGGCGCAATGCCGCGCTTGTCTTGGGTGGCACCGGAGTTTTTCGAGTTATGCACCATGGCGTTCAGGCGCAGCGCGGCGTTCTCGCCGGTTTTGAGGTTGAAGTCGCCCGTGAGGCGGTGCTCGCTGCCGGTGCCCAAGGTATAAGAAATTTCGTGCTGGTCGATCAGCAACGGGGCCTTGTTCACCTGATTGACCACGCCGCCGGTCGAGCCCTTGCCAAACAGCATCGAGGCCGAGCCCTTGAGCACTTCCACCCGGTCAAGGTTGAAGGTGTCGCGCTCGTACAGCGGCGCGTCCTTCATGCCATCGGTGTAGATGTCGCCGGCCTGACCGAGCGAGAAGCCGCGCAGGCGCACGTCTTCTTCGCCGGTTTCGCCGGCCTGGAAGGTCACGCCGGCAGTGGTGCGCAGCACGTCGCGGAAGTCGTCCTGATTGCGGTCATTCATCAGCTTTTCGGTGAATACGGTGACCGACTGCGGAATGTTGCGGATGTCCTGGTTGCTCTTGCCGACGGTGGTTTTTTTGACGCGCAGGGTGTCCTTGCTTTGGACTTCAGCGCTTTCTTTCACCGTCACGGTGGACAGAGTCGGCGCGGTCGGAGTGCTTTGCGCCCAACTGCCCACCGAGGCGGCCAGCATCAGTGCGCCCAGGGGCAGCAGCGCCTTGTCGGCACTGGAAAAAGAAGGGCTGGGGGACGTTGCCGGCGTGCCGTGCAGGGCCGGGTTGTGGTGCTGAGCGCGTGAATGTGCCAATGGGACCTCCTGGAGTTTTAAATTGCGCTGGACACCGGGGTGTCGTCGGCAAAGAAAGCGAGGCAGTGGCTGGGGAACTGGCTGTGCATCGATAAGTGCGCAATGTTAAATCAAATAACATGCATTCTCATTCGTGTTGATGCACAAATGCAACACAACCCAGGAAGTACAGGCGAAAAAAAGGCCGGAATCACCGGCCTGGAAGCGAAAGCACGGGGGCGTGCTTATTTGACGTGCTTGCCGATCAGGCCGGCCATTTCGAACATCGACACTTGCGGTTTGCCGAAAATTTCCTTGAGCTTGGCATCGGCGTTGATCATGCGTTTATTGGCAGGATCTTGCAGGTTGTTCGCCTTGATGTAGACCCACAGCTTGCTGATGACTTCGGTACGCGGCAGCGGCGCAACGCCGACCACGGCAGCCAGTGCAGGGCTGGGTGTCAAGGCCTTCATGAAGGCGGCGTTGGGGGTGCGCTTTTTCGCGGGAACGGCTGCGGTGTCAACAGCCGCGGTCTTGGCGGGAGCGGCGGTTTTGACCGCAGCGGTTTTGGCCGGAGTCTTTTTTGCAGTTGCCATGTTGGATTTTCCTTTTTGGGATGGTCTATTTGAACCAGCGAAAACCTGGTTCTCTACTGGCCCGGTGATGCTACTGGTAAAAAAACAGCTTTCCTAGTCGTAGGAGGCTTTTTTTGCTTCGTCTTGTTGCAGCGTGACGTACCCTCTGGCAGTTGAAAACAGGCGCGAACCTCAGTGGGCTGCCTGCTGATTGACAATGCGTTTGAGCGCATCGGCATCCAGAATGCGCACATGGCGCTGCTTGACTTCAACGATGCCATCTTCGACAAACTTGGAGAACGTACGGCTGACGGTTTCCAGCTTCAGGCCCAGGTAGCTGCCGATTTCTTCGCGCGTCATGCGCAGCACCAGCTCCGACTGCGAAAAACCTCGGGTGTGCAGGCGCTGCACCAAGTTGAGTAAAAATGCCGCCAGGCGTTCTTCCGCGCGCATGCTGCCCAGCAGCAGCATCACACCATGCTCACGCACAATTTCCCGGCTCATGATCTTGTGCACATGGCTTTGCAGGGCCGTCACTTCGCGCGAGAGCTCTTCAATCCGATCAAAGGGCATGACGCAGACTTCGGCGTCTTCCAGTGCCACGGCATCGCAGGTGTGGTGGTCGTTGACGATGCCATCCAGGCCGATGATTTCGCCGGCCATCTGAAACCCCGTCACCTGATCGCGCCCATCTTCGGTGGCAACGCAGGTCTTGAAGAATCCGGTGCGAATCGCGTAAAGCGAAACAAATTCTTCGCCGTTGCGGAACAAAGTGCTGCCGCGTTTGATCTTTCGCCGGGTCGCCACCACGTCGTCGATACGTTGCAGTTGCGCCTCATTCAAACCCACAGGCATGCACAGCTCACGCAAGTTGCAGCTGGAGCACGCTACCTTGATGGTTTGTGGTGTCATTTGAATCGGTATGTAATTCGCATCCTGCGGCGCTTTGGTGGTTTCACCAATGGGGGACGCGTGAAGTACAGAGGGGGGTGGTGGGGCTGCTGACATAAATCAAATTATGAACCAGCTTTCCGGTATCTCCTTCATAACCCCTTGATTGACGTCAAGAGCGCCAGTCCCGCCGTGGTGCACAGTTCCATCGGTTCGCTAGGAAAGTTCAATGATTGCCATTACCCCAGAATTGCTGACGCGCTTTGATGTGTCAGGGCCGCGCTACACCTCTTACCCCACAGCCGACCGCTTTGTCGAGGCGTTTGGTGAGGCGGAGTACGTGCTTGCGTTGCAGCAGCGTCGCAGTCTCGCCAATGCGCTGCCTTTGTCGCTTTATGTCCACATTCCGTTTTGCGAATCGCTGTGCTACTACTGCGCGTGCAACAAGATCATCACCAAGCATCCCGAGCGTGCCGAGGTGTATTTGCGCTACCTGAGCCGCGAAATCGATTTGCACACGGCGCATTGCGGTAAGGGTCAAGTGGTCAGCCAGCTGCACTTGGGCGGCGGTACGCCGACATTCCTTTCGGACGACGGCTTGCGCGAACTCATGGATATGCTGCGCAGCAATTTCACGCTGGCGCCGGGCGGCGAATATTCGATTGAGGTCGATCCCCGCACTGTAGATGCCGGTCGGCTGGCCTTTCTGGCCGAGCTGGGTTTCAACCGGCTTAGCTTTGGTGTGCAGGATTTTGACCCGGATGTGCAAAAAGCCGTCAATCGCATCCAACCGGCGGAGCAGGTGTTCGCTCTGGTGGCTGCGGCGCGCGAAATCGGCTTTGAGTCGATCAACGTGGACCTGATCTACGGTTTGCCGCGTCAGACAGCCGCGTCGTTTGACCGCACGCTGGCGCAGGTTGCCGAACTGCGTCCCGACCGCATTGCGCTGTATGCCTACGCCCACTTGCCTGAGCGCTTCAAGCCGCAGCGGCGCATCATCAATGCCGATATGCCCATGGCTTCGGACAAGGTGGCGATGCTATCGCGCTCGCTGGAGGCCTTCAGCCGCGCCGGTTATGTCTATGTGGGCATGGATCACTTTGCATTGCCAGAGGATGCGTTGGCAGTTGCCAAGCGTCAGGGGCGGCTGCACCGCAATTTTCAGGGTTACAGCACGCAGCCTGACTGTGATCTGATTGCCCTGGGGGTATCGGCCATTGGCCGCGTAGGCGCCACTTACAGCCAGAACGCCAAGACGCTGGATGAGTATTACGACCTGATCAACCAAGGCAAACTGCCGGTGGTGCGCGGTCTGGCGCTCACTCGCGATGACTTGGTGCGCCGTGCCGTCATCATGGCGTTGATGTGCCAAGGTGCATTGCTGTTTGAATCCCTGGAGTTGGCGTGGCTGATTGATTTTCAGGAGTACTTTGCCCCGGAACTGGAGCGCCTGCAGGAGATGCAGGCGCAGGGCTTGGTGGCTATCAGCGCCGAAGGCGTCGAGGTGACGGAAATGGGCTGGTATTTCGTGCGCGGCATTGCCATGCTGTTTGATAAGAATCTGCAGGTGGATCGCAACCGGGCACGCTTCTCGCGCATCATTTGATCGACATGCTGGCGTCACTCGCCTGGACAGCCTTCGTGATGGGATTGGTCGGTGGCCCCCATTGCCTTGCCATGTGCGCTGCGCCTTGCAGCGCGGTGATCGGGGCGGGGGACGGGTCGGCGAAAGACGCAGCCCTGCCCCACCCGGCAGAGCAGCCACTGCAATGGCAACCCAAAAATCAACGTAGTCGGCCTGGCCGGCGCTTGCTGGCTTACCACACTGGCCGGCTGCTTGGCTACGCCAGCGCGGGTGCGGTGGCGGCGCTGGCCATGCAAAGCCTGGCCTGGATGACCCAGCAAACCATGGCGCTGCGCCCCGCCTGGACTTTTCTGCATGTTGCCGTCCTAGCGTGGGGGCTGATGATGATGGTACAGGCGCGCCAGCCGGCCTGGATAGAAAACGCTGGGCGCTCCGTCTGGGCGCGCGTGCGCCCGGTGGTGGCGGCACCGGGCGGGGTATTTGCTACCGGTTTTTTGTGGGCACTGATGCCCTGTGGCTTGCTGTATTCAGCGCTGCTGGTGGCTGCTCTCAGTGGTGGCGCGATGCAAGGCGCCCTGACCATGGCCTTGTTTGGTGTCGGCAGCGGGCTGTGGTTAGTAGCCGGGCCGTGGCTGTGGTTGCATCTGCGCGCGCGTCTCAATACCGTCCGCGCTAGTTGGGGTACACGCATTGCCGGCTTCCTGCTGTGCGGCGTGGCCAGTGCCGCTCTGTGGATGGATCTGGTGTACCGCCCCTCGCTGTGGTGCCGGTAATTTGATAATGCGCAGTTTGTAGTTACTCTGTGAGACCAGTAGAACGAGTTAATTTCAGCCATGAATGGCACCGATAATGGGTGACAAGTTGCATCATGCTGCAACTGGAATGACTCTCCTGAATCCTGGCCCCTTCAAGTGAACAACTCCTCTTTTATCGATCTCAGTCAGTTGCGCGTGGGTATGTTTGTTCATCTCGACGTGGGCTGGATGCGCCACCCGTTTCCTGTCAGCAGCTTTCGTATCGCTTCGCTCGATCAGATCGACACCTTGCGCGGCCTGGGCCTGGAGCGCGTGCGCTATGCGCCAGAAAAAAGCGCTCCACCACCTGAAGCAGAAGCAGAAAAACAGCCAGAACAAGAGGCCCAGGCAGAAACAAAAACAGACATTGCTGCTGCGCCGGAATCGGCCGCTCTGGCCAACGCATTCCCCGTAGCCTGGTCTTCGGCACCCCTGGAGATGCCACTAAAGCGCCGTCTGGCGGCGCAGCAGCGCTGCCTTATCAGTTCGGATCAGCGCTTCCTGTCGGCTGTGGATCAGTACCGCAGTTTGGCGCAGGTTGCGCGCAAGGATGTGGCCAGGGCACGCACTGTCAGCCAGGCGCTGGTGTCTGACTGTGTCGATGATTTGCAGTCCAACGGTGAGTCGGTGATTCGTCTGCTGTCTGAAGGCGTCGGCGAAGGCAATGCCATGCATCCCATCAATGTGATGGTGCTGTGCTTGCTGCTGGGCAAGGCGCAAGGCTTGACTGCACCGGAGTTGCAAGAGCTTGGATTGGCTGCTTTGTTGCACGACCTGGGCAAACTGCAGCTGCCGGCGCAGGTGGCGCAACCCTCTCCCTCCAGGGCCGGCGGCGAGCGGATCGGCTATGAAGACCACGTCGGTGCATCGGTCGCGCTGGCCCAAAGCATGGAGCTGTCCAGCACGGTACTGATCGCGATTGCACAGCACCATGAAATGGCCGACGGCAGTGGCTTTCCTCTAGGTTTGCTGGGTGAGGATCTGAGTCCTGCAGGACGTATTCTGGCCTTGGTGAACCACTACGATGGCTTGTGTAATCCAGTGAATCATGCCGATTCCTTGACGCCACACGAAGCGTTATCGGTGCTTTTTTCCCGGTTGAAAAAGCATTTCGATCCGGCCACACTGAATGCTTTTATTCGCATGATGGGTGTCTATCCGCCGGGATCGGTAGTGCAGTTGGTTAATGGCTTGTATGCGCTGGTGGTATCAGTCAATTCAGCGCGTCCGCTGCGCCCCAAAGTCATCGTGCACGATCCCGACGTGTCGCAAGCGAACGCACACTTGCTGGATCTGGAGAGCTTGCCCGAGTTGGGTATTCGGCGCAGCCTCAAACCCTCACAGCTGCCGCGCGCCGCGCTGGACTATTTATCGCCACGCCAGCGGATCTGCTATTTTTTCGAGCGTGCTGTAGAACTGCCGCGGCACGAGGGTTCTTTATGAATGCACCTGCACAAGACGTCGTATGGTGCGCCGCCTTTGACGCTCTGCAAGAAGCTGTCTGGGTGGTCGATGCGCACACTCGACGAATCCTTTTTGCCAATTTGAGCGCTGCACTCCTGGCCGATATACCGCGCACTGATTTTGTTGATATGCCGGTATTGCAGCTGGCCGTGACGCCAGAAGATCAGGTGTTCTGGAGCGATACCCCGGCCCTGTTGGCCCAGGGCATCCACTCTTTTTCCAGTGTGCTGCGCGCTGATGGCGTGCTGGTACCGGTCGAGCGCCGCGTGGCGCCTTTTGCTCTGCTTGATCCGGGTGCTGCGTTGCTGGTGACGATGCTGGACTGCAGCACCCAGCAGAGCACCGAGCGGGCACTTGAGTCGCTCCTGTCACAGTTGCGCGCGACGCTGGACTCTGCCGCCGACGGGATCTTGGTGTGTGGTCTGGATGGCAGTGTGCGCGCCTTCAATCAGCGTCTGGCGCATATCTGGGATATGCCGCAAGAACTGCTGGTGCAGCGCAACGATGCCGCCGTGCATGGTTTCATGGCCGCGGGCGTGGCCGACCAGACTCTCTATCTGGAGCGCCTCATGGCCCTTGCTGCGAGCCCTGAAGAGCACAGCCGCGATGTCATTGCGCTGCGCAGCGGGCAGATGCTGGAGCGCCGCAGCGTACCCCAATTGCACCATGGCAGCGTCATGGGGCGGGTGTATTCATTCCGCGACATTAGCCAAGAGGTGCAGGCGCAGGCGGGTTTGCGCCTAGCAGCCAAAGTCTTTGACTCCAGCCCTGATGCCATTTTTATTGCCGACTGCACCCACCGCCTGCTGAGTGTGAATCCGGCTGGCGAGGCCTTGTTGGCCCAGTCGGCGCAGGACTTGCTGGGTGCGGATGTCACAGCACTGTTTACCTCTGCCAACGGCACCCCTCTTTTCAGTCAGATCCAGACGGCCGGGCAGCACGATGGTCTATGGCAGGGCGACTTGGTGCTTTCGCGTGCTACTGGCCGCGCTTGCGCCGTGCATTTGTCGTGGGTCTGGCTGCGTGACGAGCAAGGCCAGGCCAGTCAAAGCATCGGCTTCATCCGCGACCTGACGGCACAAGAGGCGGCGCAAAAACGCATCAACGAATTGGCTTACAGCGATGTGCTGACCGGTTTGCCCAATCGCTTGCTGCTGTCGCAACGTGTGGAGGCAGTCATCCAGGCCACGTTGCCCGGTGTAGCCCAGTTTGCCGTGCTATTTCTGGATCTGGATCGCTTCAAGATCATCAACGATTCGCTTGGCCATGCTTTTGGTGACCGCGTTTTGCAATTGGTGGCGGCACGTTTGCAGTCTTGTCTGCGCCGGGTGGATGTGCTGTGCCGTCTGGGCGGTGATGAATTTGTGGTGTATCTGCATAGCGCCAATGTCGACGCGAGCGAGATGGTGGCGCAGCGCATCCTGGAGGAGATGCGCCGCCCCTTCACGTTGGACGGGATTGGTTTTTCCATTCAGTGCAGCATGGGCATCGCCCTGTGTCCACAAGATGGGATCACGCTCGATGAGCTGATCAAGCAGGCTGACACAGCGATGTACCGGATCAAGGAGCAGGGGCGTGGAAACTATGGTTTCTACCACCCGCAAATGAACGCCAACCTGCTGTCCCGGATGCGGCTGGAGCACGCCATGCGCCATGCGCTGGAGCACCAGTGCATGACAGTGCACTACCAGCCGCAGTTAAGCCTGTCGAGCGGTGTCATCCTGGGTGCAGAAGCCTTGCTGCGTTGGACGGATCCTGAACTGGGGACCATCTCGCCAGGTGTCTTCATCCCCCTGGCCGAAGAAACCGGCTACATCATCACGCTCGGAGCGTGGGTGCTGGAACAGGCCGTGCAGCAGGCGGCACGTTGGCAGCAGGCGGGCACAGCACTGGTGATGGCGGTGAATGTGTCGGCGCTGGAGTTTTGCCAGCCTGATTTTGTCGAGCGCTTGACGCAGCTGTTGGCCACGTATCAATTGCCACCTGAGCTGCTGGAACTGGAACTGACCGAATCGATTTTGCTGCAAGGCGCGCAAGAGGCGGCTGAGCGCCTCGCTACCGTGGCGGCATTGGGTGTGGCCTTGGCCATTGATGATTTTGGTACCGGTTATTCCAGTCTGGCCTACCTGAAAAAATTACCCATCCGCAAATTGAAGGTGGACCAGTCGTTTGTGCGCGGTTTGCCAGAGGACGAAGGCGACTTGGCCATCGTCAGTGCCATCGTGCACATGGGACATGCACTGCGCATGGAAGTAGTGGCCGAAGGGGTGGAAACGCTTGCCCAGTGTGCTGTGTTGCAGCAGTTGCAGTGTGATCATTACCAGGGTTTCTTGTGCTCACCGGCCCTGGCGCCGGCCGCTTTTGATGTGCTGTTGCGCCGTGTCAACACAGCATAGCCTGGGCTGCTTGATCAGCGGTGCGGTTGATCTTGTAGTAGGTGCTTACGTGCTCAGCCCCTTCCAGAGCATGTAGCCCGCCAGACTAAACAACAGGCTGGCAAAAACACGTTTCAGCAAACGCACGGGCAAGCGGTGCGCAGAGCGTGCGCCCAGCGGTGCCGTCAGCACGCTGCAGGAGGCAATGACCGCCAGCGCCGGTAGCCAGACATAGCCCCAAGACGCCGGTGGCAGGCCGGGCACCGATTGGCCCGCCGTGACATAGCCCAACACATTCGACAGCGCAATCGGAAAACCCAGTGCAGCGCTGGTGGCCACGGCGTTGCGGATAGGCACGTTGCACCAGGTCATGAACGGCACGCTGATAAAACCGCCACCGGCGCCGACCAGGCCCGAGACAAAGCCGATGGCACTGCCTGCGGCCACTTGCCCGCCGGTGCTGGGCATTTGTCGTGCGGCGGCAGGTTTGCGGTCCAGAAACATCTGCACCGCAGAGAAACTGACAAACAGGCCAAAAAAGATCGCCAGAAAAGCGCCCTTGAGCAGCGCAAACACGCCCAGACTGGCCACTATGCCGCCCAGCACAATGCCGGGCGCCAGGCTGCGCACCAAGTCCCAGCGCACAGCGCCGCGCTGGTGGTGGGCACGCACACTGGAGATGGAGGTGAATAGGATGGTGGCCATAGAGGTGGCAATGGCCATCTTCACTGCCAGATCGGGCGCCACCTGCTGCTGGCCCAGCAGGTAGGTCACGAAGGGCACCATCAGCATCCCGCCGCCAATGCCGAGCAAACCGGCCAAAAAACCCGTGGTAAGCCCCAGGGCAGCCAATTCAACGATCAACAGGGGACTGAGCATGGGAAAGAGCGAAGCCGAAAGCGCGCGAGGCTGAAAATGACACAGCGCGCCACTAGGACGCGCTGTAAAAAAGGTGTCTGCGAATGCCACCGAACCGGCATCCTGAACCGGGGGTTCAGGTGGGCAAGGGCAGCCCTGCGTTGGGTTCATCTGACGCGAGATGATCACGCTCGCTGGGCAATATACCAAGCCCGGGCTCAATGAGCATTGGTTCAAGGAAATATAAAGCCCGGCAGCCTCGCAGACGTCCCCATTGTAGGGTCTGGCAAGCAGCCCACAGAGCAAAACAGGGCAATGACATGGGTACTGCGAGCCGTAAGGTGCATGCCACCAAATCAGGTTACAAGAGTGGGTTTGGCGCCAGTGGATGTTTGCGCATGGTGTCCGCAAACAGCGCCGTTTCCAACCACTGCTGTAGCCAGCGCTGCAGATGGGGCCAGGGTTGTGCGTGCCACCAGGGTGGGTCGATGGCGGCGAACTGGCGCACGAAGGGAAAAATCGCCACATCGGCCAGCGCGGCCTGTGTGCCGCACAGATACGCCGAGTCGGCCAGCCGCGTCTCCAGTGTCAGCAGCCACTCGCTGGCATCGGCGCGCGCTTGGGCTGGGTCGTTCTCGGGGAGGCGCTGGGGATATTTGCAACGGTCCAGGGCTTGTTTGAACGCACCGTCGCACTGCGCCACCCAAGCCCACATGTCAGCGAGCGTGGCACCGGGCGGGCTGAGCCACTGCTGCGGATCGTGGCGCTGCAATGCCCAGCACATGATGTCCAGGCTTTGGTCGAGCACACGGCCCTCGGGCAACACCAGCACCGGCACCGTGCCCTTGGGCGACGCAGCCAGTAAGGCGGCGGGTTTGTCGCGCAGCAGCACTTCATGCAGCTGGTAAGGCTGTTGCGCCACGGCCAGCGCCAGCCGCGCGCGGATGGCATAAGGGCAGCGGCGAAACGAATACAGAATGGGCAAGACGCTCATGCCTTGCGGCTTTCGTGCGGGATGGTTTTATCGGGCGCGGCAGCCCGGTGCGTGCCGATATGTGCTTGGCCACGCTGCGCCGCCAGCGCCATCTGGCGCTCGCGCTCGCCCAGTGCGCGCTCCTGCTTCGGGCTGCGCGTGCCGTGGCAGAACGGGCAGCGCACGCCAGCGGCGTAGTGGGGCGACGCCAGTTCGGCCGCGCCCAGCGGCATACGGCAGGCGCGGCACAGCTGGTGCTGGCCCGACACGAGGCCATGGCCGACCGAGACGCGCTCGTCAAAGACGAAGCAGTCGCCCTGCCAGCGGCTGTCGCTCTCGGGCACGGTCTTCAGGTATTGGAGGATGCCGCCTTCGAGGTGGTAAACCTCTTCAAACCCCTGCGACTTCAGGTAGGCGGTCGATTTTTCGCAGCGGATGCCGCCAGTGCAGAACATGGCTATGCGCGGCTGGCCGGCCAGCGCGCCACCGGCTTGTGACTGTGCCGCCACCCACGCTGGAAATTCGGCAAAGCTGCGCGTATGCGGATTCAGGGCGCGGGCAAAGCTGCCAATGCCGACTTCGTAGTCGTTGCGCGTATCCACCACCACCACGGCTGGGTCGTCGATGAGGGCGTTCCAGTCTTGCGCTTTGACGTAAGTGCCGGCATTGCGCGCCGGGTTCAGCCCCGGTACGCCGAGCGTGACGATTTCGCGTTTGAGGCGCACACGCATCCGGTAAAACGGCTGGCGCTCGCCCCTCGCTTCCTGGTGCTGCAGGCCGGCCAGGCGCGCATCGCTGCGCAACCAGGTCAGCACGGCGTGCACGCCGTCGGGCGGGCCGGCAATGGTGCCGTTGATGCCTTCGGGTGCCAACAGCAGCAGGCCGCGCACGTGGTGCGCATCGCAGCAGGCCTGCAGCGGCGCCTGTAGCTGGGCGCAGTCGGGCAGATCGACGAATTGGTAGAGGGCAGCGGTCAGATAGGCGGACATGGCCCGGCATGGTAGCCGTTCGCCTGGGCTGCTGCAGCCGGCGCTGGCGGCAGCCATCGTACTTTTACTGCTATTTTATAAATAGCTATCAGCGCTTGCTACATCAGCGTTTGAGGCCTTTTTTACCTGAAATGCTGTGCTCGCCGGCTCAGAACCGCTTGACCAGCACCTGGCTGCGCCGATCCCAGTTGTATTTGCGCTTGCGCGCTTCGGGCAGCCAGTCGGGATCGACCTGCACGAAGCCGCGTTTGATGAACCAGTGCATGGTGCGCGTGGTCAGCACAAAGATGCTGTCCAGCCCCAGGTTGCGCGCGCGCTGCTCGATGCGTTTGAGCAGTTTTTCGCCATCGCCGGTGCTCTGGCTTTGCGGCGAGACGGTGACGGCGGCCATCTCCGCCGTGCGCGCCTCGGGGTACGGGTACAGCGCCGCACAGCCAAAAATCACGCCATCGTGTTCGATGATGGTGTAGTTGGCGACATCGCGCTCAATCTCGGTGCGGTCGCGTTTGACCAGCGTGCCGTCTTTCTCAAACGGCTCAATCAGCTGCAAGATGCCGGCCACATCGTCGGCGTTGGCTTCGCGCAGTTCTTCCAATTTTTCATCGACCACCATGGTGCCGATGCCGTCGTGGACATAAATTTCCAGCAACAGGGCGCCATCGACTGCAAACGGGATGATGTGGCTGCGCTCGACGCCGCCCTGGCAGGCCTTGACGCAGTGCTGTAAATAAAAACCGATATCGGTCGGGCGCTGGCTGGGCGGCACGCGCGCCAGCAACTGCCGGGCCTGGGCGAGGGGCAGTTCGGTGTCCAGCGGGTTGTCCTCGCCTTCGGGCTCCTCGGGGCGCACGCGCAGGCCAGCGATTTCCGACATGAAAATCAGCTTGTCGGCCTTGAGCGCCACCGACACCGAGGTGGCGACTTCTTCCATGTTCAGGTTAAAGGCCTCGCCGGTGGGCGAAAAGCCAAACGGCGATAGCAGTACCAGCGCGTCCATGTCCAGCGCGCGCTGGATGCCGGCCACGTCCACCTTGCGCACCACGCCCGAATGCTCAAAGTCGATGCCTTCGACGATGCCGACCGGACGCGCGGTGACGAAATTGCCCGAAATCACCCGCACCGTCGAGTCAGCCATTGGCGTATTGGGTAGCCCTTGGCTGAACGCCGCTTCAATCTCAAAGCGCAGCTGGCCGGCGGCCTCTTGCGCGCAATCAAGCGCCACCGAGTCGGTAATGCGGATGCCGTGCGCGTATTTGCCCTGGTGGCCTTTGGCCTGTAGCTGCTCATTGACCTGCGGCCGAAAGCCATGCACCAGCACAATTTTCACGCCCATGGCTTTGATCATCGCCAAGTCCTGGGCAATGCTGTGGAGCTTGCCAGCGGCAATCGCCTCTCCGGTCAGGCCGACGACAAAGGTCTGGTGGCGAAACTTGTGGATATACGGCGCCACCGAGCGAAACCAGGGCACGAAAGTGAAGTTGAAAACGGTGGACATGCGGGGCAGGGGTGTCAGGGAGATAACGGCAAGCTCAGTAGAAACCAGCAGAGGCTGGGATAATTCGCGATTCTCTACGAAGTCGCTACCTTGTCTGCTCCCGCACCCGCTTCCCCCCTGAAAATCACTTTCCCTGAATCCCTGCCCGTGTCCGCGCGGCGCGACGAGATCATGGCGGCGCTGCACAAGCACCAGGTCATCATCGTCTGCGGCGAAACCGGCTCGGGCAAGACCACGCAGCTGCCCAAAATTGCGCTGACGCTGGGCCGCGGCAAACTCAATGCCGCGCCGGGGCAGAAAGGCCAGCTGATCGGCCACACCCAACCGCGCCGAATAGCGGCAAGCTCGGTCGCCAAGCGCATTGCTGAAGAGCTGAACACGCCGCTGGGCGATGTGGTCGGCTACAAGGTGCGCTTTCAAGACCGCCTGAGCCAGGGTGCTTCGGTCAAGCTGATGACCGACGGCATCTTGCTGGCCGAGACGCAGACCGACCCGCTGCTCAAAGCCTACGACACCATCATCATTGACGAGGCGCACGAGCGCAGTCTGAACATTGATTTTCTGCTGGGCTATATCCGGCAAATCTTGCCGCGCCGGCCGGATTTGAAAGTCGTGGTCACGTCGGCGACGATTGACGCCGACCGCTTTGCCAAGCACTTTGCATCGTCCAAAGGGCCAGCGCCGATCATCCAAGTCTCGGGCCGCACCTTTCCGGTGGAGCAGCGCTGGCGGCCGTTTGAAGAAAGCCGTGATTACGGCCTGAACGACGCGATTGCCGATGGCGTCGATGAGCTGTGGCAAGGCAACGCGGGCGGCGATATTTTGGTGTTCTTGCCCGGCGAGCGCGAAATCCGCGAAGCCGCCGACCACCTGCGCAAACACTTGGCGCACCAGCCGGTGATGCGCAGCGCCCAAGTGCTGCCGCTGTTTGCCCGCCTGAGCCAAGCCGAGCAAGACCAGATTTTTGACAGCCACACGGGCCGGCGCATTATTTTGGCGACCAACGTCGCCGAGACTTCGCTGACGGTGCCGGGCATTCGCTACGTGATTGACGCCGGTACGGCGCGGGTCAAGCGCTACAGCTTGCGCAGCAAAGTTGAGCAATTGCTGGTCGAGCCGATCAGCCAAGCGGCGGCCAATCAGCGCGCTGGCCGCTGCGGGCGCGTGGCCAACGGCATCTGCATTCGGCTGTACGAAGAAAGCGACTTTCTTGGCCGCCCGCGCTTTACTGACCCGGAAATTTTGCGCAGCTCGCTGGCCGGCGTAATTTTGCGGATGAAGTCGCTGCACCTCGGTGTGGTCGAAGACTTTCCGTTTATCGACGCGCCGTCCAGCCGCGCCATTGCCGACGGCTACCAGCTGCTCAATGAATTGGGCGCGGTGGACGACAAAAACGAGCTGACGGCGATGGGGCGCGAGCTGGCCAAATTGCCGCTCGACCCGCGCGTGGGCCGGATGATTTTGGAAGCGCGTACGCGCGGTGCACTCAGCGAGGTGCTGGTGATTGCCAGCGCCTTGAGCCTGCAAGACGTGCGCGACCGCCCGATGGACGCGCAGCAGCAGGCCGACCAGCAGCACGCCAAGTTTGACGACGACAAGAGCGAGTTCAGCGGCTACCTGACGCTGTGGAACTGGCTGCAACAGGCGCGCGGCGGCGTCATGCCGACATTAGCCTCATCGCGCGTGCAGCAACAGCAGGTGGCGCGGACTAAGGGCGTGGCGGCGCGGCAGGCGTTTTTGCCGGTGTCGCAGCGGCTGGTGGCGGCGGCTCCGGTGTCTTTGCCGATAGCTGCGCCAGCGCCAGCCGCAGTCATCGGGCTGGACGGCGCTGCTACCCACAAACTCAGCAACCGCCAATACGAGCAACTGCTGCGCCAAAACTTCATCAACGTGCGCCGCGTGCGCGAGTGGCGCGACGTCCACAGCCAGCTAATGACCGTGGTGCGCGAGCACAAATGGGAGCTGAATCCGCAGCCCGCCAGCTACGAAGAGCTGCATAAATCCATGCTGTCGGGCCTGCTGGGCAACATCGGTTTCAAGCCGGAAGACGCGGCTGCGGCTAACCCGAATGCCTCGGACTACGTCGGCGCGCGCGGCATCAAGTTTCACCGCCACCCCGGTGCACACCTGCGCAAAAAGCCAGGGCGCTGGATTGTCTGCGCCGAGCTGGTCGAAACCACGCGCCTGTTTGGTCGGGGCATTGCCAATATCGAACCCCAGTGGCTGGAAGAGGTCGGCGCGCACCTACTGAGAAAGCAACTGCTCGACCCGCACTGGGAGAAAAAAGCCGCCGAAGTCGTCGCCCTAGAGCGCGCCACGCTGTACGGCTTGGTGGTTTACAGCGGCCGGCGCGTCGGCTTTGACAAGGTCGATCCGCACGCCGCGCGCGAGATGTTTATCCGCCAAGCGCTGGTCGGCGGCGACCTGCTGCCCGAGATGCACAAGCGCCTGCCGTTCTTGGCAGCCAATGAAAAGCTGATCGCCAAGGTCGAATCGCTGGAGCACAAATCGCGCCGCCAAGACGTGTTAGTCGATGAGGAGCTGATTTACGCCTTCTACGACCAACAAGTGCCGCAAGAGCTGTGCAATGGCCGCAGCTTTGAAAACTGGTACCGCACTGAAGTGAAAGCGCGGCCTGAGTTGTTGAAGCTGACCCGCGACGAGCTGATGCGCCACGAGGCGGCGGGTATCACCACCAGCGCCTTCCCGCGCACCGTGCGCCTCGGCGGCGTTGATTGCCAAGCGAGCTATCTGCACGAACCGGGCGACGCGCGCGATGGCATCACCGTCACCATCCCGCTGTTTGTGCTGAACCAAGTCCACGACGAGCAATGCGAATGGCTGGTGCCGGGGATGCTCAAAGACAAAATCCAAGCGCTGCTGAAAAGCCTGCCGCAGCGCCCGCGCAGCCGCTTTGTGCCGCTGCCAGAATCAGCGGCGCGGCTGGCAGAGTTGCTGGGCACGCCCGACCGCATCGGCCGCATCGGCCTGATGGACGCGCTGCTGAAACAAGCGCGCGATGAAACTTCGCTAGACATCAAGCGCGCTGATTTCAAGCTGGACATGGTGGCGGCGCACCTGTTCATGAACTTTCGCATCGTCGATGAGCATGGCCGCCAGCTCGGCCAAGGGCGCAATCTGGGCGCACTCAAAGCCGAATGGGGTGCCAAGGCACGCGGTGCGTTTCAGGCGCTGGCTTCATTAAAGATAGCTGGTAGCGCTGGTAAACAAAGCGATTCAGACATAAAAGAGGCTGAAAATGAGCAAAAGCGTGCGCTAGCAGCTCCTAAAAAAGAAGCGCATAAAACGGAAGATAAAGCCGCAGCTACTTCAAACGCCTTTCCCGCTGACCAGCGCTACACCGCGTGGACGTTTGGCGAGCTGCCCGAGCTGATGGAAATTGGCAAAGGCAGCCAGACGGTCATCGGCTTTCCGGCGCTGATGGACATGGGCGATGCCGTCAGCATCCAAGTGTTTGATGAGCCGGCCGTGGCGGCGGCCAAACACCGCGCCGGCCTGCGCCGCCTGTGCGCGCTGCACATCAAAGACGCGCTGAAGTATCTAGAAAAAAACATCCCCGACCTGCAAAAAATGGCCGTGGCCTATATGCCGCTGGGCACGCAGGAAGAGCTGCGCGGCCAGATTTTGGACGTGGCGATGAACCGCGCTTTCCTGCTCGACCCACTGCCGACCAACGCCGCCGATTTTGAACGCCGCGTGCAAGAAGGCCGTGGCCGCCTGACGCTGATCGCCAACGAAGTGGCGCGCTTGGCGGCGACCATCTTGCTGGAATACGCCGTGGCCGTGCGCAAAATCAAAGACACCAAAGGCGCGCCCGAGGCCACCGCAGACGCGCTGGCGCAGTTGCAGCGCTTGGTGCCGAAAAACTTTCTGACTGCCGCGCCGTGGCCGCAACTGGCGCACTTTGCCCGCTACCTCAAAGCCATTACCGCGCGCCTCGACAAAGTCCGCGCCGACCCGGCCCGCGACGCTGCCAAGCTGGCCGAACTGCGCCCGCAAGAGCAGCGCTATTGGCGTTTGGTGGCAGAGCGCAAGGGCCAAGTCGATGCGCGGATGCAGGAGCTGCGCTGGCTGCTAGAAGAACTGCGCGTCAGCTTCTTCGCCCAAGAACTGCGTACGCCCCAGCCAGTCAGCATCAAACGCCTGGACAAGCTGTGGGGGCAGATCAATAGCTGATGTGGTTTATGCATGTTTTAGGCCTCTAGGCTTTTAACTACGTGCGCTATTAGCTATTAAATTTGATTATTTTTAGCGATTTATGACTTCCACCGAAACCATCGCGCCAGCAGGAATGAAACTGTTCTTTGCCCACTCCACGGCGACTGCGGATCGCAGCGACTGGCAAACGCTATCAGCGCATTTGCACAATGTGGGTTACGAGGCTGGGCAATTTGCGGCCTTCTTTGGCGCGCAAGCGCTGGCTACGGTGGCCGGGCATCTTCACGATGTGGGTAAATACACTGTGCCTTTTCAAGCGCGTTTGTGCGGCTCGCTCGAACGTGTCGATCATTCGGCTTGGGGTGCGTGCATTGCACAGCAGCGGTTTGGGCCCATCGGCTATTTGCTGGCCTACGGCATTGCAGGTCACCATGCGGGGCTGGCCAATGGGCGGGGCGAAGGCGCGCGCACTGCGCTGGACGAGCGGCTGGTTGCCAAGCTGCCAGAGCTGGATAAGGCATGGGAAGCGGACATCACTCTGCCCGCGAAAATCGACTTTCCAGAGGGTTTCAAGTTTTACGGCAAAAATCGCGCACAAGCCAAAGAGCGTTACCCGTTTCAGCTGGCTTTTCTCACCCGCATGATTTTTTCGAGTCTGGTGGATGCTGATTTTTTAGATACAGAGCGCTTCTATAAAGCCGCCGAAAAGAGTCCCAACCATCGCAATGCGGGTGCTGCGCCACCTTCTTTGGTCCTGCTGCGTGAGCAGCTCGACGTGTACCTCGGTGGCTTCAAGGCAGACAGTAGCGTCAATCGTCTGCGCGCTGACGTCTTACGCCATGTGCGCAGCCAGGCAGAGCACGCGCCCGGTCTGTTTGCGCTGACGGTGCCCACGGGCGGCGGCAAAACCTTGGCATCACTCGCTTTTGCCCTCGATCACGCCATTCGCCACGGACTGCGGCGCGTGATTTTTGTGATTCCGTTCACCAGCATCGTTGAGCAAAACGCAGAAGTGTTCCGTCGTGCATTGGGGCCTTTTGGTAAGGAAGCCGTGTTGGAACACCACAGCGCCTTTATCGAGTCCTCCCCACCACGCAACGATCCAGAAAAATACCAATCAGCACAGAAGCTGCGGCTGGCCATGGAAAACTGGGATGCGCCCATCGTCGTCACCACAGCGGTGCAGTTTTTTGAAAGCCTGTTTGCCGCCAAGCCCTCGCAGTGCCGCAAGCTGCACAACATTGCCGCCAGCGTGGTGGTCCTCGACGAAGCGCAAACCATGCCGCTCAAATTGCTGCGTCCCTGCGTGGCCACTATCGACGAGCTGGCACGCAATTACCGCACTAGCGTGGTGCTGTGTACGGCCACACAGCCAGCGCTGGAAGCGCCCGCATTTGAAGGTGGCCTGACTGGCGTGCATGAACTGGCACCCGATCCGATCCAGTTATTTCAGCAGCTTGACCGGGTGCGCGTGCGCCATGTAGGCACTTGGAACGATGAAACCCTGACGGCCGAGATGCGTTCACGCGAGCAGGTGCTGTGCATCGTCAACAACCGCCGCCATGCCCGTGCGGTGTACCAATCTATGGCCGACCTGCCGGGGGCGCGCCACCTCACCACATTGATGTGCGCGAAACACCGCAGCGCAGTGCTGGCTGAGGTGCGGCAGATGCTTAACAACGGAGCGCCTTGCCGCTTGGTCAGTACCAGCTTGATTGAAGCCGGGGTGGACGTGGACTTCCCCACCGTACTGCGCGCAGAAGCCGGTCTGGATTCCATTGCGCAAGCCGCTGGCCGCTGCAACCGCGAAGGCCGTCGAAGCACTGCCCTGAGCGAGGTGCTGGTGTTCGCCACAGAAAACGAGGATTGGGCACCGCCGCCCGAACTTGTCCAATATGCACAGGCAGCGCGTGAAGTGCTGCGCCAATTTGAGGGTGATCCGCTGTCGCCCGAAGCCATTCGCCGCTACTTTGCCTTGTTGTATTGGCAAAAGGGCAGTCAGCAACTAGACAAACACAACCTCCTGGGCCTGCTCAAGGCCAGCCAGCCGGACAGTCTGCCGATGGAGACTTTGGCCACCCAATTTCGCATGATTGACAACGTGCAAATGCCAGTCATCGTGCCGTATGACGACTGCGCCCGAGAAGCGCTAAAAGACTTGGAGTTTGCCGAAGGCAGTGTGGGTTTGGCACGCAAGCTGCAACCCTATTTGGTGCAATTGCCACGGCAGGGTTTTGATGCGCTTTACAAGGCTGGGGCTGTCATTCCTGTAGCACCCAAAAAGTGGGGAGAGCAGTTCATGGTGTTAGCACACGAAGGGCTCTATAACGAACGATTTGGTCTGAGTTGGGACAATCCGGCGCTCATTCGCTCTGAAGACCTCAATTGGTAAGCATTCTGTAGGGTTACTCGAAGACTATCTGCAAAGACAGCAAGGAGTAAGTATGGGATACGGAGTGAAACTACTGGTCTGGGGCGAGCGCGCTTGCTTCACCCGGCCCGAGATGAAAGTGGAGCGCGTCTCCTACGACGTCATCACCCCGTCCGCTGCGCGCGGCATTCTGGATGCCATTCATTGGAAGCCAGCCATCCGCTGGAACATCGACCGCATCCATGTCTTAAAGCCCATCCGCTTTGAATCCATCCGGCGCAATGAGGTGGGCGGAAAAGTCTCTCCCGCCAGCGTGACCAAGGCGATGAAGGCCGGATCAACCGCCGGGCTGGCGAACTATGTGGATGAAGACCGCCAGCAACGCGCCGCCACCATCCTGCGCGATGTGGCCTATGTGATTGAAGCGCATTTTGAACTCACGCCCAAGGCCGGAGCGGATGACTCCATTGGCAAGCACCTCGACATCTTCAACCGCCGTGCGCGCAAGGGGCAGTGCTTTCAGATGCCGTGCATGGGTGTGCGTGAATTTCCAGCCAATTTTCAGTTACTGGAAGACGGTGCAGCACTCCCTGACAAACATGAAAGCCTGCTGCCTGAGCGTGACTTGGGCTGGATGCTGCACGACATCGACTTTGACCGGAGCATGACGCCGCGCTTCTTCCGCGCGCAAATGTCAGGCGGCGTGATTGAGGTGCCGCCTTGGCACAGCGAGGAGATCAAAGCATGATCCTCCAAGCCCTCAACAGCTATTACCAGCGCCTATTGGCGCGCGGCGAAGAAGGGCTGGCACCCTTTGGCTACAGCCCCGAAAAAATCAGCTACGAAATCCTGCTGACACCCGACGGGCGCGTGGTTGATGTAAACGATGTCCGCGACACATCGGGCAAGAAGCCTCTGCCGCGCATGATGAATGTGCCGCAGCCTGAAAAACGCACAGTAGGTATCAAATCCAACTTCCTTTGGGACAAAACCAGCTACGTACTTGGCGTCAGCGCTAGCAATACACGCTCTGAAAAAGAGCATGAAGCATTCAAAGTGCTCCACCAAGAGCACTTGGCAGGTACAGAAGACCCAGGATTGAAAGCACTAATTTTTTTTCTAGCAGCATGGACACCAGAGCGCTTTTCCAGTGCGCCGTTCAAAGAAGAAATGCTGGATGCAAACGTCGTTTTTCGACTCGATGGAGAAAACAGCTACTTGCATGAGCGTCCAGCGGCACAGACGGTTCGAGCAACACTGCTTGCTGCGCAAGAGGAGGGAGCGCTGACCGGTATATGTTTGGTTACTGGAGAGCAATCTACGTTGGCTCGTTTACACGCATCTATCAAAGGTGTGACTGGATCACAAGCCAATGGAGCATCCATCGCTTCATTCAACGACGATGCTTACCTTTCTTATTTTGGCGCGCTGAGAAAGGCCTCATCAGCAAAAAAAGAAAACAACACTGGGGCAAATGCTCCTGTTTCGATACAAGCCACCTTTGCCTATACCACCGTGCTCAACTACCTGCTGCGGCGCAGCGAGCACAACCGCCAGCGCATCCAGATCGGTGACACCAGCGTGGTGTTCTGGGCCGATACGGCCAATGCAGCGGCGGCAGAGCAAGCAGAGTTCACTTTTTCCAGTCTGATCAACACCGGGCCTGATGACCTGCAAGAGGCAGCCCGTGTACACGTCGTTTTAGAAAAAATTTCTAAGGGCAGGCCGTTGCACGAAATTGATCCTCGGCTGCATGAAGACACGCGCATGTATGTCTTGGGACTGGCGCCCAATGCGTCGCGCATTTCCATCCGCTTTTGGCAAGAAGGCACGCTGGGCGAGTTTGCCCGCCGCCTTGCCGAGCACGCCAACGACTTGCACCTCGAACCGGTGCCTTGGAAAACACCCCCAACAGCGCGCCGCTTGGTACTGGCCACAGTGCCGCACCGGGAGGGCTCCATGCCAAAAATGGACGATGCCTTCAACAACTTAGTGGGCGAATTCATGCGCGCCATCCTGAGCGGCGGTCTATATCCGCGCAGCCTGTTGGCCAACACCATCATGCGTATCCGCACAGACGGCAATTTGTCTGGGCTGCGCGCAGCGCTGTGCAAGGGCATCTTGGCGCGTGAGCAGCGCTTGGGCATTAATAACCAAAACGAGGAGGTACCGGTGAGTCTGAACAAGCAATCTACAAGTCCTGGCTATCGGCTGGGCCGTCTGTTTGCCGTGCTGGAGGCGGTGCAGCGCAGTGCGCTGGGCGGGCAGGTCAATGCCACGATTCGCGACCGTTATTACGGCGCTGCTTCGGCCACACCGGCCTCGGTCTTTCCGGTGCTGCTGCGCAATACGCAGAACCACATCGCCAAGCTGCGCAAAGACAAGCCGGGTCTGGCGGTCAATCTAGAAAAAGACATCCGTGAGATTGTTGAAGGCTTGACCGACAGTTTCCCGCGCAGCCTGCGCATTGAGGAGCAAGGTCGTTTTGCCATCGGCTACTACCACCAATCGCAAAGCCGATTTGTGAAAAGCGATGCGGCTGGTGCAGCCGAAACTGAAACTGAAATCGAAACCGATAACAACCCAGAGGGAGATCCCGCATGACCGCCATTGCCAACCGTTACGAATTCGTTTACCTCTTTGACGTCATCAATGGCAATCCCAATGGCGATCCCGATGCAGGTAACCTGCCGCGCCTCGATCCCGAGACCAACTGCGGACTGGTGACTGACGTCTGTCTGAAGCGCAAGATTCGCAATTTTGTCAGTCTGGATAAGGAAAATTCCCCAGGCTACGCGATCTATATGCAGGAAAAGGCCGTCCTCAATAACCAGCACCTCAAGGCATACGAGGCTATTTCGCTTAAGCCAGAAGAAAAAAAACTACCCAAGGAAGCAGAGAAAGCGCAGGCCATTACGCGTTGGATGTGTGACAATTTTTTTGATGTCCGCACCTTTGGTGCCGTGATGACCACAGGCGTAAACGCCGGTCAAGTGCGCGGCCCGATCCAGTTGGCATTTGCCACCTCTATTGACCCGGTGGTGCCGCTTGAAATCTCGATTACCCGCATGGCAGTAACCACCGTGAAAGAAGCCGAAGCACAAAGTGGCGACAACCGCACCATGGGTCGTAAGCACATCATTCCCTACGGCCTGTACCGCGCACACGGATTCATATCCGCCAAACTGGCTGAACGCACAGGTTTTTCTGACGCTGATTTGGCGTTGTTCTGGAATGCGCTGATCAATATGTTCGAGCACGACCGCTCGGCTGCACGCGGTGAAATGGCAGCGCGCAAACTGATCGTGTTCAAGCATGAAAGCGCTATGGGCAACGCGCCTGCGCATGTGCTATTTGATGCGGTGAAGATTGCGTCCGCTGACGCTAATTCAGACAGTGCGCCACGCCGCTTTACGGACTACCGCGTGGAAATCGACCGCGCCGCCATTCCGGCAGGTGTGTCGGTGCAAGAGTTAATCTAAAAATTCTGGCAAACACCACCACAAAGCAGGCCATGGAGACGGATGACTTTATTCCCTTGTCTGCTTTGCAGCACTACCTGTACTGTCCACGCCAATGCGCCCTGATCCACGTCGAGCAACTATGGGCAGAAAGCCGCCACACGGCAGAAGGTCGGGTGCTGCACGAGCGTGCAGACAAACCCCGTGGAGAGAGACGGCGCGGTGTGCGTACCAGCACAGCAATGCCTTTGACACACGCTGGATTGGGCATTACGGGTATCGCTGATGTGGTCGAGTTTCAGGAGGGGCCAGACGGTGAACAAGCCTTTCCAGTGGAATACAAGCGTGGACGTCCCAAGGCACACCGGGCAGATGAAGTGCAGCTGTGCGCCCAAGCCTTGTGTTTAGAGGCCATGTTGGGCCAATCGATTGCTGAAGGCGCTCTGTTCTATGGAGAAACGCGCCGCCGCATGTCTGTGGTTTTTGACGATGGTTTACGCCAACTTACCCGCGACACCATTGAATCCACGCGAACCATGCTGACATCGGGCACGACCCCGTCGGCGCAGTACAGCGCCAAGCTGTGCGATGCCTGCTCGCTGATCGACCTGTGCCAGCCTAAGTTATTGGGCCGCAAAGGCAGCGTCAATGCTTGGCTGGCCCAGCAGCTCAAAGATGAAAACGAGGAGGGGATGCCATGCGCCGGCAATTGAACACGTTGTATGTCACCACCGAGGGCGCATGGCTGCACAAGGACGGTGCCAATATCGTGATGGAAGTAGACAAAGCAGTGCGCGCTCGGTTGCCCGTACACATGTTGGAGAGTCTGGTGTGTTTTGGCCGTGTCTTGGTGTCGCCGCCGCTATTGGGGTATTGCGCAGAGCAAGGCATCAGCACTTGTTTTCTCACGTCTAACGGCAAATTTCTGGCGCGTGTTGAAGGCCCCGTTTCAGGCAATGTGTTGCTGCGCCGCCAGCAGTACCGGTGCAGCGATGACGCAGTCCATTGCGCCGCCATCGTTCGCAATGTGTTGCTGGGCAAGCTGCATAACCAACGCGCGGTATTGGGTCGGGCATTGCGCGATCACGGCACCAAGTTGGCCACTGAAGATGAAGCCGCCCTGGCACATGCACACAAACGTATCGAACGTATTTCCGATAAGTTGATGGAGGAGCCCTCGATCGACGTGCTGCGCGGGTATGAGGGAGAGGCCGCCCAGTGCTACTTTGGTGTGTTTGACCACCTTATTCGCATCCCCGGCGAAGCACTGCGCTTTGCTGGCCGCAGCAGGCGCCCGCCACTTAACAGGGTCAATGCGCTGCTTTCTTTCCTCTATACGCTCGTCACGCACGATTGTCGTTCAGCGCTCGAAAGCGTGGGACTTGATCCGGCAGTGGGCTTTCTGCACCGTGACCGACCGGGAAGACCCAGCTTGGCATTGGACTTACTGGAAGAGTTTCGCCCTTTACTGGCCGACCGACTCGCGCTGTCATTGATCAACCTGCGTCAAATTGGTGAGCGTGATTTTCAGGTGATGGATAACGGCGCTGTGCTGCTGCGCGAAGAGTCGCGCAAGACGGTTCTCACTGCGTACCAAGAACGTAAACGTGAGGAATTGCGGCACGTCTTTTTGGAAGAGAAGGCACCGATTGGTCTTTTTCCTTTCATTCAATCCCAGTTGTTGGCACGTCATCTGCGCGGTGATTTGGATGCTTATCCACCTTTTTTGTGGAAGTGAGACCGTCGCCATGATGGTGCTCGTCAGCTATGACATTAGTACCCAAGATGGGTCTAGCGCCCGGCGGCTACGGCGCATTGCCAAGGCTTGCCTGAATTTTGGCCAGCGGGTGCAATTTTCAGTTTTTGAGATTGAGGTGGATGCGGCGCAGTGGGTCATGTTGAAGACACAGCTGGTTCAAATCATTGATCCTACGATGGACAGTTTGCGCTTTTACTATTTGGGTCGGCAATGGCAAAGTAAGGTGGAGCACGTGGGGGCAAAGCCAGTGTTGGACTTGAATGCACCATTGATCCTCTGAATTTTGCGAACTTCAAGCGACTGATGAAATCCATAATGGTTCGCAAATTTGTAACCTATTGAAGTTAAAAGATATTTTTTATATCTCACATCTTGCCAAGCAATGCAGATGCCATGCCACTGAGGTACGCAGAATGCAGCGAATTTGCCTTGTGATATCAGTGAGTTATAAAGACGAAGGTCGCGCCCCACACGGGCGCGTGGATTGAAACGGTATCGACTGCTGTGGTCAGAACCGCCTCGGCGGGGTCGCGCCCCACACGGGCGCGTGGATTGAAAC
>NZ_JHYS01000020.1 GCF_000688255.1 Simplicispira psychrophila DSM 11588 | reverse complement strand
TCTTTGTTGATCGCTACGATCACCTTCGAATCCTTCATGCCCGCCAGGTGCTGGATCGCACCCGAAATGCCGACGGCCACATACAGCTGCGGCGCCACAATCTTGCCCGTCTGGCCCACTTGCAGGTCGTTGGGTGCGTAGCCCGCGTCCACCGCCGCGCGGCTGGCGCCCAGCGCGGCGCCCAGCTTGTCGGCCAGCGGCTCCATCACCGCGTCAAACTGCTCTTTGCTGCCCAGCGCGCGCCCGCCCGAGACCACGATCTTGGCCGCCGTCAGCTCGGGGCGGTCGTTTTTCGTCACTTCGCGGCCAAGGAAGCGGCTTTGGCCAGCGCCCGCCGCCGCAGCTACGGTTTCGACCGCGGCGCTGCCACCCGTCGCCACTGCGGCGTCAAAGCCGGTGCTGCGCACGGTGAGGACTTTGGTAGCGTCCAGGCTTTGCACCGTGGCAATGGCGTTGCCAGCGTAGATCGGGCGCTCGAAGGTGTCAGCGCTGATCACTTTGGTGATTTCGCTCACCTGCGCCACGTCCAGCTTGGCCGCGACGCGCGGGGCGACGTTCTTGCCGGCTGCCGTGGCGGCAAACAGCAGGTGGCTGTAGTTGGCGGCCAGCGCCAGCACTTGCGCAGCGACGTTTTCCGCTAGGGCGTCGGCCAGCTCAGCGCTGTCGGCATGGATCACTTTGGCCACGCCAGCGATTTGCGCTGCGGCCTGCGCAGCAGCGGCGGCGTTGTGGCCGGCCACCAGCACGTGCACTTCGCCAGCGCAGGCCAGGGCGGCGGTGACGGTGTTGAGCGTGGCGCCCTTGATGGCGCTGTTGTCGTGTTCGGCAATAACCAGTGCGGTCATGGTGTGGGTTTCCAAATAGCTTGTTCAGTCATGGACAGGGGGTGCGTGCGCTGGCGCTTTACAGGACCTTGGCCACGTTCTTGAGTTTCTCGACCAGCGTGGCCACGTCGGGCACCTTGATGCCAGCGCCGCGCTGGGGCGGCTCGGATACTTTGAGGGTTTTGAGGCGCGCGCTCACGTCCACACCCAAGTCTTGCGGGGTGAAGGTGTCGAGCGGTTTCTTTTTCGCCTTCATGATGTTGGGCAGCGTCACGTAGCGCGGCTCGTTCAGGCGCAGGTCGGTGGTGATCACCGCCGGCAGGCTCAGCGAGAGCGTTTCCAGGCCGCCATCGACTTCGCGCGTCACTTGCACGCTCTCGCCCAACACTTCCACCTTGCTGGCAAAGGTGCCCTGGGGCAGATCCGCCAGCGCCGCCAGCATCTGGCCGGTCTGGTTGGCGTCGTCGTCAATGGCTTGCTTGCCCAGGATGATCAAGCCGGGCTGCTCTTTATCGACCAGCGCTTTCAAGAGCTTGGCCACGGCCAGCGGCTGGAGTTCGGCATCGGTCTGCACCAGGATGGCGCGGTCGGCGCCAATGGCCATGGCAGTGCGCAGCGTTTCCTGGCACTTGGCATCGCCGCAGGAGACGGCAATCACTTCGGTGACCACGCCTTTTTCTTTCAAGCGCACGGCCTCTTCGACAGCGATTTCGTCAAAGGGGTTCATGCTCATCTTGACGTTGGCGATGTCCATACCCGTGCCGTCCGACTTCACTCGAACTTTCACGTTGTAGTCGACCACGCGTTTGACCGGGACCAAAACCTTCATTGCTGCGGCTCCTAGAGTTAATTGAATTGACGTTTACGTAAACTGAAACATTCTATGCCGGGCGGCAACCCATCACTGCCATCTGGCACTTATGTAAAACCAAGGCACAAAAAAGAACGATCGTGCTTTTTATAAATTATAGACCCGTATCGGTGGCGGTAGTTGTACTGGGTGGGGGATGGGGCATGACGGCCAAGGCGGCGACGGTGGCGGCCGGGAGGTGCACGACACGTTGCGGGTACGGAATATCGATGCCATGCGCACGCAGCGCCTGCAGGATGGCCACGTTGATCTGCGAGCGCAGGCCGAGCGCGCCGTTTTCCGGATCGGCGATCCAGAAACCAAGCGTGAACTCCAGCCCGTCGGCACCAAAGGCCGACAGCGCCGCATGGGCCGCCGGCTCGTGCAGTACGCGCGGGGCGGCCAGCGCTGCGTCTTTCAGCAAGCGCATCACCAGATCGACATCGCTGTCATAGCCCACGCTCACCACCGTGGACAGCCAGACGCGCGTGTCCGCCAACGATAAATTCTCTACCCGGCTGGTGATCAGCATCTCGTTGGGCACGATGGATTCGCGCCCACTGGTCGATTGGATCAGTGTGTAGCGTCCATTGATGGCGGTGATGCGGCCCTCAAAACTGTCCACGCGCACGTTGTCGCCAATACGGATGCTGCGCTCGGCCAGGATGACAAAGCCGCTGACGTAGTTGGCCGCCAGTTTTTGCAGACCCAAACCAATACCGACACCGACGGCGCCGCCCAGCACCGACAGCGTGGTCAGGTCAATGCCCACCGCCGACAGCGCCACGATCAGGCCAATGAAGATCAGCAAGGCGCGCACGGCATTGCTCAGTGCCTTGCGCAGCGACAAGGCGCCGCCGGTGGCCGAGCGCAACAACCACGACTCCAGCACGGAAGAGATCCACAGGGCGACCAGCAGCACCACGCCGGCTAGGATGATCCCATCCAGCAGGGTACGCAGCGACATACGGCTGCTGCCGATTTTCCAGGAAATGTCATCCAGCTCTTGCAGCACCAGCGGCAGCACACCAGTGATCCACAGCACCGCAGCACACCAGACCAGCCACGACAGCGAGTGCTCGATCACCCGCACCGCATGGGCCACAGGAAAGGCGGCCTGCAGCACCTTGGCACCAACGCGGATGAGGGAAAGTGACAGCAGCACCGGCAGGATCAGCTTGAACAGCGCCAACGCCATCAGCGGCTGCAAGACAGCACGCGCCACCAAGGTCAACCCCAGCAGCAACAGCGGAAACAACGCGCCATCAAACACCTTGTGACCAAAAAGAATCGAGTCCGGGGAAACGCGCCGCATGGCACGGCGCAGCAACGTGGACAGCCCCCAGGCCAGCCCGACGCAACCCAGCAGCACGGCTATTTCGATCAGCACACCGGCCTGCAACAGGGCGTGCAGTGAGCTCTTCAAGTCTTGCAGCATCAGGACGAACAGCAGCTGCGCCGGGGCATCACTGCTTCCAGGTGGGGAGGCGTTTTTCCGCGAATGCCTGCGCGCCCTCTTGTGCAGCCGCATCCATCATGTTGGTGGCCATGGTCTGGCCGGCCAGTTGGTAGGCCGCCTCCACCCCCAGTTCGCGCTGTTGGTAAACCAGCGCCTTGCCCATGGCAAGGGCCACGCGCGGCTTTTGCAAAATCGATTGCACCAATTTTTCGACCTCGGTATCGAGCGCTGCCGCTGGCACCACGCGGTTCAATAGACCCTGCGCCAGCGCCGTCGGTGCGTCGATGAAGTCGCCTGTCAGCAGCATTTCCATGGCGCGCTTGACCGGCACGTTGCGCAACAAAGGCACGCTGGGTGTGGCGCAAAACAGGCCGTAGTGGATACCACTGGTGGCAAAAGTGGCGCTGTCGGCGGCCACCGCCAGGTCGCACTGTGCTACCAGCTGGCAACCGGCGGCCGTGGCCATGCCCTGGACGCGTGCAATCACCGGCACCGGCAGCTTGTGGAGGCTCAGCATCATGCGGCTGCACTGGGCAAACAGTTGCTGGTACCAGGCCAGCTCGGGGTGCGCCGCCATGTCTTTCAGGTTGTGCCCGGCGCAAAACGCCTTGCCCGTGGCGGCCAGCACCACCACGCGCACGCTGTCGTCCTGCGCCACGGTGTCGAGCGCCTGCTGCAGCGCCGCCAGCATCTCGCTGCCCAGCGCATTGAAGCGCGCGCTGTCATTCAGCGTCAGGGTGACGACGCCGCGCGCATCGCGGCGCACACACAAAGGCATGTCGCCAGCGACGGCGGGAGCGGCAGGAACCACAGGTGCAGTCATGGAAGAGTCCTTTACAAATCGGCCAGCACGCGGATGTGCGCTTCCACGCTGCGTGCCAACGGGTTCATGACGTAACCGCCTTCGAGCAGGGAGACGATTCGGCCTTTGGAATAGCGCTTGGCAATGTCTTTGATGCGCTGCGTGATCCAGGCAAAGTCCTGCTCGGTCAGGCCGAGCTGGCCCATGTCGTCTTCGCGGTGCCCGTCAAAACCGGCGCTGATGAAAATCATCTCGGGCTGGAACTCTTCCAAGCGCGGGATCCACGCCATCTCGATCATTTCGCGGATCTCCATGCCGCGCGTATACGCCGGAATGGGCACGTTGACCATATTGGCCGCCGGATTCTGGTCACCGCAGAACGGATAAAACGGGTGCTGGAAGATGCCGACCATCAGGGCGCGCATGTCGCCCGCCAGAATGTTTTCGGTGCCATCGCCATGGTGCACGTCAAAGTCCACCACCGCGACGCGCTGCAGGTGGTAGCGCTCCAGGGCGTACTTGGCAGCGATGGCGACGTTGTTGAAAAAGCAGAAACCCTGCGCCTTGTTACGGGTGGCGTGGTGGCCCGGGGGACGCACGGCGCAAAAGGCGTTTTCAATCTCGCCGGCCATCACGGCGTCGGTGGCAGCCATGCCAGCACCGGCCGAGCGCAGCGCAGCGTTCCAAGTGTGCACATTGATGGAGGTATCAGGATCGATCTGGGAAAACTCGGGACCACCGGCCAGCACTTCTTCGGCCAGCAATTCGGAGTAACCGCGCATGACGGCCACATGCATTCGGTCGTGCGCCAGTTCCAGATCGGCGGCAGCGGCCTGCGGCGCGTCGTAGCGCTCCAGGGCATCGAAAACGCCGCTGACCAGCAGCCGGTCTTCGATAGCATCAAGCCGCTCCGGGCACTCGGGGTGACCCGGGCCCATCTCGTGTTTCCAGCAGTCGCGGTGGGTGAAATAGCCAGTTTTGCTCACACTTATGTCCCCATCTGTAGTTTTCGTATAACGTCACACCATGCAAGCACAGCACAAAATAAACTCTCTTTTGGAACAGCTTAACACGGTGATTGTGGGTAAAAACGCCCGTGTGCAAGACTGTGTGGCCTGTCTTTTGGCCGGCGGCCATCTGCTCATTGAGGACGTACCCGGCGTCGGCAAAACCACACTGGCACACGCTTTATCACATTCCTTCGGACTGCAATTTGCGCGTGTGCAATTCACCGCTGATTTGATGCCCAGCGACCTCATTGGTCTGTCGGTCTACGAGCGTGGCAAAGAAGCTTTTGTCTTCCACCCTGGCCCGGTATTTGCCCAGGTGTTGCTGGCCGACGAAATCAACCGCGCCAGCCCGAAAACGCAAAGCGCCCTGCTTGAAGCCATGGAAGAAAAACAGGTCACGGTGGAAGGCGCAACCCGCGCCCTGCCGCAGCCGTTTTTTGTCATCGCCACGCAAAATCCGCACGACCAACTGGGCACCTACGCCCTGCCGGAATCGCAGCTGGACCGCTTTCTGATGCGCATCTCGCTCGGCTACCCGGACCGCGCTGCCGAGCGCATGTTGCTGGCCGGCAGCGACCGGCGCCATATGGCCGCCACCTTGCCCGCGCTGCTGGCAGAAGGTGAACTGGCCGCGCTACAGCAACAGGTGCTGGCGGTGCACGCGGCCGATCCGCTGCTCAACTATGTGCAAGACCTGATTGCCGCCACGCGCTCGGGCCAGTGGTTTGTGCAGGGCTTGTCGCCGCGCGCCGGCATTGCGCTGGTGCGCGCCGCCAAGGCGCAGGCGCTGATCAGCGGACGCGATTACGTCGCCCCAGACGATGTGCAGGCCATCCTGGCGCAAACCATTGCCCACCGTTTGGTGCCCGTAGGCAGCGCCGGGCGCGGCGCCGTGGCACAGGTGCAGGCCATGGTGGACGCGGTGCCTTTGCCTTGATGGACTTGAACCTGCGCAGCCGCCTCACCCGCTGGTGGCAGTCCCGCCTGCCGCGCCAGGACAGTCTGCAACTGACGCAGCGCAACGTCTACATCGTGCCCACCGGCGCCGGCTGGATGCTGGCGCTGACCCTGCTGGTGCTGCTGGTGACGTCGATCAACTTTCAGCTCAACCTGGGCTATTTGCTGACCTTTCTGCTCGCCGGCAGCGCGGTGGTCGCCATGCACATCAGCCACGCCACGCTGCGCGGCATGGGCCTGCACCTGAAACCACCCGAGCCGCAGTTTCTGGGCCACAGCAGCTTACTGGAAGTACAACTGACCAGCACCCGGCGCAATGCGCGCTTTGGTATTGGAATGGCGGTCCATGGCAGCGGCCAGTGGGCCTTTAGCGACGTGCCGGCCCAGGGCAGCGCCAGCGTTGAGGTGGCGTTTACGGCGCCGCGCCGCGGCCTCAACACTGCGCCGCTGCTGACGGCAGAAACGCGTTTTCCGCTGGGCACCTTTCGCGTCTGGGCGCTGTGGCGGCCCGCAGTGCAGCTGCTGATCTACCCAACCCCCGAACCCCCCCCCCCGCCGCTGCCGCTGGGCGAACCCAGCGCCGGCAGCACCGCCAGCAGTGCCAGCCAGGGCAGTGGCGACTTTGACGGTGTGCGCGCCTACCGCCGGGGCGACCCGCTCAAACTGGTGGTCTGGAAAAAAGCCGCACAGGCCTTTGCCCGGGGCAGCGACCACCTGGTCAGCCGCGATGCCGAACACCTGCAGCGCAGCCAGCTGTGGCTGTCGCCCGAGCGCACCGGCCTGCAAGACCCCGAAGCACGCCTGTCACGCCTGACGGCCTGGGTGCTGGAGGCCGAGCGCCTCGGACTGGACTACGGCCTGCGCCTGCCCAATGCAGACATCGCCCCCGACCATGGCGCCGCGCAACGCCAGCGCTGCCTGCAGGCATTAGCTTTGTATTAAATAAGCCTCTAGCCCTTTATATAAAAGCGGTATTAGCTATATATATAGTAGCGCATTGAATGCTCCTTTTCCTTTAAAAGCCCGCCCATGCGCCTGCGCCAAACGCTCACTGCCCTGCCCCGCGAGGCCCGCGACACGCTGTTTTTGTTGCTGGTCATTGCTTGGGTGATCGCTCCGCAAAGCGCCCATTTGCCGCTGTGGGCCAGCGCTTTTGCTGCCGGCTTGCTGTTATGGCGCGGCGTGTTGGCCTGGCGCGGGCACCCGCTGCCACGCTCCTGGGTGGCGATGCTGCTGCTGGGCCTGGCGGTCGCCGCCACTTGGGCCACCTACCGCACCATCATCGGCCGCGACCCTGGCGTCACGCTCATCGTGATCTTGCTAGGACTCAAAACGCTGGAGATGCGCGCGCGGCGCGACGCCATGGTGATTTTCTTCTTGGGCTTCTTCACCCTGCTCAGCAATTTTTTCTTCTCGCAATCGCTGGCCGTGGCCGCTGCCATGCTGATTGGTCTGCTCGGCCTGCTGACGGCGCTGGTCAACGCCCACCTGCCGGTCGGGCGCCCGCCGCTGGCGCAGTCGCTGCGCATGGCGGCGCGCATGGCGCTGCTGGGCGCGCCGATCATGCTGGCGCTGTTTGTGCTGTTTCCGCGCATGGCGCCGCTGTGGGGCATGCCCAGCGATGATCGGGTCGGGCGCTCCGGGCTGTCGGGCAGCATGCAAGTGGGCCACATTGCCGCGCTGGCGCTGGACGACAGCGTCGCCCTGCGGGTGCTGTTTGATACCCCCGGCAACGCGGCACCGCCGCAGTCCCAGCTGTACTTTCGCGGCCCGGTGCTGGGACAGTTTGACGGGCGCAACTGGCGCAGTAGCTCTCTGGAAAACGGCCCAGCCTGGGTGGCCGATTCGAGGACCGCCAACGCTGCAGCCGCCGCCCACCTGCAGGTGCAGGGTGAGCCGCTGCACTACGCCGTCACCCTGGAGCCCCACCGTCGCCCGTGGCTGCTGGTGCTGGACGCAGCGCCCGAGCGGCCCGACATCCGTGGCACCGGGGTGTTCATGGGCAACGACCTGCAGTGGTTGACCACGCGCCCGATCACCGAAGTCACGCGCTACCGCGCCACCAGCTACCCACAGTTTCGCTACGGTCCACTGGAGCGCGCCGATAACGCCAAGGCAATGGACCCACTGCGCTTGTTCTCACGCCTGCCCAAGGGTTCGAACCCGCGCACCCGGGCGCTGGCGCAGCAACTGCTGGCCGATCCCGCCCTAGTCCAGGGCGGCACGCCAGCGCTGATCGAGGCGGCTCTCACGCTGTTGCGCACCGGGGACTACGCATACACGCTGGAGCCCGGCATCTATGGCGAGCACACCGCTGACGAGTTCTGGTTTGATAAAAAAGCCGGTTTTTGCGAGCACATCGCCTCCGCCTTCGCCGTACTGATGCGCGCGGCCGACGTCCCGGCGCGCATCGTTACCGGCTACCAAGGCGGCGAGCGCAACAGCGTCGATGGCTACTGGACGGTGCGCCAAAGCGACGCCCATGCCTGGACCGAAGTGTGGATCGCCGGGCGCGGCTGGGTGCGCGTCGATCCGACCGGCGCCGTCTCACCCGGGCGCGTGGGGCAGTTTCAGCGCCTGTTGGCACCGCGCAGCGCCTTTGGCAACGCCATGGGCGCTGTCATCAGCCCCGGCATGGCGCAGCACCTGCGCGCCGTCTGGGAGGCGGTGAACAACCACTGGAACCAGTGGGTACTGAATTACACCCAAACGCGCCAGCTCAACCTGCTCAAGGCGCTGGGCTTTGAGGCGCCCAGTGGGCAAGACCTGGCGCGCCTGCTGGCCAGCCTGGTGGGCGCGGTGGCGCTGGCTGGCGCCGTCTGGGCGCTGTGGGAGCGGCGCCAGCACGATCCCTGGCTGCGGCTGCTGCAGCGCACCCGCCAGCGCTTAGCGCGCGCAGGCTTGAGCCTGCCTGACAGCACCCCGCCGCGCACCATGGCGCGCTTGGCGCGAGCGCACTTTGGTACCAGCGCCGATCCGCTGGCGCAGTGGCTGCTGCAACTGGAGTCCCTGCGCTACGCCCCGGTCAGCCACGCCCACATGCCATTGCACGCCCTGCGGCGCCAAGCACGCCAACTCCCCTGGCCAATGGCCCCGAGCGCGTAAGAATCTGTTCCAAAGGCGAAAATACCCTCCATGATCCTGATTCCGCCTTGCTTTCGACGCACCCCTTCCGCTATTTTTTTCATAGCTATAAGCGCAATATCTACGTGCGCTATAGCCCAAAATGACCCTAAAAATACACTCCGCAGGACGGCGATCACGGCCCCCGCCGAGAAAGCACCTACCCCACGCAGCAAGACCGTAGAAGGCAGCACCCCCTACGCCAGCCGCGCCGACGCCATGCAATTTGCCGACGATCTGGCCGCACGCCGCGACCTCGATCCTGCCTGGGTGCGCGAGGCCCTCGGCCAGGCGCGTTTTTTGCCGCAAGTGCCCGCCTTGATGCTGCCACCGGCCCGCAGCAGCGCCAAGAATTGGCGCGCCTACCGCAGCCGCTTCATCGAGCCGATTCGCATCCGCGCCGGCGTGCGCTTTTGGCAACAGCACAGTGCGGCACTGGCGCGCGCCGAGCGCCAGTACGGTGTGCCGGCAGAAATCATCGTCGGCATCCTGGGGGTGGAAACCATCTACGGCCAGAACATCGGCAACTTCCGCGTCATCGACGCGCTGGCCACGCTGTCGTTTGACTTTCCCTCGGCGCACCCGCGCGCGCTGGAGCGCCGGGAATTCTTCCGGGGTGAACTGGAGCAGTTCCTCAGCCTGATGCAGCGCAGCCACACCAACCCCTTCGAGCCGCGCGGCAGCTATGCCGGCGCCATGGGCCTGCCCCAGTTTATGCCATCCAGCTGGGTGCGCTACGCCGTTGACTTTGACGGCGACGACCACATCGACCTGTTTGCCAGCCCGCAGGACGCCATCGGCTCGGTCGCCAACTACTTCATCGCGCACGGCTGGACCCCCGGCATGGCGCCGACCTACCCGGTCGAATTCGACCCCGTGCGCTTGGACATGCCGACACTGATGGCGCCCGACATCAAGCCCACCTTCAGCCCCGCCGAGATGGCCGCCAAAGGCGCCGTGCTGCAAGGCAGCGGCGCGCAGCACAACGGCCCGCTGGCGCTGATCGAATTGCAAAACGGCGGCGATACCCCCAGCTATGTGGCCGGCACCGGCAATTTCTACGCCATCACGCGCTACAACTGGTCAAGCTACTACGCCATGGCAGTGATTGAACTCGGGCGCGAAGTGGCTGCCGCACGCGTCCGCCAGCGCTAAGCCGCTCTTATTCACTTGCACCGATGCGCTCCATGCCCCACACCTCTTCGACTCCACCCCGCGCTCCAACCGCTGACGCCATCGTGCGCGTACGCGGCGTGAGCAAAACCTACGCCGGCGGCTTTCAGGCGCTGAAAAGCATCGACCTGGACATCCGCCGGGGCGAAATTTTTGCCCTGCTCGGCCCCAATGGCGCCGGTAAGACCACGCTGATCAGCATCATCTGTGGCATGAGCAACGCCAGCGCCGGCACCATCACCGCCGACGGCCACGACACTGTGCGCGACTACCGCGCCGCGCGCACCACCATCGGCCTGGTGCCACAGGAACTGCACACCGACTCGTTTGAGACCGTGTGGGACACGGTGCGCTTCAGCCGCGGCCTGTTTGGCAAGCCCACCAACCCGGCGCTGATCGAAAAAATCCTGAAAGACCTGTCGCTCTGGGACAAGAAGGACAGCAAAATTTTGGCTCTCTCGGGCGGCATGAAACGCCGCGTACTGATCGCCAAGGCGCTGTCGCACGAGCCCAAAATTTTGTTCCTCGACGAGCCCAGCGCCGGTGTAGACGTGGAACTGCGCCACGACATGTGGCGCCTGGTGCGCGAACTGCAGCGCGCCGGCACCACCATCATCCTCACAACGCACTACATCGAAGAAGCCCAAGACATGGCCGACCGCATCGGCGTGATCCGCCAGGGCGAACTGATCCTGGTGGAAGAAAAGAACGTGCTAATGCGCAAGCTCGGCAAGAAGCAACTCACGCTGACCTTGCAGCAACCCATGGCGCGCATTCCCGACGCGCTGGCACGCTGGCCGCTGGTGCTGGGCCAGGACGGCGCCACTTTGGTCTACACCTTCGACACCCAGCAGGAAGACACCGGCATTGCCGCGCTGTTGCGCGCGTTGGCCGAACACGGCATCGATTTCAAGGACCTGCACTCCAGTGAAAGCTCACTGGAAGACATCTTCGTCAGCCTGGTGCACACGCAACCCAGCGAACAGAAAGCCCCCACCGCATGACCGGCCTGAACCTGCACGGCGTGCGCGCCATTTACCGTTTTGAGATGCACCGTGCCCTGCGCACCTGGATGGGCAGCCTGGTCGGGCCGGTGCTGACCACGGCGCTGTATTTCATCGTCTTTGGCTCGGCGATTGGCTCGCGCATGGGCGACATCGGTGGCGTCAGCTACGGCGCCTACATCATCCCCGGCCTGCTGATGCTGTCGCTGTTGTCCGAGAGCATTTCCAACGCCGCCTTTGGCATCTACATGCCCAAGTGGTCAGGCACCATCTACGAGCTGTTGAGCGCACCGATCAACTGGGTGGAGGTACTGCTGGGCTATGTCGGCGCAGCCGCCACCAAGTCACTGATGGTGGCCGCGCTGATCCTGACCACGGCGCGCGTGTTCGTGCCCTACGAAATCGCGCACCCGGTGTGGATGGTGGGCTTTCTGGTGCTGACGGCCATCACCTTCTGCCTATTCGGTTTCATCATCGGCCTGTGGGCCGACAACTTTCAAAAGCTGCAGGTCATTCCGCTGCTGGTCATCACGCCGCTGACCTTTTTAGGCGGCGCCTTCTACAGCATCAACATGCTGCCGCCCATTTGGCAAAAGGTGTCGCTGTTCAACCCCGTGGTTTACCTGATCAGCGGCCTGCGCTGGGCCTTCTACGGCCAGGCCGATGTGCACATTGGCGTCAGCACCGGCATGACGCTGGGCTTTATGGCCGCGTGTTTGGGCGTGGTGTGGTGGGTGTTCAAGACGGGACACCGAATTCGGCGCTGAGGGGGAGCAGCCGGGCTGGCTGCGCAGCCAGATTGCTGATTTCGGACAGCCAAATAGAAAACCCCGCCTTCTTTTGGGAAGCGGGGTTTTTCATTGCGGCACCTCAATGCAAGGAGAGCAATAACCAAGCACTTAGCGCATCTTGATAGCGCTGAGTGAAATGGCCAATTGCCTCGCCAAAGAATTTACCGATTAAGCAAAGGCAAGGGCAGTAGCCAGAATCGCCGTACCAGCCGTGTGCGTGATGGTGCCCACCAAGACGATGTCAGCCGCATCAATCGTGATATCACTGCCGACATTAGACAGTGCATACACATACGTCGTGTTATTGCTGCCAGAAGTATCGTTCAACACAATGACGTTGTGTTGAGCCCCTGAGGTCACGGTCATCAACTCATCCAGATAGGCGGCGACCTTAATCATATTGTTCCATTCGCCTGCTGCAATGACAGCAGTACCGCCTGTCGTCAGACCGGCAGCCAATCCCGTCGCGCTGACGCTGATCGCCTTACCAGAAACAAGTATCAGAGAATCTGCAAGTGCTGCTGTAGTCACATCCGTCATGGCAGCTGCAGTATTCAGAGCGCTCACGTTAATTTTATCGCTGGCGGAAACAAAACCAGAGATGACATCCACACCATTGGCCGCCACTTGAGCGGCGACGGAGGCGCCGTCCGCCAGCGCAACACCAGAGAAAATGATCGTATCAACTCCTGTATGGGTCTTCAGAGTGATAATGTCATTACCCGCTTTCCCGGTAATAGAGACAACCCCAGTAGTAGAGGTAGTATTAATAATATCATCACCTGCACCCGTGGCAATGCTCTGCGTACCACCTGTAGAACTTGCATTGACCGTGATAGCCGATGAAGCTGCATTGGTCACATTGATAATCTGATTGCCAGCGGTAGATTGGGTTGTGACTGCAGTGACATCTGAGCCACTGATATTCAACCCACCCGCAGTAGAAATTGCATCCACAGTCACAAGACCCGCACCTGTGCCAGTATGGAGGGTCTGGATACCATCAGTAGAGGTAGTCGTGAGCTTGACCCCTTTACTGACATTTCCGCCCAAGGTCATATTAATCGCACCGGCAGTGGAATCGGTCTTCATATCTACACTGGTGAAGGCAGCATAAAAATTATTACCAAGAGTCAATGTTTGTACGCCATCAGTCGTAGTCAGTATTTCGATTTTTTCGATATTGGAGATATTTGTCCAAAAAGTGTCATCTAATGTGATGGCGGTAGCCGCTATGCTACTGCCGATCCGCAGCGTATCCGAACCAAGACCACCGTTGAGTGTGTCCCCCGCATTAAACGTATTGGTCCCACCATCACTGAAAATTCCAGAAAATAAATTATCTTCACCTCCACCGATATGGGTATCGAGGGCGGTGGTAAGGATGGATACTGGGTCTGTAGCACCACCGGAATTCACTACCGCCGCACCACCAGCAAATCCGCCTGAATGGATAGCGCTGTCCAAGCCTGTCAGCGTGACACCTGAGGGCAGGTGAGTGACCAAATCGGTTAACGTTCCTGTGGTGCCCAGCAGCGTAGTCAGAGAAGTGCTATTGCCGGCTGCCGTATCCATGATGGTGTTGATCAGGTTAACCAAATCCAGGGGGGTGGCTGCACCTGCGGTGGTGCCCAGCAAGTCGGTCAGATGGCCATTAGCGCCGATCAGCGCGGTCATAACGGCAGGGTTGGCGGTTGCGCTGGCGGCCAGTTTGACCCCTGCGGTAGCCAAGGCGGCGATGTCTGCAGCGCTGGTGGTTGCCTTGGCCGCTTGGATAATCAGCCGGCCCGCTTCAACGGCGCCCTGACCGCTGTAGCCGGTGCCGTTGGCGGGCAGCGCGGCAGTAAGTTGGTCGGCCACTTGCTGGCGCACCTGCACGGTGGTGGCGTCTGCGCCGAGCGCGCCCACATACACGTTGATAGCCAGCTGGGCGATGGTCATGCGACCCGCGGTGACTTCGCCAAGCCAGTACGCTGCGCCAGCGGCTTCAGGCGCGCGGCCCAGCAAGTCCTGATACAGCTGGGCGATGTGCTGTGCTGTAGTCAGCGCGCCAAAATTTGCGGTAGATTCTGCTGAATTGGCAAACGCATTGACGATGACGCCAAGATTTCCGCCGCTCAGGTCAAGCTGCTCTGTCCAGTAAGCCAGTCCACCCGCATCAGCCGGACGGCCGTAGTAGGACAGGTAAAACGCCGCGATCATTTGTTTATTTGTAGCCATGAAAATCTCCGATTTTTAGCGCTTTTTAAGCCGCCGTTTGAGTTGCCATTTAAATTGGCGTTTAACAGAACTCCACAAGCAAATAAGGATCACTTGAGGCATAAAAAGCAGAGACGGATTTCTTCGTAACTTTTTATTTTTGTTGTCAAAATCAGTATACAGGACGTTTTTTAAATCGGCAGTTAAATCTATTTTAAAATTACAGCAAAATAAAATTTGCAATCAAATCAATAAGTTGCGTATTTTTTATTTGATGGTGCAGGCATTTTTTCGGAGATATATCTGTCGCATCCCAGACGGTCCTATGGTCTCTTGTGGAACAGATGTGGGTGCTCCTGGTACCAGTTTTTCATGCCTTGCATCGGCGTCTTCCTCTTGAGTGCTGACTGGGGTAGCAGTTTGACTGGCAACCCGGCCAGTGTAAAAAAATCTAAAAAGTGAGCATATAGCGCCCGTATTTATTTGTTTTCAGACGAAAAATCATCTGAAATCAAATGAATATCAGCGGTATTAGCTATTATTTTTGATTGATGGGCAGGGATAGGTAAAAAGCGCCCTTTGACAAATCAGTCAAAAACGCTCTGATGGCATTAAAACCGCTGCATCTTGCAGCTGTGCGGCTGCTGGGTTTGCGCGGCAGGAATGTCGCGCAGCACACGAAAACCATAGCCGGAGCCTTCAACGTCGAACTTGACGCCGGTGCTGCCCTGTTTGTCCATCACCCCCACCACCAACGGCTGCTGAAATTGGTGATCACCGGCGCGCATGGTGCCGCTGCGACCGGCCAGTTGCACACTGGCGCTTTCCATCTGGCGCGCTACTGCCGTGGCATCCACGCTGCCAGCACGCTCGATGGACTGGGCCAAGGCTTCCACCATCAACTGCATCCGCATGTGCACGTAATCGTCTTGCGGCTTGGGAAAGCGGCTGCGAAACGATTGGTAAAACGCTTCGCTCGGCGCGCTTTGCACGTTCGGCAACCAGTCAGCCACAGCCACTACTTTGCCGACACCCGCATCGCCCAGCGCCGCCGGAGCGCCCAGCGCGTTGCCGTAGAAGGTGTAAAAAATTCCGGTGTAACCGACTTCGCGCGCGGCTTTGACCAGCAGCGTCAAGTCGTTGCCCCAGTTGCCGGTGATGACGGCTTGCGCGCCGCTGCTTTTAATTTTGACGGCGTAGGGGGCGAAATCTTTCACGCGGCCGACGGCGTGCAGCTCGTCACCGACGATGGCGACATCCGGGCGCTGGGCGGCGAGTTGCTTTTTGGCTTCGCGCAGCACCGCTTGACCAAAGCTGTAGTCCTGACCAATCAAGTAGACGCTTTTCAATGCTTTGTCGGCGCGCACCACGTCCATCAGCGCCGTCATACGCATATCGGCGTGGGCGTCAAAACGAAAGTGCCAAAAGCTGCATTTTTCGTTGGTCAGCAGCGGATCGACTGCCGAGTAGTTCAAGAAAATCACGCGCTTATCGGGCTCGCGCTCGTTGTGTTTGTTGATGGCATCGATCAGCGCGGCCGCCGTGGCGGACGAGTTGCCCTGCATCACCACGCGCGCACCGTCGTCGATGGCAGCGCGCAGTGCCGACAGCGCTTCTTCATTCTGGCCCTTGCTGTCGTAGCGCTGCAGCACCAGGGGCCGCGCGCCACCCGCCGCGGCCGGCAAAGCCACGCCGCCACGGGCGTTGACACGCTCCATCGCCCAAAAGATGTTGCGATAGACCGCCTCGCCGGTGTTGGCGAAGGGGCCGGACAGGCTCTCAATCAGCGCCACTTTGATCGGCTGCGCGGTGGCCACGGCCGCTGGGGTGCCGGGGGCTGCCGTTTGCGCAAAGCTGGTGGGTGCCAGCGTGCAAGCCAATGCCAAGGCGGCAGCCGCGGTCAATACCGGGCGGCGCAGGGGAGCGATAAACGAAAAGGTCATGGTGGTAATTTCTTCCAAATCTGCAAAAACCCACGGCGGCTCACCCGAAGCGGGATTGCAGTGTATCGGGCAAAAACGAACAGATTGCGCCACCCAGCCCCTGTATCACGCCATATTATTTTGATAGCTTCTAACGCACGTATCTATTGGGCTAGAGGCTGTTTTGACCTAAAAATCAAAAACACCGCTTTATTCATGCCGCAGTGCCTCAATCGGGTCCATGCGCGCGGCGCGGCGGGCGGGGAAGTAGCCAAACAGCACACCAATACCGGCCGAAAAGACGAAGGACATCACGTTCACGCTAACGTTGAAGACGTAGGGCACGCTCATCACGTTGGCCAGCAACATGGAAGCACCTGTGGCCAGCACGATGCCCAGCAGGCCGCCCAGCGCCGCCAGCACCACCGCTTCAATCAAGAATTGCAGCAGCACTTCGCGCTCCAGCGCGCCAATCGCCAGGCGCAGGCCGATTTCCCGGGTGCGCTCGGTCACGCTGACCAGCATGATATTCATGATGCCGATGCCGCCCACCAGCAGGCTCACCGCCGCCACCGCGCCTAGCAGGGTGGTCATGACCTTGGTCGTGCCCGACAGCGTGTCGGCCAGCTGCTTGGTATCGAGCACGTTGAAGTTGTCCTCATCGGTTTCGGCCAGCTTGCGCCGCTCGCGCAGCAGTTGCGTCAGGCTGGCTTTGACACGCTCAGGGTCGCTGCCGTCTTGCATCGACACCAGCAGCGTTTGCACGCGGGTGCTGCCGGTGACGCGCCGCTGCAAGGTTTTGAGCGGCACCAGCACGACATCGTCTTGGTCGTTGCCAAAAGCGCCCTGCCCTTTGGAGCCGAGTACGCCCACGACTTCGCACGAAAAGGCTTTCACGCGCAACTGCTGGCCGACGGCATCCTTGCCGCCAAACAGCTCGCGCTGCACAGTGGAGCCAATCAGGCACACCGCTGCGCCGGCGCGCAATTCGTCGTTGCTAAATTCGCGCCCGCTTTGCACCGTCCAGTTGCCGGTTTGCAGCCAGGCATTGGTGCTGCCGATGATGCTGGTCGTCCAGTTGCGCCCGCCCGCCACCACGGTGGCACCGGTGCGCCCTTCGGGGGCCACGGCGACAATGCCGCCGATTTGCTGGGCAATGGCATCGGCATCCACGTCCTTGAACGCCGCCGCGCCGCCACTGCCCGGCCCCATGCGCTGGCCCGGACGCACCTGCAGCAGGTTGGTACCGAGGCCAGAAATCTGGTTCTGCACCGCCAGCGTGGCGCCGTTGCCCAGCGTGACCATGGTAATGACGGCGCTGACGCCAATCACGATGCCCAAAATGGTTAAAAACGAGCGCATCAGGTTGCGCCGGATGGAGCGCAGCGCCAGCAGCAGGGTACTGAGCCACATGTCAGGACCCCTCCGCTGTGGCAACTGGCGCTGGCTCGACGCTGGCAATGCGCAAACCCGCCGGGTGGGCGTTAGGCGCATCACTGTCCACCACTCCATCAACAAAGCGCACGATGCGCCGGGCATAAGCGGCCATGTCGGCCTCGTGCGTCACCATCAGCACGGTAATGCCGCGCTCGTGGTTCAGGCGCCAGATCAACTCCATGATCTCCAAACTGCGGTGCGTGTCCAGGTTGCCGGTGGGCTCGTCGGCCAGCAGCACCGCCGGCTCGGTAACGATGGCGCGGGCAATCGCCACGCGCTGCTGTTGCCCACCCGACAGTTCAGCGGGCGTGTGGTGCTCCCAGCCCTTGAGTCCCACCGATTCCAGTGCGCGCGCGGCAGCAGTGTGGCGCGCATGGGCCGTCTCACCCCGGTACAACAGCGGTAGTTCGACGTTTTCTTGCGCCGAGGTGCGCGCCAGCAGGTTGAAGCCCTGAAACACAAAACCAAAATAGCGCCGGCGCAACAGCGCGCGCTGGTCGCGCGTCAGTGATTCGACATGCACGCCCTGGAACAAATATTCGCCGGTGGTCGGGCGGTCGAGGCACCCCAGCGTGTTCATGGCGGTGGATTTGCCCGAGCCGCTGGGGCCCATGATGGCGACAAAGTCACCGCGTGCAATGTCCAAATCGACGCCCTTGAGCGCCTGGAACGCCAGCACGCCTTCGCCGTACACCTTGGTCACGCCGCGCAGGCGGATCAGCGGCAACTCTTGGCTCATGGCGCGGCAGCAGCGGAGCGCTGGTCGGTAATGACGTTCATGCCCACTTGCAACTGCGCACTGCTGACTTCGGTCATGCGCCCGTCACTGATGCCCACACTGACCTGCAGCGGCTCGACCACGCCGTCCTTGAGCAGCCAGATCTGGCGCGTCTTGCCAGCGGTGCCTTTCTCGGAGGCGCCGGCGCTGCGCCGTGTACCCGAGCGCGGCATCCGCGGCATGAGTTGCGACAGGATACCGCCGCCGGAGCCGCTGGCCGCTGCCCCTGGCGCGCCTGCCGCTACGGGGGTGAAACGCAGGGCCGTGTTGGGCACCAGCAGCACGTCATTGCGCTCGGTCGAAGTGATGGTGGCCGCCGCCGTCATACCCGGACGCAAACTCAAATCAGAGTTGTCCACGTCCAGCCAAGTGATGTAGGTGACGACGTTGTCGGTCTTGGTCGAACCGAAGGCGACGCGGGTGATGCGCGCCGGATACGGACGCGAGGGATAGGCACTGACAGTAAAGCTGGCCTTTTGCCCGACCTTGACCGAGCCGACATCGGCCTCGTCCACGTTCACCTGCAACTGCAACTGGCTCAAATTTTCCGCGACGGTAAACAGCGTGACCGCCTGCAGTGAGGCGGCCACGGCGTTGCCGGGGTCCACCGTGCGCGTCAGCACCACACCATTGATGGGCGAGGTGATGGAGGCTTTGGAGAGGTTGGTTTCATCGGTGGACAACGCCGCCTTGGCATCCTGCACGCTGGCGCTGGCACTGGTGGCATCGGCCAGCGCGCGCTCCAGGGTGGCGCGCCCGCCATCCAGCTCGGACGCCGAGGGCACCTTGCCGCCCGACAGGCGCGCCACTTCTTCCAGCCGCCCCATGCTGGCCTGGGCTTCTTTCACGGTGGCGGCGGTTTGCGCCTGGCGTGCATAGGCGGCGGCCAGCGCAGCACGCGAGCGCAGTACCTGGGCCGACAGCTTGGCCGTGTCCAGTTCGACCAGCACCTGGCCTTTTTTGATCTGGTCGTTGACATCCACCAGCACGCGGCGCACCGTGCCCGACAGTTCGCTGCCAATGTTCACCGAGCGCGTCGGCTGCAAGGTGCCGGTAGCCGCCACCGTGAGCGTGAGATTGCCGCGCTGCACCGGCTCAGTGACAAAACGCGGCGCAGCGCCGGCTGCTTGCTGCTTTTGCCAATACACATAGCCGCCCGCACCCGCCAGCAGCACGGCCACACCGATCCACAGCGGCGCGCGCTGCCACCAGCGGCGCGCAGCACCGGTGCCCAACAGGGCCTGCAGGCTGGTTGGCGTGGCACTGGAGGAATCGGGCATAGCGGCGGCAGTGGATGATTTTTTTTCAGAAGAAGTCATGGCAATCCGGGTGAAATCAGTGCGCCTGCAGCGCGGCGGGTACAGACAAAAATTCCTCGGGCTGCCAGCCGCCGCCCAGTGCCTTGTACAGGCGCACATGGTCAGCACTCAGGCTGGCAGCCGTGCTGGCCACGCTGTCTTGCGTCGCCAGCAGCGTGCGCTGGGTCTCCAGCACCGTCTGGAAATCGATTAGCCCACTGGTGTAGCGGTCGTTGGCCAGCAGCGCGGCGTTGCCTGCAGCCTCGGCGGCGATGCGCAGTTGCACCAGCCGCTCGCGGTCACCACGCAGGGCGACCAGAGCATCTTCCACCTCGGTCAACGCAGTCAACACGGTGGCCTGGTAGTTCAGGCGCACCTGCTCGGCGCTGGCTTCTTGCACCCGCACCTGCGCGCGCGCAGCACCGGCATCAAACAGCACACCGCTGAAGCTGGCCAGCAGAGAGTTGGCCACCGAGGCGCCGTTGCTCAGCGCCCCCAGAGTGAGCGCGCGCAGGCCCAGCGAGCCGCTCAAGCGAAAGTCGGGGTAGCGTGCTGCATCCGCCTGGGCCACGCGCGCCCAGGCAGCGCTGACGCGCTGTTCGGCCGCCAGTACATCGGGACGCTGGCGCAGGGTGTCGGCAGGCATGGCCAGCGCCAGCGTGTCGGCGGGTTGCGGCACTGGTTGCACGGCGACCAAAGACGCTTCAAGTGCACCGGGCGCCTGGCCGGTCAGCACCGCCAGCGCATGGCGCGACTGCGCCATGCTGGCCTGCAGCGCCGGTATCTGCACTGCCGTCTGCGCCGTGGCGGCGCGTGCTTGCTCGGTCACCAAGGACGTCACCAAGCCGGCCTGCAGGCGCCACTGGCTGATCTGCAGCGTTTCTTGCTGGCTGGCCAGGTTGTTGCCTGCAATCGCCAGACGCTCCTGCAAGCTGCGCAGCGTGATGTAGTTCAGCGCCACCTCGGCCGCCAGTGATACCTGCACCGCGCCCAGATTGGCTTGAGCAGCGCGGGCGTCGGCTTGGCTGACTGCAATGGCACTGCGCTGGCCGCCAAACACATCCGGCTCCCAGCTGGCGTCGAACCCAGCCTGAAAACTGTTGCTGGCGCCAGCGCCGCCCGATTTGCCGCGCTGTGCCGATGCCGATACCCCGACGAGCGGCGCCAGACCGGCGTTTTGCACATCGACCTGGGCCCGCGCCTGTTGCAATGCTGCCTGCGCCGTGCGCACGCTGGTGTGGGCCTGCAGCGCCTGCGCCACCAAGGCGGTCAGTTGCGGATCGTCAAAACGCTGCCACCACTGCACCAGCGAGGTGGCAGCAAGAGGTTCGGGTGGGGCAGCGGCCGACCACGCCGGGGGCAATGCCACATCGAGGACGCCAGTGGCCGGCGGCGCCACAGCGGCGCAACCGGCCAGCAGCAAGACCAGCGCAGCAGGCAGCAGCGGGCGATGGAGAAAAAAAGAAATCATGGAATCTGGGTTGTTTCCGGTCGATGGCATCAAAGACCATTCTGCAAGTGCCATCCGTCGGCTTCTTCTCGGGCAGGTGAATGCAGCGTAAAGCTGCGCGCAACAGCGACGTCACAACGTCGCGTTCATACACCGCAGTCGCACTGGCAGCCGGTCAGCGCAGCACATCGTTGGCGGATGCGCCACTGGCCACCACCGGCGCAATCGCATCCAGCGGCCAGCGCGGCTTGACGTCAAAGGCGTAATCGCGCTGCGCCTGCTGCTGGCCGGACTGCAGGCGCATGGCGCCGGCCAGGGCAATCATGGCACCGTTGTCAGTGCACAAGTCCAATTCGGGGTAATGCACACGCACTCCCAGGCGTGCACACGCTGTGTCCAGCTGCGCGCGCAGCTGACGGTTAGCGCCCACTCCGCCGGCCACCACGATGCGGCACAAACCGGTTTCCTGCAAGGCCGTTAGCGATTTCTTTACCAGGACATCGACGATGGCCGCCTGCGTGCTGGCCGCCAGATCGGCCTTGCGCGCCTCCAGCGCATCGCCGAGCTTTTTAGCTTGCGTCATCACGGCAGTTTTCAGGCCGGCAAAAGAAAAATCCAGGTTGCCACTGTGCAGCAGTGGGCGCGGCAGCTTGAACGCCGCTGGGTCGCCCTGCTCAGCAAAACGCGACAACGCCGGCCCACCAGGGTAACCCAGGCCCATCAGCTTGGCTGATTTGTCGAAGGCTTCGCCCGCCGCGTCGTCAATGGTTTCGCCCAAAATCTGGTACTGACCCACGCCATCGACCCGCATCAGCTGCGTGTGGCCGCCAGACACCAGCAGCGCAACAAACGGAAACTGCGGCGGATCGGCGCTTAAAAAGGGCGAGAGTAAATGCCCTTCCAGGTGGTGTACGCCCAGCACGGGCTTGTCCAGCGCCAGCCCCAGGGCGCAGGCCACACCAGCCCCCACCAGCAGCGCCCCAGCCAAGCCAGGGCCGCGCGTATAGGCAATCACATCGACCTCGGCCAGCGAACGGCTGGCTTCGGCCAGCACGGCTTGGGTCAGGGGCAGCACCCGGCGAATGTGGTCGCGGCTGGCCAGCTCGGGCACCACGCCGCCATAGGCCTGGTGCATTTCAATCTGACTGTGCAAGGCGTGCGCCAGCAGCGTCGGCACAGCAGCGCCGGCGTGGGCCTGCACCAGCGCCACGCCGGTTTCATCACACGAGGATTCGATGCCCAGCACCAATAAGTTTGTCTTTACGTCCATAGTGGGCGTAAGTGTAGGGGGGAGATCAGTGCATGGTCAGGGCTTTGGGGCTGACTGTTTTTCTGGCTGGGGCACGCACGGCAGCGGAGTGCTGCAGGCCAGCGCCCGACTGCAATTTGAAGGTCGCAGCCACGCTGGCCAGCTGGCGTGCCTGATCTTGCAGAGCACCGGAGGCGGCAGAGGTTTCTTCGACCAGAGCGGCATTTTGCTGCGTCACGGTATCCAGATGCGTCACCGCCTGGTTGATCTGCACAATACCCATCGACTGCTCGCGGCTGGCCGAGGCAATCTCTGCCACGATGTCAGAAACGCGCTGGATACCGGTGACGATTTCTTGCATGGTCGCACCCGCCTGCGCCACCTGCTGGGTGCCCACGCCCACCTTATCGACCGAATCGGTGATCAAAGCCTTGATCTCTTTGGCAGCGTCGGCGGAGCGTCCAGCCAGGCTGCGCACTTCCGATGCCACGACGGCAAAGCCCCGGCCCTGCTCGCCAGCGCGCGCCGCCTCGACGGCCGCATTGAGCGCCAGGATATTGGTCTGAAAGGCAATGCCGTCGATAACGCCAATGATGTCAACAATTTTGCGCGACGAGGTGTTGATCGCCTCCATGGTGCCCACCACCTGCGCCACCGCAGCGCCACCGCGCTCGGCCACGCCGGTGGCGTCGCCCGCCAGCTGACTGGCCCGGTGGGCGCTTTCGGCATTGGTCTGCACCGTGCTGGAGAGTTGCTCGGTGGCGGCTGCCGTCTGCTCCAGCGAACTGGCCTGCGCCTCGGTGCGGCTGGACAAATCTTGCGTGCCCATGGCGACCTCGGCAGAAGCGCCGGCAATGGTGTCAGAGCCGGTACGCACCTGCACAATCATATGGTGCAGGCTGCTGCGCATGGTTTCCATCTGCTGGAGCAGTTGGCAAATTTCATCGCCCCCCGAGCACTCCTCTTTGTGCGTCAGGTCACTGGCGGCAATCGCCGCCGCCATCGCATTGGCCGATGCAAAGCCCTTGCGCATCCGCGCTAGCAGTACCAGCGCCATCACCGAGGCCGGAGCACCCAGCAAAAAGGTGGCCAGTGCAAACACCACCATGGCGATTTCATAGCGCTTTTGGGCCGCCTGGGAGGCCGCATCGGCACGTTTGGTCTGATAGTCGCGAAACGCCATCATCGACTTGGCAACGGCTTCACCTTCGTTGCGACTGGCCTCGAGGAAATTCGTCATCACCTGCGGACTGAAATCCCCGGCTTTGATCGCCTCCAGGGTGTGGCCCAATTTTTCGCGCCAAACCTTGCGCACCCCTTGGGAAGACTGGAGCAATTGCTGGGCCTGCGGATCGATAGCCCTGGCTTCGAGTTCTTTGATCAAAGCTCCCGCCTGTGTCTGGTTGGTCGCAATGGTCTCCAGATGCATCGTTGCGGGATGGTTGTGGACGCCGACCAGAGCACTATCGGGTGCATGCTGAAAAGCCAGCAGTACCTGCATCCGGGTCTGCTGCTGAATGACGATGTTCTCATCGGCCAGCAAAGCCGCGTGCATGGCATCCTCGTGCACGGTTTTCAGGCTGTCGCGTGCTGAAGACAACCCCCACACGCTGACTGCGATCACCACCGCGCCAGACAGCCAAAAGGCACAAAGAATGACGATAAAGCGCTGGGTGATGCGCAGGTTGTTCAACATGGAAGAGGAGTTCAATTAGTTACAGGCGATGAAATCATAGCTGGTCGCTCCTTGACTCACGCTGTAACAAAGACCAGCACCGGCTTTATCGATCCGGGTCGCCAAGACGGCGCAGAGGCACACCCACCATGGGACAATCCCTCCCCATGAATCCGGAACAGTACGTCCAGCAAAAAGCCGCTGCCTCAGGCAGCAGTTTCTATTACGCCTTTCTTTTCTTGCCCCGGCCCCGGCGCGCAGCGATTACAGCTTTTTATGCTTTTTGTCGAGAAATTGACGACGTTGTCGATGAAATATCTGACGATAACGTGGCTCGCACCAAATTAGCCTGGTGGCAAAAAGAGGTGACCCAGTCCTTCCAAGGCCAGCCCACGCACCCGGTAATGCAGGCCTTGATGCCGCACACCAGTGCCTACCAGATCGAGCCACGCCATTTGCTGTCGGTCATTGAAGGCTGTCAGATGGATCTGGACCAGACACGCTATCTCGACTACCCCGCGCTGCAGCGCTACTGCCATCTGGTGGCGGGCGTAGTGGGTGAAGTGGCCGCACAGATTTTTGGCCAGACCGACCCGACCACCACCGAATATGCGCACCGCTTGGGCCAAGCGCTGCAACTGACCAACATCCTGCGCGACGTGGGCGAAGACGCGTTGCGCGGACGTATCTATTTGCCGGTCAACGATCTGCAACAGTTTGATGTCAAGGCGCACGAAGTGCTGAAACGCGACTACTCGGAACGCTTTACCGCACTGATGCGCTTTCAAGCCGAGCGTGCGCACCGCCTCTACGACGAGGCGCTGGCGCTGCTGCCCGCCGCCGACCGGCGCGCACAAAAGCCCGGTTTGATGATGGCCAGCATCTACCGCACGCTGCTGACCGAGATCGAGCGCGACAACTTCCAGGTGCTGCACCAGCGCATCAGCCTGACACCGCTGCGCAAATTCTGGCTAGCCTGGAAAATGCAGGCTTTGGGACGCATGTGATGGCAATGTCTCTGCACACCCTCCGGCCAATGCCTCTCTGCGGGACGCTGCACGCATGAAAGTGGCCATCATCGGCGCCGGCTGGGCCGGCATGGCAGCGGCCACAACGGTCGTGCAGGCTGGCCACTACACCAGCGTATTTGAAGCTGCGCGCACCGTCGGCGGGCGCGCCCGGACCCTCGTCGGCCAAGATGCCAGCGGCGCCCCACTGCTGCTGGACAATGGACAACACATTCTGATTGGTGCCTACACCGAGGCGCTGCGGCTGATGCGTCTGGTGGGTGTCAACCCGGACATTGCCCTGTTGCGCCTGCCGCTGGCATTGCGTTTTGCCGATGGCAGCGGCCTGCAGTGGCCCAAACTGGCACCGCCGTGGGACGCTCTGCTGGGCATTGCCAGCGCACGCGGCTGGTCTTGGCGTGAGCGCCTGGCGCTGCTGCGCTTGGCACTGCGCTGGCAGCGCACGCGCTTTGCCTGTGCACCCCAGACCTCGGTGGCCGATTTGTGCGCGGCACTGCCAGTGCGGCTGCGCCAGGAATTCATTGAGCCGCTGTGTATCGCCGCCCTGAACACCCCCGCCGACGAGGCCAGCGCCCAAGTGTTTTTACGCGTACTGAAAGACAGCCTGTTCAGTGGGCGCGGTGGCTCCAACCTGCTGTTGCCACGCATCGATCTGGGGGAGGCGTTTCCGCAAGCCGCCGCGCGCTGGCTGCGCGCCCAGGGTGCCATTGTGCGCACCGGCACACGCGTGCAATCGGTCGTGGCAGCGGCGCAAGGTGGCTGGAGCGTGGATGGCATGGTGTTTGATGCCGTCATCCTGGCGACATCCAGCACCGAAGCGGCGCGCCTGGTATCGCACTGCGCGCAAAGCGCCCCCTACGCCATGACAGTGCCCCTGTGCGACTGGGCCGCCTGCGCGCAGGCACTGCGCTTTGAAGCCATCACCACCGTCTACGTACAAGGCGTGGCCCCCCCCAGCGGTGCGCTGCTACCGCGCCCGATGGTGGCGCTGCGTAGCAACACCGAGCGCCCGGCGCAGTTCGTTTTTGACCGGGGCCAGCTCGGCGGCCCGTCCGGTCTGCTGGCCTTTGTGGTCAGCACCAGCCAGGGTGAACGTGCCACGTTAGAGCAGCAAGTGCTGCAGCAAGCCCAGGACGAACTGGGCCTGTCAGAGTTGCACACCGTGCAAACCGTGGTCGATAAACGCGCCACTTTTGCCTGCACTGCGGCCCTGGAGCGCCCCGGCGCACAGCTCGCCCCCGGTCTGTGGGCCTGCGGCGATTACATCGCCGGCCCCTACCCCGCAACGCTGGAAGGCGCGGTGCGCAGCGGCACTGCCGCCGGCCTGGCGGCGACCAAGGTTTGACAGCTGCGCAGCCCACCGCTGAAATGCTTCTAAAAAAATAGCTTAAACCGCACGTCCATCCGTGCTTTAAGGCCATTTTTACCCTTAATCAAGGCGTTCCATAAGGCATCAGACTTGGCCTAACTGCGCGCACAAGGCGCCCAGCTCGGTCACGCTGGTGTGCGGCACATACGCTGCATGCTCCCAGACTTGGCCAGAGCGGTTCACCCAAGCCATCTGCATCCCCACCGCCAGGGCGCCGACCCCGTCCAGATGGGCATCATCGCCAATGTGCAACACCTGCTCGGGCGCTACGCCGGCGGCCTGCGCGCCACGCTGAAAAATGCGTGCATCGGGCTTGGCCGCACCGACATCACGCGCGCTGACCGAGGCATGAAAGTAGTGCCCGACGCCGACGCGCTGCACATCGGCATTGCCATTCGACAAGGCCACCACCGGGTAGCGTCGGCTCAGATACTCCAGCGCTGGCAAGGCATCGGCAAAAAAATCGACGCGCTGGCGCTCGGCAAAAAAAACCTCGAAAGCGGCCTCGGCCAGCACCGGGTCGTCGCCGGCGCGCTCCAGAGCCAAGCGGATGGCACCCCGGCGCAGTGCACTGAAATCATGTGCCAGCTCAGGGTGCTGACGCTGCATCTGTTCCCGCAGTTGACGGCCCACACCTGGCTGTGCCTGCAACGCACGGGTGGCGGGTGCGTGCTCGGCCAGCCAGCTCTGCAGCGCCTCTTCAGCGCGCCCGATAGTGGGCCAGACCGGCCACAGGGTGTCGTCCAGGTCGAGCGTGATGGCACGGATGCGGGAAAGATCAAGAGTCACGGCAAGGGGGCGAAAAAGAACGGGGTTGAAGAATACCCCAGGCCCATTGACAACAGAGCCCGCGCTGCGGGCCATCGGTGTCTTGACGCGCATCAAAGGCAGAGCGGGGGGCACCGGCACAATGCCCCACCGTGATGCTGCGACATTCCCTTCCCCGCCCCCACCGCCTGGCCTTGGCCCTGGCGCTGCTGGCCGTGCTGGCGCAGTTGTGGATGGCGCAGCTCAGCACCCGCCATGTGGGGCAAATGCTGTGGCAGCAAACCCTGTGGGGCGAGATCTGCACGGTCCACAACAGCCCGCTCACCGCGCTCGACGCCAGCGCCGACTCGTCCGATCCCGCCGATTCCTCCGATGCGTTGTCACGCATGGCGAACTGCCCGGTGTGCAGCGTCGCCGCCGCCGGCCTGGCCCCAAGTTACCAGCCCACAGCGGCACTGGCTGCCCCCGGTGACACGCCCTACCAGCACGCGCCAGCCAACGCCCCGGTACGGGCACTGCGCCACGCCAGCCTGCGTCCACCGGCCCAGGCGCCGCCGCGCGCCTGAGTCCCGGTTCGGGACTCCCTCCTTCTTCTCCCTCTTTTGCGCACCGCTGGCAGCACTACCAGCGCGGCGCCCTGGGCTTGTGCCCGCCCCTCTTTCTGGTTGATTCGATATGACTTTCTCTACCCGCTCACATTCACGTTCACGCACGCCTGCGCTGCGCCCCTTGTGCGCCCTCATCATGGCCCTGCCCTTTGCTGCACTAGCGCAAGACAACACGCTCCAGCCTGTCACCGTCAAGGCCGATAAAACCATGCAAACCGTGGGTGCCACCAGCATCGATGTCAGCACCCTGCAAGCCGGCCGCAGCGCCAGCAGTGACAGCGCCAACCTATTGCGCAACTTGCCCGGCTTCAGCGTGCAGGGCGCCGGCGGTGTCTCGGGCCTGCCCAGTCTGCATGGCATGACGGACGACCGGCTGCGCATTCAAATTGATGGTATGGATCTGGTGTCGGCCTGCGCCAACCACATGAACCCACCGCTTTCTTATATTGACCCGACCCGTGTCGGCACGGTGCGCGTATTTGCCGGCGCGGTGCCGGTCAGCGTCGGCGGCGACAGCATTGGCGCCACCATCCAGGTCGAAGCGACGCCGCCTGAATTTGCCGCGCCCGGCCAGGGCACGCTGATCAAGGGCTCAGCGGGGACTTTCTACCGCAGCAACGGCAACGGCGTGGGCGCCAACCTCTCGGCCACCTATGCCACCGAGCAGATGAGCCTGCGCTACGACGGCTCAACCGCCCAGGCCGACAATTACCATTCTGCCAAAGACTTCAAAGCGGCTGGCCCGGCCGCGACCAATAAGCCAACGCAATGGCTGGATAGCAACGAAGTCGGCTCGACCAGTTACAAGACCCGCAACCATTCGCTAGGTTTTGCGTTGCGCGGCGATGCCCATCTGGTCGAACTGAAACTCGGCCTGCAAGACATTCCCTACCAAAACTACCCGAACCAGCGCATGGACATGACGCGCAACGACAGCCACCAAATCAATCTGCGCTACCAAGGCCAGTACGACTGGGGGCAGCTGCAAGCGCGTGCTTACCACGAGAAAACCCGCCACTCTATGAACTTTGGCGAAGACAAGCAGTTCTGGTACGGCGACGCACCCGGAATGCCGATGGACACCGAAGGCAAGACCACCGGCGTGTCGGTCAAGGCGGACGTGATCTTGTCGGCACGCGACACCTTGCGCGTCGGCGCCGAGGTGCAAAACTACCGCCTGGACGACTGGTGGCTGCCGTCCGGCAGCGGCATGATGATGGCGCCCAACACCTTCAACAATATCCACAATGGCCAGCGCGAGCGCCTAGACGTGTTTGCCGAATGGGAGACACGCTGGAGCGCCCAATGGCTGTCACAAATCGGTCTGCGCAGCGCTAACGTACGCAGCAACAGCGGCGCGGTGCAGGGCTACAGCGCCAGCTACAGCGCCGACGCCAACGCCTTCAATGCACTTGACCGCCAGCGCACCGACCACAACCTCGACGCCACCGCCTTGGCACGCTTCACGCCGAGCGAGATGGCCAGCTACGAGTTTGGCTACGCGCACAAGACCCGTTCGCCCAATCTGTACGAGCGCTACAGCTGGTCCACCAACGGCATGGCCATGCGCATGGTCAATCTGGCGGGCGACGGCAATGGCTATGTGGGCAACGTCGATCTGAAACCCGAAGTGGCCAACACCCTGAGCGCCAGCGCCAACTGGCACGACGCCAGCGGCCAAAAGTGGGGCATCACAGCCACGCCGTACCTCACCTATGTCAACAACTACATCGACGCCCAGCGCTGCGGCGGCGGCATGGGCGCCATGGCGGCGTGCAGCAACGCCAACCTGAGCGGCGCCGACAAATTCGTTTACCTGCGCTTTGCCAACCAGGACGCACGCCTGCACGGGCTGGATCTGTCCGGTTTTGCCGATCTGGGGCCTCTGGGTGGCTGGGGCCAGTTCACTGCCACCGGCATGGTCAGCTACGTCAAGGGCAAAAATCGCACCTCGGGTGACAACCTCTACAACACCATGCCGCTGAATGCCCGCCTGGCGCTGACGCAGCGCCAGGGTGGCTGGAGCAGCACCGCCGAACTACTCATGGTGACCGCCAAGACGCGCGTCTCCGCTGAGCGCAACGAACTGAGCAGCGCCGGTTATGGCCTGCTCAACCTGCGCGCCAGCTACGAGTGGAAGCAAGTGAGCTTGGATGCTGGCATAGACAACCTGTTGGATCGTCAGTACGCCCACCCACAAGGCGGTGCCTACGTGGGCCAGGGCGCAACCATGGGCGGCGGCGTGCCCTGGGGCGTGCGCGTGCCCGGCATGGGACGCTCTCTCAATGTGGGTTTGACGGTGAAGTTCTAAGCCCCTTACGGGGTCAGGCCACGATCCTGGCCCCGCACTCCCGCAAACAACTATCGTATCAATAGCTTAAAGCGCATGACCAGCAAGGGTTAGAGGCTTATTTAACCCTCCAAACCATCACTCTGGTGAACGCCAGCCGACCGCAGCCAGTTCCACCGTCACCACCAGCCCGCCGCTGGCCAGCGGCTGCAACGCCAGTCGCCCGCCGTACAAAGCCACCAAGTCCTGCACGATAGCCAGACCCAGGCCAGTCCCAGGCACGGCCTCATCCAAACGCACGCCCCGGGCGACCACCGCTTGCAGGTGTTCGGCTCCAATCCCCGGGCCATCGTCCTGAATCTGCAACCGCAGCCGTGTCGGCATGGCACCAGCGATCAGGCCACCGCGAATGCACACCCGCGTATGGGCCCACTTGCAGGCGTTGTCTAGCAGGTTGCCCAGCATTTCTTGCAAGTCCTGCTCCTCGCCGGCAAACAACAAGGGGGTATCACCCAGCTCGACGCTCAGCGCCAAGCCCCGCGCTGCGTACACCCGCTCCATCACCCGCACCAGGCCCGCCACCACCGGCGCCACCGCGGTGCGCTGACCCGGCAAGCGCTGCGTGGCAGCGACGCGGGTTTGCGCCAAATGCCAATCGACATGGCGCCGCGCCAGCGCCAGCTGCTCTTGCACCAAGCGCTCTAAATCATTGCCGACCTGCGCCGTCGCCTGGTCCAGCACCGACAGCGGCGTTTTCAGCGCATGGGCCAGATTGCCGGCATGGGTGCGGGCGCGCGCCACCACTTCGGCATTGCGCTCCAGCACCTGGTTGAAGTCGTTGACCAGCGGCTGCACCTCCTGCGGAAACACGCCCTGCAGCTGCGCGGCATGGCCTTGGTGCACCTCTTGCAAACTGCGCTGCAAAGCGCGCAAAGGCCGCAACCCCACCGCCACTTGCGCCCAGGCCGCCAGCGCCAGCAGCACCAGCAGTGCCGCCAGCGACATCACCAGCACGCCGGTAAAGTGCTGCACCGCCTGCTGCGTCTCCTGCAAATCGCCCGCCACTACCAGCCGCCAGCGCGACCCCGGCGCCGCCCCGGCGCGCAACGAACGCTCCAGCATCAGCAAGGGTGCCCCTTGCGGCCCCAAACCTTCGTGCACATGCAGCGCGCCGTCGGCCATGGCATCGGGCCGCAGCTGCAAACGGGTGTCCCAGAGTGAGCGCGAGCGCAGCACACCGCTGCGCTCCTGCCCGTCGTGGGTCATTTCGTCAATTTGCCAATACAGCCCGGAGTATGGCCGCTGCCAGCGCGGGTCCGACAGCGCCTGGCTGTCGATACGCGGCCGGCCCGCCGCGTCAAATTCAAGCTGGGCGGTGAGCTGATCGAGCTGCTGGGTCAGCGTGGCTTCAAACTGCTGCAGCACATGCTCCCGAAACAAGCTGCTCAGCACCCAGCCCGCCAGCAGCAGTGCCACCGCCAAACCGACCAGCGTGGCCGCCAACAGCCGAAAGCGCAGCGACTGTGCCCAGTGGCGCTGCGGCGGCGTACTCATGGCTGCTGCAGGCGATAGCCCAAGCCGCGCACGGTTTCAATCGGCGCGCCCGGCAGTTTCTTGCGCAACCGCGCGACAAACACTTCGATGGTGTTGGAGTCGCGGTCGGCATCCTGGGCGTAGATATGCTCGTTCAGCTCGGTGCGCGACACCACGCTGCCCTGGCGGTGCATCAGATAGCCCAGCACCTTGTATTCATGGCTGGTGAGGGCGACGGGGTGTCCAGCCAGCGTGACCCGACCACTGCGCGTGTCCAGCGCCAAATCGCCACACTGCAACAGCGGCGACGCCAAGCCGCTGCTGCGGCGAATCAGCGCCCGCAGCCGCGCCAACAGCTCTTCCATGTGAAACGGCTTGGTCAGGTAGTCGTCGGCCCCAGCGTCAATGCCGGCCACCTTCTCTGACCAATTGCCGCGCGCAGTCAGGATCAGCACCGGCATGATGCGCCCGGCCTCACGCCAGCGCTGCAACACCGTCAGGCCATCGATCAGCGGCAAGCCCAGATCCAGCACCACGGCGTCAAAATTTTCCGTATCGCCCATGAAGTGGGCGTCGCGCCCGTTGTCGGCTTCATCCACCACATAGCCGGCGTCTTGCAAACCGGCGCGCAGTTGCGCGCGCAGGGTGGGTTCGTCTTCTACCAACAAGATGCGCATCGTCGATTCGGTGGTTAAAGTTTTTCAGCGGGCAGGGTGATGGGAGCCGCCGCGTCCGGCCTCGCGTACTTTCAAGCGCAGCACCTGCGCCGTGCGGGCGTCGAGCTTGAGCTTCATCAACTGGCCATCGGCGCTCAGCAGCTTGATTTCATAAATCCACTGACCATCGTCCTGCTCCAGCTCGACCTCCAGCACCTGGCCCGGGTGCTCGCGCCCCAGGCGCTCCAGCACCGTGGTCAACGGCAGCACTTGGCCGGACTGTACCGCCTGCAGGGCGCGTTCATGGTCGTCGTGGCTGCCCGACCAGGCGGGTGCCGCGCCCAAGCTGCACACCAGCCAGACCCACACCAACAGCGCACAGTGGCGCACAGGGTGGACGAGAGAGCAACGAAAAGCACAGGACATGACGGCGATTGTCCGGTAGAGACCTGAACCGTTGATGAACACCGCTTTCAGCTTGGGTACAGGTACGGCAACGCAAGCTTGCCGCACAAAACCAGAAGCCTTGACGGCGCTGGACAAGACAAACCACCCATAGAACGGAGTTCTCCATGAATACCCTCCACGCCATCGAAACCGACTTCTGGCCGTTGAAGCGCAGCGCAGTCATGGATCCGGCCAGCCTAGCCAACAGTGTCTGGCAGGTGCTGGACGGCATGCTACTGGTGGAACGCAGCATGCCCGGTGCACGGGTCAGCCTGCGGCTGGCGCTGCCGAGTGACTGGGTGGGCACCGAAGCGATGTGTGACTTGAGCGCAAGCACACAAGTCACGGCGATCATCCCCAGCACTGTCAAAGCCATTGCAGTACGGCGCCTGACGGTATCGGCGGTCATGGTGCGCCAGCACCAGCAATCGTGCGATCACCTGCTGGCACTCAGAACCGGCTCGGTCGAGAACCGCATCGACTATTTCCATGCGCTGTTGCAACAAGCCAGCGCGGGTGGCCAGCTGATGTTTCCGGCACTGCGCCATATCGCCTTATTGGTGGACGCGGCGCCAGAAACCGTCTGCCGGGTCTTGGCGCCGCTGCGTCCTGAGCGCACGCGGGTGCCGCTGCGCCTTTATCGGCAGGCCGCGCTCACCTGAATGGACGATGAACAGCGCCTTCAAACCCGATTCAAGTTCGCACACCAAGAATGTCTCTCCATTCACTCTGGCCGCGCCGACCTCTCTTTTTTGACCGCCCCCAAGCCCTTGCCATGACTTTTTTTCAACGCCCCATTTCCTTGGCAGCCGTGCTGTCGGTCACGCTGCTCAGCGCGTGGCTGCCACTGACCAGCCACGCCGCAGAAACCACCGCCGCACAACAACTGAGCCACTGGAGCACCCAGGCTGGCCGCCCCGGCAACGCCGAGCAGGGAGCCACCTTCTTTAACGCCCGCCATGGCGGCGAGTGGTCTTGCGCCTCGTGCCACGGCACCCCGCCCACCAAACAGGGTGAACACGCCAGCACTGGAAAAAAAATCGCGCCGCTGGCACCAGCGTTTAACCCCAAAGTTTTTACCGACACCGCCAAGGTCGATAAATGGTTTCGCCGCAACTGCAAAGACGTGCTGCAACGGGAATGCAGTGCCAACGAAAAGGCCGACGTGCTGGCCTACCTCAACCGCCTCAAACCCTAGGAGCCAGCATGGCCACCATTTCTTATCTCCCTTCTTGGCAAGCCGCCTTGGCCACTACCACGCTGGCCTTTGCCGCCCTCAGCAACGCTCAGGCCGACAGCGGCCGCGCCATGCCACGCAACGTCCCGCCCGGCTATACGCAAGAGTGCGGTGCCTGCCACACCGCCTACCCGCCCAGCCTGTTGCCAGCCCGATCGTGGCAGCGCACCATGGTCGGGCTCAATCAGCACTTTGGCACCGACGCCTCCTTGGACAGCGCCACCACGCAACAACTCAGTGCCTGGCTGCAGGCCCATGCCGGCACCTACAAACGGGTACGCGAAGAGCCGCCCGAGGATCGCCTGACCCGCTCGGCCTGGTTTGAGCACAAGCACCGCAAGATCAACCCCAGCGTCTGGCAGCACGCCAGCATCAAGAGCGCCGCCCAATGCGGCACCTGCCACACCCGTGCCGACGAGGGCGATTACGACGACGACAACGTCCACTTCCCTGCCGGCATAGAGGCACCGATGCAGCACTCCAAAAAGACTTGGAACCGCTGGTTGCCTTGGAAAAACTGAACCGAGCCCCGCCATGCAAACCATTCCTGTACCCCACCCGCACGCTACAGCTACAGCGCAACCGACCCAGTCAGTGCCCCACCCCAGCCGTTTGGTGGTGGACGCGCCGATGCGCATGTTTCACTGGCTTTTTGCCTTGAGTTTTCTCGGCGCCTACCTGAGCGCCGACAGCGAGCGCTGGCGCCTGCTGCACCTCACGCTGGGCTACACGCTGGCCGGTCTGCTGGTGTTTCGGCTGGCCTACGGCCTGTTCGGCCCACGCCCAGTGCGCTTAAGCGCGATGCTACGCAAACTGCATGGCATGGGGGCGTGGCTGCGATCCCTGACGCACCTGCTCGCATGGGCACAAATTAACTGGCGCCAAGGCCAAAACCTGCTGACCGCGCTGGCCGTGGTCACCTTACTGGCACTGGTGCTGCCACTGACGCTGACCGGCTACGCCAGCGACCACAACTGGGGCGATTTTTTGGGCGGTGATGGGGTCAATGCGCTGCACGATTGGTTTGGCGAGGTGATGTTGGCCATCGTGCTGCTGCACTTGGCGCTGATCGCCGGTCTGAGCCTGCTGCGGCGCAAAAACCAGGCCCTGCCGATGCTGACCGGGCGCGCACCGGGCGCTGGCCCCGACCTAGTGAAAAAAAATCGCCGCTGGCTGGCCGCTGCGCTGCTGCTGGCGGTCATCGCCTACGACGCCTGGGAATGGCAACAATCGCCCCACGGACTGATCCCCAGCCGAACAGAAAGTCATGTTTCATGAAAACCTATATTTATATGTGTATCGCCTGCGGGCTGGTGTATGACGAAGCCGCCGGCTGGCCACAAGACGGTATCGCACCCTGCACACCTTGGGCCGATGTGCCGGTGGACTGGCGCTGCCCGGAGTGCAATGTCGGCAAAGCTGATTTCGAGCGGGTGGAATTCTAAAAAATCCATAAGGGCGCATGACAATACGAACACTTGAGGCTAGCCACTGGTATATCGGCGCCTGAAGGAGGTATTCTGGTCTGGAGCGCAGCGGGCACGCTGCCAGCCTTTCCCTGCCACCTTTCCTTTTGTCGGAGACACCCCCATGAACCAAAAAATGACCCTTGCCCAGCACGAGGAACTCAAGGCGCTGCTGCTGACACGCCGCCATGATCTGCAGGCACAGATACAACAGAACCAGGAAAACCTCACGCCCCCCAGCGCCGACGAAGGCGCGGTGCTGCAACGCAATGTGGCGCGTGAAGTCAACCAGGCGCTGACCGATCTGGACGCTACCGACGTGGTACGTATTGACCGTGCGCTCGAAAAAATGGCCGATGGCAGCTATGGTGTTTGCGGTGAATGCGGCTGTACCATTCCGTTTGAGCGACTGAAAATCGAGCCACAAACCCAGCACTGCGTGGCCTGCAAGTCGCGCTGGGAAAAAACACACCCGGCGCACTAAGCTCGCACGGATAGCGCGCACCACACGCCCTGCGGTGCGCCACCCCTCATTCACGCACTCAGAAAGGCCATAGTCCCATGAAATCCGCCCTTTTTGTCTGGCGTCATGTCGTTGCCAGCCTAGCGCTGGGCTGGACGGCCGCAGTGCTGGCCCAGGCGCCCGCCCCGACGTCAATGCCACCACCAGCTGATGTCCAGGCTCCCGACGCCGCCGCCGCCGCCGCGGCGGCGAGCGCCTCTGCCACTTCGACTCTGAGGCCCTCTGCTGATGGCACCGCCATCATTGACCGGCGTAGCAAGCTGGCCTGGGCCCGCTGCGTCGAAGGCATGCACTGGAACGGCAAAACCTGTACCGGTCAGCGCCAATTGTTTGAACGCGCTGAAGCCACCGCCGTAGCCCAGGCACGCGCCAAGGCCGAAGGGCTACGCTGGCGTCTGCCGCGGGTCAATGAACTGCGCCGCCTGGTCGATAAAAAAGCCAACCCGCCGGGTATCCCGCCGCTGCTTTTTCCGGCCGCGCCGTTCGGCATGCACTGGACAAGTACGGCCAACATCAAGAATTTTTCGAATAACCAGTACAACTACACCAACATGACCCAAGGCAACGCCGGCGTCACCGGTAGCCGCTTGACTGCGCTGGATGGCTGGGCCGTAGACATGGAGACCGCCCAGGGCAGTGGTGACGTTCCGCGCAGCACCAAGCTGCCAGTGCGTCTGGTGCGTCTGGCCACCGAACACGATTGACGCACCGGCAAGGTGTATCAGCCGGGCCACCGGCGGGGGCGCCCACGCGGCAGACATCCCCATTGCAAGCCGTGCGCGAGAATGCCGCATGTCTTTTCACACCGAACCCCCTTACATCCACGGGCAAGCCGCTCGAACTGCCATCCTGCTGTGCAACCTGGGCACACCCGACGCCCCGACGGCATCGGCGCTGCGCCGCTACTTGGGGGAGTTTTTGTCTGACCAGCGCGTGGTCGAAATCCCCAAGCCGATCTGGTGGCTGATCCTGCACGGCATCATTCTGCGCACGCGCCCAGCCAAGTCGGCCGCCAAATACGCCAGCATCTGGACACCGGACGGCTCGCCGCTGGCGGTGTGGACAGCCAAACAAGCGACGCTGTTGCGCGGCTGGCTGGGCGAAGCCGGCAGCAACGTACTGGTGCGCCACGCCATGCGCTACGGCAACCCATCCATTGCCAGTCAACTCGACGCTCTCAAGGCTGAAGGCGCCACCCGCATCCTGATCCTGCCGCTGTACCCACAGTATTCCGCCACCACCACCGCCAGCGTGTTCGATGCCGTCTACCGCTGGGCGGCGCGCACGCGCAATGTGCCCGAGCTGCGCTTTGTCAACCACTACCACGATGACCCCGGCTACATCGACGCGCTGGCGCGCAGCGTGCAAACGCACTGGAAACACAACGGCCCGCCCGACAAGCTGGTGATGAGCTTTCACGGCGTACCCGAGCGCACGCTGCAACTGGGCGACCCCTACCACTGCGAAAGCCACAAAACCGCCCGCCTGCTGGCCGAGAGGCTGGGTCTGCATAAAGACGATTGGCAGCTGACTTTCCAGTCGCGCTTTGGCAAGGCCAAATGGCTGCAGCCCTACACCGAGCCAACGCTGATCGAGATGGGCAAAGCCGGTGTCGGCCGGGTGGATGTGATCTGCCCCGGCTTTACCGGCGACTGCCTGGAAACGCTGGAAGAAATCAGCCAGGAAGCGCGCGAAGCCTTTCTGCACGCCGGCGGCAAAGAGTTTCACTACATCCCCTGCCTGAACGACAGCCCCGACTGGATCACCGCACTGAGCCACATTGCGCAGCAACACCTGGGTGGTTGGCCGGTGCAGGTGGAGGACAGCATCGCCTTGGCCGGCGCCCGCGCACACGCCGTGGCCGGTGGCGCACCGCGCTGACCAGGCCCAGTAACGCAGACCTTTGAGCCTGAGCCCCTCACTGATACTCCTTATTTAATAGCTTACAGCGCTTACACCGTAAGCGTTATAGCCTTATTTGACTCTTATTTTGTGCTGCCCCGCAGCGCCTACCATGCCTTCCACCGATCCTGTCTCGCCGCCCCAATCCCTCGCTCCCACGCAATTGCGCCTGCGCATTGACCCGGCCACGCTCGGTTTTGCGCACACCGGCGAGCTGCAAAACTTACCCCTGCCCTGGATTGGCCAAGAGCGCGCCGCCGCAGCCGCACGTTTTGGCCTGGGGATGCAGCAGCCCGACTACCACCTGTTCGTACTGGGCGAGCTAGGCAGTGGCCGCACCTCGCTCCTGACCCAAGCCATGCACGAAGCCGCCGCGCTGTGCCCAGTGCCGCCTGATTTGTGCTACCTATACCACTTCGATCAACCCGAGCGCCCGCACGCGCTGCGCCTGCCCGCAGGCCAGGGACGCGTGCTGCGCGCGGGCATGGACAAAGCACTGCAATTGCTGCCAAACGACATCGCCAAACGCTTGGAAGAAGCCGACTTTCGCGCCGACAACACCGATCTGGACAAAAGCCACCAGACCGAACAGGACCAGGCCTTTGCCGCGCTGGAGACGTTTGCACGTCAGCGCCAATTTGCCCTGACACGCGACAGCGGCCACATGGTGTTCACCCTGCTCGATAGCCACGGCAAGCCACAAACACCCGCCCAAACCAGCGCCCTGCCCACCGGGCAGCGCACCGCCATCGCCGAGGCCGAGCAGGCATTGCGTGCAGAAATTGCCCGCGTGCTGGCGGCCCTGCGCCCGATCGAACGCAGCTACCAGCAGGCCCGCACCGATCTGCGCCGCACCACCATCGCACCACTGCTGGCACAGGCGCTGGAGGGGCTGCACAGCGCAGTGCGCGCCAGTCTGCCAGACCCCACGCCAGTCAACACCCAACTGACCGACTGGCTGGGCCGGGTACAAAAAGCGCTGCTAGAACAGTTGGCGCTGTTCCTGCCATCGAACAACGATGGCAGTGACGGCGTGGGCGACGACAGCAGCACCGAGGCCGCCACAGACGACGAGGAAGATCGCAAGGACGCCCTGGAGGCCTTGTTGGCGCAGTGCCGCATTCACCTGGCCGTAGACAACAGCGGGCGCACGGCCGCGCCAGTAATCATTGAAGACAACCCGCAGCTGCGCAGTCTGTTTGGCAGCGTCGAGGCCAGCACGGACGAAGATGCCGCACCCACTGACTTGGGCGCCATCCACGCCGGCAGCCTACTCAAGGCGCATGGTGGTTTTTTAATGTTGCACCTGCGCGACGTGGCTGCCGCCGAGGGGTTGTGGGAGCGCCTGCGCCGCTTTTTGCGCTGTGCCCGGGTGCAACAAGACGACACCCCGGCCAGTGCCCCCGGCCACGCCAGCCGCTTGGTGCTGCAGCCCGAGCCGGTCGAGGTGGAAGTCAAAATTGTGCTGATCGGCTCGGTGGAGGAGTACTACGCCCTGCAAGCCGCCGACCCCGAAGTCTCACAACGCTTTCGCGCCAAGGTCGATTTCGCCGAATCCTTTCGCAGCACCCCCGAGACGCGCCACGCCACCGCCGTGTTCATTGCGCACATGGCACGCAAACGCCGCTTGCCTGATTTTTCAGCCGCCGCCGTGGCGCGCCTGCTGGAGCAATCGCACCGCGAGGCCGACGACCAGACGCGCCAAAGCGCGCTGTTTGCGCAGACCGAAGCCCTGGCTACGGAAAGCGCCGCACTGTGCCGCGCACGCGCCGGTACCTGGGTCGAAGCTGCCGATATCGAGGCCGCCCTGCAAGCGCGCACGCTGCGCCACAACTACACCGAACAGCGCCTGCACGAGTCCATTGCCGATGGCGAGCGCCTGATCACCCTGCACGGCAGCCACATCGGGCAAGTCAATGCGCTGACGCAAATCGACCAGGGCGACTACCGCTTTGGTTTTCCGGTGCGCATCACGGCACATGCTTTTGCCGGCCACGAAGGGCTACTGAACATCGAGCGCGAGGTCGAAATGTCCGGCCCCATCCACGACAAAGGCGTGCTGATCCTACACAGCTACCTGACCGCCCTGTTTGAGCACATTGCCCCGCTGGCGTTGAACGCCTCTGTCGTTTTTGAACAGGAATACAGCGGCGTCGAAGGCGATTCGGCCTCATGCGCCGAACTGTATGCGCTGCTGTCTGCCCTATCAGGCGTACCGCTGGCGCAGGGCATTGCCGTGACCGGCGCACTGAACCAGCATGGTCAGGTGCTGCCGGTGGGCGGTATCAATGAAAAGATCGAAGGCTGGTTCAAGGTCTGCGAGGCCGCCGGTCTGGACGGCACGCAAGGCGCCCTGATTCCGGCGCGCAACCTGCAGCAACTGATGCTAGAGCAGCGCGTGGTCGATGCCGTGGCCGCCGGGCGCTTTCACATCTACACCGCCGGTCACGTCAGCGATGGCATCACCGTGCTCACCGGCCAAGACGCCAGCGCCACGCCGGCAGCAGCGGACAGCGTCTTGGCACTAGCCGAGCGGACCCTACGCGACTTTCGCCGCGCCTGCCAAGTGGCAGGGCACACACGCCTGCGCTTTCCCAGCCGGCCACGCCATAACGGTACGGTCGCGCCAGCAAAGAAACCATAGAAAGTATCAACGGCATGACCCCCGCCAGCCACGCACCGCGCGCCTTCTTGCGCGCACTCTACGACGTCGCCGTGGCGCGCGCCCAGCCAACGGCGGACACGCTGGCGCCGTTTCTGCCCGCACCGCCCGCCGGGCGTACGGTGGTGATTGGCGCCGGCAAGGCCAGCGCGGCCATGGCCGCAGCGCTGGAGGCGCTGTGGCCGGTGCAGGCACCGCTGAGCGGCTTGGTTGTCACCCGCTATGGCCATGTACCGATAGGCGCTCGGCACACCTCTAGCCGCATTGCCATCCTCCAAGCGGCGCACCCGGTGCCGGATACCGCCAGCCAAGACGCCGCTGAGCGCATCGCGCAGCAGGTACAGGGTTTGGACGTTGATGATTTGGTGATCGCCCTGTTCTCGGGCGGCGGCTCGGCGCTGATGGCGCAGCCCGCGCTTGGCCTGACGCTGGCCGAAAAACAGGCCATCCATACTGCCTTGCTGCGCAGCGGCGCCACCATTGCCGAGATCAACTGCGTGCGCAAACACCTCTCGGCCCTCAAAGGCGGGCGCTTGGCAGCACTGGCCGCACCGGCGCACGTGGTGACGTTGCTGATCAGCGACGTACCCGGCGACGACCCAGCCACCATCGCCAGCGGCCCGACCGTGCCCGACGCCAGCACCTGCGCCGAGGCCTTGGCCATTTGCCAGCGCTATCAGTTGACTTTGCCCGCAGCCGCGTTAGCCGGACTGCGCAGCGGCCAATTTGAAACACCCAAACCCGGCGACGCGCGCTTTGCCAGCCAGCGCGTGCAGCTCATCGCCACGCCCCAGCACAGCCTGGAAGCCGCCGCTGCACTGGCGCAATCGCATGGCGTGGCGGCACACATCTTGTCCAATGCGCTGGAAGGCGAAAGCAGCGACATCGGCCAGATGCACGCCGCCATCGCCCGGCAGGTGGCGCAGCATGGCCAGCCGTTTACCCGGCCCTGCGTCATCCTCTCGGGCGGCGAAACCACCGTCACGCTAGGCGCCAGCAAACCCACTAAAGCACCCAGCCGGGGCGGCCGCGCCAGCGAGTTTTTGCTCAGCTGCACCATCGCGCTGCAAGGCGAGCCTGGGGTATACGCACTGGCCGCTGACACCGATGGCATCGACGGCAGCGAAGACAACGCCGGCGCCCTCGCCACGCCCAGCACGTTGGCACGCGCCGCCGCACTCGGCCTGTCGCCTGCCGAGCATCTGGATCGCCACGACAGCTACAGCTTCTTTGCCGCGCTCGGCGATCTGGTCATGACCGGGCCAAGCTTCACCAATGTCAACGACTTCCGCGCGCTTTACCTGCCCTGAAAATAAATATTAGGCCAAAACTGGGCCAAACCTTTATCGGCCATGCAGTAGTAGCTATTTTTTTGATGCAATGCAGTGTGTGAAGTGATCCACAAAAAAGGGCATCCCATAGACGCCCGCGGTTCATCACGGCATGACTCGATTAACGCATCACTTGCGCCAGTAGTTGTTCGCAGCGGAGGCTGTCTGAAAATTGATGGCAATCACTTGGGATGCTGCCGTCAGTGCATCGGCCGAATCTGCGTATTCAGGGCGCATTTTTTTCAACTTCTCAGGATCAGGCTGCGTATATTTGACGCCACGGCGGCTCAGCGTAATAGCCAGTTCAAATCCTTCCTGGGGCGTGGCGGTCAGTAGCGTCGGAAGCCAATTTTCAGTCATAGAAAATTCTCCTTATAAAAATAAAACCGGTATATGCAAAGGATCCGGTGCACGCCCACTCGGCCAGCGGGCCGCCCACGGCCGACAGCATAGCCCGGCGCTACATCCGTACAAAGCAAGGGGGCTCGATACAGCGGCGCGGCCCATACCCTGCCCGGTGCAGCACCGGCTACGCGGTGACATGCAGCTCTACAGCCACCAGTCGGATTTCTCAATACGGAACGCTCAACGCGCTCTCAGGGAAGATTGAGCACAAACTGTGGATAGCGCGGCCTGCACCAAGGCATCGTTGCCCCATCCTTTTCCGGGTTGATGCGGGTATGCACGTGCTTCAGCACAAACCCCGCCACGGCAAAATAAGCACTATGAACCAGCTCGACATCTTGCGCATCGACAAATGGCTCTGGTGCGCACGTTTTTTCAAAACGCGCAGCCTAGCGGCAGATGAAATCGCTAAAGGCCATGTCACCATTAATGGTCAAGCGGCCAAGGCCTCACGTGAAGTGCACTGTGGCGACACCGTTGCCCTGCGGCAGGGGCTCATAGCACGCACAGTGGTGGTGCGCGGCTTGAGCAACGCACGCGGCCCGGCACCTGTAGCGCAGCAACTTTATGAAGAAACGGCCGAAAGTATCAGTGCCCGTGAACAAACCGCCGAACAACGCCGCTTGGCGCCCGAGCCGGCCCATACTTTGATGGAAGGTCGTCCCACCAAACGCAACCGACGTGACATGGAGCGTGCCAACTCTTGGGGCAGCCGCTGGAGTGCCTCGGTGGATGGCAGTGATTGATCTCTATTTTTTGATCAGCTAATCGAACGCAGCTTTTCCAGATCTTCCTGGGCCAACCACCGCCATTGGCCTACGGCGAGATCCGTAGGCAACTCCAATGCGCCAATGCGCGAGCGGTGTAAGGATTCCACACGGTTACCCACAGCGGCCAACATACGCTTGACCTGGTGATATTTTCCCTCAGTCAAAGTCAGATCCAACCGATGTTCATCCACTAGCGTACAGGTGGCGGCGCGCACTGGCTTGGGATCATCATCCAAAACCACACCTGCCAGCAGGCGCTCCTTTTGCTCGGGTGTCACTGGATGTTTGGCAGTGATTTGATAGATCTTGGGGACATGTTTTTTCGGCGAACTCATGCGATGGATGAACTGTCCGTCGTCACTGAGCAATAAAAGCCCGGTCGTATCTTGATCTAATCGCCCAACCGCCTGCACCCCTTGCACGGCACTTTTTGTCGGGCGCTGGCGCAACGCAGCCGGAAGCAAAGTGTAAATACTGGGATAGGTCGATGGTTTTTGTGAACACTCAGTTCCTGCTGGCTTGTGCAACATTACATAGGCTTTTGCATAGTAAGGCCAATCCACTCCCTGTATCCGCAAACATAAGTTTTCTGGCTCAAAGCGAGCACTTGAGTCAGTGCATAAAACAGGGGACTCTTTCGAATCAGCTCCGTAAATCTCCACCAGCCCATGCTGCACCAAACCTGAACACACACGTCGCGTTCCAAAGCCCTGAGAAAAAAGAATATCCTGCAATTGCATATTCAGATCCAGTAAATTTTACCTAGTGCAAGAACACAAAGCAGAAAGACAAAACCCCCCGCACATTGCTGAGCGGGGGGTATTTGCTGGCTGTAAGAGCCTGACGATGACCTACTTTCACACGGGAACCCGCACTATCATCGGCGCGAAGTCGTTTCACTGTCCTGTTCGAGATGGGAAGGAGTGGGGCCAACTTGCTATGGTCATCAGGCATAAAGGGTTGCCGCGCTGATCATTGATCAGCACAGCCAATTCATAGAGTCTGGAATCAGTTTTTTTCGAATTTGTATTTTGACTGCGTCAGCTTTGGCATAACAATCTTTGAAGATCACTTAAATTTCTTTAAGCAAAGGCTATCAAAGTTATAGGGTCAAGCCGCACG
>NZ_JHYS01000019.1 GCF_000688255.1 Simplicispira psychrophila DSM 11588 | reverse complement strand
CGGCGCAGAACCCAAAGGCGAAGCCCGGCACACGGCAAAAAACCCAACGAATAAACGCCTGAGAAACCAAATGCCGCTGGATATTGCATGGCCTAAATAATGTGGCTTTTAAGAGCGGCTAACGAACGAAAGTAAGCTGCCCGCCGAAGGCGGGTCAGCTTGACTGACCGGTTAGACCCAGACGCCAAAAAGGGAAACCCCAGGCTGGCGATGGGCGCAAACCGCGAAAAAGCACAGCGTAACCGAGGCGGCGCAATGCTGACAAAAAAGCTGAAAACTGGCGCAGCGCCAAAAGGCAAAGCCCCACCAAAAACGCCCAAACGCCCGACGGTGGAAGCAGCGACAAACCAAGCATGGCGTAGATTATTGCGGGCAGGCTAACGAACGAAAGTAAGCCGCCCGCCGAAGGCGAATCGGCTTGACTGACCGGTTAGCCACAGCGGCCAAACCGAGAATGCTGCGCAGACGCCCAGCGCTACGAAAACAGAAGCTGCAAGCGCACGCAAAATAAGGGCTAGCGCCGGATTTGACTCCAAACCAGCACAAATGCCCGGCGGTGGAAGCAGCGACAAAAAAACCATGATGCGGATTATTGCGGGCAGGCTAACGAACCAAGCTAAGCGGCGGCGAAGCCGTCCGACTTGAGCGCACAGTTAGACCCAGAGGCCAAAACTGGAAACCCAAACTTGACGACGTGCGCTAACCGCGAAAAAGCACCGCGCCACGGAAGCGGCGCAATGCTGGAAAAATGATAGCTACTAGCGCTTACTGCGCAAGCGCTAGAGACCCAAAAGGCTGGAAACTGGCGCAGCACCCAAAGGCGAAGCCCGGCACACGGTAAAAACCCCAGCGGATAAACGCTTGAAAAGGTAAATGCGGGTGAATAAACCATGGGCTTAAATAAAGCGATTATTGGGCAGGGCTAACGAACGAAAGTAAGCCGCCCGCCGAAGGCGGGTCGGCTTGACTGACCGGTTAGCCACAGAAGCCAAAACTGGAAGCCCCAAATTGACGACGCGCGCGCACTGCGAAAAAGCAGTGCGCCACGGAGGCGACGCACTGCTGGCAAAAAAAGCTGAAAACCAGCGCAGCACCCAAAGGCGAAGCCCGGCGAGAAACCAAAAACCCAACGAATAAACGCTTGAGAAGGTAAATGCCGGTGAATAAAACATGGGCCTGAATAAAGCGGATTTTTAAGCGGCTAACGAACGAAAGTAAGCCGCCCGCCGAAGGCGGGTCGGCTTGACTGCACAGTTAGACCCAGAAGCCAAAACGGGAAGCCCCAAATTGACGACGGGCGCAAACCGCGAAAAAGCACTGCGCCACGGAGGCGACGCACTGCTTGCAAAATGATAGCTATTGGCGCTTGCTGCAAAAGGGCTAGAGGCCAAAAAGGCTTGAAACTGGCGCAGCACCCAAAGGCGAAGCCCGGCACACGGCAAAAAACCTAACGAATAAACGCTTGAGAAGGTAAATGCCGGTGAATAAAACATGGGCTTGAATAAAGCGATTTACGAGCAGGCTAACGTATAAAGTTCAGTGGGCGGCGAAGCCGATCCACTGCAACGAGTTGTTAGGCGGGCGATGACTCTGCCGCGTCTTTGGCATTTGCTTCGGCTAAGATTACTTTCTTAACAACTTCATAGCAGTCATCAACGTGAGAGTTTCCAACCATTTTCATGGCACCAAAGCTAATTGACGCTGCAACAGCCGAGCCTAATATAGGTATATATTTGGCAACAGACTTTGCAGCAACGCGAATTCCGATACGCTTTAACACTTGCATAATAAGTTGCTTTGTTATGATCTTTCCGATCAGCTCACTTCCAATACTTGTTACAGCGACAAGTATCAGTTTTTTTATTTGCGGATCAATCAAATCCATTTGCTCAGGAGTTAGACCAAACTTTCGGTTAATCATCGGAATCATTTCAAGAAGCAAAGCGACATCGGCTCCAATGTCAGCTCCTGGAATAGGAATAATCGCTGCTCCTGCGGATAAACTGGCACGAGTGGTAACCATAGATTTACATTCATCTCGCAGGGAATTCAGTTCTGAAATTTTTTGCGGAAGCATAATTTATTCTCTTTTTAAGTTATGAGCTTATTGATACTACGATAGACGATGCTCGAATGCCTAACGACCGAGTTCAGCGCGCGGCGTAGCCGTCCGCTGCAACGACCAGTTAGACACAGACGCAAGCAAGGGAAACCCAAACTTGACGAAGTGCGCTAACTGCGAAAAAACACTGCGCCACGGAAGCGGCGCAATGCTTGTAAAAAGATAGCTACCAGCGCTTGCTGCACAAGCGCTAGAGGCCAAAAAGACTTGAAACTGGCGACCCACACAAAGGCGAAGCCCGGCACGCAGCCAAATACCCAGCGGATAACCGCTTGAGAAGATGAATGCGGGTGAATAAACCATGGGCCAGGATAAAGCGGCTTTTACAGCAGGCTAACGGACAAAGTAAGCGGCTGGCCGTAGGCCAGTCCGCTTGACTGCCGAGTTAGGCTGCAAGCGTGATTGTAAGACCCGCCTCGATGATTTACTTCTACTGTGCGTTACAGGGGCCTTAGTTCTTTTAGCCTCTGCAGGATATTACGGACTTGCCCACCTTCGATGATCTCGCCCCAGTGACCATCGCAGAAACGCTCTCCACGAACACACCAAGTAAGCATAGATTTGATTTCCTGCAGCGTTGCACATGCCACTTTCTCAGGATCGCAGATCATCGCGCCTATGTTCTTTGATGTGTAATTAGAGTCGGACCAGCACTCTCGCGCAGCAGCGCTGAAAAATTGAATAACAGCCTCTTCGTATTTAGGCCAAGACATGACCACTACGCCCTTGTCTGTTTTCTTGCCATCGCCACAAAGGACGACCGGCTTGAACCCTTCTCTATATAGCACCGGCAAGTAACCGAGTAGTTCATCGAAGTCTGCACCGGTGGGAGCGGCTGATTTCATGGTGTCCAATATGAAAATTTAAGAGTGTTTGAAACGATGTTTGATTTTTATTTCAGCAGAAAAGGATGACGGACCAAACGTCATTCGAAATGATTATTTAGATGCCATCTCTCATATCTTTGGCGATCTGTAAAAGCATCGCAGCGGCATCCAAAGCATGCATTATTTCCTGTCTTTGCCCATCAAACGAGCCGAAACGATTAACAGGTGCAACTACAACGCGAATTGCCGTAGATCGTCCTGCCGTCACAACATCCAAGTTACGACCATTCATCATTGTTCGGATTTGCTCAATCTTCTCAGAAGCACCTCGAATTTGAAGATCCACATAGCCTTGAGCCATTTTATGGACAATGTTTATATTTTTCCCAAGCTGATTAGGTCGAAAATCTGGCCAATCCGAGTTTGCTGGTTTTATACCGGGCCGTTGCATCTCCAAAGCTGGAAATTCCCGATTGGCGATGTCCCAATATGACAACCAGAACTGCGTCACATCCTCATTGGCCACTGGAGAATACCCTCTTCGATTTTGCTCGATGGCTTCAGAAAGAATGTATGCTCGATATTCTGCGCGTTGGGTTTTTTCGTTACTGAACCAATCTTGAAGCTGCTCGTAACTTATGCGCACGTCGTAGTTCTGTGCTTCAGCATTTGTAGTCACGTAACTACTAGGTGCAACAATGCAAGTTACAAAACTTTGCCAAAGCCCCTTATCACAACCTTCCGCGCCTCTTTTGCCGTACCGGGCTGCTTGATCGGGTTGAGCCGGAGCATCGACCTTATTTTCGATGAGGATCGCGTGCCCGTTTGCGTACTTCACCACGATATCAGATTCACCTAACTGAGGGTGTATGACTGAATGCCATGCGCCAGTACAAGCGGGCATATCCAAACATTGAGGCATTGTCAGTCGAAATAGCCACGACGAAAAGTCGCTGTTTACATTTATTTCCTCAAGCAGCAGAAGATCGATATCTCGTTCCGCGACGAACAGGAGCTTGTTTAGTTTCTTCATGACACCTAACAGCCAAGGTAAGCCGCCCGCCGTAGGCGGGTCGGCTTGACCGCAGAGTTAGACCCAGACGCCAAAACGGGAAGCCCTAGCTTAACGACGGGCGCTAACCCCGAAAAAACACCGCGCCATGGAAGCGGCGCAATGCCACAAAAAAGATAGCTAGCAGCGCTTACTAAATAAGCGCTAGAGCCCAAAAAGGCTAAAAACCCACGCACACCAAAACACGCGCCAGGAACAGCAAAAGCGCGAGATGGTGGAAATGCGGGCAGATAAACCATGGTGCAGATTACTGCGGGAGACTAACGTTTGAATTAAGCCGACCGCTTTAGCGGGTCGGCTTGAATTAATGGTTAGACAACTTTTACGTCTTTGCCGTGCTCTTCCATTAGCGCGGCAAATTTTTCCCAAGAAAGTCGTTTTTTGTTCACAGAATTTCCTGATGGAAGCCACTCCATGTTGCCCTTACTTACTAATGCTGTTCCTAGTTTCTTCCCGTCTTTCTTAACCTCAATCTGAACATCTTTGTGTAGAACGAACTTGGTAGAGATATCCAACGTAACTTCATGAGCCATAAAATTTCCTTTTTTCTTACTAACGCTTGAATTAAGCGGCGACCCGCCAGGGCCGTCAACTTGGTCGCGTTGTTAGGCTGAGACCTATTTAGTAGAGACGCAGTAATTTCCCTGAGCGCTGTAACCGCTGGGGCACGCGCCGCTTTTTGGAATGACAATTTTTGGATTGGCGGTAGTTGCTACGCAGTAGTTGCCCTGTGCACTCCAGCCGCTCGGACACGCTCCATTTTTTGGGATCGCGACTTTTGCGCTTGATGTTGGGACACACATATTCCCTTGCGCCGAGTATCCGCTAGGGCAAGCCCCATTTTTTACTATCGGCATTACCTGCATCGACATTTTTAACCTCCAAAAAAACAGCGTGAACGGCGACGCTGTGACGCCTTGCCGCCTAACAGACAAGGTAAGCGGCCCGCCGAAGGCGGGTCCGCTTGAGCGCAGAGTTAGACACAGAAGCCAGCCAGGGAAACCTAAACTTGACGACGTGCGCTAACGGCGAAAAAGCACCGCGCCACGGAAGCGGCGCACTGCTTGAAAAATGATAGCTGCTAGCGCTTGCTGCATAAGAGCTAGAGGCCAAAAATGCTTGAAAATGGCGCAGCGCCCCAAGGCTAAGCCCAGCGAGAAACCCAAAACCCAACGAGTAAACGCTTGAGAAGCCGAGTGCTGGTGAATAAGGCATGGGCTTGAATAAAGCGATTAGTGGGCAGGGCTAACGAATGAAGTTAAGCGGCGGCGCAGCCGTCCGCCTTGAACGCCCGGTTAGCCCGAGACGCCACTACAGGGCACCCAAGCTTTACGACGGACGCCGACTTTGAAAAGGCACTGCGCCACGGAAGCGGCGCAACGCAGATAAAAAAATAGCTACTAGCGCAGGCTGCATAAGCGCTAGAGGCCAAAAACGCTTGAAACTGGCGAAGCATAGAAAGGCGAAGCCCTGCACGCAGCAAAACACCCAGCGGATAACCGCTTGAGAAGGTAAATGCTGGTGAATAAACCATGGGCCGAAATAGAGCGGTTTTCAGAGCAGGGCTAACGAACAAGTTCAGCGAGCGGCGAAGCCGTCCGCTGCAACGCCAAGTTAGGCGCAATTTGGTTACTTGGACACATATTTATAGAAATGGCCGAGAAAATCTGTTTCGCCGTTGTAAGCACGGAGCGAAACATTGAGGTCACTATAAATTTGGAAATACTTTTGAGTGTTGATCTTTTGACAGCTCATGCTGACAAGCTTAGCCATGCCGCGCTGCATTGTTAAGCCCCCTGACGGGCTGTTTCTCCTTCGAGCGTCAGCGCCGCTGTATTTTCCATTTAGCGAGACACTGTAGAGTGTTTTTCCGCTTATGAAGCGGAGATCGACAACGCCGTACTTGTTGAAATAGTTGCCTTCAAATTTCTTAAATGAGTCGTGCCTGTCTGTCGGGTATGTAAGCTCAGTTGCTCCCATTTTCCCGAACCGGAACTGTAACCAACCGCCTTGCCCAATGCCTTCACTCGCAATGTTTCCACACACGGAGACAATTTTTTCGTTCGTTGTAGTCTTACAAGAAAAATAATCAACTTCCGGGGCGCGGCAGAGCGTTTGGGACAGGCAGACTGAAGGCAGCAAGAATAAGCAAGCAATGAGGGCGACCGATTTCATGGCACCTAACGGCCAAGTTCAGTGAGCGGCGTAGCCGTCCACTGCAACGCCGAGTTAGAACCGAGCCAATTAATAGGCACAGACTTTACGGCGCTATGAAAATAAAAGCTGCTTGCACACGCCCCGCTTGTGCCGGAGCCCGATTTGATACCGAAACTGAATGCCCCACGGGAACCGCGAGCGCAAAGGTGGTTGTGAGCTGGAAGCAAAAGCGCAGGATTAACCATAAACACGGTTATTTCAAATAAGGCTAACTAGATTTATACGACAGCCATCCTAAGCGGACTGGTCTACCAAAACAAGATGTATCAATCGGTACATAGGGATAGTACCGAGATGAAGCCATTTAGGCAAACCTAAAATTTTGCGGATGACACCGTCTTACGATCGCACTGCACCCACTGCATCTGCCGTGCCAGTGCCGGCCCCAGCACCCAAATTATTGGATCGAATGCGTAATCATCTACGCACGCGCCACTACAGCATTCGTACTGAAACGGCTTATGTCGATTGGGCGCGGCGCTTTATTTTGTTTCATAGAAAACGCCATCCACAGGAAATGGGTGGTGCTGAAGTGGAAGCATTTCTAACGTATTTGGCAGTGGAGCGCCATGTCTCTGCTTCAACCCAAAACCAAGCCAAAGCCGCGATTTTGTATTTGTACAAACAGGTGCTGCAAATCGAGCTGGCGTGGCTCGATGAGGTGGTGCAAGCCAAAACGCCCAAGCGCTTGCCGGTGGTGTTGACGGCCAGTGAGGTGCGCGCCTTGCTGATGCACATGCAGGGCACGACCGGGCTGGTGGCGCAGTTGCTCTATGGCACGGGTATGCGTTTGCTTGAAGCCCTGCGCCTGCGCGTCAAGGATGTGGAGTTTGCGCGGCGCGAGGTGGTGATTCGTGAGGGCAAGGGCAACAAAGACCGGGTGACGGTGCTGCCCGAAAATTTGATACTGCCGTTGCAAGCGCAATTACAAAAGGCGCGTGCGTTGCATGAAAAGGATCTGGAGGCTGGCTTTGGCCGTGTGCATTTACCGCACGCGCTGGCGGTGAAGTACGCCAACGCCGACCGCAGCTGGGCGTGGCAATACGTGTTTCCGTCGCCGGTGCGTTCGGTCGATCCGCGCCCCGACGCCGTGACCGGGCAGCAGTTGGAGCGGCGCCACCACGTGTATCCCGAGTCGGTTCAACGCGCGGTGCGCGAGGCCGCCAAGCTGGCGCAGATCGACAAGCCAGTTAGCCCGCACGTACTGCGCCATTCGTTCGCCACGCATCTGCTGCAAGCGGGCTACGACATCCGCACCGTGCAAGAGCTGCTGGGCCATGCCGATGTCAGCACCACCATGATTTACACGCACGTGCTCAACAAGGGCGGGCGCGGCGTGCTCAGTCCGCTGGATGCGCTGTAGCCACTGGGCGTGGCAACGTCTTTGCGCGGGCGACTGCGGGCAGGCGGGTGGTGATGGGACAATGGCCACCCCTTCCGACAACCTTTCTCTCACAGGTGAATCCCATGGCAGGTTTGACAGCGGGCGCGCCGACGCCGCAATCCATCACGTTGCACGCCAAGTCGCGGGTGCTGGAGGTGGTGTTTTCGGATGGCGCGCAGTTCCGCATTCCGTTTGAGTTGATGCGCGTGTATTCGCCGTCGGCCGAGGTCGCTGGGCATGGACCGGGGCAGGAGGTGCTGCAGACGGGTCAGCGCGAGGTGACGATCACGGAGTTGGCGTCGATTGGCAATTACGCCATTCAGCCGCAGTTTTCGGATGGCCACGAGAGCGGGATTTTCTCGTGGAGTTATCTGTATGAGCTGGGCCAGCGTCAGCAAGAACTGTGGGACGATTATTTGCAGCGCCTGTCCGCAGCGGGTGCTGACCGCGATACGCCGATGCCGCCCAAAGCGGGCAAAGGATGCTCCAGTCATTGACGGGGCTGGATAGGAGTCATTTTTTCACCGTGCATTTACTCTGCTTTTAATAGCATGTAGCGATTTAACCATAAGGCTTAGAGCCTGATTTCATTCAAATAATTGGCGGATAGCCCCATGGATACACGGGGTTGTCACCACACACGCTAGCATCGATACCATGAGTACCACGCATTTTGGTTTTGAGTCCGTAGATGAAAAAGACAAGGCACGCCGCGTGCGCGGGGTGTTTGATTCGGTCGCGTCCAAATATGACGTGATGAACGACCTGATGTCCGGCGGCTTGCACCGTGCCTGGAAGGCCTACACGGTGATGGTCGCCAACCTGCACGAAGGCAGCCAGGTGCTCGACATTGCCGGCGGCACGGGCGACTTGGCGCTGGCGTTTGCCAAAAAGGTCGGGCGCACCGGCCGGGTGGTGCATACCGATATCAACGAGGCCATGCTGCGCACCGGGCGCAATCGGCTGATCGACGCTGGTGTGGTGCTGCCGACATTGGTGTGCGACGCCGAAAAACTGCCGTTCCCGGATGCGCATTTTGATGTCGTCAGCGTGGCCTTTGGCCTGCGCAACATGACGCACAAGGATGCGGCGCTGGCCGAGATGTGCCGAGTGCTCAAGCCCGGTGGCAAATTGCTGGTGCTGGAGTTCTCGAAAGTGGCCAAGCCGCTGAGCAAGATTTATGACTGGTATTCCTTCAATGTGCTTCCCCAGGTGGGCAAGCTGATTGCGGGGGATGCCGAGAGCTACCGTTATCTGGCCGAATCGATCCGGATGCATCCGGGGCAGGAAGAACTCAAGGCCTTGATGCAGCAAGTCGGCTTTGGCCATGTGGACTATCACAACATGACCGGCGGCGTGGTCGCTTTGCATGTGGGAATCAAGTGCTGAATATTGCAATGTTGATTTTTGAACCGCTGGAGAATTGATATGAAGAAATGGTTGCCTGCATTGCTGGTGGCATTCCTGATGGTGGTGCACCCGGACGCGGACGCACGGCGCATGGGTGGTGGCAAGTCGTTCGGGCAGCAGTCCGGCAATGTGACGCAGCGCAATGCCGCGCCGGCCCACAACCCCGGCGCGCCGACGCAAAACGCCAATTCGGCGGCCAACAAGGCCGCGCCGGGGGCCCCGGCGGCGGCAGCACCGAAGAAACCTTGGGGTGCCATGCTGGGGGGGTTGGCCGCTGGTTTGGGTTTGGCGTGGCTGGCGCATTCGCTCGGCATGGGCGAGGGTTTTGGACAGATTTTGATGTTTGCGCTGTTGGCCATGGCAGCGTTTGCCCTCTTCAAGATGGTGATGCGTTCGCGCAGTGGGGCTGGTAATGCGCAAGGGGCGCAAGGGGCGCAAGGCTCGGCGGCACCGTTTGCTTTCCAGGGCGCGGGTGCTGGCTCAGCTTCGCCTGAGACGGCGCCGCTGCCACGCGATTACAGCCCGGACAAGGTCGGCAACGATGCTTCGGCCCGTCCATGGGAGCGCAGCAGTACGGCCTTTGATGGCAGCAAGTCGGCCACCGGTGGCTCGATGATTGGCTCGGCGTTGGCGGGCTCGCAAAACTGGGGCATTCCAGAAGGCTTTGACACCGTCGGCTTCATTGAAGCCGCTAAACGCAACTTTGCCACGCTGCAGTCGGCCTGGGATCGCTCGGATGTAACGATGTTGCGTTCGATGATGACCGATGGCATGTTGACTGAAATCCGCGCCCAGTTGGCCGAGCGCGAGTCGCACCGTGGCGACCAGCCCAACCATACCGAGGTGCTGATGATTGAAGCCCAGTTGCTGGGCATTGAGGACTTGGGCGAGGCCTACATGGCCAGCGTCGAGTTCTCCGGCATGATCCGCGAAGAGCCCTCGTCTGGCCCGAGCCCGTTCCGCGAAGTGTGGAACATGACCAAAGCCAAGACCGGCACCAGCGGCTGGCTCGTGGCTGGGGTGCAAGCCCTGCAATAAGACAGGCCAACAGCGCTGCGCGCGCAGTTCGGGGAATAATCGAGGACTATGGCAACACAGTCCCCTTTTTCTTTTCTTGGCCGCGCTTTTGAGCGCCTGGCCGCCGTTCCACCACCGCCGCAGTGGCTTTTGAGCAAGTTGCAGCCGCCGCCTTGGCTGGTACACGAGACGCAGCGCCGCGTGGTGCTGTTTTTGAACCATGTGCTGATGCAGGAGAGCGCTGCCACCGAGCGCTTGCGCCGCCAGCAAGGCCGCGTGGCGCGCATCCAGTGGCGTGGCTTCTCTATGGCGCTGCTGGTGACGCCGGCGGGCTTGTTTGATTTGGCACCTGAATTTGCCGTGCCGGATCTGCGTTTGCAGGCCACGCAGACTTCGCCCCTGGATTTGGCCCAGACCGCGCTGCGCGGCGATAAGCCCACGGTGCGCATTGAAGGCGATGTGCAGTTGGCCGCCGACCTGCAGTGGCTGGCCGATAACGTGCGCTGGGAGGCCGAAGAAGATTTGGCGCGGCTGGTGGGCGATGTGCCGGCGCACACCCTGACAGCCGTGGCGCAGCGCGCAGCCCAGGCACTGCGCCAGTTTGTCGGCGCGCGCGTCGCGCCTGCAGCCCACGCTTCTACCGCTATGCGGAACGAATACCCCGTCGTCGGTCCGATTACCGAGCACGAGCGGAAAGCGCCATGAAACGATTTTTTCGGGGTGCCACCATTGTCTGGGTGGTGCTGCGCTACGGCCTGGATGGCTTGGTATTGAACAGTTTTCAGCGCCCTTGGTTGCACGCGCTGGCCCGGGTGGTGTCGGTGGGGCGCAATCTGGAGGCGCCGCGCGGCCAGCGCTTGCGCGAGGCACTGGAGCGGCTGGGCCCCATTTTTGTCAAATTTGGCCAGGTGCTTTCGACCCGGCGCGACCTGATGCCGCCCGACATTGCCGACGAGCTGGCGCTGCTGCAAGACCGTGTGCCGCCGTTTGACTCGGCCATTGCCGTGGCCACCATTGAGCGCGCCTTTGGTCGTCGGGTGGAGGAGATTTTTGTCTCGTTCGAGCAGGTGCCGGTGGCCAGCGCCTCGATTGCCCAAGTCCACTTTGCCACCCTGCGGGATCGCCATGGCCAGTTGCATGAGGTGGCGGTGAAGGTGCTGCGCCCAGGGATGTTGCCGGTGATCGACAAAGACCTGAGCCTGATGCGCATGATGGCCGGCTGGGTGGATAGTTTGTCGGCCGACGGCAAGCGCCTGAAACCGCGCGAGGTGGTGGCCGAGTTCGATACCTACCTGCACGACGAGCTGGACCTGGTGCGCGAGGCCGCCAACGCGGCGCAGCTGCGGCGCAATATGGAAGGCCTCGATCTGGTGGAGATTCCGATCATTCACTGGGATTTTTGCCACCCCGAGGTGATGGTGATGGAGCGCATGAACGGCGTGCCCATCAGCCAGGTGGAGCGCTTGCGCGCGGCCGGCGTGGACATCCCCAAGCTGGCACGCGATGGCGTGACGATTTTTTTCACGCAGGTGTTTCGCGACGGCTTTTTTCATGCGGACATGCACCCTGGCAATATCCAGGTCAGTCTGGCGCCGGCGACGTTTGGCCGCTATATCTCGCTGGACTTTGGCATCGTCGGCACGCTCACCGAGTCGGACAAGGAATATCTGGCGCAGAACTTCGTGGCGTTCTTCCGGCGCGATTACAAGCGTGTGGCCGAGCTGCACATTGAAAGCGGCTGGGTACCACCCGAGACGCGGGTGAACGATCTGGAGTCGGCGATTCGCACGGTGTGCGAGCCATACTTTGACCGGCCTTTGAAAGAAATCTCGCTCGGTATGGTGCTGATGCGCTTGTTTCAGACCTCGCGGCGCTTTCAGGTCGAGATCCAGCCGCAGCTGGTGTTGCTGCAAAAAACCCTGCTCAATATCGAAGGTCTCGGTCGCCAGCTCGACCCGGAGCTGGATTTGTGGAGCACCGCCAAGCCGTTTTTAGAGACCTGGATGCTCGATCAAATGGGGCCACGGCGCCTGCTGCGCGAGTTCAAGGCCGAGGCGCCGCACTACGCTAAATTACTGCCCGAGTTGCCGCGCCTGCTGCACGGCTACCTGAGTCGCCAGCCAGTGCAGCAACAGCAGCGCGAGCTGCGCGAATTGCTAAAAGAGCAAAAACGTACCAATCAATTGTTGCAAAGTTTGGTGTATGGCGGTGTCGGTTTTGTACTGGGCTTGTTGGTGATGCAGTGGGTGGTACGGGTGCAGATTTTCTAGCCGGAGGCGAGGATGTTGGTTGCTTTTATCGTCCTGTATCTCCTGGCCTCAGTGGTCATCGGCTTGTACGCGTCCACGCGCGTGCACAACACGGCCGACTATGCGGTGGCCGGGCGCAGTCTGCCGCTGGCGGTGGTGATTGCCACCACCTTTGCCACCTGGTTTGGCTCGGAGCTGGTGCTGGGGGTGTCGGCACGGTTTATCGGGGGCGGCTTGAGCGAGGTGGTCGAAGACCCGTTTGGTGCCTCGATGTGCCTGGTGCTGGTCGGGTTGTTTTTTGCCTACCGCCTGTACCAGAAGAACCTCATCACCTTGGGTGATTACTACCGCCAGCGCTTTGGTCGCACGGTCGAAGTGGTGTGCTCGGGCATCATTATTTTCAGTTACCTGGGCTGGGTGGCGGCGCAAATCACCGCCCTGGGTCTGGTATTCAACCTGATCACGCAAGGCGCACTGCCGGTCACTGTCGGCATGGTGCTCGGCACCGTGGTGGTGCTGGTTTACACCTTGTACGGCGGTATGTGGTCGGTGGCCATGACCGATTTCGTGCAGATGATCGTGATTGTGGTCGGACTGGCCTTGATCGCCTGGTTTGCCGCTGACCTGGCGGGTGGCGCTGGCAAGGTGATCGATTTTGCCGCGCGCGAGGGCAAGTTTCGCTTTTTCCCCGTCAATGGGGGCGTGAAGGAGTGGACGTTTTTCTTCGCTGCCGCCATCACCATGATGCTGGGCTCGATTCCACAGCAGGACGTGTTCCAGCGCGTGATGTCGTCCGACAGCGCGCGCACCGCACGGATTGGCCCGGTCATCGGCGGTCTGTTGTACCTGCTGTTTGCTTTTGTGCCGATGTTTGTTGTCACTGCGGCGGTCATCGTCATGCCAGAGACGGCGCAACAGCTGCTCAGCGACGACCCGCAAAAAGTGCTGCCGACGCTGGTGATGGAGCGGATGCCGCTGGCCTTGCAGATTGCCTTTTTTGGCGCGCTGTTGTCGGCCATCATGTCCACCGCCTCGGCCACGCTGCTGGCGCCATCGACCACGTTTGTCGAAAACATGCTGCGCAACCTGCGCCCCGGCATGAGCGACGCGGCGACGCTCAAGGCCATGCGCATTTCGGTGGTGGTGTTTACGGCCATCGTGCTGGTGTATGCCATCACCATGCAAGGTACGTCGATTTACGAAATGGTCTCGGGCGCCTACCAGGTGCCGTTGGTGGGGGCGTTTGTGCCGCTGGTGTTTGGTCTGTATTGGGAGCGGGCCACTACCCAGGGCGCCTTGTCCGCTGTGCTGCTGGGCCTGGGCGTATGGCTGCTGTTTGCCGCCCTGCCGGTGCTGTCGCAGGCGTTTCCGCAGCAACTGGCCGGCGTGCTGGCTGCTCTGCTGGGCATGGTGGCGGGCTCGCTGCTACCGCAGTGGGCAACCGACCACAAAGGCCATGTGCACCACTACAAAAGCACGGTGGCCTGAGCGGCGCCGGCTGCAGCCAGCTGGAAGGGGAGCAGCCGCCTATAATTTGAGGTTTTGCTTTATCGCCTGGAACGACATGCCTATATACGCCTACAAATGCGGCTCCTGTGGCCATGCCAAGGATGTGCTGCAAAAAATGTCCGCCGATCCGCTGACCACCTGCCCCGAATGTGGTGCCGAGACCTTCACCAAGCAGCTGACGGCCGCCGGCTTTCAGCTCAAGGGCTCGGGTTGGTACGTCACCGATTTTCGCGGCGGCAACAGCGGCGCCGGTGCCGCGCCCGCGTCTGGCGCTACTGATGCGCCAGCTGCCGCCAGTGACAGCCAGATTGCTGCCCCGGCTGCGGCCAAGGACGCGCCTGCCAGCACCGCCGCCCCAGCGGCAGCCGCTGCTGCGCCCGCTGCCTCTGCGGCCCCCAGCGCCAGCTGACTACACCCGGTTTTTGCATGGCGCACTTTCGCAAATGGCTGTTTACCGGATTGCTGGTGATCGTTCCCGGAGCGATCACTATCGCCGTGCTCAACTGGATCGTTGGTCTGCTCGACCAGACCTTGCTGATCCTGCCGGGCGCCTGGCACCCGGACAAGCTGCTGGGTTTTCATATTCCCGGCTTTGGCGTGCTGCTGACTTTGCTGATTCTGTTGGTGGTGGGCGCTACGGCGAGCAATTTTGCCGGCCGCAAACTGGTGCAGTGGGGCGACGCTTTGGTCAGCCGCATTCCGGTGGTGCGCTCGATTTATTCCAGCGTCAAGCAGGTCTCAGATACCGTATTTTCCGAGAGCGGCAACGCCTTTCGCACTGCCGTGCTGGTGCAGTGGCCGCGCGAAGGCGTCTGGACGGTGGCTTTCATCACGGGGGCGCCCAATGGTGAAGTCGCCGCTTACTTGCGTGATGAATTCGTCAGCGTCTACGTGCCGACCACGCCCAATCCGACGGGCGGTTATTTTGTGATGGTGCGCAAGAGCGAGTGCGTCGAGCTGGAAATGAGCGTCGATGCTGCCCTGCGCTATATCGTTTCCATGGGAGTGGTGGTTCCCAGCGATCCGTTGCTGGCCGCTTCCCGTTAATCTTTTTTTATCCCTTTGCGCCGACAACGGCGCCAGAAATCTGCCATGGCTATGCGTTCCCACTATTGCGGTCTTGTCACCGAAGCCCTGTTGGGCCAAACCGTCACCCTGTCGGGCTGGGTTAACCGCCGCCGCGACCATGGCGGTGTTATTTTTATCGACCTGCGCGACCGCGAAGGCTCAGTGCAAATCGTCTGCGACCCCGATCGCGCCGAGATGTTCAAAATCGCCGAAGACGTGCGCAACGAGTTTTGCGTGCAGGTCAAAGGCTTGGTGCGCGCCCGTCCTGAAGGTACCACCAACGACAATCTGCCCAGCGGCAAAATTGAAGTGCTGTGCCACGAGTTGAACGTGCTGAACGCCTCGGTCACGCCGCCGTTCCAGATCGACGAAGACAACCTGTCGGAGACGACGCGCCTGACGCACCGTGTGCTGGACCTGCGCCGCCCGTACATGCAAAACAACCTGAAGCTGCGCTACAAAGTGGCGATGGAGGTGCGCAAGTTCCTTGACATCAGCGGCTTTATCGACATCGAAACGCCGATGCTCACCAAAAGCACGCCCGAAGGCGCGCGTGATTATTTGGTGCCCAGCCGCGTGCACGACGGCCAGTTTTTTGCGCTGCCGCAGTCGCCCCAGTTGTTCAAGCAACTGCTGATGGTGGCCGGCTTTGACCGCTACTACCAAATCACCAAGTGCTTCCGCGATGAAGACCTGCGCGCTGATCGCCAGCCTGAATTTACGCAGATCGATATTGAAACCTCGTTCATGGACGAGCAAGAAATCCGCGATCTGACGCAAGACATGATCAAGACCGTGTTCCAGAACACGCTCAACGTGGACTTGGGTGATTTCCCGGTCATGACCTACCAAGACGCGGCGCACCGCTTTGGCTCGGACAAGCCCGACCTGCGCGTCAAGCTCGAATTCACCGAGCTGACCGAAGTGATGAAGGCGGTGGACTTCAAGGTGTTTGCCGGTGCCGCCAACATGAAGAATGGCCGCGTCGTCGCCCTGCGCGTGCCCGGTGGTGCGGTCGAAGGCAGCGGCCTGTCGCGCAGCGAGATCGATGCCTACACCGAGTTCGTCAAAATCTACGGCGCCAAAGGCTTGGCTTACATCAAGGTCAACGACCTGAGCAAGGGCCGTGACGGCTTGCAGTCGCCCATCGTCAAAAACATCCAAGACAGCGTGTTGACCGAAGTGTTGGAGCGCACCGGCGCACAAAACGGCGACCTGCTGTTCTTTGGTGCCGACAAAGAAAAAATCGTCAACGACGCTATTGGCGCGCTGCGCATCAAGATCGGCCACAGCGAGTTCGGTAAGAAACACGGCCTGTTTGAAGACCGCTGGGCACCGCTGTGGGTGGTGGACTTTCCGATGTTCGAGCACGACGAAGAAAACGACCGCTGGGTGGCTGTGCACCACCCCTTCACCGCGCCCAAAGACGGCCACGAAGACTACATGGTCACCGCCCCGGAGAAGTGCATCTCCAAGGGCTACGACATGGTCTTGAACGGCTGGGAAATGGGCGGCGGCTCGGTGCGTATCCACCGTGCTGACGTGCAGCGAAAAGTGTTCGATGCGCTCAAGATCACGCCCGAAGACGCACAGCAAAAGTTTGGCTTCCTGCTGGACGCGCTGCAATACGGCGCGCCCCCGCACGGCGGCTTGGCCTTTGGTCTGGACCGCATCGTCACCATGATGACCGGCGCCGAGTCGATCCGCGACGTGATCGCCTTCCCGAAAACCCAGCGCGCCCAGTGCCTGTTGACGCAAGCACCATCGCCAGTGGACGAAAAGCAGCTGCGCGAGCTGCACATCCGCTTGCGTAACCTGGATGCGGTGAAGCCTGTCTGAGGGGCGGTTGCCGGTTTGGATGAAGCAACTGGGCGCCTTCGGGCGCCCTTTCTTTAGCAAGGAATAACCATGGCATTGGGGAATAAAAACTACAAAATTCCCCAGTCCGTGCTGGTGGTCATCCACACTGGGGCGTTGGAGGTTTTATTGATTCGGCGTACCGACCCGGCGCCCGATGGGTCGGTGTTCTGGCAGTCGGTGACGGGCAGCAAGGACACACTGGCGGAGGCGTGGCAGACGACGGCGCTGCGCGAAGTGCAGGAAGAAACCGGCATCGACGCCACGGCACCGGGCCATGTGCTGATCGACTGGCACTTGGAGAATGTCTACGCCATCTATCCGCAATGGCTGACGCGCTATGCGCCCGGGGTGCTGTACAACACGGAGCATCTGCTGAGCCTGCAAGTGCCCGACCAAACCCCCATCACTTTGAATCCGCGCGAACACACGGCGTGTGGCTGGTGGCCCTGGCGGGAGGCGGCAGATCGCTGTTTTTCATCCTCGAATGCCGAGGCTATCCTGTTACTGCCACAATTTGTTCCACGATGACCACTCTGCTCAATGACTCCGGCATTCTGCGGGTCGCTACTTACAACATCCATAAAGGCGTGTCGGGTATTGGCCCGGCGCGTCGCTTGGAAATCCACAACCTGGGCCACGCCGTCGAGCAGCTCGATGCCGACATCGTCTGCCTGCAGGAAGTGCGCAAGATGAACCGCAGCGAGGCGCTGTATTTCAAGCGCTGGCCCGACGTGTCCCAGGCTGAATTTTTAGCCCCGGAAGGCTATTCGTCGGTGTACCGCACCAATGCCTTTACCAAACACGGCGAGCACGGCAACGCCCTGCTGACGCGCTGGCCGGTCATCGGCCACCAGCACGAGGACATATCTGACCACCGCTTTGAGCAGCGCGGCCTGCTGCATGTGCAGGTCGATTTGCAGGGCAAGCATGTGCACGTCATCGTGGTGCATCTGGGGCTGATTGCCGGCAGCCGGGTGCGCCAGGTGCAGCGCATTCGCCAGTTCATTGAGCGTGAAATTCCGGAAAATGCGCCGCTCATCGTCGCCGGCGACTTCAACGATTGGGGTCTGCAGATCAAGACCGCCCTGGCGCGTTTTGGCCTGATCGAGTTCGACGCCACGCAGGCGCTGACCTACCCGGCGCGTCTGCCGCTGGTGCAGTTGGACCATATTTATGTGCGTGGCCTGACGCCGCTGGGCCTGAAAGTGCCGCGTGGACGCATCTGGTGGCGCATGTCCGACCACCTGCCGTTGATCGCCGAGTTTCGGGTGTAGCTTTGGGGGCAGGGACTGCCATGTTGCAGTGCCCGCCGCATGGCACAACAAGGACACACATTTGAAAAAAGGCCTCAACCTGGGAGATGGGCACTGCGTACAACTGCTGCAGGGAACCGTGGAGCTGTTTCCGGCGCTGATCCGGGCCATCGATGAGGCCCGTGTCGCCATCCAGTTGGAAACCTATATTTTTGACTTGACCGGCGCTGGCGCGGATGTGGCCGAGGCGCTGGTACACGCGGCGCAGCGCGGCGTACACACCTGTGTGCTGGTGGACGGCTTTGGCACTGCACCCTTGCCGCCAGCATGGGCCGAGCGTTTTCAGACCGCCGGTGTGCAATACCGCGTGTATTCGCCCCTCGGGCCGCTGGGGCTGCTGCTGCCACAGCGCTGGCAGCGCCTGCACCGCAAGCTGTGCGTGGTCGATCGCCAAGTGCTGTTTTGCGGCGGCATCAACGTACTGGACGATTTTTACGATCCCAACTACGGCGCGCTGGAAGCGCCACGTTTTGATTTTGCCGTGCAGGCCAGCGGCCGCTTGGCCAGCCAGGCCAGCGATGCCATGGAGAAGGTGTGGCGGCGCATCCAGGCCGTCAGCGAGATCCGCCACCACCACCTCAGTAGTGCACTGCGCTCGTTGCGCGCCGCCAGTGTGGCTAGCGCTGCGCAGCGTGCCGGGCGCAAGGCCGCCAGCGGTATGCGCGCTGCGTTGGTGCTGCGCGACAACCTGCGCGACCGCACCCGGATTGAAAAATCCTACCTGCGTGCGGTCGGTCTGGCACGCGAAGAAATCATCATTGCCAATGCCTACTTTGTGCCCGGACGCAAGCTGCGCCGAGCCCTGGTGCTGGCGGCGCAGCGCGGCGTGCGCGTGCGCCTGCTGCTGCAGGGGCGCTACGAATACTTCATGCAGTACCACGCCGCACGGCCGGTGTATGGCGCGCTGCTGGCCGCAGGGGTGGAAATTCATGAGTACGCACCGAGTTTCTTGCACGCCAAGGTGGCCGTCATGGACGCCCAGACGTCTCGCCCCTGGGCCACAGTAGGCTCGTCCAACTTGGACCCGCTGTCGCTGCTGCTGGCGCGCGAGGCCAATGTGGTGATTGAAGATGCCGGCTTTGCGCAGGATTTGCGCCAGCGGCTGGTGCAGGCCATGGACCGCGCCGGACGCCTGCTCGATCCGGCCAGCTATGCCTTGCGTCCTTGGCGCCAGCGCGCGCTGGATTGGGCGGCCTTTGGCATCATGCGCACCGCCCTGTGGGTGGCTGGAAAAAGTTACTGAGTGCGGGTCTTTTACTATATTTTTAATAGCTATCAGCGCTCGCTGTATATGCGTTAGATGGCAAAAGCCCTTGTAACCTGCGAAATGTGGTTCGCTGGTACGATGGTGGCATGTTCAGATCACTTGCTGCCGACATGCATCCTGCCACCAGCGACGAGGGAACGCCTGTTTCCGTCAAGATCCGTGAGCGCCTCACGGCTGCGCGCAAGCGCTTTAACGCCAACGATAACATTGCCGAGTTCATCGAGCCGGGCGAACTCGACCTGCTGCTCGATGAAGTCGAAATCAAGATGCAGGGCGTGCTCGACAGCCTGGTCATCCACACCGAGGGCGACCACAACACGCAGAACACGGCGCGCCGTGTCGCCAAGATGTATGTGAATGAGGTGTTCAACGGCCGCTACGTGCCGCCGCCCGCCATCACCGAATTCCCCAACGCCGAGCACCTCAACGAGCTGATGATCGTCGGCCCGCTCACCGTGCGCAGCGCTTGCAGCCACCATTTCTGCCCGGTGATGGGCAAAATTTGGATTGGCGTGATGCCCAACGAACACACCAACGTGATTGGCCTGTCCAAATACGCGCGCTTGGTCGATTGGATCATGGGCCGCCCGCAAATCCAGGAAGAAGCGGTGGTGCAACTGGCGGACCTGATCATGGAAATGACCCAGCCCGATGGCTTGGCCATCGTCATGGAAGCCAGCCACTTTTGTATGTCGTGGCGCGGTGTGCGCGAGCTCGATAGCAAGATGCTCAACTCCGTCATGCGCGGTGTCTTTTTGAAAGACCCCAACCTGCGCCGCGAATTTTTGTCACTCATCCCCGGAAGAAACTGACCATGTTGGTACGCCTGCTGTACGCCAGCCGCGCGGTGGACCCTTCGCCCACCGCCATTGAAGCCATCCTGACGCAGTCGCGCCAGCACAACCCGCCCTGCGGCATCACCGGCATCCTGTGCTATGGCGGCGGCATCTTTTTGCAGGCCATCGAAGGCGGGCGTTCGGCCGTCAACGAGCTGTACGGCCACATCCAGCGCGACCCGCGTCACAAGAATGTTGAGCTGCTGAGCTACGAAGAAATTGCCGAACGCCGCTTTGGTGGTTGGACGATGGGCCAGGTAAATCTGTCCAAGCTCAACCATTCCATCTTGCTCAAATACTCCGAAAAGCCCGAGCTCGACCCCTACGCCGTGTCCGGCAAAGTGTCGTTTGCGCTGCTGGAAGAGTTGATGGCCACCGCCTCCGTCATGGGCCGCGCCTGAAGCCTGTCTGACGCGCCCGCATTTTTTCAGACCGCAGCCCACCTTGAGTGCGCTGCGGTTTTTTGTTGTTCGCTTTCATTGCACACTTTCCCCATGCTTTCCTACGACACCTTGCTGGCGTTCTTTGGCGTCTCGCTGCTGCTGGCGCTGACGCCCGGCCCGGACAATATTTTTGTGCTGCTGCAGTCGGCGCAGCGTGGCTGGCGTGCCGGGATGTGCGTGGTGGTCGGCCTGTGTTTGGGCTTGTGCGTGCAGACGGCGGCGGTGGCGCTGGGACTGGCGGCGGTATTTGCCGCGTCGGCGCTGGCGTTTACCTTGCTCAAGAGCGGCGGCGCGGCGTATTTGGCGTGGTTGGCTTGGCAAGCATTGCGTGCGCCGGTGTCGGTGAATCAGGCGGCGGACGTTGATACCGCTGCGCCCGCGACGCCGACCACCAACGCCGCGCGCATGGTCGGGCGCGGGGTGGTGATGAATTTGACCAACCCCAAAGTGCTGGTGTTTTTCTTGGCTTTTTTGCCGCAGTTTGCCGAGCCGGCGCGCGGCAGTATGGCGTTGCAAATCATGCTGCTGGGCCTCATTTTTATGCTGGCGTCGCTGCTGGTGTTTGGCGCGATTGCCTGCTTTTCGGGCGCGTTTGGTGCCTTGTTGCAAGGCTCGGCGCGGGCGCAAAAGTGGCTCAACCGCGCCGCTGGCTTGGTGTTTCTCGGTCTGGCCTTGCGCCTACTGGCCGTAGAGCGTTGATGGGGCTATTAAATCAATAGCTGCTAGCGCTTTAATTTAAAGGATTTGAGAGTTAAAACACTCTTAAACCCTTTAAAGACGTGCGCTAGCAGCTATCTTTTTATAGTCCTAGTGCCAGCACTTCGGCGTCTACTTCGCTGTGCTTTTTCAGCATGGTCTTGGACAGCTGGCCCATGCGGCTGACCACCACGGCGGCCAAAGTCGCCAACACAAAGCCGGGCACGATTTCGTACAAGCCCAAGCCGATGTAGTTTTTCCAAACCACCACCGTGACCGCGCCGACCAAGATGCCGGCCAGTGCGCCGTTGCGCGTCATGCGCGACCAGAACAGCGACAAAATAACCACCGGGCCAAACGCCGCGCCAAAACCGGCCCATGCGTAGCTGACCATGCCCAGCACTTTCGACTCGGGGTTGCTGGCAATGGCGATCGCCACCAGCGCAATCATCATCACCATGGCACGGCCGACCCACACCAATTCGGTCTGGCTGGCGTTTTTGCGCAAGAAGGTGCGGTAGATGTCTTCGGTCAGCGCGCTAGAGCACACCAGCAATTGGCACGACAAGGTGCTCATCACCGCCGCCAAAATAGCCGCCAGCAACAGACCGGCCACCCACGGGTTGAACAGCTGTTTGGCCATTTCGATGAACACGGTTTCCGAGTTGGCGTTCACCGCTAACGCACCACCGCTGTGCGTCAAAAAGTACGGAATGCCGACAAAGCCGACCGCCACCGCGCCTGCCAGGCACAAAATCATCCACGTCATGCTGATACGGCGTGCCGCCGGAATGATGGCTGCCGATTCAGCCGCCATAAAGCGCACCAAAATGTGCGGCTGGCCAAAGTAGCCCAAGCCCCACGCCAGCAAGGACACGATGCCGACAAACGAGGCGCCGCGCATCATGTCCAGCTTGGCCGGCTCCATCAGGGCCGTGAACGATTGCTGCGGCTCCAGACCATTGGTGACGGCCAAATAGCCGACCACCGGAGCTACGATCAGCGCGGTAATCATCAGCGAGGCCTGGATGGTGTCCGTCCAGCTGACGGCCAAAAAGCCACCAATAAACACATAAGAGATGGTGCAAGCCGCGCCGACCCACAGGGCGGTTTGGTAGGGCATACCAAACATATTCTCGAACAGGCGCGCGCCGGCCACCACGCCCGAGGCGCAGTAGATGGTGAAGAACACCAAAATCACCAGCGTGGTCAGCACGCGCAGCAACTTGGCGTTGTCTTCGAAACGGTTGGCAAAGAAGTCGGGCAGCGTCAGGGCGTTGCCCGAGCGCTCGGTGTACAGGCGCAAACGGGCCGCGACAAAGCGCCAATTCAAATACGCGCCCATCACCAGACCGACGCCAATCCAGGCCTCGCTCAGGCCGGACAAATAGACCGCGCCGGGCAGGCCCATCAGCAGCCAGCCGCTCATGTCCGACGCGCCAGCAGACAGCGCGGTGACGAAGCTGCCCAGACTGCGGCCGCCCAAAATGTAGTCGTCGAGGTTGTTGGTGCTGCGATAGCCTAGAAAACCGATGAACAGCATGGCAAACAGGTAAATGCTGAACATGATCACAGTGGGATCGGTGAAGTTCATGAAAGTCTCTCGTGGTGGTGGGAGGAGGACAAGCGGGCGCGCGCTGCGGTGTCGGCAGCGCGCGGAGCCGGTTTGCCGGACGGGAAGTGTGAGGCGGTAGAGCAGTAACGCGGGCTGGGGAAAACGCTTAACCCATGGTCATGAGTTGTGCATTGCCGCCAGCGGCTGCCGTGTTGGTGCTGATGCTTTGCTCGTGCAGCAGCGCGCTGACGTCGTACAGCGTGCCATCGGCCAGTTGTGTGCTGCTCAGGCTTTCGATGCGCAGCAGCGCACCGGGGCGCTGCGCCATTTGCGCTGCCAGCCGTTGCAATGCGTCACCGTCGCCTTCAAACAGCAGCGCGCCCAAGGGTGCGGCCTCCAAAATCTGCGCGCGGTCGCGTTGCTCGACATAGGCCAATACTTCGGCGGGCAGTGCGGCCAGCGCTTGCGCCACCGGGCTGTTGGCGGCGGGCGGTGCCAGCCACAGCGGGTTGCCGCTGGCCAGCGCCGCCGCCAGCTGGTGCAGCAGGCCGACGGCAGTGTGTGGCTGCGCCCACACCGCGCCGCGCGGCAGCAACTGGTAGCGGTTGGTCTCACCGGTCGGGCCGGGCAGAGTGAAGATTTGTCCCAGCACGCTGTGCGCCGCATAGCTTTGGCACGCGGCCAGCGTGTGCGCGGCATCGCCGCTGCTGTACCAGCCGGGCAGGGCAGCAAAGGCTTGGCCCTGCAACGCGGCAATCAGGCTGTGCAGCGCGCGCAGCGGTGCGATGTCGCTCGGCTGGGGCGTGGGCACTGGGGAAATGCTGCGGTTGATCGGCATGGCGGGCAAAGCCGACAGCGCCGCATTGCCCTGCGCCGTGCAGGTTTGCAGCAGGCGGTACAGGTACAGTGGCCCGCCGGCTTTGGGGCCAGTGCCCGACAGGCCCATGCCGCCAAACGGCTGCACGCCGACGACAGCGCCAATCACGTTGCGGTTGACGTAGATATTGCCGGCCTGCACTTGGCGCGTGACTTGGGTAATGGTTTCGTCAATGCGGCTGTGCACGCCAAACGTCAGGCCATAGCCGGTGGCGTTGATGGCGTCCAGCACCTGCGGCAAATCCTCGCGGCGGTAGCGCAAGACATGCAAAACCGGGCCAAACACCTCACGCTGCAAGCGCTCGATGCTATCAATTTCAATCATCGTCGGCATGACGAAATGGCCTTGGCCGGCGCTTTCGTCGCGCGCCATGCGCGTCACGCGCTGGCCTTGGGCTTGCAGTTGCGCAATGTGCTGCTCAATTTGCGCGCGGGCGTTGTCGTCAATCACTGGGCCTATGTCGGTGTGCATCTTGTCGGGGTTGCCCATGACCCACTCGCCCATCGCCAAACGCACCATCTCGATGACGCGGTCAGCGCCTTCTTCTTGCAGGCACAGCAGGCGCAGCGCCGAGCAGCGCTGACCCGCCGAATCAAACGCCGAGGCCAGCACGTCGCCGACCAGTTGTTCGGCCAGTGCCGACGAGTCGGCCACCAGCGCGTTTTGCCCGCCGGTTTCGGCAATCAGCGGAATGCTCTGGCCCTGCGGGCTCAGGCGCTGCGCCAGCTTGTGCGCAATCAGGCGCGCGACTTCGGTCGAGCCGGTAAACAGCACGCCGGCCACTTGCGGGTGCGCTACCAGCGCCGCGCCGACGCTTTCGCCGTCACCCGGCAGCAGTTGCACGGCACCCGTCGGTACGCCAGCACTGTGCAAAATTTTCACCATCTGCGCGGCGACCAGCGGGGTTTGTTCGGCTGGTTTGGCCAGCACGCAATTGCCGCTGGCCAGTGCAGCCGCGACTTGGCCGGCAAAAATTGCCAGCGGAAAGTTCCACGGGCTGATGCACAGCACCACGCCCAGCGGGCGGTGGGTGGCGTTGTCAAACGTGGCCGCGACTTGGGCAGCGTAGTAGCGCAAGAAGTCCACCGCCTCGCGCACTTCGGCGATGGCGTTGGGCAGCGACTTGCCGGCCTCGCGCACGATCAGGCCGAGCAGGTTTTGCGTCTCTTGCTCCAGCAGGTCGGCGGCGCGTTGCAGGCAGGCGGCGCGCTCTTGCGGCGGCGTGCCGTGCCAAATTTGTGCGGTGTTGGTGGCGCGGCTGACCGCCTGCTCCACGTCCTGCGCCGTAGCTGGGCGCACCCAGCCCACGGGGTCGCGCGTGTCTGCCGGATTCAGCACCAGCTGCCAACCGTCGGCGTTGTCGAACGTGATGGGCGCAGCGCCAGCCTCGGCCACCGGTGCGGTGTACAGGGTTTGCGTGCTGCGCAGCAGGCCGACCGCCAAGGAGGCCAATTGCTGCTCGTGCGCCAAGTTCAGGCCCGAGGAATTGGGCCGCGACTGCACGCCCAGGTCGGCAAACAGCTGGCGCGGCAGGGCAATGCCGGCGTGCGGTGCGCCCAGTTCGCCGCTGTGGGCTTGGATTTGCAGGGCTTCGGTGACCGGGTCGGTCACCAGCTCAGACACCGGCACGTTGACATCGCCAATGCGGTTGACAAACGAGGTGTTGGCACCGTTCTCTAACAGGCGGCGCACCAAGTAGGCCAGCAGCGTTTCGTGCGTGCCGACCGGGGCGTAAATGCGACACGGCCTGGCCAGTTTGCCCTCGCTGATGGCGCCGGTGACCTGCTCGTACAGCGGCTCGCCCATGCCGTGCAGGCACTGGAATTCGTACTGGCCGCTGTAGTAGTTGTTGCCCGCCATCTGGTAGATGGAGGCAACGGTTTGCGCGTTGTGCGTGGCAAATTGCGGGTAGATGGCGTCGGGCGCAGCCAGCAGTTTGCGCGCGCAGGCCAGGTACGCCACGTCGGTGTAGACCTTGCGCGTGTAGACCGGGTAGCCCTCCAGACCGTCGAGCTGCGCGCGCTTGATTTCGCTGTCCCAATACGCGCCTTTGACCAGTCGAATCATCAGCCGGTGGCTGCTGCGCCGCGCCAAATCAATCAGGTAGTCAATGACAAACGGGCAGCGCTTTTGATACGCCTGCACCACAAAACCGATGCCGTTCCAGCCTTGCAAGCTGGGGTCAAAACACAGGCGCTCCAGCAGGTCGAGCGACAGCTCCAGCCGGTCGGCTTCTTCGGCGTCGATGTTCAGGCCAATGTCGTATTGGCGCGCCAGTTGCGTCAGTTGCAGCAACCGGGGCAGCAATTCGTCCATGACGCGCTCGCGCTGGGCGCGGCTGTAGCGCGGGTGCAGCGCCGACAGCTTGACCGAAATGCCCGGCCCCTCATGGATGCCGCGCCCGTGCGAGGCCTTGCCGATGGCGTGGATGGCCTGCTCGTAAGAGGCCAAATAGCGCGCCGCATCTTGCTCGGTCACGGCGGCTTCACCCAGCATGTCGTAGGAGTAGCGAAAGCCGGCTTTTTCCAGGGCGCGGCTGTTGGCCAGCGCTTCGGCGATAGTTTGCCCGGTGACAAACTGCTCGCCCATCAACTTCATGGCGCGGTGCACGCCTTGGCGAATCAGCGGCTCGCCGCCCTTGCCAATTAGGCGCGTCAGTGAGGTGGTCAGGCTTTTTTCGCTGCTGGTCGAGGTCAGCTTGCCGGTCAGCATCAGCCCCCACACCGCCGCGTTGACAAACATCGAGGGCGAGTTGCCCAAGTGTGAATGCCAGTCGCCATGGCTAATTTTGTCGCGGATCAGCGCGTCGCGTGTGGCGTTGTCGGGGATGCGCAGCAGCGCTTCGGCCAAGCACATCAGCGCCACGCCCTCTTGGCTGGAGAGCGAAAACTCTTGCACCAGCGCCTCAACGCCGCCGGTGTCTTTTTTATTGCGCAAGCCTTCGACCAAACGGGTAGCCAGCGTTTGTGTGGCACTGCGCTGCGCCGCATCGGTGGTGTGCGCCAAGGCCATCAGCATCGGCAGGCATTGCGGCTCGGGGCGGTGCCAGGCGGCGGTGATGGCGGCGCGCAATTCGGTTTGCGGCAATACGCTTTGCGCCCAATCCAGAAAAGGTTGCACCACGGTATCACCGCTGGGCGCGGCGGCGTCGCCTTCGTCGGCAGCGGTTGCACCGGTGGTTCCTAGCGGCAACAAGCCACGTTCAATTTGATCGACGTACTGCAATACCGCTTGTTTGATGAGCCAGTGGGGCGTGCGGCCTTGCTGGGTGGCCGCCTCTTTGATGCGGCTGCGCAGTGCTTCGTCGACCTTGAGGCCGAGCGTGACGGTAGACATGGGTTGCACCTTCTGGCAATTTAAGTGCAACCGATTCTATAAATAGTGCAACTTTTGCAATAACAGGGTTAACCCTTTAATTTTAAAAAATTAACTCAGGCGTCAAACCCAAGACAAGGCCGCCAAATCGTTGACGAATATCGGCATGTCTTTCCACAGTCCCTTGAGATTTTTAGTGGCTACCGTGATCCATTGCGGTTGGTACAGAAAGGCGCAGGCCGCGTCTTCTGCCAGCAAACGTTGTGCGTCGCCCAGCAGGCGGGCGCGGTCGGCGGGGCGGGTGGTGGTCTGGATTTTTTCGTACAGCGCGTTGAACTGCGGTGACTGGTAGCCCCAGTAATAGTCCGGCTTGGCAAAGTTGCCCAGGTCAAACGGCTCGACGTGCGAGATCAGCGTCAGGTCGTAGTTCTTCTTGCCATAGGTGGCGCTGAGCCACTGCGCCCATTCGACGTTTTGCAGCTTGGCGATGATGCCGACCTTGGCCAGTTGCGCGGCAATCACCTCGCCGCCTTGGCGCGCATACGGTGTCGGCGGCAGCGTCATGGTCAGCGTGAGTGGCAGTTTGACGCCGGCATCGGCCAGCAGCTGCTTGGCTTTGTCCACGTCATAGGGGTTGATGCCGGTGGTATCGACATAGCCAAAAGCGCCCGGCACGTAGTGGCTGCCAATCGGCACGCCATAGCCGTCGCCGCCGCCGTCGATGACGGCTTTGCGGTCGATGGCGGCGGCAATCGCCCGGCGCACACGCACATCGTTCAGTGGCTTGCGGGCATTGTTAATGGCCAGAATGGTCTTGGCACGCGAGCCGCTGACCAGTACCTGAAAGCGCGGATGGGCCTTGAACTGCGCCACGCTGCGCGGCGTGACACGCGGAAAAACGTCTACGTCACCGGCCAGCAGCGCGGCCACTTGGGCGGCCGGGTCGGGAATAAAGCGGAAGGTGGCGCGGCGAATGCGCAGGCTGCTGGCGTGGCGAAAACCGTCCCAAGCGCGCAGCGTGATGGAGGCACCTTTACTCCACTTGGCCAGCGTATATGGGCCGGTGCCGACCGGCTTGGTGGCATTGGTGGCGACGCTTTTCGGCTCAACGATGATGGCCGTGGCTTGGCCGAGCATGAACAAAAATTCGGGGTCAATTTCTTCATTCAGGATGACCACGGTGTGCTCGTCCACCACCTGCGTCTTGAGATTGGCAAAAGTGCGCTTGTCTTTGTTGGTGCTTTTGTCGCCGCCGGCACGGTCAAACGAGAACTTGACCGCTGCCGCGTTGAACGGCTCGCCATTGTGAAACCGTACCCCTTTGCGCAGCCGCAGCGTGGTGGTCTTGAGGTCGGACGAAACCTCCCAGCTCTCGGCCAGCAGCGGCGAGACGCTGCCGTCGGCGTTGATTTTGGTCAGCGTCTCAAAGACGTTGTAGAGCACGATTTCGCCAATCGACGAGGCGGCGCTGGCGGTGGGGTCAAGGCCCGGCGGCTCCAGCGCAATGGCCAGCGTGAGGCTGTCTTTTTTGCTCTGCGCCAAAGCATTCAGGGGCCAGACCAGCGGGGTGCTGACCAAGGCGCCAGTGGCAAGAAGGGTGCGGCGGTTGAGCATGGGTGGGGTTCTCCAAAAGTGAATGGCTTTTTACACTATGCGAGCCAGCGTCACAGGTGCGGCACCGCCGCCACCAGCGCTTGCGTGTACGGGTGCTGCGCGTTGGTAAACAGCTGGCCGGGCGCACCTTGTTCGACGATGCGCCCTTGGTACAGCACTGCCACGTCGTCGCACAGGTGGTTGACCACCGCCAAATCGTGGCTGATGAGCAAATAGGTGATGCCGCAGTCGCGCTGCAGGTCTTGCAGCAGGTTGAGCACCTGCGCCTGCACCGACACGTCCAGCGCGCTGACTGGCTCGTCGGCGACGATGAGGCGCGGGCGGGTAATCAGGGCGCGCGCCAGGGCAATGCGCTGGCGCTGGCCGCCAGAAAATTCGTGCGGGTATTTGTCCAAATCGCTGCGGCGCAGGCCGACTTGGTCCAGCACTTCAGCGGCGCGGGTTTGCTGCTCAGTGCGCGTCGTTTTTCGCTGCGCTTGCAGCGGTTCGGTGACGATGGTCAGCACGTTTTGGCGCGGGTCGAGCGAGCCGTAGGGGTCTTGAAACACCATCTGAAAATCGCGCCGCGCTCGGCGCAGTTCAGCCGCTGGCAGCGCGTGCAGATTGCGCCCCAGCACTTCAACCGTGCCCGAGGTGGGGGTGTCCAGCGCCATCACCAGCCGCGCCAGTGTCGATTTGCCCGAGCCCGATTCGCCGACGATGCCCAAGCTGCGCCCCGCCGTCACTTGCAAGCTGACGCCGCACAGCGCCGCCACCGCTTGGCGCGCGCCCCACAGGCGTTGGCGCGGTACCGGGTAGTGGCGCACCAAGTCGGTCACTTGCAGCAGTGGGGGGAGGTTGTCAGTCATGGCGGCAGTTTTTGAGTCAAATCGGCCTCTAGCCCTTTAGATACGTGCGCTAGTAGCTATTATTTTTTATTTTTATCGATTGCGGCGATAGCATCCAAACGCAAGCAGCGCACCACATGGCCGTCGGCCAGCAGCGTTGGCGGTGGCACGGTGGTGTAGCAAGCCTGCGCCGTGAAGGCGCAGCGCCCGGCAAACGGGCAGCCTGCGGGCAAATCCAGCAAATCGGGCACGCTGCCGGCAATCGTCGGCAGTGGCGGGCGCGGGCCGGGTGGGTAGGACACGCCCCAGCGCGGCCGCGCCGCCCACAGTCCGCGCGTGTAGGGGTGGGCCAGCGTCTGAAAAATCTCCGCCGTCGGCCCGCTCTCGACCACGCTGCCGCCGTACATCACTAGCAGGCGGCGCACTTGGCGCGCCATCACGCCCAGGTCGTGCGAGATCAGCAGCAGCGCCATTTGGCGCTCTGTGACCAACTCGGCCAGCAGGTCGAGAATTTGTTGTTGCAAGGTCACGTCCAGCGCCGTGGTTGGCTCGTCGGCAATCAGCACTTCGGGCCCACAGGCCAGCGCCATGGCGATGGTGATGCGCTGGCGCTGGCCGCCGGAGAACTGGTGCGGATAGGCATCGATGCGCCGCGCCGCATCGGCAATACCGACCCGATCGAGCAGTGCCAATGCCTCTTGTTTAGCGGCGCGCGCCGACAAGCCGCGGTGCAGGCGCAGCGGCTCGGCGACTTGGTGGCCAATGCGGTGCAGCGGATTCAGCGCCGTCATCGGCTCCTGAAACACCATGGCGATACGCTGGCCGCGGATTTGGCACAGCGCTTTGTCCGGCAGGCCGAGCAGCTCTTGGCCGTTCAGCCGGAGGCTGCCGCTGGTGCGTGCGCCGTCGGGCAGCAGCCCCATCAGCGCCAACGCGGCCATGGATTTGCCACTACCCGATTCGCCAATCAGCCCCAGCGTGTCGCCGCACTCCAGCGTAAAGCTGATGCCGCGCAGCACCGCCGCCCAGCCGCGCCGGGTCGGCAGGTGGACGTGCAGGTCAGTGACTTCGAGCAGGGGCATGGTTTTCATCGGCTTAACGGTTCAGCGGGAGCGGGACAAGCGCGGGTCGAGCAGGTCGCGCAGCCCGTCGCCCAGCAGGTTCAGGCCGAGCACGGCCAGCGCCATCGCCACGCCCGGCCACACCGCCAGCAGCGGCGCTTGAAACATTAATGTTTGCGCTTCAGCCAACATCCGTCCCCATGACGGTTGCGGCGGCTGCGTGCCGAGGCCAAGGTAAGACAGCGCAGCTTCGGCCAATATCGCCAGCGCAAATTGAATCGTCGCCTGCACGATCAGCACCGAAGCGATGTTGGGCAGCACATGATCGAGCGTGATGCGCCAGCGCCCTTTGCCACAAGCCCGCGCCGCGAGGATAAATTCGCGCCCCCACACCGCATTGGCCGAGGCGCGCGCCACCCGCGCAAATGTCGGGATATTGAAAATGCCGATGGCAATGATGGCGTTGACAATGCCGGCGCCAAATGCCGCCGTCAGCAAGATCGCCGACAAAATCGCCGGAAAGGCAAAGGTAAAGTCGGCTAGGCGCATCACCAGTTCTTCGACCCAACCGCGCCGCGCTGCCGCCAGCAGGCCCAGCGCCGTGCCGATGCTCAAACCAATGCCGACCGCAAGCACGCCGACCAAAATCGTATTGCGCGCCCCGACCAGCAGCAGCGAAGCGACGTCGCGGCCAAAGGCGTCGGTGCCCAGCCAGTGCTGTGCGCCCGGCGCTTGCAGCTTGTGCGCCAAGTCCATTTCGTAGGGCGACCACGGCGTCCAAACAAACGACAAGCCGGCCGCGCCGAATAACAGCAGCACCAGCAGCGCGCCGACGAGGAGGCTGGGATGGCCTAATTTTTTCTTCATCGCTCGCCCGCTTGGATACGCGGGTCGATCACGGCGCATAGCATATCGACGATAAAGTTAACCGCCACCACCATCGCCGCCAGCAGCATCACGCAGTTGCGCACCACGATCAGGTCGCGGTTGGCAATCGACTGGAAAATCAGCCGCCCCAGCCCGGGCAGATAAAACACGTTTTCGACCACGATGGTGCCGGCCAGCAGGTTGGCAAACTGCAAGCCCATCACCGTGACCACCGGAATCAGCGCATTGCGCAGCACATGGCGCCACAGCGCGGCGCGCTGCGACAAGCCTTTGGCGCGGGCGGTGCGGACGAAGTCCTCGCGCAGCACGTCGAGCACGGCGGAGCGGGTGATACGCGCCAAAATTGCCGCCTGCACTACCGCCAGTGACAGCGCGGGTAGCACCAAGGCTTTGAGCGCTAGCCCCACGCCGCCCCCTTCGTCCGCGCTCCAGCCCGGAAAGCCACCCGCCGCAAACCATTGCAGCTGCACCGAAAACAGCAGAATCAGCAAGATGGCGAACCAAAAATTGGGAATGGCAATACCAATTTGCGCCAGCACCATCACGCCCACATCGCCCGCCCGGCGGTGCCGTGCGGCGGCATACAGGCCCGCCGACAGCGCCAAGACCGTGGTCAGCGCCATCGCCATCAGCGCCAGTGGCACGGTCAGCAGCAAGCGCTCGCTGATCAGCTCCCACACTGGCGAGTCGTAGGCGTAGCTGTTACCCCAGTTACCGCGCAGCAGGCCGGCTAGCCACTGGCCATAGCGCTGCCAAGCCGGTTGGTCCAGCCCCAGTTGCATGGCCAATTCAGCGATCGCCTCGGGCGCAGCGTCTGGCCCCAGCAGCACTTGGGCGGCGTTGCCGGGCAACACGTCCAGCACGACAAACACCACGGCAGACGCACACAGCAGCGTGACCAGCAAGGTGGCAAAGCGTCGAAGGAGAAAAGAACCCATACGGCAAGAGCAAAAATGGCGGGTGCGAGAGGGCGCAGAGCATAGCGGCAAATCGCCCCACCGCTGTCTGGGTGGGCTGATGCCCCAGCGCTGGCGGGTGGACAGGCGCCGATAATGCCGGCCTAAGCGCAAGCGCGCGACCCCTTGGAGAGTTTGTTATGGCCTTGCTGATCACCGACGAATGCATCAACTGCGATGTCTGCGAGCCCGAGTGCCCGAACCAGGCAATTTACTTGGGCCAGAGCATCTATGAAATCGACCCGGCGAAATGCACCGAGTGTGTCGGCCACTTCGATGCGCCGCAGTGTATGGAGGTTTGCCCGGTGTCGTGCATTCCGGTCAATCCCGATCACGTCGAGAGCCGTGAGACCTTGTGGGAGAAATTTCACCGTCTGCAGGCGCAGGCCGGTTTGCCGCATCCCAGCAAGGCTAAATAAGCATCAAAACAGCCTCTAGCCCTTTAGATAATTGCGCTGGTAGCTATTAAATAAATAGTAATTAAACGGCGCTGTCCGTGTTGGCAGCGTCTGTAGGCGGTGTTGGCGCTGGCGCTGGACGCGGTGGTTTCGGGCGCGGTGGCTTAGTGGTGTGGATTTGCAGCGTCGCCTTGTCCATGTCGCCGGCTTGCAGCGCTGGCCACGCTTTGATCGAGTGGGCAATGCTGTCTTCAATCAGCGTGCGCTGCTCGGGCGCGGGTTTCTTCAGCACCCAGTTGGCCACATCGGCGCGGTCGCCGGGGTGGCCAATGCCAATGCGCAGGCGCCAGTAATCGGATGAGCCCAGTTGCGCGTGGATGTCGCGCAGGCCGTTGTGGCCGGCATGGCCGCCGCCGCGCTTGAGCTTGGCTTGGCCGGGGACAATGTCCAGCTCGTCGTGGATGACCAGAATTTCTTCTGGGGCGATTTTGAAGAAGCGTGCCAGTGCCGACACCGACTTGCCCGACAGGTTCATGAAGGTTTGCGGTTGCAGCAGCCACAGCGCTTGGCCTTGCACCGTGGCACGCGCTGCCAGGCCCCAATAGCCGCGTTCGGGCTGCAGCGTGACTTTCAGCTCGCGCGCCAGCGCATCTAGCCACCAAAAACCGGCGTTGTGGCGGGTAGCTTCATATTCCGGGCCGGGGTTGCCCAGGCCGACAAACAGTTTGATCATGTACGTGATTATCCGTAGCAGCAAAAAAAACGGCACACGCGCGCAAGCGGTGGGCCGTTGTCCAGCAGGGCAGACCGCACACGGCGATCCACCACAGCTAGAAAGAATTACTTCTTCTTCTTGCCCTTGGCAGCCGGAGCGACTTCAGCCACAGCTTCGACGATGACCAGCGGTGCGATGACGGAGATCAGCGCTGGGTTTTTGTTGCTGCCGCGCACGACAGGGGTGACGCCACGCGGGAACTTCACGTCCTTCAGGTGCACGGAAGAACCCTTCTTCAGGCCGCTCAGATCCACCGTGATGAACTCTGGCAGCTCGGATGGCATGCAGGTCACGTTGAGTTCGTTGACGATGGTGGTAATCGTGCAGTTGTCGGTCTTGACCGCCACGGACTCGTCAGCGCCGGTGTAGTGCACGGGCACTTTCAGGTGCAGCTTGGTCTTGTCGTCCACGCGCTGGAAGTCCACGTGCAGCACCAGCTGCTTGAAGGGGTGGTATTGCACGTTGCGCAGCACCACTTGGCTGGTCTGGCCGTTCATTTCCATTTCCAGTACGCTGGAGTGGAAGGCTTCCTTCTTCAGGGCGTGCCACAGGGTGTTGTGGTCGAGTTCAACCGTTTGGATCTCAGCCGAGCCACCGTAAACGATGGCAGGCGTGCGGCCCGAATTACGCAGACGGCGGCTCGCACCCGTACCTTGCATAGCGCGCTCAAAAGCGACGAAGTTCATAAAATTCTCCAGAAAAAGGGCACCGCGACCAGTGTCACCTTCGTTACGTAAAAGGGCCTCCGCGAAGGAGGCCCGACTTTTATCTCAGACCGGAAACCTTAATGAGCTTTTAGTAAGCTTAAAACAGGTTGTCCTGGTCGGAGAACAAACTCATCACCGAATCGCCCCGGGCAATGCGCTGGATCGTCTCGGCGATCAGCGGTGCCACCGACAGTTGGCGAATCTTGCTGCAGCTTTGTGCGCTGGCGCTCAGGGGGATGGTGTTGGTGACCACGATTTCGTCGAGCGAGGAACCTTCCAGGCGCTCGATGGCCGGGCCAGAGAAAATCGGGTGCGTGCAGTAGGCGTAAACTTTTTTGGCGCCACGTGCTTTGAGCACCTCGGCTGCTTTGACCAGCGTGCCAGCAGTGTCGATCATGTCATCCATGATCACGCAGTTGCGACCTTCGATTTCACCGATGACGTGCATCACTTCAGACACATTGGCCTTGGGGCGGCGCTTGTCAATGATGGCCAGATCGCAGTTGAGCTGTTTGGCGAGGGCGCGTGCGCGCACCACACCACCGACGTCGGGCGACACCACAATCAGGTCATCGTAGTTTTTTTGCAGCAAATCACCCAGCAGCACCGGCGAGGCGTAGATGTTGTCCACCGGGATATCGAAGAAACCCTGGATCTGGTCGGCGTGCAAGTCCATGGTCAGCACGCGGGCGACGCCGACAGCTTGCAGCATGTTAGCGACCACTTTGGCGGTGATCGGCACACGGGTAGAGCGTGGACGGCGGTCTTGCCGGGCATAACCAAAGTAGGGGATGACGGCGCTGATGCGTTCAGCCGAAGCGCGCTTGAGCGCATCGACCATGATCAGCAGTTCCATCAAGTTTTCGTTGGTCGGCGCGCAAGTGGACTGGACCACAAAAACGTCGCGAGCGCGAACATTCTGGTTGATTTCCACGGTGACTTCACCGTCGGAAAAGCGCCCGACATGGGCAGCGCCCAGCGAAATGCCCAGATGGTGTGCTATTTCAACAGCCATGCCAGGATTGGCATTGCCGGTGAACAGCATGAAGTCGGAATGATTGGCTTGCATGAGCGTCTTAGCGATTTGAAATGAATGCTTGTACGCGAGAAAATTTGGCAGGGGAAGAAGGACTCGAACCTTCGCATGCTGGAATCAAAATCCAGTGCCTTAACCAACTTGGCGACTCCCCTACACAGGTTGATTGCGAAACAATCAACCTAAAACTTTTATCTTAGACCCAGCCTGCCAGAGGGTGAATCATTAGATTTTCACATACTTTGATTTGCCATTCGCGTGGAGCGTCAAGAAAATCAATAGCCTGTGGTATTTTTGCAAACACTGCACTTCCAGAGCCGGTCATTCTTCCATGCAACCCGTGTGATGCAAGCCATTGCAGCGCTTGCGTGACGTCGGGGCACAGTGTCTGAGCTACCCTCTGCAAGTCGTTACGACCAAAATCGTAGTGTGTTGCAGTAAAGCCTAAGATTGTAGCACTGTCAGAATTGCGTTTTAAGGAAGGAGATGAAAAAATATTTTTCGTATCCAGTCCTGCTGTGGGTTTGACTACCACAAAGCGCGCTTTCGGAAGCTGGCTTGCATTCTCAAGAGGCGTGATTCTCTCACCAATTCCTTCGGCCCAAGCGTTCCGGCCGCATAAAAAAAACGGCACGTCTGCGCCCAGTGCCAAACCGATACGGCTGAGGTCGGGCAAATCCAGCTTCAATCCCCACAGCCGATTGAGTGCGAGCAAGGTGGAGGCGGCATCCGACGACCCTCCTCCCATGCCGGCTTGCGCCGGAATGCGCTTGAACACACTCAGGTGAGCGCCTTGTGTACAGCCGGTGGCGGCTTGTAGCGCGCGGGCAGCACGCAGCGTCAAATCGTCCGCCGGCAAGGCCGAACCCAAATCTTCGCGGCTGATCTGCGCATGCGGGCGGCGCTCGAAATGCAGTGTGTCGCACCAGTCAATCAGCATGAAAACCGATTGCAGCAGGTGATAGCCATCCGGCCGACGCCCGGTGATGTGTAGAAACAAATTGAGCTTGGCGGGTGCGGGAACGTCGTAAAGGGCTTTCACGTTTTAAGTTTTTACCTTCTTATGGCTCAAAAGTCACACGCAAGATGGCGCGTGGTGTGGGCGTGTAGCGTTTCGCCTCCAGCCGACCCCGATCGATATCTCCCAGGTGGGCTTGCCAACCGGAAGCTGTGGTTTGCACGCCGCGCAGCCAGTCAAACAGCGCCAGCACGGGCAGGGGAGTGCCTGTGATTTGTTCGAGCAGGACATCGAGCGATACCGACTCCTGTGTTGTGCCACCCGATTGCAGGCGAGCGTACTGGGGGGTCCAGTCAATGCGCGCCAGCACGTTACCCAATGGGTTTAGCAAGGTCAATTCGCCCTGTGTGGCATTGCCTTGCAGCTCAAACGCGGCTGTAAAAGATTGACTTGCCTGTCCGGCCTGCTCTTCGACCTGCAGGGCGAGACGCCCGCTCCAGGAGGTTTGCTCTGCCCGTGTTTTTGGCGCGGTGGTGGGTGGCGACGCGCATCCTGTCAGTAGTGTTGATAAAACCAGAAAGAGCGCGATCGCCAGCCACTGTACAAAGAGGTGTACGGATGGCGATGCGGGAACGGCGTGAAAGAGTGGACGCATCACAGGGTGACGTTCAGGCGTTTGAGGGTTTCACGTAAGGTTTCATTCTCTGGTTGAAGTTTTTGCGCTTCTTTCCAGAGCGTTTTCGCACGGTCTTGCTGGCCCATGCTCCAGAGAACTTCTCCCAGATGGGCGGCAATGTCGGCGTCAGGGCGTTTTTTGAATGCTGACTCCAGTAACTGCAAGGCTTGGACGCTATGGCCCATTCGAAATTCAACCCAGGCGAGACTATCGGTAATGAAGGGGTCTTCGGGCGCGTAGGTCAGTGCTTTTTCAATCAGTTGCTTGGCTTCCTGCAGGCGTATGCCGCGCTCAGCAAAAGAATAGCCCAGCGCGTTGTAGGCATGATGATAGTCGGGCTGGCGCGCTATCAATTGGCGCAGCAAATGCTCCATGGTCTGGGGTTGGCCCGCCTTGTCGGCCAGCATGGCTTGGTCGTAGAGCAGATCGTTGTCGTCTGGAAACTGCGCTACGGCTTGCGCCTGCACAGCCAGTGCTTCGTTGTATTGACCGGCTTCGCGCAGAAACTGAACTTCGGCCGTCCACTTCAGGCGCTCCTCTTCTGGAGAGCTTGCTTGCAGGGTCTGCAGCAGCGCACGCGCCTGTGTCAGTTTTCCTTGGCGTGCCCAGAGGGCGGCACGGCGCACTTGGGCATTGAAGATGTCTGGAACGTTGTCAATGCGGTTAAGCCAACCTTCCGCAGCTTCAAATTTACCCCGTTTTTCTGCGATTTGCGCATACAGCAAATAGGCTTGTGTCATTCCCAGAGGGCTGGTTTGCCCCGCAGGCGCGGCCTGTACCAGGGCGATAAATTGCTCCAGTGCCGCTTCGGCGAGTGCCAGTTGGTTGTCTTGCAACTGTAGTGCCGCCTGCATCAGCCAAGCCTCGGCAAAATCGGGTTTTTCGCGCGTGGCTGCTTGCAGTTGCTCAAGTGATTCGGCAGGCCGCTGCAAATCCACCAGCACACGAGCGTAGATAACGCGCAGCGCGGGCGTGGGTTTGCCATTAAAGTATTGGTGCGCCATAGAGGCAGCTTGGACTTCTCCTTGATCCAGAAGCTCCAGTGCCAACAAGGCAGAGCCTTCATTCAGCGGATCAAATTTTTGTGCGCGTTCTGCGGCCTCTAGAGCCCCTTTTTTGTTGCTGGCCAGCAGGCGCATACGCCCGACAGCCGTCCAGGCAGCAGCTCCGGCGTCGGGGTCATTCAGGTCGCTGGCTAAGGCTTGCTCGACCACGGCTGCTGCCAGGGTCTTGTCGCTGGCGCGGCGATACAGTTGTGGCAGCGCCAGCAATGCAGTGGTTTTGGAGTGCGGTGCACTCTGGGTCAGTTCTTGCTTGAGTGGCTCGGTGGTATCGGCAATGCGGTTGAGTGCAATCAGCAGTTGCAGCACATAGCGATTGGCTTCGCGCGATTGGGGCCACGCTTCTTTCCAGGCATTGGCGGCGACCAGGGCAGCTTCGCCCGAGCGCGCTTGCAAAGCAATATCTGCTGCGCGCTTGTAGATGTTTTCATCATTGCTGCTGCGAGCAGCCTCCAGCATGAGTGCATAGCCTGAGCCCGGATCGCCCGAGCGTGTGGTTATCTCTCCCAGTAAGATCTCATAAAAAATTTCAGCATCCAGGGCGGCGGTGCGTGATTCTTCCTGGGCCGCGCTGGCGCGGGGCATTTTGTGGGGTGCTGCAAGGGGCCGTGCTCCTGCTGCGGCCGAAGCAGTCAGCAAAGCGGCGGCCAGTGCAGCCGTCAAAAGACGATAGGTGTGAGGCATCGGATCATAATAATCCATGCTTAAGCGCTTGTTTTAAAGTGAGTTTTTATGCCTGAATTACCAGAGGTCGAAGTCACGCGTCGCAGCTTTGCCGCGGCCATTTCCGGTGCCCGTATTGCGTCTGTCTGGGTAGGCAAGCCCTTGCGCTGGCCCCTGGGCTGTGCACCAGAGAGTTTGGTGGGGCGGCAGGTGCTGGGTGTGCGTCGGCGGGGTAAATATTTGCTGCTGGACTTGGACCAAGGAATGCTGTTGATGCACCTGGGCATGTCCGGGAGCCTAGTTTTTGCCAGCACGCTGGCGCAGCGCGGTATGCACGATCATTTTGAGCTGCAGACGTCGCAAGGCAGTTTGCGCTTGCATGATCCGCGGCGTTTTGGTGCGGTGGTGTATGCCGAGCACGAGCAAGACGAACCGGCGCACAAGCTGTTGGGGCATTGGGGCATGGAACCACTTGACGATGCGTTCACACTCGCTGCTTTCACGGCCGGGCTCAAGGCCAGTCGCGCACCCATCAAGCAAGTGCTTTTGGCCGGGCGCTTGGTGGTTGGTGTGGGCAACATTTACGCTTCAGAAGCCTTGTTTTTATCGGGTATTCGGCCTACGACCGTGGCGCAAAGCCTGGGTCCCAAGCGAGTGCAGCGTTTGCATACCGCTATCGTGCAGGTATTGAGCCTGGCCGTAGAGAAGGGCGGCAGCACTTTGCGCAATTTTTCGAGTGCAGATGGCAGCGCGGGGCATTTCCAAACCGGCGCTCATGTATATGCCCGCGAAGGACTGCCCTGTCATACTTGCGCCAGCTTGGTGCAGATGGTGCGGCAGGGTCAACGCAGCAGTTTCTTTTGTCCGTCCTGCCAACAGGAATGATGCCCCTTTGGCGATGGCGTCATTATCTTTACACCGTCGGTCTGCCGGCGATTGATTGAATTCTGGGAGTCACGTGGGAGCATCATTCAACGAGCAATTCGGGCATCATGGAATTTGGCGACGTGAATTTGCTCAGCAATTGAAGCGGTTGGCCGATTGGATGTCGTCGCATGACCTGATGGATGCGGCGATGCAGGAACGCTTATTACGCTTGGAAAATCAAGTGCGCACCGACAAGATGATGGTGGCATTTGTGGCCGAGTTTTCACGCGGCAAATCCGAATTGATCAACGCTATTTTTTTTGCCGATTATGGTCGCCGCATCATGCCTGCGAGTGCCGGACGCACCACCATGTGCCCTACTGAACTCGGGTATGACGCGGCATTACCTCCGAGCCTGCGCTTGCTGCCCATTGAAACGCGCCTGCAATCGCAAGGATTGGCGGAGTGGCGCTTGAAACGAGATCGCTGGATCGACATTCCCCTGGATATTGGCGATGCTGAGCAGGTTGCAAAGTCAATAGAAAAAGTTGCGCAGGTGCGCCATGTCAGTGTAGAGGAGGCACGAAGCCTGGGGTTTTGGCACGATGAACTGCCAGATCAGAATCCGGTGGTCGATGTACAGGGACGGGTGGAGGTGCCGATGTGGCGCCATGCGCTCATCAATATGCCGCATCCCTTGCTCAAGCAAGGCTTGGTGATTCTGGATACCCCTGGGTTGAACGCGGTGGGCGCAGAGCCAGAATTGACGGTCAGCCTGATACCGCAGGCGCATGCAGTGGTTTTCATTTTGGGGGCGGATACAGGGGTAACGCGATCAGATTTGACGATTTGGCGTGAACACCTGATTTCTAGTGACGCAGGCAATGAAGCCCGGCTGATTGTGCTTAACAAGATTGATACCTTATGGGATACGCTGAGCTCGCCTGGGCAGGTGCAGGACCAGCTTGAGCGCCAATGCCGCACGTCGGGAGCAATGCTGCGGGTACATCCAGACCAAGTGGTGCCTGTATCGGCGCAAAAAGGGTTGGTTGCCAAAATTACTGCCGATGAAGCACTGCTTCGCGCCAGTGGCTTGCCTCTGTTAGAGGATGTGTTGGCTAAAAATATCATGGGGCGTCGCCAAGCTATTTTGCGCGCCGCTATTACCGACGGTGTAGCCGCTTTGCGTGCTGAAACTGGTCGCGTGATCAATATTCGACGCCGCGATCTGGACGATCAGATGCTGGAACTGTGCAGCTTGCGGGGCAAGAATGCTTCTGTGATTGACTCCATGCGCCATCGCATTGAGCAAGAGCAGCGTGAATTTGAGATGAGTTCAGCCAAGATTCATGCGCTGCGAGGGGTGCATTTGAAGCTGCTACGGGATGTATTTCATGCGTTGGGTGCCACTGCCTTAAAAGTCCATATGGCCGAGTTGGCGGAATCGTCGCAGCAAAAAGGATTGAAACTGGGTATTCGTAAACAGTATGCAGTGGTGTTTGAAAGAATCAGAACCGCATTGAATGCTGCACAGCTGTCAGCGACAGAGATCCAGGCGATGTTGGAAGGTACTTTTCGCCAATTGAATGCTGAATTTGGTTTTTCGTTGCAGGTGCCTGCTGTTCCGCAGTTGGGTAATTTCGCACTGGACTTAGTACGGATTGAGCAAAGTCAATCGCAATATTTGAGTGTTGAAAATGTACTTAAGCTCGCACAACCTGAGTTTGCCTCTCGACTGACACGCGCGCTGTCGATGCGGCTGCGTGCTGTGTTGGAGTCTGCAACGAATGATCTGGATCTGTGGAGCAAATCAGCCACGGCGCAACTGGATGCCCAATTGGGTGAGCGCAAAAGAAGTTTTGTGCGCCGCATTGAGGCGGTAGATCGTATTCAGCAAGCGGCAGGCGGTTTGATTGAGCGTATTACAGAGATAGAAGGCAGTGAAAAGGCACTGACGCAGCTGGATAAGCGCCTGCATACGTTGACGGCGCAATTGATGGCCTTGCCCCAGATATCGCAGACTGAAACATTAACTCTCCTGCAGGGTGCCTGATGAGCGAAACAAGCATATTTTCTGCCCACGTGGTGCGCTGGCAAGAAAAACACGGTCGCAGCCATCTTCCTTGGCAACAAACTCGCGATCCTTACCGGGTGTGGTTGTCGGAGGTCATGCTGCAGCAAACCCAGGTGAGCACGGTGCTTGAATACTACCCGCGTTTTTTGGTACGCTTTCCTGACGTAGCGGCCTTAGCTGAAGCCTCTGAAGATGAGGTGTTGGCGCTTTGGAGCGGATTGGGGTATTACAGTCGCGCACGCAATTTGCACCGTTGTGCCAGACAAGTGATGGCGCTGCATGGCGGAGCATTCCCGGCGACGGCGGCGATTTTGCAAAGTCTTCCTGGTATTGGCCGTTCCACTGCGGGCGCGATCGCCGCTTTTTGTTTTGGTGAACGCGCGCCTATCTTGGATGCCAATGTGCGCCGGGTGTTGACACGGATTCTTGGGTTTGACGCTGACCTAGCCTTGGCAGCCAACGAGCGCGCGCTCTGGGAGCGTGCGACAGAGTTGCTGCCCAGTAGCCATCTTGCGCAATCCATGCCGCGATACACCCAAGGCTTGATGGATTTGGGGGCCATGGTCTGCCTTGTGCGCAAGCCCCTTTGCACGCAGTGTCCTTTGCAGTCGCAATGCGTGGCACAGCAAGAAGGTACACCTGAAAAATATCCCGTCAAGACGCGCAAGTTGATTCGTAAATCCGAGTCATGGTGGCTGCTGCTACTGCGCGATACGACGGGACGTGTTTGTCTGAATCGGCGACCATCGACTGGTATCTGGCCTGGTCTGCATTCACTGCCGATGTATGCAAGCCGTGGGGAATTGGTCACACAGAGCGCTTTGGCAGGCGCGATGCGCATTCTGGAATTGCCATCTTTTTTGCATGTATTGACTCACCGAGATCTTCATTTGCATCCGGTCATGGTGGAGCTGGATGTGAATGCTTTGCCGGATCATGAAGAAGCTTGGTTCAGTAGTGAACAATGGCGTTCTTTAGGTTTGCCGGCGCCGATACGAAAATTGCTGGAGACTGTTTGATCGGCGTAAAAAATACGCCAGCTTCTCTTGTGCGTTTTCACTTGGCATCTAGTTCCCGATGACGCCGCAATGTGGTCCAGCGGTGCCCGAAAGTTTCTGCCAACCGCTCTACCAAGTATACGGAACGGTGCTGGCCTCCTGTGCAGCCAATCGCAACCGTGACGTAGCTGCGGTGGTTCTGAGCCAAAAAATCGAGCCAATGTTCTAGGAATTGTTGAATATGGCTGCGCATCAAAGCCACTTCCGGTTGTTGGCGCAGATAGTTGGCGACGGGTTCATCCAGCCCTGTTAGTTCGCGTAGTTCAGGCTCGTAATGGGGGTTGGGCAGCATGCGCACATCAAAAACATAGTCGGCATCCACTGGAATCCCGCGTTTGAAGGCAAAAGATTGAAATACTAGACTGAGCTGTCCCGGTGTTGGGGAAATGAAAGTCTTTACATAGCCTTGCAATTGCGAAGATCGGATGGTGCTGGTGTCAATCACATGCGATTGTTCTCTCAGATCAGCCAATAACTCGCGTTCCAGTTCAATGGCCTGCATGAGTGCCCTAGAACCTTCCTTGAGTGCATCGTTAGATAAGGGGTGGCGTCGCCGTGTTTCAGAGAAACGGCGTATTAACGTATCCGTCGTAGCATCCAGAAAAATGCAATGAATGACTACGCCTTGATTGCGCAGACGCTCAAGCGACTGCGGCAGTTGGGGCAGAGACGTTGCGCTGCGTACGTCCATGGCGATAGCGACCTTATTGCCATGGTTTTTAGGCTCCAGGGTGACAAACAGAGATAAGAGTTCAGGTGGAAGGTTGTCTACGCAGTAATAACCAGCGTCTTCAAGGGCTCGTAAAGCAACCGATTTTCCTGAGCCCGACATCCCCGTGATCAGGACAATTTCCAGCGCCATGGCTTGCTCCTCAAGTGATTGAATTTGCCGACTCCAGCATTTCCCGTGCATGGGCCAAAGTGGTGGCCGAGATGCGTTCACCACCCAACATGCGGGCCACTTCAGCCACTCTTTGCTCGTGCTGCACGAGCGTGACCGTACTGGATGCACCCGTCATCACTTGGGATTTGGAGACTACCAAATGGTGATCTGCGCGAGAGGCTACCTGGGGTAAATGGGTGACTGCCAAGACCTGCCGGTCATGCCCCAATTGCTGCATCAGACGCCCTACGGTTTCTGCCACTGCCCCGCCAACGCCTGAATCGACTTCGTCAAAGATCAAAGTGTCGGCAGTCCCCAGTGAGCTGGTGGCTACTGCGATGGCCAGAGAAATGCGCGAGAGTTCGCCACCAGAGGCCACTTTGGCGATGGGTCGCAGTGTCGTGCCCGCATGACTAGCAACCCGAAACAAAATTTCATCGACGCCGTGGCTACTGGGTTCAGTGGCTCTTTCTATGAGCACATCAAAATGACCGCCTACCATGCCCAATTCTTGCATGGCTTTGCTGATGGCCCGTGATAGTCGGGGCGCTGCTTTGTTGCGGGCTAAGGACAACTGGCGCGCCGTATCCAGGTAGGCCTTGGCGCAAACACTTTCAGCCTCCTCCAGAGAGGCCAGATCTGCGGCTGCATCCAGTTGCCGCAGTTCGCTCTTCCATGCATTGAAAAGAGATGGGAGCTCCACTGGATCGCGTCTATAGCGCCGTGCAAGACTGAGCCACAGTGACAGTCTGGCATCCAGTTCGCCAAGCCGGTGTGGATCGAGTTCGGTGCGGCGCAGATACAGCTGCAATGCGCGTGCTGCTTCATGGGCTTGTGCCATGCTGGAAGCGAGGATGTCCGTCAGGTTCACGAATTCAGGTTCGAGATGCTCCAGCTCAGTCAGCAAGTGGTGGGCACGAGACAGGTGCCTGCTGGCACTTGCTTCGTCATCATCGAGTTCGGTAATGGCGCTTTGCGCTGCCTCGAGCAGAGATTGCGCATGGGCCAGGCGTGTGTGCTGGGTATTGAGCTCTTCCCATTCCTGCTCGACGGGTGCCAGTTTTCCGACTTCTGCAATTTGCCACTGCAGGCGTTCACGTTCACGCTGCAGCGATTCCTGTGCTGTTCGTGCATGTTCCAATGTTTTTTGTGCAGAACGCCAGTGACTCCAATTGGCTACGACCTCTTGGTCGCTGGCGCCAGCGTATGCATCCAGCAAGTTGCGCGCCGCTTCAGATTGCGTGAGTTTCTGCCAGGCATGCTGGCCGTGAATATCGATGAGCTGTCCGCCAGCAAAACGCAATTGAGACGCCGTGGCTGGGCTGCCATTGATCCAGGCACGGCTTTTGCTTTGGCTGTCGACCGTTCGCCGCAGCAGCAGACTGTCATCGGTTTCAAATCCGGCTTTATCCAACCAGGGATGCAGCGTTGCAGGACAATCAAATTCGGCGCTGACGTCAGTGCGTTGTGCGCCTTCTCGAACTACGCCTGGGTCTGCTCTGGCGCCGAGCGTCAACTGCAGTGCATCTATCAGAATCGATTTGCCAGCACCTGTTTCACCCGTTAAAGCGGTAAAGCCCGTGCTCAGATCAAGATCGAGCGCTTGAACAATCACGAAATCGCGCAGAGTGATGCGCTTGAGGGCCATTCTCAGGAACCTCCTTCGTTCCAGCGTAATTTTTTCCGCAGCGTGTCAAAGTAGCTCCATCCTCTTGGATGCAAAAAGCGGACGCAGTATTCTGATCGGGTGACAAGAATGCGGTCTCCATGCAAGAGGGATGCGAGCGACTGCATGTCAAAACTCGCGCTAGCGCCGCGCCCACTCACGATTTCAATAGCAATTTCTGTGACATCGGCCAAGACGATCGGGCGATTGGACAGGGTGTGCGGCGCAATCGGCACCAAAACCCAGCCGGGAATGGAGGGATGCAGCATGGGTCCCCCGGCGGACAGGGCGTAGGCAGTGGATCCGGTAGGTGACGCAATAATCAATCCATCCGCTCTTTGGTTAGCAACAAAATGACCGCCCACTTCGACACGCAGTTCGACCATGCCGGAAGCCGAGCCCCGGTTGACTACGACGTCATTCATTGCAAAGGCGTCATATACACATACGTTGTCGCGAATTACGCGCGCATACATGAGGGGGCGATGGTCTTCTTCGTATTCTCCCCGTAGCATGGGAGCGAGCGTATCTTGGTAGCCATCCAGTGGAATATCCGTGACGAATCCAAGACGCCCCTGGTTGATACCAATCAACGGTGTGCCGTAAGACGCCACCTGGCGGCCAATACTCAGCATCGTGCCATCACCTCCCACGACCAAACCAAGATCACATTGCTTCCCAATTTCGTCTGTCTCCAGCGCTGCATACTGGCTGAGCTGGGTATTCGCGGCGGTCTGTGCTTCCACGGCTACCGTGCACCCTTGATCCACCAGAAACTGGGCGATCCCTTCCAGCACCTTTTGCGCTCCTGGGACGGGAGCGCCGCTGGCAGGAACTTGGTATTTACCGATCAGAGCAACATGGCGGAAATGGGGCTTCATCATCAAATTACATCATTAAAATCATGGCATGTTGGATGACCGCGCCAAGTTGTTGCTCAAAGCGTTAGTTGAACGCTATATCGAAGATGGTCAGCCCGTAGGATCGCGCACGCTTTCGCGGGCATCAGGTCTGGATCTTTCCTCTGCAACCATCCGCAATGTCATGGCTGATCTGGAGGAGTTGGGACTGATTGCCAGTCCACACACTTCTGCAGGCCGAATCCCAACAGCCAAGGGCTACCGATTGTTTGTAGACACGATGCTGACCGTGCACCATGAGCAATTGGCGCTACCGTCATTGGTTGCTGAGCAACCCCAAAAAGTCATTGCCAGTGCAGCACATTTGTTGTCCAACCTGTCGCAGTTTGTCGGGGTGGTGATGGCGCCGCGGCGCAATTCGGTGTTTCGCCATATCGAATTTTTGCGTCTGTCAGAGCGGCGTTTTCTGGTGATCATTGTGTCGCCCGAGGGTGACGTGCAAAACCGAGTGATATTTTCTGAGACGGACTTTACCCAGAGCCAGCTGGTTGAAGTAGCCAATTTTTTGAACCAGCACTACGCTGGTATGGCCATGGAGCAGGTGCGTGAGCGGCTGAAAACAGAAGTGGAGATGCTACGCGGCGAAATTGCTGCACTTATGCAGGCGGCGGTGAATATCAGCTCGGAGGCGCTGAGTCAGGCGCAAGATGAAGTAGTCATCTCGGGCGAGCGCAATTTGCTGGCGGTGAGTGATTTCTCTAAAGACATGGGCAACTTGCGCCGCGCCTTTGATATGTTTGAGCAAAAAACGCAAATTTTGCGTTTACTGGATGTCTCCAGCGTAGCAGAAGGGGTACGGATCTATATTGGCGGCGAAAGCCAAGTAGCGCCGTTTGAAGAGTTGTCGGTGGTCAGCGCCCCTTACGAGGTCGATGGCCAAGTGGTTGGCACGCTGGGCGTGATTGGCCCGATACGTATGCCTTACGACCGGATGATCCAGATTGTGGACATCACCTCCAAGCTGATTTCCAATGCGCTCAGCTACCACAAGTAAGCCCCTACAATAGCCAGCTTCCCGAACTGCCCAAGAAGGCAGCAGAAACAGGGGGCGTTAGCTCAGTTGGTTAGAGCAGAGGACTCATAATCCTTTGGTCGAGTGTTCAAGTCACTCACGCCCTACCAATACCAGCAAGGAAAGCGCGCTATCAATTAGGTAGCGCGCTTTTTCTTTGGCTCAGGATGTAAGGGCGGATGTAAGACGATTTTGGGAATCTGGCAGTCAGCGCTGCGCAAATATGCCTGCGGGCGCTAACCACTGCGGCGCTAACCATCAGCGGCTCCAATCAAATGCGGGGGAATCCCGTAATTGGGCGGTGATGGCCACTGACCAGCAAACATCGGCCAGCTTGCAACCGGGGGTTGCACTGCGGCGCATAGGTGATAGGGCACAAGCGATTGGCGCTTACGCTCCGAAATTTTCAGGAACGTGGGGCCAATTGTGTGACGGCCACACATTTGCTGCGGGTGGTCGCCGGCCTCGCGCGGGCGTACTGTTCGGAATGTCGATGCAGTGGCTGACCAGCGCCAGCAGAAAGGACAGGTTTAGACAGGTCGCACTGCACCTTGAACCATAACAATTGCTAACAGGGCGGTCTGTTCGCTCGGCTGGCAACCTCAGGTTTTCTCAGGTTGCCGACTGCCATGGCACCTCTCACGCACGCGGGCGATGCGTGTGGTTTCGCCTATGGGTGACCCCGAAAAGTACGCGCCGATTTATGCGGTTTCCGTGCGCACCAGTCTGCGTACCGGCTCGTGCGTACCGCGTGATTGCGTGTTTACCGCGTTGTTTACCAGGGCATGTTTACCGTTGGTGAATGGCGGTTTCATTGGTAACCAGTCTGGTAACCGCGCCCTTGGTAACCATCACAAAGTGCCCGATTCGATGGTTACAGCGTTGGTTACACCCAGCTTGGAAACACTGCTTTTGCTGTTACGCCCGCTGTTACGCCCACATGAAAACGTCGGTTCTGCTGTCAACCATGCTGTCAACCACGGCCTGTTAAATGCCAGCTTTCGATGGATACCAGCTTGGATACTTGCGCCTTGGATACCGCCATTGCATCCGGCGCGTGCGTGCCATTCAGCGCCAGCAAAAAGAAACCCGGCGCAGTGGCCGGGCTGGGTGGTGTGGGCGTGCTGGTGGTCAGCGTGGTGGCTTGTGCCACGGCGGTGGCGTGTTGCGCGCGGCGTTGTCGTAGGCCGTCCACAGCGCGGCACCCACGCCACAGCGCAGGCCGTAGCGAATACCTCGCCCTGCAGCTATGCAGGTGGGGCAGTTGATGTGGTGTGCAAGGTATGCAGCATCCAGTGCGCGCCAGTCGGTCGGCTCAGGTTCCGGCTCGGGTGCTGGCACGGTGTCCGCATGGTGCTGGCCGGGTGCTGGAATGGTGCGGTCGTTGGCGGCTTGCATGGTCAGCAAGCGCACCAGCTCAGCCTTGCAGGCGCGGATGTGAGGGGCCAGCTCGGTGATGGCATTGCGGCCACCGACTGCACGCAACTCGGTGCCGTCCAGCGCCAGCGCCACGCCTAAATCTCGCGCCATGTTCAGGGTCTGCGGCGCGGTCAAAGTAGGAGCACTCTCCAGTTTATGGCCCAGAGGGTAAAGGGGGGCGGGCATCAGAAGTCCACCTCAACCATCTCATTACCCGTGTCGGCAGTGCGCGGGGGATAGTTTTGAATTAATGTCCTGCAAGTCCTGATGTCCTGATTTTTGCTTAAATTTTCAGCAAAAACAGGGGTTTTGGGGTGTTTAGCAGGACTTGCAGGACTTGCAGGACATGGTTTGGATAAATATCCCCCGCCACTGCAATCGCGCACTCCCCACTTTACGGCCCCACCGACCTTGCCCAAAGACTTCACTTCGACCCCCACATAACGTAGCGACGGGGCGGCGCGGCGCAGTGCATCACCGAAGCCTTTGGGGGTCTTGGGCCATGCCTCGGCACCGTGCGGCTTGAAGCCTTCGACCTCCAGCATCAACGCCTTGACCGACATTTCTGCACTGCGCTTGTTGCGGGCTTCAAACCAATCCATAAGCGCTGCGGCTGCTGGACTGGAATCAAGGGTGCGGGCAATGCTTTCTTGGCGCGAGATGTGGAACTGGCGCAAGAACTCGCCGTCGGGTTCGCCCATAGCGCGCTCCATAGCAACACCCAGACGCGCGAAGCCGGCCATGCGGATGTTCTCGTTTGCGGGCAGTTGGGTGCTCGGCAATTCTTTTAGGGTCTGGGCCATAAGTTGGAACAGGCCAGCCACCAATGATGGGTAAGCCGCTTCAAATTCGCGCTCAATCTCCCCGTCTTCGCGTTGTGCTGGTCAAGTTTTTTCGGACACAACGATAGGTTGTTTGATTGCCGATTGCTGCTCGAAGGCATTGGGTGGCAAGTTGCCCAGTTTGGAGTGCAGCCGCACGCTGTTGTAGAAACCTATGATGTAGTCGGCGATGTCCATCATGGCCTCGGCGTGGTTGGCGTAGTCGCGCTGCCAGACCCGCTCCGTCTTGAGGCTCAGGAAGAAGCGCTCCATCACCGCGTTGTCCCAGCAGTTGCCCTTACGGCTCATGCTGCCGACCAAGCTGTGGCGGGCCAGCAGCGCCTGATACAGTGCGCTGGCGTACTGGCTGCCCCT
>NZ_JHYS01000018.1 GCF_000688255.1 Simplicispira psychrophila DSM 11588 | reverse complement strand
CTTTCTCGATGACCATCGCGAGCGAGAACGCCTCCACCGCCTTGGAAACCATGTCGTTTACCGTGCCCGGTGGTACGGGTCCAGATCGTTTAGCCACTGCAGTCTCGGCCATCAACGACAAATCTGCCAAAACAGGCGTAAGCGCTTCGTTAAGCGATGATGGTACTTACGTTCTTCTGACCAATCCGTCAGGCTCTAACATCAATGTAGGCGCGGCTACAGGCGTTGCTAATGCAGGCGTTATGACAGTGCAGAAGCTAGATGCAGCAGGTAATACTGCGGGTGCCGGGGTTTCTTTGAGTGCTACTACAGCGGGTGAAAGCTCCACCGTCAGCGGCTACATCACGCTTGATGCGGACAAGGCATTTTCGTTCTCCGGTGGTGCCGCCAGCTCTGCTTTAGCGGCTAATGGCACTTCGAAGCTGAACAAAGTAGCCGACTTGGACCTCACCAGCTTCAAGAACGCCACCGAGGCGCTGAAGACGGTGGACTCGGCCTTGGGCTTTATTAACGGTGAACGTGCCAAGCTCGGCGCCCTGCAATCGCGCTTTGAAACCGCCATCTCTAATTTGGATGTGACTTCAGAGAACTTATCAGCTTCACGCTCGCGGATTCAAGACGCCGACTTTGCGAAAGAAACTGCCAACCTGTCGCGCGCGCAGATTCTGCAGCAGGCCGGTACCGCCATGGTGGCGCAGGCCAACCAGATTCCTCAAGGCGTGCTGTCTTTGCTGAAGTAACCAAAGCCCAGGCAAAAACCCTGGCCAGGCCGCCTGCAAAGGCGCCTGGCTTTTTTTATGAGCGAAGCACAAGCAGAAAAATAGCATCCATCAAATATTATTTTGATAGCTATCAACGCATGTATTTAAAGGGCTGTAGACTTATTTCATCGAAAAATATCAGCCAATACATTACGCCCAGTTGGCTTGCACACCACCGCGCCCGCCGGGCCGGGATACACCGTGCAGTGGCCCGGCGTGCTGGTATTGATCAGACTAACCCCTTGCGCCAGCACCGTGCCAGCGCCCACATCGCAGCGCCCAATGATGGCGGTGTTGGGGTACATCACCACACCATCACCCAACACCGGCGCCACGCCATGGTTTTTTCCCACGGTGGAGTTTTGGTACACCACTAAATAATTACCGTAGGTAGCCTTGGCAAAGACGATGCCCACCGAGTGGCCGATAAAGAACACCGGCGGCAGTTCAATTTCGTAGAACAAATCAATGCCATTGAGGGCTTTGTTCAGCCCAAACAATTTGGCGCACAAGCTACGCTGCCCAGTAACCGTCCACACGGTGTGCGCTAGGTAATACAGAAAAATGGTGTATTGCGACGAATGCAGGTGGTCAAACTCGCCCGGCTTCCATGGGCGTACAGCATCAATGCAGTACCCCAACCGATCTAGTGCCACATCCATGTGTGGGCGCAATAAGTCAGCAGCGTCGGGCTGCAATCCATCGGGAAAGAACTGATCCAATTGCCGCACCACGTATTGCAGCAAGTCAGCACGTGAAAAATGCACCAGCTTCAACATCCCAGCTCCTTGTAAAGGCTATCCAACAGCTCAAACACGCTGCGCGGCTGCCAATCAAACTCGGCACGCATACGCGCAATGCTGATCTGTGGTGCAGGGTTGGGTGTACCCGTCTGCATGGCCTGCACGTCGCACTGGCCATGCTGCGCCAAGTAGTCAAACAAAGCAGCATTGGGCACATTGCAACCGCTGGCGACGTTGTAAACCACCTGCTGGCCTTGCAACAGGATGTGGAGCAAAGCCTCAACCACATCAGCCATCTGCACATAGTCGCGCTCGAATGCGGGCGAGGAATCGATGGACAACACCCCCCGAGCAGCCGGCCCTACCGCGCAGGCCTGCACGCGCGCGGCCAATGCTTGGCGCAGCAGCGCGGGCAAGAAGCCATCGGCATCTTCTATGCCTTCATAGACACAGGCCAGCCGTGCAATGCGTGCCCGCCCCTGCCCCACGCTGTGGCACAGCGACTCGCCCAAAGCCTTGGACAAGTCGTACAAATGGCGCGGCTGCGCTGGGTTCAGCTGTAGCGGTAGCGACTCTGTGCAGTCGATAGCACCCAAGCTGTCGTAAAGGCGGGTGGAGGAAAGATAAACCAGAGCCTCCCACTGGCCGCGCTGTAGCACCTGAGCCAACAGGCTGACGTGGGCTTGCACGGTGTCAAAGGGCCGTGCCAAATAGTCTGCCGTCAATCCAGCGGCGTAGATCACTTGTCCCAAAGGCTGCTGCCACAGTGCGGGGTCATCGCGCACTGGGGCATAGACGCAGGCACCGGCGGCACGCAGCCGGGCGACTACACGCTGGCCGACAAAACCCGCTGCACCGATGACGGTGAACAAGCGCCCCGTCAACAGGCTGTCGTCAACCGGCATGGCTCAAAAACCACCTATCGGATGGTGCAGGTGCGCCGCCTTGTGCGGCAGCAATTTGGGGCTGACACCTTCTACTCGGCGAAATTCGGGCGTATCCAACACGCTGGCATCCGGCAGCGCCAGCATATTGAAACCGTGCGGCGGGCCATCCAAATAAACGGCATCCAACGGCACCAGCTCCACCGGCTGGCCGGGCATTTCACGGTGCGAGTTGATGTCGCGCACGGCAAAAATTTCATAGCCCAGAGACAAAAAGAGCTGGCAGATGGGTGTTGCGCGCAAGCCTTGGCTCCAGTCCACATAATGGCGGTGCACCTCGAACACCACTGCGGGGCGGTCTTTGGCCAGCAGTTGCTGCGCACCTTGCAAAGCGGCCAGCTCGGCACCTTCGATGTCCAACTGGATCAGGCCAACGCGAATGCCTTGTCGGGCAGCGTAGTCGTCCATGGCCTCGGTGCTGAAACCCTCTCCATCGGATGCCGCCACTGCGTTGGCAAACGAGTCAAAGCCGTCCAGACGCATCCGCTCACCAGAACGATTCCACAGGCCGGTTTTATTGACCACCACATTGGTCAACTGGTTGAGCGCCACATTGCTCTGCAACATGGCCGCTTGATCGGGATTGGGTTCAAAACAATGCACTTTCAAGCCAGCCGGGGCAATAGCCTTGGCCACCAATACGGCCTGATCACCAAAATAGGCACCGCCGACGATAACGTCACCCTGCAGGTGGCGTGCCAGTGTCAGCAGCAACTTGGTGGTTTGTGGCTCCCAAACGTGGGTTGGACGATCGCTGGCCGACAGCAGCAAATCGCGCGCGATTTTGGTGCGGTAATAAAACTCCATGCGCGTGCCGTCGGCCAGTTCTTTAGCATAAACGTCGCTGTCTTCATGCAGGGCATCGATGATCGGCCCCACCACGTCGTCTCGCACGGCTCCGTCATACACCAAGGCTGGCTCGCAGTCGCGCAAAAATTCAACTAAACGCGCACGCAGCACCGTATCTCGACCTAACAAACGCAGCGCCTGCTGCAAACGTTTTCCATCCAAGTCGCGGGGATCGTTGCTCATGAAATTTCCTGGTTGTGTAGATTGAATGTATAGATGCCTTCAGCACCGTTCAGCACAGTTGCCAGCTCGGCACCGCGACTGCAAATTGGCCGCCCCATTCGCGGATATAGGCCAGCTGCGCCATCACCTCATCGCGCAAATTCCACGGCAGGATCAGCACCACATCAGGGCGGTGCGCGCGCAGGTGGGCTTCATCGACGATGGGGATGCGGCTACCGGGCAAAAATTGGCCTTGTTTGGCCGGATTTTTATCCACCACGTAGGGCAACAAATCGCCGCGCACACCGGCGAAGTTGAGCAGGGTGTTGCCTTTGGCGGCAGCACCGTAGGCGGCTACCTTGCGGCCACGGGCTTGTGCGTCTATCAAGAATAAGAGCAGCTCGCGCTTGATACGTAAGGCCTGGAGCTGAAAATCACCATAAAAATCCGCTGTCATCATGCCGGCAGCGGATTCGCGTGCCAGCAGGGCGGCGACGGCAGGAGAAATAGGCTGCGCACTCGTATCGCTGCGCTGCGCCAGCACACGCAGGCTGCCACCGTGGGTGGGCAGCTCTTGCACGTCAAATACCGCCAGGCCGTTGGCCGCAAAGATGCGCAGCACTACGCTGAGCGATAAATAAGAAAAGTGCTCGTGGTACAGCGTGTCGAACTGGCACTGCTGCACCAAGCGCAGCAGGTGCGGAAACTCGAACGTCGCCACGCCCGTGGACTTCAATAAAGTGGCAAAGCCGGCGACAAAGTCGTTGATGTCGGGCACATGGGCCAGCACGTTGTTGGCGGCCATCAGGTCGGCGCTGTGACCTTGGGCGCGCAGTTCTTGCGCCAGCGCTACGCCAAAAAAGCGCTCGACCACGGTGATGCCTTTGGCGCGGGCGGCGGCGGCGGTGCTGGCAGTGGGCTCGATGCCCAAGCAGGGGATGCCGCGCTGGTCGACGTATTGCAGCAGGTAGCCGTCGTTGGCCGCCACTTCGACCACTTGGCTGTGCGCGCCCAAGCCAAAGCGCTCGACCATGCTGGCTACGTAGGCCTGTGCATGGGCCAGCCAGCTGCTGGAGTAGGAGCTGAAATAGGCATATTCGGCATCGAACAGCTCGTGCGCCTGGGCAAAGTCTTCGGTCTGCACCAGCCAGCAGTTCTCGCACACCAGCACGCGCAGCGGGTACCAGCGCTCGGGCGCCTGCAGGGCGGCGAGGCGCAGGTAGGCGTTGGACGGCGGCGCAGTGCCCAAATCGGCCAGCACCCGCGTGACCGGCGCGGCGCAGTGGCGGCAGTGCATCGGCGCGGGGACGAAATTAGAACAAGAGCTCACAAACGGACTCCTTCAAAGGACGTGTCAAGCCATGCGTGGGCCGCGTCACGCGCCGACAGGCCGTGTACCGGCAGCGGCCAAGCAATGGCTAGGCGCGGGTCTTGCGCGTGCAGTGCGCCTTCGCAAGCGGGGGTGTAGGGGGCAGAGTGCAGATACAGCAACTCAGTACCGGCTTCTAGCACCTGAAAGCCGTGCGCAAAGCCGGGCGGAATCAGCAGCGCGCAGTGGTTCTGCGCTGACAGTTCTTGCGCGTGCCACTGCAAGAAAGTGGGCGAGCCGGCGCGCAAGTCCACCGCCACATCCCAGACTGCACCACGCAGGCAGCTGACCAATTTGGCCTCGGGCGCGGGCGGGCGTTGGTAGTGCAGGCCACGCACGGTGCCGCACTCGGCGGTGTGGGTGTGGTTGATTTGCGCTACCGGGCCGGGCCAGCCGGCGGCGGCCAGTTCTTGCGCACAAAACAACCGCGCCAAAAATCCGCGCGCGTCTTGCAGCGGCTGGCGTTGGATGCACTGCAAACCAGCCAGCGCTGTCGGAGTGACGGCAAAGCGGCTCATGGCTGTGCCAAGGGATCGATGTAAGCGTCGATGTCGGCATAGCACAGCGCCAGCGTATCAGCCCCTTGCTGCTGGGCGCGGTACCACGCCAGGGTGCGCGCCACGGCAGTCGCCAACGGCCAGCGCGGTTGTACGCACAGCGTGCTGCGGGCGTGGGCGGTTTCTAGCGCCAGCCAGTGGGCTTCGTGCGGATTTACACTATTATTTTGATAGCTTACAGCGCTTGATTTGTAAGCCATAGAAGCCATTTCGACCACATTTTTGACGGTAGCGGCTTCGTGTGGCAGGGGGCCGAAATTGTAGGCACCGGCGCGCTGCGGGTGTTGCCACAGCACTTCAGCCAGCCGCAAATAGGCCGCCAAAGGCTCCAGCACATGTTGCCAGGGCCGCGTGGCCTGGGGATGGCGGATGTGCAAGGTGGCGCCCTGCTGCCACGCGCGCACGGCATCGGGCAATAGACGGTCTTGGGCCCAGTCGCCGCCGCCAATCACGTTGCCGGCGCGGGCCGTGGCCACGGCCACGCCTTGTACGGCCAAAAAACTGTCGCGGTAGCTGGCCGCCACCAGTTCAGCCGCCGCTTTGCTGGCACTGTAGGGGTCGTGCCCGCCGAGCGGGTCATCCTCGCGGTACGGATACACCCATTCGCGGTTGCGGTACACCTTGTCGGTCGTCACCACCACTGCCACGCGCACACTGGGCTGACCGCGCAAGGCGTCCAGCAGATGAGCGGTACCCATGACGTTGGTGGCAAAAGTCTCTAGCGGCGCGGCGTAGCCGGGGCGTACCAGCGCTTGCGCCGCCAAGTGCAACACCACCTCCGGCTGGGCCGCACGCACGACTGTGGCTACAGCGGCGGCATCACGGATGTCCGCCAATTGGCTATCCATACCCTGTGCCACGCACGCCAAATCGAACAGCGCCGGCTGGGTGGCTGGCGCCAACGCCAAACCAGTGACCTGCGCGCCCATGCGCTGCAGCCACAGCGCCAACCAAGCCCCCTTAAAGCCGGTGTGACCCGTCAGCAGCACGCGCTTGCCGCGCCAAAAAGGGGCGTCTGGCAGGATCCCGCTAGTCATGTTCACCACACTTTCCATGGCGCTTGGCCTGATTGCCACAACTCTTCCAGCAGAGTTTTCTCGCGCAAAGTGTCCATCGGCTGCCAAAAGCCGCTGTGCTCAAACGCCTGTAGCTGGTTTTGTGCGGCCAGCGCGGCCATCGGTTCCAACTCCCAGCTGGTCTGGTCGCTGGCAATCAAATCGAGTACCTCGGGTTGCAGTACAAAAAAGCCGCCGTTGATCAGGCCGCCATCACCCCGGGGCTTTTCGGTGAAGGCGCTGACCCGGCTGCCCTCCATTTGCAAGGCGCCGTAGCGCCCGGGCGGCTGTACGGCGGCCACGGTAGCCCATTGGCCGTGGGCGCGGTGGAAGGCGAATTCCGCCGTCAGGTCGATGTCGGCCACGCCGTCGCCATAAGTAAAGGCAAACGCCTCGCCGGGTGTCAGATATTCGCGCACGCGGCGCAGACGGCCACCAGTCATAGTGTTGTCGCCGGTATCGACTAGTGTGACACGCCACGGCTCGGCATGGCGACGGTGCACTTCCATGCGGTTTTCTGCCATGTCGAAGGTGACATCAGACGAGTGCAAAAAGTAGTTGGCAAAATACTCTTTGATAACGTAGCCCTTGTAGCCCAGGCAAATGACGAAGTCGTTCACGCCATGCGCGGCGTATATCTTCATGATGTGCCACAGGAGGGGGCGCCCACCAATCTCAATCATCGGCTTGGGACGCAGGTGCGATTCTTCTGAAATCCGTGTGCCCAGGCCACCGGCAAGGATGACGGCTTTCACGCTCAAACCTCCTCGGGCGTGGTATCAATCCAGCGCTGGAACATGGCGAAATAGGCATCTTCCACATCACGGGCAAAACCGGGCTCGTCCATGAGCGCACTGGCCTGCATCTCGGCGCGCAAGCCTGAACGCAGCGCGGCCAGCGCCGGCACGTCACTGGCCAATGCCACCAGCTTATCGAGGTATTCCTCTTTCGAATGGGCAACCCACTCCGGGCGCCCCAGCGCGGTCAACACCGATGCACCCAACGTACCCATACTGGGTGCGCCGGCCAAAGATACAAAGGGCAAGCCCATATAGAGCGATTCGAACAAGGTTGCACCCGAATTTTGCGGAAAGCAGTCGAGCATGATATCGATGCCACGTAACACATCCCAAGGCGGGGTTTGATAACCCATTTGCAAGCGATCGGCAGGAATGCCCAAATCAGCAAAGCGCTGTATCCACACGTCGCAGATATCAGCTGTATGAAAGTTCATGCTATTGAGCACCAGCTTGGAATGGGGCACGCGCTGCAGCAATTGCGCCCAAGTAGCGATGAGTCCCGCATTAAGCCGTACTGCACGGGTCAAGGAGCCAAAAGTGATGTAACCACGCTCCAGTGCAGGCAAGGGGCCGACCGCACCCATGCTGGCGGCATCGGGTCGGTAGGACAACTGCGTGTGTGGCAAACGCCAAGGTATTTCTGTAAACAAATCTTCAGAACCGGGCGGGACGGTAGCAGCGTCAGTCAGGTAATAGTCAATCGCCGACAGGCCAGTGGTGTAACCCGAGTCCAACCAGTGCAAAGACACCGGCGCTGGTTTGGATGCAAAAACTGCTAAACGAGCCCCCTTGGTCTGGCCAGCAATGTCCACCAGCACATCAATACCATCAGCCCGGATACGATCAACCAGCTGCTGGTCATGGAGATCGCCCGTCTCGCACCAGTGATCAAAATAAGTGCGATAACGATCGGTAACTTCATCATCCAATTCGTAGTTATTCGCATAAGCAAACAACTCAACGCGCTCATGGTTGTGGTGGGCGAACAAGGGCTCCAAAAATTTTTGCGAAGAATGATACCGAAAAACGGGTGCCACATAGCCTACACGCAAACGCCGTGCGGTAGAGCGTAGGTTGGTGTGCGGGCGCCAGTACGGACGAAAGGCCTTACCAAAACGTTCATCGAATTCTTGGTATAAAGCAAAACGCTCGTACGGGTCCATATCCGGAATGCAATTGGCAACAAACAACAAATTACTCAAACTGACAAACTCGTTCGGGTCAAGCACGATGGCATGGCGCAATGCCTCTACCGACTCCACTAATCGCCCCTGATCTTTAAGCACCATGGCCAATTGGACATGGGCCACTGCTGAATTGGCCTTTTCAGCAATAGCCTGGCGGGCAGTTTCTTCGGCCTCGGTCAAGCGGTTCAAGTCAGTCAGCCAGATGCTGAGATTGATCAGCACGCCAATTCTGTCGCCCACAGCATCAAGGGCACTGCGATAAACGCGCTCAATGTCGTTAAAACGGCCCTGCGAACGCAGCACAAGGCCCAAATTGAACCAGCCAATATTTACACGCGGACGATACCGTGTCGCTTGGCGGAGCAAAATTTCTGCTTGCACCAGCTCCCCGCGCGCCGACAGGGCCAAACCATAGTTGCTCAGAGCATCAAAGTCGGTCGAATCCAACGCTAAGGCGTGCTGCAGTGCGTCGATAGCTTTTTCGCGTAGGCCCTGGCGCATATAGCCCGCACCCAAGCCTTTCCATCCCACCAAACTTTGCGGGTACTGGTGCGCTATCTTTTTACTGAGCTTGATGACCGCGTCAAAGTCATTGGCTTCATACAAACGCGCCAGCTTGCTGCTTTGCGCCTGCGGTGGCTGAATTCCCCTGATTACTGGCGTGTTACGCGCACGCCGCATGGCGACTTCCACCAGGCGCTCGACCAGTTCACCCACATTGCCAAGATTCAAACCGGCGCGGCGGGCATCTTCCAAAATATCGGTGGCCAGCGTGTATTCCTTCGCCTGCATCAGCGCATCAATCAAGCTAACCCAGTAGGGGCTGGACTTGGGATCGGCTTGCAATGCGATCTGAAATAAAGGAATGGCGGCCAAAGGGTCGCCCTGCTCCACCGCTATCGCCCCCAAATTGTGGTTGGCATCAGGGTGTTCTGGCTGCTGGCGCAACACGGCGTAATAAAGCTCAGCAGCTTCTGCCCACTGCTTGTCACGGTGGCATTGCAGCGCCAATTCCATCGTTTGCTGCAGCAACTGGGCTATGGCAGCGGAAACAGGGGGCGACTCGATGCCGGCGCCGGCATTGGTGTCAGCGTCGGCCAAGGGCGCAGCGGCAGTTTCAGTCATAAAAACAGGAGTCCACAGGGGCAAAAAGGTGTAAGTATCCGAGAGTATCCCGACACGCTGGACAGCAATCGCCAAAGAAGCAGGGAATTGGCAGGGTTCTTAAAGCATTGCCTGGACATCAATCCGATACATTTGCAACCACAGCAAGCTCCCCGCCGCACCATTTACACCGCGCTCATTCGTCATGTTTCTTATACTTGGTTACGTCCTCAGCCTGATTTGCGTCTTTGGCGTGTTCATATTGCACGGCGGCAAAATCGGCGTGGTGCTGACCGCCCTGCCCTTTGAAATGGCCACCATTGGCGGCGCTGCGGTGGGCGCCTTCATCGTCAACAACCAGCCCAAAGTCCTCAAAGCCACTCTGGCCAGCGTTAAAAACGCCATCAAAAGCTCCAAATACACCAAAGCGCGCTATATGGAACTGATGGCCCTGCTTTATGACATTTTGCAGAAGGCGCGCAAAGAAGGCTTGATGGCCATTGAGCAAGACGTGGAAGAGCCGCACGAATCCGAAATTTTCAAAAAATACCCGAACGTCGGCACCGACCACCATGTGGTCGAGTTCATGACCGACTATCTGCGCATGATGGTCTCGGGCAACCTGAACTCGCACGAAATTGAAGCGCTGATGGAGAGCGAAATCGACACCCACCACGAGGAAGCCCACGCCCCCGTCGCTGCGTTAAACCGCGTGGCCGGTGGCTTGCCAGCGTTTGGTATTGTGGCGGCGGTGCTCGGGGTGGTAAACACCATGGGCTCGGTTGGCCAGCCACCTTCGGTGCTGGGCGCCATGGTGGGTTCGGCGCTGGTCGGCACGTTTTTGGGGATTTTGTTGGCCTACGCTTTTGTCGAGCCTTTGGCCGGTTTGGTCGAGCAAAAAGCAGCCGACGCCGCCAAAGAGTTGCAGTGCATCAAAACTACTTTGCTGGCCAGTATGCAGGGCTACAACCCGGCCACTGCCATCGAATTTGGCCGCAAGGTGCTGTTCTCTACCGATCGTCCCACCTTCCTAGAGCTGGAAGATCATGTGCGCGGCAAAAAATAAACTGCCCTTGGCAGCCTAAGTCGCCCGCACCCGCTTTGCACCATGGCCGAAAAAAAACTCCAACCCATCATCATCAAGCGCGTCAAGAAGACGGCACACGCTGCGCATGGGGGTGCCTGGAAGATTGCTTACGCCGATTTCATGACCGCCATGATGGCGTTCTTTCTGCTGATGTGGTTGCTGGGCTCCACCGCACAGGGCGAGTTGCAGGGGCTAGCAGATTATTTCAATACCCCCCTGAAGGTAGCGATGGCCGGCGGCGAAGGCTCTGGCAATAGCAGCAGCATCATCTCCGGCGGCGGCACCGACCTGACCAAGGCCCATGGCCAAACGCGCAAATCAGAGGCCGAGAAAAATCGGCAAAAAATGTCGCCGGACCAAGCCCGGGCCGCCGTGGCGCGCCAGGATGCCGCACGCATCAAGGCCCTGCAGTCCAAAATTGACGCGATCATCACCCAAAACGCCAAGCTCAATGAATACCGCTCGCAGATTCGCATTGACATGACGCCCGATGGCTTGCAGATCCAGATCGTGGACGACCAAAATCGGCCCATGTTTGACAGCGGCAGTGCCCTCGTCAAGCCCTATATGCGCGACATATTGCGCGACATTGGCGCGGCCTTGGGCGAGGTCGAAAATCGCATCAGCCTGGCCGGCCACACCGATGCCGCAGCCTACGGCAAGGGCGACCGCGGTTACAGCAATTGGGAGTTGTCGGCTGACCGGGCCAATGCCTCGCGCCGTGAATTGGTGGCGGCCGGAATGCCCGATGCCAAGCTCAGCCGCGTCGTCGGTTTGGCCGCCAGCGATTTGCTGGAGCCCGAAAACCCGCGCGCGCCCGCCAATCGGCGTATCACGATCACCATTCTGACGCGCGAAGCCGAAGAAAGATTGCTGGGAAAGAGTCTTCCTGTCATCCCCACGGCACAATTGCCCGATGAAAAGACAGACAATCTCCCCGCCAAGGCGGCACCGTAACTGGCCGTAACTGGCACTGCCCCCCATGACACTATCTACTGTAATTTTCGACCGAAAGGGTCTCACGTGGCCTCAGACCTTCGCTTCCTGATTGTTGACGACTTCTCCACCATGCGGCGCATTGTTCGCAACCTGCTGAAAGAAAGTGGGTTTTCCGAGGCCGATGAAGCGGAAGATGGCCTTGTCGCACTGCACAAACTGCAAAACAGCAAATTTGATTTTGTTGTCACCGACATCAACATGCCCAACATGAACGGCTTTCAGTTGCTCAGTGCCATCAAAACCGATGACAAGCTCAAGCACCTGCCTGTCCTCATGGTGACGGCTGAAGCCCGCAAGGAAGACATCGTGGCAGCCGCCCAGGGCGGTGCTGCTGGCTACATCGTCAAGCCCTTTACCAAGGCAACGTTGGAAGACAAGGTCACCTTCATCATTAAAAAAATGGGGTTGTAAACGGCCATGGACACCAGCGCTACATCCCATTCATCGATTGCTGACACCATCGCCATTCACCAGAAAATCGGTCTGCTGACGCGCCAGTTGCATGATTCACTGAGTGAGCTGGGTTATGCCGACCAACTGCGCGGCACCATGGACGAGCTGCCCGATGCGCAAAGCCGGCTGACCTATATTGCCCGGCTGACGGGCGAGGCGGCAGAAAAAGTATTAGGGCGTGTGGAGCAGGCCAAAATCCAGCACGACCATCTGGCCGCCGAAACGCAGCGCGTCACGGCAGCGCTTGTGCAAGACCCGGTGCGGGCCGTGGCGTCGGGCGAGATCATGAACTACCTGACCGATGTGGCCGGCGTGACCAAGGCCGCCGACGAGCATCTGACCGAAATCATGATGGCCCAGGACTTTCATGACTTGACGGGCCAGGTGATTGCCCGCGTGGTGGCACTGGCCGCCACCATTGAAAAGCAACTGCTGCAACTGGTGCTTGAGACAGCACCGCCCAATGCCGCTTCACCTCCCGTAGAAAAACCACACGAGCACCTGAACGGCCCAGTGGTCAACCCGGAAACCGCGACCGACGTCGTCACCGATCAGTCGCAGGTAGACGACTTGCTGGCCAGCTTGGGGTTTTAACGCGAACTGGGGCGCTTCACCCCCTCTTATCGGACTTTAGATAGCAAACCCGATAACGACAATGGCATGACAAAAGACGTCATGCCATCATGGATTCGAGCCAAGACAAAGACCTTCCCGCCAGTGAGCGAAAACTGCAGAAAGCCCGTACCGACGGGGAAGCTGCGCGCTCACGCGACCTCTCGCATCTGGCGATTCTGGGCACCGGCGCAGTCTGCATGTTGGCGCTGGCACCCCAATTTTCCGAGCACCTCCAGTTGGCCATGGGCCAGGCGCTCAGCTTTGATGCTGCGGTGGTGCACTCGCCGGACTCCATGCTCAGGCGCCTGCAAAGCATGTTGTCTGTGGGCTTGATCGTCAGCGCGCTGTTTGCCTTCGCTACAGGCTCTGCCGCACTGATCAGCGCCATCGGTGCTGGTGGCTGGGTTTTCAGCACCAAACCCATCATGCCGCAGTTCAATCGCCTCAATCCGATCTCCGGGGCCACCAATCTTGTCTCCAAGCAACAACTGACCAATGTGACCAAGATGGTGCTGATGACGGCGGTGCTCAGCGCCGTGGCCTGGAACTACATGAGTAGCAGCATTGAACAGATCGCCATTTTGGTCCTGCAACCGTCTCCACTGGCCATTGGCCAGGCAGCGCAATGGCTGACTTCGGGCATCACGCTGCAATTGCTGGTGGTGTTTCTGGTCGCACTGGTAGACGTACCACTGCAGTCGTATTTCTTCAAGGCACGCCTGAAGATGTCGCACGAGGAAGTCAAGCAGGAGCACAAGGAGTCGGAGGGTAACCCGCATACCAAAGGGCGCCAACGCCAGCGCCAGCGCGATATAGCCGATGGCACCAGCGTCAGCGCCGTGCCCAAGGCTGATTTTGTCGTCATGAACCCGACCCACTACGCCGTGGCGCTGAAGTACGACGAGAACTCGATGAATGCCCCCCAGGTGATCTCCAAGGGCACCGACCTGATCGCCATGACGATTCGCGACTTGGCCAAGCAGCACGCCGTGCCGGTGCTGGAGTCGCCCATGCTGGCCCGGGCGCTGTACGCCCATGCCGAGCTGGATCAACCCATCCCTGCCGCGCTCTACACCGCCGTGGCCCAAATTTTGGCGTATGTGTATCGCCTGAAGGCGGCGCTGCGCGGCGAGGGACAGATGCCCGACGAGCAACCCGATCCGCAGGTCCCCCCGGAGCTTGATCCCTTGAATCGCACCACCCAAAGAGGTTTGCAGCCATGAATACCACTATGAACTCTGCCCGGCAGTGGGCCGGCAGAAATGCTGCCGCCGCCCAGGGCATGTCGGCGCCGCTGCTGGTGGTGGCGATTCTGGCGCTGATGGTGCTGCCCATTCCGACTTGGCTGCTGGACGTGTTCTTTACCCTCAATATCGCCGTCGCGCTGATGGTGATGATGGTGGCGGCTTACATGCTCAAACCGCTCGACTTTGCCGCCTTCCCGTCGGTGCTGCTGCTGACCACGCTGATGCGCCTGTCGCTGAACGTGGCTTCAACACGCGTGGTCTTGCTGGAGGGCCACACTGGCCCCGGCGCTGCGGGGGCCGTGATCGAGGCCTTTGGTCACTTTCTGATCGGCGGCAACTTTGCCGTCGGTCTGATTGTGTTTTCGATTCTGGTGGTGATCAACTTTATCGTGATTACCAAGGGGGCTGAGCGTATTGCTGAAGTATCCGCCCGTTTCACCTTGGACGCGATGCCCGGCAAACAGATGGCGGTGGATGCCGACCTCAACGCCGGCCTAATCGACGAAACCGAAGCCAAACGCCGGCGCCTGGAAGTCTCGGAAGAAGCCAATTTTTTTGGCTCCATGGATGGCGCCTCGAAGTTTGTACGCGGCGACGCCGTGGCCGGCATTTTGATTTTGCTCATCAACATCGTTGGCGGTTTTGCCATTGGCATGTTGCAGCACGACCTCTCGGCGGGCAAAGCGGCGGACACCTACATCCTGATGGCCGTCGGCGATGCCCTAGTCGCGCAAATTCCAGGTTTGCTGATCTCGGTGGCAGCCGCCATGGTGATCTCGCGTGTCGGCAAAGAAACCGACATGGGCCAGCAGATCATCAAGCAGCTGTTCACCTCGCCACGCGTGCTGGGTATCACCGCTGGCATTTTGATTTTCCTGGGCCTCATTCCCGGCATGCCGCATTTGGTGTTTCTGGGCATTGGCTCCCTGCTCGGCTATATGGCCTGGAATCTGCTGCAGCGCGCCAAAGTGCCACCTGAAGTCGAAGCACCCGTGGCCCCCCCACCGACCGATGGCGAAGCCACTTGGGATGATCTGCAGCCCATCGATCTGCTGGGACTGGAGCTAGGCTATCGCCTGATTGCCCTGGTTGATAAAAATCGCCAGGGCGACCTGCTCACCCGTATCAAGGGCGTACGCCGCAAGTTTGCCCAGGAGGTCGGCTTTTTGCCACCACCGGTGCATGTGCGTGACAACCTGGAACTCAAGCCCAGCGGCTACCGCATCACCCTGCGCGGCGTGATGGTGGGCGAGGGCGAAGCCTTCCCGGGCATGCACTTGGCCATCAACCCCGGCGGCATCTCCACCCCGCTGATTGGCACGCCGACCACCGACCCCGCGTTTGGTTTGCCAGCACACTGGATTGACGAACAACAGAAGGAAGCGGCGCAAATGGCAGGCTTTACCGTGGTTGATTCGGAAACCGTGATGGCGACGCATTTGTCACACTTGATGCAGGTACAAGCCGCCAAGTTGCTCAGTCGCACTGAGACCCAGCAATTGGTGGAGCACGTGGCCAAACTGGCCCCCAAACTGATTGAAGAAGTGGTTCCCAAAATGGTCTCGATTGCAACGTTTCAACGGGTGCTTCAGCTGCTGCTGGAAGAGTCGGTGCACATCCGTGACATCCGCACCATCATCGAAACATTGGCCGAGCACGCTGTCAGCATTTCCGACCCGGTCGAGCTGGCCCGGCGCGTGCGCATTGCCTTGTCACCGGCCATCGTGCAGCAAATCTATGGCCCGACGCGCGAGCTCAATGTGATCGCCATCGAGCCCGGCCTGGAGCGCTTGCTGGTGCAAGCCCTGGGCAACGCTGCCGGCCCGGCCCTGGACCCCGGCGTCGCCGACATCCTGACGCAAAAGGCCGCCGAAATCGCTCTCAAGCAAGAAGAAATTGGCTTGCCCGCCTGCCTGCTCGTCCCTGATTCCATTCGCGGCGCCATCTCCCGTCTGGTGCGCCGCGTAGCGCCGCGCCTGCAAGTGCTGGGGCACAGCGAAATTCCTGAAACACACACCATCCGCATCGGGCCAGTCCTGCAAGGAGCCTCCGCATGAATATCCAACGTTTCCACGCTGCCACCTCACGTGAAGCGCTGGCCAAGGCACGCATGACCTTTGGCGATGGCACACTCATTTTGTCCAACCGCCCCACCCCCACCGGCGTCGAAGTGGTAGCCACGGCCGAAGACTCGATTGATGCACTCGATGACTATCCTGCCGGCGCACCCGCTGCGTCGCGCCGGACGGAGCCAGCCGCACCCCCCCTGCTGGCGCCCGAGTCCCGCAACCCGGTACACGAAGATACGGAGCAGTTGGCCATGAGCACGCTGTCGTTCCAAGACTATGTGCGCGAGCGCATGTTGCGCCGCCGCCATGAAGCGCTGCATGGTGGTGGTGTAGACGCTGATTTTGAGGAACCGGCATACGATCCTGCCCCGTCATACACACAGGCCAGCGCACCCGTCGTAGCGCGCCACAACCCTTTACGCCCGCCGGCACCCATGACACCACCCGCACCCAAGATGAGCAGCGAATCAGCACTGCGAGTGCAGCGTGACAATCGCGACAGTGCAGCCCCGGCAGCTCCCGCCACCGTGAGCCAGCAAGGCTTGATGACGGAGCTGCAGTCGATGAAAGACCTGATTGAAGACCGCTTCAATACGCTTTCGTGGCTGAACCAGGCGAACCAAAACCCGATCCAGTCCAACCTGATGCTAAAGATGATCCGCGCTGGCTATTCACCCTCGCTGGCGCGCGCCGTGCTGGAACGCATTCCTGACAACCTCGGTGCCACCGAAGCCGTGCGTTGGCTAATGGAGGTGCTGCAGCGCAACCTCAAAACCGATGCCAGCGCACGCCCACTGTACGAAGAAGGCGGCATCTACGCCCTAGTAGGCTCTACCGGCGTCGGCAAAACCACCACCACCGCCAAACTGGCAGCCATGTGCGCACGCCTGCATGGTCCCAGCAGCATCGGCCTGATCACGCTCGACACCTACCGCATCGGCGCCCACGAACAGCTGCGCGCCTATGGCCGCATGCTTGGCGTCGTAGCCCACTTGGCACACGACCAAGCTGCGTTGCAAGACCTGCTGAGCCTGCTCAGCGGCAAAAAAATGGTACTGATCGACACCACCGGTGTAGCACCACGCGACCCGCGCAAGCGCGACATGCTGGATGTGCTGAATCTGCCACACGTCAAACGCCTGTTGGTGCTCAGCGCCGGTTGCCATGGAGATACGCTGGACGACACCCTGACGGCTTTCAAGACCGAAGGATCGCAACAAGCCATCCTCTCAAAGATCGATGAAGCAGCCAAACTGGGCCCATCCATCGATGCCCTGATTCGCCACCAGATGGTATTGCGCGGCGTGACGAATGGCCAGCGCGTACCCGAAGACTGGGAAGCGGCCGACGCCCACAAGCTCATTAACACCTCGATGCGTGCCTCCACACGCTCGGCCTTTGACCCTAAGGCCACTGATCTGAATTTTTTCTTCTCCCATACGCAAGAACATTCTTTCGAAAGGGGGCTCCTCGATGCTTGACCTCCACTCGCACCAAGGCACCAGCCTGCACTGCCACACGCCCGAGATCGAATTGCGCTTGACTGCCGTGGTCAGCCAAGGCGCGGATGGGCGGACACTGGAAACCCTGTGGCAGGTGTGCTCACACCTGCAGCGCCTGGGCTACCCGGTGATTGTTCTCGACGGCACCGCCGAAGAAAGCTACGAAGCGCCGGGCCTACAACACCTGCTGGCCAACGCCCCCCGAGGAGACGGCAGCTTTGCCATGGGCGGTGCCCATGCATCCTCCTTAGCGGTGCTGCCGGCCTTTCAAGGTTTGTACACCTTGGCGTTCAACTCGCCCCATGCAGCACAGCCATTGCAGGCGCTGCAGCCCTTATTTCGCCAATATGCACTGATCGTGGTGTATGCCTCAGTGGCGACGTTCTCGACGCCTCTGCTCAAAGGTATCGCCACTACACCGCTGCTGCTAATGCAACCCGGAAAACCTGGCATTGTCACCAGTTACAAACAACTCAAACAGCTGGCAATACACACTGGCTTGGCTGGCACGGTGGCTTGCATTGCCGACTCTGATGCCCCAGCACGGCGGCGCGAGATCGACACTGAACTGGACACCCTGCGCCAATGTGCCGCGCGCCACCTGGGCCAGCACATCGGCACCACCAGTATCTACGCCGGCAGCGCCCAAGATATGCAGCGCTTAGCTTTGCGCCTACTGGAAAACGCTGGCACTATCGGTGTGCCAGCGCACGGTGTACCCGTTCACTTGGCCGCAGCCTCTGCACGCTCCCCCACCGAGAGCTATCCGCCTTTTCACCAGAGGCACTGATCAGTGATGTATACCGCCAAAGGCCAGCTCGACCGTGAGGCGTTAATTCGCCAGCATGTGCCGCTGGTGCGACGGCTGGCGCACCATATGATTGCCAAACTCCCTCCCAACATCGAACTCGATGACCTGATACAGGTCGGCATGATCGGCCTGACCGAGGCCTTGTCACGCTACGAAGTAGCACAGGGCGTGCAATTCGAGACCTTTGCCACGCAGCGCATTCGCGGGGCCATGCTCGACGAACTGCGCGAGGGCGACTGGATGTCACGCAGTTCGCGCAAGAGCCAAAAAGATATCGAAAAAGCAGTGCAGCGCGTCGAGCAAAAACTAGGCCGCAGCCCGCTGGAATCAGAGATTGCTGCCGAACTCGGAATGTCTCTCCCTGACTACCAAAGCCTATTGGGCAAAGTGCGTGGCATGCAACTGGTGTACCTGGAAGATATGACGCGTGGCGGCGAAGAGGGCGAAGAAGGTTTTCTGGAGCGCCATGACATCGCCGACAACAAAGACGCCGACCCGGTCGAACTGCTACGCGATCAGCGCCTGCGCACTGCGTTAGTCAAAGCCATTGAATCATTACCAGAGCGCGAGCAATACATCATGGGCATGTATTACGAGCACGACATGAACCTGAAAGAAATTGCCGCTGTGCTCGACGTGACCGAATCACGTATTTGCCAGCTGCACAGCCAATCCATTGCACGCTTGCGCGCCAAGATGCGCAGCCATTGAATTAAACAAACCCGCCCACAAAAAAAGCCGCCGTTGCACCCTTGCAACGGCGGCTTTTTCAATTCGACACTCTCAGTGTGCGTAGGTAGAGCTGTAAATGCGCGCTCGGGGGCCAGAGACAGCGCGCACGCCCAAGGCGCGGCCATAGGTAGCGTCAGGGGCACTGGGCAACAATACTGCAGCCAAACGATCGTTGCCTGCGGCCATACGCGCCAAGCCCTGGCGCTGTGCGCCCAGACGGGTATGGATGTCTTGCAGGCGCTGCACCAAAGCGGGCGACAACGCCTGCCGACGGCGCGCGAGCACCATGGCTTCAGAGAAACTGGCGATGGCATGGCGCAGAGCCGCACTGCTGCGCTCCAGTGCCAGCGCATCGTTGGCCAGCAAGTGGTCAGACACCTGCGCAAGCTGCTGCTCTACCAAGGCAAGGGTTTGTTCCAGTGGCATAACTGCATCAGTAGTGGGTTAAAAAAGCGCGCTTAAACGCGTGCGTGTGACAACACCTCATAGGCGTTGGAGAGCATTTTGTCGGCTACCGCCTGGGGATTGAACTGGAAAGTGCCGTTGGCAATGGCGGCGCGCATGGCATTGACACGATCGACATCAAAATCGCTGCTGTTGCTGCTGCAGCTGATAGGCTCCAAGCCCCGGGCAGCGGGTGAAAATGAAACAGGTGCACCAGCAGCTTTGGCTTTAGCCACGCTTTGGCCCAAGGCGCTGGCAGCAGACGCACCAGCCCGCGCCTGCTGCTTGGCAGAGCCTGCGGCCTGCGCTGCAGCGCTGGGCAATTCCGGTTTTTGACCTATTTTCATCACTCTCTCCACCACCCCTTGTAACGTGGGGCATCAGTAGCCATGTTTTCGACCTGTTCGCTGCGTACTTTAGCGATTTGTAGTCCGGGCAGGTCGGCCAACGGTCTTCTGGATGCCTCCGGCGGGTTTCAAAGAGCTGCCGAGACGGCGCCGGTCTCATCCACAATGCCGCTGATTATCCGGCCATTACTCATGCGGATGCGTACCGTCTGGCCCACGGCGCCCGCCGCCATGGCTTGACCGGTGGCAGTTACGGCATAGCCAGGGCCCTCGGCCACTACGCGCACCTGGGCGCCAGATTTGAACAAATGTGGCGCCCGCACCATTGCCTGGCGCAGTGTTTGGCCCGCCAACAACTGGCGGGAAGCCACTTGGCCGACCCACATCGCTGGGTCAGCCACTACGGACGCCGGCTCGGCCGCCCAGTCCACCTCGGCCTGTGCGGCATCCGCCTCGGTCAGCGCGGTGCCCATGGGGACATTGCTTGTCAGCACCCAAGCCGGGCCATAAGCCTTGATGGTCAGCGGCAAAAACACATTCCAGCGCGTAGCGCCGTCCAGGCAGCGCAGACCCAGCCGCGAGCGTCCCCACAAACGGGCGCCGGCCGGCAAATAAGGCTCGACGTGCGTACACGGCGACAGGCGCAAACGCTCATCGAGCGCCCCGACATCCACCTCCATGCGCAGCGGTGTGCTCTGGGGCGTTTGTTGCAAGGCATCGTTAATCCAGCGCTGGGTGAGCTGGCCCAAATCGGGGGAGGGTTGTACTTGGGCCTGTACGGGTGGCGCAACAAAGGCGGCGACTAGCGCCACGCCAGTCACAGCGATACGCCAAGGGGCCGGCATGGACGCTGCGAGAAAAGAACGCGACATGGTTTGCCTCCTAAAAAAAGGGTTGGCCCCACGCATCCGCGACAGGCCATTTCACCACTGGAACTATAGGGAGTGCCGCGCCGGCCAAAGCACCGAACAACCCAGAAATACCCACCTTCTTCCCTGCTTAGCAAAACTGCCAGGTTTTCATAATTCATCCACGTCGGATGCCGCCCTGCAGTGCCCGGCCATTTCTGCAACCCTCGGCGAAGGCACACCATGCTCGACAAGATGACCCAGCAAATAGGGTTCCACGGTAACGCACTGTTGGTGCGTTCCGAGCGCCAACGTGCCATCGCCAGCAACATTGCCAACGCTGACACCCCCGGCTATGTCGCCCGCGACGTGAATTTTGCCGCCGCCATGCAAGAGGCCACGCAAGCCAGCGAACGTGACGCCCGCAGCGCCAGCAGCAAGGCAGCCTCTACCAGCGACCCACGCCACATTCCGCTGCCTACGGTGCGCTTCCACAGCGACCGCGACAGCACGCTCGGCTATGCCGTGCAGACCCAGCCCAGCCTGGACAACAACACCGTCGATTTAGACCGCGAGCGCGCCAACTTTGTGGACAACGCCGTGCGCTACGAAGCCACGCTGCGCTTTATCAACGGCAACGCCAAAACCATGCTCAGCGCCATCCAGGGCCAGTGAGCCCCCGTCTTAGAAAGCACACCCCGCCATGTCGATGTTCTCCATTTTCAGCGTTTCGGGCAGCGCCATCAGCTCGCAGTCGCAGCGCCTGAACGTCGTTGCCAGCAACTTGGCCAACGTCGATGCCGTGGCCGGCCCCGATGGCAAAGCCTACAAAGCGCGCCAAGTGGTGTTCGAAACCGCCCCCATGGGCGCCGACAGCTCCAACGGCGTGCGTGTCAAATCCATTACAGAAAGCAATCAACCTGGGCGCCGCCTGCACGACCCCAGCCACCCTCTGGCCGATGCCGAGGGCTACGTCACCCACTCCAACGTCAATGCGGTCGATGAAATGGTCAACATGATCTCGGCCTCGCGCTCCTACCAGAACAACGTCGAAGTCATGAACACTGCCAAAACGCTGCTGCTCAAAACGCTGCAAATGGGCCAATAAACGCCTGCTCCTTTCGCTGTTCCTGAGCTGCCTCCTTCGCCGACCCTTCTGAAAGTGCACCCCCCATGACCTCCGCCATCACCTCCAGCACGCCCAGCGCCAATGTTGCCAGCACCAGTGCCAGTACGAACAACATCAACGCCAACGATGCAGCTAATTCGCAAGACCGTTTTTTAAAGCTGCTCGTGGCCCAGCTGAACAACCAAGATCCAATGAACCCGCTGGACAACGCACAGATGACCTCGCAGATTGCGCAGATCAACACTGTCACCGGCATCGAGCAGCTCAACACCACCGTCAAAGGCCTGGTCAGCCAGTTTTCTGCCCAGCAACTGCTGCAAGGCACCGCCATGGTGGGGCGCCAGGTGCTGGTGGAAGGCGATTCGATGGCCATCAATGCCGAAACCAAAACTGCCTATGGCGCACTGGATTTATCAGAGCCGGCGGCCGACGTGCAAGTGCAAGTGCTCAACGCCAGCGGCAAAGAGCTGGGCGTGGTGGATCTGGGCTCGCTTAAAGCCGGGCGCGTCAACTTTGAATGGGACGCCAGCGCCCACCCCGACAGCGGCCCGCTGCACTTCCAGGTGCAGGCCAAGAACGGCGCGACCAATGTGACCGCTACGCCACTGACCATCGACCAGGTGGTTTCTGTCAGCCAAGACAACGGCACCCTGCAACTGCAACTGGGACGCGGCAACACCATCGACTATGGCGCCATCAAATCCGTCCTCTAACACCGCTAGTGCCATTAAAGCCGTAGCACGCAACCTCTTTCCTATCAGGAGCACACCATGGGTTTTCAACAAGGCATTTCAGGCCTCAATGCCGCCAGCAAAAATCTGGACGTTATCGGCAACAACATCGCCAACTCCGGCACTGTCGGCTTCAAAGCCTCGCGCGCTGAATTCGCCGATTTGGTGGCCAGCTCGATGGCTGGCTTTAGCGGCGGCAAAAGCGCCGGCTTTGGCGTCGAAACGGCCACCATTTCGCAACAATTTAGCCAAGGCGGGCTGAACATGACCGGCAACGGCCTGGACGTGGCCATCAACGGCGGCGGCTTCTTCAAGCTGCAACTGCCCGATGGCTCGGCGGCCTACACGCGCGCCGGTAACTTCAAGCAAGACAAAACCGGCGACGTGGTCACCAACGATGGCGCGCACGTCATGGGCTACAAGGTCGATCCCACCACGGGTATCGCCAGTTCGACCACCACGCCGCTGTCCTTTCCTGTCGGTGCGCCGATTCCGGCAAAGCTGACCACCAGTATTACCGCAACGATGAATCTGGATGCCCGTGCCAATCTTGCCGCCGGCGTGCCCGCAGCTGCCGGCCCACCTGCTGTAGTCGCAATTCCCGCCACACCACGCTCAACCTATGGCACCTCCGTCAACGTCTACGACACCCAAGGCGTAGCGACACCCGTAAACCTGTACTTCGCGAAAAAAGGGCCTAACGAATGGGAAGTTTTTGACAAGCTCGACGATGCTACTGCTGTCCCACCGGTGGTAGCGACCTCCATTGGCACTGTCAAATTCGACAATAACGGCGTCTATGATCCGGCCAACGCAGCCATCACATTGACGGTAAAGCCTGCGTCCAACCCCAACTCTCCGCCGGTGGCCGACATTGCAGTCGCGCTAGATTTATCCAGCATGACCCAGTTCGGCGCGAAATTCGCCGTCTCCGACCTGCAGCAAGATGGCTTCGCCTCGGGTGAACTGAAAGGCATCAACATTGGCGCCGACGGCACCATCATGGCCAGCTACTCCAACGGCGTCACCCGCGCCGAGGCACAAATCGCCCTGACCAACTTTCGCAACCCGCAAGGACTGACGGCGGTAGGTAGCAACAACTGGGTCGAGTCGGGTGATTCGGGTGTGCCGGTCGATGGCAAAGCCGGCAGCGGCAGCTTTGGCACGCTGCGCGCCGGCGCGCTGGAAGAGTCCAACGTCGATCTAACGGCCGAGCTGGTCAACATGATGACGGCGCAGCGCTCCTACCAAGCCAACGCCCAGACCATCAAGACGCAAGACCAGGTGATGTCCACGCTGGTCAACCTGCGCTGATAACCGTCCACCCCTGACACCCCTGAACAACACCCGGAGTTACTGCCATGGATCGCATCATCTACACCTCCATGACCGGCGCCAACGCGGCGGCGTCCCGGCAGGCGGTGTTGGCCAACAACTTGGCCAATGCCTCCACGCAGGGCTTTCGCGCCGAAATGTCCACCTTTCGCTCGGTGCCGATTCAGGGCGAAGGCGCCACCACGCGCGTGTTCGCGCTCGAAGCCACCTCTGGCCACTCTGAAGCCTCCGGCCCGGTGACGCGCACCGGACGCAGCCTGGACGCCATGGCCCTGGGCAACGCCTGGTTTGGCGTGCAGGGGCTGGACGGCACTGAAGCCTATACGCGCGCAGGCGTGTTTGAAGTCTCCAGCACCGGACAGCTGCTGACCCCCACGGGCCTACCGGTATTGTCCGATAGCGGTGCGCCCATCGATATTCCTCAGGGCGCTGAAATCACCTTGGGCTCAGACGGCACCATCACCACCAAAACCGGTAACCAGCCGCCCACCCAACTGGGGCGCCTGAAGCTGGCCTCACCCACTGCCGACACACCGCTCAAGCGCAGCGATGACGGGCTGTTTCGCACCACCACCGGCGACCCACTGCCTAGCGACCCCAATGCCCGCATGTTGGCCGGCGCCTTGGAAGGATCCAACGTCAACCCGGTCGAGTGCATGGTCGGCATGATCGCCGCCTCGCGCCAGTTCGAGCAGCAAATCAAGCTGCTGCAAACCGCCGAAGCCAACGACAAATCGGCCGGCCAGCTGTTGAGCGTCAACGGCTGATGCACGCACGCCTGCCGCCCTTACTGAAAGAAACACCATGATCAACTCCCTGTGGATTGCCAAATCCGGCATGTCGGCCCAGCAGACACAGCTGGATGTCGTCTCGCACAATCTAGCAAACGTCTCCACCACTGGCTACAAACGCGCCAGCGCCGTGTTTCAGGACTTGGCTTACCAGAACCTGCGCCAAGTTGGCGCCAGCAGCAGCGAGCAAAGCCAGCTGCCCACCGGCCTGCATTTGGGCTTGGGCGTCAACGTCGTTTCCACCAGCCGCGATTTTCGCCAAGGCACGCCGCAGGCCAGCGGCAAAGACTTTGACATCGCCATCAATGGCTCCGGATTCTTTCAAATCGACATGCCCGACGGCACCATCGCCTACACCCGCGACGGCACCTTCAACCCCGACTCCACGGGTCAACTGGTCAACGCTGGCGGCCACCCGTTGTCGGGCGGCATCACCGTGCCGCCCAGCACGGCCAAGATGAGCGTCAGCGACCAAGGATTGGTCGAATTTTTTGACAAAGCCGGTGCCAAACTCGGCGGCTCCAACCTGACGCTGGCCACCTTCGTCAACCCCGGTGGCTTGGAGCCCATCGGGCAGAACCTGTTCCGCGAATCCGTGGCCTCGGGCAATCCACAAACTGGCGCGCCAGACGCCAACGGTATGGGCAAGACCATGCAAGGTTTTTTAGAATCGTCCAACGTCAACGTGGTGGAAGAACTGGTCACCATGATCCAGACGCAGCGGGCCTACGAGATGAACTCCAAGGCGATCCAGACCTCCGACCAAATGCTGGCCAAGCTCGGTCAGCTCTAAGCCGCCGTTCACCGCACCGCACCGCAAAGGCTCCGCCATGCCAACATTCACCTTTTCCTCCATTGCCGCCGCCCTTGCGCCGCTGTTTGCGCGTCCGCTCACCCGCTTGGCGGGTACGACTTTGGTGGTGTTGTGCGTCGGCTGCGCGCCCCTGTCACCGCCACCGCCGGTCGATTTACTGCCCACCGCGCCGCCCCCCCTGGCGATGGCACCGCGCGCTATGGGCCCAGCCACAGGCGGGTTGTTTAACACGGCCAGCTATCGCCCGACCTTTGAAGACCGGCGCGCGCGCATGGTGGGCGACAGCGTGACCATTCAAATCGTCGAGCGCGTCACGGCCAGCCAGACCTCCTCGTCCAACCTGACCCGCAAATCCGAAATGAACGCTGGCATCACGGCGCTGCCTTTCCTGAAGGGCAATGCTGCGGCCAATCTGGGGCGCGTAAAAATCGGCGGCAACAGTGGCAGCGAATTTGAAGGTGGCGGCAAGACCACCAACGAAAACATCTTCACCAGTTCCATCACCACCACCGTCATCGACGTACTGCCCAATGGCCACTTGGTGGTAGCCGGCGAGAAGCAGATCGGCGTCAATGACAACGTCGATGTGCTGCGCTTCTCGGGCACGGTGGATCCGCGTGCACTGCAACCGGGCAGCGTGGTCAGCTCCACCCAGGTGGCCAACGTGCGCGTGCAATCGCGCGGACGCGGTGCACAAAGCGAAATCCAGGCCATGGGCTGGCTGTCGCGGGCGTTCAATTCGGTTTCACCGTTCTAAATAGACCGGTGTGTCGGGTGACGCTGCGCTCACCCGACCTATTAAAAAGTGAGCTGCTAGCGCACGTATTTAAAGGGTTTCAAGCTGTTTTTATGCTGAAAACCTTTAAACACGTGCGCTAGCAGCTATTATTTTTGTTTCACTCAAACACGCAGACTCACATACAGCCGCTCAATTGATGGGTAAATGCGCCGCTTATCAGGCCATTTAACAAGGAGTTGTCCTTCCACAATTGCAGCCATGAAAGCTCTGCGCCCCCCCCTTCCATGGCACACGGCCCGGCAACTGGCCCCGCTGGTGGCCCTGTTCGCCGCCCTGTGCACTGCCCTGCCGGCGCAGGCCGTGCGCATCAAAGAGGTGGCGGCCGTGCAAGGCGTGCGCAGCAACCAGTTGACCGGCTACGGCCTGGTCGTCGGCCTCGATGGCACGGGCGACCAGACCACGCAAATGCCCTTCACCACGCAGGCCATGTCCAACTACCTGCAGCAAATGGGCATCAGCTTGTCGGACGCCAACGCCAGCCGGCTGCAATTGAAAAACGTCGCCACCGTCATCATCACCGCGCAACTGCCGGCTTTTGCCCAGCCGGGCCAGTTCATTGACATCAGCGTTTCTTCTATGGGCAACGCCAAATCGCTCAAAGGCGGCACGCTGATTGCCACGCCACTGCGCGGTGCCGATGGCGAAATTTATGCGCTGGCCCAAGGCAACATGGTCGTCAGTGGTGCCGGCGCGGCCGCTGGCGGCAGCAAAGTACAAATCAACCACCTCAGTGCAGGCCGCATTCCGCAGGGCGCCCAAGTGGAACGCGCTGTCCCTACGCCACTGAACGACGGCAGCTCCATCACGCTGGGGCTGAACGCTTCTGACTTTCAAACCGCGCGGCGCGTGGCGCAAGCCATCAATGCGCGCCTGGGCCCGAATCAGGCCATCGCGCTGGATGGGCGCACCGTACAGGTGCAAGCCCCCAGCAGCCCCGGCGCACGGGTGAACTTCATTGCCGAGCTGGAAGAACTGGCCATCGAAACTACCGCGCCCGCAGCCAAGGTGGTGATCAACGCCCGCACGGGCTCGGTGGTACTCAACCAAGCCGTCACGCTGGGCGCTTGCGCTGTGGCGCACGGTAATTTGGCCATCACCATCAGCTCGACGCCGGTCATCAGCCAGCCCAATCCGCTCTCGCGCGGCGAGACGGTGGTGCGCGAAAAAGCCGATATCCAGATCACCCAAGAACCCGGCAACCTGATTCAGGTGCCCTCATCGCCACAGCTCACCGACGTGGTGCGCGCCCTCAATGCCCTGGGCGTAACACCACAAGACCTGCTGGCCATCTTGCAAGCCATCAAGGCCGCCGGCGCGCTCAACGCCGAGCTGGAAGTCATCTGATGGCCCACCCCAGGAGTGCACCACCATGGCCTTAACCACCCCTTCCACTGCCAGCGCCAACACCAGCAGCACCTCGAACGCGCTCGCCGTCGATGTCCGCTCGCTCAATCAGCTGAAATTTGAAGCCGGCAAAAACAGCCCCCAGGCCGCGCGCGAAACCGCCAAGCAGTTTGAATCGCTGTTCATGCGCGAGATGATCAAAAGTATGCGCGAGGCGACCATGAAGTCCGGCCTGCTCGACAGCGCCCAGGGCGACTTGGGCGCCGACATGCTCGATCAGCAGCTATCGATCCAGATGTCGGGCCAGCCCGGCGGCTTGTCTGAAGCCATTGCCCGCCAGATAGCACGTCAAATGGGCGGCGGTGAAGCCAACTTGGTGGCGCCCTCGACCTTGAGCCTGTCCAGCCTGCAACCCTCCCGTACCAGCAGCAGCGCCACCAGCAGCACGGCCAACGTCGCCAGTGGCCCAGCCCCCAAGGGGCGTGACGACTTTGTCCAGCACCACAGCGCCGCCGCCGAACGCGTGGCGCAGGCCAGCGGCATTCCAGCCAGCTTCATGATTGGCCAGGCCGGGCACGAAACCGGCTGGGGCAAAAGCGAGATCAAGAGCCAAGACGGCAGCAACTCCTTCAACCTGTTTGGCATCAAGGCCGGCAAGGGCTGGACCGGCAAGACCGCCGACATCGTCACCACCGAATACATCGACGGCACACCACGCAAGATGGTGGCCAAGTTTCGCGCCTACGACTCCTACGAAGACTCGTTCAAGGACTACGCCAAGCTGATCAACAACAGCCCGCGCTACGAGCAAGCGCGTGCCAAGACCGACTCGGCCATGGCCTACGCCACCGAACTGCAAAAAGCCGGCTACGCCACCGACCCCGAATACGCCCGCAAGTTAAGCGGCGCCATCAACAGCGCCCTGCGTGTGCAGCGCGCCGCGCAAGCCTAAGCGCCATTGCACCGCTGACACCCCCTGCCCTCTGAAGCACGAGAAACACCATGAGCCTCTTAAACGTCGGCGCCCGCGCCCTGCAGGCCAACCAAGTCGGTCTGCAAACCGCTGGCCACAACATTGCCAACGTCAACACCCCCGGTTACTCGCGCCAGACGGTATCGCTGGAAACCGTGCAGGGGCGCTACACCGGCGACGGCTACATCGGCCAAGGTGTCGATGTGCAATCCATCTTGCGCAACCACAGCGACCTGCTGACGCGCCAAGCGGCCTCAGCCGCGGCCGTCAAGGCCGGCGACAGCGTGCGCCTAGATCGCTTGTCGCAACTGCAAGACGTGTTCAGCGGTGGCCCCTCCGGCTTGGGCGCTGCCATCAGCGACATGATGAATGCCTTCTCATCGGTAGCCAACGCGCCTACCGACATGACAGCACGCAACGTGGTGCTGACCCGCATGGAAGAAACTGCGACGCGCTTGCGCGGCGCTTCCGAGCGGCTCGATGAAATCAGCAACTCGGTCAGCGCACAGCTGGGCGGCAGCATGACACAAGTCAACGCACTGGCCAAAAGCATTGCGGCGGTCAACGCACAAATTGTCGAAGCCAAAGGCAACGGCCAAAGCCCCAACGATCTGCTGGACAAGCGCGACCAGCTCATCCGCGACCTGAACGTCCACATCCAGACCACACAAATTGCGGCCAACGATGGCAGCCTCGGCGTGTTTGTCAGCGCCAGCCAGCCGCTGGTGCTGGGCAGCACCGCCGCCACCCTGTCGCTGGGCGCACCCAGCGCCTTTCCCACCAGCAAAACACAACAGCAACTGTTTTTCTCGATGCCCGGCGCGACCCAGCCGATTGAACTGAACCAGTCCATGCTGGGCGGCGGCACCATCGCCGGGTTGTTGCAATTTCAGAACAGTGACCTGGCCGAGGGCCAGAATCTGCTCGGACGCCTGGCGCTGGGCATCAGCGAGACGCTGAACACGCAAAACAAACTCGGCCTGACGCTGGACGGCAAATTGGGCGAGAACCTGTTCAAGCCGCTGGAGCTGGCCAATGCGGTCACCGGCAAGGACAATACTTCACCCAACCAAATGGGCCTGACGGTAGCCGACCCGACCAAACTGCAGGCCTCCAGCTACAACATCACTTTCACCGGCGCTACAGCCGGTACCGTGACGCGCCAGTCAGACGGTAAATTGTTTGATTTCACCAGCTTGGCAGACCTCGACACCGTCATGCTGGGCGAAGGACTGAAGCTGACCGACGGAGCGCCCCCGCCCGCTCCCCCCACCCTGCCCACCGCGTTTGCCGGTGCTGCCATCAAAGACCAGTTTCTGCTCACGCCCATGCAAGGCTTGGCGGGGCAGATGCAAGCGCAGCAGTACTCGCCGCGCAACTTGGCCGCAGCCAATGCCGTCAACGCCGCGATGGGCACCACCAACGCCGGCTCGCTGCAACTGGCCAGCCTGCGTGCCACCGGCATCATCGATGCGACCACCAGCGGATTAGCGCTGCCACCCTCGCCCACGCTCCCTGCCACCACTGGCGGTGGCGTCAAGCTGACCTTCACTGTCAGCGCAGCGGGCACCACCTTCATGCCGACGGGCAACACCAATCCACCGATGGATTTGTCCACCACGCCCCCCACCGCCCTAACGCCACTGGGAGGGCCGTTCACCTACACGCCCGGCAAACCGATCAGCATCGATGGCTGGGAAATCACACTGCAAGGCTCGCCGAAAACCGATGACACTGTCACTGTCGGCAACGCCAAAGATGCGCAGTACGGCGACTGGTACACCCGCGATGCGGGCAACGCCGGCACCATGCTGGCGCTGCGCGACAAGGTGATGTTTGACGGCGGCGCCACACTGTCTGACGGTTTTGCCAGCGCCATGGCACAAATCGGCACCCGGACACAAAGTGCCCTGTTTGCGTCCCACCTGTCCACCGCCATTGCCGACAACCTAGAGCAAGACCGCACCGCCATCGCTGGCGTGAACTTGGACGAAGAAGCCGCGCGCTTGCTGCAGTACCAACAGGCCTACCAAGCCTCGGCCAAGATGCTGTCGATTGCGCAAAACATTTTTGACACCTTGATGCAAAGCGTCGGCCGCTAAGCCAACGCGCACCGCCCCTAGATTTCGGAGACACCGCCATGAGCTCAATCAACCGCGTGGCCACAGCCAGCATGTACGACAACTCGATCCGCAACATCGGCGCGCGTCAAAACTCGCTGGCCGATCAGAACGAGAAACTCACCTCTGGCAAGCGCGTACTGCGCGCCAGCGACGACCCGGTGGCCGCCGCCCAGGCCGAACGCGCCATCACGCGCATGGCCCGCATCCAAACCGAACAACGTGCCCTGGACGTGCAGCGCAATGCCGTAGCACAGGCCGAATCGTCCATGGGCGACGCGGTCAACTTGGTACAGGGAATACGCGAGCTGATGGTCAGCGCCGGCGCGGGCACCTTGGCCCCGCAAGACCGGCGCATCATTGCCGGCCAAATTGAAAGCCTGCGCGACCAGCTGGTCAGCGTGGCCAACCGCAAAGACACCAATGGCCTGCCGCTGCTGGGGGCCTTGGGCAGCGCGCTGGCGCCGTTCTTGGGCAATACACCCGACAGCTTTGCCGGGTTGGCTGGCCAAACCAGCGGCTCTGCCGTGGGCATTCCGACCATGCTGGATGGCGATTCGGCCTTCATGTTCCAAACCAAGCGCGATGGCATCTACAACGCTGCACTGAGTAACACGGCAACGCCGCCGACGTCCCTGACGGGCCGTAAATTCGGCACCAGCGAAATCACGGTGGTCGATCCCACCCAAATCCCCGCCACAAACAATGGCCAGGGCGACGACTTTGAAATCGTTTTCACTAGCGTCACGGCCGGCGCCACCCCCAACACCAGCACCGCCACCTACGAAGTGCGTAACAAAACGACCGGGGCAGCAGCGCAGGTTGGAACCATCCCGGATTTCGCCAACGACAAACCGCTGGAATTTGAAATCTCCAAAGAAAACAGCCCCACCGCCTTCATTGATGGCCTGAAGTTCAGCATCAAGGCCAGCCCCATCACGGCCTCCGATGGCACCGTCACCCCCGGTGTGGCCACCCTCGACACCATCACCCTCAAACCCAGCACTGGCCTATTTGGCACCATCGACCAAGCCATTGGCGGCATCGCCAACGCCGCTGACAGCAACGCCGCTGCCCAGGCCGTCGGGCAGGGCTTGGCCAATTTGGATCGGGGCATGGAGCGCCTGCAGGCTATCCGCAGCTATGCCGGCGAACTGCTTAACCGCGCTGACCGCATTACGGGCGACCAAGACACGCGCAGCATTCAGCTCGAATCCGACCGCTCACGCGCCGAAGACTTGGACATGGTGCAGGGCATCTCGGACTTTCAGCACACCCAACTGGGTTACCAGGCGGCGCTACAGTCGTACGCTATGGTGCAAAAAATGTCCATGTTCAACTACATCTCCTAAGCGCGCGCCGCATTAGCCTATGGCCCAATCTGTTCTTGGCAGCCTGATTTTTGGTTACCGCCCGTTGTGGAGCCTGTCGCGCTCGCTGTGCGGCATCGAGCTGTGCATCCACGAAGCCGACAGCACCGTGGCCATCGATGCGCAGCACCTGCTGCGCACGCTGCAAGAAATCTGGGAACCACAATCGCCACCGCTGCTGTTGGCCCCACAAACGCGCCAGCTGCTGTGCGACCTGCTCGAACACGCCCCGCCCGAAACACCGTGGATGGAAGTGCCGGACGACTGGCTGAACGACTCCAGCGTGTACCAACGCGTGCTCGACGCCAAGCGGCGCGGCCTGAAACTGGTCTGGCGCGGCGATATCGGCCACCTGCCCGACGCCCAGCTGGCACGCTGCTTTGACAACAGCCTGCTGAGCGTGCCACCGCTGACCGCAGTGCAGGCGCTCAAGGCTGCTCCTGGCGCCAGCCCGGTGCTGGCCGGGCAGATGTACGAAGGCATTGCCAGCCGCGCGCTGATGGAGCACTGCTTGGACGAGCAAAAAGCCCACGCCCTGCTCGGCTGGCCGACCGAAGACGTGCTCTACAGCCTGCGCCAACAGACACCGCAGCCCAGCCACACCGTCATCTACCGGCTGATGAAAGCCATCGACGCTGAGCAATCGCTGGAAATATTTGAAGACATCCTGAGCGAAGACCCACTGCTGGCCTACCGCTTCATGACCTATACCAACTCCGCCGCGCTGGGACTGCGCACCGGCGTGGACTCGCTGCGCCGGGGGTTGGTGATGATGGGTTACGGCTCGCTGATGCGCTGGCTCTCGACCCAACTGCCGCACGCCAGCACCGAAGTCAACCTGCGCCCGATGCGCGAAGCCCTGGTGCTGCGCGCCAAGCTGAGCGAGCACCTCATCGACGCCGGCGTCGGCATCGAACTGCGCCGCGAGGTCTATCTGTGCGCGCTGTTCTCGCAACTGGACGACATGCTGGGCGAATCGCTGGACACCATCCTGCACCGCATCCCCCTGTCCGAGCGCGTCTATGAAGCCGCCGGGCAACACATCGGCCCGTACGCTCCCATCCTGCAGATGGCGCGCGCATTAGAGAACTGCGACGCCAGCGTGGTACGCCAATTGTGCGAAGACAACGACATGGTGCTGGAAGACGTCAACCGCACCCTGTTGCGTGTGCTGGCCGCACAAACCGTGGCACGCCCTGGCTGAACCCGCAGGCGCAGCCACCCTGTGCTGTGCCTGCGCCGTGTTGGTCGGGCGCTGCGATGGCGTGCTCGTGCTGCCCATCGGCAACGTGAAGCCATTACCGCCGGCCGATACCATCGGCACGCAACAGACAAGAGACTGCACCCATGCGATTACGCCCTTTCCAACAGGTAGATGTTTTCACCGCCACGCCGTACCGCGGCAACCCGCTGGCCGTGGTGCTCGATGGCACGGACATGTCCACCGAGGCCATGCAGCGCTTCACCGACTGGACGCATCTGTCCGAAGCCACCTTTGTGCTGCCACCCACGCCGCCAGCCCGCTTGGCCGGTGCCGATTACCGCGTACGCATCTTTTGCCCCGGGCGCGAGTTGCCGTTTGCCGGTCACCCGACGTTAGGCAGTTGCCACGCCTGGCTACAGGCCGGTGGCCAACCACAGCAGAGTGACCGCGTGGTGCAGGAATGCGCTGCCGGCCTGATCACGCTGCGGCGGCATGGCACCCGCCTGGCGTTTGCTGCACCGCCGCTGGTCACCAGCGGCCCACTGGACGAGCCAGAGGTGGCGCTGATTGCGCGCGGCCTGGGCGTGGCGCGCAGCGACATCGTGGCGCACGCCTGGTGCGACAACGGCCCGCGCTGGCGCGGCGTGCTACTGCACTCAGCCGCGCAGGTCCTGGCGCTGCAGCCCGACGCCACCGTGCTGGCCGGACTGGATGTGGGCGTGATCGGCCCGCGCGGCAAGGTCGGCGTGGCGGGCCCCACCGCTGCCGCCAACGATGCCGCCAACGATCCCGAAAACATTGCCTTTGAGGTGCGTGCTTTCCTGCCGGGCCACAGCGGCCTGATGGAAGACCCGGTCACCGGTAGCCTGAACGCGGCACTGGCGCAGTGGTTGATCGGCGCCGGCCTCGCGCCGCCGCGCTACATCGCCAGCCAGGGCACGGCCCTGGGCAGCGCCGGGCGCGTGCATGTGGCACAAGAAGGCAGCGACATCTGGATCGGCGGCGACACGGTGACTTGCGTTCAGGGGACGGTGCTGCTGTAGGGTCCGCAGGCAGCCCTGCTGCAGCCTCTCACCCAATTAAGACTGAAAAGTGGCTCAAACGCTTATGCAGCAAGCGCCTTAAGCTATCAAAAATGACTTTTTAGCGCCCCGCCCCGTGGAGCAAATCCACCGCCTTCTCCGCCACCATGATGGTCGGCGCGTTGGTGTTGCCGCTGACGATACGCGGCATGATGGACGCGTCCACCACGCGCAGGCTCTGTACGCCATGCACCCGTAGCTGCGCATCCACCACGTCCAGCGGCCCCGTCCCCATGCGGCAACTGCCGACCGGGTGGTAAATGGTGTCGGCGTACTGGCGGATGAACTGCTCTATCTGCGCATCCGTCTGCGCACCGGCCGACGCCGGCAGTTCGCGCGCACCGTACTGCGCCAGCGCCGGCTGCGCCAGGATGGCGCGCATCTGGCGCACACCGCGCACCAGACGCGCCATGTCATCGGCCACGCCAAAAAAGTTCGGATCGACCAGCGGCAGCGCCTGCGGGTCGCTGCTGGCCAGCGCCACGCTGCCCCGACTTTTGGGCTGCAGCAGGCAGACATGGCACGAGTAGCCATGGCCAAGTACGGTTTGACGGCCATGGTCGAGCAGCTTGCCGATGACAAAGTGCAACTGCAGGTCGGGCAGCAGCTCGCTGGGCTGGCTTTTGATGAAACCGCCGGCCTCGGCAAAGTTGGTCGTCAACAGGCCACTGCGCTGGCGGCGCCACTCCAGCACGCCGCGCACCAGGTTCGCCGCACCCTGGAGTGACAGGCCAAACAGATCACTCAAGGCCGGCGCATCCATCACCTGCACCACGTCCGGGTGATCGTGCAGGTGCTGGCCGACACCGGGCAGATCGTGCACGGTGGCAATGCCGTGCTGCTGCAACTGCGCGCCGGGGCCAATGCCCGAGAGCATCAGCAATTGCGGTGACAGCAGTGCGCCAGCACTCAGCAGCACCTCGCGGGTGCAACGCACCTGGTGCGTGGCGCCGCCTTGGCGGTATTCGACGCCGACGGCGCGGCGCTCTTCCAGCAGGATGCGCGTGGCGCGGGCGCCGGTGATGACGTGCAGATTCGGGCGTGCCAGGTACGGCGTCAGATACGCCTTGGCGGCGCTGAAGCGCTCGCCGTTTTTGTGCGTCACCTGGTACAGGCCGACGCCCTCTTGCTCCGCGCCATTGAAGTCGCGGTTATGCACGTGGCCGGCCTGCACGCCAGCCTCGACAAACACCTGGCTAAAGCGGTTGGGCGAGCGCAAATCCATCACGTTCAGCGGCCCACCGCGGCCGTGCCAGGCATTGGCGCCGCGCTCGTTGTTTTCTGCGCGCAGGAAGTAGGGCAGTACGTCACTCCAGCCCCAGCCGGGGTTGCCTTGCGCCGCCCAGTGGTCGTAATCCTGCGGCTGGCCGCGGGCATAAATCATGGCATTGATCGAGCTGGAGCCACCCAGCACCTTGCCGCGCGGCTGGTAGCCGCTGCGCCCGTTCAGGCCGGCCTGCGGCGTGGTGTGCTGGTTCCAGCCGTTCAATTCGTACTTGGCCATGACCGCCAGCCCGGCGGGGCAGTGGATCAGCACGCTGGCATCGGCCGGTCCGGCTTCGAGCAGGCACACGCGCACAGCGCTGTCTTGCGACAAACGTCCAGCCAGCACACAGCCAGCCGAGCCGCCGCCGATCACGATGTAATCAACCATAGGGTTTTGTCTCCTGCACGCCACCTTGGGCGGTGACCAGGTCACTTTAATCCAGCCGCCCACCAATTGCCGATACCATCCGAGTGATCTGTTTCACTTTGAAGGAAGCTCTCTATATGGACATCACTACTGTTGGCATCATCGGTGCAGGCACCATGGGTAATGGCATTGCACAAGCGTGCGCCGTGTCGGGCATCAATGTCGTCATGGTCGACATTTCTGACGCTGCCGTGCAAAAGGGCTTGGCTACTGTGTCGGGCAGCCTGGACCGCTTGGTCAAGAAAGAAAAAATCAGCGCCGCTGACAAAGACGCCGCCATGGCGCGCATCCAGGTCTCGACCAGCTACGACGACCTGAAAGCCGGTCAGCTGGTGATTGAAGCCGCGACCGAAAACTACGACCTGAAGGTCAAAATCTTGCAGCAATTGGACGCTGTGCTGGCGCCTGAAGTGCTGGTCGCGACCAACACCTCGTCGATCTCGATCACCAAGCTGGCTGCTGTCACTAAGCGCGCCGAGCAGTTCATCGGTATGCACTTTTTCAACCCGGTGCCAATGATGGCGCTGGTCGAAATCATCCGTGGCCTGCAAACCTCTGACGCGACGCACGATGCGGTCAAAGCGCTGGCCGTCAAGCTGGGCAAGAGCCCGATCACCGTGAAGAACAATCCGGGTTTTGTCGTCAACCGCATCTTGGTGCCGATGATCAACGAAGCCTTCTTCGTGCTGGCCGAAGGCTTGGCCACCCCCGAAGACATCGACGCCGGCATGAAGCTCGGCTGCAACCAGCCGATTGGCCCGTTGGCACTGGCCGACATGATTGGTCTGGACGTCTGCTTGGCGGTGATGGACGTGTACATCGCCGAATTCAACGACAGCAAATACCGCCCTGCGCCGCTGCTGAAAGAAATGGTCGCAGCCGGCCGCTTGGGCCGCAAGACGGGCCGTGGCGTGTACCAGTATTGAGTCTGCACCAACGCTGAGGCTTTCAGCCGCCGGGCCCCTGCCCTGCGGCTTTTTTTATGACAAAGCGTCCCGCGTCCCCTGCGCCGGCATCCTGCCGGCACCCACTACCACCAAGGAAATCACCATGGCCTCGCTTGAAAAAGTTCTCTATACCGCCCACGCCCACACCACCGGGGGCCGCGACGGTGCAGCCCGCTCCGATGACGGCCGCCTCGACGTGAAGCTGTCCTCACCCGGCACCAGCGGCACCGGCACCAACCCTGAGCAGCTGTTTGCCGCGGGCTATTCGGCCTGCTTCATCGGCGCCATCAAGGCCGTCGCTGCCCAGCAAAAACTGAGCGTGCCGCAAGACGTGGCCGTGGACGCCGAGGTAGATCTGGGCGTACTCCCCCACGGTTACGGCATCGCCGTGCGCATGACCGTCCACCTGCCCGGCATGGAGCGCGCCGCCGCCCAGGCGCTGGTGGACGCTGCGCACCAAGTTTGTCCCTACTCCAACGCCACGCGCGGCCATATCGACATGGCGCTGACCCTGGCCGGCGCGGGGTGAATGCGCCTGCAAATCAAAAAAGATAGCTGTTAGCGCTTATTCCATAAGCGCTAACAGCCTCTTTCTCTTAAATTTTTGGAGGTGGTGGCTGTCCGGGCCTGCGGGCACCAGGGACGTAGCGCGCGCACGGCAGGCGGGCGACAATGGCCCGATGAACCCCACCTTCGACTCCACAGGCCAGCACCCGTTCTCCACCCTCATGCCCGATACCGTGCTGGACGCCCTGGCCAGCATCGGTCTGTACGGCGATGGCCGGCTGATGGCGCTGTCGTCCTATGAAAACCGCGTCTACCAAGTCACGCTGGAAAACGGCGAGCGCGTGGTCACCAAGTTCTACCGTCCGGGGCGCTGGAGCACAGCACAAATTCTGGAAGAACACGCCTTTGCCGCCGACTTGATGGCGGCCGAAGTCCCCGCCGTCGGGCCGCTAGTACTGCGCGGACAGACGCTGCACCCGCACGCTGGCTTCATGTTTTCTGTCAGCCCGTGGCGCGGTGGTCGCCAGCCCGAGTTGGACGACTTTGAAGTGCTGGAATGGATCGGCCGTTTTCTGGCGCGCATCCACACCGTCGGCGCCGCGCAAACCTTCACCCACCGCCCGCCGCTGGATATCCACACCTACGGCTCCGAGCCGCACGACTGGCTGTTGGCGCACGACATCATTCCGCTGGACATGCAATCGAGCTGGCGCGGCGCCTGCGAGCAAGCCCTGTCGCTGATCGGTGGCCATGGCCACACGGCCTCCGGCCCGGATCGCCTGCACCTGAAAGACGCCAGCGTGCTGCGCCTGCACGGCGACTGCCATCCCGGCAACATCCTGTGGACACCGCTGGACGAATGGGGGCGCGGTGGTCCGCATTTTGTCGATCTGGACGACGCACGCATGGGCCCGGCGGTGCAAGACCTGTGGATGCTGCTATCGGGCGACCGACGCCAGCGCACGCACCAGCTGGGCGCGCTGATCGACGGTTACGAGCAATTTCGCAGCTTTGACCGGCGCGAACTGGCGCTGATCGAGCCGCTGCGCACGCTGCGCCTGATCCACTACAGCGCTTGGCTGGCACGGCGCTGGCAAGACCCGATCTTCCCAATCAACTTTCCCTGGTTTGGCTCCAGCGACTACTGGCAAGGGCAGGTCAACATGCTGCACGAACAGATTGAGGCGATGCAAGAAGAACCGCTGGTGGCGTGAACATGGACTGCAAAAAGCACACAGCAGTCTGAGCCGGCGCAGCCCACCCACGCCAGCCAGCAAAAAACCCGACACACAGGCCGGGTTTTTTAAGGGAAGGGGCGCCGCAGGGGCAGCGCCGCGCTGTCCAATTACTTCTTACCTGCTTTTTTGATGGCAGCAGCACCGTTGTTCAGCGCGCTTTCGACCGAGGTTTCCATCTTGGCGGCAGCGTCCTTCATGCCCTTGGTCAAGCCAGCGATGGCTTGGGGAGCAGGAGAGGCTTTTTCCATAGCGTCCACGCTGCTGGTGAATTGCGCCACGCCCAAAGCGGTGACTTCTTTCAGGTTCTGGGCAGCCAGCGCCATGCTGCTTTCTGCTGAGGCCTTCATGGCTTCAAAGGCAGCCTGTGGTTCCTTGATGCCCTTGAAGGCTTCCATGGTCTGGGTCATCGAAGCCTGGGCTGCTTGTGCCTGCTTCTGGGCCAGATCGCCCCAAGCCTTCAGGTTTTCCATCACAGGCTTAAAGGCTTCTTGGGCCGCAGCTGGGTTGATCTTCTTCATGTTTTCTTGCATGGTCTTGGCGGCGTCGGCGAATGCGTTATTGTTGATCATGGTGTACTTTCTGAAAAATGTTGCAGTGCAGCAATTATGCACCGTTTCAGCCCCACAGTGCAATGAGATCGTTACAGCCTGTATACAAGAGCGGTGCCACCACCGCAGCACATCAGCCTACCCAGCAAGCAAAAGCCCCGGCAGCGCAAAACACTACCGGGGCTTTATTACTATTGTATGAATAGCTACTAGCGCTTACTGCATAAGCGCTTGAGGCCGATTTGACCTCAAATCATCACACCAACAGTGCGTTCACGCGGCGCACATAGGCGGCAGGGTCGTCCGGCAGACCGCCTTCGGCCAGCAGCGCTTGGTCAAACACGATATGGGCCAAGTCGTCGAAGTGTGCCGAGCTTTCGAGCTTTTTCACCAGCGGATGCTCGGGATTGACTTCGAGTACCGGCTTGCTCTCGGGCGCGGGCTGACCGGCCTGTTTCAGCATCCGTGCCAGTTGCGTGCTCATGCCATCGTCCTGCACCACCAGGCACGCCGGCGAATCGACCAGACGCGTGGTGATACGCACGTCCTGGGCCTTATCTTTGAGCACTTCTTTCAGGCGCTCCAGCAGCGGCTTGAAGGCTTCGGCGGCTTCTTCAGCGGCCTTCTTTTCGGTCTCATCCTGCAGCTTGCCCAGATCGACCGCGCCCTTGGCCACGCTTTGGAGCGGTGTGTCGTCAAACTCTTGCAGGTAGTTCAGCGCCCACTCATCGACGCGGTCGGTCATCAACAGCACTTCAATGCCCTTCTTCTTGAAGACTTCCAGTTGCGGGCTGTTCTTGGCGGCGGCGAGCGTGTCAGCCGTGATGTAGTAGATGGCGTCCTGGCCCTCTTTCATGCGCGCCTTGTAGTCGGCAAACGACACGCTGGCGCTATCGCTGCTGGTCGAGGCAAAGCGCAGCAGCTTGGCCAGACGCTCACGGTTGCCAAAGTCTTCGCCCAGGCCTTCTTTCAGCACGGCACCAAAGGCGGCATAGAACTGGCTGTACTTGCCTTCCTTGGCCTTGTCGTCAGCGTCCACCACATCGGTGACGGCATCGGCGCCTTCAGCCGCTGCGGCGGGCGCATCGTGTTTGTCGTGCTTGGCCAGGTCTTCCAGCATTGACAGCACGCGCTTGGTGCTGCCTTCGCGGATAGCTTTGACGTCGCGGCTTTCCTGCAACAGTTCACGGCTGACGTTGAGCGGCAAATCGGCCGAATCGATCACGCCTTTGACAAAGCGCAGGTAGCCCGGCAGCAACGCTTCGGCGTCGTCCATGATGAAAACGCGCTTGACGTACAGCTTGACGCCGGTCTTCTTGTCGCGGTTCCACAGGTCAAACGGCGCCTTGGCCGGGATGTAGAGCAACTGTGTGTATTCGGTGTTGCCCTCGACGCGGTTGTGCGCCCAGGTCAGCGGGTTCTCGTGATCGTGGCTGATGGCCTTGTAGAACGCTTGGTACTGCTCTTCGGTGACGTCTTTTTTGGCGCGTGTCCACAACGCGCTGGCCTTGTTTACCGGCTCCCATTCGCCGGTCTTGACCATGCCGCCGGGCTGGCGGCCACCGTTTTCGTCACCGGGGGTGATCAGCTCGCCGTCTTTCCACTCTTCCTTTTCCATCAGGATGGGCAGACTGATGTGGTCGGAGTATTTGCTGATGATCGACTTGAGTTTCCAGGCGTTGAGATATTCCTCGGCATCGCTCCGCAGGTGCAGCGTGACGCTGGTGCCGCGCGCAGCGCGCTCTATGGCTTCGACCTCAAAGTCACCCGTGCCGCCGCTGACCCAGCGCACGCCTTCGCTCGCCGCAGCACCGGCGCGGCGCGATTCGACGGTGATCTTGTCGGCAACGATGAAGCCTGAATAAAAGCCGACGCCAAACTGGCCGATCAGCTGCGCATCCTGTTTCTGGTCGCCGGTGAGCTTGCCGACGAAGTCTTTGGTACCGCTCTTGGCGATGGTGCCCAGGTGGTCGATGGCCTCTTGCTCACTCATGCCGATGCCGTTGTCGGTGATGGTGATGGTCTTGGCCCCCGTATCAAACGACACGCGCACTTCCAGGCTCGGTGCGTCCTCGTACAACTCAGGCCGATGCAGCGCTTCAAAACGCAGCTTGTCGCAGGCGTCGGAGGCGTTGGAGATCAGCTCACGGGCAAAAATTTCGGGGTTGGAATACAGCGAGTGCGTGACGAGGTGCAGCAGCTGGGCCACTTCGGCCTGGAAGGACAGGGTTTGTTTGCTCATAGGGACTCGGTTGAAAAACGGATGCGAAAAACAGCGCCAGCGGCGCTTGCACAGTGCATTTAGGGGCGCTGCGCGCAGGTTTCAAGCAAGCCCAGCCCAAGAGCCAGAAAAAACATCAAAAACAATAGCTACAAGCGCATATAGCACAAGCGCTTGCAGCCTATTTGTCTTTTACTCAGCCGTCTGTATTGATGCGATCGATGAGCATTTTTATCATGCCATCGGCTTTCTCATTGGCGATCTGGCAAGTGCCGGCCGCAGCATGTCCGCCACCACCGAACTCCAGCATCATGTTACCGACATGGGTCTTGCTGCTGCGGTCGAGAATGGATTTGCCACAGGCCAGCACAGTGTTCTGCTTTCTCAGCCCCCAGATGACATAGATAGAGATGTTGGCCGTCGGGAACAGCGCATAAATCATGAAACGGTTGATGGCCCAGATGGTTTCCTCTTCGCGCAAGTCGAGAATCACCAAGTTGCCGATCTGGTAGGCGCAGTGCAGGATTTGCGCCTTGGCCTGGGCCTCGTGTGCGTAGTAAAGCTGCACGCGCTCTTGCACGTCGGGCAGGTCCAGGATCTGCTCAATGGTGTGGGTAGCGCAGTGCTCAATCAGCTCCATCATCAGCGTGTAGTTGCTGATGCGAAAGTCCTTGAAGCGGCCCAGACCGGTGCGCGCATCCATCATGTAATTGAGCAGCACCCAGCCCTGCGGATTCAGGATGTCCTCGCGCGAATACTGCGCCGAGTCGGCTTGATCGACCGCCGTCATCATCTCGTCGGTAATGCGCGGAAACGCGGCTTTGCCGCCGTAATGGTTGTAAACCACGCGCGCCGCAGAGGGGGCGTGCACTTCAATGATGTGGTTGAAATCGCGGCGACCCGAGTTGCGCACGGTTTCCGATTCATGGTGGTCAAACACCAGATAGGCGCCCGGCACATAAGGCAAATTGGTGGTGATGTCACGCTCAGTGACCTCCACCTTGCCGTCCTGCATGTCCTTGGGATGGACAAACAAAATGTCGTCGATCAGATCCAGTTCACGCAAGAGCACGGCACACACCAGGCCGTCAAAATCACTGCGCGTGACCAGACGATACTTTTTGTTACTCACGGCTTCTCCTTGTTTCATTTTCTTGAGAGGCAGATATTAGCCATCCGCGCCATCGTGCGCCGTGCCTTTTCCATACAAAACAAAGGCAGTATGGGTATAAGAATCTGTTTTTTCCAGAAATGCCCCGTTCAGCGCCCGCCAGCGTCTTACTCAAGCGCCCGGCGTGAGCCATTGCACCAGTTGGCGCGCCACGCTGGCGTCGCTGAGCAGCGCCACATGGCCGACCCGGTGTACCACGCATTGGCGCTCTTTGGCAAAACCCAGGCGGCGGGCCGGATCGCTGTGCCAGCCCAGAGCACTGTGCAGTGGCACCAGCCCATCGCCCACTAGGCGCTCTGCCACGGGGCTGCGCTGCGCGGCCAGGGTGGCGCCGATGGCAAAACAAGCCACGCCCGGGGGCAGCGGCACCGGCTGGCGCTGGTCGGGGCTATGCCGAAAGCGGTCGCGGCCCTGCCAGTCGGCATCCAGCACGTAGCCATAGCGCAGGTCCGTGATGCCCGCGCTGCGCACTTGGCCCAGTCGGGTAAAAGGCCGGCTGTAGGGCGTACTGCCCAGCACCACATCGACCCAATGTCCGGCACGCTCCAGCGCGGCGCCGTGGTGCGGCGTGCCCAGAAAGACCAGCTGCCTGAGTTGCGCTAGCCAAGCGTGTCCCGCCGCAGCGCCCTGCTGGCAGGCGCTGCGCATGACCAGGCCGCCCATGCTGTGCGCCAGCACCGCAAACTCCTGCACCGGCACCGGCCACTCGGCCAGCAAGGCTTCGAGCTGCTCGGCCAATTGGTGCCCGTTGGTAGAAATGTGCCGGCCGGTGTTGTAGCGCAGGTAGACGGGCGTGTAACCCAGCGCCTGCGCCAGGTGCGCACCATGGTCGTAGCCACCACGCTGCCACTGCAAGTCGTTCATGCACAGGCCGTGTACCAGCAGCAGCAATTTGCCGCTGGCAGCGCCAGCGGCGTGCAACGCGGCCAGATCGAGCACGCGCCCGTACTGGCGCAGTTGCATGGAGAGGGCCAGCGGATTGCCCTGCTGCGCCAATTGGTCGCCCAGCACGCCGTTGAGTGCGGACAGCACAGCTTCGCGTTCCACGGCGGGCGCTGCGGCGGGTTCGGCGGCGGGCAACCACAGCTCCAGCCGCAGCAACGCCGCCTGCAGACTGGTGCCCACTAGCTGCGTGGTACCGCGCACGCCTTGGTAGATCAGCCGCGTGAGCCCGCGTGTCTGTCCCGGCTGCGCCCCACCGCGCAGCCCGATGCTGCCCAATACCGACTGGTGCACGCCCTCGGTGATACGTGCCACGCCCAGGGTGGCCTGGGTGGCGAGCGCGACCAGACCCCGCAGATCGGCGGCGCGCAGCTGGCGCAATGCGCCGGTAGGCGGGTTCGGCGGCGTCCTAGGCGCCGCGACGGGGTCAGGCGAAGGGATGCGGCGTGTGGCCATTGGCGACTCCAGCAAGGGAAACACAAAGCACCGCCCGCGCAGCGCTCACAAGCTCTCAGAAGCGCTCGTTCGGCGCCAGATAACGCCATTGCCCTACCGGCAGGTTGCCCAGCACCACGCGGCCCATGCGGATGCGCTTCAAGCCCACCACCTTGAGGCCGACCTGTTCACACATGCGCCGGATCTGGCGCTTCTTGCCCTCGACCAGCACGAAGCGCAATTGCTCGGGGTTTTGCCACTCCACCTTGGCCGGTTTGAGCGGCTGGCCGTCCAGACTCAGGCCATGGCGCAGGCGAGCCAGCAGCGCCGGCGGAAACACCGCCTGCACGTTGGTGCTGACCGGGTCACGCTCATCGATCTCCTGCAGCGGTGCGCTGCGCTCGTCGGGATGGCGCGGCACGGGCGTGCTGCCTTCATAGACCACGCGCACCAGGTACTCCTTGTCCAGCATCGAGTCCTCGCCAATCAATTGGCGCGCCACGCGCCCGTCCTGCGTCAGCACCAAGAGGCCGACCGAGTCGATGTCCAGCCGCCCCGCCGGCGCCAGGCCGCGCAGGTGCGGCGGCGTGAAGCGCAGGCCACTGGGGTCTTCGCGCCAGTGCGTGCGCGGGTTGATCAGCGCCACTGCGGGCGTGTGGCCATCCTCGGCCTGGCCACTGACATAGCCCATCGGTTTGTTCAGCAAGATGGTGACGCGGTTGTCTTGGTAGCGCTGCGCTGCGCGCTCGACCGTGACGGTGTCCTGTGGCGTGACCTTGACGCCCATCTCGGCCACGGCGCCGTTGACGTACACCCAGCCGTGGGCAATCCAGTCGTCGGCCTCGCGGCGCGAGCACAGACCCAGCTCGGCCAGGCGTTTGTTCAGGCGCGTGGTACCGGGGTCAGACGGGTTGGACGGGTTGGACGGAGCCAGCGGACGGTTGGAGCTGGCGGAGCGGGCTGCGCCAGCAGGGGCTTTCCATGCCGTTGGCGCGGGCGCAGGCGCAGGGCGATGGACAGGTGCAGCAGGCGCGTCGGGCGCAGGGCGCACGGAAAGGGTTGGGCGGCGCAAAAGCGCACGCTGGGCCGGCGCCGGGACGTCGGCGGCAGAAGAAGGGGGCACAGGGGGGCGGTTCGAAGAAGGCATGGGGTATTTTCAACCAGCGCGTGCGCCAGCGCCACACCCCCGTCCAGTGCGCCCTGCGGACGCCGGCAATCCAGCCCGTCAAAATGAATAAAAAGATAGCTACAACCGCTTTTACACAAAGGGTTTAAAGCCTATTTGAGTCTTAAAAATCCGGTGCGCACGGCCCCCAGATCAAGCACCCGCACACCGCCATACACCACTTCGATGGCACCCTGCTGCTGCAAGATGGACAGGGACTCATTGACACGTTGGCGCGACAGCCCCACCAGATAAGCCAATTCTTGCTGGGTGATGCGCAGCACCTGGCCCACGCCAGGGTAAAGCACCGGATTGAACAGCGCCGCCAGGCTGCGCGCCACGCGCAGATCGGGGTTATTGGAGCGGTCGATTTCACGCGCAGCAATGAACTGGCCCAGCCGCTCATTGAGCTGGTGCATGACAAAGCGGTTAAAGCCGATGGAATGGTCCAGCAACCAGTGGAAAGTGTCGATCGGCAGACCCGCCACCACGCTTTTGCGCAGCGCCTGCACGTTATAGCGGTACGGCTCGCGCTTGACCGCCGTGCCCTCGCCAAACCATCCCCCTGGCGGCAGGCCGGCAAAGGTCATGGTGCTGCCATCGGCACTGTCTGAGCTCATTTTGAGCAGGCCATCGACCACGCCAAACCAGTAGGTGACGGGCCGCCCGACGCGGCAGACATAGTCGCCCGCCTTGGCGTCCCCGACCTGCAATGCAGCCAGTGCGTGTTCACGCTCGACGGGTAACAAGGCGGCCAGCCACGGGATGCTGGCAAGGTCTTGCGGGCAGGGCGGACGGCGGCGTTGGTGCAATGCAATGTCGTGGCTCATGGGTCGTTGGCAGACAGGGCACAGGATAAAAAAGGCAATTTTTGCTCAGGCAAGAAATGGCCACACATTTTTCGACATTAGCCAAGAGGCCCTTTCAGAGCAAGCGCCAGAGAAGGCGCCCGGATCGTTCCTCCAGATTGACCCATCTACGGCCTTGACCGGCGCGCTGGGCGATCTTGGACCGGCATTACGACCTGGGCGGTTTTCAACTCAGCGTCTGCAATTGCGTCGAACGGACTCTGCTGGAACAGCATAGCCGTCTTATGGGCTGAAATAGCCGACAAATGTGAGGGTTTTGCCTGACACGGGATTTCCCTTAGATTGTCGTCACGAAGACAAAATAACGTCAAAGTTCAACCTACGATCAGTTGCAAACGCTGACCTTGTGTCGCCCTCTTGAATTTTTTAGGACCCGGAATGAAGATCACGTTTCCGCAAATGCTGCTCAAGCATGCTGCCGAGCGCCCCGATGCCGCGGCACTGCGCGAAAAAGAATATGGCATCTGGCAGGCACACAGCTGGGCCGATGTGGCCCGCCTGGTCGAGCAGGTCGCTGCCGGACTGCACCAAGCCGGACTGCGCCGTGGCGAGCACATGGTCGTCGTTGGCGCCAACCGCCCGCGCTTGTACGCCACCATGCTGGCCGTGCAATCGCTGGGAGCCATCCCGATCCCGCTGTACCAGGACGCCGTGGCCAACGAATGCGTTTATCCGATGAACAACGCTGAAGTGCGTTTTGCCGTGGTCGAAGACCAGGAGCAAGTGGATAAATTCCTTGAAATCCGCGACCGCTGCCCGGCTATCTCCAATATCTACTACGACGACCCGCGCGGCCTGCGCAAGTACAACGAAGAAGGTCTGGCCGCGTTTGACACCCTGATCGAGACCGGCACCGCCTTTGCAGCGCAAAACCCACAGTGGTTCCGCGACGAAGTGGCCAAGGTGCAGCCCGACGATGTGGCAGCGATGTTTTTCACCTCGGGTACCACCGGCAACCCCAAAGGCGTGGTGCACACCCACCACAGCCTGCTGGATCGCGCTCTGGCCGGGGCTGAATTTGACAAGCTGACCCACGCCGAAGAAGTGCTGGCCTACCTGCCACCCGCCTGGATTGGTCAAAACATCTTTAGCTATGCGCAATGGCTGGTCTGCGGCTACGTCGTCAACTGCCCCGAGTCGGCCAGCACCGTGACCATCGACCTGAAGGAAGTCGGCCCGACCTACTATTTCGCCCCACCGCGCATCTTTGAAGGCCTGCTGACCAGCGTCACCATCCGCATGGAAGACGCCAGCCCGCTCAAGCGCAAGCTTTTTGAAGCCTGTATGAGCGTGGCGCGCCGTGTCGGCCCCGACCTGATGGACGGCAAAAGCATCGGTATGCTCGATCGCCTGAAGTACGCCGCTGGCAACTTCTTGGTGTACGGTCCGCTGCGCAACAACCTGGGCTTCAGCCGGGTGCGCGTGGCCTACACGGCAGGCGAGGCCATCGGGCCTGACCTGTTCAGCTTTTATCGCTCCATCGGCATCAACCTGAAACAACTCTACGGCTCGACCGAGACCGCGGTGTTTGTCTGCCTGCACCCCGACAACGAAGCACGTGCCGACACCGTGGGTGTGCCGATTCGTGGCGTGGAAATCAAGGTGGCGGACAACGGCGAAATCCTGGTCAAGTCGCCCGGCTTGCTCAAGGAATACTACAAAAACCCCGAGGCCACGGCCGAGGTGCTGACGCCCGATGGCTGGTACCACACCAGCGACGCCGGCTTCATCGACAGCCACGGTCACCTGAAGATCATCGACCGTGTCAAAGACGTCGGTCGCATCAAAGGTGGCAGCAACGACGGCGCCATGTTTGCACCCAAGTATGTCGAGAACAAACTCAAGTTCTTCTCGCACATCAAAGAAGTCGTGGCTTATGGCGACGGCCGCGACCAAGTCTGCGTGTTTATCAACGTTGACTTTGATGCGGTGGGCAACTGGGCCGAGCGGCGCAACCTGCCGTATGCCGGTTACACCGACTTGGCACAAAAGCCCGAGGTGTACCAGCTGATCCAGGAATGCATTGAAAAGGTCAATGCCGACCTGGCCAGTGATGCTCTGCTGGCGGGCAGCCAGGTCAGCCGCTTCCTGGTGCTACACAAGGAACTGGACGCCGACGACGGCGAACTGACCCGCACCAACAAGGTGCGACGCGGCTTTATTGCCGACAAATACAAGCCGCTGATCGACGCGTTGTACGACGGCAAGACCCAGCAGCACATTGAAACCCAGGTCAAATTCGAGGACGGGCGCACCGGTAGCGTCAGTGCCACGCTGCAGATCTGGGACGCCAAAACCTTCACCCCGGTGAAAGCCGCCGCCTAAAGACCGCCCCCATGACACAAAAGAAGATTGGCGACGTCATTCTGGACGTCAAGAACATCACCCTGCGCTTTGGCGGCGTCACCGCACTGACGAACATCTCGTTCAACGTCAAAGAGCACGAGATCCGCTCCATCATCGGCCCCAATGGCGCCGGCAAGAGCTCGATGCTCAACTGCATCAACGGCGTCTATACGCCGCAAGAAGGCTCGATCACCTTCCGTGGCAACAGCTTCTCGCACATGAGCTCACGCCAAGTGGCCGAAATGGGTGTGGCGCGCACCTTTCAGAACCTGGCGCTGTTCAAGGGCATGAATGTGATCGACAACATCATGACCGGGCGCAATCTGAAGATCAAAAGCAACCTGCTAATGCAGGCACTGCGCGTCGGTCCGGCGCAGCGCGAAGAAGAACGCCACCGCGAATTCGTCGAACACATCATCGACTTCCTCGAAATCCAGGCTTTCCGCAAAACGCCGGTCGGTCAGTTGCCCTACGGCTTGCAAAAGCGCGTGGACTTGGGCCGCGCTCTGGCAATGGAGCCCCAAGTGCTGCTGCTGGACGAACCCATGGCCGGCATGAACGTGGAAGAAAAGCAGGACATGTGCCGCTTCATCCTCGACGTGAACGATGAATTTGGCACCACCATCGTGCTGATCGAGCACGACATGGGCGTGGTGATGGACATCTCCGACCGCGTTGTCGTGCTCGACTACGGCAAAAAGATCGGCGATGGCGCACCCGAAGAAGTCCGCGCCAACGAAGACGTGATCAGCGCCTATCTGGGCACCAGCCACTGAAGCACCGGAAGAAACACCATGGCATTTTTTCTTGAAACACTGATTGGCGGCCTGATGGCCGGCATGTTGTATTCGCTGGTAGCGCTCGGCTTCGTGCTGATCTACAAGGCGTCCGGCGTCTTCAACTTCGCCCAAGGCGCAATGGTGCTGTTTGCCGCACTGGCCATGGCGCGCTTTGCCGAATGGATTCCCGAGTGGACCGGCATCGACAACGCCATCGTCGCCAACCTGGCCGCCTTTGTGATTGCCGGCGGCTGTATGTTTGTCGTCGCCTGGCTGATTGAGCGCTTGGTGCTGCGCCACCTGGTGAACCAGGAAGGTGCCACCCTGCTGATGGCCACGCTGGGCATTGCCTACTTCCTCGAAGGCCTCGGTCAGACGCTGTTTGGCAGCGACATCTACAAGATCGACATTGGTATGCCCAAAGACCCGATCTTCATGCTCGACTCCATCTTCCCCGGCGGCGTGCTGGTGAACAAAGAAGACGTGATTGCCGCAGCCATCGCCGCAGCCCTGGTGATTATCTTGAGCGTTTTCTTCCAGAAAACCTCCACCGGCCGCGCCCTGCGTGCTGTCGCGGACGACCACCAAGCCGCTCAGTCGATTGGTATTCCGCTGAATCGCATCTGGGTCATCGTCTGGTGTGTGGCCGGCGTGGTGGCCTTGGTGGCCGGCATGATCTGGGGCTCGAAACTGGGCGTGCAATTCTCGCTGACCACCGTGGCGCTGCGTGCCTTGCCGGTGGTGATTCTGGGCGGCCTGACTTCGGTGCCCGGCGCCATCATCGGCGGCCTGATCATCGGCGTAGGTGAAAAACTTTCCGAGGTGTATCTGGGCCCGTTCGTGGGCGGCGGCATTGAAATCTGGTTTGCCTATGTGCTGGCGTTGGTGTTTTTGTTGTTCCGTCCCCAAGGGCTGTTCGGCGAAAAAATCATTGACCGCGTGTAACCCAGCAAGAAGAACAAGGAGTCCCTCATGTTTTACCGCGAAAACGGTCAGTTCAAGACCACCTATCGGGCGGATCAGCAGATCTTCCCGATCACGCAAGACCGCGTGGCCATTGGCCTGCTGCTTGCCTTTGCCTTCATCGTGGTGCCGATGCTGGCCACCGATTATTTCTACAGCTCGATCCTGATCCCGCTGGTGATCATGTCGCTGGCAGCCATCGGGGTGAATATTCTGGTCGGATACTGCGGTCAGATCTCGCTCGGTTCAGGCGCCTTCATGGCCGTTGGCGCTTACGGTGCCTACAACTTTTTTGTACGCATCCCCGGTCTGCCTTTGATTCCAGCGCTGATTCTGGGTGGTTTGTGCGCCATGGCCTTTGGCATCCTGTTTGGGCTGCCCAGCCTGCGCGTCAAAGGTCTGTATCTGGCCGTGGCGACGCTGGCGGCGCAGTTCTTCAGCGACTGGATGTTCTTGCGCATCCGCTGGCTGACGAACAATTCCGACTCCGGCTCGGTCTCGGTCAACCACCTGCAAGTGTTTGGTCTGCCCATTGAAAGCGCTACTGCCAAATACCTGTTCTGCCTGACCATTCTGGTGGTGGTCGCACTGCTGGCCAAAAATCTGGTGCGCGGCGCCATTGGCCGCGAGTGGATGGCGATCCGCGACATGGACGTAGCGGCTGCGGTGATCGGTATCCGCCCGATGTACGCCAAGCTCAGCGCCTTTGCCGTCAGCTCTTTCATCATCGGCATGGCCGGTGCGCTGTGGGCCTTCGTGCACTTGAGCTCCTGGGAGCCGGCCGCGTTCTCAGTCGAGATCTCATTTCGCCTGTTGTTCATGGTGATCATCGGCGGTCTGGGTTCCATCATGGGCGGCTTCTTTGGCGCCGCGTTCATTGTGGTGCTGCCGATTGCCCTGAACCGCTTCCTGCCCGCACTGGCCAATACCTTTGGCTTCACCATTTCAACTGCCGGGGTGTCGCACGCTGAGCTGATGATTTTTGGTGGCCTGATCGTTTGGTTCCTGATCGTCGAGCCGCATGGCCTGGCCAAGCTGTGGTCTATCGGCAAGCAAAAAATGCGTCTCTGGCCGTTTCCGCACTGATCAGCAAACACCGCGGGTAATGCCTCGTTCGCACGGTGCATCCTCTCTATATATTTCCGGTTCTTTCCCGCGCTTCCACCTATTCATCCAAAGGAGACATCCATGAAGCTTTCCAAGTTTGTGCTCGCCGCCGCCGTCGTGGCGGCTGGTGCGTCGTCATTGGCCACCAGCGCCATGGCGCAGGCCAAAGAGCAGTTCTTCCCCCTGCTGTCCTACCGCACTGGTCCCTATGCGCCCAACGGCACCCCCTGGGCCAACGGCAAGCAGGACTATCTGAAGATGATCAATGCCCGCGACGGTGGCATCAACGGCGTCAAGCTGACGTACGAAGAGTGCGAAACGGGCTATGCCACCGACCGCGGCGTCGAGTGCTATGAGCGCCTCAAGGGCCATCCTGGCGTGACGCTGTTTGACCCCCAGGCCACGGGCATCACCTTCGCCCTGACCGAAAAAGCCCCTGTGGACAAAATACCACTCATGACCCTGGGCTATGGTCTGTCGGTGGCGCAAGACGGCATGGCGTTCAAATGGAACTTCCCGCTCATGGGCAGCTACTGGACCGGTGCGGACATCCTGATCCAGCACATTGGCAAAACTGCTGGCGGCCTGGACAAGCTCAAGGGGAAGAAAATCGCCTTGGTTTACCACGACAGCCCGTTTGGCAAAGAGCCGATCCCCGTGATCCAAGAGCGCGCCAAGATGCACGGCTTTGAGCTGCAGCTGCTGCCGGTCACGGCTCCCGGCGTAGAGCAGAAAGCCACCTGGTTGCAAGTGCGCCAGAGCCGCCCCGACTACGTGATGCTGTGGGGCTGGGGCGTGATGAACTCCACCGCCCTGAAAGAGGCACAAGCCACTGGCTTCCCCCGCGACAAGATGTATGGCGTCTGGTGGGCTGGTGCCGAGCCGGACGTGCGCGACGTGGGCGACGGCGCCAAGGGCTACCATGCTTTGGCTCTGAACGGCTCAGGCACACAGCCCAAGGTGATTCAAGACATCCTGAAGAACGTGCACGACAAAGGCCAGGGCACCGGCGCCAAGGACGAAGTCGGCTCGGTGCTGTACACCCGTGGCGTGATCATCCAGATGCTCGGTGTGGAAGCCGTGCGCCGTGCGCAAGAGCGTTTTGGCAAGGGCAAGGTCATGACCGGCGAGCAAGTGCGCTGGGGCCTGGAAAACCTGCACCTCGACCAGAAGAAGCTGGACGCGATGGGCTTTAACGGCGTGATGCGCCCCCTCTCGACCAGCTGCGCTGACCACATGGGTTCCACCTGGGCACGTATCCAGACCTGGGACGGCAAGAAGTGGGATATCAGCCCTGAGTGGTACCAGGCGGACGAGCAGATCTTGAAGCCCATGGTCAAGGCCGGTGCCGACAAGTACCTGGCCGACAAGAAGCTGCAGCGCCGCGCTGCATCTGACTGCGAGTCTTAAATGACACCTGCCTCATCCGCTAGGGGCGGGGAGGCAGCGGCTCATCCCGAGCCGCCAATTGACAGGTTTGCCGTGCAGCCCTGTCAATTGAGAAGTGGAATTCGAGTTGGAACTGGCACAGAGAGAAACCCTATGGACCCCAAAAACATTGTTCTGAACGTCAACGGCATCGAGGTCATCTACAACCACGTGATCTTGGTGCTCAAGGGCGTCTCGTTGCAGGTGCCCGAGGGCAGTATCGTCGCCATTCTGGGTGGCAACGGCGCGGGCAAGACCACCACCTTGCGCGCCGTCTCCAACCTGCTGGCAGGCGAGCGCGGCGAAGTCACTAAAGGCTCGATCGAGCTGCGCGGTGAACGCATTGAAAAACTCACGCCGGCCGACCTGGTCAAGCGCGGCGTGGTGCAGGTGATGGAAGGGCGCCACTGCTTTGCCCACCTGACGATTGAAGAGAACCTGATGACCGGTTCGTACACCCGCACGAGCAAGGGCGAAATTGCCGCCAATCTGGAGAAGGTCTACAACTACTTTCCACGCCTGAAAACACGCCGCACCTCGCAAGCGGCCTACACCTCGGGCGGTGAGCAGCAGATGTGCGCCATTGGCCGCGCCATCATGACCAACCCCAGCATGGTGCTGCTGGACGAACCTTCCATGGGCCTGGCACCGCAGATCGTCGAAGAGGTGTTCAACATCGTCAAGGATCTGAACGCCAAGGAGAAGGTCACCTTCCTGCTGGCCGAGCAGAACACCAACATGGCGCTGAAATATTCCGACTACGGCTACATCATGGAATCGGGCCGCGTCGTCATGGACGGCGTCGCCAGCGATCTGGCCAACAACGAGGATGTGAAAGAGTTCTACCTCGGTGTCGGCGGTGGCGAGCGCAAGAGCTTCAAGGACGTCAAGAGCTACAAACGGCGCAAGCGCTGGCTGGCATGACCTGGACCTGTGTGAATCCCTGAGCTTTCTCCCCCTTACCCTCCATACCCCATGAATCCCTTTTACGATCCACTGGAAACCAGTCCCCCGGCCGAGCGCGAGGCTGACTTGATGGCAGCCCTGCCGGTGCAGATCGAGAACGCGCGCACCAACTCTGCCGCCTTCGCCGAGATCTTGGGCGATGTCGATCCGGCCAGCATCAACAGCCGCGCCGCCTTGGCCAGCCTGCCGGTGACACGCAAATACCAGCTGCAAGAACGCCAGCAGGCACTGCGCGCCGACAACGCCTTTGGCGGCTTTGCCACCCTGGGCTTTGGTGCGGCCATGCCGCGCGTCTTTTGCAGCCCGGGCCCGATCTACGAACCCGAAGGCACACGCCGCGACTACTGGCGCATGGCACGCGCGCTGTACGCGGCCGGTTTTCGCGCGGGCGACCTGGCGCACAACAGCTTCAGCTACCATTTCGTGCCGGCCGGCTCCATGATGGAAAGTGGCGCCCACGCGTTGGGCTGCACGGTGTTTCCCGGTGGCACCGGCCAGACCGAGCAACAGGTACAAGCCATGGTCGAACTGCGCCCCGCCGGCTACATCGGTACCCCCAGTTTTCTCAAGCTGATTCTGGACAAAGCGGCAGAACTCAAGCAGCCCCTGCCCAGCCTGACCAAAGCCCTGCTCTCGGCCGAAGCGTTACCGCCCTCGCTGCGCGACTGGTTCAGCGAGCGCGGCGTGGCCGCCTACCAGTGCTATGGCACTGCCGACCTGGGACTGATCGCCTATGAGACCGCAGCGCGCGAAGGCTTAGTACTGGACGAGCACGTCATCGTCGAAATTGTGCGTCCGGGCACGGGTGACCCGGTGCCCGAAGGTGAAGTGGGCGAACTGGTGGTGACCACGCTCAACCCCGACTACCCGCTGATCCGCTTTGGCACCGGCGATCTGTCCGCCATCCTGCCTGGACAATGCCCGACTGGCCGCACCAATATCCGCATCAAGGGCTGGATGGGGCGCGCCGACCAGACCACCAAGGTACGCGGCATGTTTGTGCACCCTGGCCAGGTGGCCAGCATTGCGGCGCGCTTTCCCCAGGTACAGCGCGCACGGCTGGTGGTCAGTGGCGAAATGGCCAACGACCAGATGGTGCTGCAGGTCGAAACTACCGAAACCTCGTCCGGCCTGGCAGAGCGTCTGCAAGATGCTATCCGCGAAGTCACCAAGCTGCGCGGCGAAGTCGAACTGGTCGCACCGGGCACCCTGCCCAACGACGGCAAGGTGATCGAGGACGCACGCAGCTACCGCTGAGTCCCCTGCGCCCTGGCCAGCGCAACAAAGCCGCCGCATCTGTGACCAGACCGGCGGCTTTTTCATGGCGCGCCATCCAGCGCGCAACGCATGTTCAGGCTACAGGTTCTCAGGTACCCCAGACCACGTCATCACCGCCCTGGGCGCTGCGGCGCAGCATGTCAATAAACGGCGCAGCGCGTTGGCGCAGGCTGACGACATCACTGTCGCCCTGTGGGCCCTCCTCCGCCGCATCGTCAGCCTGCGCATTGGTATGCGCCTCTTTGGCTTGCGCCTGGGCAGCGGCCGCCCGCCGCTCCTCATCAAGTACGGCTGCTTCGAGCGCGGCCACTGCGGCAGGAATTTGCGCCACCGTCACGATACCGGCGCGGCCGGTCTCTTTGCCAATGATCTGCAGCAGCCGACGTCCATGCGGCTCCAGCAAGATCAGGTCAGCGGTAGAGCGGGATTTGAATTTGTAGAGCATGGAACATCCTTGGAGGAATAGAGGTAATCACGAGTGAAAGGATAGTCCGATTGCGCTCCAGGAAGTGCACCCCGTTCAATATCGTTGTTCGGCCGTGTCGCCAGCAACTGGTACAGACTCATCCAGCCACGCTCAAAACCCATGGCGCTACCGGCCAAATACAAGCGGTACGCCTGCACCACGCGCTGCGCCTGCTCCATGCCATCGTCAGCGGAAAGCACCCGGCGTGCCTCATCCAAGCGGGCCTCCAGCGCATCCGACCAGGCCCACAAGGTGCGCGCATAGTGCGGGCGTAGGTTTTCTGCATCGACCATTTCCAACCCTGCACCAGCCAGCGCGTTCAGCACGCTACTGACATGCAGCAACTCACCACCCGGGAAGATGTATTTTTCGATGAACGCCCCCATACCAGCGCCCAGTTCGGTGTTGTCGGTACCACCGGCCGTGATGCCATGGTTCAGGACCCATCCGCCCGGGCGCAGCAGGCGGCGCACGGTGGCAAAGTACGTCGGTATGTGGGCCCGCCCGACATGCTCGAACATGCCCACCGAGGCGACCTTGTCAAACGGCTGCGACACCTGCAACTCGCGGTAGTCGCACAGCAGCATGCGCACCCGGTCTTGCAAGCCCTTTTCGACAATTACGCGCTGCACATACGCGTGCTGGTGGTGCGACAGTGTGATGCCGGTGGCATCCACCCCGTAGTGCTCGGCCGCCCACAGCAGCAGCCCGCCCCAGCCCGCACCGATATCCAGAAAACGCTCGCCCGGTTGCAGCAGCAGCTTGCGGCAGATGTGGTCGAGCTTGGCTTCCTGCGCCTGCGCCAGGGACATGTTTGGCTGGCGGTAATAGGCGCACGAATACACGCGCCGCGGATCCAGCCACAGCGCATAAAAATCATCTGACACATCGTAATGAAACTGAATCTGCTGCGCATCGCGTCCGGGCGTATGTGCGCCCATGGAGCGGGCGTGGTGCAGCGTGCGCGTCCACCAGCGGGTGTTGCTGTGCGTCGGATTGCCCGGCAGCAGCGCATTGGCCACGTGCATCAGATCGCGCAAAGTGCCCTCAAAGCGCACCCGACCTTCCACCATGGCCTCAGCGACCGCGCCAATGCGCCCCGCCACCAGACCGGCGAGGCTGGCCGCATCCTGAAAAAGCAGCGTCACTGCGGCTTGGCGCGGCCCCAGACGCTTACCAGAGGGCAACTGCAGCGCCACAGACAGCGGCAACCGGTCGATGCGCTGGACAATTTTTTTCTGCAGAGACGGCAGAGGCATAGTCTGGAACTCCTGTGGTGGGCGCCGCCATGCGCCTGAAACATGGGCACGATCCATGGATTGCGCTACACCGTACACCGCAACACCACTCCATGCACACCGTCAATGTTTCAGATTTTTGCGACCGCCTAGCTTTAGCGGGCGCTGTGCCATGGCCAGAATGTGCGGCCACGGTTTTATGATGCAACCCAACCCCAGTCACCCCACCACGGAGCCCTCGCAGTGCCTCACATCCATATCCACCGCCCGCACCAGCTCGGTCTGCCCGCCGCACGCAAGATCGCCTTTGCCTGGGCTGAGAAGGTGGAGAAAAAATTTGACATGGATTGCACGTACGCAGAAGGTACGGAGCAGGACACGCTGCACTTCAGCCGCCTGGGCGTCACAGGCACCCTGCAGGTGCACCCAGACCAGTTTGCGCTGGCCGCAGAACTGGGTTTTTTGCTCAGCGCTTTCAAGGACAGCATTGAAGCCGAACTGAATAAGCAGTTCGACAGCTTGCTGTTGCCGAAGAAGCCCGCCGCAAAGAAGGCGGCGCAGAAGAAAAAACCGGCGGCGCCATCTGCCTGACAGCGCGCTCACAGGCGGTGACACAGCCGGGCTGTGATAGCCAGGACAGCCACCAAAAGGGCGACCCAGAGGCCGCCCTTTTTGTTGCTTGCTAATGCTGACTGTTGCTTGTGGTTGTGTATGCGCACCCGCTGTTGCCGGGGGCCAGCGCCCGGCGCGCTTCAGCTGAGTTCAGCGATCAGCTCGATGTACTGCTGCTGGGCGGCGTCTGCAGCCGTGCCCTTGAGCTTGCTCCAGGCGTCCCATTTGGCCCGCGCCACCACATCGGTAAAACCGGGTTTTTTCTCGGTGTTGTCGCCCGCGCTGGCTTGCTTGTACAAGGCATAGATTTTCAGCAGCGTCGGATTGTCGGGGCGCTCGCTGAGGTTTTTGGACTGCGCGACAGCGGCTTCAAAATTGGCGTTCAAATCGGCCATGGGGAATGCTCCTTGGATACGGATGAGAAAAACAGGCTTCTGGCGAGCCCCTGCGTTGTATCTTACGGCCAGCATTCGGGCACGCCTTCGATCCTGCGCACGTGGGAGGTCCGCCCCCAAAACCGTCCACAGGAGCTTGCCCATGGTCACCCGCACGCCGTCCCGCCCCCCAACTGCACGCTGCAACGCCCGCCCACCCGCCTTATCTCCCCTGCCCGATGAGCGCATGGGCAAGGTCGATACCGCCTGGCTGCGCATGGACAGCGCCAGCAATCTGATGATGATCAACGGTGTCTGGACGCTCACCCCCGGCATCCCATGGCCAGCGCTGTGCGAACGCGTGCAAGAGCGGATGCTGGCCTATCCGCGCTTTCGCCAGTGCGTGGTGCGCGATGCCATCGGCGCCCGCTGGGTGGAAGACGCCCACTTTGACATCCGCGCCCACGTCGTGCGCACCACCCTGCCCCGGCGCGCTGGCGAGGGCAAAGGCCAAAGCCAGCAAACGGCGCTGCAAGAGCGCATCGGCGAACTGGCGATGCAGCCACTCGACCCGCTGCGGCCCCTATGGCAGTTTCACCTGATCGACAATTTTGTCGATGGCGATGGCCAGAGCGGCAGCGCCCTGATCATGCGGATCCACCATTGCATTGCCGATGGCATGGCGCTGTTGCATGTCATCTTGTCGCTGGTCGATGGCGGCACCGTACCGCCTGCACCGGTGCCTGCGGCACGGTCGGACCATTCGGGCGGGCCAGGCGCAGCACAGGACCCGCCCCTCACCGACTTCACTGCACAGGCACTGCAGGCGCTGCACGAACCCCAAAAAACCCTCGCACACGCTCGGGCCACCACCCTAGAGACAGCGCGCCTGGGGCAGCAGCTGCTGAGCGACATGGCGGCGCTGGCCCTGATGCCCAACGACTCGCCCACGCGCCTCAAGGGCGTGCCTGGTGGCGCCAAGCGCGTGGCTTGGTGCACGCCGCTGCCGCTGCACGAGGTCAAGGCCGTGGGCGCCGCCCTGGGCTGCTCACTCAACGATGTGCTGCTGTCGTGCGTGGCCGGCGCCCTCGGCAGTTATCTGCGCCGCCATGGCGAGCGCACCGAAGGCCAGGAAATCCGTGCCATGGTGCCGGTCAATCTACGCTCACCAGACGAGGACGGAACCCTGGGCAACCACTTTGGTCTGGTACCGCTGTTACTGCCCATCGGCATCAACAACCCCATTGAGCGCGTCTACGAGGTGCGCCGGCGCATGGCAGCGCTCAAGGGCAGCACGCAGCCGCTGCTGACCTACGCCCTACTGGCCGTGGCGGGCGTGCTGGTGCAGCCGGCACAGGACGCGCTGCTGGGCCTGTTCAGCCGCAAGACGACCGCTGTCATGACCAACGTGCCCGGCCCGCACGCGCCGCTCACGCTGTGCGGCGCGCGTCTGGCGCAATGCCTGTTCTGGGTACCGCAATCGGGCAGCGTCGGCCTGGGCGTGTCAATCCTGAGTTATGCCGGCAACGTGCAGTTTGGCCTGATCGCCGACACCGCGCTGTGCCCCGAGCCCCAGCAGATCATCGATGCCTTTATCCCTGAATTCGAGCAACTGCTATGGCTGTCACTGATGTTGCCGTGAAGCACCGCGTAGCCCCTGAATATCAAAACAATAGCGGCAGGCGCAAATACAGCAAGGGTTTGCGGCCGTTTTTATCCAAAAACGGCTAATGCCACTTCAGGCGCGTGCCAGCCACGCCTGCGCCAGCCGCACCCAGTAGGTGGCGCCCAGCGGAATCAGCGCATCGTTAAAGTCATAGCTCGGGTTGTGCAGCGTGCACGGCCCGCCGCCGTGGCCGATGTCGCGGTGCGTGCCGTCGCCATTGGCAATAAAGCAGTAGGCGCCGGGGACGGCTTGCAACATGAAGGCGAAGTCTTCCGCGCCCATGGTGGGCTCCTGCTCGACGACGTTATCCGCGCCAACGATGCTCTCCATCACTTGGCGTGCAAACGCCGCCTCGGGCGCGGCGTTGATGGTCGGCGGGTAGTTGCGCACAAACTGAAAATCACAGGTCGCCTCGTGCGCCGCGCAAAGATGCTCGGCCACTTGGCGCATCCGCCGCTCAATCAAGTCCAGCACCTCGATGCTGAACGTGCGCACCGTGCCCTGCAACTCGCAGGTATTGGGCACCACGTTGGTGGCCTCGCCTGCGTGGACCATGGTCACCGAGATGACGCCCGCATCCACCGGCTTCTTGTTGCGCGTCAGGATGGTCTGGAACGCCAGCACCATCTGGCAGGCAATCGGCACCGGGTCGATGCCGGTGTGCGGCATGGCGGCGTGGCCACCCTTGCCACAGACGGTGATTTTGAATTCGTTGCTCGACGCCATCACCGGGCCGGGGCTGACCGCCATCTGGCCCGGCAACATGCCCGGCCAGTTGTGCATGCCAAACACCGCCTGCATCGGAAACAGCGTGAACAGCCCGTCTTTGATCATCTCGCGCGCGCCGCCGCCGCCTTCTTCTGCCGGCTGAAAAATCAGATACACCGTGCCGTCAAAGTCCCGGTGCTGCGCCAGGTGCTGCGCCGCCGCGAGCAACATCGCCGTATGGCCGTCGTGGCCGCAGGCGTGCATTTTCCCGACGTGGCGGCTGGCATGGGCAAAGGTGTTGCTCTCGGTCATCGGCAGCGCGTCCATGTCGGCACGCAGCCCGAGCGCGCGGCCACAGGCGCCACCATCCCGGCCGTGGACAATACCGACCACACCCGTGGTGCCCAGCCCGCGGTGGAGGGGAATGCCCCATTCGGTGAGTTGCTGCGCCACCACATCGGCGGTGCGGGTTTCTTCAAAACGCAACTCGGGGTGGGCGTGGAGGTCGCGCCGCAACGCGGCCATGGCGCCAGCGTGCTGGGCAATCGATTCAATGACTTGCATGGTGAGATTCCTTCCAAGTTGCCAGTCTAGCCAAGCGCGCGGCGACTGCCGGCATCGCGGCCATACAGCCACACAAGCGGCTATCTAGAGCACGACAACAAATATCAATTTGATAGCTGCAAGCGCTTTATGCACAAGACATTCATAGATAAAACTACTTCAAATCATCTATTAGCAAGCGCTATTTGCTATCAAAATAACTCAAACTGGCAACTGACCGGGCGCTGCCGAGCCCAAATTGCATTTATAAAAGTCACAGGTTTATGATTTTTCAGACTGTTTATGTCGTCAATCAAATCGAATACAGTGGCTACCAGCCGCACCAAAGCGTGCATACCGATTTTTTATTTGAGACTTTTCACATGACCGCACGCACCTCCGTCCATCGCCTGCAAGTGGCCAACATCTTGCACCGCTTCATCAACGAGCAGGTGTTGCCCGGCACCGGCGTGGACAGCGCCGCTTTTTGGCAAGGCTTTGATGCCATCGTGGCAGACCTGGCACCGCGCAACATCGCCCTGCTGGCCGAGCGCGAGCGCCTGCAAACCGAGCTGGACACCTGGCACCAAGCGCATCCCGGGCCGATCACCGACATGGCGGCTTACCGCAAGTTTTTAGAAACCATCGGCTACTTGGTGCCGGTGCCCGAAGGCGTGCAAACCACCACATCAAACGTCGATGACGAACTGGCGGTGCAAGCCGGCCCGCAACTGGTGGTGCCCATCCTGAACGCCCGCTACGCCCTGAACGCCGCCAACGCGCGCTGGGGCAGCTTGTACGATGCGCTGTATGGCACCGATGCCATCTCGGAGGCAGACGGCTGCGCCAAAGGCCCCGGCTACAACGACAAGCGCGGCGCCAAAGTCATCGCCTTTGCGCGCAATTTGCTGGACCAAGCCGCCCCACTGGCCAACGGCTCGCACCAAGACTCGACCGGCTACGCCATCGAGGGCGGCGGCCAACTGGTGGTCACGCTCCAAGGCGGCGCAAAAACGGGCCTGAAAGACAACGCCCAACTGGTCGGCTACCAAGGCGAAGCGGCGGCGCCGACCTCGGTGCTGCTGGTGCACAATGGTTTGCACATCGATATCCTCATCAACCGCACCACGACGATTGGCGCCAGCGATGCGGCCGGCGTGTCGGACATGGTGATCGAATCGGCACTGTCCACCATCCTCGATTTGGAAGACTCAGTCGCCGCCGTGGACGCGGACGACAAAGTGCTGGGCTACAGCAACTGGCTCGGCATCCTGAAGGGCACACTGACCGAATCCTTCGACAAAGGCGGCAAAACCCTGACACGTGGCCTCAACGCCGACCGCATTTACACCGCCGCCAACGGTGGCGCTGAAGTGCGTTTGCATGGCCGCTCGCTGATGTTCCTGCGCAACGTCGGCCACCTGATGACCAATCCGGCCATCCTCTACACCGACGCCCAAGGCGCACAGCGCGAAATCCCTGAAGGCATTCTGGACGCGGTCGTCACCACCACCATTGCACTGCACGACCTGCAAAAAGGCCACGGCACGAATGCAGAAAACGGCGCGGGCGCCGTGGGCCTGCGCAACTCGCGCAAAGGCTCGGTCTACATCGTCAAGCCAAAGATGCACGGTCCCGCCGAAGTGGCCTTTGCCAGCGAGCTGTTTGGCCGCGTTGAGCAACTGCTGGGCCTGCCCGACAGCACCGTCAAGCTGGGCATCATGGACGAAGAGCGCCGCACCTCGGTCAACCTGAAAGCCTGCATTGGCGCCGCCGCCAGCCGCGTGGCATTCATCAACACCGGCTTTCTCGACCGCACCGGCGACGAAATGCACAGCGCCATGCAAGCCGGCCCGATGATCCGCAAGGGCGACATGAAAACCAGCGCCTGGATCCAGTCGTACGAGCGCAACAACGTGCTGGTCGGCTTGGAATGCGGCCTGCGCGGCAAGGCGCAAATCGGCAAAGGCATGTGGGCCATGCCCGACCTGATGGCGGCGATGTTGGAGCAAAAAATTGCCCATCCCAAAGCCGGTGCCAACACCGCCTGGGTGCCCAGCCCGACCGGCGCCACGCTGCACGCGCTGCACTACCACCAGGTTTTGGTCAGCGACATCCAAATCGCGCTGGAAAAAACCGACTTCAATGCCGTGCGTGACGATCTGCTGACGGGCCTGTTGACCATCCCTGTGGCCGCCGCGCCCAACTGGTCGGACGCTGAAAAGCAGCAAGAGCTGGACAACAACGCCCAAGGCATCTTGGGCTATGTGGTGCGCTGGGTCGATCAAGGCGTGGGCTGCTCCAAAGTGCCTGACATCCACAATGTCGGCCTGATGGAAGACCGCGCCACGCTGCGCATCTCCAGCCAGCACATGGCCAACTGGCTGCTGCACGGCGTCGTCACCGAAGCGCAAGTCAAGGAAACCTTCGAGCGCATGGCCAGCGTGGTCGATGGCCAAAACGCCGGGGACCCACTGTACCAGCCGATGGCCGGTAATTTTGAGACGTCGTCTGCTTACAAAGCGGCGTGCGAACTGGTGTTCAAGGGCTTGGTGCAACCCAGTGGCTACACTGAGCCGCTGCTGCACGCCTGGCGTCTGAAAGTCAAGGCAGGCGCACACGCTTAAAGGCTTGAAACAAGCTGGATGTACTATTTATTCAATAGCACAATGCGCATGTATCTATTGGGCTTAAAGGTGTTTTGACTCTTACTGTCTGCGCTCCATGACAGCCACGGCACCTTCAGGTGCCGTTTTTGTGTGCCCGCCGTCCAGCCGCCTACACTGCACACCATGCAACCCCTGTCTACATCACCGATCGACACCGCGCACTGCCCCCTGTGCGGTCAGGCCAACCAGTGCGCGATGGCACAACAGTTATCGCCGACGCAGTGTTGGTGCATGGGAAGCACCATCGCCACCGACGCTTTGGCAGGCATTCCCGAGGTCGAGCGCGGTCAACGCTGCATCTGCCTAGCGTGTGCGGCCAGGCAGCACGTTTTATGATCGATTTTTTCTAGAAAAACCGTCCAACGGATCTGCCATGTGCCAACTTTTGGGGATGAATTGCAATACGCCCACCGACGTGACCTTCAGCTTCACCGGCTTTGCCCAGCGCGCTGGTCACACCGGCGACCACAGCGATGGTTGGGGCATTGCTTTTTTTGAAGACAAAGGCGTGCGCCATTTTGTCGATCACCAGCGCGCCCTTGATTCCCCGGTAGCGGATCTGATTCGCCGCTACCCCATCCAGAGCTGCAACGTCATCTCCCACATCCGTAAAGCCACCCAGGGCGCCATCGCCTTGCAAAACTGCCACCCTTTTGTGCGCGAGTTGTGGGGCCGTTATTGGGTATTTGCGCACAACGGCGACCTGAAAGAATTTCGGCCACGCCTGCACGGCTGTTTTCGTCCAGTGGGCGCGACCGACAGCGAACACGCGTTCTGCTGGATCATGCAAGAGTTAGCCAAATCACACGCCCAGGTGCCCAGCATTGGCGAATTGACGCTGACGCTGCGCGAGCTGGCTGCGCAGATTGCGCCGCACGGCACCTTCAATTTTTTGCTGTCCAACGGCCAAGCGCTGTGGGCCCATGCCTCGACCCACTTGTTTTACCTGGAACGATGCCATCCTTTTGCGGCAGCGCAGTTAGCTGATGAAGATCTGCATGTCGATTTTTCAACCCAGACCTCGCCAAACGACAAAGTAGCGATCATCGTCACCGCACCGCTCACCCGCAATGAGACCTGGACGGCATTGGGGCATCGGGAATTGAAGGTGTTTGTCGATGGTGCGGTGTACGCAGGAGATGCATAAAGCGCACTCGGTCGGCTGAGCAGCGACAAGCATTTTCGATAATTGGCGCAATGCAGCCAATTCATCAAATACTCAAACAGCTGCCAGAAAGACAAAACCCCCCGCACATTGCTGAGCGGGGGGTATTTGCTGGCTGTAAGAGCCTGACGATGACCTACTTTCACACGGGAACCCGCACTATCATCGGCGCGAAGTCGTTTCACTGTCCTGTTCGAGATGGGAAGGAGTGGGGCCAACTTGCTATGGTCATCAGGCATAAAGGGTTGCCGCGCTGATCATTGATCAGCACAGCCAATTCATAGAGTCTGGAATCAGTTTTTTTCGAATTTGTATTTTGACTGCGTCAGCTTTGGCATAACAATCTTTGAAGATCACTTAAATTTCTTTAAGCAAAGGCTATCAAAGTTATA
>NZ_JHYS01000017.1 GCF_000688255.1 Simplicispira psychrophila DSM 11588 | reverse complement strand
TTACGCGATGATTTTGGCAACCACACCGGCGCCGACAGTGCGGCCACCTTCGCGGATAGCAAAACGCAGGCCTTCTTCCATGGCGATGGGGTTGATCAGCTTGACAGTGATCGACACGTTATCGCCAGGCATGACCATTTCCTTGCCTTCAGGCAACTCGATCGCACCGGTCACGTCCGTTGTGCGGAAGTAGAACTGGGGACGGTAGTTGTTGAAGAAAGGCGTGTGGCGGCCGCCTTCGTCCTTGCTCAGCACATAGACTTCAGCGGTGAAGTGCGTGTGTGGCTTGATCGAACCGGGCTTGCACAGCACTTGGCCGCGCTCGACGTCTTCGCGCTTGGTACCGCGCAAGAGCAGGCCGACGTTGTCGCCCGCTTGACCTTGGTCCAGCAACTTGCGGAACATTTCCACACCGGTGCAGATGGTCTTGACGGTGTCTTTGATACCGACGATTTCGATTTCTTCACCGACCTTGATGATGCCGCGCTCAATACGGCCCGTCACCACGGTGCCGCGACCGGAGATGGAGAACACGTCTTCCACAGGCATCAGGAAAGCACCGTCGACCGCGCGGTCAGGCGTGGGGATGTAGGTGTCCAGTGCTTCAGCCAGCTTCATGATGGCTTCTTCGCCCATCGGGCCAGTGTCGCCTTCGAGGGCCAGCTTGGCGGAACCGCGAATGATCGGGGTGTCATCGCCTGGGAAATCATATTTGTCGAGGAGCTCGCGCACTTCCATTTCGACCAGTTCGAGCAACTCTTCGTCGTCCACCATGTCGCACTTGTTCAGGAACACGATGATGTAAGGCACGCCCACTTGGCGGGCCAACAAGATGTGTTCGCGCGTTTGTGGCATAGGGCCGTCAGCAGCCGAGCACACCAAGATAGCGCCGTCCATTTGCGCCGCGCCGGTGATCATGTTCTTCACATAGTCAGCGTGGCCGGGGCAATCGACGTGTGCGTAGTGGCGCGCACCTGTTTCGTACTCGACGTGCGAGGTGTTGATCGTGATACCGCGCGCTTTTTCTTCAGGCGCGTTGTCGATCTGCGAGTAGTCCTTGGCTTCGCCGCCGAATTTCTTCGACAGCACCGTGGCAATCGCTGCCGTCAGCGTCGTCTTGCCATGGTCCACGTGGCCAATCGTGCCCACGTTGACGTGCGGCTTGTTACGCTCGAATTTTCCTTTTGCCATTTTTCAATTCTCCAAAGAGCAATGCCTGTGTTGTGGTTTAACGTCTGCATCCGATTGCTGATTCACCCTGCACAGGACAACGGGGCGGCACCGGATCGCAGACTGCAAAAAATTTGCTATTTATTTAGTAGCTCATAGCGCTTACTGAATAAGCGTTAAAAGCTAATTTGACCTAAATTTAATCAGAGGAGACAGAGCAGCCAAGCTGGCCTATCCCCAGGGACTTATTTAGCCCGTGATGCCATGATGGCTTCGGACACGTTGCGCGGGGCTTCGCTGTAATGCTTGAATTCCATCGAGTAGGTGGCACGGCCTTGCGTCGCGGAGCGCAGCGTAGTCGAGTAGCCAAACATTTCCGACAGTGGCACTTCGGCCTTGATGACTTTGCCGCCGCCAGGGATGTCTTCCATGCCTTGCACCAAGCCACGGCGTGAGGACAGATCGCCCATCACGTTGCCGGCGTAGTCTTCAGGCGTTTCGACTTCCACGGCCATCATCGGCTCCAGGATCACCGGGCTGGCCTTGCGGCAGCCTTCCTTGAAACCAAAGATGGCAGCCATCTTGAAGGCCAGCTCGTTCGAGTCCACATCGTGGTACGAACCGAAGTGCAGCGTGACCTTGACGTCCACCACCGGGTAGCCGGCCAGCACGCCTTGCGTGACAGCTTCGTTGATGCCCTTTTCCACTGCGGGGATGTATTCACGCGGAACCACACCACCCTTGATGGCGTCGATGAATTCAATGCCCTTGCCTGGCTCATTGGGTTCGATCTTGAGCACCACGTGGCCATATTGGCCCTTGCCGCCCGACTGGCGCACAAACTTGCCTTCAGCGTCTTCCACCGTCTTGCGGATGGTTTCACGGTAGGCCACCTGGGGCTTGCCGACATTGGCTTCCACGCCGAACTCGCGCTTCATGCGGTCCACGATGATTTCCAGATGCAACTCGCCCATGCCGGCGATCAGGGTCTGGCCCGACTCTTCGTCGGTCTTGACGCGGAAAGAAGGATCTTCTGCAGCCAGACGCTGCAGCGCAATACCCATTTTTTCTTGGTCAGCCTTGGTCTTGGGCTCAACGGCTTGCGTGATCACGGGCTCAGGGAACACCATGCGCTCAAGAATGATGGGCGAATTCAGGTCAGACAGGGTTTCACCGGTCGTCACGTCTTTCAAACCGACGCAGGCAGCGATATCGCCAGCGCGGATTTCGTCCACTTCGACGCGGTCGTTGGCCATCATCTGCACGATACGGCCAATACGCTCTTTCTTGCCCTTGATCGAGTTGAAGACGGTGTCGCCTTTGGTCAGCACCCCCGAATACACGCGCACGAAGGTCAGCTGACCGACGAACGGGTCGGTCATCAGCTTGAACGCCAGTGCCGAGAACTTCTCGCTGTCGTCGGCCTTGCGGGTGATGGGCTGCTCGTCCTCATCGGTGCCGGTCACATCAGGAATGTCTGTGGGTGCTGGCAGGTAGTCGATGACGGCGTCCAACATGCGCTGCACGCCCTTGTTCTTGAAGGCTGTGCCGCACAGCATCGGGTGGATTTCTGTCGCGATCGTGCGCGTACGCAGACCGAACTTGATCTCGTCTTCGGAGAGGTCGCCCTCTTCGAGGTATTTGTTCATCAGCTCTTCAGAGGCTTCGGCCGCAGCTTCCACCATCTTTTCACGCCATTCCTTGGCCGTTTCCACGAGGTCCGCCGGGATCTCTTGGTAATCGAACTTCATGCCCTGAGACGCTTCGTCCCAGATGATGGCCTTCATCTTCAGCAGATCGACCACGCCCTGGAACTTGTCTTCGGCGCCGATTGGGATCACCACGGGCACGGGATTGGCCTTCAGACGCAACTTCATCTGCTCGACGACCTTGAAGAAGTTGGCACCGGTACGGTCCATCTTGTTCACGAAGGCCAGACGGGGGACCTTGTATTTGTTGGCTTGGCGCCACACGGTTTCGGACTGCGGCTGCACGCCGCCCACGGCACAGTAGACCATGCAAGCGCCGTCTAGGACGCGCATCGAGCGCTCAACTTCAATGGTGAAGTCCACGTGACCGGGGGTGTCGATGATGTTGAAGCGGTGCTCAGGGTAGGACAGGTCCATGCCCTTCCAGAAGCAAGTCACGGCGGCCGAGGTAATCGTGATACCGCGCTCTTGCTCTTGCTCCATCCAGTCGGTGGTGGCGGCGCCGTCGTGCACTTCACCCAGCTTGTGGGTTACGCCCGTATAGAAAAGAATACGTTCAGTAGTCGTGGTTTTGCCGGCGTCAATGTGTGCCGAGATACCGATATTGCGGTAGCGCTCAATGGGGGTCTTGCGAGCCATGTGAATCCTTGATGGGTCGTTTTTACAGGGGGGTCAGGCCACACATGGTTGCATCGCAGCCCGATAATTCTGTGGCCGCCTCAACCAGAACAAGGCCGCAGGCAAAGATGCCAGCAGCCTTGTGTGTTGACCGAGACTTAGGCCAATTGCTTAGAAGCGGAAGTGGCTGAAAGCCTTGTTGGCCTCGGCCATGCGGTGCACTTCATCACGCTTCTTCATAGCGCCGCCACGGCCTTCGGTGGCCTCGAGCAGCTCATTGGCCAGGCGCTGGGCCATGGATTTTTCGCCGCGCTTGCGTGCAGCTTCCTTGAGCCAGCGCATCGACAGGGCGAGGCGACGGACAGGACGCACTTCGACGGGCACTTGGTAGTTGGCACCGCCAACGCGGCGCGACTTGACTTCGACCATGGGCTTGACGTTGTTGATAGCAACCACGAAAGCTTCCAGCGGGTCTTTGTCCGGGTGCTTTTTCTCGATCAGTTCGAGCGCGCCATAAATGATGCGCTCAGCGACTGCTTTTTTGCCGCCTTCCATGATCACGTTCATGAATTTGGACAGCTCTACGTTACCGAACTTTGGATCCGGCAGAATTTCACGTTTGGGGACTTCGCGACGACGTGGCATTGTTTCACCTCATATTGCTTCAGTTGGTATCTTTTCAGACACCGCGAGAGTTATCAAAAACCCCCACTTACTCGACCCACACGAAACATTCGCGCTTGGGGTCACTTCGTTTGATATCGCCAGCCAGGCGCATCAAACACCGATTGTTTTTGGCAGCGCCAGGGCTTATTTGGCCTTGGGCTTCTTGGCGCCGTACTTGGAGCGCGACTGCTTGCGGTCTTTCACGCCTTGCAGGTCGAGCGCACCGCGCACGATGTGGTAACGCACACCGGGCAAATCCTTGACACGACCGCCGCGCACCAGCACAACGCTGTGCTCTTGCAGGTTGTGGCCTTCGCCGCCGATGTAGGAGATGACCTCAAAACCGTTGGTCAGGCGCACTTTGGCGACTTTACGCAGAGCGGAGTTAGGCTTTTTAGGCGTCGTGGTGTACACACGGGTACACACGCCGCGGCGCTGTGGCGAGTTTTCCATCGCCGGGCTTTTAGAGTTGGTCTTCTCGACCTCACGCCCGTGTCGCACGAGCTGGTTAATGGTTGGCATGAATAGTGTCGTCCCTAAACGTAAAAAACGAAAACGTGAACTCCTCGGAAATTCCGAAAAGCCCTCTAATTTATCAGAAGAGGCGCTGACTGACAAGAAAAATTGCGCCGACGGTGCAGTGAATTACTTGATCCACAAACGCATTGCATCCCAGGCACGGCCCATGACGCCCGCCTGCTCGACACCGTCCAGCGCGATCAGTGGTACGTCACGCAATGGCTCTGCATCCAGCGACACCTTCAGGGCACCGATGGCCTGGCCTTTGCCAAACGGCGCCACCAGCGGGTCCTGGTGCGAGATGTGGGTAGTGATCTTGCCGGCGCTGCCTGCAGGCACCGCTACCACGATGGCTTCGATGCGTCCCATCTTGACAGTGTTGCTTGTGCCCTTCCAGACGGCTGGGGTGGCTACCGGCTGACCCGCATCGAACAGTTTCACGGCCTCAAAGGCGGTGTAACCCCAATTGAGCAATTTCTGGCTTTCATTGGCGCGCGCGTTTTCACTCGAGGCCCCGAGCACGATAGAGAGCAGGCGCCGCGTGCCGACCTGCGGAAACTCGCGCTTGGCTGTGGACACTAGGCAGTAGCCGGCGGCGGCCGTATGGCCGGTCTTCAGACCATCGACAGTGGGGTCGCGAAACAGCAGCGAATTGCGGTTGTTGCCGTTCGACGCGGGCGTACCGGGGTAGCTGTACTGCTTGGTGGCGTAGTAGTGCATGTACTGCGGAAAGTCCTGCATCAGCCGGGTGGCCAGAATGCTCAGGTCACGCGCCGTGGTCAAGTGGCCGGGTTCGGTCAGGCCTTCGGGATTTTTATAGCTGGTGCCCGTCATGCCCAGGGCCTTAGCCTGGTCGTTCATCAGTTTGACAAACTGCTCGGCGGTCCCGCCCACCCCCTCGGCCAGGGCCATGGTGGCGTCGTTGCCGGACTGCACGATCATGCCTTTGATCAGGTCATCCACCGGCACCTGCATCTTCGGGTCGATGAACATGCGCGAGCCTGGCATTTTCCAGGCGCGCACGCTGACGGGGAATTTCTGCTGTAGGTCGATTTTTTTGGTGCGCAGGGCATCAAACACCAGGTAACCGGTCATCAGCTTGGTCAGCGAGGCCTGCTCTACCGGGGAATCAATATCCTTGGCGGCCAAAACCTGGTTAGCGGTCACGTCCACCAACATGTAGGTGCGGGCGGCAATTTCAGGCGGCTGGGGGGCCTGAATGGCCTGGGCATGGGCCAGCAAAGTGGCCGAGGACACCCCGACAGCCAGGGCAAAAGAACGGAGCACGGACAGGATTCGTTTCATGGGGGTAGAAAAACAGTCAAAAAAGGAAGCAGGAAAATCTGCTCGGCCACCGACGAAAGGCGGCCGCAGCATGGGCGATAGGGCAATCAGACGCCGGAGTGCAGGTGGCGCACCACCAGATTTTTCAGCAGCGGCAATTGTCCGTGAAAGAAATGGCCACCACCGGGCAAGACTGTGACAGGCAGTACCTGCGGCCGCGCCCAGTCCATCACGGAGGCCAGCGGCACGGTATCGTCCTGCTCGCCGTGCACCACCAGGGTGCGCAGGTGCGCCTCGGGCGGCACGGGAGCCACGGCGAAGCGGCTGGCCGCCGTGCCGACCAGCACGGCGTGCGCAATGCTGCGCTGCGACCACAGCGTGGCCAGCGCATGGCTGGTGACAAAGGCACCAAACGAAAAACCGGCCAGCACCAGCGGCCCCTCGGGCGCCACTTGTTCGACCACTGATAAGAAGTCCTGCAATTCGCCGCGCCCCTCGTCGTGTACGCCATCACTGGCACCGACGCCGCGAAAATTAAAGCGCACCGCCGTCCAGCCGCACTGCACCACAGCGCGCGCCAGGGTTTGCACCACCTTGTTGTCCAGCGTGCCGCCAAACAACGGATGCGGGTGGGCAATGACGGCCACGCCGCGCGGTGCGCTGCCGGGTGCCACGGCAGCGGCGTCGCGCACGGCCTCGATGGCACCGGCGGTGCCGAGCAGGCGCAGGCGTTCAGTGTGTACATTCATGGTGAAACTATTAATTTTGTAGCTACAAGCGCTTGCTGCACTTGGGCTGGAGGCTTAAAAGAGCCGAAAAAATGGCCTACCGGGTAGAGCGCCGGTCAGCGTCCAAGTTCCGGTGGAATCAGCAAACGCTCGACCACCTGGCCATTTTTCAGGTGCGATTCGACGATTTCCTCGATATCGGCGTTGTCCACATAGCTGTACCAGACGCCATCGGGATAGACCACCGCCACCGGGCCAGCGGCGCAGCGGTCCAGGCAACCCGCCTTGTTCACGCGCACCTTGCCCGGGCCAGCCAGGCCGGCTTGCTTGACCTGTTTTTTGCAGTGGTCAAACGCCGCCTGCGCGGCATGCTGGGCACAGCAGTTTTCGCCGTTGGCGCGTTCGTTGGTGCAAAAGAAGATGTGGCGCGCGAAGTATCCGGGCGCCGGTGCTGTGGTGGTAGGGGGGGTGGCTTCAGTCATGGCACCATTTTAGGAACGTGCTCACGGCGCGAAGCGCGCAGCAACACATAGACCAGGGTGGCATAAGGCCAGAGCCAGCCCAGCCATTGGCCAATGCCAAAGAAACGGATGAACCGTCCCTGCTCCCAGGCCTGCAGGGTTTGTGCCAAATACGCGTTGGTGGGCGCGTCGTTGAGCAGACTCAAGTGTACCGCCAGCACCAGCAGCAACAGCACAGCGCAAGCGCGCCGGGGCAGCGCCAGACCCAGTGCAGCCAGCACCAGCGTCACCCACAGGCCGGCGCGCACCGGCATGCTGAGCCACTCCCAGGCGTGTGCCGGCCCATAACTGAGCGCGGCAGACAAGGCGGTAGCGGCGATACCCACCACCACCACCGCCAGCGCAAAAACAACGCGCCGCCCGGCATGGCGGATCACGCTATACGCCAGCAGGCACGGTCCCCACAGCCCCAGTGCTACGGACAGCAGCTCGCCCGCCGGCGAGAGTGTCGAGAGGGCCGCCTCGCGCACCGGCAACCAAGGCAGGAACGGCGTGCCGTCGAGGAGCTCCAGCAGCGCCGCTTCCAAGCGCTCCAGCCCCTGGCCCAGACCAAACGGCTCGGCGACAGGAAACAACAGGGCCCATGGCCACAGCGCCAGCAGCACCAGCGCGCCACGCGCATCGGGCACAAACCAGCGGTTACGCACTTGGCTCCAGCGGTCGATGGCACCCAGACGTTCCAGCAGCGCCGCCAGCAGCGCGCCGCACAGGGCGCCAGCGGCGTTCAGCACCAGATCGAGATTGGAAGGCACGCGCTGGGGCAGGTAAATCTGCAAATACTCCATGCACAGCGACAGCAGGGCGCCCGCCAGCGCCGCCACCAGCACCGCGCTGCGCGGCCAGCCGGTGCGCAGCAGCGCCAGCGCCAGCAAAAACCCGAGCGGCGCATAACCCAGCACATTGATGGTGACGTCAAAGCCGGTCCAGTACGGCGGCGGAATGCGCGCCCACAGGAACACGTCCGGCGAAATGCCTTGCGCACGCCAGCCCTCGAAGGGAAACAGGCTGGCAAAAACGATCAGCGCCGCGTACACCAGTGCCAAAGGCCAAGCCGAGGTTTTGTGCATGGCAACGCGGGGCAGTGCAGGCCGACTCAGCGCCGGTCAGAACGGCTTGACAACCACCAGCACCACGATGGCCAGCAGCAGCAGCACCGGCACCTCGTTGAACCAGCGAAACCAGACATGGCTGCGCTGGCTGGTACCGGCGGTCAATTTGCGCAGCATCACGCTGCAGGCATGGTGGTAGCCGAGCGCCAACAACACCAGCGCCAGCTTGGCGTGCATCCAGGCATTGCCCGGCCCCCAGCCAATGCCGTAGCCAGCCCACAACCAGAGGCCTAGCGCCACCGCTGGCACGGCCAGCAACGTGGTAAAGCGCATCAGCTTGCGCGCCATCAGCAGCAGGCGGTCCCGCTCAGCCACCGAGCCGGGCGCCACCATCGCCAGATTGACGAAGATGCGCGGCAAATAAAAAAGGCCAGCAAACCAGCTGGCAATGAAGACAATATGAAAAGATTTGACCCACAACATCGCGCCAGTTTAGTGGGCTGGGCTGGCGCTGCGCCGAATGGGGCACAATTTTCACCATGCATCTCTCCAGCCCACCCCCCTTTCCAAGCAACCGTCCACGCCGTCTGCGCCGCGACACCTTCACCCGCAACCTGGTGCGCGAGCACGCGGTGACGCCACACGATCTGATTTATCCGGTGTTTGTGCACGAGGGCCAGAACCTGCGCCAAGCCGTGTCGTCGATGCCCGGGGTCGATCGATTGAGCCTGGATCTGCTGCTACCGGTGGCCGAAGAATGCGTGCGTCTGGGCATTCCGGTGATGGCGCTATTTCCGTCGATTGATCCGGCGCTCAAATCCCCCGATGGCAAGGAAGCCCTCAATCCCGACGGCCTGATTCCGCGCGTGGTGCGGGCGCTGAAAGCGCAATTCCCCGAGCTGGGCATCATGACCGACGTGGCGCTCGACCCCTATACCAGCCACGGCCAGGACGGCTTGCTGGACGAAACCGGCTACATCCTCAATGACGACACGGTCAAGGTGCTGACCGGCCAGGCCGTCACCCATGCCGTCGCCGGCGTGGATATCGTGGCGCCCAGCGACATGATGGACGGGCGCATTGGCGCCATCCGCACCGCGTTAGAACAGCATGGCTACATCCACACCCGCATCATGGCCTACAGCGCCAAGTACGCCAGCGCCTTCTACGGCCCATTCCGTGACGCCGTCGGCACGCGCGGCGCGCTCGGCAAGGCCGACAAGAACTGCTACCAGATGGACCCCGGCAACACCGATGAAGCGCTGCGCGAGGTGGCGCTGGACATCGCCGAAGGCGCCGACATGGTGATGGTCAAACCCGGTATGCCGTACCTGGACGTGGTGCGCCGCGTCAAAGACGAATTCAAGGTGCCGACCTTTGCCTACCAAGTGTCCGGGGAATACGCCATGCTCAAGGCCGCCGCGCAAAACGGCTGGCTCGACCACGACGCCGTGATGCTGGAAAGTCTGCTGGCTTTCAAGCGCGCCGGCGCCGACGGCGTGCTGACGTATTTCGCGCTGGAAGCGGCCCGACTACTGCGAAAATAGTAGCTGATAGCGCTTACCAGGCAAGGGGTTGAGGCTATTTTTCCCCTTATTTTTAAGCCTGGACGGCCCGCTGCATTCGCATGGTTCTGCGCCGTGCCTCTCCTGCACTGGTGGCCTTTGTCGCCGCCACCGTGCGCGCCCTCTTCGAAACCAGCGAGCTGCCATGAATACCAGCGCCGTCTCTGCCACCACGGCCACTGTTGCGACGATCGCCGCCCCCGCCCATCTGCTGCTGGTGGACGACAACCGGCTGATTCTGGCCACCATGGCGGCTGGCTTGCGTGCGGCCGGCTACCGCACCAGCACTGCCGAATCGGTGGACGATGCCGAAGCACTACTCACCAGCGGCGTGCGCCCCGACCTGGTCATCCTAGACATGCACATGCCGGGGCACAGCGGCCTGGCTCTGGCACAGCGTCTGCGCGACCTGCAGCACCTTCCCTTCTTGGTGTTCAGCGCCTACAGCGACTCGGCCACCGTAGAGCACGCTTCGCACCTGGGCGCACTCAGCTACATGGTCAAACCCCTGGCCATCAGCCAGATCCGCCCGACCATTGAAGCGGCGCTGCAGCGTGCGCGCGAACTCCATGCCCTGCGCCAGACGCGACAGCAACTGCAAGAAGCGCTGGACGGCGACCGTGACATCAACGTCGCCACTGGCATCACCATGGTGCAGTACCGACTGCAGCGCAGCGCCGCCTTTGATCTGCTGCGCTCAGCGGCACGCACCCAACGGCGAAAAATCGCCCATATTGCGGTGGAAATCATCCAGAACAGCGAAAAACTGCACTGTCAATAGTGCAAAAGTCTTAGGCACAAAAAGACCCTATTAACGCAACTTTCTGTGAAAATCGTCACATAGTTCGCCCAAATGTGACCAAATTACCGAGCTGCCCTGCCCTTGCAGCCCGGTCTCCTGAGGCCCAGAACCTGCCTCGCCGCCGCTTGCGCCAGCCAGCGCAAGCCAGCCATCCTGCCTGCCCAGGAGTTCATGTGCCTATGTTCAGATTTATTGCCTTGCCAGCCCGACGCTTTGGCTGGGCCGCTGCTGCCCTCTCGGCCCAAAAGGTGGGGAGATGTGTGCCATGCAGACACCGCACCTCAGCAGCGCCTGGGCACTGCGGCGTGCTTGCGCCAGCGCTTCTTGCAAGAATTAGAAAGAATTTTCTGAATGAAATAGTTACATTTAGATCTTCTGCGGTGCGTGGCGTTCCTGCATTCGGCGGCCTGGCGGGGGCCCTTGCCAAAGCGCACGGCTCAGTACATCTCTAAAAACCAATGCAAGTTCCCCTGCGCAACCGTAACCAGTCCATGGCTGAACTGCTGAATGCCTCTGGACACACCATTGACACGTCGCCGCTGGTGAGGCGTTCAATGCACGCTGGGTACGACAACATCAGCACCCACCTCGACCCATGCTATGGCACCCCACACATCCCCTGATCGCAGCTTGGGCATCACCGTTCCCCTGTACCGCAGCGGGGACTGGGGCTACGGCCTGTTCTCCCACTTTCGTATCGGCACGCGCCTGACCGCCATGATGGTCGTGGCCGCCGTGGTGGCGGTACTGCTGGCCACGCTGGGCATACAAGGTCTGGCCACCTCCAACGAAAGCCTGCGCCAGGTCTATGAAGAGCGCATGAAGCCGATGCAGGCGCTGGCACACATTTCGCATCTGATGCTGGCCAACCGACTGCAACTGCAGATCGCTCTGCGAGAAGCCGCCGCTCCCAGCGACCCCGCCGTAGCCCGTGGCGTGGCCGACACACTGCAGCGCAACATGGAGGACATCGACCAGTTGTGGCGCGCCCACCAAGCCCAGGCACGCACCCACAACCCACAAGAGTACCCGCTGGCAGAACGCTTTATCCGCCGACGCGAGCAATATGTGGTTGAAGCCATCCAGCCGGCCATCCAAGCCCTGCGCGCTCTGGCCTACCGCGACGTCAGCGCGCCGGCCTCGCGCGCCCAAGCCCTCTACGAGAGCACCAACACGGAAATCCAGGCCCTGATCAACCTGCAGCTCGACGCCGCCCAGGCCACCTACGGCGCTGGCATGCAGCGCTACCAGCAAACCTGGTGGATTTCCATCAGTGCACTGCTCACCGCCATGGCGCTGCTGAGTCTGCTGGGCGTGCTGCTGATCCGCTCTCTCGTCCGACCGCTGCGGCACGTGATCCAAGTGTTTCGGCACATTGAAAGCGGCAAGCTCGATACCCCCATCGACCTACGGGGCAGCGACGAAATCAGCGATGTCATGCGCGCGCTGCAGACCCTGCAGGTCACGCTGGATACCAACGCCAAAGCCATCCACCAACTGGCCTATTACGACCCGCTCACGCAATTGCCCAACCGTCGGCTGCTGCGCGAACGGATGGAGGCCGCCCTGCTGGCCAGCGGTCAAGACATCCAGCACCGTGCGCTGTTGCTGCTAGACCTGGACAACTTCAAGACCATCAACGACACCCAGGGCCACGAAGTGGGCGACCAACTGCTGGTCGAGGTCGCCCAGTCCCTGCGCAGCGTCATCGGCGAGCGCGGTACCATCGCGCGCCTCGGTGGCGACGAGTTTGTCATCCTCCTGAACGATCTACCAGCGCAGGAAAGCAGCGCGCGCGAACACGTCAAGCACGTGGCACAACAACTGCTCACCATCCTGAAAAAACCCAGCACGCTGGCCGGCCACATCCAGCGCACCAGCGCCAGCATCGGCATCTGCCTATTTCAACGCAACAACGCCACCGCCAAAGACCTGCTCAAACGCGCCGACGTCGCCATGTACCAGGCCAAAGCCGACGGGCGCAACGGCTTTTGCTTCTTCAACCCCGCCATGCAGGCCCAGCTCGACGCCCGCACCGCGCTGCAGTGCGCGCTGCACGGCGCGGTCGATGCGGGGCAGTTCCAGTTGCACTTCCAGCTCCAGGTCAATGCCCAGCGCCAGGCCCTGGGCGCCGAAGTGCTGCTGCGCTGGACACACCCGCAATTTGGCAGCATTTCACCTGGCGTATTCATCCCGATCGCGGAAGACTCGGGCCTGATCCTGGTGCTGGGCGAATGGGTGCTGCAGCAGGCCTGTCTCCAGCTCAAGCGCTGGGAAGACAGCGCGCTGACCAGCGATCTGGTGCTGGCCGTGAACGTCAGCGCACGCCAATTCAGCCACCCCGATTTCGTCACCCAGGTGCAAGGCGCCCTGCAGCACAGCGGCGCCAACCCGGCCCGATTGGTGCTAGAGCTGACGGAAAGCCTGGTACTGCAAGACATTGCCGACACGATTAACACCATGCAGATGCTGCGCCGCCAGGGAGTGCGCTTCTCCCTGGATGACTTTGGCACCGGCTACTCGTCGCTCTCGCACCTCAAGCAACTGCCGCTGTACCAGCTCAAGATCGATGGCAGTTTTGTGCAGGACATCGTCACCGACCCCAGTGACCAGGCCATGGTGCAAACCATGGTCGATATGGCGCACAACCTCGGCATGGACGTGATCGCCGAGGGTGTTGAAACCGAAGCACAACGCCAGGCTCTGCTGCGCCTGGATTGCCCGACCTACCAGGGCTACCTGTTTGCGCGGCCCCTGCCGCTGGCGCAGTTCGAGCAATCGCTGGAACAACAAGCCACGCGGGCGGCTAGCGCCACTTCATCCATCTCACCCCCCTCCACCCCAGCCCTGCCAATGCGCGCCTAACCCCACCACCTTCCATGAACCGCTTCAAAATCTCGACCCGCGTGGCCCTTCTGGCCAGTCTGCTGTCATTGCTCGTGCTGGCCATGGGCGGCCTGGGGCTGTGGGGTGTCAGCCAATCCAACGCTGCCCTGCACGCCATGTACGAAGAGAACCTGAGCAAGGCCGCAGAGATTGGTCAGGTTCAAGCGCTGCTGCTGCGTCAGCGCGTGCTGCTGGCGACTGCGCTGGTGACGCCCGACGAGGCCACCCTCAGCGCCAACACGGCAGCGGTGGACACGAATATCGCCAGCATCACCCGCATCTGGAACAGCTACCTGGCGCGCCCACACAGCCCGGCCGAAGTGCAACTGGCCACCAGCTTCACCGAGAACCGGGGCCGCTTTGTCCGCGAAGGTCTGCTGCCCACCGTGGCCGCACTGCGCGCCCACGACATCCCCGCCGCCACCCAGTCCGTGGTCGAGAAGGTACGCACCCTCTACACCCCCGTCGGCGTCGGCATTGACGCACTGCTGCAATGGCAGCTGGAGCAAGGCAAAGCGGCTTACCAGGCGGCCGATGCCCGCTACGCCACCCTGCGCTCCGCCGCCATTGCGGCCGTGGTATCGGGCCTGCTGTTTGCCGCCCTGTTCACCGCCGTACTGGTGCGCGGCATTTCGCGCTCACTGCAGCAGGCCATCGAGGCGGCTGAAACCATTGCCAAGGGCGACTTGAGCCAGCCCATCACCACCACCGGCCACGACGAATCTGCCCAAGTGCTGCGCGCGCTGGCCACCATGCAACAGCAACTGACGCACATCGTGGCTGACATCCGCAGTGGCGGTGAAAACGTCGCCAGCGCCTCCAGCCAGATCTTTACCGGCAACAGCGACTTGGCCACCCGCACCGAACAACAGGCCAGCGCGCTGGAGCAGACTGCCGCCGCCATGGAGCAACTCAACGCCACCGTGCAACACAACGCCGACAACTCGCGCCAAGCGGAACAACTGGCCACCAGCGCCAGCAACGTCGCGCTGCGCGGCGGCCAAGTGATGGGCCAGGTGGTGGCCACCATGCAGGACATCCAGACCTCGTCGGGCAAGATCGCTGACATCATTGGCGTGATCGACGGCATTGCCTTTCAGACCAACATCCTGGCCTTGAACGCCGCCGTCGAAGCCGCACGCGCGGGCGAACAGGGGCGCGGCTTTGCCGTCGTGGCATCGGAGGTGCGCAGCTTGGCGGGGCGCTCGGCCACAGCGGCCAAAGAGATCAAAGACCTCATCCAGGCCAGCGTTGCGCGCGTCAGCCAGGGCACCGCCTTGGTTGACACCGCCGGCGCCACCATGCAGGAAGCCGTCACCGCCATCCAGCGCGTCACCACCCTCATGACCGACATCCGCAGCGCCGGTGTCGAGCAAAGCAGCGGCATGGCACAAATTGGCATCGCCGTACAGCACCTGGACCAAAGCACCCAGCAAAACGCAGCACTGGTCGAAGAACTGTCGGCTGCCGCGCGCAGTCTGCAAGACCAGGCCCAAGACCAGGTGCAGACCATTGCCGTCTTCACCCTGGGCCGCCACGCCAACACTCTGGCCACCTGAATCAGACCGGCTCGGCCCCCAGGTGCCGGGCAAAAAACGCCAACGTGCGCGCATGTGCGCTGGCTGCCGCTGCCGCGTCATAGGCGCCGCGCTGTTCACAGTGAAAGCCATGGTCGGCGTCATACAGATACACCTGCACCGGCGGCTGTGCAGCAGCAAACTGCTGCACGCTGGCCTGCGAAATAAACGCATCCAGACGACCAAAATGCGCCAGCACCGGACAGCGCGGCGTGCGCGCCTTCTCGACCTGGTTCGTCATGCCGCCGCCGTAATAGCACACCGCCGCCGCCAGCCCGGGCACAGTACAGGCCGCGCGCCAGGCCAGCAAACCACCCCAGCAAAACCCGACCACCCCCACCGGCCCGGCACTGCGCGCATCGGCGTAGTCGATGGCCGCCTGGATATCAACCAGCACGCCGGCGTCCGGCAAAGCCTCGGCCGCCGCCTTGAGCGACTTGGCCTGCGCCATGTCTGCCGCGCCATAGCCCAGATCCACATCTGCCTGCACCCGCGCAAACAGCGCCGGCGCCACCGCCAAATAACCAACGCGCGCCCAGCGCTCGGTCACGTCACGAATGTGCGCATTGACCCCAAAAATTTCCTGCAGCACCACCAACGTGCCCCGTGCCGGGCCCACCGGCTCAGCCACCCAGGCCGGTACGACAAAACCATCGCTGCCAGTCAAATCAATCCATTGGCCCATGACCCTGCTCCTTCTCGTGTTGCACGCACCCCTGGGGAAATAGGCAAAATCGCCCGCCCCACGGCAGCCACGCAGTGCTGTAATAGCACGCGCTTGTAGCGGTCCAGCATTCTTGCAGGAGCGCCCATGCAACGCAAAGCGCCCTCCTGCACCCGCCTTTTTCCGAAGCTCCTCATGGATCTGAAACCCCTCATCACCTTGCTGGCCATCGTCAACCCGCTGGCCATCGTGCCGTTTTTCATCCACTACACACAGGGGTTTTCGCCGGCGCAGCGCAAACAAACCATCTACACCGCCGCCTTCAGTGCGTTTTGCGTCATCGCCATCTGCGCCCTGCTCGGACTGCAGATTCTGGAATTCTTCAACATTTCGCTGCCCAGTTTCCAGGTGGGCGGCGGCCTGCTGCTGCTGATCAGCGCCATGAACATGCTCAACGCCCAGCCGGCGGAAGCCAAGCCGCTGACCAACGAACTCGAAGAAGGCGCAGAAAAAGCCGCCGCCGGCTCCAGCATTGCGGTGGTGCCGCTGACCATTCCGCTGCTGACCGGCCCGGCCAGCATGTCCACCGTGGTGATCTACGCCGACCGCGCACAAAACCTCTGGCAGCACGCCGCGCTAATTGGCTATGGCGTCGTCATTGGCTTGGCCACCGTGGTGTGCTTCTCGCTGGCCGACCCGATCGCCCGCGTGCTCGGTAAAACCGGCATCAACGTCATGACCCGCCTGATGGGTTTGATATTGGCTGCGCTGGCCGTCGAAGTGATGGCCGACGGGCTGGGGAAACTGTTTCCGCTGCTGGCGCGCTAACGCCGCACGGCCCTAGCCGCTTCACGGCCTGACTGACGCAGGCCCCACAGCCTCGGGCCAACGTGCCAAACGCTGCGCCAAGGAAGCATCCGACAACTCCCCAGTGCGCACATCCACCAGCGCGCCGCTGGCATCAAAAAAGAATGTTGTCGGCAGCGCCCGTTCCTGAAAATGCCGCGCCAGCGCGCCGTGCTCGTCCAGCAGCACGTTGTGCAGCACCAGCCCCTTGAGCGCCAGAAAGCGCTGCACCGTCTCGCGCGATTCATGCTGGTTGGCAAAAACAAAATGCACGCCCGGGTACTGCTGCTGCGCGCGTTGCAACGCCGGCATTTCGCGCTGGCACGGCGGACACCAAGTGGCCCACAGGTTCAGCACCACCGGGCGCCCGGCAAAGTCGGCCAGCAGCTGCTCGCCCGCCTCCAGCCGCCCCAGTGACAACGCCGGCAATTGCGGCCCATGCGCGTTCAGGCGCACCAGCAACACCGTGCCGCCCCACCACACGCCCGCGGCCACCAGCAGCGTGACCCACAGCGCGCGCCGCTGCGGCCGGTGGCGCCCAGCCAGCCAAGCGGTGTAGCCGGCCACCGCCAGCCAGCCGGCCAGCGCATCCCATCCGCCATCGCGCACGTTCAATATCTGCCACGGCGCATCGGCATAGACCGCAGCAAAGTCCAGCACAAACGACACCCGCGCCACCAGCAAACCCAGCCACAGCGCACGCCACACCTGCGGCGCCACGTCAACCTGCCAACGCCGGCGCAACTGCCACGCAGCTCCACTGGCCAGCGCCAAGGCGAGCCCCAGCAGCACCAGTTCGCCCGGAAACGACAGTGGGCCCACAGTCAAGGAAGCCATGCCGGCCTTTCAAAAATTGGTAGGAGATACGCCGCAATACAGCCAAGCAGAATGGCCAAACACCGCAAACATTTTAAAAATGATAGCAAACACTGCTTGGAGAATAACGCTGTCAAATACAAGCAGGCCTACTCCAGCACGGCCCACGCCTTTCAAGCGTTGCATCCAGTGACCGGTGTTTCGCCTTGCCCGAGCCTGCACCGATCGCACGGCTCCCCTCTGACGCATGAACCGGGGAAAATCACTACCGCCGCCCACCGCCCAGCCCGAGAACGGAGTCCGCCATGGCCAGCCGCACGCACGAGGTGTTCAACCAATTTGACGATCTATCCGACTACCGCCTGTTCGATACCGACCCGGCGCTGAGCGAGGCCTTGCAACGCGCTGGCGCTGATTGGGCGCGGCCACAGTTGTCGGCGTATGGCGCGCAACTGGGCCGCGCCGAAACCTGGCAGCTGGCGCGCGACGCCAACCGCCATCCGCCCGAGCTGCAGCGCTTTGATGCGCGTGGGCGGCGCATGGACCGCGTGGAGTTTCACCCCAGTTGGCACGCGTTGCTGGCGCGGTACCGCGCGCAGGGCTGGGTGGCCATGCCGTTTCGTGGCGAGCAGCCGGGCCGCTGGAGCGCTTGGGCGGCGGGCTTTTATCTGCACGGCCAAGTCGAGCAGGGCACGCTGTGCCCGGCGACCATGACGACCGCCAGTATTGCGCTGCTGCAAAAGGAGCCGGCGCTGTGGGCGCAGCTGCAGGGCCCGCTCTACAGCGACGCTTACGACGCGCGCGATCTGCCGCTGGCCGACAAGACCTCCATCTGGCTGGGCATGGGCATGACCGAAAAACAGGGCGGCTCGGACGTGCGCGCCAACACCACGCAGGCCACACCGTTGCATTCGGGCCGCGGCGCGGGCGGGCGCGGCGGCGAATACCTGCTGCGCGGGCACAAGTGGTTTTTCTCGGCGCCGATGAGCGACGCGCACTTGGTGGTGGCGCAGACGCCGCAGGGCGGGCCGGCCTGTTTTTACGTGCCGCGATGGCGCCCCGACGGCAGTCTGAACGCGGTGCAAGTGCAGCGCCTCAAGAACAAGGTCGGCAACCGCAGCAATGCCAGCGCCGAGGTCGAGTTCGATGGCGCCTGGGGCGTGCTGCTGGGCGAGGAAGGGCGCGGCATTGCCACCATCCTGGCGATGGCCAGCATGACGCGGCTGAACTGCGTCATTGGTAGCGCCGCCCTCCTGCGCCAGGCCACGGTGCAGGCGCTGGCCTATGCGCGCCAGCGCCGTGCCTTTGGCAAGGTACTGGCGGCGCAACCGTTGATGCGCGCCGTGCTGGTGGATCTGGCACTGGAGAGCGAGGCCGCGCTGGTGCTGGCCATGCGCCTGGCGCAGGCTTACGAGCACGAAAGCGCCGGCGCCAGCGACCCGCTGCAGCGCGCCTGGAAGCGCATCGTCACACCAGCGGCCAAGTTCTGGGTCTGCAAACGTGCCGTGGAGCTGACGGGTGAGGCGATGGAGGTGCTGGGCGGCAATGGCTATGTCGAGGACAGCGTGCTGGCGCGGCTGTTTCGCGAGGCACCGGTGAATTCGATCTGGGAGGGCTCGGGCAACGTGATGTGCCTGGACGTGCTGCGCGCACTGGCACGCGAGCCTGAGGCAGCACAGGCGCTGCTGGCCGACCTGCACGACGCGGGCGCCGGCGAGCCGCGCATCCTGGCGGCACTGCAAGCACTGCGCACCCTGCTGGCCAGCGCGCCCGAGCAGCTCGAAGCGCTGGGCCGCGTGCTGGTGCAGCGGCTGGTACTGCTGGCCCAGGCCTGCCTGCTGCGCCAGCAGGCGCCCGCTGCCGTGGCCGATGCTTTTATCGCCACGCGCCTGGAGGGCAGCAGCAGGGATGGCGCCGGACGCGTGGTCGGCGCCCTCGACACACGCGCCATGGACGTGGACGCGATGCTGGCGCGGGCGTTTACCGGCTGAGGGGCAGACAGCACACTGAGATACCTTATTAAAAAGATAGCGCATACCGCTGGCAAAACAATCGTTTCAGATATAAAACAGTCTGAAAGCCATTCAATCCAAGCGCCTACAGCTCACTTTTTATAGCTTTACTGGGCTTCTCAAGCGCTGTGGTCAGGCGCTGCAAGTACCCACAATCGCCTCCGGGCGAGGCGTTCTATCACGACAATTGCCCATGCTCCAACTTCAAGATATCCGCGACGCCGCCGTGCGTCTGCAAGGCCAGGTGCTGGATACGCCCTGTGTCGAATCCAAAACCCTGTCGCAGATCGTCGGCGCGCAGATTTTTCTGAAATTTGAAAACCTGCAGTTCACCGCCTCCTTCAAAGAGCGCGGTGCGTGCAACAAGCTGGCGCAGCTGACGCCCGAGGAGCGCGCGCGCGGCGTGGTGGCGATGAGTGCCGGCAACCATGCGCAGGGCGTGGCCTACCACGCGCAGCGGCTGGGGATTCGCGCCGTCATCGTCATGCCGCGCTTTACGCCGGGGGTAAAGGTCGAGCGCACGCGCGGCTTTGGCGCTGAGGTGGTGTTGCACGGTGACTCGCTGGAAGAAGCCAGCGCCCACGCGCACGCGCTGGCCGATGCCCAGGGGCTGGTGTTCGTCCATCCTTATGACGACGAGGCCGTGGCCGCCGGGCAAGGCACGCTGGGACTGGAAATGCTGGCTGCCGTGCCGGACTTGGACACGCTGGTGATTGCCGTCGGCGGCGGCGGGCTGATGGCGGGCGTGGCGACGGCGGCGCGCGCGCTGCGGCCAGACATCACGCTGATTGGCGTGCAGACCACGCGCTTTCCGGCGATGGTGAATGCCGTCAAGGGCACGCAGTATCCGCAGGGCACTTCGACCATCGCCGAGGGCATTGCCGTCGGCACGCCCGGCACTATGACCCAAGAGGTCATCAAGCGCTTGGTGGACGACTTGGTGCTGGTGGACGAGGGCGACATCGAACAAGCGGTGCTGATGCTGCTGGAGATTGAGAAAACCTTGGTCGAGGGCGCGGGCGCAGCCGGACTGGCGGCGCTCTTGCGCTACCCCGAGCGCTTTGCTGGCAAAAAGGTCGGCTTGGTGCTGTGCGGCGGCAATATCGATCCGCTGCTGCTGGCCTCGATCATTGAGCGCGGCATGGCGCGTTCGGGCCGCTTGGCGCGCATCAAGGTCAGCGCACGCGACACGCCCGGTGCGCTAGCGCGCATTACCGCTACGGTGGCCGATGCCGGCGCCAATATCGAGGAAGTGCACCACCAGCGCGCCTTTACGCTGCTGGCGGCGCAGAACGTCGAGATCGAGCTGGTGCTGCAAACACGCGGCCATGCGCATGTGGCGCAGGTGCTGGAGCAGTTGCGCAGCGCCGGCTTGGAAGCGGTGATGCTCTGAGCCTGCGGGCGTGCCGCCGATGGGCCGGACAACACACAGAAACAGCGCTGCGGTCTAAGATGGCAGCGCAAACCGTCTTGCCCTTTGGCTCCACCCTCTGGAGAGAACACCATGTCCCTGCCCAACGCCTCCGCCGCTCCTGCGGCAGCCCCGCCCTTCGCTGATGCCCAGTTGCCCGACGCCGTCGAGGCCGTGGTGCCCTATATACCGCTGGTCATTCCAGCGGTCGGCGCAGTGATGATTTTTCTGCTGGCGATGATTGCCGTGTATATGGCGTGAACCCGCTGCAAGCCCTCACGCCCGCAGGACGGCCGTCCCCACCCCCGCGTTGCGGGGTTTTTTTATCGCTGTGCAGGGCCCTACTGCAAAACATATATGCATAACATCATGCTTTTTATGCATGATTTTGATATCCCTTGGGCAGACAAAAAGCGGACAGCTTCTTAAAATCGATAGCCCAGCCAATTTTGCGTAGCCGGGCAGCGACCCCGCCGCCGAGTGAGTTCATCAGCTGTTTTTTCAAAGGCCGTGCCGAGCGCGCTTCCTTTGAAAAAACTGTTTTTCACTTCAAGGATGCGCCCGATGAATTCTCCCCACATGCAAGGCCTGAGCCTCAACGCTCCCGCTTACGTCAAAAATGCCCGCCTGCTGGCGTGGGTGGCCGACATGGTGGCCTTGTGCAAGCCCGCCAACATCCATTGGTGCGACGGCAGCAAAGAAGAATACGACCTGCTGTGCCAGCAATTGGTCGATTCCGGCACCTTCAAAAAACTCAACCCCGCCAAGCGCCCGAACAGCTTTTTGGCTTGCTCCGATCCGTCTGACGTGGCGCGCGTCGAAGACCGCACCTACATCTGCTCCGCACAAAAAGAAGACGCCGGCCCAACCAACAACTGGATGGCTCCGGCCGAAATGCGTACTACGCTGCAGCCGCTGTTTGACGGCTGTATGCAAGGCCGGACCATGTATATCGTGCCGTTCAGCATGGGCCCATTGGGCAGCCACATCGCCCACATTGGCGTCGAGCTGACCGACAGCGCCTACGTCGCCGTCAACCAGAAACTGATGACGCGCATGGGCAAAGCGGTGTACGACGTGCTGGGCGTGGAAGGCGAATTTGTGCCGTGTATGCACACCGTCGGTGCGCCGCTGGCGGCGGGCGAGAAGGATGCGACCAGCTGGCCGTGCAATCCCGACACCAAATACATCGTGCATTTTCCTGAGACGCGCGAAATTTGGTCGTATGGCTCGGGCTACGGCGGCAACGCGCTGCTGGGCAAGAAGTGCCTGGCGCTGCGCATTGCCTCGACCATGGGCCGCAAGGAAGGCTGGCTGGCCGAGCACATGCTGATCCTGGGCGTGACCAACCCCGCCGGCAAAAAATACCACGTGGCAGCGGCTTTCCCGAGTGCGTGTGGCAAGACCAACTTCTCGATGCTGGTGCCGCCCGAGGCTGGCTTTGCGGGCTGGAAAGTCACCACCATTGGCGACGACATTGCGTGGATCAAGCCGCAAGCCGACGGCAAGATGATGGCCATCAACCCCGAAGCCGGCTACTTTGGTGTGGCTCCCGGCACCAACATGCACACTAACCCCAACTGCATGTTGTCGCTGAACCAGGACGTCATCTTCACCAACGTCGCCCTGACCGATGACGGCGACGTCTGGTGGGAAGGCATGGAGCAGGACACCGGCGTGATCCCGGATCACCTGATCGACTGGCAAGGCCGCGACTGGACGCCGCAAATCGCCAAGGAAACCGGCGCCAAAGCCGCGCACCCGAATTCGCGCTTTACCGTGGCTGCGACCAACAACCCCGCCATCGACCCGGCCTGGGACGACCCGGCTGGCGTGGCGATTGATGCCTTCATGTTTGGCGGCCGCCGCTCGACCACCGTGCCGCTCGTCACCGAAGCGCGCAACTGGACGGAAGGCGTTTACATGGCCGCGACCATGGGTTCTGAGACCACCGCTGCCGCCTTTGGTCAGCAAGGTGTGGTGCGCCGCGACCCGTTCGCCATGCTGCCGTTCTGCGGCTACAACATGAGCGACTACTTCCAGCACTGGCTGGACACCGGCGCCAAGCTGGCCGCTGCCGGCGCCACGCTGCCGCGCATCTACACCACCAACTGGTTCCGCAAGAATGCCGCGGGCAAGTTTGTCTGGCCCGGTTATGGCGACAACATGCGCGTGCTGAAGTGGATGATTGACCGCATCGAAGGCCAGGTGCACGGCGAAGAAACTGCACTCGGCGTGGCACCGAAGTATGAGGAAATCAACTGGACGGGTCTGGAGTTCTCGCCCGAGCAGTTCCAGATCGTGACCAGCATCGATGTTCCCGCGTGGCAGGAAGAGCTCAAGTTGCACGACGCGCACTTTGAAAAGCTGGCCTACCACATGCCCCAGGCCTTGCTCGATACCAAAGCGGCGCTGGCAAAGCGTTTGGCCGGTTAATTCCGCCCTCCGGCGCACGGGCCTGCCAGCGCAGGCCCGCCCTGCGCCCTCCCAAAGCCGCGTTGTTGTTCAGCACGCGGCTTTTTTGTAGCGCACGGTTGGTGTCGGCGAAAAAAACCGTGCGCAAGGCACGGTTGGAAGCAGCAGTCAGGCGCTGCGCCTGGACCTCTCAGGAGACACGAAAAATACCCAATCAGTCACCGTGGCGGCTGAGGGCGCAGGTCAGGTCGGTCATGACGCGCGGATCGGCCAGCGCCATGCTCCACAAAGCCCGCTCGGCACGCTCTTGGCGGCGTGCCTGGCTCCAGGCATGGAACACGGCGCGCACGCTATGCACGATATGGGCGATCTGGCGGGCCGGCTGAGTGGCGCGCATGGCAGGGAAATAGGTGGCGTGGGCAAGAGCGGTCATGGTGGTGATCTTTGTCAAAAAAGCGCACTGGATAAGTGCCATGCCGTCATCATAAGGGTTAACCCTAGTCATACTACTGCAGCAACCCAATGCCCTCACGCCGGGTGCAGCTTGACGCTGGCAGCCCCGGCAACGACTGAAGCGAGGCGGCGACAATCGGCCATGAAAATCCAGCTGCTGTCCGATCTGCACCTTGAAGTCCATCCCCACTTCGTGCCCCTGCCGACCCCCGGCGCCGACGTGCTGGTGCTGGCCGGGGACATTGGCTCTTACCAGAGCGGCTCGCAACTGAGCGATGACCATTTTGGTCTGGAGCGGTTTGCCGGCTGGCCGGTACCGGTGATTTTTGTCCCTGGCAACCATGAGTACGACGCGCAGGACTTTGACGCGGCGCACGTCCGCCTGCGCGCCACTTGCGAGCGCCTGGGACTGCTGTGGCTGGAGCGGGAAACGCTGGTGCTGAACGGCGTGCGTTTTGTCGGCACCACGCTGTGGAGCGACTTTGACGCCTTGGCCGAGCAAGAGGGCAGCAGCGACCTGGCACGGCGTTTGCGCCAGCGCGACAAAGCCTTTCGGGCAGCCAACTTCTATTTGAAAAAAACCGGTGGCACCCGCGCTGAGGCACCTTTTCTGGCGCCTGCGGTACGCGCGCAAGGGCTGCTGTGCCAAGCATGGCTGCGCGCCGCCTTGGCCACGCCGTTTGCCGGCCCGACGGTGGCGGTGACGCACTTTGCCCCAAGTCTGCGCAGCGCCGACCCGCGCTATGGCCTGGTGCCCGGCACGGCCGGATTTTGCAATGCGCTGGACGATTGTCTGGAGCAGGTCCAGCTGTGGTTGCACGGTCACCTGCACGCCCCGACCGACTACACCGTGCAAGGCACGCACAGCGATGGCTCGCCCTGGCAATGCCGCGTCCTGACCAACCCGCTGGGCTATGCGCGCAAAGGCGAGCAAAGCGCCTTTGTAGCGCAAAACTGCATCACCTTATGATGCGGCCCACGCCCGACCGCCCAGCAGCGCAAGGACTGCGCCAGCGCGGCAGGCCCCCTGCTTCTTCATTTTTGGAAACTCCATGAACATCTTGCTTGCAGTCGATGGCAGCGCCTACACCAAGAAAATGCTGGCCTATCTGGCCACCCATGACTATTTGCAGGGCACCGCGCACCAATACACCGTGATCACGGTGCAGCCCGCATTGCCGGCACGCGCCCGGGCGGCGGTAGGCAAAGAGGTCGTCAACCAGTATTACGCCGACGAAGCCGACAAAGTGATGGGGCCGGTATGCAAATACCTCGAACGCCACGGCGTGACCGCCCAACGCGTTGCCAAGGTCGGCTCGGTCGGCGAAACCATTGCCAAATTCGCTGACGCAGAAAAATTCGACATGCTGGTGATGGGCTCGCGCGGCCACGGCGCACTGGCCACGCTGGTGATGGGATCGGTCACCATGCAGGTGCTGGCCAACAGCACGGTACCGGTGCTGATCGTGCGTTAAATCAGCGCGCCGCCAGACCGTCAAAGCAGATGCGCAACATCAGTTCGACGATCTCGACATCGGAGTACGGGCCAGCGTCCTGCAAAAAGCCCACCGCCGGATCGCAGGCACGGGCGTACAAGGTATAGAGCACCACGCGCGGCGGCAAGGCGGCATCAATAGTGCCCTGCTGCTGCGCCTCGGTGATCCACTGCTCCAGCCACTGGCTCACCAGCACCCACTCGCTCAGGCAGTCCTGGTGCGCCCTGAGCACCGCGCGCAGCGGCGAATGGCTGCCCGGCCACTGCGGGATTTCTTGTGCCAACAGGCGCTCCAGTGACCAGCCGACCACGGCGCGTAATTTGTCCAGCGGCGCGGTGTCGGGCTCCAGCGCCTCCAGATAGGCGCGCACCTGGGCCAGCAGTTGCACCACGGCGGCGCAGCACAGCGCTTCCTTGCTGCTGAAGTGCTTGTAAAGACTGGCCTTGGCAATGCCCACGGCATCGGCCACGTCGTCCATGGTCATCGCGGCAAAACTCTTTTTGCACAGTAATTGATGGGTCGCCTGAAGAATCGCGTCCTGGCGCACATCGAGCATCTGCTCACGAAAAGAACGCCGTGGCGTTACGCTGGTCATGGCCCGATCTTAGCCACCCGGCAAAAGACTTGAATCGCTCAGTCTATTGGCGACTTGGCAGTCGCGCTGCCTGCGCAGGGGGCGTGCAGGTTGGCGGCCAAGGGCGTGCCCAGCTGCGGACTGCACGATTTGGACAGGCGAACCATAATCGGCGGTTACGCCCCGATTGCTTTCGCCTTTGTCCTGTCTTCCTTTGCTTCAACCCCGACCACCCTCTTTTTCTTCTGCCGACTTTCGTTCAGCACTGGCCATGTTCGCCACCGGCGTCACCATCGTGACGGCGCGCAGCGCCCAGGGCGAGCTGATCGGACTGACGGCCAGCTCGTTCAACTCGGTGTCGCTGACGCCGCCGCTGGTGCTGTGGAGCTTGGCACGCAACGCGGCTTCGCTGGCGGTATTTTCCGCTGGCTCGCACTACGCCATCAATGTGCTGGGCGCGTGTCAGAAACCGCTGGCCGAGCGTTTTGCCACGCGCGGCATCGATCGCTGGACTGATGTCGAACACACCGCCGGTGTGAGCGGCGCGCCGCTGTTGCAGGGCGCCATCGCCACGTTTGAATGCTTCAACCGCAGTCGCTATGAGGAAGGCGACCATGTGATCTTTGTCGGCGAGGTCGAGCGCTGCACGCACAACGCCGGCGCCTCGCCCTTGCTGTACCACGGTGGACGGTTTTATACCGAGCATCCGCTGTGAATATGCTATTTATTAAATAGCTATCAGCGCAGGCCAAAATTGACATACAGATATAAATCAGCCTGAAATGACCGCAGAACAAGCGGCTACAGCTATCAAATAAGTATTTTTCGAAGTGCACTGTCCAGTGCGCTCAGTGCTGATGGCGTGTACTCATCTGCTGCAACATCTGCGCATCAATGGCGCCCAGCACACGCACTTCGCCACCACGCTGCTGGGCGAACTGTTCGGCGGCACGGCGTGTAGCAAAGGCCGGCAGATTGCCCGTGCGCATCGGCCCCAGGGCGTTGGAGCCATGCACATAGAACGCGGCACCGGCATCAATCCAGTCTTTGCTGGTGACGTCGGTGACATAGCGTGCCACGATGTCGCTGGCCGTGCGCCCGGCGCTGTAGCGCGGCACGTCGTTCAGATAGACCAGCAGGCTCAAGGGAGAGTCAAAAAACTGCGCGTCGCCGTTGGCAAAAATCACCTGACCGGCCCAGTCAGGCGAGCGGCCCGGGAACATGCCGCACACCGGACAGCGCGCGCCGGCGGGCACGGCACGGGCGGCACTCAGCGGCAGCCCCAAAGCCGGGTCATACGGCGTGGGCGGTGCGACCACACAAAAATCGGTGTCGATCTCGGCTGTGGCCCCAGGCGCCGCGGCCATGCGCAACGCGGCTGCGCCCCACCAGCCGAAGGCTGCCAGCAGTAGCACAGCAGCGGCTAAGGCCCAGGGCGTGGGCCGAAAATGCCAAGGCAAGCGCATGGCCCGTTTACATCCGGGTATCGTGCAGGGCGCCGCCACTCAGATCGACCATGGCAGCGGTGATCTCGCCAAAGCGCAGCACCTTGCCACCATATTCAGCAGCAAATTTGCGTGCATCAGCTTCTTGCGCAAAGCTACCAATGGTCGTACCCATGGAGCCGTGGCGCTTGCTGCCCAGCACATAGATGCCGGTCTTGGCATCGATCCAGTGGCCCACGGGCTGCTCCCAGTTGGCTTGGCCCATGTCTTGCACATAGACGGCTTTGACGGCGCGCACTTGCTCGCCCACCAGCAGGGTGCTGAACAGTTCGACGGTGTCGCAGAAAAAAACCGGTTGCGTCTGGCCAGCGTAATACACCTGCGCCTTCGGGCCGGGGTAGTCGGAAAGCAACATGCCATCGAGTTCACAACTGGTGGAGCGGTCGATTTCGACCGGCGCCAGCGTTTGCGCGGTGCTGCCCTGTTCGCCGCAACCCACCACGCCACCGAGCGCACTGATGCCGCCCAGGGCCATCAAGGCGGTCAGGCGCAGCAGATCGCGGCGCGGGCTGCAAACAGCGTTTTCAGCCATATCCTCAGCGCCAGGGCGACGCTGACAGGAGCAAGGTTTGTTTGTCATTTGAATCTCCAACGTGCCAGCGCCAACGGCAGCACAATCCAGGCAGCCATCACGCCGCCCATCACCAGGGGACTGCCCAGCGAAGCTGGCAGGATGCTGGTCAAACCATACAAAATGCGCACATCTTCGAGCGAAAACACGTTCAGGATGCGAAACACATCCGCCGGGTTCAGCAGCAGCAGCCAGGCAAAGGCATCGCCGCCAAAGCTGCCGCCGGTACCGACCAATATGCCCAGCAGCAACAGGTCAAACACCAGCACAAAGAAAAACCACATGGCAATGGCCAGACCCGAGGCGCGTGTGCGGTCGCGGGCGATGACCGACATCAGCACGGCCATACTCAAAAACGCCAGTCCCAACAGCACCGAGCTGACCATGAAACCGATGTAGTGGTACAGCCCGGCCCAGCTGATCTGCTGGTACAACAGCACCGCCACCAGGCTAAAGCCGACCAGCGTGGACAGCGTCAGCGCGGCGGCCAAGCCGAGATATTTGCCCAGCAGCAATTCGAGCCGCGTGATCGGTAGCGACAGCAACAGATCCAGCGAGCCACGCTCGCGCTCGCCGACGATGGCGTCAAAGCCAAGCAGCAGAGCGATCAGCGGAATCAGGTAGATCACCAGACTGACCAGGCTGGCGATGGTGAACTCGATCGAGCGAAAACCTACAGCACCTTGTTGCGCGCCGCCAAAGTAGGCGATGACAAGCGAGAACACAGTGAACACCAGCGTCACGGCCAGCACCCAGCGGTTGCGCATCCGGTCGCGAAACTCCTTGGCGGCAATGGTGAAAATTTGCGTGAATTCCATGGTGTGGTCTTTTAATCCGAAAACCCGAAGAACACATCCTCAAGTGACGGCTCCTGCATATTGATGTCGAGGATGCGCGCACCCAACGGCGCCAGCGCCGCCAGCACCGCCATTTTCTGTTCACGCGGACAGGCCAGGCGCAAACCCAGGGGCAGGGGCTCGGGGATGGTGCCAATGGCCTGTACCAGCGCCTGCGCCACGGCGGGCACGTCGGCATCGTCCACACGCAGATCGAATACCAGCGGCATATGTGTTTGCTCGCGCAGCTCCTGCACGCTGCCCAGGGCTTGCACTTTGCCCGCTGCCAGAATGGCCAGACGGCCGACGCGCTCTTGCAGTTCGGCCAGGATGTGCGAGGTGATGATGATGGTCACGCCCTCGCCTTGCAAGTCGCGCAACATGGCATAAAAATCGCGAATCGCCTGGGGGTCGAGGCCACTGGTGGGCTCGTCGAGGAACAGCACCTGGGGCGAACCCAGCAAGGCCTGGGCAAAACCCAGCCGCTGGCGCATACCTTTGGAGTATTCACGCACCGGCCGTTTGCCGGCGTGCGCCAGCCCGACCCGATCGAGCACGCCTTGGCACTGATCCAGGGGTGCACCTTTGAGGCGGGCAAAAAAATGCAGTGTCTCCAGGCCGCTGAGATTGTCGTAGAGCACGACGTTCTCAGGCAGATAACCGAGATGGCGGCGCGCGGCACGAAACCCGCGCCCGCGCACCGAGGCACCGCCGACCAGAATGTCGCCGGCCGTCGCGGGCACCAAGCCCAGCATCATCTTGAACAAGGTGCTTTTTCCGGCGCCGTTGTGGCCGATGAGGCCAAAAATTTCGCCTCGTGCAATGTCCAGATCAACGCCGGCCACCGCGTGCAGCGCACCGTAATGCTTGGTCACGCCACGCAGCGAGACCGCCATGTCGTTATTGACCGGGGAAGTGCTTACCACGCCATTCGCTCCAATTTTTGTGTGTCGGCTGCATGTGCGGCTTGGGGTCAATGACCGAAGGCACACGCAAAATAGGAAATTGCTGGCCCACCAGGCGCAGCGCCTGCACTGCGGGGCTGGCCAACAGGAGTTTCATGCTGGGATAGCGCCAGTTGAGGCGGTCCACCATATCATTGGCTTCGTAGCGCACGTCGCCAATGCCATTGCCATCGCGGTCCCAACCCAGATAGTTGCTCCAGTGGTTCCCGCTCTCGGCCCCCCAAGTCTCATCGCGCGCGCCCACGTAGCGCACTTGCTCTCGATTACCAATGAAATCATTGCCCTCGACCACGTTGTGTGTGGAGCCGGCCGACAGGTGGACGCCAACCACATTGTCAACCACCAGATTGTTTTTCAACGAAACGTATTCGACGTCGTAGATAAAGAAGCCCCGCTTGTTGCCGGCCACCACGTTGCCTTCGACCACCGAGTCCTGCACCGAACGCAGCATGATGCCGTGGTCGGAATTGCCCCAGGCGCGGTTGTTGCGCACGGTCTGCTCGCGCACTTCCATCAGCGCCAAGCCACCGCGGTTGTAATAGGTTTCGTTGTCTTCCCAGACGTTGTAGTACGACGTCATGTAGTGCGTACCGTAGCGGCTGTGGTGCAGCTTGTTGCCACGAAAAGTGGCATGGTGCGACACATCGACATACAGCGCGTCGCGCACGAAGCTGATGTTGTTGTTCAGGATCTGCGCGCCCTTGGTGTTGTAGAGCTGGATGCCATTGCCGCGCTGGGCCGAATCGAATTCGCGCTTGCCGGTGATCAGATTGCCCTCGATGCGCACATCGTTGACTTTCTCAATCCACAGACCAAACAGGTTGTAGGTCAGGTCGCAGTAACGCACCACAGCGCGGTGCGCGCCAGGGTAGAGGTAGATACCGGCATTCTGGTCTTTCAGGTTGCTGCCTGAGTCGCGCACGATCAGACCTTCGATCACCACATCGGGGGCCGTGACACGGATGGTGTCGCCACTTTGCCCGCCGCTGATGGTGGGGCGATCGATGCCGCGCAGCGTCAGCGCTTTGTCGATCAGCAGATTGGCATGGTACATGCCGCGTTGCACTTCGACCACATCACCCGGCGCCGCCGCCGCAATGGCGGCTTGCAGATCCTGCCCTGGTTGCACCACCACGGTGGCCGCGCACGCCCATTGCGGCGCGGCCCAACTCAGCAGTACAAGACATGCTGAGCGAAAAACAACCTTCATAACGCCAGCCATCCCATCGATTTGAAAATCAGGAAAAGGATCGCTCCAATCATCAGATTCTTGAAGCCGACATAGCTCACCATGTCCACTACCCCAGCGACGCGGTAGTGATCGCGCCACCACAGGCCGTCCTTGACGTAGCGCTTGCCCGAAAGGCGGATCAGCACTTCGTACACGCTCCAGCCAAACCACCAGCCAATGATGGCGCCCGAAGACAACGTGCCCATGGCCGTCATGACCCAGGCCACTGTGGCCGCCACGGCGAGCGAGAGACCCGCAATCTGCAGCGCACGCTGGGAATGCCAGCCTTCGCTGCTCCAGGGCCACAGGTGGTCACGTACTTCCAGCCACAGCCACTGCACACCGCGTGCGCCGTTCTTGTGCGCGGGCAGCATCGGTGGGGTCGGCATCCGTGGATCAGGACCTTGGGCCGCCTTGGCGCTGATCTGCTCCGTGAAGCTGGTCGCCGGGTAAATCGGGATGAAATAGCCGTTGTCACCAATCGGCGTCATCTCGAGACCGTCTTTTTCACGCCGTTTGCGCTCCTTGGCCAGCGGCGGGCAGCCCTTGGTGTCGGTGTACAGGATCATGCAATCCAGACAGTGCAGGCATTCCCGGTGGTCGATGCGGCCATCGGCATCAATGGCTTGTGCGCCGCAGCCCACAGCGCAGGCCTTGCAACTGTTGCAATCTTGCTTGCGCTTCAAGCCAAACCAGCGGAAGGTACTGGGCATGGCCAGCGACGCGCCCAGCGGGCAGATGTATTTGCAGTACGGCCGCTCGATGAAGATCGACAGGCCCAGGATGGCGGCCACAAACAAACCATACGGCCAGGGGCGGTTAAAGACGCCAACCAGGAAGGTGGTCTTGAACGGCTCGACCTCGGAGAGCTTCTCGGCCAGGCCCATGGAGAACATGGACACCGTGATGAGACCAAAGAAAATGATGTACTTGAGCCACTTGAGTCGGTCATGCCAGCGCTGCGGTACCTGGGTCTGGAAACGCTTGAAACCGACTTTGCGCGCGACCTTGTAAATGGCTTCGGAGAGCGAACCGAACGGACACATCCAGCCGCAAAACAGCCCGCGCCCGAACAGAAACACCGTGATGATGATGAAGATCCAGAACAGGAAAATGAACGGATCCGTCAGGAACAGCGACCAGGTCCATTGGAACAACAGCGAGTGGAACCACGTCAGCACCTGGGTGATGGACGGCTGTGCCATGGCACCAAAGCCGACGAACACGATACTGAGAGCCCAGGCGGTATATTTGAAAGCGTTGACCGGCCACTTGTTCTTGTGTGTGGACAGGCGTGTGAGTTTTTCGCGGTAAGCGTAGACCACCCCGACCGCCACCAGCAGGATGACAAATAGCACGATCTCGACCGCGCGCGACTTCCAGATGCGCACCCAGGGCGCGTCAGGCTCAACCACCTTGGGGCGGCCACCTTCGAGCATGGAGCCTGGCAACCAATAAGGGGTATCGAAGCTGGTGAAGCTGCGGGCGCCGGTGGCGCGATCAACGCGGTTGCCCAGCAGGCTCAACTTCCAGGGATAGGCATCGGAGAACGCCTTGGAGCGAATGATGAAGATGGCCGATTCGTTGTAGCGGGGCGCGCCTGCGGCTTGCACGCCGTAGAGGTTCAAGTAATCCAGGTCACGGAAGGTAAAGGAATCGGCGCCCTGCCTGACCTGCACACGGTCGTACAAGCCACCACGCACGAAGCCCGAACCCTTGAACGACTCGCGCCCGGCGGTTCGGATGATGAAGATGGCGTGTTCGTTCTCTTTGAGCTGCTGCTTGAGGCTGTCCCAGCTGGTGGCACCCAGAATGCTCTTGCCGATGTCGGGGTGGCTCAAGTCACCGAACCACAGTTCGATGAAGGGGTCGGGACTGCGATCCTGGCCCAATTGTTCGGGCATGACACGCAGGTGCTGCACAGCGCCGCGCTTCACCAGTTCGTTCCAGGTGAGGGGTTCGCCCGTGACCTTGTAGCGAGCTGGTTCGCGCACCGTCGGCGCCAGGATGCCGACCTGCCGCGCCACGGCAGAGCCCGAGGCCATCATGACCTGGTTTTGCGCAATCACCGTGACCGTGGCGCCGGAGATGGCGTCTAGACCGACCACGTCCTCAGCGGGGCGGGACTGGCCAATTTCAATCTTGTCAGCGACTGATTTGCCGAGATACTGGTCGTTGAATTTCAGCAGCGCAGATTCCGGGATGCCCAGCAGCAGGATGGGCTCGGAGTGTTTGAGGACCTTGACGCCGACGAAATGGCCGGTCTTGTCCATGCCGATCAGCGTGACCACAGGCCGGCCCGAGTAGGCAGGTGTGTCGGTGATATCGGTCGAGAGCATCACATAGCCCAGCAACTGGCGGCCTTCGCCTGCCGTGTCATAGGCTTCAACGTAGGGCGGCTGGCCCTTGCGTTCAGAAAAATGGGTGGCGCCCGGAAACACGTCCTTGCACGGCAACAGCGCGCACATGTCTTTGGCGGTCGCCAGATCGGCTGGAAGTTCGGCTTCGTAAGTGCCTGTCCCCGCTGCCTGTACGCCTGGAGGGACAGCCGTCAGCGCAAGAATCAGCGCAACCCACAGAAGAGACAGAAAGCGGAATTTCGGCAAAAGCATCGGATATCCAAACAAGAAAAAAAGGGGTAGTGCAGCCTGGTGACCGCACTACCCCGATCAAGCCTTCTTAGGCCTCAACCAGCATACGCGAACGCATTTCAAGGTGCAGTGCGTGGCAGAAATTGGTGCAATAGGCCCAGTACACACCAGGTTTGTCGGCAATGAAGGTTACCGACTTGGTTTCCTGTGGATTGACGATGAAGTTGATGTCGTATTTTGGAATCGCCAAACCGTGGGTCAAATCTTCCACCTTGTCCAGGTTGGTGAGGATGATGGTGACCTCGTCGCCGCGCTTCACAGTCCACTCGCGCAGGCCGAAAGTAGGCGCTTGGGACGTCAGATATACAGTGACCTTCTTGCCCTTGCGCTCCACACGGCATTCCTTGGCGTCTTTAACGGCGTTCGGGAACTCGTTGATGTCGTACACTTGGCGTGTGCGGATCAGGTTGCGCGGGATGATGATGGAGTCGTGCGGCTCAGAATACACGGCGTGGTCGGCGACCAGCACCATCTTGTCGCCGCTGATGTCGATCAGCTGCGCCGTCTCGGGGTGCAGCGGACCGACGGGCAGGAAGCGATCCTTGGAGAACTTGTTGTCCGACAGGAAGTACTTGCCATCGGCGTCCTTGGTTTCACCCATCGAGGTGAAGCCGTGGCCCGGCTGGTACTGCACGTCAATGCGATCCAACACCGGTTTGGCCGTCTTGTCGCCCTTGTAGGACTTGATAGCGGCTTCCACGTTCCACTTGACGATCTGGCTGTCCAGAAACAGCGTGGTGTAGGCATTGCCACGGCCGTCAAAGCCGGTGTGCAGTGGGCCCAAGCCGATTTCGGGCTCGGCTACCACGGTTTCACGGGCATCCTTCAACTCACCGTCGAACCACTTGAGCACCAAGGCGTGCTCGATGAGTGTGGCGGTGGGCGAGAGCTTGCCAGAGCAAGCGTAGTACTTGCCATCAGGGCTGGCGTTCACGCCGTGCGGGTTCTTGGATACGGGCACGTAGCAGACCAACGAGGTCTTGGCATCGGGATTGCCAGCCTTGGTGCCATCGACCACGGGCACCTTGGAGCCGCCGTAAGTTTTGAATTTTCCAGCCTTGACAGCTTCTTCGATGCGGGCAACGTTGAAGAAGAGGCACGAATCCATTTCGGACGCCATCATGTCTTCGTAGTGCACGCCGTTTTCGGTGTTGTACTGATTCGTGCAGGCAAGTTTGCCGTCATACGAGGTGGCCACCAGATCGCAGTTGCCGTCAACCAGAACTTGCCAGCGCACGTCCATGCTTTCTGCATCCACGCAAGTGAAGATGGAACGGTAGTCCGCCGTGGCATCCATGTTCTTGCCATTGTTGTCCAGTGGGATGGCGAACTCTGCGCCACAGAACACGCGCGTCGTGTAGTTGATGGCTTGATCTACCGGGTCGCGCTTGTCAGGAAAGGTGCCGTGGAAACCCTGCACCAATGGCAGTTCGGTGATCTTGTCGGTTTCCATCGTATCCATGCGGATGCGCGCCAAGCGGCCGTGGATCTTGTCGTTGACGAACATGTAACGACCGTCGTAGGTGCCATCTTTATACGAGGGATGGATGTGGTGCGTGTCGCCCGTGTGGTACTTGAGGCTGCCATCAGCCTTGGTGCCCAGGATTTTTTTCGATTCGTTGGTGACGCCCCAGCCCACCAGACAATCCATGTTGAAGACTGGAATACGCTTGAACAGACGGCCAGACGGCAGGCCATAAATACGACACTCTCCCGAGTGACCACCGGAGGAGAAGGAGTAGTAATCATCGAGTTGGCCTGGAGCCACTTCGTACTTACTCGTCTCAGAGGCGGCATGTGCCACAGGCGCAGGTGCAGCTGCAGGGGCGCTAGGCGCGGCCGAAGCTGCGGGCTTGTCATTGCAGGCGGCGACACCGGCGGTCAGACCCACCAGTGCAGCAGTATTGATGAAACTGCGGCGACCCATGCCGGTGGATTCGGAGAGATTCTCTTTCTTGTCGTTCACGATTTTTACCTCTTTAGATTAGCTAGGAGTGGCTCAGGGGGAAGGGGGTCCGCGCGCAGGCGGAGAAACAGCCGTGGCAACCACGACCGGGGAAACAAAAAGCAACGCACTGGCGTGTGTCAGCGGTGCAAATAGGGGGGGCAGAGAGGACGGAGGTGCAGGCGGCGCGCCAGAGACGAGGCACAGCGGGCACTCCGTGCCGTGCGAGCCCAGCTCGAACGTTCCGACGTCCGTGTGCAGCAATACTTTAGTGGCACCTGCGCCGGCACAGACGATTTCTATTGTTCGAGGCTGCACGATGGGCGACGCCATCGCCACCCCCAAGGCCAGGACGAACCATGCCAAAACCCACACACGCAGGCGTAAGAGAGTTCTGGGGATTTTCATCGGAACGAGTTTAGATTCATCAAATATGAATCATATTGACCTATGTCACCTAGTGCTACCGGATAGACACACACTTTTTCAGTCACTCCCATTACAGTGAAGGCTACATTTTGGGGATATTCAATTTTCCTTATCATTCTCGCGGATCATGCCAGGCCCTGAGGTTCTGGCACGGTCTGAATGTCGCAGCAGTCGTCAGCGACTTCGACAGGTGACGCACGCAAGGCGCCATCCTGGCAAATAGGTCGCAGCCAAGGGCAGCGTCAGCACCTACTTTTATCCATTTAAAAACGGAATTCACCCATGAAAAAACGCTCCAGCCTGCTTGCCGTTGCGGTCCTGTCCCTGTTCCTGGCCGCTTGCGGCGAGAAAACTGCCACACCCACTCCTGCTCCAGCCCCTGCACCCGTCGCACCGGCCCCTGCCCCTGCAGAAACACCTCCCCCTGCTCCAGCTGCACAAGCTCCGGCAGCAGCCGTGGCCGTAGCCGACAACGCCAAAGGCAAGAGCGTCTACAACAAGACCTGCGCCCTGTGCCACGGTTCAGGCGTGGCCGGCGCACCCAAGGTCGGCGACAAGGCCGACTGGGGCCCCCGCGTTGCCCAAGGCAAAGACACCCTGTACAAGCACGCAACTGAAGGCTTCACCGGTGCCAAAGGCATGATGCCCGCCCGTGGCGGCAGTACCACCCTGACCGATGACGACGTCAAGGCCGCTGTCGATTTCATGGCCGATCAATCCATCTAACCGACAAGGCAGCGGCTATGCACCACATGAACCGGCCCACCAGCCTGACACGGCGGCGCATGGCCTTGGCGTTGCCCTTGTTGGGCAGCGCCGCATTCCTACCTTCGGCGTTTGCCAGCGCACCTGCTTTGGTTCAACGCGAGTCCCGCGCCCTGATGGGCACACGCGTTGACATCGTGGCCGAAGGCGAAAACCCAAAACAACTGCACACGGCGATCGATCACGCCTGGCACGAAATGGATCGCCTTGCGGCTTTGATGACGCGCTACGATCCGTCCAGCCCGGTCAGTGCCATCAACCGCGCCGCCGGCATCCATGCCGTGGCGGTGAACGCCGAACTCATGGCCGTGCTGGACACAGCGCAAAACCTGGCGGCACAAACCCAGGGCGCCTTTGACATCACGGTGGGTGCGCTCAAGGCCTGGCACTTTGATATCGGCCAAAGCACCCTGCCAGCAGCCAGCGACATTGCGGCCCAGCGCCGCCTGGTTGGCTACCGCGGACTGGAATTGGACAAACGTGCCGGCACCGCCCGCCTGGCCCAGCGCGGCATGGCCCTCGACCTGGGCGGCGTCGCCAAGCTGCCCATTCTGGAAGCTGGCATGCAGGCGCTGCAACACCACGGCATTGATAACGCCATGCTCAACGGCGGCGGCGATGTGCTGATTGCCGGGCGCCTGCGCGGACGCCCGTGGCGCGTCGGCCTGCGCGATCCGCGCGCACCCGAAAAAATGCTTGGCGTACTGGCCTTGGAAGGACAGGCCATCGTGGCTTCCTCCGGCGACTACGAACGATTTTTCATGGCCCAAGGCGAGCGCCAACACCACATTCTCGATCCGCACACCGGCCGGCCGACGCACGGTCCGCATGGCGTCAGCCTGCTGGCGCGCGATGCTGCCAGCGTCAACGGTTTGGGCGCTGCAATGATGGTGCTCGGCACCGACCGCGCACGTACTTTGCTCGCCAGCCAAGCCCAAGTGCAAGCCTTGGTGGCGCAGCGTGACCAGAGTATTTGGCAAACACCGGGCATGGCCGCGGTACTGCAAACGGTACCCGCCGCCACCTGACGGTTACAACGCCACTGCGCTGAACCTTATTCGCCCTGCGTCTTTCGACAGACACAGGGCGTTTTTATGCCTGCAGGCGCACCGCCAAGGCCACGTATTCGTCCACTGGCACCTCTTCGGCGCGGCGCTGCACATCAAATTCACCGGAAAAATTGCGTGCCTCCAGCCAGCGCCCCAGCGTATGGCGCAGCAATTTTCGCCGCTGGCTGAAGGCGACCTGCACCAGCTCTTTCAGCAGCTTGGGCTGCAGCGCGACGGGCTCGGCGCGCGGCACCATGCGCACCACAGCGCTGTCCACGCGCGGTGGCGGGTCAAAGCTTTCTGGCGGTACGAACAACACGTTTTCCATGGCGTAGCGCCACTGCAGCATCACCGACAGGCGGCCGTAGTCGGAGGTAGAGGGCCGCGCCACCATGCGGTCAATGACCTCCTTTTGCAGCATGAAGTGCTGGTCGGCAATCACGTCCACATGCTCCAGCAGATGGAACAGGATGGGGGTGGAGATGTTGTAGGGCAGATTCCCCACTACTCTTATTTTGATAGCTGATAGCGCTTGTGCCACCTGCGTAAAGTCCACTTTTAATACATCAGACTCAATCACATTCAGCTGGGGGTGCAAACGCAGACGCAGTGCCAGATCGCGGTCCAGTTCGATCACCGTCAGGTGCCCAAGGTGCTCGACCAGCGGTTGCGTCAGTGCCGCCAGGCCCGGACCGATTTCGACCATCGGGTCGCCCGGCTGCGGTGCAATCGCCTGGATGATGTCTTCAATGATGGTGCGGTCGGACAAGAAGTGCTGACCGAAGCGTTTGCGGGCAATGTGCTTCACTGTGGGGCATCCCGGTATTCAACATAGGCGCGGCTGCGCAATTCCTGCACCCAGGTGGCATACGCTGCTTCCATTTTCTTTTCGCGCACGGTGTCACGCACCATGTCGCGCTGTTCACGCTGGCTCAGTTGCACCTGGCGGCGCTCCAGCAGCTGGATCAGGTGCACACCAAAGCGCGACACCAGCGGCGCACTGATCTCGCCGGGCTGCAGCGCCTGCAGGGCGGCTTCAAACTCGGGCACGTAACGCCCGGGCGTGGCCCAGCCGAGGTCGCCACCCTGCTTGGCACTGCCATCCTTGGACACCTCCCGCGCCAGTTCAGCAAAGTCGGCCTGACCGGCCAGGATGCGCTGGCGGTAGTCAGCCAAGCGCTGGGCAGCGGCCGTCTCCGACAACTGCGGCCCAGGCACCAGCAGGATGTGGCGCGCATGGGTTTGCATGGCCATGGCCGATGCACCACCTTGCGACTTGGCCAGCACCTTCAGCACATGAAAACCCGCCCCCGAGCGCAGGGGTCCGACAATGGCCCCCACGGGCAGCGCTTGCGTGGCCTGCATGAACAATTCAGGGTAGCGATCCGCGCTGCGCATCCCCATGCTGCCGCCCTGGGCGCTTTCGGGCGCCGCCGAATAGTCGCGCGCCAGCGCCGCAAAGTCGTCGCCGGCACGGGCCTTGTCGGCCACGATCTGGGCGCGTGCCTGGAGCGCGGCGACTTCCGCTGGGCTGGCAGTTTCTGGCACCGGCATCAGCACCTGGGCCAATTCGATACCCGTATTGGCGCCTGTGGCAGCGGGCTGCTGATCGTGCAGGTACTGGTCGATATCGAGTTCGCTGACGCGCACGCGCGCGTCCACTTCGCGTTCACGCAGGCGCTGCAGCATCAATTGGTTGCGCAGTTCTTCCCGAAAGCGCTCCGGGCTGATGCCATCGACCGCCAGGCGCTGCTGCATGGCCGCCAGCGTGATGCCGTTTTGCCGCGCCACAGACTCCTCGGCCTGCGTGACTGCCAAGGCGTCCACCTTGATACCGATCTCGCGCGCGGCCTGGAGCTGCGCTTTCTCCAAAATGGTGCGCTCCAGCATATCGCGCACCAGTACCTCGTGCAGGGGCACGGCGCCTCCCTGGCGTGCCAGCTGCGCTTGGATGCGCGCCAGGCGCACACTCACTTCGTGGTTGGTGACAGGCTCCGAATTAACAACAGCAACGATGTAGTCAGCCTGGCGAATGCCGCTCGGGGCTGCACCGGCAGGCAGGGCTGCAGGAGCAGCAGATGACGGCGCCAGTCCGCGCGCAGTAGCCGTCTTGCCCGCGCCGGATGGGCGCAGACCTTGTGCGGCAGCGCCTTGAGACGCAAGAGAAGCCAGGCAGGCAAGGGCCACGGCGAGAGCACGGTATTTCATGGTTTTAATAGTTTTAGTCGTAGTTGCTGAAGCGGCTGGGCGTGCTGACTTGCTCACGCAGATATTGGTAGCGCGGAACATTTTGTTTCAAGGCAGCCAACGGGTTGGCGCCCAAACTGAGGCGGGAAAAACCGACAAATTCCAACTGGAATAACAGGCGTGTGTTGGCTGAGGTGATGCTGCTTTGCAAGCGCTCTAGCACCACGCGGCCGATCCAGCAGCAGCCGTCGTATTCGAAGCCGACCACCGCATCGACCACCTTACGGTCGGGCAGACTGTAGTTGAGACGGCCCACGCTGTACCAGCGTCCGCCGCCCTGGCCGCGCCCGGGGCCCAGATCGCGCCCCTTGTCGCCCCACAGGTCATTGATCGGCCATTGCCAGCCGACGTCGATCTGCTCGCTGCCCACCAATTGCGTGCTGGTGGCGCGCTGCAGGCGGTAGGCGGCGCTGATGGTGCGGTACGAGCCCGGGCTATAGCGTGCGCTGATGGTCGAGCGGATCGAGCTGCGCGTCTTGGGGTTGTACTGCACCACCGAGTCAAAGCCCCACTGCGGCGTCCACTGCACGCCGGCGCCCAGCAGCAGGTCGGACAGGCGTTCGTTGGCCGGCAGCTCGCCAGGCAGCGTGACCTGCTGATCGGAAAACCGCACACGCTGCGCCACACCCAGGCGTACCGCCTCGGCGCCCGTACCCGGGTCGAGCAAACGCGTGGTCACGCCCAAGGTCAGCAGGTTGTTGTCAACGATGCGGTCCTGGCCGCCGTAGGCGTTCTCGGTGTAGATGGAAGCGAAGTTGAAGTCGTTGGCCGCGGTGTCGTAGACCGGCAGCAAGTGCTGGTCGCGGTACGGCGTATAGGTGTAAAAAGCGCGCGGCTCCAGCGTCTGCACAAAATTACGCCCCAGATAGCGCGCATCGCGTTCAAACACCAGCCCACTGTCCAGGCTGAAAGTGGGCAGCACCCGGCTTTGCGCCGTGCTGCCGTTGGTCAGTGGGCTGTCGAATTGGTACTGCGTGGCATGTAGCTGCAAACGCGGCGTGACGAACCCCGCCGGCGCCAGAAAAGGCCGGCTGACCTGCGCCAGGGTGTAGCTGCGCGTGGCATTGGCCTGGCGAGTCAGGAACGGATCGGCCTGGAAATGCGTGGTGTCGGCATCGATGCTGGCATCAAAGCCTCCGGGCAGGCTGCTGGGCGCATAGCGCGCGTGCAACTGGGGCAGCCGGTCGTAGGGCGGCACGATGGGTGCGGTCACGTCCTGCAGTGTCTGCCACTTGAGGGTGCGCAGGCTGAGCGACATATCGCCGCGCGCCCACGTCAGCGAGGCATCGCCCGGCAACAGGCGCTGCGTGATCGGGTCGCTGCTGTGGGTGGAGCGCGTCGTGAAATCGCGCCAGTAATTGTTGTCGCTGACGCGGTTGAGATTGATGTTCAGCCCCACGCCGCCCAAGGGCGAATCCATAGTGCCGGCGTGCTGCAGCGTATAGCTCCAGCGGTCTTGCGCACGCAGCCGGTCAGAGGGCATGAAGTCGCCCCGCAGCAGGCCTTTGTAGCTGGGCTCCAGATAGCGAAATTCAGCGCCGGCGTTGATGCCACGCTTGGCCATCAGGGCAGCGTGGAAAGTGGCATCGCGGTTGGGCGCAATGTCCCAGTAATAGGGCTGGTCGTACTCGATGCCATTGACGTTGTCGATGCCGATCGACGGCGGCAACAGACCGGACTTGCGCTTGTCCGAAAGTGGAAAAGTGATGTACGGAATCGGCACGATCGGCACGCCCTGGAACTCCAGCACGGCTCCCTCGGCCGTACCCACCTCTTCCTCCCGGTCCAGGTGAATGGTTTTGGCGCGCAACATCCAGGCGGGCGTCCAGCTGGCCTCATCGCCGCGCTGGCAGGTGGTGTAGGTGGCGTTGTGCACCACGGTGCGGTCGTGGTCGATGAAATCCACGCGCGAGGCCTTGCCATGCGCCTCGGTCTTGAGGAACTGGTAGCGCGCGTCGGTAAAAAACCCGCTGAACGCGTTCACATACAAATCCAGCGCCGCCCCCTCGTACACATCACCAGAACGGTTGATACGCACTTGCCCGCGCGCCTGGGCCAGATCGTCCGGCACGCTGTATTCCATGCGATCGGCGCGGATCACGGTGTCGGCACGGCGCAGTTCGGCATGGCCCTCAATCACCGTCTGGATATCGGGCTGGCCGGTGATGCGATCGCCGCTGACAAAGATCGGCATTTGCGCACGCACCGCCTGCGGAATTTTTTCTTGCAGCATCGGACTGGCACGCAGCGCAGCGGGCGGCGTCTGCGCCGTGCTGACCGGGCTTTGTGCCAACGCCACCAGCGGCAGGCCCCACAACACCCCCGCCAGCCACTGGGCAAGCGCCGTGCGCGGGAAGGTCAAGGCGGTGGCCTGGCGCGCACGCTGGCGGTTGCGGGGGACGGCAGGCTTCACGGTCAGGGGGCGGCGGTGCAGGTCAGGCAAGGGAGTCAGTCCATGGAGTCGGCGGGCAGTGGGTGCAGAGGCCTGCCCGTCACCCGTGCCGGGCAGGCCGGGTTTGTAAAATCCGATTATCCATGAGCCACCCTGCCTCCCCCCCCCCCGCCGCCCTGCTGGCCACCACAGCACTTCCCACCGCCAGCGTGGACTGGCCCGACGCCCAGCGCCACGCCGCCTTTGAGGCCTGGCTGGCACCGCTGATGTCCGCACACCAATTGCTGCCCGCCAGCCTGCGCCCGGCCTCGGCCGACGCCAGCTTTCGCCGTTATTTGCGTATCGATACCAGCCACAACGCCACGCCCGGCAAAAGCTGCATCGTCATGGATGCACCACCCGACAAAGAGCCCTGCGCCTCCTTTGTCCAGGTGCAGGCCCTGATGCAACAGGCCGGATTGAAGGTGCCGGACATCCTGGCCTGGGACCAGGCGCAGGGTTTCATGCTGCTGTCCGACCTGGGTGCGCAGACGGTGATGGAAAAACTCGACCCCGAGCGCCCCCAAGACGCCTACGCCTGGTACCAGCAAGCTACCGATACGCTGCTGCAGTGGCAACTGGCGTCGCGCCCCGGCGTGCTGCCGGTGTACGACGAAGCGCTGCTGCGCCGCGAACTGGCGCTATTCCCCGACTGGTACGTCGCCAAACACCGTGGCATCACCCTGAACGCCACTCAGCAGGCGGTACTGGACCACGCCTTCAACCGCATCGTGGCGCACAACCTAGCCGTACCCAGCGTGTTCGTGCACCGCGACTTCATGATGCGCAACCTGATGGTGCCGCCTTCCCCCGGCGGGCCGCTGGGCGTGCTGGATTTTCAGGACGCGGTGTACGGTCCCATCACCTACGACATTGCCAGCCTGCTGCGCGACGCCTTCATCAGTTGGGATGAAAATTTCGTCATCGACATTACCATCCGTTACTGGGAAAAGGCGCGCAAGGCGGGTTTACTGGGCGCCCATAGCCCCACCGGCTGGGGCGCCGACTTTGGTGAGTTCTATCGCAGTGTCGAATGGATGGGCCTGCAGCGCCACCTGAAAGTGGCCGGCATCTTTGCCCGCATTACCCTGCGCGACGGCAAGCCGAAGTACCTGGCCGACGCACCGCGCTTTCTGCACTACATCCGCGCCACCGCCGACCGCTACCGCGAACTCGGCCCGCTGTGCAAGCTCATCGACCAGATCGAAGGCACCGAACAAGCCATGGGCTACGCCTTTGGCCGCGTTTAGTTTAAAAATAAGCCAAATTGGCCTCAAACGCTTGTGTATCAAGCGGTGATAGCTATTAAAAAAGAAGTAAATGCCCCGTTTTCATTGCCTCTCTGACTTGGCCATTGGCACCGAGATTGAACTGCCCGTCGGCGCCGCGCGCCATGTGCAGGTGCTGCGCCTGCAACCGGGCGACGGCATCACGCTGTTTGGCGACCACGCCGGTGGTGAGTGGGAGGCCAGCATCACCCACATGGGCCGCAGCAGCGTGCGCGTGCAGCCTACCGCCCACCACGCCATCGAGCGCGAGGCACCGCGCGCCATCCACCTGCTGGCGGGCATCACCGCCAACGAACGCATGGATTGGTTGGTGGAAAAAGCCACCGAACTGGGCGCCGCCAGCATCACACCACTGCTGGCCGAGCACAGCGTACTCAAACTCAAGGGAGAGCGTGCAGATAAAAAATGGGCCCATTGGCAAGCCGTGGCCGTGGCCGCCTGCGAGCAATGCGGACGCAACCGCATACCGTTGATCCGCCCGGCGCTTAGACTAGCGGACTGGCTGGCAGCACATCCCGCTGCCTTGGCTGCCGCGCCAGCAGACAACACCGCGGTGACAACCCGCCTGCTGCTGTCACTGCGCCCCGGCACCCAATCGCTGCATTCGGCTACCGCTGCAACAGGCAGTGGCCCGGTGCTGTTCCTTTCCGGCCCCGAGGGCGGCCTGAGCAACGCGGAAGAAGCGCTGGCACTGCAACACGGCTTCACCCCGGTGACACTGGGCAGCCGCGTACTGCGCGCCGAAACCGCCCCGCTGGCTGCGTTGGCGGCTTTGACGTTGTGCTGACGGCGTTGTCCTCCACCACACAGAAGGAGGTCTCAGCTGTTCTTGTGGCTCTAGGTCAGGAGAAAATCTTCAGCCGTCAGACAGCGACTACGCCGCTGTAGGCTCATCCCAGCCTTGCAAATACTGGCTAAATGCAACCTTTGCATACCAGTGCCGACGTTCTCTGCGCAGCAGTGCGCGGTACTGCCGCTGCGCTCAGTGCCTCAGCGGCACCGGCCGGATGGTGCCGCAGTCGCTCGACAGCCAGCGGCCTGTGTGCGCCATATCGATCTGCGCGGATTTGCCATTGATACTGGTCTGAATCTTGAAGTCGCCGGCATAGGACGTGGGGCTCTGGAAGCTGACTGTGCCTTCGCCGCTGGTCGCTGGCTGGCCCTGTCCGCCCTGGCAACTGAAACTGACCTGCATGGTGTTGGCGTCCACGCGCTGCACTTTTTGTGTGCAGCCGTCCTGCTGCGGAATGTGGTCAAGCTCCGCCTGCTCGGGCGTGATGCAGACTTGGACGGTCTGGTCCTGCACACCGCTGCCCAGGCCCACGCCCTGCTCGGCCAGCATCTGCTCCAACTGCTTGCGCTGCGCCGGCGGCATATTGGCCAGGGCTCTTTGCGCAGCGCCCAGGGCAGCTTCCATCTGCCCGCTCTGGCTCTTCATGGACATGCTGTGCTCCCACAGACCGGGGCGCATTTTCTGCTGCGCGCTGGCCGGCACCCAGGCAACGGCCGCGAAGGCCAGAAAGACCGTGGAAATGAAAACGCGGGACATCTGCATGGTTTTACCTTTCCTCAACAACAGCTCCACAGTATCTGGTAACCACAGTCCCTTGGCCGGGCGTCCGGGCAGCGGTACGCCAGGGGCTGGAAAATCTCAGCGGTACTGGTCCAGATAGCGTTTTTCAAAACGCCCCTTGAGCCAGTGAAAGATGCGCAGCGGCGGCAGCAGCACATTGCGCTGGGGCGTGCGCCAAACCAGCGTGCCGGTGTCCAGTGCGTCGATGATGCACATCAACTCGACTTTGAAAGTAGCTTCTTGTACACCACCGACCAAGCTGGCCAGCAGGTTCTGCGCCGCAGCGCGGGCCTGCAGGTCGGCCATGTGGGCCTGCTTGGGCATCCAGTCGGGGCCGGGAAAACTGCCCGAATCGCCGACGACATACACGCGCTCGTGGCCAGAAACGCGGCACTGCGCATCGGCCTGGAGCAGGCCACCGGGCGAGCGTGCCAAGGCGGTGTTGTCAAACCAGGTATTGCCGGTCATACCAGGCATGAACAAGATCAGATCGGCAGCAAATTCACCGCCTTCGGTGACGACTTTGTTGGCCTCCAAGCGCACCATTTTATGTCCCAAGTGGGTGGTGATATCGCGCCGCGCCATCTCGGCCAGCAAGTGCCGTACCGTCTTCAGGCCCAGGCGGTTGCCGGGCTCGGTCGAGGGGTTGAAGAACACCAGCTCAAACTGGTTGCGCCGCCCTTCGCGGCGCAGTTGCGTGTCGATGCCAAACAGAAATTCAAACATCGGCCCGCCGCGCACGGCGTTTGGCTCCTGCGGATGGCCGGCAAAACCGATGGCGATGGTGCCGCCCTGCATGGCGCGCAGCTGGTCACGGATTTTTTCCGCCGCGGCAATGCCTTCACAGGGCGTGATGGCGTGTTCAATGCCGGGCATTTTTTTGATGAAACGTCCGCCGGTGGCAATCACCAGCGCATCGTTGGTGATGGGGCCAGCGCTGGTCAGCACCATGCGCCCGCCTTCGTCCAGACCGGTCACTTCAGCCGCCACATGCTGCACGTTCATGCGCTGGAAAAACGGTGCCAGCGGCACCACCAAATCCGCGCGGGTGCGCAGGCCGCTGGGAATCCAGATGCTGCCGGGCAGGTAGTGCAGCTCGGCGCGTGGCGCCACCAGTGTGATGTGGGCGCTGCGGTCGCGCTGGCGCAGTGCGCGCACGGTGGACAGCGCGCCAAAACCTGCGCCCAGAACGGTGATGTGCGGCGAGGTAGCCATGGGTGTCATTTCTCCAGCCGCTCGATGCCCAGCGCCTTGAGCACATGCTTTTCGTACAGGGGCTCCGAGGTGCCGTGCTTCATCTTGTACATAAAGTATTTTTCAAACGCCACCTTGGCCAGGTGCACCCATTTGCCCCGCTTGAACCAGTTGACGTTGCGCGGCGGAATTTGCGGCAGCGCGACAAAGGCGGCGCCGGTGTCGCCCATGTCGGCCAGGCAAATGGCATTCCAGGTGCCCTTGGCCTCGGCGGGTTGGCCGTCCAGTTCGGCGGCGATGTTCTGCACGATGGCGGTGATCATGCTTTCGATCATGTAGCCAGTCTTGGGCGCGCCGGTGGGCACCGGCGTCACTTCCACTGGCGGGATGGCTACGCACACGCCGGCCGAAAAGATGTTGCGGAATTTTTGGCTGCGCTGGAATTCATCGATCAGCACAAAGCCGCGCGGGTTGCACAGGCCTTCGACCTGCGCCACTGCCTCTACGCCCTTGAAGGCCGGCAGCATCATGCTGAATTTGAACGGCAACTCGTGCTCCTTCTTCACTTGGCCGTCCTCGCCCAGTTCGGTGACAAACATCTTGCCCGGCTCGACCTTGGTGACCTTGGCGTTACAAATCCATTGGATGTGGTTGTTGCGCAGGTCGCTTTCCAACATGCCTTTGGAGTCACCGACGCCGCCCAGGCCCATGTGGCCGATGTAGGGCTCGCTGGTGACAAAGGTCATGGGCACCTTGTTGCGCAGTTTGCGCCGCTGCAAGTCCTTGTTGAAGATGAAGGCGAACTCGTAGGCCGGACCAAAGCAGGACGCGCCGGGCATGGCGCCAATGATGGCGGGACCCGGGTCCTGCATGAATTCCTGGTAGTCGGCCCAGGTGCTTTCGGCGTGGTCGATGGTGCAGATCGAATGCGTGGTACCGGCGATGGGGCCCGAACCGGGCACATCCTCAAAGGCTAACTTGGGGCCGGTGGTGATGATCAGGTAGTCGTAGTCCACGCGCTGACCGTCGGCCAGTTCGATGGCGTTGCCCTGGGCATCAATCCGATCGACGCGCTGGCCGATGAAGTCAATGCCCTTCTTGGCCAGGTGCGGCCGAATCTCCAGCGTGGTCTCGCTGCGCTGGCGCCAACCCACCGCCACCCACGGATTGGAGGGCACAAACTGGAAGTAATCCAGCGCATTCACCACCGTGATGCGGTGCGTCTTGTCGATCTTTGCGCGCAGCTCATAGGCCGCCGGCATGCCGCCGGTGCCTGCGCCGAGAATCACGATATGGGCCATGGTTGTCTCCTGGTAAAGGCCAGCTCTTGAGGCTGGTGTGGGGGGAAGAAATGGCAAACAGTGATTCAGGGCGCGGCAGCCAACGCTTGGTTGACACTGCGCAGCGTGTCGTCGTCCAGCTGCCCGGCCAGTTGCGCCAGCCGCAGGCGCTCCAGCAGCAACTGGCTGCGCGCCTGGGCCAGTGCCAGGCGGGCGCTGGCGCTGTCGTTTTGGGCATTCAATAAATCCAGCAAGGTGCGGTCGCCGACCTCGTGACCCAACTGCGTGGCGTCGGCGCGGGCGTCGCTGGCCTGCAGCGCCTGGGCCAGCGCCTGCACGCGCTCGCGGCCGACCGACAAGCCGAGCCAGGCGGCGTGCACCTGCTGCGCCACCTGCTCGCGCGTGGCATCCAGTTGTGCCTGCGCAGCATCGAGCAGGCGCAGCGCTTCTTCTTCCTTGGCGCTGCGCATGCCGCCGGTGAACAGCGGCACCGTCAGCTGCACGCCGATTTGGGCACTGGTGCTTTTATTACGCGCGCCACGGCCAAAGTCGCCGCTGCCGCTCAGGCGCTCTTGCCCAACTTGTGCCACCAAGTCGAGCGTGGCCGAGGCGCTGCGGCGGTGCTTGTCAGCCTCTAGCCGTGCCACATCCAGCGCCAAGCTTTGCTGGCGAATCGCCGGGCTGTGGTCAGCGGCGTCGCTTTGCCATTCGTCCAACGTCCGCGGGGCCGCTGCGGGGCTGCGCTCGGACGGCAGATGCACCACCAAATCAGTGCCTCCCAGACGCGTGCTGTCGGACAGCTGGCGGCGCTTCACATCCAGCTCGCTTTGCGCGGCCAGTTGCTGCGCGCGCAAACCGGCCAGCCGGGCGCGCGCTTCGTGGGTATCGGTGATGGGCAACTGGCCCAGCGTAAAGCGCTCTTGCACTTCCTCACTGGTGCGCTGCACCGCCGCCAATTGCAAGCCAAGCACGCGCAGCGACTCTTGCGCCACGGCCACGTCGAAATACTGCTGGGCCGTGCGCAGCATCAGCCCTTGCTGCGCCGCTTGCCACTGCACATCAGCCAGAGCCACCGATGCCGCCAGCTGCTGCTGCTGCACGCGCCGCTGCGGGTTGTAAAGCGGCTGGCTGGCTTGCAGCGCCCAGCGCGTAGCGGTACCACCGTGCACCGAGGTGCTGAAATCAACGCCGTTGGAGGTGCCCAGGCCGGGGGCAGAAAACTGCGCGCCGCGCACATCGTTGTCGTGCGTGCCGACACCGGCGCCGGCCGTCAGCGCCACGTTTGGGCGCCACAGAGCAGTGGCTTGGTCGCGGCGCGGCTGGGCGGCAGCGTGCGCGGCGCGGGCGACGGCGTAGCTGCGGTCGTGCTGCTCGGCGGCCTGCCAGGCCTGCAACAGGTCGGCGGCGCTGGCAGCGCTGGTGACGCTGGCCAGGGCTAGCAGCGCCCAGCGCCAACGGCGGCTGCGATGCGGAAACAAGGAGTGGTGCGAGTGGCGCATGGTGTTCAGCCCCTACGGGAAAATAAGCGTTGCACCCAGTGCACCGCGTTGGCTGCGTGGCGCGCCCAGCAGGGGCACATTACGCAGAGACCGGTGCAGCAGCGGCTGCAGCAGCGGTGAATTCGTCAAACGCGGCCGAGGTCTTGGCGGCGTACATCAGCGACGGCCCGCCGCCCATGTACACCGCCATGCCCAGCGCATCGGCCAGCGCGGCGCGCGTGCCACCCAGCTGCACATAGCTCTGTACGTGAAAGCCGATGCACGGGTCGCAGCGCGCCGCCACCGACAGCGCAATGGCGATCAGCTCCTTGGTTTTCTGGTCGAGCGCGCCGTCCTGCGTGGCGCCCTTGGCCAGCGCGCTGAAACCACGCAAGGTGTCGGGCATGTCGCTGCGCAGCTTGCCCAGTTCGGCGGAGATGCTGCGTGTCAGATCGGTGTAGGGGGTGTCGTTTTCCATGCGGAGCTCCTGAAAGTCAATGAGGGATCAATACAAGTCAAAAGTGCTTTAAACGCTTACGGGGCGTGCGCTGATAGCTATGAATTTGGCAATTTATGCAGGCGTTCCTGGTGCGACCTCGCCCTGCGGTGTCGGGCGCAGCACCTCCAGACGATGGCGGTAGGCGGCGTAATACAGCGTGGGAATCACCACCAGCGTCAGCACGGTGGAGACGGCAATACCGAAGATCAGCGAGATCGCCAGGCCGTTAAAAATCGGGTCGTCGAGGATGAAGAAGGCACCCAGCATGGCGGCCAGTCCGGTCAGCACAATCGGCTGGGCACGTGTGATGGCCGACTGCACGATGGCGCGCTCCAAAGGTACCCCGGCGCGCACTTGCAGGTTGATGAAATCCACCAGCAAAATCGAGTTGCGCACGATGATGCCGGCCAGCGCAATCATGCCGATCATGCTGGTGGCCGTGTACTGCGCACCCAGCAGCGCATGGCCTGGCATGACGCCAATGACGGTGAGCGGAATCGGCGCCATGATCACCAGCGGCGTCAGGTACGAGCCAAAGTGCGCCACCACCAGCAGGTAAATCAGCACCAGTCCCACGGCGTAGGCCGTACCCATATCGCGGAAGGTTTCATAGGTGATCTGCGACTCGCCGTCCCACTTCAGCGCGTAGCCGCGCCAGGCGTCGCTCGGCTGGCGAATGAAGTACTCCGTCAGCTGACCACCGTCAGGCATAGCCAAATTGGCGATGTCGCTGCGCATGGTGAACATGCCGTACAGCGGACTGTCCACCTTGCCGGCCATGTCAGCGACGACGTAGTTCACCGCCAGCAAATCCTTGTGGTGGATCGGCTGCTCGCGCAGCGTGTCGCTGACCGTCACCAATTCACGGATCGGCACCAGCGCGCCGCTGGCACTGCGCACCGTCAGTTGCAACAGCGCAGCCATATCGCCGTGCTGGCCGGGCGGCAGTTGCAGGACGGCGGCGGCCGGGTATTTGCCTTGGTCGTGCAGATAGGTCGCCGCTTCGCCGGCCAGACCGGCGCGCAGCGTGCTGACAATCGCCTGCTGCGGCACACCCAGCAGGGCGGCCTTGCGGCGATCGACCAGCAACACGGTGCGCGGTGCATCCACGATGCTGCTGTCGTCGATATCGACCACGCCAGCAGTTTGGGCAAACACCGCGCGCACCGCCTTGGCGACCAGCTGGCGGCCTGCGGCCTCGGGGCCATAAATCTCCGCCACGATGGGCGCCAGCACCGGCGGGCCGGGCGGTACTTCGACCACTTTGACGTTGGCGCCCAAGCGCTGGCCAATGGCTTGCAGCGCTGGGCGCACGCGCGTGGCGATGGCGTGGCTCTGGTCGTGGCGGTGGTGCTTGTCCACCAGATTCACCTGGATGTCACCGACTTCACCACCGGCGCGCAGGTCGTACTGGCGCACCAGACCGTTGAAATTGATCGGCGCGGCCGTGCCGGCGTAGGCCTGGTAATCGGTCACCTCGGGCACCGCCGCCAAATGTGCGCCCAGCGCGTGCAGCACGGCGGCGGTCTGCTCGACCGGCGTGCCAGCGGGCATATCCACCACCACCTGAAACTCAGACTTGTTATCGAACGGCAGCATCTTCAGCAGCACCAGTCCGGCCACGGGCAAAGCCACGGAGAGGGCAATCAGCCCGGCGATACCGAGGCCCAGCCAACCCCGGTTGCGACTGCCGCACTTTTCATCGAGCAGGGGGCGAAAGATGCGCTCGAACAGCGGCGTGATCTTGCCGGCCATGCCGTGCGGGTGCGCGGCGTTGTGCGCGGCTTGGGCGACCGACACCGGCTTCATCCACCCACGCGCCAGCCACGGTGTGACGACAAAGGCGATTGCTAAGGAAATCAACATGCCCATGCTGGCGTTGATCGGAATCGGCGCCATGTACGGCCCCATCAGGCCGGAGACAAACGCCATCGGCAGCAGCGCAGCAATCACGGTCAGCGTCGCCAAAATCGTCGGGCCACCCACTTCATCCACCGCACCGGGAATGATTTGCGCCAGCGGCTTGCCGGGATACAGCTGCTGGTGGCGGTGGATGTTTTCGACCACCACAATGGCGTCATCGACCAGAATGCCGATGGAAAAGATCAGCGCAAACAGCGACACGCGGTTCAGCGTAAAGCCCCAGGCCCACGAGGCAAACAGCGTCGCTGCCAATGTCAGCACCACGGCGATGCCGACGATGGCCGCCTCGCGCCGACCCAGCGCAATGAACACCAGCGCTACCACCGACGCGGTGGCAAACAACAGTTTCTGGATCAGTTTTTGCGCCTTGTCATTGGCGGTCGCGCCGTAGTTGCGCGTCTCGCTGACCTGCACTGCGTCGGGGATGACGGTGTTGTGCAGTTGCGCCACGCGGGCCATCACCGCATTGGCGACGTCGATGGCGTTTTCGCCCGGCTTTTTGGTGATGGCGATGGTGACCGCCGGATATTCCGCCGCGCCCTCGCCCGCCGTGCCGTGCCAAACGTAGTGCACGGCCGGCGGCGCACCGTCGCGCACCTGCGCCACGTCGTTCAAGAAGACGGGCTTACCAGCACGCACACCGACCACCAGCGCGGCCACTTCGTCAGCACTGGCCAAAAAGGGCCCGGCTTCAATCGCCACCGTGCGGTTGCCGCCCAGCAACTCGCCCACCGGCAGGCCACTGTTGGCCGACTGCAGCGCGCGGCGCAAATCGTCCACTGTCACGCCGGCACTGGCCATGCGGGCGGTGTCCATCTCGACCATCACCGCGCGACCGGGGCCACCGATAGTGTGGACGGTGCGGGTACCGGGCACGCGTTTCAAATCGGCTTCGATGCTGTGCGCCACGCGCTCCAGATCGAACGGGCCGGTGTCGGGGTTTTTGCTGTGCAGCGTCAGCGAAACAATTGGCACATCGTCAATGCCCTTGGGCTTGACCAGCGGCGGCTGCACGCCCAGGCCTTGCGGTAACCAGTCGGCATTCGACTGCACCGCGTCGTACAGCCGCACCAGCGCTTCGGTGCGCGGCACACCGACTTTGAATTGCACCGTCAGCACGGCGATGCCGGGGCGCGACAGCGACATCACATGCTCGGTGCCGGTGATTTGCGACAGCACCTGTTCGGCGGGAATGGCGACCATTTGCTCGACGTCGCGGGCGCTGGCACCCGGAAAGGCGATCAGCACATTGGCCATGGTGACGTTGATCTGCGGCTCTTCTTCACGCGGCGTCACCAGCACGGCAAAGGCGCCCAGCAGCAGTGCCAGCAGCGCCAGCAGCGGGGTGATTTGCGCGCTTTGAAAGAATGCGGCAATACGGCCGGAAATTCCGAGACCCGCGTCGTGTGGTGCTTGCTTCATGCCATCCACCTTTACTGCGCCTTGGCGCGGGTAGCGGCTTGCGCATCGACCACCACCGACTCGCCCGGCGCCACGCCGGTCAGCACTTCAACTTGGTCGCCCTCGACCCGGCCCAGACGCACTTGGCGCAGCAGCGGCTTGCCGCCCTCGCCTTGCACATAAACCCCGGTCATCTCGGCGCGGCGCACGACGGCGCTGAGCGGCACCGCTACGCGCCGGCTGGCGGCAGCGGCGCTCTGGCTGACTAAGGGCAACCACAGCCGGGCAAACATGCCGGGCGCGACACCCTCTAAGCCTTTCGCCAAGTCGGCGCGCACCTGCACCGTGTGCGTCGCAGCATCGACCGTCGGCAACACCTGCACGCGAGCGGCAGTGGGCCACTGTTTTTCGGTCGCTAAACCGGGCAATTCGACGCGCACCGCTTCGCTGGGCGCGCCTTGTGCGGCACCCAGCAGCGACTGCGGCACCGACGCTGTTACGCGCAGGGTGCTGGGGTCGTACAGCGTGACCAGCGCGCGGCCCGGCATGGCCATGTCACCCAACTGCACCGGCACCTCGGACACCACGCCGGCATACGGCGCGCGCACCGTGTGCAACCCGGTCTGCGTGCGCGCCGCGCCGGCCTGCGCCACCTGCGCCGCGACTTGGGCGCGCGTGGCTTTGAACTGCGCCTCGGCCTGATCCAGCGCGGCCTGGCTGATGTATTGCTTGTCGCGCAGCTTTTGCTGGCGTGTGTATTCGCGCGTCGCCACCTCCAGCGAAGCGCGCGCCGCCTGCACCTGTGCGTCGCTGGCGGCAGCGCTTTGGTCGGCGCTGCGCGCGTCAAGGCGCAGCAGCAACTGACCAGCCTGCACGCGCTCACCCACCTTCACCACTAGTTCGACCACCGCACCAGGCACCTGCGCGGCAAGAGTGGTTTGGCGCACGGCCTCGACCACGCCGTCAAAACCACTGCGCCCCTGCACCGTGCTGACCTGCGCCGGCATGGCAGCAGAGTCGGGCGCGGCCACAGCCGCCAGCGGCAGCAACAAAACCGCAGCCAGGGTCAAGGGGTGAAATTTCAACATGCGGATCTTCTCTTTCGGGTTCGGTTTGGGCAGCAGCCTCGGGCTGGTCAAAAACAATGGCTTGAACTATTATTTGCGCAAGTAACTAAATAGTCAATTAGTTGATTTATACCCCCATCACTCTGTACCAATACCGCGCATGAACCCTCATTCCGCTCCCGCCACCTGCATACCGATGCACCAGCTGTCCGATGCAGCACTGGAGCAGGTGGCGGCGTATTTCCGCGCTTTGGGCGAACCCAGGCGACTGGAAATATTGCAGTGGCTGGATCAGCGCAGCTACAACGTCAGCGAACTGGCCCAGCGCTGCAGTTGCAGCGCTGCCAACATCTCGCGCCACCTGGCGCTGCTGATGCGCCACGGCCTAGTGCAGCGCGAGCTGCGCGGCCACAGCGCCTATTACCAGCGGGCCGACCCCGCGCTGGACCGGCTGTGCGAGCACGTCTACCAGCACCTGGCGCGGCGCGGCACCGAGGCGCTGGGGCAGAGCGATTTTTAAGTAAAATCGGCCTCCAACCCTTTATATACTTGCGCTATCAGCTATCAATAGATGAGCAAAATTGAGGAAAGGGGGATGCAGTTAATCCCAACGCTGCTGATACGAAAAAGTCGGCAGCCGCCAGCAGCGCCAAATGGCCAACATGCGCAGCGTCAGGCCGACGGCAAAGCTGAGCACGGTATTCAGTGCCTGGTTGACCTCCAGCGCCCGCAGGCCCAGAAACAGGCAGCACACCACCAGCGAGACCATAGCGTACAGCTCGCGCTGGAACACCACCGGCACTTGGTTGCACAGCACATCGCGCAGCACGCCGCCGCAGATGCCGGTGATCATCCCGGCCATCACCACCACCGGCAGGGCGTAGCCCATGCGCAGCGCCACATCACAACCAATCAGCGAGAAGGCGACCAGCCCCATCGCATCCAGCAGCAAAAACACCCGGCGCAGCTTGTGCATTTGCGGCGCCAGCAGCATCGTCAGCAGCCCGGCAAACACCACCAGGCCGACGTACTCGGGATGCTGCGTCCAGCCGATCGGGAAGTGCCCCAAGATAACGTCGCGCACCGTGCCACCGCCCAGCGCAGTGACAAAGGCGATGACCGCCACGCCAAAAATGTCCATGTTGCGTCGGCCAGCCGACAAAGCGCCCGACATGGCTTCCGCCGTGATGGCAATCAGATAAATAAGGGTCAGCATGGCAGCGCCCTCAGAAACAGCGACGGCAGGGCGGACAGGGACGGCCGCACGACAGCGGCAAATACGCAAAGAAGGGGTGACACAGGGGAGGCCCAAAGAAAAGCCGAACACGCGTCACCGCGTGCCCGAGAGCGCCTCTCCCCCTGTCCTTGTTACCTGAGAGTTTGCGCTGCTGGATGGCGATATGCCACAGCAGCTTGCCCCTTCGGTGGACTCGGGGCGTGCGGTGCAAAACCGCCAGCGCCCGAGCCGCTCTCCAGTCGGCGAATACCTCTGCGGTCCGGTGTACCTGAGCGATGATGGGAGATTGCGCCTTCGGTGGGAGCCGTGTCGGCCCCGCTCTCCCGCAGAGAGGGGTGGATTATGCGGGGCAGCGGCCTAGTAGGTCGGGTTAGCGCAGCATAACCCGACGAATTTTCTGATCAAGCAGCAGTGTCGGGTTACGCCCTTTGGGCTCACCCGACCTACGGGTGGCGACACCATCAAAAATCATAGCTGCTAGCGCACGTATCTAAAGGACTAGAGGCCGATTTCACACAAAACTGCGCCCCTCCCCCGCCTCCTCGTGCGTGATGCCGTCGCGGATGTGGTAAATCCGCTTAAAGGTCGGGATGATTTTTTCATCGTGGGTGACGACGATGACGGCGGTTTGAAACTGCTGCGCCATCTCGTTCAGGATGCGAATCACCGCCAGCGCGCGCGCGCTGTCGAGTGGCGCGGTCGGCTCGTCGGCCAAGATGACCGGCGGGCGATTGACCAAGCCGCGCGCAATCGAGATGCGCTGCTGCTCGCCGCCCGACAGCTGTGACGGCATGGCGCGGGCGCGGTGCTGCATATCGAGTGAGGTGATCAGCTCCAGCGCCCTTGCGCGCGCTTCGGCGTTGGGCACACCGGCCAGCATCGGCAGCAGGGCGACGTTGTCGGTCGCGTCCAAAAACGGAATCAGGTACGGCGCTTGGAACACAAAACCAATCTTGTCGCGCCGCAGCGCGCGCAGGTCTTTGACTTTCCAGCCGTTGTCAAAAATCACCTCATCGCCAAGGATCATCCGCCCCGCCGTCGGGTCGATGACCGCGCCCAAGCATTTCAGCAGCGTGCTTTTGCCTGAGCCCGACGGCCCGACCAAGCCGACCACTTCGCCCGGCCCGACTTGCAAATTCACGTCTTTCAGCGCGTGGACTGCCGTATCGCCTTTGCCGTAGCTTTTGCTCAGGCCTTCGACGCGGATGCCTTTGGTTTGAGAGACAGTAGTAGCAGTCATGGCATTCACCCAATGGCCTCCGCTGGATCGACTTGCAGCGCCATGCGGATGGCGACCAAGCTGGCCATCACGCAAATGCCGAGCACGGCAAAAAAGCCGGCGATCGAGTCCATCGGTGTCAGCAGCACGTATTTGGGAAAGATGGGCGCGGCAAACGTCGCAGAAATTTTGCCGACGATAAAACCGATGACGCCCAGTACCAGCGCCTGCTGCAAGATCATCGCGGCGATAGTCCGGTTGCGCGTGCCAATCAGCTTGAGCACGGCAATCTCGCGGATTTTGTCCATGGTCAGCGAGTAAATGATGAAGGCCACAATCGCCGCGCTGACCACCGCCAAGATCGCTAAAAACATCCCAATCTGCTTGGCCGAAGTGGCGATCAGCTTGCTGATCAAAATCTCTTCCATCTGCGGGCGGGTGTAGGCGGTCAATCGCTTCCAGCGCTGAATGGCCGTAGCGACTTCGTGCGGGTCGTGGCCCGGTTGTACCGTCACCAACACCGCGTTGACAAACGCATTGGTGCTTTGCGTGGCAATGACCGCGTCCAGCAGTCCCGGGACGCCGGCGCGGTTGAAAGCCGGGTTAGCGGCGGTGCGCTGGCGGCTGTGCCAGATGGCGTCGTTGTCCTTCAAAAACTGCGCCTCTTGCGCGTCTTTCAGCGGGATAAACACCATCGGGTCGCCGCTGGAGGACACCAGGCGCCGCGTCAGGCCGACCACGGTGTAGTGGTTGCGCCGCACGGTCAGTTTTTCGCCCAAGGCAAAGCCTGCCGCCACGTCCACCACCGCTTCGTAGTGGCCGCGTGTGACTTGGCGACCGGCGATCAAATACGGGGGCCAGCCGGGCGTGACACCGGTGGCGCTGGGCGCAATGCCGACCACCATGACGCGCACGTCTTGGCGGCTTTCTTTGCGCACCTGCGTGGTCAGGTAGGTGACATTGGCCGCCTGCGCCACGCCCGGCATGGTCAAAATGCCGCGGTAGACATCGTCTTGCAAGCTGGACGATTCGGCATACGGCCCGAGCGTGTCTTTTTGCACCACCCAAATATCGGCGCGGCTGTTGTCCAGCAGCGCCTTGCCGTCGTCCACCATGCCGCGATAGACCCCGGCCATGGTCAGCGTGACACCAATCAGCAGCCCCAAGCCAATGCCGGTAAAGACAAACTTGCCCCACGAATGCAGGATGTCGCGGCCAGACAGGCTGATCATGGCGCGACCTTGGTTAAGCGCTCGACGACGTGGATGCGGCTGCGGGCGGTGAGTGGCTTTTCGCTATAGACCACCACTTGGTCGCCGACGCTCAAGCCCTTGAGCACTTGCACATGGCCGTTCAAGTCGGCCACGCCCAAGGTGACGGGAGCAAATTCCAGCTTGCCTTGCGTCCAATGCCAGACACCGGTCTGGCCACCAACGCGCTGCACGGCGGCGTTGGGCAGCACCGGCTGCTCAGGCAGCGTTGCCAAGTCAATCGTCACTTCGGCCAGCTCGCCCAGCGGCGGCAGTGGCTCGGGCAATTGGTTAAAAACGACTTTGGCCAGCGTTTCTTCAGTCACGCTGTCGGCCAAGGGTTCCACGCGCAGCACCCGCCCCGCCAGCGTTTGTCCAGCGCGCGAACGCAGCAGCACTTGCGCCGGTAAGCCGGCCGCCAAGCCGTGGGCACTGATTTGGTCTAAGCGCACATTGATCCACAAGCTGGCCGGATCGACCATCTCGACCACGGTTTGCCCGGCGACGACGGTGCTGCCGGGGTCGGCCAAACGCTGCGTCACCAAGCCATCGGCCGGCGCGATCAGGCGCAAATGGCGCTGCTGGGCGGTGACGCCGGACCGTTCGGCGCGCACGCGGGCGGCTTCGGCTTGGGCTGCGGCAACGGCGGCGTTGGCGACTTGCAGTTCTTGTTGTTTGGTGGCAGCCAGTTCTTGGGTGCTGGCTTGCACTGCCAGCAACTGCGCATAGCGCGTGGCCTGCACTTGTGCGTGCGCTTGGCGCACTTGGGCTTCGCGCAGGCTGGCTTGCACACGCTGCAGGGCAGCGTTTTGGGCGCTCAGGCGCTCCCCCCAATCGAGCGGGTCCATCGCGCCCAGCACTTGGCCCGCGCGCACGCGGTCGCCCACGTCCACATCCAGCCGCAGCAGGCGACCCGCCACCGTCGGGCCAATCTTGGTGCTGGTGCGCGTGCCCACCGTGCCGACACCAAACAGCGCCGGCGTCAACGCTTTGCTCTCGACCGTCGCCAGCGTGACCGCTACCGGTGCCAGTGGCCCCGAGCGCAGCACCACATACACAAACAGCGCCAACAACGGCAGAACGACGGCCAACAGTGCCAGTGTGCGGCCTTGCAGGGGGAGTTTTTTCATCGCGTGCTTTCTTGCCCGGCTTCAATGCCACGCTGGTAAATGGCAAACACCCGCTGCGCATCGACGCACATACGCGCCATGTCGCCGGTGATCAGCGACTGCATCACCAGCCCTTGCACGGTGCCGATGAACAAGGTGGCGGCGGCCTGCACGTCCAAATCAGCGCGCAATTCGCCCTGCGCCTGGCCTTGGCTGATGAGTTGGTGCAGGCGTGTGCCGTAGCTACCCACCAGCGTCTGCACCGCGCGCTTGGGCGGCGTTTCGCCAGCGCGTTGCAGCTCGCTGAAGATGATGCGCGGCACGCCAGGGTGCGCCGCGACAAAGCCAACATGCGCTAGAAACACCGCCTGCAACGCGGCGCGGGGCGAGGCGGTACTGGCAGCAGCTTGGTCGATGCGCGCCAGCAAGCGCTCAGCCACCCACTCCATGACTGCCAGCAAGATGGCGTCTTTATTGGCAAAGTGGCGAAACAGCGCGCCCTGCGTCAACTGCATCTGCTGGGCGATGGCGGTGGTGGTGATGTCGCTCGGGTTTTGCGTCGCCGCCAGTGCCACGACAGCTTCAACGGTGGCGGCGCGGCGTGCGTCGGCGGGCAGGTTTTTGGGAAGTGTGGTCACGGTGTAAGCGCTTTCAAGCCCGATAAAAGTAAGTAATTTATTACTATCTTATCGATGTCTTAGCGCGCATACCAGCGCTTTCGCCGCGCCCCGCCACGCGGCCCACGGGCGGGCGCTGGCGCCCGTCTCAGGCGGCGCGCGGGTCGGGCGGGCTGCTGGCGCGCACCACGCGCCCGATGCTCAAACCCTGCACCAGGATCGAGAACACCACCACGCAATAGGTCAGCGCCAGCACCGTGTTGCGTGCGTCCCCCGCCGGCAGCGACAGCGCCAGCGCCACCGAAATGCCGCCGCGCAGCCCGCCCCAGGTCAGCACCTGCGCGGCGCCGCGTGGCAGACCAAAAAAGCGCTGGCCCCACTGCACCGGCAGGCCGACCGACAGCGTGCGCGCCAGCAGCGTGACCGCAATCGCCACCGCACCCGCCAGCAACAGCGGGCGCGAGAAGGCAATCAGCAGCACCTCCATGCCAATCAGCACGAACAGCACGGCGTTCAAGATTTCGTCGATCAGCTCCCAGAACATATCGACGTAGCGGCGCGTGGTGTCCGACATGGCGCGCGCCCGGCCGCCGTTGCCGACCATCAGCCCCGCCACCACCATGGCCAGTGGCCCGGAGATATGCAGGTGGCTGGCCAGCGCGTAGCCGCCCATCACGGCGGCCAGCGTCAGCAGCACTTCGATCTTGTATTCGTCGATGCTGTGCAGCAACCACACCGTGCCCCAACCCAGCAGCAGGCCAAAGGCAATGCCGCCACCGGCCTCGCGCAGCAGCAGCAAGCCGGCGTCCGCCAGCGTCGGCAGCGTGCCGCTGGCCAAAATGCCCAGCAGCAGCGAAAACACCACCACGCCGACGCCGTCGTTGAACAGCGACTCGCCAGCAATCACCAGCTCCAGGTCTTTCGGTGCTTTGGCCGACTGCAGGATGCCGATGACGGCAATCGGGTCGGTCGGCGAAATCAGTGCACCAAACAACATGCAGTACAAAAACGGCAACGCCATGCCCAACCACGGCAGCACCAGCCACATCGCCGTGCCAATCAACAGCGTGGAGAGCAACGTGCCAACCAGTGCCAGCGCCGCCACCTGCCGGCGCCAGCGCTTGAGCGCCTGCAAGTCAATGTGCAGCGCGCCGGCAAACAACAAAAACGACAACATGCCCTGCATCAGCACATCTGAAAAGTCGATGGCACGCAGAAACGACTCCTCGTAGCGGCGCAGCGCGTGGCTTACGCCCCAGGCGTCCAGCAGCACGATGAGCAGCGACAGCCCCAGCGCGATCACCATCACGCCAATCGCCATCGGCAGGCGTATCAGGCGGTGGTTCAGGTAGGTCAACAGCGCGGTGACGACGAGGCAGAGAGCGGCAATATCCAGCATGGGCAGATGATTGGAAGGAGTGAGGTCAAGGGCTGGCGCTGGCCGCAGCATCGACCGCGCCAATGGCCGCCAGCACGCCGTGCTCCAGCACCGCCTGCAGCGTGCGCTGGCGCTCCAGGATGTCGTGCAAGTCAAGCGGGTTGTGCACCGTGTGGCGGGCATCGATACACACCCGCTCGGCGTGGCCCAGCAGCACCTGGCGGCGCGCCTCCTCCGGCTCACACGATGCCACGGCAATCAGCACATCCAGCAGGCGGATCAGCACTGCCGGCGTGCCCTGGGCGTTCTGGCGAATCATGTGGAACATCAGGTCGGACAGGCTGGCGTACGACACCTTGGGCACCACCAGCGCCACCTGCCCTTGGCGCAGCAACACACCATGGGGCAGCTGGCTGCCGGCCAGGTCGCACAGCGCGGCACCCAAGCGGTGCAACACGCTCATTGCAGTGTGCGGGTCGTTGATGCCGGGCGAGAGCGCGCGCACCGCCACTTCGACCAGCTGGCGTACGGCGTATTCCGCATCGCCCGCGCTGCCACGCGTATCGCCCAGCGCCGTGGCCGCACGGATCGCCTCCTCGGCCCCGGCCACTGGCACCGACAGCACGGCGATCGGTGTGCCCGGAAACACGTAGTCACCGCGCCGCACCAGCAGGCGCAGCACCGTGCCCTGCGCAGCGGCCCAATCGGCCAGCGCGTCTTCGTCCAGGTGCTGCAGGTAACCCCGACGCCCGTCCCGCACCGGTGCGCCGTGCTGCCACAACCGCGCCGGCGGCAGCGGTGGCTGGGGCTGCTCGGTCTTGAGCGCGGCCAGCGCCTGGTGTACGTCCTGGCTGACCAGCTCGACCACGGTATCGACGTTAATGCGGTTGGCCATGTGATCGACAAAATAGACCAGCACCGCCACGCAGCCAAAGGCCAGCAAAATGCCCACGCTCAACGCCAAGTGGGGCGTAAAAGCGCCTTCTTCTTGCGTGCGCACGCTGCGCAGCACCATCAGCGCATACGAGAACGTGCCCAGAAACGCCCCCAGCGACAGCTGCACACCGCGGTCGCGCGTGAAGTTGCGCAGCAGCCGCGGCCCCATTTGCGCCGCCGCCAGCGAGAGCGCGGCAATGGTGATCGAAAACACCGTGCTGGCCACGCCGATCGATGAGGCGGCAATGGCACCGAGCAACGTACGCGCCCCGGTGCCGCCGCCGTTGTAGAGCCATTCGCTCAGCACCCGATCAGGCAGCAAGCCGGCACGCTCGACCTGCAGCAGGCCCAGTGCCAAAGCAATGCCGCCCAGCACCATGGCGGTCGGCACCAGCCAGAAGGCGTCGGTCAGTTGGTCGATCAGTTTTTGCAGTTTGGCGTTCAAGAAACCCCCGCTTTCGCTGCTGGTAGGGAGGGCTGGCATTGTGCGCTGGCCACTGGCGCAGGCGCAATACGGCTAAAAAATGGGTGACTTATTGCTATTTTTCTGCTGGGACTGTCGCCCACGAGACAGCCCTCAGGTGTTTGTGCGCCGCCATCCGTTGCTGCAGCGCACGCCAGCGGGTTTCGCCTCTTGCCCCAGGCAAGCATCTCAATACACTTTGTTGCACAAGAAAGGACAACCATGGACTCTGACAAGCCCGGCAAGGCATTGATGGACTGCTTTTTGACCACCGACCGACACCAGCGCATCCGCATGATGATGGCCGGCTTTGCCTCGCTGGTGATGCTGTGCTGCGCCGCCATCATGAACCTGTTGGCCCAGGCCGGGCTCATGCGCATCGACTGGACGCTGTGGTGGACGCTGGCCACGGGCACAGGTTTTATCGCCACCTTAGTGCTGATCCGCAGCGGCTGCACACGGCGTCTGCACGATCCGGCGCTGACACAGCTGCAGATCCGCTATGCCCTGGTGTGCAATGCTTTCGCCTATTTTTTACTCGGCCCGGCACGCGGGATCGCCCTGATCGTGCTGTCACTGATCCTGATGTTTGGCGTTTTTGGCACCTCGCCGCGCCAGATGATGGTCAACATCGTGTTTGCACTGCTGGTGTTTGGCTTGGCGCTGATGAACGTGCTGGCGCGCCAAGAGCCGGGCTATGTGCCGGAACTGGAGCTTGCCTATGCCGGCATGGTCTTGCTGCTGCTGGCGGTGAGTGCCTTCGTTTCCGTGCGCCTGCACGCCATACGCCAGCGCCTGTCACGGCAAAAGCAGGATCTGACCCACGCCCTGCAACGCATCCACCACTTGGCCGAGCACGATGACCTGACCGGCCTGGTCAACCGCCGGCGCATGGCGCAACTGATGGAAACCGCGCTGCAACGCACTGCGCCCTCGTTGTTGCTGGCACTGCTCGACATCGATCACTTTAAGCGCATCAACGACACCCATGGCCATGCCGTTGGCGACCAGGTGCTGTGCGCCTTCGCCCGCGCCGTGCAAGGCAGCTTGCGCAGCAGCGACGTGGTGGCCCGCTGGGGTGGTGAAGAATTTGTATTGATGTTGCGCGACACCGACAGCGCCGATGCCGCGCAGCTGCTGGAACGGGTACGCAACGCCGTCGCCGCACTGACCGTGCCCGCCCCGGGCGAGCTGATTCGTCTCACCGTCTCCATCGGCTGGGCCGCACAAAGCAGCGGCACCACACCAGCGGAAGCGATTGAAAACACCCTGGAGCGGGCCGACCAGGCGCTCTACCACGCCAAGGCACAGGGCCGCAACCAAATCGTCTCCTACGAGTGCGCGTCGGCATGCCACCCCCGGCCCGCCGACGCAGCGCCAGGGATGCAATGCTTTTCTGCCTCGCAGCCCATTCCTGAGTGACAGTTCGAAAGTCAGCACGCCAGCAGCCCGGCGAGTTCACTCTTTTTTTCATAGCTTATAGCGCATACAGGATAAGGGCTAGAGGCCAATTTGATACTGAATCGGCCCCGCACCCAGTTACCATCGGCCCATGAGCACCCATTACGAAACCCTGTCCCCCACCAGCCCCTACCGCGAGGTCTTCGGCGTCGAACTGCCCAGCGACGCCAACGAGCGCCACATGTGGCCGCGCAAGATCGGCCACTTCATCCGCGCCGTGGTCGCTGCGCCAGTCGCGCCCACAGAGCCGGGCGCAGCCGATGCGCCCACACCCGACGCCGCCCCCACCCCACCCGCCCGCGAAGTCGTCGCCGCGCAATGGGGCTTGGTGCCGCACTGGGTCAAATCCGCGTCAGACGCCAAACTGCGCTCGCCCAAACTGATCCACGCCAAAGCCGAAACCGTTTCCACCACACGCGCCTTTTACGACGCCTGGATCCATGGCCAGCGCTGCATCGTGCCGATGGCGGCGTTTTTTGAAGACGACTACCGCGACGGCAAAGCCCTGCCGACGCGCATCTCGCGCATCGACGGCCAGCCCATGGGCGCGGCCGGCCTGTGGGCCAGCTGGACCGGGGCGGACGGCGAAACCATCGTCAGCTTCACCCTGCTGACCATGAACGCCAACAACCACGCCCTGCTGCGCCGCTACCAACAACCCGGCAGCGAAAAACGCATGCCGGTGATCCTGAACGAAGGGGCCTACGGCGCGTGGTTGACCGTACGTATGGAAAAAGCCAAAGAATTCATGCGCCAATACCCGTCTAATTGGCTGGCCGCTAATCCGGTGGAGAACAAGGCGGATAAGGTGCCTAAGGGGTTGTTTGATTGATAAGACGGCCGTATTCTTGAATCACGTCGGCAAGCCAAGACGGCATCAAATCATTAACCTGCTGTGTTTTCCATCCTGTTTCATCAATATCCTCCCAGAATAATTTATATTCTTCTTTTGCAAGAATATTTTTAATTGCCTCCTCCGTTTTTGCATCAAGCAAAAACGGAGGCTCCTCAGTTAAATTATTATCTTGAATTAATATTGCTTTATATGGATATTCGGCTTCAGCGCTTCCGTTTTTATATATGTGATTGACACGAATCCATTCAATTTTTGCACGCTGGCGAGGCCTATTTATTTTAGTAATTCCCCAGTGTAGCACCCATCTATTTTGCAAATTATCGCGGACTATTTGATCTTCATTGGATACGCAACATGATGCCGCAATCAAACCTCTATCGTTTAAGTCTTGAACTTCTTCTTCATATTCAATATTTCTAATTTCATTCCAAAACATAGGCCAAAAACTAGAATCCCATTCTTTATACTCGGAAACATTGCGATTGCTATTTTCTTTGCCAAACAACGCTATCTCCGAATATTTTATTGAATCTTTTCGTAGCTTTTCTAATCTGGCTTTCTTGCTTTCTTCAGTACCGTATGTAACACATGCTTTCTCCCATACTTCCCTAAAAGACTCAACTACTTCATGCGACGTTCCATCTTGATTTTTAGTGAAATCAAACTGCACGGCAGCTTCATATAATCCACTGCCTCCCAATCCATTAGCAGTCAAGTTCGGGCTGCCCGCAATTGCCTTTCCACTTTCATTATCTGCATTCAGATTAAGATAAACTTTTGCATGTAAATTATCAAGAAATTGAATTTTTTCCCACCCAATAATTGCCACAATATCTTCAATAGCTCTGGGGTTGGTTGGCGGGTTCGGCTGCACAATCAAACGATCCACTTTTTTAATTTTAGGTACAAATTCTTCCCAATCAGCCCCCAAATATGCAACCATTATGTGATTCGGTTCTATTTCAACTACTTTCTTCCCAATTTCTTTACCCGAATAATATTTCATATATTTAAATCTTAGTTAATAAAACCAACTTTAATTGCCCGCATTGATCGGATTTGACTCAACATTTATGTTGCGCACCACTGGCATCTATAGCCAGCCCCACAGACTACTGCTGATACCGATATAAGTCCAACAACCCGGCATCGCTCAACAGTCGCTTTCGATCGCTTTCGATCGCTTTCATACTGAGTGACCATTGCCGCAGCCAGTTGGGTTGCGTACAACCCAACCTACGGTGCAAATTTATGCTGTTTTTGCCTGATTAGCGGCGTGCCTCAGACAAGGTGCAGCAGTCTGCCTACAAACGCCGCGCCCAATATCCCGGCCATGAGGTCAGAGCACGAGTTTCGCTGCGCAAAATCGTGATCCGACCCCACGGCCTGCACCGCTCCTATCCGGTGTTTTTTGGCCTCTAGCCCTTTAAATACGTGCGCTAGCAGCTATTAATTTTGATTCTCGGTATTCGTAGGTTGGGTTGTACTCAACCCAACAACCCGGAATCGTTCAACAGTCGCTCCAATCGCGGCTTGGTCTGCACTGGCCGGTTCAGCGCCTGCTCAAACACTTGCCACTGCACCTCGTCCAATACAAAGTGGTGACATCGAGCCTTGGCAATGTGACCAAGCGCGCTGCGCAACTCATCGCCATCACCATCTGCCAGCACTTGGGTCAGGTACTCCGCAATCGCTTCGTCGCTGCCCAGATAGCGGGCCATGTCAAATGGCAGCAGTTTGTCTGTCATCTCAAATTTCCTTTGCAAGCTGCTGGGCACGCTATGTCTCGGCTTTGGGATAGTTTTTCGCCACACTTGTCACTTTTAGGTGATTTGAGACGCTCGGTTAACGGTAGATTTCGCGCCGATTTCCTACCTGCACCACAAGGACGCGCAAAGCGCCATCTTGAATGTCGCAAATCACCCGGCAATCACCGACCCGGTAGCGCCAGAGACCACCCAGCGGGCCGGTTAACGCTTTGCCGGTGTCGCGCGGGTTTTCTAAGCTGGCAATACGCTCGTCCATAAAGTCCAAGATGCGCCGCGCAGTCTGTTTGTCGAGCTTGCGCAGTTGCCCTTTGGCCGTGTCGGCGTACTCAATCGTCCAAGCCAAGGTCGCTCCTCACGTCGGCAGCAGAATGCACCTTCTCTTGGCCCTTGCGGACACGCTCCAGCACATCGGCAGCGAGGTAGTAGTCCTCCATTTCCCCAATGCCCTGCTCGATGATTTTGCGCAGGTAGTACGCCTTGGTGCGCCCGGTGTGGGAGGCCAAGTAGTCCAGCCTTTGCTCGGTTTCAGGCGCGAGGCGAATCGAAGTAGCCATGGTGTGCATCTCCTTTTTAAATACAAGTATTCGTTGTATCACAACCCCAGCGCATCCCCCAGCGCCTTCATGCGCGCCGCCACCTCGGCATCCATCGCCATCGTCCGCCCCCACTCGCGCTGGGTTTCGCCGGGCCATTTGTTGGTCGCGTCTAGCCCCATCTTGCTGCCCAAGCCGCTGACCGGCGAGGCGAAGTCGAGGTAATCAATCGGTGTGTGCTCAATCAGCATGGTGTCGCGCGCTGGGTCCATGCGGGTGGTCATGGCCCAGATGACTTCTTTCCAGTCGCGCACGTCCACGTCTTCGTCCACCACCACGATGAACTTGGTGTACATGAACTGGCGCAGATGGCTCCACACGCCCATCATCACGCGCCGGGCGTGGCCGGGGTAGGCCTTTTGGATACGCACCAGCGCCATGCGGTAGCTGCACCCTTCGGGGGGCAGATAGAAGTCGATGATTTCAGGGAACTGGCGCTGTAGCAGCGGGATAAACAATTCGTTCAGCGCCACGCCCAGCACCGCCGGCTCGTCGGGCGGTTTGCCGGTGTAAGTCGAGTGGTAAATCGCGTCCTTGCGCAGCGTGATGCGCTCGACGGTGAATACCGGAAATTCTGCGCGTTCGTTGTAGTAGCCGGTGTGGTCGCCATACGGGCCTTCGAGCGCGTGCTGCCAGCCGCTGGGGTGGTTCGCGTCGGGGTGGATGTGGCCTTCGAGGACGATTTCTGCCGAGGCTGGCACCGACAGCGGCACGCCCAGCGCCGAGACGATTTCAGTGCGCGCGCCGCGCAGCAGGCCGGCAAATTGGTACTCGCTCAAAGAGTCGGGCACGGGTGTGACAGCGCCCAAGATGGTCGCCGGGTCAGCACCAATGGCCACGGCCACCGGGTAGGGCTGGCCGGGGTGTTGTTTGCAGTGTTCGGCAAAGTCCAGCGCCCCGCCCCGGTGCGCCAGCCAACGCATGATGACTTGGTTGCGGTTGAGCACCTGCTGGCGGTAGATGCCCAGGTTCTGCCGTTTTTTGTGCGGCCCGCGCGTGATGACCAGCCCCCAAGTGATGAGCGGCGCCACGTCATCGGGCCAGCAGTGCTGGATGGGCAGGCGGGCCAAATCGACGTCGTTCCCCTCCCACACCACGTCTTGGCACGGCGCTGAACTGCGCTCTTTCGGTGCCATGTTCCACAGGGTTTTCAGCAGGCTGCTCATGCCGAGCATTTCTTTAAAGCCTTTGGGCGCTTCCGGCTCTTTCAGCGTCGCCAGCAGCTCGCCAAACGGCCTCAGGCCTGTAATGCTGTCCACGCCCATGGCGCGCGCCACGCGCTCGGGTGTGCCAAACAGGTTGCCCAGCACCGGCATGGTGTGGCCGGTCGGGTTTTCAAACAGCAGCGCCGGGCCGGCGGCGCGCAGCACGCGGTCGCACAGCGCGGTCATTTCTAGGTGCGGCGACACCGGGGCGCTGATGCGGCGCAGCTCGCCCGATTGCTCCAGCTGGGCCATGAAGTCGCGCAGGTCGTGGTAGGACATGGTGGTAAATAGAATTTAAGATAAAAAGTGCTTGTAACGCTTATGGGACAGGCGCTAGTAGCTATTATTTTTGATATTTTTCAGAGAAATGTCGGGTTACGCTGCGCTAACCCGACCTACCAAAATGGCCATGGCATCGACTCCGTGCGCAAGCGTTAGGCTTGACCGTCTTGCGACAGCGCCTCGGGGCGCGAATGGATTGGGTGAGTGGAATGACTGAGCGTTTGAATACCGACACCTCTTTCGGCCCCTTGGTGTGGCGGCTGTCCACTTTGCTGCTGGGCGTGGGCTTGCTGGTGGTGGGGGTCGGGCTGCTGTTTTCGGTACTGGGGCTGCGGGCGGGGTTGGCAGATTTTTCTAGCATCGCGCTGGGCTTGGTCACGTCGGCTTATTTTGTTGGCTTTGTCGTCGGCACCTTTGCCTGTCCGGTGGTGATTCGCAAATTTGGCCACATCCGCGCCTTTGCCGCCATGGCGTCGCTGGCATCGACCATGCCTATCCTGCACGCCTTTTGGATTGACCCGTGGTTTTGGGGCCTGCTGCGGCTGATTACGGGCGTGTGCATGGTCGGGCTGTATATCGTGGTCGAGAGTTGGCTCAACGCGCTGGCCCCCAACGCGCTGCGCGGGCGGCTGTTTGCCGTGTACATGGCGATTAACTTTGTCGCACTGGCGCTGGGCCAGTGGCTGATTTTGGTCGGCGACCGGCTGGGCTTTGTGCCGTTTGCCATGGTGTCGGTGATGTTCTCGTTCGCCCTGCTGCCCATCACCATGACCCAGATTGACGAGCCGGAGCCCGTCGAAGCGCCCAAGTTCAGCCTGCGCAATTTGTACGAAGCCTCGCCGATGGGCATGGCCGCTGCGGTGGCCTCGGGGCTGATGACCGGGGCGTTTTACGGCATGAGCGCGGTGTTCGGCAAATCGTCGGGCTTCTCGGATGCGGATATCGCCAGCTTTATGGCGGCGACGATTTTGGGCGGGGCGCTGTTCCAGTGGCCGGTGGGCAATTTCTCGGACACCCATGACCGGCGCGTGGTGCTGATGTGGGTGTGCATTTTGGGCGCGGGCGCTACCAGTGGCAGCTACTTTTTGGCCGGACATTCGGTGGCGGCGATGATTCCGCTGGCGCTGCTGTGCGGCGGGATGTTGTTCTCGATTTACGGCCTGTGCGTGGCGCACGTCAACGATGTGATTGACTCGTCGCGGCTGGTCGAATTTACCGGCGGACTGCTGTTGCTGCACGGTGTCGGTGCGGCGATTGGCCCGATTTTGGCCGGCGTGCTGATGGACGTGGCCGGGCCGTCCAGCCTGATGCTGTTCTATACCGCCGTGATGGCATCGCTGGCGCTGTATGTGTTCAAGCGCCTGAAGGTCGCTGCGCCGGTGCCGACCGAGCACAAGGCCGACTTTGTGGTGATGGGTGGTGGCTCGCAAGCGGTGCTGCACATGGACCCGCGCAGTGAGGCGGAGGACAGTGCCGACAGCGACAGCCCCGCGCGCCCGTAGCAGCGCCGCGCGCGTCATGGCGCCAGCGCCAGCCCTTCCCAGCGCGGTGCCAAGTCGTGCGGCACGTCCAGCAAATCGAGCGCGCGCGCCACGCTGTAATCAACGATGTCGCCGACGCTTTGCGGCCGCAAATAAAACGCCGGCAGCGGCGGGCAGACGATGGCACCCATTTCAGTGACGGCTACCATGTTGCGCAGGTGCGTCAGGTGTAGTGGCGACTCACGCACCAGCATCACCAAGCGGCGGCGCTCTTTCAGCACCACGTCGGCAGCGCGGGTGAGCAGGTTGTCGGACAGGCCATGCGCCACCGCCGCCAGCGTGCGCATCGAGCACGGCGCAATCACCATGCCAGCGCACTGAAACGAACCGCTGGCAATCGCCGCGCCGACGTTGCGCACGTCATGCACTTGGTGCGCCAGTGCTTCGACGTCGGCGCGCTGCATATCCAACTCGTGCGCTAGGTTGCGCCAACCAGCATCGGACACCACCAAGTGCGACTCGATGCCGGGCATCGGCTGCAACACCTGCAGCAGGCGCGCGCCATAGACCGCACCGCTGGCACCCGAGATGGCGACGATGATGCGGCGCGGCACCGTCATGCGACGCGCTCTAACGCTTGGGGCACTACCAGCGGCGTGTCGTGCAGGTCTTGCACCACGCGGTCGAGCACGGCTTGCGCCTGCGCCGGGTCAAAGTCTTCGTGCTGGCGTTTTTTGACACCGTATTGCTGCAACTGGTAATGCCGCGCCGCCGCGATGCCGTGGCGCGCCAAGCTGCTTTGCACGCAGACCAGCGGGCAGCCGTCCAGCGCAATGATGGGCCGACCGGAACGCGCGGTTTTGACCAAGCTGGGCACGTCACCGCCAACACCGGCAATGCACGACATTTCGGCCACGCCGTCGCGGTCGAGGCGCACGGCGACGTGGTTGGCCAACTGCGCCGCGCTAGAGCAGCCCGAGCAGGAATACACCAGCGGACGCGGGTCGGACGTGGTACTCATGGCCGGGCACCGGGAAAGCCGCCGGGGCGCAGCGCGGCCAATCGGGCCAGCACTTGGCGCGGTGCCCACTGCTGCAAATCGAGCACTGGCAGTTCCAGCGCGTCCAGCGTGTTTTTGACCACCAAGCCAAGCTCGGTGTCGCCTTCCATCGACAGGCGGCGGTTGAAGAACAGCGTGTCCGGGTCTTCTTGGCGCTGCGCCAAACGCAGAAAATCGTGCGCGGAGGCAGATATACACAGGTCAATTTCGGCATGGCGCGCACGCGGGGCGAAAGCACCGCCGGTCCAAGTGAAGTCGAAAGTGACGCGCGCATCGGTGACGCGGATGCGCAGGCGCTTGTTCAGCAGCAGCGCGCCAACGTCCGACGGCAACTGGCGCGCAATGCTGACGTTCAGCGCCGTGGTCAGCAGGGCCGAACCCGGAAAGGCCGGCAGGCGCGACAGCAGCGCCGCCACCGGTGCGGGCACCGTGGTCGGGAACAGCGGGACCGAGGCGGTAGATGCGTGAGAAGAAACAGTGGAGACGGGTGAGTGCATGAGGAATCCTTGTAGACGGTAGAGCCTCACAGGCGGCGACAGGGCGCGGCACCTCGATACTCCTGATTTAATAGCTTCTAGCGCTTATCCTGTAAGCGCTAGCGGTCGATTTGGCTTAATAAACAAACCGTGGCGTGCTATTTAAGCCACGGCAGCGGCGGCCACCGGCACCCAGTCTAGTCCTGGCTGGCCATGCCAGTAACCGTTACAACCCTGCTCGGGCATCAACGGTTCTAGCTGCGCTTGTGCGGCGCTCGGTGCCAACGCGCCCCGGCGCACCGCGTCGAACAGCGCGACGATGTCGCCGGTGTGCTCGGCTTGCGGACTGATGCGCAGCACTTCGACGCCCATCGCCTGCATTTCTGGCAGCGACTCCATCAGGTTGTACACCCGCGCCGACTGGGTTTGCGTGCCGTTGAGCACCAAAAAATGCTCGCTTTCGCGCGTGTTCAGCAGCAGACCATCGGGGTGGGCAATGCAGCTGAACTGGCAGTCGTCTTTGGGCAGATTGCGGTGGCGCGCGGTAAAGCAGCGCGCCGAGTACGCCAGCGGCATCCGGCCATAGGCAAACACTTCGGTTTCCAACCCGGCGGGGCGACCGGCTTGCAGCACGGCCAAGTCAGCGCGCTTCATTTCCAGCGGCATCACCCAGCGGCTAGCACCCAAACTGGCCATCCACGTCAGCGACGGCTGGTTGTACAGGTTGAGCTGCGGGCCGGCGACAAACGGTTTTTTGCCGCTCAGGCGCTGCACTGCGCCCATGTCGTTGGCTTCGACCGGGTAATCGTTCTGGCCAGCAATTTTGTGCATGGTGCCGCCTTCAGCGGTCGATTCGAGCAGCACTTGCGTCGATAGCAGCACTTCTTTGCCCGCAGCGCGCAGGCGGGCGGCAATCTCCAGCCAGTCGGCCAAACGCATTTCGTGGCGGCGTGAGCAGACGGTTTCGCCCAGATAGACGATGTCCACCGGCATCTGCGCCACGGACTCGTAAAAGGCGATGGTGGTATCGCGCGGCCAGTAGTACAGCAGCGGGCCGAGGGCGAGTTTCAAGGAAGGTTTCATTGTCATTTCCAAGGGCGGTGGTAAGCGCCCAGCGTGTGTTGCTGGCCTTCGGCAACTTGGTCGAGGCTGGCCATCCACGCCGGTTTGGCGGCGTAGCGGTGCGGGTTGGCGATGCTGTGGTCAATGGCTTCGCGCAGCACCTTGGTGACCTGCGCCACATAGGCCGGACTGCGCTGGCGGCCTTCGACCTTCAGCGCACGCACGCCCATCTTCATCAGCTGCGGTAGCAACTCCAGCGTGTTCAGGCTGGTTGGCTCTTCAATCGCGTAGTAGTTTTCGTCGTCACCGACGTCAAAACGGCCTTTGCACAGCGTCGGGTAGCCAGCGTTTTCACCGGGGGCGTAGCGGTCAATCAGCACGCCGTTCAGGCGCGACTCGCGGCCCTGCGGGGTTTCGACCCAGCGCACCGCTTTGGGCGGCGAACACACGCCGTGGGTGTTGGGCGACTCGCCGGTCACATACGACGACAGCGCGCAGCGGCCTTCGACCATCACGCACAGGCTGCCAAAGCCGAAGACTTCAATCTCGACCGGTGTGCGCTCAATCACGCGCTGCACTTGCTCTAGCGACAGCACGCGCGGCAGCACCGCACGGACGATGCCGAACTGCTCGCGGTAGAAGTTGATGGCGTCGTAGTTGGTGGCAGAGCCTTGCACCGACAAGTGCAGGCGCAGCTTGGGGTGCTTTTGCACCGCGTACTGCATCAGGCCGGGGTCGGCCAGGATGACGGCATCGACGCCCAAATCGGCGGCCTTGTCGAGCGCGCTGCGCCACAGCTCAGGGTTACTGGCTTGCGGGTAGGTGTTGAGCGCCATGAACACCTTGGCACCTTTGTCGTGGGCGTAGCGGATGCCATTGGCAATCGCCGCCTCGTCAAAGTTCAGGCCGGCAAAGTTGCGCGCGTTGGTGGCGTCGCGCAGGCCGAGGTAAACGCAGTCAGCGCCGTGGTCTACCGCCGCCTTGAGCGCTGGCAGGCTGCCCGCGGGGCAGACCAGTTCAAACGGTTTGGATTCAACGGACTGGGCAGGGGCATCGGCCAGAGCAGCCGCGCGGTCGGGAGAGGTCATGTCTTGCATACACTTAGGTGTTAAACGTGGGCGCGAGCAGCGCACCTTTACACAGCCCCGAGACCATACGCACAACCACCCCGCGCGCCATGATGTGTGTCAAGTGGCGAGCAAACGCTTGATGCTTTTACTGGGCCATTCACCCGCTCGGCGGCACACTTTTCTTTTCTCCTGCTTGTTATGAACAAAAACCTGTGGCTGCTGGCGCTGTGCCAAGGCCTTTTTCTGACCAACAACGTGGTGTTTATCGCCATCAACGGCCTGGTCGGCCTGCAATTGGCACCCTATGGCTGGATAGCGACACTGCCGGTGATGGGCTACGTGGTCGGCGGCGCACTGGCGACGCCGCTGGTAGCGCGCGCACAAAGGCGCTGGGGGCGGCAGGTGTCGTTTCAAATTGGGCTGGCGGTGGCGCTGGGCTCGGCGCTGCTGTGCGCGCAGGCGGCGTTCACGGGCAATTTTTGGCTGCTGTGCACTGCTACGTTGGTGGCGGGCTACTACAGCGCCAACGGCCAGTTGTACCGTTTTGCTGCCGCTGAATTAACCGCCGTGGCGTTCCGTGACCGGGCGGTGTCACTGGTGCTGGCCGGCGGTTTGCTGGGCGCCATCGCCGGGCCGAATCTGGCGCAACACGCACGCAACCTGTTCAGCGTGCCGTTTGTTGGCGCTTATCTGGCACTGGTCGGCGTGGCGCTGTTGTCAATGGCCTTGATGGCGCTGATTCGCTTTGAGCCACTGCCGTCAGCCGCCGCACGTGCAGCCAGCGCAGCAGCGGCACCGGGGCGCTCATTGGGCCAGTTGCTGCGCCAGCCCAAATTTGCCGTCGCCGTCATGGGCGCAGCGCTGGGTTATGGCGTGATGAACCTGCTGATGGCCGCCACGCCGCTGGCGATGCAAGTCTGCGGTTTTGAGTTCAGCGATGCCGCCGTGGTGTTGCAGTGGCACGTCATCGGTATGTTTGCGCCAGGCTTTTTCACCGGTCACCTCATCCATCGCTTTGGCGTGCTGCCCATCATGGGCGTCGGCGTGTTGCTCAATTTGGCCTGCGTGCTGGTGGCGTTGTCAGGGCAAGACCTGCACCAGTTCACCATTGCACTGGCGCTGCTGGGTGTCGGCTGGAATTTCTTGTTCACCGGCAGCACCACGCTGGCGATGCAGGCCTATCGCCCCGAAGAAAAAGACCGCGCCCAAGCCAGCATCAACTTCTTTGTGTTCGCCACCATGGCCATCACCTCGTTTGCCTCCGGCGCGCTGGTGACTACCAAGGGCTGGGAGCTGCTGAACTACGGCTCGCTGGTGCCGATCAGCCTGACCGGGCTGGGGCTGATCTGGCTGGCTTGGCACCAGCGCCGCATAACAGCAAGCGCAGGGCCTATCAGCCGTGATAACATAAATCATGGCTGATGCTAAAATCCATGATGAATCGCACAAAATTGCTGACAAGCGAGGCAACGGAACACTGAGGCGAGAAGTCTGGGCCGACGGCAAGGGCAAGGTGACGCGCTACAACCTTGCCTACATCAACCACAACCTCCATGCAGCAGACAACGGACGTGTCGTTGGCTATGACAACGCCCATGGCTATCACCATCGGCACTACTTTGGCGTTGTCGAACCTATCGCGTTTGTCAGTTTTGACGATGTGGAGGAACGCTTTGAACGCGACTGGATCGCATTGAAGGACTGCAAATGACCAAGCTCACTATCCAAACCGGCACAGAAGACGCCTTCTTCAAGCGCGGACGCCAATTGGCCAAAGCCATCGACAGTGGAAAAACCTTGGCCCCAGAACGCATCATCAGCTTTGAAGACCCTTACGACTTGATGAAGCTGATCACCGCCACCCGCTTAACGCTGTTTCGTGCTGTCAAGGAAACGCCCGGATCCATCACAGACATTGCCATACGACTGCAGCGCGACCGCAGTGCGGTGAAACGCGACCTTGATGAGTTAGAGCGCGCCGGGCTGGTCACCATCATCGAAAAAATACTGCCCGGCCACGGGCGCATGAAAGAAGTGCGGGCGACAGCCAAACGCTTCAAGCTGATGGCGCAAGTGGCCTAAACCACTACAGCGGCCTATCAGGCCGGTCCAGGCCTTCCATCGGGTAGGCATCGGCCACGTAAGCTGGGCCTTTCATGATGGTGACGATGACGGCGCCAATGCCCACCGTCAGCACCGCCGTCCAGTGCAATATCAGCACACCAATGGCGTAAATATCCACGGTGGTGATCAGCGAGCCCACTTCATAGTCCGGCGCGCCGGCCCACCACAGCCGCGCCGCCAGCGACGGTAGGCACAGCAGCAAAGTGCCGATAGCCAAGATACGCGGCAGCCGGCGCAGCACTTGCCGCTCTTGGCCGGCGGGGGTCTTTTGAAAGCCGGGTAAGCGGTTGAATAGTTCGGCCATGGGAAGCTCCTTGTGCGGTTTTAAGAGGGCGGCGCGTTCGGGCCAAGCCAGCTGCAACTCTGCCAGAGAGTGAGGTTTGATGCTGGCCCTGCTTGCTTTTGGGCGTGCCAGCACTTCGGTAGCGGCCTGCCATACCGCAGCACGCTGACTGCCATTTTGCCCAATAACATCCGCTTGCCCGCCGCTGCATACCTTCAAAAAAATCATAGCTGCTAGCGCACGTATTCACTGGCTTATAGGCCGATTCAACATAAAAAACCCCAGCCACCAAGGGTGGCTGGGGTTTTGCGGGGATCGTTGCAGAATTAGATAAAGAAATCCCAGTCTTTAGGTGCCAGGTACTGCCCCGTCAGCTCGGCCGAGTGCATAAACTGCTGCGCCACGTGCACCAAATCTTGGCCATTTTGGTCGATTTGCTCAATCCACCAGGCCTTGCCGGCAGCCTCGGAGGGGCGCGCCAAGATGGTGTTGTAAAAATACTCGACCTTGTCAGCGGTGTTGAGCGTGTTGAAGTCTTGGCCAGTGTTGGCGATGCGCTCCTTCGAGAGAATAAAACCCATCAGCACTTGGCCCTCACCCACGCCGCTGTCGGCTTGCTGTGCCCACCACTGAAAACCGCCCAAGTCGGCTTGGCGTCCCAGCACTTGCTGGTACAGCGTGGCCAGCCACGACAGGGACTCAGTCTTGCTGCCAATCTCCATAGTTTGGTCGGCAAACTGGATGTGCTCAACGTTGACCAGCGTGTCTGTTCCTTCGCTGCCCGACAAAGCCCGCACCGTGAACACGCCAAACTTTTGTGTCACGTCGTATTGGCTGCGCTGGCCGGTGAATACCGCTGTGTCCACGTCCTTGCCGCCGTACAGCGTGTCGTTGCCGTCGCCGCCGTGCAGGCTGTCGTTGTCGTTGCCACCACTCAAGGTGTCGTTGCCAGCGTCGCCGTACAGCTGGTCGCTGCCGCCCTTGGAGCCGATGTAGTCATTGCCACCGCCGCCGTGCAGCACATCGTCTTCAGCGCCCAAGATGATGGTCTGCGCGCTGGAGTCACCAATCACAAAGTTGCGCCCAGAGCCACCAATCACAGTGCATTGGCCAATGACGATGGCAAATTCCACATTGTCAAGTTGCAGCACGGTATTGGCCGGCAGTTGGCGCACGTCAATCACCAGCGCCTCGCCGCGATGCGGGTGCAAAGCACTGGCCTCGCCGGTGCCCAAAGCGCCGCTGATAACAATGGGTTGCGCCAGCGTACCGGCGACCACTGCGTCTGGGGCTGCTTTGAGCGTGAGCGTGCGCAGCGCTATCTGCGCCGGGTCGACGACAGTGGGCAGGTACTGATCGATACCGTCTTGAATAATTTGGCTCAGTGCCGCCCCTTCGCCTAGGCGCGCTTGGCTAGTACCCACCAGCATCTGGCGCAGCGTGAGGCTGTCGGCGCTAATGGCTTCGGACTCGATACCCACGCCCACAGGCAGACCCACCGAGATAAGCGCCGCGCCACTGCTGTCTTTGGCCAGTGCGATATCGGCCAATCCAGCATTGGGGGTAGCACCATCTTCGGCGCGGTTGCTTGGCACGGGAGCGACGACCAAGGTGGTCACTGCTTGACCTTCCGAGTTGGTGGTAACACTGGTCGTCACTGTGGTGCCATCGACTTGGTTGGAATCTGACGGGCCTGATGGATCTGATGGGCCTGACGTATCTGGCGTAGAAGCCACAGTGAGCTGATAGGTAGAAGTCGCCGACTGCATGCCGTCAGACACGCTGATACCGATGCTGGCAGCGCCTGCGGCTGAAGCGGTAAATTTAGCGCCCACCAACGCGGTATTGATAGCGCTGGCCGTGCCGGTCAGCTGGATACCGGCCGTATTGGCATCGGCATCGGTCAGGCCGCTGATGCTGCCATTGGTAGCTTTTAGCGTCACCGTCAGCGAGTGATTCACGTCCCTGTCGGCGACGGTGAAGTCTGCCAAATCAGCAGCGGTGCCGGCGGTGACCGCTTGCGCGCTCCCCGGCACCCCACTCAGCGTGGGCGCGTAGTTGAATGCGCCAGTACCACTGCCGGTGGACAAGATGATGACCCCTTCCGGCACGTTCAGCAGGTTGACCACGCCGGTGCCATCGTTGTCGATGGTGATGGTTTGGGGTGCAACCAAATGGCTCAGGTCCAGATTGACCGGCTGGGTGCCCGTGGTGTTCAAAATGGCGTCCGCTTTGAGCTGCATGACCGTGACGGTGCCGGTGCCGTTGTTGGCCACCGAGAAGTTACCGTCGGGGTTGGTCACGGTGGTGGGCCCAGAGCCGCTGGTTTTGAGGATGGCACCCGCATTCAGACCATCGACCGACACCGTGCCAGTACCGTTGTTGACCACAGTGAGATCGTCATCGGGGTTAAGCACGCTGATGGGGCCGGTGCTGTTGCTGCTCAGCACGGCATCGTCGTTCAGACCCGCAATGGTGACGGTGCCCGTACCCGTGTTGGCCACCGTCAGATTGCCCTCTGGATCACTGATCTGGGTGGGGCCGGTGCCGCTGGCATTCAGGCTGGCATTGGGGTTGAGGCCGCTCACGGTGACGGTGACGGTGCCGCTGTTGGCCACGCTCAGGTTGCCGTCGGGGTTGGTCAGCGCGGTCGGGCCCGTGCCCGAAGCCGTCAGCACCGCACCGGTATTGAGGCCATCGACGGTGACGGTGCCCGCGCCGGTATTGGCCACCGTCAGGCTGCCTTCTGGGTCGCTGACTTTAGTGGGGCCAGTGCCGCTGGTATTCAGGCCGGCACCGGGGTTGAGACCCGCTACCGTGACGGTGCCGGTGCCGCTGTTGGCCACGCTCAGGTTGCCGTCGGGGTTGGTCAGCGCTGTCGGGCCAGTGCCCGAGGCGGTCAGCACCGCGCCGGTATTGAGGCCATCGACTGTCACCGTGCCGGTGCCGGTATTGACCACCGCCAGGCTGCCTTCTGGGTCGCTGACTTGAGTGGGGCCGGTGCCGCTGGTGTTCAGGTTGGCACCGGGGTTGAGGCCGCTCACCGTGACGGTGCCGGTGCCGCTGTTGGCCACGCTCAGGTTGCCATCGGGGTTAGTCACGCTGGTGGGGCCGGTGCCGGTGCTGGTCAGCGTGGCATCCACATTCAGGCTATCCACTGTCACGGTGCCGGCGCCGGTATTGGCCACCGTCAGGCTGCCTTCTGGGTTGCTGACCTGGGTGGGGCCGGTGCCGCTGGTGCTCAGGCTGGCATCGGGGTTGAGGCCGCTGACAGTCACAGTGCCCGTGCCACTGTTGACCACGCTCAGGTTGCCATCGGGATTGGTCAGCGCGGTCGGGCCCGTGCCCGAGGCCGCCAACGCCGCACCGGTATTGAGGCCATCCACCGTCACCGTGCCGGTGCCGCTGTTGGCCACGGTCAGGCTGCCTGTTGGATCGCTGATTTGGGTCGGGCCGGTGCCGCTGGCATTCAGGCTGGCATTGGCAATCAGCCCGCTCACGGTGGTGGTGCCTGAGCCATTGTTGGCCACGCTCAAATTGCCCGCTGGGTTGGTCACCGTGGTCGCGCCACTGCCGGTGATGTTGAGCTGTGCGTTATCTACCGGAGCCGTAATCGTCACCGGCGCTGTGCCGCCGCTTTCAATCGGGTCGCTGGGGCCGGTGTCATCGGTCACGCTGACGGTCAGCGCCTGCTCGTCGCTCAACCCACCAGCGTCGGTGACCTTCACAGTGACCAAGTAGCTGTTGTTGTTGTCCGAATCAGTGGGCAATTCAAAGTTGGGGCTGTTTTTAAAGGTCAGCGCGCCGGTGCTGGCATCGATGCGGAACAAGTTGGCATCAAGACCGCCGCTGATGCTGAAGGTTTGGGTATCGCCCGCGTCCACATCCGTAGCAGTGACGGTGGTGACTGGGGCGGTGCCGTTTTCTTGGTAGTTGATGGCAGCCGTTTCGCCGCCACTGTTGCTGCTGATCACCGGGGCATCGTTCACCGCCGTGATGTTGACGTTGGCCGTGCCCAAAGCCGAACCGCCCCCATTGAACGTAATCGTTGCAGCGGCCGTGCCGTTGGCGTCTTGTGCCCCGGTGTATTGCACGTTGCCGGCGGTGGTCAGCCAAGTGCTGATGTGGGCCAGGGTGCCCACCAGCGTCAGGGTGGCGGTGTCGGTGCCGGTCACCACCACGCTTTGGCCGCTTGCGCCGCTGAGCGTGCCGGCGCTGGCCACCAAGGTGATGGTGGCATCGCCCGAGAAATCAGGGTCCACCAAACTCAAGTCGCTGGGGATGACCAGCGCCATTTTTTGGTCTTCGTTGACCGCGAAGCTGGCCGGCAGGTTCTTCGCCTCCAGCGTGTCATCGGCACCGGTCAGGGTGATGGTCAACACGCCAACGTCTGTTTTGTTGGTGCTGTCCTTGACCGTGTAGTTGAACGCATCAGTGGCCGTGTCGCCCGCCTTGAGCGCCTGCACATTGGCCGCCGTCTGGTTGACGGTGTAGGTGTAGCTGCCATCGGCTTTCACTTTCAGCGTGCCGTAGATGCCGCTGAGGGTGTAGAACTCATCGGCACCCAGCACACCCGCTTCGCCCGAGCCTTCGCTGTTGCCCGTGCGCACCCCGGCCACGGCCTTGGTGTCACTGGTGTTCTCATCGGTGTCGTTGGTCAGCACATTGCCGGTGGCGTTGCTGCCGCCCGTGGCGCCACCAAGCCCATTGGCCACGCCGCCGGCTTCTGTGGCGGTGTTGGCATCGTTCACGGCCACGGGGGGGTAGGCACCCAGCGTGATGGGGGCAGTGGTGCCGCCTATCACCGTCTCAGCCGTGGTTTCGTTGTCGGTGTAGGTCACCTGGACCGACACATACTTGCCGCCATCGGCCAGGGTCAGCGTGTACGAGCTGCCGGTGGCACCCGTGATGGCTGTGGTCAGCGCGCCCTCGGTAGTGCCTCTGTACCACTGGTAAGTGGGGGTCACGCCGACGATGCCGTTGGCGTCGCTGAGCGAGGCCACCAGCACCTCGTCGGGCGTGGTGCTGCCCAACACGGCAACCACACCGGCCACGTTAAGGGCTGGCACCGTCAGTGCGTTGGATTCAGGTGCTTCGGCAAAGCCACCATCGTCGTTGTACAGCGCCTGCACCCGCACCTGTTTATTGGACTGGGCTTGGGTGATGACAAAGGTGCTGGCCGTCGCACCGCCAATGTCGGTCCAAGTGCTGCCCACCAACATCTGCCATTGGTACTGGACATTGGCCGGCACAAAGCCGTCCGCATCGGTCGGGGCGGTGGCGGTCAGCGTAGCGCCCAAAGTGGTGCTGCCACTGATGCTGACCGTGCCCAGCGTGTTGGCTGCGGCGGCGCCGCTGGTGGCATCGGCCAGGTTCAGCTTGAAGGTGGTGGAGCCCACCGCGTTTGAGGTATCGGTGCCATTGACCCGCAAGTTCAGGAAAGGCAAGCCCGCTGGGGGGTTGCCGCTGAAGATGTGGGTGGTGGGGTTAAACGTGAGCCAGAAGCCAGCACTGGCAGGCACAGCAGCCCATGAGCCGTCTGCTTTTTGGTACTCCGCGCTGTAGGTGACGGTTTGGCCTTCGGGGTCGGTGAATACGTTGCCAATGTCCAAACTCACCGCTTGGCCGGCACCCACCGTCCAATCTGCCACGTTGATGGCCACCGGCGCATCGTTGACCTCGGTCACTGCGATGCTGGTGGTGCCAACGTTGCTGGCGTTAGTGCCGTCGTTGACTTGCCAGCTCAGGGTGCGGCTGGCACCGGGGTTGTCGCTAGTGGAGGCAAAGGTGACGGCTTTGAGTGCGGCAGTCCACTGTGCGAGGGTGGCCGAGTTGCCGGATGAGCTGAGGGTGAGCACGCCATCGACATATACCCCGGCAATATTGCCCATGGTGCCAGGCACATTGGTCAGCGCCAGCGCATCACCAGCGACTTTTCCTGCACCGATAGTGACCGTGGCGCTGGCCAGCGTGGTGCTGTCCAAATCGGTCAAGGCCAGCGCCGGGTTCAGGGCTTTGTGGGCTGCGTTTTCGGTGTAATTGGCATCGCCCGCAATCGCCAGCACGGGCGCAGAACTGGCCGGGGCTTTGTTCAGGGTGATGGTGCGGGAGGCTTGCTCTAAGACGGTGCCGCCAGCAAAGCCGTCGCTGTATTCGACGATGTAGGCGAACGCGTCTGTCTCTTTGACATCGTTCCATTTGCCGGCCTCAGCTCCTGCGGCAAAAAACGCTGCATAGTTTTCGCGAAGCGCACCTTGCAGTGAATTGCTGGGTTCGTCGCTGTTCCAGTTGGTGTACTGCCCTGGAGCTGTAGCGCCGCCCGTATAAATAGGGGTGCCAGCCTCGGGCCCTGAAATCCACGTCCAAGTGCCTTCTGTTGCAGCATCATTCGCCCCAATCCACGAAGTGCTGGGCAATTTGCTCAGAATGAAAGCGTTTTCCTCTGCCGAGGTGATGGTGGCCAAGTAGCCTTTCAAGCCGTTGAAAGTTTTCGTTGCAGCTGCCGCATTGGCTGCATCCCAACTAGCGCCTGCAGTCACCACTTCATAGTAGTGCCCGTTCTGTGGGTTGTACGCCGACCCGCCCTTGATAGCGCTGACGGTCAGCGTCATGTTGGGATTGGTGGCCAAGTTGGCTTGCAGCTGCTGCAGCGCGGCATTGACTTGGCCCAAAGTGCCTTCAAACGCGATGCTGGTCCCACCGACGGTCAAGCTGGCAGCGTAACCTTGGGTAATGGCTGTTACGCCGGCGTCGCTGGCCAGTTTGACGGTGCCGCCCGTGGCTTCAACAACCACCCGCACGGTACCGCTGTAGCCATCCAGCACCGTTGTGTTGTCGCTGTAAACCGAAGTCCACTCGCTGGCCTTGGCCGTGGTGACGGTCGAGGCATCCATGTTGACGGCTGTTGTCTTGGTGCCCACGTCCACCGTCAGGGTTTGCGCGTCGCTGTACGTGGTGCCGTCGTTGACTTTGAAGGTGATGGCGGCTGGACTGGTGCCGGGCGTGAACTTCAAATAGCCCAAGTCGATATTTTCTTTGGTGATTAGCAGGGCTCCCGTGACGGCGTTCCAACTGCTCCCATCGGTTGAGTACGTCAAACTGCCGTTGACCCCCGAAGGAGGAGGCGACACGATTAAGACCAACGCCAGCGCATCACCATTGGCATCGCTGTAGGAGCCAAAGTCATTGATGGTGAGCGTGACAGCGGCGCTGCCCGTGGTGACAAGGTGGTCGTCGGTGGTGGTGGGCGCCAGGTTGCCTGGGGTGGGGTTGGCAGCCGAAGCAGGTGCGTTGAGCGTGACGGTGAAGGTGTCTGCCACCGTACCGCCGTTGCCATCCGAGGCCGTGACCTTGATGTTCAGCGGCAGGCCTGCGGTGGTGATGGTGGTGGGTTTGCCGCTCAGGGTGCGCGAGGCTTCGTTAAAAATCAGCCAGTTGGAGGGCTTGTTCGCATCACCAGCTGTGACGCCAGTGATGGTGTCCAGCACAGCGCCGCCGCTGTCCACCACCTGCACGGTGTACGTCAGGTCGGTACCCTCGGCATCGGCGAAGGTGTTGGCGGGTATCTGGTAGCTCCACGCGCCGCTGCCGTTGAACACTTGGTCGTCAATGGCAGCAGCCACCACGGGCAAATCGTTGGTGCCGGTGTAGGTGATGGTGAGCGCTTGGCTGGCGGTGGCACCGTTGGTGTCGGCCACGCTGAAGTCAAAGGTGTCGGTGGCGGTTTTGCCCTCGCCCAGCGCGTTGATGGCGGTGAAATTGCTGGGGGTGTAAGTCCACTCCTTGGTGCCGGTGTCGAGCGTCAGCGTGCCAAAGAAGCCGGCTTTGGTGACGGTGGTTGTCCCACTGCCACCGCGAATGCCCACCGAGGCCACGCCTTCCACATCGGTCACGGCGAGCGTGCCAGTGAGTGCGCCCGTTGCGGTGGCCACGCTGGTGTCAAGCGCAGCGGTTTCGGTCAGGCTGGCCGCAGTCACATCGCTGCTGATGGTCGGCAGGTCGTTGACCGAGGCCACGGTGGTGCCCAGTTTCACGATACCGGTGGACACGGCGGTGCCGGTGCTGGTATTAAGTTTTTGCGGCGTGGCGCCGCTGGTGAATGTGGTTTGGGTGTTGTCCAGCAGCTTTACATCCAATTCGCCGGGCATGCCAAACCAGTTTTCTGCCGGGGCAAAGCGCAGCTGGGTAGCCGAAGACAAAACAAGGCCATCAGCGGCGCTGACCGTGCCAATGTCATGCCACTCGTTGGCTGTGGTGCTGTACTGCCATTGGCCTGTTGCAAGCGCTGAACCATTGCCCACCACCACGATGCCGCTCATGCTGGCACCCGCGTCCACGTCGCTAAAGCGCGCGCCAAACAGGCTGGTGACCGTGGCGCCGGGGTTGGTGCCGGTGGTGGTGCCATTGCCTTGGTCTTCGTTGATGCCCGCCAAGGCCACTGGCGTGCTGGGCGACACCACCACGGGCGCATCGTTGACGGCGGCAATGTTGACCGACACCGCCGAACCATAGGGCGTTGTGCTGGTCTAATTTCCCTGGACACCTCGATAGGTGCAACCCACCTGGACGAGGAATATGAGCAAGAGAAAACGAAGGACATTCAACGCGGAGTTCAAGCTGCAGGTCGTGCAGATGATTCGTGTGCAGGGCTTGAGCGTCGGCGATGTCTGCCGCGACATGAAGCTTGGCGAGACGGCCGTTCGGCGATGGCTAGCCCAGGCTGATGAAGAGGCTGCAGGTCGCCCCGGTATCGGCAAGCCGCTCAGCGCTGAGCAGCAACGCATCCGCCAGCTTGAAGCCGAGAACAAGCAACTGCGCGGCGACGTCGATATCTTAAAAAAAGCATCGGCCTT
>NZ_JHYS01000016.1 GCF_000688255.1 Simplicispira psychrophila DSM 11588 | reverse complement strand
ACTAAAAGGACACCCACTTTAGTTGCCTAAATAAACAGCGCCGCCTAAACTGGCACCATGAATCGCCCGCCCTGCACCCACAACCTTTGCCACAGCAAATGCCCACGATTTTGAGAGTTGACGGGTTCAGGCTGTACTTCTACAGCCACGAACCTAACGAGCCGCCGCACGTCCATATAGATAAAGGCCCAGCAACTGCCAAGGTGTGGTTACACGATGCATCGGTGGCGCGCAGCGTGGGCTACTCTGCGCCAGAGCTGGGAAAAATTCAGCGTATGGTGAAAAATCATCAACCTTCTTTAAAAGAGGCATGGCATGCATTCTTTGGCACCTGAAACTGACGTCCGCGCCATGCACGTGGCAGTGGAAGAGGCGCGTCTGGTCGTGGATTTAATGGACGGACGCACGATTGCCGTGCCTTTGGCGTGGTATCCGCGCTTGGCCAATGCCACGGTGCAACAGCGCAACCATTGGGAGTTGGCGGGCGGTGGTTATGGAATTCACTGGCCCGATATTGATGAAGACTTGAGCACCGAAGGGCTGCTGCGCGGTGCGCGTGCGCCGCAAACGAGATCTGCACCATGACCCGCCCCCGCTCCGCCCTCATCTCCCTGCTAGACACGCCGTGGTACCACGTCGTCAACCGCTGCGTGCGCCGCGCATTTCTGTGCGGGCACGACGCCCACACTGGTCAGAACTTTGAGCACCGCCGAGGCTGGGTCGAAACCCGCATCCGCGAGCTGTCCTCGGTGTTTGCCATCGACGTGGCGGCTTACGCCGTGTCAACAACCTCAAGACGGCCAGCGCGCGGCGCAGTAGGAATCGGTTTGCAGAGCACCTGGCAGCGTTCTATTGGAAACCGATGTTCTGGCACCGAGCCTACTTTGTCGGCAGTGTCGGCGGTGCTACGCTGGAGACGGCGCGGGCTTATGTTGAAAGCCAAGGCACCGAAGAGCACGCGAGAAAAAAGGGCAAGGCGCTTTGACAAGCGCCACTCGCTTGACCCTCACCCTGCCTGCTGGGCTAGGGTGGGGAATGCGCTCGCAATATTTCAAAAATCGCCATTAAACGGCGAAGTGCGACCGTGGCAGCATCCAGCGGCCTAGCTGACCTGGCAGTTCGATAAAGCCTAGGTGCTGGTAGAAGGCTGCAGCTTGGGATGATTTGGCATCTACCACGATGGCCACCACTGCCAGCGTGGCACTTGCAGCAGCGACGCGCTTGCACGCGTCAGCCATCAGTATGGATCCTAGGCCACGCCCTTGTGTTTTTTGGTTTACTGCCAAGCGGCCAAGCAGTGCGACTGGTACGGGATAGCGTGGCAATTTTTTGCGCCACTTCTCTGGCAGTGTTTCAGCGGCGATGCTGGCAGCGCTGAGAGTGTAGAAGCCGACGGGGATCGATGGTTGCTCTGTTGGTGTTGCCACAAAAACCCGCGCTACGCTGCGCTTGATGTCTTGTGTGGCATAGCGCTGCAAGTATTCATTCAGCACCGTCTCGCCGCAATCAAAGTCTGTCGTTTGCATCTCGCCATCAAGCGGGCGAATACTGAAAAGCATTTAGCGCACCTGTGCAGCGTGGCGTTCAAATGCACGCTGTAAGGCAGGCGCAGGTTGACCGGGGCGGTCTAAGGCGTTGAGAAAGGCATTGAAATCATGCTCAGTCAAAGTGATGGCCTCGTGCGCTTGCACAAGCGACTGGGCCTGCTCTACCGCGTTTCTCAGTACGAATTCAGACACGCTCATATGGGCATAAGCAGCAGCTTTGTCCAGTAGGCGGCGTATTTCATGGTCGCAGCGTATATGCAAGCGGGTATCTTTGGTAAGTGTTGTCATAGCAGTCTCCTAAAGCGCATAGATTAAATTGTGCGCCATTTGTGCGTACGCTGCAATGTGAGGGTGACACTAAAAGGACACCCACTTTAGTTACCTAGCGAACCCCAACCGTAATCGTGCGCTGCAGTGGCTGCGTCAATAAAAGGACACCCACTTAAAAGGGTCCAAGCGCAAGCCAGATTTCAGTGCGTGTTGAAAGTCAATGCGATAAGTGCAATGCGATCAGCGCCAGCCTACCAATTGATCTCCCGATCGGGACTGGTCGAGCTGATTTTGTGGATGGATAAGTCTGCTCCGTCATATTCTTCTTCTGGGCTCAGACGCAAACCCATACTGGCCTTGAGCGCCCCATAGACCAGCGCGCCCCCCAATGCGGCCCAGGCCACGCCCAGACCGGTGCCTGCCAGTTGCGCGCCTAGGCTCACGCCCCCCAGTCCACCCAGGGCCTTAGAGCCAAAAATTCCGGCGGCCACACCACCCCAGGTGCCGCACAGGCCGTGCAGTGGCCACACGCCCAGTACATCGTCAATCTTCCATTTGTTTTGCGTCAGTGTGAACATGGACACAAAGATGGCGCCCGCTATCGCCCCCACCGTCAGCGCCCCCAGGGGGTGCATCAAGTCTGAACCCGCGCACACCGCCACCAAGCCGGCCAGTGGGCCGTTGTGGACAAAACCGGGGTCGTTCTTGCCGAGCACCAGCGCCGCCAAGGTGCCCCCGACCATCGCCATGAGGGAGTTGACCGCCACCAGACCGGATATCTTGTCCAGTGTCTGGGCGCTCATCACGTTAAAACCAAACCAGCCCACCGTCAGAATCCAGGCCCCCAGCGCCAGAAACGGGATGCTGGACGGTGGATGCGCCGACATGCCACCGTCTTTGCGGTACCGGTTGGAGCGTGCGCCCAAGAGCAGCACGGCAGGCAGCGCAATCCAGCCACCCACCGCATGTACCACCACGGAGCCAGCAAAATCGTGAAACTCCGCGCCTGTGGTCGCCTTGAGCCACGCCTGAATACCAAAGTGCTGGTTCCAAACAATGCCCTCGAAGAACGGATAGACGAAACCCACGATCACTGCGGTTGCAATCAGCTGCGGCCAGAATTTGGAGCGTTCGGCAATGCCGCCAGAAATAATCGCCGGAATGGCCGCAGCAAAGGTCAACAGAAAAAAGAACTTCACCAGTTCATAGCCATTTTGAGCGGCCAGCACCTCGGCACTGACAAAAAAGTGCGTGCCATAGGCCACGCCATACCCCACCGCAAAATAGACCACGGTGGAAACGGAAAAATCCACCAGAATTTTGACCAGCGCGTTGACTTGGTTCTTGCGCCGCACCGTGCCCAGTTCCAGAAAGGCAAACCCGGCGTGCATGGCCAACACCATGACCGCGCCCAAGAGAATAAACAAAGCATCTACGCCCTGTTTTAGTGCTTCCATATCTCATCTCCAAGGAATATTGAACCAAGTTGGTGCGAATAGTCCGCTTTGCACCAAAATATCAGAGATAGAAGCAAAAATTGTGCCTGGTGCTTTGTTGTGGTGCAGCGTGCGCTAAGCGGATAAATAAAGCGCCAGCGCCACCCCCGTGTGCGTGCCGCACTGCACCACGCCTTCGGGGGGCGCTTCGGCCACGATGCGCCCGCCGGCGTTGCCGCCTTCGGGGCCGAGGTCGATGACCCAGTCGGCTTCGGCGATGACATCCAAATCGTGCTCAATCACCACCACGCTGTGGCCGCCGTCCACCAGGCGGTGCAGCACGCGGATCAGCTTGTCCACGTCGGCCATGTGCAGGCCGACCGTGGGCTCGTCCAGCACGTACAGCGTGTGCGGCGCTGTGTTGCCGCGCCGGGTGACGTCATCGCGCACCTTGGTCAACTCGGTCACCAGTTTGATGCGCTGGGCTTCGCCGCCGGACAGCGTCGGGCTGGGTTGGCCTAGCGTCAGATAGCCCAAGCCGACGTCTTTCAACAATTGCAGCGGGTGGGCGATGTGGGGCATAGCGGCGAAGAAATCGACCGCTGCATCGACCTCCATTTGCAGCACGTCGCCAATGCTTTTGCCGCGCCAGGTCACGGCTAATGTTTCGGGGTTGAAGCGTGCGCCGTGGCAGGCTTCGCAGGGTACTTTGACGTCGGGCAGAAAGCTCATGGCGATGGTGCGGATGCCTTGGCCTTCGCAGGTCGGGCAGCGCCCGGCGCCCGTGTTGAAACTAAAGCGCCCCGGCGCATAGCCGCGCGCTTTGGCTTCCAGCGTTTCGGCGAACAGTTTGCGCACCGTGTCCCAAAAGCCGATGTAAGTGGCGGGGCAGCTGCGCGGGGTTTTGCCAATCGGTGTTTGATCGACTTCGAGCACGCGGTCGATGCTTTCAAAGCCTTGCAGGCCGCTGCAGCCGATGAGGGCGGGCGCTTTACCGGCGTCCATGGCGTCGCGGCCGGCGCGGGTAGCGCGTTGTTGCACCCAGGCTTGCACGTTGGTCAATAGCACGTCGCGCGCTAGCGTTGATTTGCCGGAGCCGCTGACGCCCGTCACCGCCACCAAGCGCTGCAATGGCACGCGGGCGGTGACGTGGTGCAGGTTGTGCAATTGCGCTCCTTGCACCGTCAGCCACTGCGCATCGTTGACAGCGCGCCGCGCCTGCAAAGGATGGCGCATGGCGTGCAGCAAATAGCGCCCGGTTTGCGATTCTGCTGCGCCGGTGATGTCGGCCACGCTGCCTTGCGCTACCAGCCGCCCGCCGCGCTGGCCGGCGCTGGGGCCGATGTCGATGATGTGGTCGGCCCGGCGGATGGTGTCTTGGTCGTGCTCCACCACCACCAGCGTGTTGCCTTTGGCGCTGAGTTGGTGCAGGGCATTCAGCAAAATCTGGTTGTCGCGCGCGTGCAGGCCGATGGTCGGCTCGTCCAGCACGTAGCACACGCCTTGCAAATTGCTGCCCAGCTGCGCCGCCAGCCGGATGCGCTGCGCTTCGCCGCCACTGAGCGTCGGTGCACCGCGATCTAGCGTCAGATAACCGAGGCCGACTTCTTGCAAAAACTCCAGCCGGCTTTTGATTTCTGGCAGCAGGTCGCGGGCGATTTCGGCTTCGCGGCCCGTCAACGCCAATTGGCCGGCCCAAGCGCGGATGTCGCTGACCGACAGGCGCGCAATGTCGGTGATGGCCACGCCGGCAAACTGCACCGCCCGCGCCGTGGCGTTCAGGCGCGTGCCGTGGCAGCTGGGGCAGGCCAGGCCGGCGACGTCTTCGACTTCGGGCTCGGCAAAGGTTTGCTCGCGGCCCTTTTGGTCGTCGGCCAGCACCGAGTCATCGAACAATTGGCGCTGGTCTTTGGTCAACTGCACGCCGGTGCCGACGCAGTCCGGGCACCAGCCGTGTTTGCTGTTGTAGGAGAACAGGCGCGGGTCCAGTTCGGCATACGACGTGGCGCAGACCGGGCAGGCGCGCCGGGTGGAAAACACTTGCAGCCGACCGATGCCAGTGGTCGGTAAGTCGGCGGCCAGCGCTTCGGCCAAGCCGTCCAAGCGGCTCAGGACGTGCACCACGCCTTTGCCGTGTTGCAGCGCTTGCGATAGCGCGCTGCGCAGCAAAGCTTCGTTGTCGGCGCGCACATCGAGGCTCCTCACCGGCAGCTCGATGGTGTGCTCTTTGAAGCGGTCTAGGCGCGGGAACGGCGCGGTCGGCACAAAGTTGCCGTCCACCCGCAAATGCGTGTGGCCGCGCGGGCGCGCCCAGTCGGCCAGTTCGGTGTAAACGCCTTTGCGGTGCATCACCAGCGGTGCCAGCAGGCCGATGTGCTGGCCTTGGTAAGTGCGTAGCAACTGCGCGGCGATGCTGTCGGGCGTTTGCGGCTGCACCGCTGCGCCGTCATGAATGCAGTGCTGGGTGCCCAGCTTGACGTACAGCAGGCGCAGGTAATGCCAAACCTCGGTGGTGGTGCCCACCGTAGATTTACGCCCGCCGCGCGACAAGCGCTGCTCAATCGCCACCGTCGGCGGAATGCCATACACCGCATCGACCTCAGGCCTTCCTGCCGGCTGCACGATGCTGCGGGCGTAGGCGTTGAGCGATTCCAAATAGCGCCGCTGGCCTTCGTTGAACAGGATGTCAAACGCCAACGTCGATTTGCCCGAGCCGCTGACGCCCGTCACCACGCTGAATTTGCCGCGTGGGATGGAGACGCTCAAGCCTTTCAGGTTGTGCTCGCGGGCGTTGACGATGTCGATGGTTTGCGGCTTATTTATAGTGTTTTTGGCCTCTAGCCCTTTAGATATGTGCGCTAACAGCTCTCTTTTTAGGAGTGGTGAAGTGTTCTCTTGCACGCTGTGGCTGGCCGCACCGACTGCGCCCATCGCCTGCTCGTAGTCGCGCAGCGCCGCGCCGGTGTGCGAGGTGGCGTGTTCGCGCAGCACTTCGGGCGGCCCTTCGGCCACCACCCAGCCGCCCGCGTCACCGCCTTCGGGGCCGAGGTCAATCAGCCAATCGCTGGCGCGAATCACGTCCAAGTTGTGCTCGATGACGATCAGCGAATGGCCCGCGTCCAGCAGCTTGCCAAACGCCCGCATCAGCTTGGCGATGTCGTCAAAGTGCAGGCCGGTGGTCGGCTCGTCGAACATAAACAGCGTGCCTTTGCGCGCCAACGGCTGGCGGCTGGCGGAGGCGCTTTTCGCTGCACCGGCCAAAAAACCTGCCAGTTTCAGCCGCTGTGCTTCGCCGCCGCTGAGCGTTGGCACCGGCTGGCCGAGCTTGACATATTCCAGCCCGACATCAACGATGGGTTGCAGCGCGCGCAGCACCTCGCGGTCGTCGGCAAACAGCGCCACGGCCTCGCTGACAGTGAGGTGGAGCACATCCGCCACGGACAGCGATAAATTGGACTCTGACCCCAATGTATGGCGCTCGATGGTGACTTCCAGAATCTCCGGTCGATAGCGTTGGCCGTCGCAGTCGGGGCAGCGCAAATACACGTCGCTCAAAAACTGCATTTCGACGTGTTCAAAGCCCGAGCCGCCGCAGGTCGGGCAGCGGCCATCGCCGTTGTTGAAGCTGAATTTGGTGGCGGTGTAGCCGCGTTCGCGCGACAGCGGCGCGGTGGCGAACAGTTCGCGAATGGAGTCCCAGGCGCCGACGTAGCTGACCGGATTCGAGCGTGCGGTTTTGCCAATCGGTGACTGATCAACAAACACCACGTCGTTGAGTTGCTCGGCGCCCAACAGACGCTCGAAGGCGCCGGGGGTTTCGGTGGCTTTGCCAAAGTGGCGCTGCAGCGCCGGCGCCAGCACGTCTTGAATCAAGCTGGACTTGCCCGAGCCGCTGACGCCGGTCACCGTGACCAAGCGCTGCAGCGGAAACTCGATCGATACGTTCTTCAGGTTGTGCTCGCGTGCACCTTCCAAGATCAGGCGTGGCGTCGAATCCTGGATGCGGCGTGGAAACGGTGCGCCGATGCGTTTGCGTCCGCCCACATACTGGCCGGTGAGCGTATCGGCGCTGCGCAAAGCGTCGGGCGTGCCGTCAAAGACGATACGCCCACCGCGCTCGCCCGGGCCGGGGCCAAAGTCGAGCACGCGGTCGGCGGACAGCATCACCGCCGGGTCATGTTCGACCACCACCAGCGTGTTGCCGGCGTCGCGCAGGCGCAGCATGGCCTCGGTGATGCGGTGCATATCGCGCGGGTGCAGGCCAATGCTCGGCTCGTCCAGCACAAACAGCGTGTTGACCAGGCTGGTGCCCAGCGCCGTGGTCAGGTTGATGCGCTGCACCTCGCCGCCCGACAGCGTGCGGCTTTGGCGGTCGAGCGTCAGGTAACCAATGCCGACGTCGCACAGGTAGCGCAGGCGGGTGTTGATTTCTTCGTGCAGCAGCTTTAAGGCCTGCGCATCGCCATGATTGGTATCAAATTGGGCTGTAGCGCTTTGAATACGTGCGCTAGAAGCTATTAAATCAGGAGTATTTTTCTCTGTCATGCGCGCAAAGAACTGGCGCAGCCGCTCCAGTGGCAACAGCATCAAATCGTGCAGACACAGACCAGGCAGCGCTTCGAGCTGGGCGCGGCTCCATGGCACGCCTGGCGGCAGAAAGCGCTGTGCCGGTGGTAGTACCGCATCGGCATCGGCTTGGCTGCCGATGCGCCACAGCAGGCTGTCGGTTTTGAGGCGCGCGCCGGCGCAGCTTGGGCACGGCGTGTAGCTGCGGTATTTGGACAGCAGCACGCGGATGTGCATCTTGTAGGACTTGGTTTCCAGGTAGTCAAAAAAGCGCTGTACGCCGTACCACTGCTGGTTCCATTGGCCGGTCCAACCGGGCGCGCCTTGAATCACCCATTGCTGCTGTTCGGCGCTAAGTTGCTTCCACGGCGTGTCGCGCGGAATGCCGGCGGCTTCGGCGTAGCGCAGCAGGTCGTCTTGGTTTTCTTTCCAGGCTGGCGTTTGCAGCGTCTTGATGGCACCAGCGCGCAGCGTTTTTTTGTCGTCCGGAATCACCAAGCCCCAATCGACGCCAATCACCCGGCCAAAGCCCTTGCAGGTCTCGCACGCCCCCGCCGGCGAGTTGAAGGAGAACATCGACGGCAGTGGCTCGGCATAGCGCAGGTCGCTGTCGGGGCAGTGCAGGCCGGTGGAGAATTTCCAAATTTCGGGTTCGCCGCCATCGACCAGTTGGTAGACATTCAGCCGGCCGGCACCGCGTTTCAATGCGACTTCGATGGCTTCAATCACCCGCACCTTCTCGGTGTTGCCCAGCCGAAAGCGGTCAGCCACCACGTCCAGCAGCTTGACGCTTCCCTGCGCACGCTCGGCCTGCACCTTGGTAAAACCGCTGGCCGACAGCCACTGCGCCACTTCGTCCGCGCTGGTGTCGGCAGGCAGTTCGACCGGGAAGGTGATGGCGATGCGCGGGTCGTTGGCAGCGTGGCAGCGGCGCTGCAACTCGGCGTAGATCGTCTCGGGCGAGTCGTGGCGCACGGGTTGTGCGGTTTGGCGGTCAAACAACTGGCCGGCACGGGCGAACAGCAGCTTCAAATGGTCGTTCAGCTCGGTCATCGTGCCGACGGTGGAACGCGAACTGCGCACCGGATTGGTCTGGTCGATGGCAATCGCCGGCGGTACGCCATCGACCTTGTCCACCGCCGGCTTGTCCATGCGGTCGAGAAACTGGCGCGCGTAGGCGCTGAAGGTCTCCACATAGCGGCGCTGGCCTTCGGCGTATAGCGTGTCAAACACCAGACTGGATTTGCCCGAGCCGCTCGGGCCGGTGACCACTGTCAGCTCGCCGGTGCGGATGTCCAAGTCCAAATTTTGCAGATTGTGCTGGCGTGCGCCACGGATGCGGATCAGTCCCTGGGTCATGGCAGGTAGTCTTTCTGGGAGAGAGGACCGTAATTTTCTGGTAATTGCGCCGCCCGCACAGCGCACGTAAAAAAGCCCCGCACCCAAAAGGTGCGAGGCTTTTTGTCAGCAGGCTCCCCCCAGAGGGGAGGCGGCGATTAGAAGTTGTGGCGCACGCCCAGGGCGACAGAGCTGAAGTCAATGCCGTTGCTGCCGGTCATGTAGTTGGCATTGGCGTTGTTGTTCACCTTGGTATAGAAGGCATACACCTTAGTGCGCTTGCTCAGGTTGTAGTTGTAGGCCAGGGTGTACTGCGTAGCAGCCGAGTCGTTGACCTTGCTCCAGCTGTTGGCGCGGCCCACGTTCAGGTGGAACTCGGAGGCGCCCAGGGTGTAGGCACCGGCCAGACGCACGTTGTTGCGCGTGCCGAGCAGGTCTTCGTCGTTGCGCTGGTAGTAAGCACCGACCATGAACTGGCCGACCGTGTAGAAACCGCGCAGGGCGAACTGGTTGTTGTCACCTACCTGGCTGTAGCCAGCGCCCAGGGCCAGAGCGCCCATGTTGTAGTTGGCTGCCAAGTCGTAGCCGTTCTTGCGTGGGCCGACCGCAGGATTCTTTTCGTGCAGGTTCACCGAAGCATCCACTGTCAGGCCGCCCATGTCAGGCGTGCGGTAGCCGACCTTGTTCTTGGTGCTCAGGCCGCCAAACCACACGGGGTCGTAGTACAGCGCATCCGACGACGTGCCGGTGTCATGGTTGTGCAGACCGACATAGTCGGCCGTGGCGTAGTACGACTCGGGCGTAAAGTTGCCCAGGCGCACCATACCGAAGTTGCCCGCCAGGTTGACTTCGCTCTGACGAGCAAAAGACATGCCGGTGGTGGGGTGGGTCCAGCCGGAACCCGTGCCATCGCTAGAGTCGAAGCCACTTTCCAACTGGAAGCCAGCCTTCAACCCGCCGCCCAGGTCTTCCACGCCCTTGAAGCCAAAGCGCGAGGAGTTGTTGACCATGCCGTTGACGGTCACGTCACCTGTTTTCTGGTGTTCGATGGAGGTGTTGACACGGCCGTACAGCGTGACGCTGCTCTGGGCCAAGGCAGCGCTGCTGCCCACAACGGCCAGCAGGGCCAGCAACAAACGACTTGGGTTTTGCATTTTTAATTCCTTGATTGATCTTGTGCATCGATGGTGTTGTAGGCGTAGCTTGCAATTTTGATTGCTTCACTTGAGGCGCAACTACTTCAAAATTTTAGGCGCAATAGCGTTACATCCTGCCGCCCAAGGTGACAAGCCGATGAAGATGATGCGTTGCCGCCACGCTTTTCCGCGCTGTGTACGCACCATCCAGGCGGAGATCCGGGTTTTATTTTTATTTTTTCAAAATCAAGACACGCTCTGCAAGCCAGCGGTGCATTTGCTGACCAGGTTGAAGAATGCTTTTCTGACAATTTACTTGCACAAAAGAGCTTTCAAGCTGTCTTGATTCTTACGGCGTCGGTAATAACCCGCCTGAATCATTTTTTGATGCGAAAAAAGAGCGCTGCCATGCCAGGCAGCCTCGTATCAAAACGTATCAGCATCGTGCGTGGTCGTTTGGGCGGCGTAAGCCGTTGGTCAGTAGGGGTTTGCAGAATCAAAATCGTGTCGGATGGCGTGCCGTCCTGCATTGCATATTTCGCCCGTAAATTTTGCATTCAACCTTTGAGGAGACAGACATGATCGATCCGATCGTCACCAAAATACAAAACAATCCGAAGTACCTGGAGTTACGCAGCAAACGCAACCGCCTGGGCGTTACCTTGACCATCCTGATGCTGGTCGTGTACTACGGCTACATCGCCCTGATCGCTTTTGACAAATCCTTCTTGGCCCAACCCATCGGTGCCGGCGTAACGACGATTGGCATCCCGATCGGCATGGGCGTGATCATTTTCACCATCGTCATCACGGGTATTTATGTGCGCCGTGCCAATGGCGAGTTTGATGCTTTGACCAAAGAAATCCTGAAGGAAGCAAGCAAATGAACGCACTGCAAAAATACCGGAGCAGCGCCCTGGCGCTGCTGGCCTTGCTGGCCGTGGGCGCCGCGCACGCTGCCGGGGCTGACATGGGCCAAGTCGCCAAGCAAGCGACCAACTGGACGGCCATCGGCATGTTTGCCGCATTCGTCGCCGGCACGCTCTGGATCACCAAGTGGGCCGCCTCTAAAACCAAGTCGGCAGCCGACTTCTACACCGCAGGTGGCGGTATTACGGGTTTCCAGAACGGTCTGGCGATTGCCGGCGACTACATGTCGGCCGCTTCGTTTCTGGGCATTTCTGCTGCGGTCATGGCCACCGGCTATGACGGCCTGATCTACTCCATCGGTTTCTTGGTCGGTTGGCCCCTGATTACCTTCCTGATGGCCGAGCGCCTGCGTAACCTGGGCAAGTTCACTTTTGCCGACGTCGCCGGTTACCGTTTCCAGCAAGGCCCCATCCGTGCGTTTGCCGCTTCCGGCACGTTGGTGGTGGTGGCGTTCTACCTGATCGCTCAGATGGTGGGTGCGGGCCAGCTGATCAAGCTGCTGTTTGGTCTGGAATACTGGATGGCTGTGGTTATCGTCGGCGCGCTGATGATGGTTTACGTGCTGTTCGGCGGTATGACGGCGACCACCTGGGTGCAGATCATCAAGGCCTGCCTGCTGCTGGCCGGTGTGACCTTCATGGCCTTCATGGTGCTGTCCAACTACGGCTTCAGTCCTGAAGCCCTGTTTGCCAAGGGCGTGGAAGTGCGTACCCAAATTGCTGCCAACACGGGCAAAACGCCTGAAGAAGCGCTCAAAGTTGGTTTGGGCATCATGGGCCCTGGGGGCTTCATCAAAGACCCGATCTCTGCCATCTCCTTCGGTATGGCGCTGATGTTCGGTACCGCTGGTCTGCCACACATCCTGATGCGCTTCTTTACTGTTCCTGATGCAAAAGAAGCACGCAAGTCGGTGCTGTGGGCGACCACCTGGATTGGCTACTTCTACGTGCTGATTTTCATCATCGGCTTTGGCGCCATCACCATGGTGCTGACCGACCCTGAGATGGCAGATACCGTCAAAGGCGTAATCCACGGCGGCGCAGGTACGGCCAACATGGCTGCGGTGCTGGTGGCCAAAGCAGTGGGCGGCAACGTGTTCTACGGCTTCATCTCGGCAGTGGCCTTTGCCACCATCCTGGCGGTGGTCGCTGGCTTGACGTTGTCAGGTGCTTCGGCGGTGTCGCACGACTTGTACGCTACGGTGTTCAAGAAGGGCAATGCAGACAGCGCTTCGGAGCTGAAGGTCTCGCGTATCACCACCTTGGTGTTGGGCGTGGTGGCTGTGGTGCTGGGCATTGTGTTTGAGAAGCAGAACATTGCCTTCATGGTGTCGCTGGCTTTCGCGATTGCTGCGTCGGCCAACTTCCCGGTGCTGTTCCTGTCAGTGCTGTGGAAAGACTGCACCACGCGTGGCGCAGTGATTGGCGGTTTCCTGGGTCTGATTTCGTCGGTGGTTCTCACCGTCGTGTCGCCCTCGGTCTGGGAAGCGACGCTGGGTAACCCCAAAGGTTCGGCGCTGTTCCCCTACACCTCGCCAGCACTGTTCTCCATGACCATCGGCTTCCTCGGTATCTGGTTGTTCTCGATCACCGACAAGAGCGCCAATGCGGCCCGTGAGCGCGCTGCGTTCCCGGCACAGCAAGTGCGTTCCGAAACTGGTCTGGGCGCTTCCGGCGCTTCGGGTCACTAAGCCAGGACAGGCGTAAAGCCTGTCGCCGGCCATAAAAAAACCGGGCTCTAGGCCCGGTTTTTTTATGGAGAAACAGCCGCAAATCCTTTGTGGATCTGCGGTTCTAGCTATTATTTATTTTCTAATAGCCAGCTGTTGGCTTGCGCCACGCTGGTCTGGCGCTCTTCGCCAGCGAGCGCCTGCAGGCGCAGATAAGACACCAGATACACATAGCGCGCCTGCGCCAGATCGCGCTGGGCCAGGGTTTTTTGTTGCTCCGCATTCAAGACGTCGAGCGTGGTGCGGATGCCGGCCTGGAAGGATTTTTGGTTCGACAGCAAGGCTTGCTCGCCTGAGCGAACGGCCTGTTCCAGCGCCTGGATGCGCAGTACGCCTTCGGTCATGGCGCGAAACTCGCGGTGTACGCGTACGCCCAGATCCAGGCGGGTGGCTTCGAGCACTTCGCGGGCACGTTCGTGTGCGGCGACAGCTTGGCGCACGGTGGAGCTGACATAGCCGCCGGCATACAGGGGTACGTTCAGTTGCAGGCCCAGCGTTTTGTTGTCATAGCGCGAGTTGACGCTGGTGACGCTGTCGCTGCTGCTGCGTGACCATTGTGCGATGGCGTCCAGCGTCGGTTTGTGCCCGGCCTGCGCCTTGTCGATTTCCAGTTGTGCCGCGTCAAGCTGCGCACGCACGGACTGCATTTCCGGGCTGGCTTGTTCGGCGCGCTCGATCCAGGCGTCCAGGCTGGCGGGCACAGGGGCACTGGGTTGAAAGCGCTGCACATCCAGAATGGCCAGCGTGTCCACGCTCTGGCCGGTCAGGGTTTCCAGGCGCCGGCGCGTGAATTCAACGTTCTGTTGTGCCTCCAGCGTCTGCGCCAGGGTCATGTCCAGTCGCGCTTGGGCTTCGTCGATGTCAGTGCGTGTGCCGGAGCCCGCCGATAGGCTTTTTTGTGCTGCGTCGAGCTGTGTGCTGTAGGTGGTCTTTTGTGCTTGCACCAGCGCCAGCTGGTCTTGTGCCAGCAGCGCATCGAAGTAGGCTTCGCCGACGCGTGTGACCAGGGTCTGCTCGTCGTGTTCCAGCGTGGCGTTGACGTCCTCCACCTGTGCCTCGGCCTGGCGTACCAGGGCGCCCAGGTAGGGGCGGTACAGCGGCTGGCGCACGGACAATGTCTGGCTGCCGCTGTAATACTGGTTTTCCAGCGTCACCGGCTGGTTCAGCAGGTTGTGGACTTTGCTGGTCAGGTCGTTGTAATTGCGCCCGGCGTTGAAAGATATATTGGGCAGGCGCTGTGCCTGCGCTTGGGGCAGCAACTCGCGGCGTGACTCTGCGCCGGCGCGGGAGGCGCGGATGGTGGCATCGTTGTCATAGGCCGCCTCATAGGCTTGGCGCAAATCCAGTGACCAGGCGGGCGCGGCGAGGCCGCTGAGCGCCAGGCAGGCGCCGACCAAGCAGGTCAGGCGGGCGCTGCGGGGTAGCGGGGCTGTGCGGTGCTTCATGCTCATCATTCCTCGGTCATTGATGCGGCCAGGCGCTTGGTCAGTGGGTGCAGCAGGTAGGTCAGCATCGTGCGCTCACCGGTCTTGAAGACCACCTCGACCGGCATCCCGGGCTGCAGCTGGCGTTTGCCCAGGTGCTTGATGCCTTCAGGCGTGACCTGGACGCGCGCCAGGTAATACGAGATGTTGGTTTGCGGCTCGGTCAGCAGGTCGCCCGAGATCGACACCACTTTGCCCTGCACCACCAGTTGGGGCGAGTGGGCAAACGAGGAAAAGCGTACATCCACCGGCAAGTCGGCATGTACCCGGTCGATCAGGTGCGGTGCGACGTGGGCTTCCAGCAGCAGCGGGGCATCTTCAGGCACGATATCCATCAGTTTTTGTCCCGGCTGCACTACGGCGCCGACAGTTTGTATCGCCAAGCTGACTACTTGGCCACTGGCGGGCGCCTTGATGTCGGTGCGGCCCAAGTCGTCAGTGACGGCGTGCAGCTTTTCGTTGTCTGACAGCACTTCGCGGCTGACATCGGCCAGTTGGGTTTCGACTTCTTTGCGGTATTCCTGCTGGCGCGAGAGGGCGCGCTGGCGCAGTTCGCTGATGCTGCGCTGGGCGCGCACGGTATTGCCTTGCAGGTCAGCCAGCGCCGAGCTGTTATCGGACACCATGCGCTCCATTTCCAGCTGGCGGTTGCGCGGTGCATAGCCTTCGGCCACCAGGCTGCGCAGATGCGAGAGTTCTTCATTGATCAGGCGTTGCTGGTTGCGGCGGTTATCGAGGATGCCGGCATAGGCCTGCAGCAGTCCTTGTTGGCCCTGGATGTTTTCTTCGATAGATTGCACGTCCGAGCGCAGCAGGCTGCGCCGCGTCATGAACAGCTGTTCCTGGTTCTGCATCTGCTGGCGGATCAGCGGATCGCTGGCAGCGGCTTGCAAGTCGGGGTGGAAGGTGATGCTGGACTGCTGTGCTTGTTCTGCCATCAGACGTCCTTGCATGGCGCGCAGCCCCAGGTAGCGCTGGCGCACCGATTCGTAGTTGGAGCGAGCCACCGCCGAGTCCAGCTTGATCAGCAATTGCCCTTCGTGCACTTGGTCGCCTTCGCGCACCAGCACTTCTTTGACGATGCCGCCGCTCAGGTGCTGCACCGCCTTGCGCTTGGTATCAATGGCGACTACACCTTGAGCGGGCACGCCCTCGTCCAGCGGCGCCAGCGCGGCCCACAGCAAAAAACCGCCAAAGGCAATCGCCAGCGCCCACAGGCCAAAGCGCCCGGCATCGGATTTGGCGGGTGCGGCGTCCTGCGCCGAAGAAGAGGTGCCTGTGGACACGCCCTGTGGAGAGGGATTCAACAAATTTTTGACCATGTCAGTACCCGACAGAAAAAAGCATCAATAAAAGAAGCAAGGGCAGGAAAAGAGAACGGCAAGAAAACCGGTGCGTCATGCAGGCTGCGGTTGCAAGGCGCCGCTGGGGGGCGTGGGCGCCTGGGCTTGGCGGGCAGCGTTGGCCTGCGCCGCCTGCAGTGCCGCCACCACGGCTTCGCGCGGGCCATCGGCTTGCACTTGGCCGTTTTGTAGAATCAACAACCGGTCGGCCACGTCGACGATGCCGGGCCGGTGTGTGATCAGGAACACCGTGCAGCCGCGCGCCTTGAGCTGCAGCACGGTACGCACCAGCGCGGCTTCGCCCACGTCGTCGAGGTTGGCGTTGGGCTCGTCCAGCACGACCAGCACCGGGTCGCCATACACCGCACGCGCCAGACCAATGCGCTGGCGCTGGCCACCCGAGAGCAGGTTGCCGGCTTCGCCAATCGGCGTGTCGTAGCCCTTGGGGAAACGCAGAATCATTTCATGCAGGCCGGCGCTGCGTGCGGCGGTAATGACTTTTTCAGAGTCCACCTCGCCAAAGCGGGCAATGTTCTCGGCAATCGAGCCTTCCAGCAGTTCGATGTCCTGCGGCAAGTAACCCAGGTAGGGGCCGAGTTCGTTGCGGTCCCAGCCGTTGACAGGCAGGCCGTCCAACAGCACTTCACCCGCCATGGTGGGCCAGATACCGATCATGCAGCGCGCCAGGGTGGATTTTCCGGAGCCCGAGGGGCCAAGGACCACGGTCACGGTGCCCGCGTGTACGGCGGTGCTGATGCCCTTCAAGATGGGTTCGGCGCGTCCGGCGGCGGTGGCCACCACGTTGCGCAGCGTCAGTGCGCCGGTAGGTGCCACGCGCGAGAGCGCCGGATCGCGCTCGGGGTGTTTGGCCAACAAGGTTTCCAGCCGCTCGAAGGCCGCCCGCGCGCCAATGAAGCTGCGCCAGGTATTGGCCAGCATGTCAATGGGCCCCAGTGCGCGGGACATCAACACATTAGCCGCGATCATGCCGCCCGGTGACAGTTGTCCGTCAATCACCAGCAGGGCACCCACGCCCAGCGCCAGCGATTGCTGGGTGTAGCGGATGAATTTGCTCCAGGCCGTGATGCGGTGGGACAACGCTTGCGCGCGGCCCTGCAGGGCCAGAGCCTGGGCATGGCGTTCGGCCCAGTGCGGGTGCAGGTTGTGCACCATGCCCATGGATTCGAGCACTTCAGCGTTGCGCAGCTTGCTGTGCAGGTAGGCGCCGGCTTCGCTGCTGGCCTTGGATGCAGCTTCAGAGGGCGCCACGGTCTGGCGGTGGCCAAACCACACCAACAAGGCTTGCACTGCGGCAAAAAAGATCGCCACAAAGCCCAAGGTCGGGTGCAGCAGGAACAGCACCAGCAAATACACCGGCGCCCAGGGTGTATCAAAGAACGCTAGGATGCCGTTGCCCGTCAGAAACTGGCGGATGTTGATCAGGTCGCCAAAGGCCCGGGCCGTAGTGGTGCTGGACTGGCTCAGGCGGTCCTCGAAGCTGGCATTGAACACGCGGGTGCTGAGGACTTGGTCGATGCGCATGCCAGCGCGCACCAGCACCCGCGAGCGCATCCACTCGGCAAAGGCCATCACCAGAAACAGAAACAACGTGATCAGCGACATGGCCAGCAGCGTCAGTTCGCTGCGGCTGCTCATGACGCGGTCAAACACCTGCAGCATGTAGAGCGTGGGCGAGAGCATGAGCACATTGGCCACCATGCTGAAGACACCCACCACGAGAAACTCGCGGCGAAAGGTCCACAGTGCCTCGGCCAGTTCGCTGCGGCGAAAAAAACGGGGGGTATTCATAACAGGTAGGGATGCGGTTGCAGAAATTACGATGCGGCCAATGCCGGTGCGGGAGGGCTGGCTGCTTGTGTCTGTGGTTGCTGCTGCTGCTGCTGCTGCTGCTGCTGCTGTTGGGCGGCCTGGTTGAGTGCTGCCAGCACATCGTCGCGTGGACCAAAGGCTTGCTGCTGGCCATCGCGCAGCACCAGCATTTTGTCGACCACGGCGAGCACGCTGGTGCGGTGCGTCATGATGACGAACGTGGTGCCGCGCTGCTTGGCTGCGGTAATGGCGCGTGCCAGAGCAGCATCACCTTCTTCGTCCAGGCTGGAGTTGGGTTCGTCCAGCACCACGAACACCGGGTCGCCATACAGCGCACGTGCCAAGCCGACACGCTGGCGCTGCCCCCCGGACAGGCGGGCACCATCGGGGCCGACCAGTTGCCCATAGCCATCAGGCAGCGCCGTGATGAATTCATGTAGGCCCACCGCGCGTGCGGCAGCTTCGACGCGCTCAGGGAGTACTTCGCCAAAGCGGGCAATGTTCTCTGCCAGCGTGCCTTCAAACAATTCCACGCCTTGGGGTAGGTAGCCCATATGGGGGCCCAGCTCGCTCTTGTCCCAAGTGTGGACATCAGCGCCGTCCAGCCGCACCTTGCCTGCCGCCGCCGGCCACAGCCCGACCAGCAGACGTGCCAGCGTCGTTTTGCCGGCGGCCGAGGGGCCGACCACGGCCAACGCTTCGCCGGGGTTCAAAGCAAACTGCACGCCACGCAAAATCTGTGCGTTAGTGCCGGGGGCACCAGCGACCAAACTTTCGACCTGCAGGGCGCCGAGCGGTGCGGGCAGGGACATGGCCTCGGGTTTGGCGGGCACGGTGGCCAGCAGGTTGTCCAGGCGTTGCCAGGCATCGCGCACGTTCACTACCGATTGCCATTGCGTCACCACCTGTACCAGCGGCGCCAACATGCGGCCACCCAGGATGGAGCCGATGATCATCATGCCGCCGCCGCCGTTGAGCTGGTTGTGCAGCAGCAGCCAGCAGCCCAGTCCCAGCAACATGGAACTCAGCGTGTTTTGCAGCAGTTTGGACAGCGCCTGAAAGCCGCCTGCGTGTTCCGATGCCTGTGCCTGCAGATGCAGGAATTCACGCTGGCGCTCCATCCAGCGGCGGTGGGTGGCGCGCAGCATGCCCATCGACTCGATCACTTCGGCATTGCGCAGCGTGCCATCAGCGTATTGCTGTGCCGCAATGGCACTGCGGTTGGCTTCCATCAGCAAGGGCTTGGTGCCGCGCTCGTTCAGCCAGGCGACAAAGGTTTGCAGTACGCCAAACACCAGTGACGACCAGCCCAGCACCGGGCTGATCATGAACAGCAGTACCAGCATGATCAGTGCAACCGGCGACTCCATGATCGCTAGCAACGCCGGTGAAAACAGGAAGTCACGCACCTGCCGAAAATCGTTCAGTGGCTGCTGTGTGCCACCGGGTATGCGGCGCAGATTGGCTGCAAAAATGGCTTTAAAAATACGCTCGCTGAGTTGGCCGTCAAGCTCGACGCTGGCGCTGCGCATGATCTCGCTGCGCGCCCATTCCAGTATTTCCATCAGCAAATAGGCGCCCAGTACCAGCAGGGTCAGCATCACCAAGGTGGCGTGGCTGCGGCTGTTGACCACGCGGTCGTACACCTCCAGCATGTAGCCCGACGGTGCCAGTACCAGCACGCTGGTTATCAGGCTGAACCAGCCAGCGCGCACAAAGTAGGGCTTGAGCGTCCAGAGGGCGGCGCGCAGCTCTGAGGGGGGCTTTTGAGGGTTCATGAAGCTTCTTCAACAATGATGTATTCAGGGATTTCACCGCTCACGCCTTCGGGCGCCTCGGTCACCAGCGCCGTGGCTGGGGCCGCTGCAAGTAGCGGTACCACTGGTGTCGCAACATCCAGCGGTGCCAGTAGAAACGACAGTTCATAAACACTGTCGGCGCGGCGCGCCAACACGATCTCACGCAGCTTCGAGGTATGAAAGGCCTGCTCGTCCTCGGGACGCAGCGTCAGCTGAAAGCGCATCCGTCCATCCAGCGTGAACATGGACAATTGGCCGGCCTTGAGGCTCAGGGTATGCCGGTCAAAGTACACCGGACACGAATCGGCAAAGCGCAACAGCGGCAGCGGCTTGCTGCCCAGGCGCTGCAGGCTGAACGGGCTGTCAGGGTGCTGGAACACCATCCGGCAGGTGCGCGAAACGGAGTAGATGGCGTTACACACCATTTGCGAGCCCATCTCGGGGAACTGCTCGCGTAGCTGGCGGTACGCCAGGTGGTGCAGGGCAACCCGATTCCATACCCGCGTTTGCTGCACCAGCGGTGCCAAAGCGTTACACACCTGCGCAAATCCGCTCTGCAAAGCCTGCAGACGCTGTACTTGTTCAGGCGAAGCGTTGAGCGAGATGCGGAGCATGGAGGTCATAAAGGAAGGGCAGTGTAGCAGTCTCCTATATGAAGTTCATATAGGAGATGTGGCGAGCAACAAAAAAACCACAATCCGATGCGCTGCCCGGGAATTTCTTATCGCTGTGTTGTGCGCTACTGCAGACAGACGTGCAGCAAAAAAGCGGACTACAGCACTTTGCCAGCTATTGTAATTAACGATCTTTACGCGTTACGATGATGTCAAAATGCACTATACGTGCGCCCCCAGCCACGTCATGGAGCCGCCTCCGCGCCACGCCGTGGCACCCCTTGCCGGTTTGCCCTGTCCAGTTGCAATTGTCCAAAATGCCCCTTACATTCCGCAAATTCTTGCGCCCTCAGGTCCTTGCTCTCCTGTTGTCTGCTGTGCCGCTGGCGCCTGCACTGGCGCAAATGGTGTTGCACATGCCTTCTGTCACCCAGTCTGCAGCCCAGCGACAGCAGGCCTTGCGCTTGGCCGTGGGTGATACGTTGCGACTGGAAAGCTTGAGCCTGGATGAGCGCAGCCGCAGTACGGCCACGGCCGAATTGCGCCGGGTGTCCGTCACTGACGCGCAAACCCGCTTCATCGTTCATACGGGCGATCAAACCCGCGACATTGCGCCACCGTCGCGTGCGCATTTCAGTGGCCAACTCGCGGGCGAGCCTGGCAGTTCGGTGTTTGTCTCCATCGACAGCGAGGGTGCCATGCGCTCAATCGTTGATCGCGGTGGCGAAGTGTTTGTCAGTGAAGTCAGTTCCGGATCGCCCCAGCGTTCGGCGCTGGCGTCGGCGCGCCGCATTGACAAAGAAAGCGATTTCCTCGGGCGCACCTTCTCTTGTGATGTGACACCGCAGTTCATTAAAGAAAATCACTCGCCAGTGGATAGCGCTCTGCGTCGAGCGCTCAAATCGGCCGCTCTTCAGGCGGCCCCACGGCAGGCTGGCGTGGCCGGTATGCAACGCCGCGCCGACCTGATTATTGAGACCGATTATGAGTTGTTTCAGCGCTTGGGAGGCTCAAGTCAGACGTCAGCTTACATTGCTGATCTTTTCGGCTACATCAATACCCGCTACCAAGGTGAAATCGGCACGCGCCTGAACCTGTTGCAAGTCAATATTTACGCAACACCAGCCGATCCTTGGACGACTACCAGTGCGTCAAACCAGTTGTCTGAATTGCAGACCTACTGGAACGCGGCGCCCCGCTCGGCGCAAGCGCGCCACCATGTGCATCTGCTCAGTGCCAAAAATGGGGGGGGAGGTGTAGCGTATCTGGATACGTTGTCCACTTCTTCATATGCCTATGGTGTCAGCACCGGCATTGAAGGCGATTTTTCTGCTGCCAACCCGCAAATCGTATGGGACGCACTGGAGGTGGCCCATGAAATAGGGCACGCTTTTGGCAGTACCCACACCCATAACTATGACGATCCTTCCTCGGGTGCCGTACAGGGTGGTGCCATCGACTGCTGCTATGCCGATAGCACCAATTCCCAATGTGGCGCGCGCAACGGGGGGGCCGGGCGCAATGGGCCGTTGCCTGGCATGGGCTCCATCACCGGTGGTGCCGCTGGGCAGCGCACCGGCACCATCATGAGTTACTGCCATACGATGTCTCCTGGCATGGGCAATGTCAGCTTCAATTTTGGTACCAACCACCCTTATGGCGTGAACCCCGGGCGCGTGGCCGATGTGATGTCGGCTTCTGCGCAAAGCTCCCTGCCCATTGACAATGTGGCACCCCCGGTGAGCTACACGCTCTCCGTGGCGCGCAGCGGCACGGGCAGCGGTAGCGTGACCAGCGCACCCAGCGGCATCCAGTGCGGTAGCGATTGCAGCGAAGCTTATGCTGCCAGCACCGCCGTGATGCTCACGGCCTCACCTGCGACGGGCAGCCTGTTTAGTGGCTGGACCGACGGCTGCAGTGGCACGGCTAGCACGTGCAGCGTCACTATGGACGGCACGCGCAACGTTGGCGCTCTCTTCACCCTGGCCCCGACCGCGCGCTTGGTGACCGTCACCAAAGGCGGTTTTGGCAGTGGCAGCATCAGCAGTTCTCCGGCGGGTCTGAGCTGTGCGGCAGTGGGTTGTGCAGTGGCTTCGGCGAGTTTTCCGTCAACCACAGCCATCACGCTCACCGCCAATCCGATGGCAGGCAGCACCTTTGGCGGCTGGAGTGGTGCTTGCACGGGCACCTCCAGCACCTGCGCCTTGGCTGCTGGAACGTCAACGCTGAACGCCACCGCCACTTTCAATACCAGCTCGGGCAGTGGCGGCACCTTGAGCGATCCGGTGGTGTTTGTTAGCCAGCAGTACCGCGACTTATTCAACCGCAGCCCCGATACTGCTGGTCTGAGTCAGTGGGTCGGCCAGCTCCAATCAGGCACGATCAGCCGTGCAGCGCTGATTGAGTCTTTCATGGCACAGCCCGACTTTAGCAACCGCTACGGCCCGTTGGTGCGTTTGTATACCGCCTACTTTCAGCGTATCCCCGACTATGGTGGCCTGATGTATTGGTATGGCGAGATGTACCCCGATAACGGCAGCAGTGGACGCGTGTTCAACCATGTGTCGGATTCGTTTGCCCAATCGGCCGAGTTCATTACCACCTACGGTGCCTTGAACAACCTGCAGTTTGTCGAGCGGGTCTATCAGAACGTGCTTGGCCGCGCAGCCGAGCCTGCCGGGCGTGATTACTGGGTGGGGCGTGTCAATGCGGGTTTGATTCGGGGGGAGATGATGATTGGCTTCTCCGAGTCGGCTGAAAACATCAGCACCAACAAATACGACAACAGCATCACCATGGCCTATGCCGGCATGTTGCGCCGTGCGCCCAGCGCCAGCGAAAATGCACTCTGGCTGGCTGATATGAAAGCAGGACGTGCCAGCCTGCGCGCGCTGATCGACTCTTTGCTGAGTTCAGCAGAATACGCACGCCGGTTCCCCTAAGGCTTGATATGGGCCCCTCCTACAGCCAAGGCTGTGGGAGGGGCTTTTTTGTGGGCTGGAACCAATAAAATGTCACCGCTTTTGAGCCACTCCTCCACTACCCCAGCGAGAGACAAACATGACACAGCAGTTTCTGGAAATGCCTGATGCGCAAGGCTACTTTGGCGAATATGGTGGACAGATCATTCCGCCGCAGCTCAAGGCGGTCATGGACGACATCAATGACGCCTATGAAGCCGTGCGCCAGACGGCGGGTTTTCAGGAGGAATTGGCTGATTTGTACGCGCACTATGTCGGTCGGCCCAGCCCGATTTTTCATGCCAAGCGCCTGTCTGCCCGCCAGGGCGGGGCGCAGATTTATCTCAAGCGTGAAGACCTGAACCACACCGGCGCGCACAAGATCAACCACTGCTTGGGCGAGGCGCTGCTGGCCAAGTACATGGGCAAGACCAAGGTGATCGCCGAGACCGGCGCCGGTCAGCACGGCGTGGCGCTGGCGTCGGCGTGCGCGTTGGTGGGTATTGACTGCGAAATCCACATGGGTGAGGTCGATATTGCCAAGGAGCACCCGAACGTCGTCAAGATGAAAATCTTGGGCTGCAAGCTGGTGCCGGTGACGCGCGGCACGCGCACGCTCAAGGACGCAGTGGACAGCGCGTTCGAGGAGTACCTGAAAGACCCGGTGAATTTTATTTATGCCATCGGCTCGGTGGTCGGTCCGCACCCGTTTCCGAAGATGGTGCGCGACTTTCAAAGCATTGTCGGGCGCGAAGCACGGGCGCAGTTTTTGGCACAGCACCATAAATTGCCTGATGTGGTGACGGCCTGTGTCGGCGGTGGCTCCAATGCCATTGGCATGTTCACCGAGTTTTTGCCCGATGCCGGCGTGCAGCTGGTCGGTGTCGAGCCCGCCGGCAAGGGGCTGGACACGCCCGACCACGCCGCCACCATGACGCTGGGCACCAAGGGCGCCATCCATGGTTTTGTTTGCTACAACTTGCAGGATGCCCACGGCGAGCCGCTGCCGGTGTATTCGATTGCCTCGGGGCTGGACTACCCCGGTGTGGGCCCGCAGCACTGCTACCTGAAAGACGTGGGCCGCGTGCAGTACGAGGCCATCACCGATACCGAGTGTCTGGATGCCTTCATGGCGCTGTCGCGCAGCGAAGGCATCATCCCGGCGCTGGAGAGCGCGCACGCCGTGGCCTACGCCATGAAAATCGCCCAAACCATGGCGCCCGAGCAGACCATCTTGGTGAATCTGTCAGGCCGGGGCGACAAGGATGCGGATTTCGTCGCCAACCACCTGGGCTTGTGAAATCAGCATAAAAAGCGGCTGTAGCGCTTATGGGGTATGCGCTGCAAGCTATTTTTTTAATAGCAGAAGCGCAAACCTCAACTGCTGCGCTCCAGCAGCATCGCATCCCCATAGCTGAAAAACCGGTACTGCTGCGCAATGGCGTGGCGGTACAGGCCCATCACCGGGGCGTAGCCGGCAAAGGCGCTGACCAGCATCATCAGCGTGCTTTTGGGCAGATGAAAGTTGGTCACCAGCACATCGACCACGGCAAATTGAAATCCCGGCGTGATGAAGATATTGGTGTCGCCCGACACCTGCCCGGTGCGCGCCCAGGATTCGAGCGTGCGCACGGTGGTGGTGCCGACCGCCACCACGCGGCCGCCGCGCTGGCGGCAGCGCTCCAAAGCGGCCAGCGTGGCCAGCGGGATGTCATACCACTCGTGGTGCATCTGGTGCTCGGCCAGGTTCTCGGTTTTGACCGGCTGGAAAGTGCCGGCGCCGACGTGCAGCGTGACGCTGGCGCGCTCGATGCCGCGCGCGGCCAGGTCGGTCAGCACGGCATCGTCAAAGTGCAGCGCGGCGGTCGGTGCGGCCACGGCGCCGGGGGCGCGGGCAAACACGGTTTGGTAGCGCTCGGTGTCCTCCGCCGCGTCGGGGTCGTGGCCGCCTTGTTGCTGGCGCTCGATGTACGGTGGCAGTGGCAGGTGGCCGTGGCGCTCCATCAAGTCGTAGGGGGTTTCGCCGGCGGCCCCGTGCAGCGCAAAGCGGAACAGCGGGCCGTTCTCGTCCGGCCAGCGGCCCAGCAACAGGGCGTCAAAACCGCCGCCGCGTCGGCCACCGGCCAAGTGGACGACGGCGCCGGGCAGGGGTTTTTTGCTGACTTTCATGTGCGCCACGACTTCGTTGCCGGTCAGCACGCGCTCGATCAGCAGTTCCAGCTTGCCGCCGCTGGCTTTTTCGCCAAAGACACGCGCCTTGACGACGCGGGTGTCATTGAACACCAGCAGGTCGCCAGCGCGCAGCAGGCGGGGCAGTTCCTTGAAGATGCGGTCCACCGGCTGGGTGGCGCGGCCGTCCAGCAAGCGTGATGCGCTGCGCTCGGGCGTGGGGTGTTGGGCAATCAGGTGGGGGGGCAGGGCGAAATCGAAGTCGCTGAGCGTGTGGGCGATGGGCGCCGGCTGGTCGAAGGAGGGGAGTAGGTCGGTCATGGGTGCTTGAGGGCCGGACAGGCCCGTGCCAAGAAAATAGCAGCGCCAAGGCTGTGGTACATCATGCCTTGGGTGGGTGGGCGGCGATTCTCCCACGGCCCATATCCCATAATCGCCCGGCTGCAAACGGCACTGGGGCCGGGTGGGCATCAAAATAAGGAATCACCATGGCGCTTGTCGTTTTCAATCAGAAGGGTGGTGTGGGCAAATCCACCATCACCTGCAATCTGGCCGCCATCAGCGCTAGCCAGGGGCTGCGCACCCTGGTGATCGACCTGGACTCGCAAGGCAATTCCAGCGCCTATCTGCTGGGCCACGCGCCCAACCCGGAGCAGCCCAGCGTGGTGGGGTTTTTTGAGCAGACGCTGGGCTACAGCTTTCGGCCGCCGGCGCCGACCGAGTTTGTTGTCCGCACGCCGTTCGAGCGGCTGGACTTGATGGCCTCGGGGCCGCAACTCGACGAGCTGCAAGGCAAGCTGGAGTCGCGCCACAAGATCTACAAACTGCGCGAGGCGCTGCAGCAACTGGCGCCGGTGTACGACCGCATCTACATCGACACGCCGCCAGCGCTGAACTTCTATACCCGCTCGGCGTTGATGGGCGCGAGCGGCTGCCTGATCCCGTTTGATTGCGATGATTTTTCGCGGCAGGCGCTCTACACCCTGCTGGCCAATGTGGAAGAGATCCGCGCGGATCACAACCCACAACTGGCGATCCGCGGCATTGTCGTGAACCAGTTCCAGGCACGCGCCAAGCTGCCTCAGCAACTGGTGCAAGAGCTGGTGGACGAAGGCCTGCCGGTGCTGCAGCCGTACCTGCCGCAATCGGTCAAGGTGCGTGAATCGCACCAGCTGGCGCTGCCGATGATTCACCTCGATCCCCGGCACAAGCTGACGCAGGCGCTGGTGCAGCTGCACGACCGTCTGGCCCGTACCGACGCTCTCTGACCCTGGAACCCTATGGAAAATTCTGTGATTGAACCGGTGTATGTGAACGCTTTTGTCTGGGACCAGCACTTTGTGACCGGTCTGGACGAGGTGGACGATCAGCACCAGGGGTTGGTGGCGCTGTTCAATGAGCTGAGCCGCGCGCTGTTTGCTGCCGATGCCGACTTGCAAGGCGACCACGGGCCGCTGCTGCGCGACGTGTTCAAGCGCCTGGTGGCCTATACCGTTTTCCACTTCACCGAAGAAGAGGCGCTGATGGAGCGCCAGGGCGTCGATGTCCGCCATGTGGAGGCGCACAAGGCGTTGCACCGCCAGTTTGTGCAGCAGGTGGGCACCATGTGGGCGGCGCGTGCCAGCACCACGGCGGCGGCATCGGGCGATGGCATCACCAGCTTTCTGACGGCGTGGCTGGGGCTGCATATTTTGGGTATCGACCAGTCATTGGCGCGCCAGATCAAGGCGATTGAGCAGGGCGAGTCAGCCACCCAGGCCTACGAGCGTGAAATGGCCGGGCACGATAACAGCACCCAGGTGCTGCTGAAAATGATTGGCAAGCTCTACCAAGTGCTATCGGCACAAAACGCTGAGCTGGTGCAGGCCAATCAGCACCTGGAAGACCGGGTTGCCTTGCGCACGCAGGAACTGGCCCTGGCCAATGAAGCACTGCAGCATGTCAATGTGCAACTCAAGGCCTATGGCCGCACCGATGGCCTGCTGCAGGTGGCCAATCGTGCCTACTTCAACGACCGGCTGGAGCAGGCCAGCGCCAGCGCGTTTCGGCGCCAGCAGCCACTGGGCTTGCTGATGATCGATGTGGATTATTTCAAGCGCTACAACGACCACTTTGGCCACCAGGCGGGCGATGCCTGCCTGCAGGCCATTGCGCGCGCGGTGCAGCAGACCATGCAGCGCAGCACTGACCTGGTGGCGCGTTACGGCGGTGAAGAGCTGGCCGTGATCCTGCCCGAAGTCGATGCCGCCGGCGCCGCTGCCGTGGCCGCGCGTGTGGTGGCGGCGGTGGTGGCGCTGCAGCTGCCGCACCCGGCCTCGGGAGCCGGGCCTTTTGTCTCTGTCAGCGTCGGCGCTGCGGGGCATGTGCCACGCTTGCAGGACCCGGGCACTGATCTGGTGGCCGAGGCCGACAGCGCGCTCTACCAAGCCAAGGCCAATGGGCGCAATCGCTGCGTGCTGGCGAATGGGTAACGACTCAGCGGGGTGAAAGCAGCCGCCTGCGCAGGTGGTGTCATGGCTGGCCTCCGTCAGAGGGCGCTGAGTAGTTCTTTTTTGCCGCTCTCGATGGCTGGGTTGCGCAGTGTGCTGGGCACCTCAGCCATGCCCGGGGTATAGAACACCCAGCGGTTGCGTCCGCCCTGCTTGGCTTGGTACATGGCTTGGTCGGCGCAGCGCAGCAGGGTTTCGGGGTCGTCGCCGTCTTGCGGGTACAGCGCAATGCCTATGCTGGCGCCCACCTGCACGGTATGCCCGTGGGCCACGATCGGTTCACGCACGGCCCGTAGCAGCCGCTCGGCGGCGCGTTCGCCCTCCGCCGGATCGGGTAGGCCGCTGAGCAGGAGGACGAACTCATCGCCTCCCTGCCGGGCCACGGTATCGTTGGTGCGGACATTGGCCTCTAGGCGCCGTGCCACGATGACCAGCAGCTCATCGCCGGCCTCGTGGCCATGGGTGTCGTTGACGGCCTTGAAGCCATCCAGATCCATGAAGCACACGGCCAACTGCTGCTGCTCGGGCAGCACGCGTGCCATGGCCTGCGTTAGGCGGTCGGCCAGCAAGGTGCGATTGGGCAAGTGCGTCAGCGGGTCGAAATGGGCCAGCAACTTCAGGTGCTCGTTCTGGTGCTTGTGCTCGGTCACGTCACTGAACACGTTGATGTAGTGCGTGACCTCGCCGGCGTCGTTGCACACCGTGTTCAGTGTGCTGGCGATGGCGTACAGGCTGCCGTCGCTACGCCGGTTCCAGAACTCCCCTTGCCAGTGTCCGTGCGCGTGCAGGGCGGCCTCCATGTCTGCATATTGCCCACGGTTCTTGCTGCCCGCAGACAACAGGCTGGGCTTGCGCCCCAGCACTTCTGCCTCGGTATAGCCGGTGATACGGGTAAAGGCGGGGTTCACGTCGATGATGTGCTGCTGGGCGTCGCACACCATCACGCCGTCGTGTGTCTGGGCTATCACGTTGGCCATCAGGCGCAGGGCGTTTTCTGCCGCTTTTTGGGCGGTGATGTCTTGTTTGATGCCCATGTAGTGGGTGGTGCGGCCTGCCGCATCGAGCAGTGGCGCCACGGTGGCGCTTTCGATGTAGAGGCTGCCGTCTTTGCGTTGGTTGACGAATTCGCCCAGCCACATCTGGCCAGCGCATAGCGTCGCCCACATGGCCGTGTAGGTGGCCTTGGGGGTCTGGCCCGATTGCAGCACACGCGGGTTGCGCCCCAGCACCTCCTGCGGGGTGTAGCCCGTGGAGCGGAAGAACTGCGGATTGGCGTATTCGATGACTGGTTCGGTGGAGGTGATGACGATGCTGACCGGGCTTTGCTCCACTGCCAGCGAGAGTTTGCGGATGGTGGCCTCGTCTTCATGCAGGCGCGAGAGGTCGCGCAGCACGCCGACGTAGTTCACTACTTGGCGCTGGCTGTCACGGATGGCGTTCACCGCCAGCCAGCCCGTCAGCGTGCTGCCGTCTTTGCGCTGCTCCTGCACTTCGCCTTGCCAGGTGCCGTGGCTGTCCATCGCCGTCCACAGCTCGGCAAAGTTGGCTGGCGCGGGGCGTCCATCGACCCATTCTCCGAGTCTGCGCCCCAGCACTTCCTGGGCGCTGAAGCCCAGCCCTTGCTCAAACGCTGGGTTCACGGTCAATACCCGCTTGTGGCCATCGGTGATAGCAATCAGGTCGCTGCTGCGTGAAAACATGTTGGCCGCCAGGCGACTTTCTTCCAGATAGCGCTCTTCGCGCGCCAGCGTGCGCTGCACGCGCCATGTCAAGGCGCCGGTCACCAGCAACAACACGGCCACCGTCAAGGCCGCAATCAGGGCCAGGCTGTGCGTTTGCTGCTGCCAGGGGCGCAACACTTCCTGGCGCGATGCCTGCGAGAGCACAAACCAGGGGTGGCTGCGCGAGACGCGAAAGGTGGCCAACTGGGCATCTTGGTCCTGCGCCGGCGGCCACTGCGCAGTGCCGATCTGGCGCTCCAGAATGTGCACCAACGGGCCCTGCGGGGCCAGCGCAACGCCGGGTTGCGCGTCTTTGGCACTGGAAAACAGCAGTGTGCCGTCGTCGGCATAGAGGCTGTGGCGCAGTTTTACCGACACTTGGTGGTTGAGTGCCAAGTTGATGAAATAGTCGGAGTTGATCGTCGTCACCAGACGCCACTGCGGCGCTTCGGGCAGTACCAGGGTGACGGGGAAAAACCCTGCATCTGTTACCGGCCCCGCCTGGCGCTCAGGCGGCCAGGGGCTGCCGTCGGCAAAGTCGCGTCCCCGCCAGGGGTGGCCAAAGCGCAGCACGCCCGGCGTACCCTGCGCCATCTGGGGCAGCAGCGGCCCCAGAGGGGGCTGATGCCCCAGGTTCGCCGCGTGGGTGCTGATGACCACCGTGCCCTGTGCATCCACGACGGACAGGGAGCGGATATAGGGCAGCTTTTGTTGTAACGCAACCAAGGCGCTTCTCAACTGCTGCGGCTCACGGAACAGGTCGGGGCGCTCTGTCGTCAGGGCGCGCAGATGCGTGTGCAGCAGGTTGAAGCTTTGCGACAGGTTGTCTTCGAAGCTGCGGGTCTGTTCCTGGGCATGGCTGAGCATGTCGCTCAGCGCCAGGCGGCGCAAGTATGCGCTGGCGGCCCACACCCCCATGGCCACGGCTAGCGCCAGCAGGAGTTGCAAACCAATTAGCAAGAACAGCGGGCTGCGCGCCAGCCGCCGGGGTGCGGACACGCGCGCAGCGGCCCGCTCTGTTAAGGGCCATAGGGATTGGGGCATACGAGAGGCGTTCAGTCCGTCACCACGATGGGGTCGAGTTTGTGCTTGCGCGCGGCCGCCAGCAGGCGGCCATCGCGCTTGATGGTTTGCATGAACTGCTCCAGACGGGCGTGCCAGGCATCGTCGCCGGGCTTGACGGCCCAGGCATAGGAGGTGATGTGGTAGGTGCTGGAGGGCGTCACCAGCCGCGCCCAGTCGGTGGTTTCCAGCATACGGCGCGAGTACGGAAAGTCGGTGATGAACACATCGGCCCGGCCCGACTGCACCTCTTGTTCGCGCGCGTGCGGGGTGGCGGGGGCGATGAGCTCGGCGTTTTTCAGGCGCTCGCGCATCAGGGGCTCGTGCAGCGTGCCCTTGGCCACGGCCACGACGATGCCCGGCTGGTCGATGTCGGCCCAGGTGCGGATTTTGCGGTTGCTGCGCGTGGTGATGGCCATCACGTCGCTGGCCAGATAGGGCCGCGTAAAGCGCAGCACTTGCTGGCGCTGCGGGATGATGCCAATGGCAAACATGGCCACGTCGCAGCGCTCTTGCAGCACATCCGGTACCAGGCGGGCAAAGGAGCTGTCGATAAATTGCACGCTGGCGCCCAGGTCGCGACCCAGCTCGTGCGCCAGGTCGATGTCAATGCCCGAGAGCTGCTGTGTGCGCGGGTCGCGCAGGGAGATGCTGTAGTAATCCGGCCAGATACAGACCCGCACCTGCCCGGTGGTTTGAATCTGGGCCAAATGGTTGGCGGCAGGGGTAGGGGCGTTGGCCGCAGCGGTGGTGCCCAGGCTGGCCATGACCAAACCAAGCGCCCATAACGAGAGGGAGGGGTGCGTGCGTGACATGGCGTGAGAGGTTTTTTTAAGAGTTCTCAACATACTGGGTTGTCAGTCTTTGATGGACGAGGTCTCTTGGAAAGAGGGTCTGCGCAGTTACGAAAATTAAGACAAATTGGCCTCAGAGCCGCGTGGGCCATGCGTTATAAGCTATTGATGTGATAGTTCTTGGTGCGGGCGGTTACGGCGCTGCCGGGTCAGTGGACAGTGCTTGGACGGGGACTACTTGCGCCAGCAGCCGGGTGATGTCGGCCTGCTGTGCCAGCGCCGAGCCGGGGGCCAGCAGCGAAGCGCTGCCGGCGGCGACGCCCCAGCGCAGCGCTTCGCCCGGTGCTTCGCCGCGCTCCAGGGCCCACAGCAGGGCGGCCAGAAAGCAGTCGCCGGCGCCGGTGGTGCCGTTGCTGGCGGCGATCGGCAGGGCGTTCGCCTGCCATACGCCGCCCTGCGTGGCCAGCACAGCGCCGTGTTCGCCCGCCGACAACGCCACCATTTCGGCCTGGCCGCTGCGCACCAGCGCGTGCGCGGCGGCGCGCCACTGCGCCGCATCGCTCAGCGCTGCGCCGGTCAACTCGCGCAGTTCGCGCAGGCTGGGTTTGACCAAGTACACGCCGGCCTGTAGCGCCGCCACCAGTGCCGGCCCTTGGGTGTCGAGCACCACGCGGCTCTGGCCACCGTGGGCGCGCGATTGTTCGATCAAGCGTGCGTAAAAGTCATCGGGCACGCCGGGCGGCAGACTGCCGCTGGCCACCAGCCAGCGCGGCGCCTGCGTGCGGAGTTGCTCCAGACAGCGTAGCCATTCATGCGCCAGCACGGTCGGTCCGGGCAGTACAAAGCGGTACTCGTGGCCGCTGCGGGTTTCGACCACCGACATGTTTTCGCGCGTGGTGCCGGCAATCGGCAGCGCGTGCAGGGGCACCCCCTCGGCGGCCAACAACTGGCCCATGTACGCGCCGGTGACGCCGCCCGACAGGTGCCAAGCCTGCACCTCGGCGTCCAGGCGGTGCAGCACGCGCGCCACGTTCACGCCGCCGCCGCCGGGGTGGCGCAGCATCGGCCCGCAGCGCAGCTTGTGCGTGTGCTCCAAGTGGGCGGTGGTCGTGGACAAATCCAATGCTGGGTTCAGCGTCAGGGTTAAAAAAGCGGTCATTAAAACTGGCTGGTGTGTGATGGGCAGGTGCGCTCACCAGGGCAGCGGCTCCATGCCCATGCACAAGGTGTTGATGTCGGCAAAGCGCCAGTGCTCGCGCTCTTCGCGCGCGGCGATCTTGTCGGTGCAGCCGGGGCGGGACAGATCGACCACTTCAGGCGGGATGCGCTGGTCGCTGATAGTGCAGAAAAAGGTGTTGATGCGCGGCAGCAGCAGCGAGTCGGGGGTCTGCTCGATCACCACGCCCAGGCGGCCCGAGTTCAGACGCACCAGCGAGCCCACCGGGTAGATTCCCAAACTTTTGACAAACGCCTGCAGCAACTGCAGATCAAAGTGCGTGTGGCTCCATTCGGCCATGCGCCGCAGCGATTCGGACGGGTCCCAGCCGCGCTTGTACGGCCGGTCGGAGGTGATGGCGTCGTAGACGTCGCAAATGGCGGTCATCTTGGCGATCAGGCTGATGGTGCTGCCATTGAGCTTTTCTGGGTAGCCCTTGCCGTCGATTTTTTCGTGGTGGTGCAGGCAGGCGTCCAGCACCGCTGCATCCTGCATGCCGCCTTGCAGCAGCAGGCGGTAGCCCTCGACCGGGTGGTTGCGCACCACGGTGAATTCTTCGTCGGTCAGTTTGCCCGGCTTGTTCAGCACGACCAGCGGAATGCGGGCCTTGCCCAGGTCGTGCAATAGACCCGCCATGCCGGCGGTGCGCAGCTGGGTGTCGTTCAGCTTGATCTGTCGGCCCAGCGCCATCATCAGCGCGCACACGTCGACCGAATGCATGTAGGTGTAGTCGTCAGCGCTCTTGAGCCGCGCCAGACTGATCAAGGCATTGGGGTGGCGCGCGACGGAGGCGGAGATTTCTTCCACCATGGCATACAGATCCGGTACCTCCAGCGCCCGGCCCAGCCGGGCTTCGTGGAACATCGACACCACCGCGCTTTTGGCGCGCCGGCAGATCTCGGCGGCCCGCACCAATTCTTCTTGCATGCTGGTGGGCGGCTGATCGGGCTGCGGTTGCAGTGCCTCGGGCGGCGCTTGAAAGGTGGGCATGTCGGCCAGCTGGCTGAAGGCGTTGTCGATGGCGGCATCGGCCTGCTCGCGCGTGATGGCGACGGTGCTGGGGGCCACGTCACGGCCTTTGGCGGTGTCGATCCAGACTTCCTGGATGCTGGTTTTGCGGATGCGGACCAGGTCTTGGCTGTCCTGGAGCAAAAATTTGCTGCGCCAGAAAGGGTGATCCATCCAAGAGCCGCAAAATTCGTGGAGAAACATCCCCAGGGTCAGGTCTTGGGTGCGTATTCGCTTGAGCATGAGAATCAAAAATGCTAGCGGCTATACCCTGCAGGGGCTTTGTAGCGTCAGCTTGTAATTAAAGGTAACCATGTTAATCTTTTTCCAACATGTTTGCCGCCACCCCGCCTTCTTCCGGCCCGAAGCCATCGGCCAAATCCAGCCCCAGCCCGGCCCAAAAAGCCCTGCAGAAGATGGGCCTGGTGCGTCCGATCGACCTGGCGCTGCACTTGCCGCTGCGCTACGAGGATGAAACCCGCATTACGCCGCTGAAAAACGCGCGTGAGGGCAGCGTGGTGCAGATCGAGGCCACGGTGACGGCGTGCGATGTGCAACTGCACCCGCGCCGCCAGCTGGTGGTGGCGGTGGACGATGGCAGCGCCACCTGCGAGCTGCGGTTTTTTAGCTTCTATCCCTCGCACCTGAAGGCGCTGGCGGTGGGTGCACAGCTGCGCATTCGCGGCGAAGTCAAGGGTGGCTTCTGGGGGCGGCAGATGCTGCACCCGGCATTTCGCGCTGCCGGCGGTGAACTGCCCCGCGCGCTGACGCCGGTGTACCCCACGGTGGCAGCCCTGCCGCAGGCCTATTTGCGCCGCGCTGTGGTGACGGCGTTGCAGCGTGTTGAATGGGCCGAAACCCTGGCGCCGCAGTTGCCCGCGCCGCCGATGGCGTTTTATGGTCAAAACGGCTTGCAGCCCTTGCCCAGCCTGCGCGATGCGCTCACCTTTCTGCACCACCCCGCGCCCGACGTCGCGCTGGCGACGCTGGAAGACCACAGCCACCCGGCGTGGCAGCGGCTCAAGGCCGAAGAACTGCTGGCGCAGCAGCTGTCACAACAGCAATCGCGCCGCGAGCGCGACCGCCTGCGTGCGCCGGTGTTGCAGCCGGCGCCGGCCACGGCAGACGCGTTGCCGTTGCACGAGCAATTGCTGGCGGTGCTGCCGTTTGACCTGACGGCGGCGCAGCGCCGCGTCGGCGCAGAAATCGCCGCTGATTTGGCGCGCGCCGTGCCCATGCACCGCCTGCTGCAAGGTGACGTCGGCTCGGGCAAAACCGTGGTGGCAGCGCTGGCCGCCTGCATCGCCATGGATGCTGGCTGGCAGTGCGCGCTGATGGCGCCGACGGAAATCCTGGCCGAGCAGCACTTTGCCAAGTTGATTGGCTGGCTGGAACCCCTGCTGGCGGTGCATGGCCGCTGCGTCGCCTGGCTGGTCGGCGGCCAGAAAAAGAAGGAGCGCGCCGCCATGCTGGCGCTGGTGGAAAGCGGCGAGGCCGCGCTGGTGATCGGCACGCACGCCGTTATCCAGGAGCAGGTGCGCTTTAAGAACCTGGCGCTGGCCATCATCGACGAGCAGCACCGCTTTGGTGTCGCCCAGCGCTTGGCGCTGCGGCAAAAACTGGCTGCCCACGGCATGGAGCCGCACCTGCTGATGATGAGCGCCACACCGATTCCGCGCACGCTGGCCATGAGCTACTACGCCGATTTGGACGTGTCGGTGATCGACGAGCTGCCACCGGGGCGCACGCCCATCGTCACCAAGCTGATTGCCGATAGCCGCAAGGACGAGGTGATTGCGCGCATCGGTGCCCAGGTGAACGCCGGACGGCAGGTGTATTGGGTGTGTCCGCTGATCGAAGAAAGCGAAGCGCTCGACCTCTCCAACGCCACCGCCACGCACGCCGACCTGAGCGAAGCCTTGCCAGGGGTGTCCGTGGGCTTGCTGCACTCGCGCATGGCGGGCAGCGAGAAAAAGGCCGTGATGGCCGAGTTCAGCGCCGGGCGCATCGGTGTGCTGGTCAGCACCACGGTGATCGAGGTCGGCGTGGACGTGCCCAATGCCTCGCTGATGGTCATCGAACACGCCGAGCGCTTTGGCCTGTCGCAGTTGCACCAGTTGCGTGGGCGCGTCGGGCGCGGCGCGGCGGCCTCGGCCTGTGTACTGCTCTACGCCACCAACGACAGCGGCCGCGTCGGTGAAACCGCTAAAGAACGCCTGCGCGCGATGGCAGAAACCAACGACGGTTTTGAAATCGCCCGGCGCGACCTGGAAATTCGCGGGCCTGGCGAATTTCTGGGTGCCCGCCAGTCGGGGGATGCACTGTTGCGCTTTGCCGACCTTGCCACCGATATTGCATTGCTGGAGTGGGCGCGCGCCGTGGCGCCGCTTATGCTTGACCGCTTCCCCCCACTCGCCGCGCAGCATGTGGCGCGCTGGCTGGGGGGGAAATCAGATTACCTCAAGGCCTGAACCGGACACACGCTAGACCCCCATGACCCTCACCGAACTCAAATACATCGTTGCCGTGGCCCGTGAAAAGCATTTTGGCCGCGCCGCCGAGACCTGCCATGTCTCCCAGCCGACGTTGTCCGTCGCCATCAAGAAGCTGGAGGAAGAACTGGAGGTCAAGCTGTTTGAGCGCAGCGCCAGTGAAGTGACGGTGACACCGCTGGGCGAAAAAATTGTGCGCCAGGCGCAAAGCGTGCTGGAGCAGGCCGCCGCCATCAAGGAGATGGCGCGCTGCGGTCAAGACCCGGTGGCCGGCGCGCTGACGCTGGGCGTGATCTACACCATCGGCCCCTACCTGCTGCCCGAACTGGTGCGCCGTTCCATTGAGCGCACCCCGCAGATGCCGCTGATCCTGCAAGAGAACTTCACCATCAAACTGCTGGAGATGCTGCGCACCGGCGAGATCGACTGCGCCATCCTGGCCGAGCCGTTTCCTGATGCCGGTCTGGCCATGGCACCGCTGTATGACGAGCCTTTTTTGGCGGCAGTCCCCAGCACGCACGCGCTGGCCGCACAAGACAGCGTCAGTGCCGAGCAGCTGAAAAACGAAACCATGCTGCTGCTGGGCGCCGGCCACTGCTTTCGTGACCACGTGCTGGAGGTGTGCCCCGAATTTGCCCGCTATGGCAACAACCAGACCGAAGGCATTCGCAAGGCGTTTGAAGGCTCGTCGCTGGAGACCATCAAGCACATGGTGGCCGCTGGCATGGGTGTGACGCTGGTGCCGCGCCTGGCCGTGCCGCGCGAGGCGCTGCTGGCCGATACCCGCCGCCGCCAAAGCGATGAAACCTATATCCGCTATCTGCCCGTGCGCGAGAGCGACGGCGGCGCGCCACCGCTGCGCCGCGTGGTACTGGCCTGGCGGCGCAGCTTCACGCGCTACGAAGCCATTGCCGCGCTGCGCAACGCCATCTACGCCTGCGAATTGCCGGGCGTGGCGCGGCTGTCATAATTTTTATTCCCACCCAACGGAGAAAACCATGGCCAAAGCATCCAAAGCAGTGTCCAAAGCAGCGCCCAAAGCGCCAGCCAATACCGCTTCTGCCACCCACATCAACATCAACATCGGCATCAGCGACAAAGACCGCGCCGCGATTGCCCAAGGCCTATCGCACCTGCTGGCCGATACCTACACGCTGTACCTGACGACGCACAACTTCCACTGGAACGTCACCGGGCCGATGTTCAATACCCTGCACCTGATGTTCATGGGCCAGTACACCGAGCTGTGGAATGCGGTCGATCCGATCGCCGAGCGCATCCGCTCGCTCGGTCATGTGGCGCCGGGCTCGTACGCCGACTTTGGCAAGCTGGCCAGCATCCCTGACGCACCCTCGCAGCCGCCCAAGGCGCTGGAAATGGTGCGCCTGCTGGTGCAAGGCCATGAGGCCGTGGCCCGCACCGCGCGCCAGCTGTTCCCCGCCGCCGACAAGGTCGGCGATGAGCCGACCTGCGACCTGCTGACCCAGCGCATGACGGTGCACGAGCAAACCGCCTGGATGCTGCGCTCGCTGCTGGAAGAGTAAGTCGCCGCACCGTCGGTGCGCCGCAGGGCGCCTGACGGATACAGGCCAACGCCGCTGGTGCCCTACACGGGCGCCACCGGCGTTTTGCTTTTGCCGTCCAAGGCTTGGCGTTGAATGCTATGGAATTTGATGCATATCAATGGTGTAAATTGGATTTGCGATATGCAATTCATATTGCCATGAGTAAATCAGTTAATTATTAAATAACTGATTTAAAAATGTGTAAGAATTTATCCAGATAAGGTGTTAATTGAATTTTCAATAAATACCATTCCGAATATTTTTCACTCAAATAAAAGAGGAATTAATAATGACTGTTTATTCTTTTCGTTGGGCGCTAGGCGCCGTATCGTGTGCCGCCGCGCTGCTGTGCGCCGCTCCTGCCATGGCGCAAGAGCCCATCCAGCCCATCGCTGCCGCTAAGGTGACGCAGCCGGCGCAGGTGGAGCTGGGCAAAAAGCTGTGGTTTGATCCGCGCCTGTCCAAATCGGGTTTTATTTCCTGCAATTCCTGCCATAACCTGAGCATGGGCGGCTCGGACAATATCAAGACCTCGATTGGCGACCGCTGGCAGCAAGGCCCGATCAACTCGCCCACGGTGCTCAATTCCAGCCTGAACCTGGCGCAGTTTTGGGATGGCCGCGCCAAAGACCTGAAAGAGCAGGCCGGCGGCCCGATTGCCAACCCGGGCGAAATGGCCTTCACGCACGAGTTGGCCATCGACATGCTGCGCTCCATTCCGTCGTATGTGAGCGAGTTCAAGACCGTCTTTGGCCACGACAAGCTGAGCATTGCCGAAGTAACCACCGCCATCGCCGCATTTGAAGAAACCCTGGTCACGCCGAATGCGCGTTTTGACAAGTGGCTCAAGGGCGACAAAAAAGCCTTGAAGAACGATGAGCTGGCCGGCTACAAATTGTTCAAAGACAGCGGCTGCGTCGCCTGCCACAACGGCCCCAACGTGGGTGGCAACTCGTTCCAGAAGATGGGTGTCGTCGAGCCCTTCAAGACCACCAGCGTGGCGGAAGGTCGCTCGGCGGTCACCGGCAACGATGCCGATCGCTTCAACTTCAAGGTGCCGACGCTGCGCAACGTCGAGCTGACCTACCCCTACTTCCACGACGGTTCGGCTGACACGCTGGCCCAAGCCGTGGACGTGATGGGCCGCCTGCAACTGGGCCGCAAATTCTCGGACGATGAGAACGGCAAAATCGTCGCCTTCTTGAAGACCCTGACCGGCGATCAGCCCAAAATGATGCTGCCCATCCTGCCGCCGTCCAGCGACAAGACCAAGCGCCCACAGCCGTTTGATTGAGCCTGCGGTAAAGTATTGACTCTGACCGGCCTTCGTGGCCGGTTTTTGTTTTTCACCATCCTTTTGTTGGCATGACCCCTCCCGCGCGCAGCCGTTTGTCTCTGTACCTTGATTTGATCCGCTGGAACCGCCCCGCCGGCTGGCTGGTGCTGATCTGGCCGACGCTGAGCGCGCTGTGGCTGGCGGCGGAGGGCTTTCCGGGTTGGCACCTGCTGGCCGTGTTTGCACTCGGCACCATCCTGATGCGCAGCGCCGGTTGCTGCATCAACGACGTGGCCGACCGCAACTTTGACCGCCACGTCAAACGCACGGTGCAGCGGCCGATTACCTCGGGGCAAATCTCGGTGAAAGAGGCGCTGGTGGTCGGCGCGGTGCTGGCGCTGCTGGCGCTGGCGCTGGTGTTGACCACCACATGGGCTGCGGTGGCGTGGTCGGTGCCGGCCTTGTTGGTGACGGTCTTGTACCCGTTCACCAAGCGCTTTTTTGCCATGCCGCAGGCCGTGTTGGGCATTGCCTTCAACTTCGGCATCCTGATCGCCTTTGCTGCGGTGCAGAGCGCTGTGCCGCCCGTGGCCTGGTGGCTGTGGCTGGGCAACCTGTTCTGGGTGCTGGCCTACGACACCGAATACGCCATGGTCGATCGTGATGACGATTTGAAGCTGGGGATGCGCACCTCGGCCATCACGCTGGGCCGGTGGGATGTGGCCGGCGTGGTGCTGTTTTATCTGCTGTTTATGGTATTTTGGGCGCTAGCCCTGGTGCCGCTTGCGTTAGGCGCTCTGTTTTATATAGCAATGGTGTTGGTATTGGCGCAGGTGGTGTGGCACTGGTGGCTGATCCGTTTGCGCACGCGCGAGGGCTGTTTTAAGGCGTTTCGGGAGAACCACTGGATTGGTTTCACGCTGTTTGCCGGCATTGCACTGAGCTACGCGCTGCGCTGATTATTTAAATTGATAGCTGCTAGGGCAAGTATTTAAAGCGATTCAGATAGTTTTATGTCTGAAATCCTTTAAACACCAGCGCTACCAGCTATGGTTTTGCTTCAAGCGCCGAACTCATCCCCCAACTCACGCGCGCGCTGCTGGGCGGCGCGCAGGGCGTTTTGGATCAACGGGCCGATGTGGTCGCTCTCCATCGACTGCAGCGCGGCGTAGGTGGTGCCGCCCTTGGAAGTGACGCGCTGGCGCAGCACAGCAGGTGATTCGTCCGAGCGCCGTGCCAACTCCGACGCGCCGGCAAAAGTGCCCACCGCCAACTGGTGTGCTTGGGCAGCGGACAGGCCCATATCAACACCGGCCTGTGTCATTGCTTCCAGGAAATAAAACACATACGCCGGGCCGGAGCCCGACAGCGCGGTGACGGCGTCCAGCTGTACTTCGTGCTCCACCCACAGCAGTTGGCCGGTGGGGGCCAACACCTGCTCGACCTGCTGGCGCTCAGCCGCGCTGATGCCGGGGCGCGCGTACAGCGCCGTCATGCCTTGGCCGATGAGGGCCGGGGTGTTAGGCATGGCGCGCACGATGCGCTCGCTACCCAACCACTGCACCAAGCTGCTGCTGCGGATGCCAGCGGCGACGCTCAGGTGCACGGCGTCGGGCGTGTAGGAGCGTACTTGCGCGGCGGCGTCTTTGAAGGTTTGCGGTTTCACCGCCCAGACCACCAAACTGGCGCGGGCTAACTGGGGGCCGGGCAGGGCTTGGGCGGTGATGTCGTATTGCAATTGCAGTGCGGCGCGGGCGTCTTCCCACGGCTCGACCACCTCGATTTGACTTTGCGCCATGCCTTGGCGAATCAGTCCGCCCATGATGGCGCTGGCCATGTTGCCGCCGCCAATGAAGGCGATGGTCGGGGCGGTGGCAGTGGCTGAAGTGCTGGCGGCGGCAGAGGGTGTGGACATGGCAGGGGTGGGCAAAAGCAGAGAAGGTGTCGATGGTAGCGAGCGCTGGTCAGGGCGCCGTGGCTTGGCGCACCGCGTGCTCCCAGCGCGCCATATGTTCTTGCGCTTGTGCAGCAGCCATGCGCGGTTCAAAGCGGCGCTCGGCACGCCATAAAGTGGTCAGTTCGTCGGTGCCGCCATAGACGCCACAGGCCAGTCCGGCCAAGTAGGCCGCGCCCAGCGCGGTGGTTTCAGTGATGACCGGGCGCACCACCGGAATGCCGAGCAGGTCGGCCTGAAATTGCATCAGTAAATCGTTGACGCAAGCACCGCCATCGACGCGCAATTCGCGCAGCGGTTGGCCGCCGGCGGCCACGGTGTCGCGGGCCATGGCTTGCAGCAGGGCGGTGCTTTGGTAGGCGATGCTGTCGAGCGCGGCGCGGGCGATGTGCGCCAGCGTGCTGCCGCGCGTCAGGCCAGTGAGGGCGCCGCGCGCTTCCGGCTGCCAGTAGGGCGCGCCCAGGCCGGTAAAGGCCGGCACCATCACCACACCGCCGGCGTCGGGCACGCTTTCGGCCAGCGCTTGTACTTGGCTGCTGTGCTCGATGGCGTGCAGGCCGTCACGCAGCCACTGCACCACCGCGCCGCCGACAAACACGCTGCCCTCCAGCGCAAAGGCGGGCTGCGCGCTGGTTTGCGCTGCGCTGGTGGTCAGCAGGCCGTTGTGTGAGGTTTGGAACTGCGTGCCGGTGTGCATCAGCAAAAAGCAGCCGGTGCCGTAGGTGTTTTTGGCCATGCCGGCAGAAAAGCAGGCTTGGCCAAACAGCGCGCTTTGCTGGTCGCCGGCCACGCCGCCAATGGCGATGGCACTGCCTAGCACGTCGGCGTGCGTGGCACCAAAGTCGGCGACCGACGGCAGCACTTCGGGCAGCAGCGCGCGCGGAATCTGCAGCAGCTCCAGCAGTTCGTCGTCCCACTGATTGCGGTGGACGTTGAACAGCATCGTGCGGCTGGCGTTGCTGACGTCGGTGACATGGCGCGCGCCGTGCGTTAGGTTCCAGATCAGCCAGCTGTCCACGGTGCCAAACGCCAGCTCGCCGCGCTCGGCTTGGGTGCGGGCGCCGGGGACATGCTCCAGTAGCCATTGCAGCTTGGTGGCGGAAAAGTAAGCGTCGATCAACAGCCCGGTTTTTTGCTGGAGGCGGTCGGCCCAGCCGCGTGCCCGCAGTGCCGCGCAAGCGGGCTCGGCGCGCCGGTCTTGCCAGACGATGGCGTGGTGGATCGGCTGGCCGGTGGCGCGGTGCCAGAGCACGGTGGTTTCGCGCTGGTTGGTGATGCCGACGGCGCGCACCGCGCTGGCTTGGACGCCGGCTTGTTGCAGGGCGCTGCGCGCGGTGGCGAGCTGCGTGCGCCAAATCTCCCACGGGTCGTGCTCAACCCAGCCGGGGCGCGGGTAGATTTGTGCCAGTTCTTGCTGTGCCTGAGCGACGATGGCGCCGTGGGCATCAAAAATGAGGCTGCGTGAACTGGTGGTGCCCTGGTCGAGGGCGAGCAGGTAGGTCATGGTGGGCAAGGATAGTGGCTCGACTGGCGCTGCGCCAGCGTAACGCATGAATAAGAGTGAAAAGTGCCTCTGGCCCAATGGGTGCGTGCGCTAGTAGCTATTATTTTTGATTTGTCGTGGGCGTGTCAGCTGCGCGGGCACAATCGGCTGGCTGTGCTTTTTTGGGTGACGCTATGACCATTTCTTCTTCTGCGCCTTTGCCTTTGTCCACGGACCGCGCCGAGCTGCTGGTCCGGCTGGCGCAGCCGGTGGTGTACGACATGGTGGTGGTCGGCGGTGGTGCGACCGGGCTGGGCGTGGCGCTGGATGCGGCGGCGCGGGGTTTTAGCGTAGCGCTGATTGAGTCGCACGACTTTGCCAAGGGCACCTCGTCGCGCTCGACCAAGCTGGTGCACGGCGGCGTGCGCTATTTGGCGCAGGGCAACCTGACGCTGGTGCACGAAGCGCTGCACGAGCGCAGCACGCTATTGCGCAACGCACCGCATTTGGCGCAGCCGCTGGCGTTTGTGCTGCCGTCGTACCACTACTGGGAGGCGCCGTTGTATGGCGCGGGACTGAAGATGTACGACGCGCTGGCCGGCGAGGCCGGCTTGGGCCACACCGAATTTTTGAGCCGTGAGCAAACGTTGCACTGCCTGCCAACGGCGCGGCCCCAAGGGCTGAAGGGCGGCGTCAAATACTGGGACGGCCAGTTTGACGATGCCCGTTTTGCGCTGGCGCTGGCGCGCACGGCCGCGCAGCGCGGCGCCTTGCTGGTCAACTATTGCGCGGCCAAAGAGCTGTTGCACACGGACGGACGCGTCGCCGGCGTGGTCTGCCAAGATGCCGAAACCGGCCAGCCCTACACGCTGCGCACGCGCTGTGTGGTCAATGCCACCGGTGTTTGGGTTGATGCCTTGCGCCAGCAAGACGGTGCGGCGATGCAGCGCCCGGCCCCATCGCTGGTGGCGCCGAGCCAGGGCATGCACATCGTCGTCGATCGCGAGTTTTTACCGACCAACCACGCACTGATGGTGCCCAAGACGGCGGATGGCCGCGTGCTGTTTGCCGTGCCGTGGCTGGGCAAGCTCATTCTGGGCACCACCGACAGTCCGCGCCCTAATGTTGAATACGAGCCGCGGCCGTTCCATGCGGAAGTGGCTTTCATCCTGGGCGAGTCGGCGCGTTACTTGCGCCGCGCGCCGACAGCGCAGGACATCCGCAGCCTCTGGGTCGGTCTGCGCCCGCTGGTCAAGCCGCTGGGCGACGACGGCCAGCACACGCAAAACCTGAGCCGCGAGCACACGGTGCTGGCCAGCCCCAGTGGTCTGGTCACGGTGACCGGCGGCAAATGGACGACGTATCGCCTGATGGCGGAGGATGTGTTGCAAAAATGCTTCACTTGCGGCGTGCTGCAGCCCCGGGTCGGCGGCGTCACGGTGCATTTGCCGTTGGTGGGTGCTCCCGCCGGGCCGGTGCAGCACCGACTCTGCGATGCGCAGGGCTGGCACTCGTATGGTGGCGAGGCCGACGCCGTGCGCAGCTTGGCGGGAGCGGCCAACGACTTGGGCAGCGGTTTGAACGAGGCCATGGTGCGCTTTGCCGCGCGCTACGAGTACGCGCGCACGGTGGAAGACGTGCTAGCACGGCGCTGGCGCACGTTGTTCCTGGATGCGCGACTGGCGGCCACGCTGGCGCCTGCCGTGGCCGTGCTGCTCCAACAAGAAACCGGCGCCGATCCGCAGTTGGCGGCTTTTGTCGCTTTGGCCGCACAGTATTTGCAGCTTCCCTCGCGGTGAGGGATGAAAAATGCTTGACGCAGCAGGACTGTTTTGGCAAAATAGCGGGCTTCGCTCATAAAAAGGCGAAGTCTCTGCCCAGCAAGAAGCGATGCAAATGGTTTGCAACGTGGACGACGGGCCCAAGACTGACTGGCTGATTGGCAGCCCTTGAGAAGTTCTCCGGGGCCGTTTGTCATCTGGTGCAAGTTGGGAATAAATACATGATCCAGACAGAAACTCGGTTAGACGTTGCCGACAACACCGGCGCGAAGTCCGTCCTGTGCATCAAGGTGCTGGGTGGCTCGCGTCGTCGTTACGCCAGCGTGGGTGACATCATCAAGGTGAGCATCAAAGAAGCCGCACCGCGTGGCCGCGTCAAAAAAGGCGAGGTTTACAGCGCTGTGGTGGTGCGTACTGCCAAGGGCATCCGCCGTGGCGATGGTTCGCTCATCAAATTCGATGGCAACGCTGCGGTGTTGCTCAATGCAAAGCTGGAGCCCATTGGCACCCGTATCTTTGGACCGGTGACGCGCGAGCTGCGCACCGAAAAGTTCATGAAGATCGTGTCCTTGGCTCCTGAAGTTCTCTAAGGACAGCGCGATGAACAAGATTCGCAAGGGCGACGAAATTATCGTCCTCACCGGGCGCGACAAAGGCAAGCGTGGCGTAGTTGCGCTGCGCAAAGATGAGACCCACTTAGTCGTGGAAGGCATCAACCTGGTCAAAAAGCACGTCAAGCCAAACCCCATGAAGGGTACGACTGGCGGTATCGTGGAAAAGGCTATGCCTATTCACCAGTCCAATGTGGCCGTTTTTAACGCTGCTACGGGCAAGGGTGACCGCGTTGGTATCAAGTTGCAGGCAGACGGCAAGCACGTGCGCGTGTTTAAGTCCAGCGGCGCTGAAGTCAAGACGGCCTAAGGAGCAATAAATGGCACGACTCCAAAAACACTACCGCGAAAAAATCGCCCCGGCTCTGATGGAGCAGTTCGGCTACACCTCGCCAATGCAGGTTCCGCGTCTGAGCAAGATCACACTCAATATGGGTGTGAGCGAAGCTGTTGCTGACAAGAAAGTCATGGACAACGCCGTAGCTGATCTGACCAAGATTGCCGGCCAAAAGCCCGTGGTCACCTTGGCCAAGAAAGCTATCGCTGGTTTCAAGATCCGCGAAGGCCAGGCTATTGGTTGCATGGTGACTCTGCGCGGCGTGCAGATGTACGAATTCCTCGACCGTTTCGTTACCGTGGCGCTGCCCCGTGTCCGTGACTTCCGTGGTATCTCCGGTCGCGCTTTCGACGGCCGTGGCAACTACAACGTCGGCGTGAAAGAGCAGATCATCTTCCCTGAAATTGAGTACGACAAGGTTGACGCCCTGCGCGGTCTCAATATCAGCATCACCACAACGGCCACGTCCGATGAAGAGTGCAAAGCACTGCTCACCGGCTTCCGTTTTCCGTTCAAGAACTGAGGCAACGTATGGCTAAAGCAGCTCTGATCCAACGTGAACTCAAGCGCAAGAACCTGGTAGAAAAGTACGCCGCAAAGCATACCGAACTCAAGGCCATTGCTAACGATGCCAAGCGCAGCGACGAAGAGCGTGAAGCAGCCCGTTTGGGTCTGCAGAAGCTCCCGCGCAACGCTAACCCGACGCGCCAGCGCAACCGTTGTGCAATCACCGGTCGTCCCCGCGGTACTTTCCGTCAATTCGGCTTGGCTCGCGCCAAGATCCGCGAACTGGCTTTTGCAGGCGACATCCCCGGTGTCACCAAAGCCAGCTGGTAAGCAGGCAGGAGAGATTAAACATGAGCATGAGTGATCCCATCGCTGACTTGCTGACCCGCATCCGCAATGCCCAAATGGTTTCCAAGGCCACCGTGGCGGTGCCATCTTCCAAAGTGAAGATCGCTATCGTCCAGGTGCTCAAGGACGAGGGTTATGTTGACGGATTCGAAGTCAAAACCGAAGCTGGCAAGTCCCAAATTGAAATCGCCCTGAAGTACTACGCCGGTCGCCCGGTGATCGAGCGTATCGAGCGTGTGAGCCGTCCCGGCCTGCGCGTGTACAAAGGCCGAGATTCCATCCCCCACGTCATGAATGGCTTGGGTGTGGCCATCGTTACCACGCCCAAGGGTGTGATGACCGATCGTAAAGCGCGCGCAACCGGTGTCGGTGGCGAAGTGCTTTGCTACGTGGCTTAAATCGAGACATTGAGGAGTAACTGAAATGTCCCGTATCGCAAAAATGCCAGTCACCATCCCCGCAGGCGTGGATGTGTCGATTGAAGCTGCTCAAATCAGCGTCAAAGGCGCTGGTGGTTTGTTGACCATGGCACAAAACGCCTTGGTCAAAGTGACCAACAACGAAGGCAAGCTCTCTTTTGAGCCTGCCAACGACTCCCGTGATGCCAATGCCATGAGCGGCACCATTCGCCAGTTGGTTAACAACATGGTGCAAGGTGTCAGCGCAGGCTTCGAAAAGAAGCTGACGCTCATCGGCGTGGGTTTCAAGGCCCAAGCCAACGGCGCTGTCTTGAATTTGTCCGTGGGCTATTCGCACCCGGTCAATAAGACGATGCCTGCCGGCATCACCGTGGCTACTCCCATCCCCACAGAAGTGGTGATCAAGGGTGCTAACCGCCAAGTGGTCGGCCAGATCGCTGCTGAGATCCGTGCTATTCGTCCACCCGAGCCCTACAAGGGCAAGGGCATCCGTTATACGGGCGAAAAAGTCACGATCAAAGAGACCAAGAAGAAATAAGGAGCTGCAACATGTTGACCAAGAAAGAGCAGCGTCTTCGCCGGGCCCGTCAGACCCGCATCCGCATTGCACAGCAAGGCGTGGCGCGTTTGACGGTGAATCGTACGAACCTCCATATTTACGCTACGGTGATTTCCGGCTGCGGCACCAAGGTGATCGCTACTGCGTCCACCGCCGAAGCAGAAATTCGCCAATCGCTGGGTGGTGCAGGCAAGGGCGGCAACGCCGCTGCTGCGCAAATCATCGGTAAGCGCATCGCCGAAAAGGCTAAGGCCGCCGGCGTTGAGAAGGTTGCATTTGATCGTGCGGGCTTTGCCTATCACGGCCGCGTCAAGGCTTTGGCCGATGCTGCCCGTGAAGCTGGCCTGCAGTTCTAAGCGGAACGGAATAAAAAATGGCTAAATTTCAACCCCGAGTCCAAGACGAAGGTCGCGACGACGGAATGCGCGAGAAGATGATTGCGGTCAACCGCGTCACCAAAGTCGTCAAGGGCGGCCGTATTCTCGGTTTTGCTGCCTTGACGGTCGTTGGTGATGGCGAAGGCCGCGTCGGCATGGGCAAGGGCAAATCCAAGGAAGTGCCTGCTGCCGTGCAAAAGGCCATGGAAGAGGCCCGTCGCAACATGGTGAAGGTGTCGTTGAAGAACGGCACGATCCACCACCAAGTCGCGGGCCACCATGGCGCCGCTTCCGTAGTCATGATGCCAGCCCCCAAGGGCACCGGCATCATTGCTGGCGGCCCCATGCGTGCCGTGTTCGAAGTGATGGGCATGACGGATATTGTGGCCAAGAGCCATGGTTCCTCGAACCCTTACAACATGGTCCGTGCCACGTTTGACGCGCTTACCAACTCCACCACCCCTGGTGCAGTGGCAGCTAAGCGCGGCAAATCGGTCGAAGACCTCTTCGTCTGACAGGAGCCATGACGATGACTACACAAGCAACCGTGAAAGTCCAGCTGGTTCGCAGCCCGATTGGCACGAAAGAATCCCACCGCGCCACCGTGCGTGGCCTGGGCCTGCGCAAGCTCAACAGTGTCAGCGAACTCCAGGACAGCCCTGAAGTGCGCGGCATGATTAACAAGATCAGTTATCTGGTCAAAGTCCTCTGAGAGGTTGATGATGCAACTCAATACCATCAAACCCGCAGCCGGATCTAAGCACGCTCGGCGTCGCGTCGGTCGGGGCATTGGCTCCGGTCTGGGCAAGACCGCTGGTCGTGGTCACAAAGGTCAAAAATCGCGTTCGGGTGGCTACCACAAGGTGGGCTTCGAAGGCGGTCAAATGCCTTTGCAGCGCCGTCTGCCCAAGCGTGGTTTCAAATCGACGACGCTCAAGTTCAACGCTGAAGTCACCTTGACGGCCCTGGGCCAGCTCGGTCTGGCCGAAGTGGACATGCTGGTGCTCAAGCAAGCCGGTCTCGTGGGTCAATTGATCCGCGTGGTCAAGGTCATCAAGAGCGGTGAAATCAGCACGGCAGTCAAGCTCAATGGCATCGGCGCTACCGCCGGCGCCAAGGCAGCAATTGAAGCCGCTGGCGGCAGCATCGCCTGAATCTGTTTGAAGGAAAGCACCAGTGGCAACTAGCGCAGCTCAAATAGCAAAAACCGGCAAGTTCGGCGACTTGCGTCGCCGGCTGGTTTTTCTCTTGATGGCGCTGGTGATTTATCGTGTCGGGGCGCATATCCCCGTGCCCGGTATCGATCCAGCGCAGCTTAAGCAGCTGTTCAGTGGCCAGCAGGGCGGCATTCTGAACTTGTTCAACATGTTCTCGGGTGGAGCGCTGTCGCGTTTCACGGTGTTTGCATTGGGGATCATGCCGTATATCTCGGCGTCGATCATCATGCAGCTCATGACCTATGCTGTGCCAACCTTCGAGCAGATGAAGAAGGAAGGTGAGTCCGGTCGCCGCAAGATCACGCAGTACACGCGTTATGGAACTTTGGCCTTGGCACTGTTCCAGTCCCTCGGCATTGCCGTGGCGCTGGAAAGCTCTGCCGGGTTGGTGTTGACACCAGGTTTTGGCTTTCGCATGACGGCTGTGGTCAGTCTGACGGCAGGCACCATCTTCCTGATGTGGCTGGGCGAGCAGATCACTGAGCGCGGTTTGGGCAATGGCATCTCGATCCTGATTTTTGCCGGCATTGCTGCTGGTTTGCCAGGCTCGATTGGTGGCTTGCTGGAGTTGGTTCGTACGGGTGCTATGAGCATCGTTGCTGCCATCTTCATTGTCCTGGTCGTGGCGTTGGTCACTTACTTCGTGGTGTTTGTCGAGCGTGGTCAGCGCAAGATTCTGGTGAACTACGCACGCCGTCAGGTGGGCAACAAGGTGTATGGTGGGCAGTCTTCGCATTTGCCCTTGAAGCTGAATATGGCAGGTGTGATTCCTCCCATCTTTGCTTCTTCGATCATTCTGTTGCCAGCGACGATCGTGAATTGGTTCAGTGCCGGTGAGTCCATGCGCTGGTTGAAGGACATCTCGGGTGCTTTGACCCCAGGTCAGCCTGTTTACGTGATGTTCTATGCTGCTGCCATCATCTTTTTCTGCTTCTTCTATACCGCCTTGGTGTTCAATAGCAGAGAGACGGCAGACAACCTGAAGAAGAGTGGTGCTTTCATTCCAGGCATTCGCCCGGGTGAACAAACTGCTCGGTATATCGACAAGATCTTGGTTCGTTTGACGCTGGCAGGGGCGGTCTACATCACATTCGTGTGTCTGTTGCCTGAATTCATGATCCTGAAGTACAACGTTCCTTTCTATTTCGGTGGCACTTCGCTGCTGATCATCGTGGTGGTCACTATGGACTTCATGGCCCAAGTGCAAAACTACCTGATGTCACAGCAGTATGAATCGTTGCTGAAAAAAGCCAACTTCAAGGCGGGTGCTGCGGGTTGAGTTTGGGGTGTTGGCCGACGATCTGCAGGTGAAAACCCATCTGCATGGTTCATGGGACAATGCAGGGTAGTCAATTAACGTCCCCCGAAATTTCGCGGGCATCGAGGTATTTTGGTCAAGCTGACCAAAATACACGATAAGTTTTAGGAGAATGAAATGAGAGTCTCGGCTTCGGTCAAGAAAATCTGCCGTAACTGCAAGATCATCCGCCGCAAGGGTGTGGTCCGTGTGATCTGCACCGACCAGCGCCACAAGCAGCGCCAGGGTTGATTAGAAAAGTATTAGAGGACGCACATGGCACGTATCGCTGGTATCAATATTCCGCCGCACAAGCATGCTGAAATTGGCTTAACCGCCATTTTCGGTATCGGTCGCACTCGCGCACGCAAGATCTGTGAAGCTTGCGGCATCGACTATTCCAAAAAGATCAAAGATCTGACGGATGGTGACCTCGAAAAAATTCGCGATCACATTGCCCAGTTCACCATCGAAGGTGACCTGCGCCGTGAGACGACGATGAACATCAAGCGTTTGATGGACATCGGTTGCTATCGGGGGTTCCGCCATCGTCGCGGTCTGCCGATGCGTGGTCAGCGCACCCGCACTAATGCGCGTACTCGCAAGGGTCCACGCAAAGGTGCAGCGCAGCTGAAAAAATAAAGAGATTGAAAGAACCATATGGCTAAGTCTCCTTCCAATAGCGCTTCCCAGCGCGTCCGCAAGAAAGTTCGCAAGAACGTTTCTGACGGTATTGCACACGTGCACGCATCGTTCAACAACACGATCATCACCATCACTGACCGTCAAGGCAATGCTTTGGCATGGGCCTCTTCCGGTGGTCAGGGTTTCAAAGGCTCTCGCAAGTCGACTCCATTCGCTGCCCAAGTGGCATCCGAAGTGGCTGGCCGCGCTGCCATGGAACAAGGGATCAAGAACATTGATGTCGAAATCAAGGGCCCCGGTCCTGGTCGCGAATCTTCAGTGCGTGCCCTCGGTGCTCTGGGCATCCGCATTACGTCGATCTCCGACGTGACGCCAGTTCCGCACAATGGCTGCCGCCCACAAAAGCGCCGCCGTATTTAATCAGTGAAGCCCACCGCCGTCTGCGCCCGTGAAAACGCCGCAGACGGCTCCCGCAATTAATTTGCGGAAGATGACATAGAAGGATATTCAAGTGGCACGTTACCTAGGCCCCAAGGCCAAACTCTCCCGCCGTGAAGGCACCGACCTGTTCCTCAAGAGCGCTCGCCGCTCGATTGCCGATAAGTCGAAGTTCGATTCCAAGCCCGGTCAACATGGCCGCACTTCGGGTCAGCGCACCTCCGACTACGGTCTGCAACTGCGTGAAAAGCAGAAGGTCAAGCGCATGTACGGCATCCTGGAGAAGCAGTTCCGCCGCTACTTCGAGGCTGCAGAGCGCAAGAAGGGCAACACCGGTGCCAACCTGTTGGGGTTGCTGGAATGTCGCCTGGACAACGTTGTCTATCGCATGGGCTTTGGCTCGACCCGCGCTGAAGCACGTCAGATGGTTTCGCACAAGGCCATGACCGTGAACGGTCAATCGGTCAACATTCCTTCGTACTTGGTCAAGGCCGGCGATGTGATTGCTGTGCGCGAAAAATCAAAGACGCAAACTCGTATTGCGGAAGCACTGCAACTGGCACAGCAAGTGGGCATGCCTGCTTGGGTCGAAGTGGATGCGAGCAAGACGCAAGGCGTATTCAAGAAGGTGCCAGACCGTGATGAATTCGGTGCCGACATCAACGAATCCCTGATCGTTGAGCTGTACTCGCGTTAATCGCAGCAGGTTCACAGCCTAAATTTTCGACAAACGTTCCTAAACCGCGAGGCATCGCGGTTTAGGCGCTTCACCAGCCTTACCGGTGTAACGAGCTGGGGGTATTGAGAGGAAGTCTGAATGCAAACAAATTTGCTGAAACCCAAGGCTATCAATGTAGAGCAGCTTGGACACAACCGTGCCAAGGTCTCTTTGGAGCCGTTCGAGCGCGGTTACGGCCACACCCTAGGCAATGCCATTCGGCGCATCTTGCTCTCGTCCATGGTGGGTTATGCAGCGACTGAAGTGACGATTGCAGGCGTTCTGCATGAGTACTCTTCTATTGATGGCGTTCAGGAAGATGTAGTCAACATCTTGTTGAACCTCAAGGGCGTTGTGTTCAAACTGCACAATCGCGACGAAGTCACGCTCAGCCTGCGCAAGGATGGTGAAGGTGTCGTCACAGCCCGTGATATCCAGACGCCACACGATGTCGAGATTGTTAACCCTGATTATGTGATTGCACATCTGTCGGTAGGTGGCAAGCTGGACATGCAGATCAAGGTAGAAAAAGGCCGTGGCTATGTGCCCGGCAGTATGCGCCGCCACGCCGACGAGTCGACCAAGTCGATTGGCCGGATTGTGCTGGATGCCTCTTTTTCGCCTGTGCGCCGCGTCAGCTATACGGTCGAGAGCGCCCGCGTTGAGCAGCGTACCGACCTGGATAAGCTGGTCGTCGAGATCGAAACCAATGGCGCCATCACGGCAGAAGATGCCGTGCGCGCATCGGCCAAGATTTTGGTCGAACAACTGGCCGTGTTTGCACAGCTGGGCGATGGTGACTTGCCAGACTTTGGCGAGCGTACGCCGGCCCGTGGTGCTTCTACCTTTGACCCGATCTTGCTGCGTCCTGTCGATGAGTTGGAATTGACCGTGCGTTCGGCGAACTGCCTCAAGGCTGAGAACATCTACTACATCGGTGATCTGATTCAGCGCACCGAGAACGAGTTGCTCAAAACGCCTAACCTAGGCCGTAAGTCGCTCAATGAAATCAAGGAAGTACTGGCTTCGCGCGGCCTGACCCTTGGTATGAAGCTTGAAAACTGGCCGCCAGCTGGTTTGGATAAGCGTTAAGCTATAATTTTGGTCCCCATACAGGGGAGTGCCTCGGGCAGTACCTGATACGGCTGCACGATTTAACGATATATAAGGAAAAGCACCATGCGCCACGGACACGGCCTCCGCAAACTTAACCGCACCAGCTCGCACCGCCTTGCAATGCTGCAGAATATGATGAATTCGCTGCTGCAGCACGAAGCCATCAAGACCACCCTGCCTAAGGCTAAAGAACTGCGCCGCGTAGTTGAGCCGATGATTACCTTGGCCAAGGTGGACACCGTCGCCAACCGTCGCCTGGCATTCAACCGCCTGCGCGATCGCGACATGGTCACCAAGCTGTTCAACGACCTGGGTCCCCGTTTCAATACGCGTCCCGGTGGTTACACCCGCATCTTGAAGATGGGTTTCCGCGTTGGTGACAACGCTCCCATGGCTCTGGTCGAGTTGGTGGATCGCGGTACCGCCGCTGCAGAAGAAAATACTTCTACACAAGCCTAAAAATAGGTTATACTAAACACTTGCCGCGCGATGGAGCAGTCTGGTAGCTCGTTGGGCTCATAACCCAAAGGTCGGAGGTTCAAATCCTCCTCGCGCAACCAATTTAAAAATCCCACTTTTTAAGTGGGATTTTTTTTGGCTGTTTGATTTGTTCGGTCTACATCCAACATCTGCGCAGTTTTCTGGGTAAGACAGCGATACGTGCGCTATTGTGGCGAGTTACTTGCCTTCTCGCCGCATCCCCAGAAAGCCCGCTCCCGTGAACACTCTTTCTCTTCAACCGGGCCTGATTGCCCTGCACAGCAATCGTACCGAAGCGCTTGCGGACACCGTTTTTGCTTGGCTGCGAAAGCACCCACTGTCGCCCTTGGAAGAAGACATCGTCTTGGTGCAAAGCAACGGCGTGGCCGAGTGGTTCAAGATGGCGCTGGCGAGCCATGGCGGCGTGTGCGCGGCAGCCCGTGTCGAGTTGCCTGGACGCTTTTTGTGGCGCACCTACCGCCAAGTGCTGGGGCGTAGCGAGGTGCCGGCGCAGTCTCCCGTTGATAAAACCCCGCTGACCTGGCGCTTGATGCAGCTGTTGCCGGGGCTGCTGGAAGTGCCAGAATTTGCCCCAGTAGCCCGCTTTTTGCGCCCTGGTGGTGCCGACCGCTTGCTGCAACTGGCCAGCCGCTTGGCCGATTTGTTTGACCAATACCAAGTCTATCGGCCCGACTGGCTGGTGGATTGGTTTGCAGATCGCGATGTGCTGGCCGCACCCGGTCGGCCCGATTTGGTTGTGTCGCCCGATCAGCAATGGCAGCCGCTGTTGTGGCGCGCGGTGATGGAATCGCTGGACGAGCGCGAGCGCCGTACCATTCGCCCGCTGATTCACCAGCGGGCGCTGGAGGAACTGCGCCGTGGTGCCAAGCCGAACCAACCAGTGGCGCGGCGCGTGGTGCTGTTTGGCGCTTCACATGTGCCACTGCCGGTGCTGCAAATGCTGGCCGCGCTCGCCGGCCATACCCAGGTGCTGCTGGCGATTCCTAACCCGTGCCGCTTTCATTGGGCCGACATCATGGAAGGGCGCGACCTGCTGCGCCTAGAGCGCCGCCGCCAGCCGCTGCGCGCCGGGCGTGATTTGGTCGACTTGCCGCTGGAAGATATGCACGCCCACGCCCATCCGTTGCTGGCGGCGTGGGGTCGCCAAGGGCGCGATTTTGTCCGCCAACTGGATGAGTTTGATGACGCGGAGCAGGCACAGCAGCGCTTTGCCCTGCCGCGCGTAGATTTGTTTGATGAGGAGGACACGCCGGGCGCACCGCTGCTGCTGCAAGTGCAGCAACATATTCGCGACCTGCGGCCCTTGGCCGAACACCCCAAGCTCACAGCCGATGCGCTGGATCGCTCCATCGTGTTTCACCAAGCGCACAGCGCGCTTCGCGAAGTTGAGGTGCTGCACGACCAGTTGCTGGCCTTGCTGGCCAACCGATCGGCGGACAACCGGTTGCAGCCGCGCGATGTGGTGGTGATGGTGCCGAACATCGACACCATGGCACCAGCGATTCGCGCCGTGTTTGGCCAGTATGGCCGCCACGATAAGCGCTTCATTCCGTTTGATATCGCAGACTTGAGTGCGCGCGCCAGCAGTCCGCTGGTCAGTGCGCTGGAATGGTTGTTGCGCCTGCCGCAGCAGCGCTGCCGGCTCAGTGAATTGCGTGATTTGCTCGATGTGCCCGCCGTGGCCGCGCGCTTTGGTGTGGCACCCGATGCACTGGGGCGGCTGACACAGTGGATGGCTGGTGCCGGTATCCGCTGGGGCTTGAATGAAACCCAGCGCTCCGGTCTGGGGCTGTCGGCTTGCGGTGCGCAAAACACCAGCGCCTTTGGTCTGCGCCGGATGTTGCTCGGCTACGCCAGCGGCACTACGCCGTTTGCTGACTTGCAGCCGTATGGCGAAGTCGGCGGGCTGGAGGCTGAATTGGCTGGTGCCTTGGCCAGCTTGCTGCACCGCCTTGAGTTGTGGCGCGTGCAAGCCAGCGTGCCGGCCACACCTGCGCAATGGGCCGAGCGCGGCCGCGCGCTGTTGGCTGATTTGGTCGCGCCGACTGACGATGCTGATCGCGACACGTTGGCCGCGTTGGATGACGCTTTGACCCGTTGGCAAGAAGCCTGCGCACAAGCACAGTTTGATGAAGCGGTACCTCTGGCGGTAGCGCGCAAGGCGTGGCTAGACACGCTGGAAGAGCCAGCGTTGAGCCAGCGTTTTCGGGCTGGTGGCGTGACGTTTTGCACGCTGATGCCAATGCGCGCGATTCCGTTTGAGGTGGTGTGTCTGCTGGGCATGAACGATGGCGATTACCCGCGCCGCGCGCCGCGCAGCGACTTTGACCTGATGGGCTTGCCGGGCCAGCACCGCCCCGGCGACCGTTCGCGCCAGAGCGACGATCGCCAGCTGATGCTCGAAGCGCTGCTGTCGGCGCGGCGCGTGCTGTATGTCAGTTGGACGGGGCACAGCGTGCGCGACAACAGTGCACAGCCGCCGTCGGTGCTGGTGTCGCAACTGCGCGACTATTTGGCTGCGGGCTGGAGTGGCGAGGTGCTGGCACCGCGCACCACTGAACACCCGTTGCAACCGTTTAGCCGGCGCTATTTTGAAGGCACCCCCGGCCTGCAAACCTATGCACGCGAATGGCGCTCGGCGCACGCTGTGTCGGCATCTGTGGATGTGGCAGTCGTAGCAACAACCACCGCCGCTGCGCCCTTGACCGCGTGGACGCCCGATGTCAGCGTGCCGCTGACGGTGGACCAACTGGCGCGGTTTTTGCGTAATCCAGTCAAAACTTTTTTCCGCGAGCGGCTGGGCGTGGCGTTCGATGCGCGGGAAGAAGACCCGGCAGATGACGAATCCTTTGGCTTGGGCGGGCTGGAGGAATACGGCGTAGTGCAGACCTTGGTGGACGAGGTGTTGACCGATATGGCACAGCTGCACAGCGTCGATGCCGACACCCTCAGCGCTGAACTGGCGGCCTTGTTGAGCACGCGCCTGCACAACCTGCGCCGCGCCGGTCGGCTGCCGCTGGGCGGCTTTGCCGAGCGCACCCAAGCGCAGCTAGAAGCCATTTTGTTGCCGCTGCTACAGGCTTGGCAGCGCGTGCAAGCGCAGCACCCCACCGCCATGGCGCGGGTGCCGCTGCACTACAAAGAGGGCGCGGCCACTCCAGAGAATCTAAACCCGCTGCTGCAAGACTGGCTGGATCACCTGCGCGAAGGCACACAAGGCCCGGACGACGCCCCAGTGTGGCTGGAGTTAACCCCGTCCAAGCTGTTGCAAGACGCTAAAAAAGGCACGCTGCGCACCGATAAGCTGCTCACCGCTTGGGTGCGCAGTTTGGCGGCTGCCGCCAGTGACGTAGTGGTGCATGGCATTTTGGTGGGGCGCGATGCCACGCTGCGCATTACGCCGTTGGATGCTGACAGCGCCCAAGCTACGTTGGATGAGGTGCTGCGCGCGTGGCGCGAAGGTATGGCCGGGCCGTTGCCGTTGGCACTGCGCACCGGACTGGCATTGGTGACGGGCAAAGAAGCGGCGGCGGTGGTCGCTGCCGCTGCCTATGACGGCGGTTACCAGCGTGATGGCGACGTGGCCGAGCCTTGCTTGGGACGGATGTACCCCGACTTTGATGCGCTCACCGACGATGGCCGTTTTGAACGGCTGGCGCATACCCTTTGTGGGCCGCTGGCCGAATGGGCTAATACCCACGTACACGCCACGCCGCACGGCCTGAGCAGTTTAGACAGGGCCAGTGTTGAAGGAACCACCGTATGACGACACATTCTCCTAGCACCGCGTTGCAGGCCATTGATTTTCCGCTGTGGGGCAGTCGCCTGATTGAAGCCAGCGCCGGCACTGGCAAGACGTGGACGATTGCCGCGCTGTACCTGCGCTTGGTGCTCGGTCACGGCGGTGCCAACGCCTTTCCTCAGCCGCTGCGCCCGGCGGACATCTTGGTGATGACCTTTACCCGCGCCGCCACGCGCGAGTTGTCTGACCGCATTCGTGCGCGGCTGATAGAAGCCGCGCAGTGCTTTCGCGGTGAGAGGGCGGTGCCGGCGCAGGATGAATTTCTGGCCGACTTGCTGGCCGCCTACCCCGAAGGCATTGAGCGCCGCAGCGCCGCTTGGCGTTTGGCGATGGCGGCGGAAGGCATGGACGACGCGGCAGTGCACACCATCGACGCGTGGTGCCAGCGGATGTTGCGCGAACACGCTTTTGACAGCGGTTGCTTGTTTGACGAAGAACTCAGTGCTGACGAGCACGCCGTCCACACCGAAGCCGCACAAGACTACTGGCGCCAGCAGTGCTACCCCCTGCGCGGCGAAGCACTCGACGATGTGTTGAAGGTGTGGGGCAATGTCGCTGCCTTGGTGGATGATATGCACAAGCTGGCCGAGCAAACCCTACTGCCCGGCAGTGGCGCAGGCACGCTGGCTGAATGTGTGCAGCAGCATATGCAGGCCTACCGCGATGCTATCGCCGCGCTGAAAGTCGGTTGGGCGGCGCGCGCGCAAGCCATGCAAGACTGGCTGGATGCCCAAACTGCGCCCAAAGTGTGCGACTGGGACCGGCGCAAACTGGCATCACGCCACTACACCGGATGGCTCAATGACCTGTCTGCGTGGGCCCGCAGCGCTGACAGCCTGCCCCTTGATTTAACCGGCCCAGCGCAATGGCGGCTGGCCCCGGACGGTCTGCTGGAGGCACGCAAAGACGGTGCCGCCCCGATCACCCTACCCAGCGATTTCCAAGCCTTTGCCGACCTGCTTGCTGCGCAAAAAGCGCTGCCCGACCCCGCCACCGCACTGCGCTTGCACGCCGCCGCCCACGTCCAAGCGCGCCGGGTTGAACTGAAGCAGCACGCTGGCACCTTTGGCTTTCAAGACATGCTGGAGCGCCTCGACCAAGCGCTGGCCGGGCCGAACGGCGAACGCTTGCGCGCCCGCATGATTGCGCAGCACCCGGTGGCCCTGATTGACGAGTTTCAAGACACCTCGCCGCTGCAATACCGGCTGTTTGAACAGCTTTACCGCACCGCAGACAACGACCCGAGCACCGCGCTGCTGCTGATTGGCGACCCCAAGCAATCCATCTACGGTTTCCGTGGTGCCGACATTTACAGCTATTTGTCTGCGCGCCGCGCCACTGCCGGACGCCACTATGTGCTGGGCACCAACTACCGCTCGACCCAGGCGCTGGTGAATGCGGTTAACCACAGCTTTGTGCAGGCCGAAGCGCGCACCGGCGCCGGCGCTTTCCGCTTCCGCAGCGACGCCGCCCCCGCTGACAACCCATTGCCGTTCGTGGCCGTGGGTGCCAGTGGCCGCCCCGAGCACTTTCAGACCACTGACGGCCCGGTCGCCGCGCTGGCTGTGACGCACGATTTGGAGCTGCGCAGCGGCGAAGAGCACCGGCGCTTGTTTGCCGCGCTGTGCGCCGAGCGCATCAGCACCTGGCTGAACGACGACCAAGCCGGTTTTGCCGAATCGGGCCAGCCATTGCAACGTCTGCGCCCCGCCGACATTGCGGTGCTGGTACGCACTGGCAAAGAAGCCCAAGCCGTGCGCCGCGAATTGCGCCGGCGCGGCGTGGCCTCGGTGTATCTGTCGGACAAAGATTCGGTATTTGACAGCCGCGAGGCGCAAGACCTGCTGCACTGGCTGCACGCTGTGGCCGAGCCGCTGGATGTGCGCCGCGTGCGCGCTGGCTTGGCGACGTGCACCGTGGGTTTGTCGCTGGACGAGCTGCGGTGCTTGGCCACCGACGATGATGCGCTGGATGTGCGCAGCGAGCAATTGCGCGCCTTGCACCATGTCTGGCAAACGCAAGGCGTGTTGACCATGCTGCGCCAGACCTTGCACCAGTTGGATTTACCAGTGCGTTGGTTAAAGGAGCCGGACGGCGAACGCCGCTTAACCAATTTTTTGCACTTAGCCGAACTGCTGCAAGTGGCCAGCGCGCAACTGGAAGGTGAGCAAGCCTTGATCCGCTGGCTGGGCCAGCAATTGCAGGGCGAGCGCGGCGGTAGCGATGAGCAAATTGTTCGCCTCGAAAGCGATGCTGATTTGGTCAAAGTCGTCACCATCCACAAAAGCAAAGGGCTGGAATACCCGGTGGTGTGCCTGCCGTTCGCCTGCAGCTACCGCGCCGTGACGCGCCGCTACACCTCGTTTTTGAATTTGGCGGACGACAGCGGCCAGCGCCATTTGCACCTGACATTGACTGACGAGGCGTTGGAGCAGGCCGACTTGGAGCGCCAGCGCGAAGACCTGCGCCTGTTGTACGTCGCCCTGACGCGCGCGCGCCATGCGCTGTGGCTGGGGTTTGGTGCGCTCAAGGTCGGTAACGGCAAGGACTGCACTACGCACCACAGCGCCGCCGGTTACTGGCTGGGCGGAGCGCAGCCGTATAGCGCAGGCGGCTGGCTGGGGCCGCTGCAAGCGCTGGCTGAGGGCCGAAATGACATCGCTCTGCACGCGGTGGAACACGGTCTGCCCCGTGACGTACCGCTCACCAAACTGGCACAGCGCGCCGCGTCCGCGCCGCTGCACGAGCAGCCGGTCTATAGCGCCGAGTTTGAGCGCCGCTGGGGCATTGGCAGCTTCTCGCAATTGGTGCGCGGTGTCGGCCAGAGCGTGGCCAGCCACAGCGCCGTCGCCTTGCAGCGCTCGGGCGACGATGAGCGGGCGTTGGACAACCCCGTGGCTGTCTTGCCGACGCGCATAGCCGCCGCCATCAGCGCTGCGGTCTGGCACCAATTCAAGCGCGGCCCGGTGATTGGCAACTTTTTGCACGATCAAATGGAGTGGCTGGCGGGTGAAGGCTTTGCGTTGGCGGCCGACACTCCCTTGGCCGAGCGTCTGCGCCGCCGCTGCGAGCGCGGCGGCTACAGCGCCGAGGCCGACAGCGTTATCGAGTGGCTCAGTGCCGTGGTAGCAACACCGCTGCCCAGCTTGGGTACAGCGTTGGGTACGCCGCTGAATGCGCTCAAAAACGTCTTGCCCGAGATGGAGTTTTGGCTGCCCACCGGCCAGTTACCGGCCAGCGACGTCGATGCCCTGTGCTGTCAGCACCTGCTGATCGGCCACGAGCGCGCCGCGCTGCCCGAGCGCACTTTGCACGGGATGTTGATGGGTTTTGCCGACTTGGTGTTTGAGCACGAAGGGCGTTACTGGGTGCTGGATTACAAATCCAACCAGCTCGGCACTGAGGGCTCGGCCTACCACCTAGAAGCACTGGCGCAGGCCATGGCGGCGCACCGCTATGACGTGCAGGCTGCCCTGTACCTGCTGGCTTTGCATCGCTTGCTGCGCCAGCGCTTGGGTGATGCCTACGACCCGGCGCAGCATGTGGGCGGCGCGATTTACCTGTTCTTGCGCGGCATTGACGGCCCCGAAAGCGGCGTGTTCACCGTCGCACCCCCGCTGGAATTGTTGGACGCGCTAGACCAGTTGCTGGCGCGTGAGGAGCAGAGCGCATGAATACCGCCCTGAAAGATTTCGCCATGCCCACTACCGGCCCCATCAGCCCCGAGGACACCTTGGACATCCTGCGCGCGTGGAGCGAGGCCGGCTGGTTGCGCCGGCTCGACAGCGCACTGGCCGCCTTCATGGCCGAGCTGGACCCACACGCTGCGCCCGTCGTAATGGTCGCCACTGCCCTGCTGGCCCATATGGAAGGGCGCGGTCACAGTTGCCTGCTGCTGGCGCCGCTGCTGGCGCAACCCAGCGCCGTGCTGGGTTGGCCGGCCAAGGCGCTGGAGGAACTCGACGCGCTGTTGTCACGCTTGCCGCGCAAGCTGGCGCACTGGCACGCCGCGCTGCTGGCCAGCGGCGTGGTCGATGGCGACGAAGGCAACGAACCAGCTGACCAGCCCTTGGTGCTGCGCGGTAGTGCCGAGGCGCCCCGGCTGTACCTGCGCCGCTACTGGGGCTACGAATGCGCCGTAGCGCAGCAGATTGTGGCGCGCACTGCCACACCCGTACCGGTCGATGCCAGCAAGGTGCGCCCGTGGCTGGATCGCTTGTTTACCTCCGATGCGTCTACGGCATCCGTTACATCTGCCGCGCCTGACTGGCAAAAGCTGGCCTGTGCGCTGGCCCTGCGCGGACGCTTTTCTGTCATCACCGGCGGCCCCGGCACTGGCAAAACCTACACCGCCGCGCGTCTGCTGGCGCTGCTGTTCGCCGTCGATGTCCAACCCGAGCGCCTGCGCATTGCCCTCGCCGCGCCCACCGGCAAAGCGGCAGCACGGCTCAAGCAATCCATCGACACCGCGCTGGGTGAGCTGCGCACCCGCGTCGGCAGCAGTCTCGATTTGGACGCGCTGACCCAGCGCATGGGCGCGGCGCGCACGCTGCACTCGCTGCTGGGCGCACGCCCGGACACGCGCCAGTTTCGCTACCACGCGGGTCAGCCGCTGGACATTGACGTGCTCATCGTCGATGAAGCCTCGATGGTGCATTTAGAAATGATGGCCGCGCTGCTGGCTGCGCTGCCCGCGACGGCGCGGGTGGTGCTGCTGGGCGACAAAGACCAGCTGGCCTCGGTCGAAGCTGGCGCAGTGCTCGGTGATTTGTGCCGCGACGCGCAAGCTGGCCGCTACAGCGCCAGCACCGCCGCTTACGCGCTGGCCGCCACCGGCGAGACTATTCCCAAGAACTATCTGCAAAGCACCGGCACCACGCCGCCGTTGGCACAACACACGGTGATGCTGCGCGAAAGTCGGCGTTTTAGTGGTCCGATTGGCGAGCTGGCGCTGGTGGTCAACGACGGCAACGCACAAGCCGCCCAGCAACGCTTGGCCGACGACAGCAGCGGCGCGCTGGCTTGTTATGAAGGTGTCCATCCGGTGGCGGTAGTGCGGCTGGCGCTGCAAGGCCGCGCCGGTGCTCCCGGTGGCTACAGCGCTTACCTTGACTGCATGAGTGACCGCCCGGCGGCAGGTGATGCAGTCGCACATACGCAATGGGTACACCGCGTGCTGACTGCCTTTGACCGCTTTCGCCTGCTGTGCGCCGTGCGCGAAGGCGATTGGGGCGCTGCCGGCCTGAACCAAGCGGTGCAAGCCGCGTTGCAGCGCGACAAACGTTTGAGCGTGCGCGGTGAGTGGTACGTCGGCCGCCCGGTGATGGTCACGCGCAACGATCCGGCGCTGGGGGTGTTTAACGGCGACATTGGTATCACCCTGCCAGCTGCCGTGGCTCCCGATGCGACCGGAGCGGACGCCACCCAGCGCCTGCGCGTTTACTTTGCCGACGGCCCGCAACTGCGCTCGGTCGGCGTCGGGCGGCTGGCGCATGTCGAAACTGCGTTTGCCATGACGGTGCACAAAAGCCAAGGCTCCGAGTTTGAACACACCGTGCTGGTGCTGCCCGCCCACGCCGGCCCGGTACTCAGCCGCGAACTGGTCTACACCGGCATCACCCGCGCGCGCAAAGCGTTTACTTTGGTGGCAGCGCAACCGGGTTTGTTGGCCACGGCCGTGCAGCAGCGTACGCAGCGTGCCAGTGGCTTGCAGGATTTGTTGGGCTAAAAAAGCTCTATTTACTCCTAAATAAATAGCTGATAGCGCAGATATATAAAGGGCTAGAGGCTGATTTGACCTAAAAATCATCACAATGCACCCGCCAGAAGAAGACAGTCGCCTGATCTCGGGCGACGGCCCTGTCAACCGCCGCACTGCGCTGAAGCAACAGCACAGCGCACGGCAGGAGCGAGATCAGCGAGAGCCGCACGCAGCGTTGCAAGAGCGCATCGAGCGCATACACACCCGTAACCGGTTTGGCGTTTCGCTGGTGGATCACCTCTCGTCGTCGCGGGTGTCAGCACAAAAACCGGCGTCGGGCGCACAGATCGCTTTGGGCGTGCTGGCGGCTTGCGGCGGCATTGTGGCCTTGCTGGGGGCGATTCAATCGCTGATGCTGCTGGTGGTGGTCGGCATCGCCATTGCCGCGGGCAGCGCAGTCGGCTGGAAAATCCTCCACGACAAGGCCAGCGCCGCCAGCAGATTAGGGGCAGGCGCCATGCCGGCGCGGTTGTTTGACCCCGCCTCGCTGGCCGCCTTTGACACTGCACTAGAAAAAGCCGCTGCGGAGTTGGATGAAGCAAATGCTGTGCGCCTGCTGGCCATCAAAGAGGCGTTACAGCGCATCGGCCAGCAGACGGTGGTGCAGGACGAGCATTTCACCCTGGACGACCGGCTGTACCTGCGCGAATGCTTGCGCCGCTACGTGCCCGACAGCGTCGCGGCTTACCTGCGCGTGCCGGTGGCGCAGCGCGGCCAGCAGTTACTCAGCGACCAGCCCTGCGCGCAAGTCGCCTTGCGCCAGCAGCTTGATTTGTTGCTGGAAGAAATACGGCTGCGGGAAATCAAACTCAGCCGCAGTGCGGCCGAGCCATTGGCAAGTCAGCAGCGATTTTTGGACTCCAAGAAATCGCGCTTACCGCACTAAATCAGCGTCGGCTCAGGCCGCATCGCCTTCTGCAGCACTGCGCGCGCGCGCCGAGCGCTGCTCCAGCAAATCCGCCTCTTGCGCGTCGCGAATCGTCTTGGCCAAAGTGAAGGTGCTGCTGACCATGAACAGCCAGCTGACCAGCATGTAATATTTTTGCCACTGCTCGATATTCATGCGCCACAAGCCCCAGCCGGTCAACAACACAGCGGCGGCAAAGGCAATCCACACCGCAATCACCCACATCGAGGTATCGACCTGCCCATCGCGGTTGTCGCGCTGGGTTTTGGCCACGCTAAAGCTGGCAAACAGACAGAAAAACATACCGATGGCCAAAAAGGCCCGGTCCAAATCTTGTCCGGGCATATTCAGCACGCCGACCCCCGCACAGACGATGGCCAAAATAAACGACAGGCGAACTTGCAGGCGCCAAGCAGCGGTATCGCGCTGAACGATGTAACGACCAGTGGCCATGAGAATTACTCCTTAAAAACAATGAAATCAGAGCTTCACCGGCCCGCTCAACTGCGTGCTGGTGGCTTGGCGGGCCTGCTGCTGGCGCACCTTGTCGATGTACTGCTCGGCGCGTTGCAGCTCGGCAGAAATCATGGCGTTGTTCTGCCCCATCACCACGATGGCTTGTGAGCGGAAATTGTCCATCGCGTCCATCGCCTGAAAGGTCTGGTCAAACATCTCCTGGAGCTTTTCGATGCCGACCATCGGGTTTTGCGCAAACTGCGTTGTCTTTTCGACATGGGTATTGAGCTGGCGACCGCTCTCGGCAAGCAAGCCTTCGATGGTGGCGTTGACGCCTGACAGCATCTCCATCACCTTGATTTGGTTGCCGGTGGCGCGCGCCACGGTTTGCGCCACGGCCAGCGCGCTCATGCCGGTGGTGGCGACGCGCGAGCAGCCATTCATCATTTCGCGCCCGGTTTTCTTCAGCACATCCAGCGCCAAGTAGCCGTTGGTGCAGACCGCCTGCTGGGTCAGCATGTCTTGCAGGTTTTGTCGGGCATAAAACAGCACCTCTTGCTCCAATGCTTTTGCCCGCAAAGCATCGGTGGCGCGCAGCGCCTCGACTTGGGCCAACAGTTTGGTATCGAGCAATTCGGCAAAGCGCATCGCCCCGGCCAGTTTTTGCATCGCCTCCCACAGCTTGCCGCGCGTGGCTTCAATGTCCACCACATCGCGCTGAATGTCGTCGCGCGCGCCATACAGCTGCTCTATGCTGTTATTCAACTGCTCGCTCGCGCCTTGAAACTTGCGAAAGTAGTTTTGCAGGCGATTGCCAAACGGGATAAAGCCCAGCAGCTTTTGCGGCTGAAACAAATCACCTTGCTTGCCGGGGTTGAGGTCGTCCAGCTGGCGGCGCATCTCCTGTATCGCCTTGAAGGCCGAGCTGTCCTCGGTGCCGACAAAGTTGCGCTCCATCAGTCGGCCTTGCATCAGGCTGGCGGCAATCGACACCTCTGCGCGCCCCAAGGCAAACGCGCTGTCCAGCTTGGCGCGAAAGCCTTCGCTTTGGACGTCTTCCGTCAACAAGCCTGCAACGAATTTGTCCACCTGCTCTTCTACCGCCTGCGCCAGCTCTTGCGGCAAAGGAATCGCCGTTTTGGCGAAGTCATTGCTGACGGGCTGCACCACCTCGGGCGGTGTCAGCTGAAACCCGGCAGGAGCAGGGGCCGGCACGGGTGGCGCGATGGCATGGGTGTTTGTCATGGTGATTTCCTCCCTTGGCGGGAACTTCTTGGCATTCTATGGAGCGCATCGGCGGCTGAACTACAGCGCTTTGGCATTTTTTGCGCATCACGCGGCAAGATCAAAGCAGGCCCAGGGGGCACAGAAATTTTGATGCTTTTTAACGGCGAGGACTTGCTTTAGGTTGCCAGTAACTGCGCCACGCGCGTGCGCAGCTGCTCGGGCTCCAAGCCCTGGCCGGACAGCGGTGCGCCGACGTTCAACCCGACGCGGTTCAACCAGCCACGCCGAAATGGCCGCACCATCGCGCCGCCTTGCTCGATGCGGCTGAAATACGAGCCCCACAGGTTGGTCAGCGCCATCGGGATCACCGGCACGTCGAGTCCGTCGGCCTGTGCCCGTTCCAGTATCTTCACGATACCGCCCTTGAAAGGCTGCAACTGACCGTCGCGCGTGATGCCGCCCTCGGGGAAGAGGGCCAGCAGGTCGCCGCCTTGCAGCACCTGTGCGGCGCGCTCGAAGGCGGCGGCATACACCTGCGGGTCTTCCTTTTGCGGCGCGATCGGAATCGCCTTGGCCAAGCGGAACAGCCAGCCCAGCACCGGCACCTGAAAAATGCGGTGATCCATCATGAAATAAATCGGCCGTGGGCTGGCGGCCATCAGCAACACCGCATCGATAAAGCTCACATGGTTGCAGGCCAGCACCGCCGCGCCGCTGGTGGGCAAGTGCGCATCACCGCGCACGCGAAAACGGTAGATGAAGCGCGACGCCACCCAGGCGACAAAGCGCAGCAAATATTCGGGTACCAACAAGAAGATGTAGCCGGCCACCACGGCGTTGGCCAGGCCGGTGAACAAAAACACCTGTGGCACGGTGAAGCCGGCCGACAGCAAGGCCCCAGTCATCAGCGCGCTGGCGATCATGAACAGGGCGTTCAAGATGTTGTTGGCGGCGATGATGCGCGCGCGGTGCGTGGGCGCGCTGCGCAGTTGGATCAGCGCGTACATCGGCACGCTGTACAGGCCCGCAAACAGGCTCAGCAGCGCCAGATCCGCCATGACGCGCCAGTGCGCGCCCTGCGACACAAACGCAGCCAACCCCATGATGTCCGACGCCGGCAGACCGCGTGCAGCAAAGTACAGGTCGATGGCAAATACGCTCATGCCAATCGCCCCCAGCGGTACCAGCCCGATCTCGACATGGCGGCGACTGAGCACCTCGCACAGCAGCGAGCCGGTGCCAATACCGATGGAAAACACCACCAGCAACAGCGACGCCACCTGCTCGTTGCCGTGCAAAATCTCCTTGGCAAAGCTCGGGAACTGGCTCAAGAACACTGCGCCAAAAAACCACATCCAGCTGATGCCGAGCAGCGAACGGAACACCACCGGATGACGGCGCGCCAACTGCAGATTGCGCCAAGTTTCGGTGACTGGATTCCAGTTGATGCGCAGACCCGGATCGGTGGCTGGTGCGCTGGGGATCCACTGCGCCACCCCCCGCCCGACCAGCGCCAGCAGCACGCAGGCCAGCGCCACCGTGCTGTGGCCAATCCCCGGCAGGGCCACCAGCAAACCGCCGGCGACGTTGCCCAGCAGGATGGCCACAAAGGTGCCCATCTCGACCATGCCGTTGCCGCCCGTCAGTTCACGCTCGCTGAGCACCTGCGGCAGATAGGCAAATTTCACCGGGCCAAACAGCGTGGAGTGCACGCCCATCAGAAAGGTGCACAGCAGCAGCACCGGCACGTTGCCAGCGACAAACCCTGCCGCCGCCACCAGCATGATGGCGACCTCCAGGTTCTTGACGAAGCGGATCATGCGCGTCTTGTCGTATTTGTCGGTCAGCTGCCCGGCCGTGGCCGAGAACAGCAGAAACGGCAGGATGAACAGTGCGCCAATCACCAGTCCGGCCATCGCCGGCTGCAGCCAGGCCACGCTCAGCTGGTAGGTCACCATCACCGTGAAGGCGAATTTGAACAGGTTGTCATTCGCCGCGCCGGAGAACTGCGTCCAGAAAAACGGCGCAAAACGGCGCTGGCGCAGCAGGGCAAACTGGTTCGGGTGTTGGGTGGGGGCGTCTGCGTGCATGCATTTTTCCTGTCGGGTTCGGGGCAGCTGTCGGGCTGGAAATGGCCGTCTGCCATTGTGCAGCGCGGTAGGTGTGTCGGAACGTGACTATCAGGCCGGCGGAGGATGTGTGCAGCGGCTTTGCAGGGCAGGCGCGCCATGCCGGCCTGCCGGTATCTTCTGGCGCTACCCGCCTACGTTGGCGGGCAGCATCCACGGGCAAAATGCTCCTCCCTGCCTCTATGAAAGCCCGTACATGAACATGCACATGGCCACGGTTCTCTTGCTGATTTTGTCTGCCGGTCTGGCCAGCCAGTGGCTGGCGGCGCAGATTCGCCTGCCCGCCATCGTGGTACTGATTGCCGTCGGCTTGTTGCTCGGCCCGGTGACCGGCACCATCAACCTGCGCCTGCCCGCGGTCGAACTGACGGAGTTGATCGGCCTGGGCGTGGCCATCATTCTGTTTGAAGGCGGCATGGATCTGAAAACCGGCGAATTCCGGCGCACCGGCCCCGGCATTCGGCGTCTGACGCTGCTGGCGCCGCCGGTGGCTTGGCTGCTGGGCGGGCTGGCGGCGCACTATGTGGCGGGACTGAGCTGGCCGGTGTCGTGGGTGCTGGGCGCCATTCTGGTGGTGACCGGGCCGACGGTGATCTTGCCGCTGCTGCGCCAAGCGCGGCTGAACAAGGACACGGCGGCGCTGCTGAAGTGGGAAGGCATCGTCAACGACCCGGTCGGTGTGTTGCTGGCGGTGCTGACGTTCCAATATTTCACGCTGGCCGATGGCGGCTGGGCACAGGTGGCCCTGGGCATGGGCAGCGCGATTGCGGCGGCTGCCGTGTTTGGTGGCCTGGGCGGCTGGGCTACCGGCTGGCTGTACCGGCGCGGCTCCATGCCCACGCACCTGAAGGCGCCCATGCTGATGGTGCTGGTGCTGGTCTGCTACTGGGCCAGCAACCGCATCCAGCACGAGGCCGGGTTGCTCAGCGTCACCCTGATGGGGTTGGTCATCGGCAACATGCAGCTGGTGGAGCGCGAGACCCTGCGCCGCTTCCAAGAGAACCTGACGGTGGTGTTGCTGTCGGTGCTGTTCATCGTCATCCCATCACAGCTGGACGTGGCCCAGCTGGCGCAAATCGACTGGCGCGTCGGCCTGTTTGTGCTGGTACTGCTGCTGGTGGTGCGCCCGATGTCGGTCGGGTTGGCCACCATCGCCGCGCCCGTGCGCCCACAAGAGCGCCTGCTGCTGGCCTGGATTGCGCCGCGCGGTATCGTCGCGGCGGCGTCAGCAGGCATTTTTGGCCCGGCCCTGGTCGCGGCCGGCTACCCGGACGCCGAGCGGCTGGCGCCCATCGTGTTTCTGGTGATTTTGGTCACGGTGCTGGCGCACGGCTTGACGCTAGGGCGCTTGGCGCAGCGCCTGCGCCTGGCGGCCAAAACTGAAAATGGCCTGCTGATCGTCGGGGCGTCGAGCTGGTCGCTGGCACTGGCACAGGCGCTGCGCAAGCTCGATATTGACGTGGTGGTGGCCGACGGCGCCTACCAGCGCCTCAAGCCGATCCGCATGGACGGTATCTCGGTGTTCTATGGCGAAATTTTGTCTGAGCACGCGCACCACACGCTGGACATCGAGCACCTGAGCCACCTGCTGTGTGCCACCGACAACGACTACTACAACGCCCTGGTCTGCCAGGCCGAAGGCCACGAGTTTGGCCACCACCGCACCTTCCAGTTGCCCTCGCACCTGGAAGCGGGCGGCGGCAACAAGCAGTTGCCGCTGCAGCAGCGCGGCTACAGCGCCTTGGGGCCGACAGCCACGTTCGAGCAGCTGCACCAGTGGCTGCACAGCGGCTGGACCTTTCAGACGCGCAAACTGACTGAAGCCTTCGACTACGCGCAATTGTTGTCCAGCCTGGGCACGGTGGGTGAAGATTGGCAACTGATCGGCGGCGTGTCACCGCGCGGCAGCTTCTGGCTGGCAACCAGCGAACAAAATTTCCGGCCTGATACCGGCTGGACGCTGCTGTATTTCGCACCCACGGCCGCATCGCGCACGGCTTCATCCGCGCTCGATGAAGCCGCCAGTGACGCCAGTGCCGCCAGTCCGGCCTGATCACTGGCGCACGCTCTGATTGCTTCCTTGCTTTACCACCCTGCCCATGAGCACTACTGCCGACCTCGTCATTGCGTTGAAGAAAGAACTCAAAAGCGCCCACATGACCTATGCCGACTTGGCGCAGTGCCTGGGTCTGGCCGAGTCCAGCGTCAAGCGCATGCTGGCCAAGGGCGACATGCCACTGTCGCGGGTGGACGCCATCTGCCATGCGCTGAAGATCGATTTTGCAGATCTGGCACGCCGTGTCGTTGACGCGCAGCCGCTGCTGTCCCAGCTCACGCCCGAGCAAGAAAGTACGGTGGTGGCGGACAAAAAATTGTTGCTGTGCGCCATCTGCGTGCTCAGCCAGTGGACGCTGGAGCAGATCACCAGCAGCTATCGGCTGAGCGAGGCTGAGGCAGTGCGGGCCTTGGTGCAGCTGGATCGCATCGGCATCATCGAACTGCGCCCGCTGAACCGCTACCGCCTCAAGTTGGCCAAAACCTTTCGCTGGCGCCCGCACGGCGCGGTGATGAACTTCTTTCGAGAAAACGCGCTGCTCGACTACTTCCAGGGCGGCTTTGACGCGCCCGACGAAGCATTGCTGCTTGTGCACGGCAGTATCAGCCGCACGCTGGCGCCAGCCTTTGTCGAACGCTTGCAGCGATTGGCGCAGGACTTTGCCCAGCAGCACCTGGCCGACCAGAAACTGGCCGAGCGTGAGCGCGACGGCTACACCCTGCTGCTGGCCATGCGCAGCTGGGAGTTCGAGGCCTTTGCCGCACTGCGGCGCTAAAGTGCAACTGCAACTGCAGCCTCAGCGCTTCACAAGACTTTGCACGGTAGGCGTCGGGCATTGACGCTGCGCCCACTACCATCAAGGCGCTTGCTTGTGCAAGGAACACTTTCTCAGGAGAACACCATGAACCTGGTCCGCAACACTCTTGCTGCCACATCCTTCACCCTGCTGTCGCTGCTGGCCCTGACACCCGCGCAGGCCGCCCCGCACGCCACCATCTTGTTCGAGACGGGTCAGGCGGTACCGGTCTATACGCAAAGCCGGCCGGTGTACTTGCCTGCACCGCCGCCGCCGCGCCGCGAAGCCGTGCCGCGCGCACGCCGTGGCCATGTCTGGGTGGCGGGCCACTGGGAGTGGCGCGGCAAGCGCCATGTCTGGGCGCCGGGTCACTGGGTCACAGCCCGTCCCGGCCAACACTACCGCCAGCCGAAATGGGAGCAGCACAATGGTCGCTGGAAAATGCACGGTGGAGGCTGGGATCGCGACGGTGACGGCGTAGCCAACCGCCGTGACCGCCGTCCTGACAACCCGTACCGCCATTGATACGGCGCTGCTGCTGCCATACCCGTAGAGCGGGCTTTGGCCCCAGGAGTGCCACTCTGGCGCCAAGGCTTGTTTAGCTATTAAATAAATAGCTGATAGCGCATGTGCAGCCAGCGTTTGAGGCTATTTTATGGCTTGATTTGGTTTTGAGCGACGCTCGGGGTGTATTTCCCCGGGCGCGAGTGTCTCAAGGCCCGGGCGCAGGTGCAACATCCTCGCCGCAGGTAAACACCGTCAGCACACCGGTGTAGCCGTACAGGTGGTGGTGGGCGATCTCGCCGCCGGCAAAAAATCCCACCAAGGGCACCTCACCCAGTGCTCGGCGCACGATCTGCAGTTCGGCGCTGGGGCCGCCAAAATGTGGCCCGCCACGGCCTGAGCAACTGATATAGATGGCGCCGACCATACGCCGCGCCTGCGGTGCCGCCATTTTTGGCGCACTGGCGGCTGCGTCTGTGGACGCGGCAGTGTGCGCCGCCACAGTCAGTTCTTCCGGCTCCAGTTCTTCGCGGATTTCAGCGCAGATGCGCGTCAGGTCGGCGCGTGCCGCGGCGACATTGCGTTGGCAAAACGACAGGCGCATCCCGGGCTCGACCATGTCGGCCAACGCGACCCCGTGGCGTGCGCCATCCAGGCCAATGATGTGGCGCACGCGCGTGTCGGTGCCAAAGTGTCCGGTCTGCCCGGGCGCTGGGGCGTCTGTGCTGCGCGGCGCATCCATCAGGCCGGCCAGCGTGACGCGCACGCTCTGGACGGCGTGTTGCGGGTCGCCTTCGAGCGATATTTGCAAGGTGTGCAGCAGCACGTCCAGCGCTGGCTGGCCATCGAGTTGCAGCACCACGTTGTCCTGCGCCGCCGTGATCGATTGCACCGGGCCGACCGGTTGGCAGCCCTGCGTCACGCGTGAAAACAGCGCCACGCGCGCAGCAAAGGCCACGCCCGATAAGCCGCTGTGAAACACGCCGCCAGCGTGGCCCTGCCCGGCCATATTGCCATCGCCGCCGAGGGCAAACTGCACGCTGGCATGGCGGCTGGCGGACAAGCCACCGAACACATAACCACTGGTGGTGCGCTCGGCCATTTCAGCGATCAATCCGGCCACGTCGGGCATCTGGCCGTCGGCGTGCAGCAGGGCGGTGTGTGCCACAAAGCCCGGCCCGCCAGCACGCGGCAGTGGCGCGACGCCCGAAAACACGCGGTATTGGTCGCTGGGTACATCCAGCAGCAGCACAGACAGCGCCGGTGCGTCAAAGTACTCGGTATGGCCGCCGCACACGCCAATGCCCACCGTGCCGCTCCAGTCGGTCACGCCGGGCAGTGCTGCGCTCAGGTATTCCAGCAGCGCTTGCGCCTCGGCAGCGTAGTGGTCGGTGATGTAGAGCAGGCCCAGTGTGGGGGCGCTGGCGTAATCAGGCTGGCGCATTTGCTGCTGCAACTGCGCCAGCACCAGATCGGTGGCAGTGCGCCACTGCGCATGGCTGGCGTGGCCCGAAGGAAAGAGTTTCATGGCGTGCCTTAGAACGTATTTGCGATCTATCCGCCGAGGTCAGCCGCGCGGGTGACTCAGCGCGCCGCTTTGGAGGCCGGGTGCCGCGCTGCGGTTTTTGTGGCGGCTACTGCAGCGGTCTTGGGCGCGGCAGATTTTTTGGCGGGGGGAGTGTCTTTGGCGACCGTGGTGTTCTTGGCGGCCGTGGTTTTTTTCGCGACGACTGGGGTACGCACTGGCACTGGCACCGGGACGGCGGCCGTGGCCAGACTGGTGGCCGCGCGCGTGGCTTCTTGCACGCTTTGCACGCCCTTGGTGGCCATTTGGCTGGCCAGGTCGGTAGCGGTCTTGAACGCGTCCTTGGCCAAGCCGGTGGCGGTGCCTTGGGCAGCATCAAAGGCGGTTTGCTTGGCCACATCGGCCAGCACCGTGCCGGCAATTTGCTGGAACTGCTGGGTCAGCGCACCCCACCATTGCATCGGATCGACGGCGCTGGTCGGGGCTTTGGCGTCGCTGCCGGGTGTGGCCTGCGGCGGCACCGCAGGGGGCGGCGTGGATGCCTCGGGCACCCGCGCGGCGGTGATGGACTGCGCAGCGCCAGCCAGCGACTCGCCCATTTTCTTCATGCTGCCCATCATCGAATCAGCGGTGTTGAGCTTGAACGCATTGGCGACATCGCCCATGCTGACGTTCATGCCTTCCAGCGTGGCCAGCGTCATTTTTTGCACTTCCAGCGCCTGGATAGTGGCGCTGAGCGCGCGCGAGTTTTGCTCCAGCCAGAACTGCACCGCCTTGAGCTCTTGCACGCGCTTGTCCAACTCTTCTACGCTGATGGTTGGCGCAATCCAGCTCGACAGGTTGGGCATCTGGGGAAGGCTGCCTGAGGCGTTCTTGGTCAGGTTTTGCAGAAAATCAAAACCGGGTACGAATTTACCGAAACCGAAGGGGGTTGTATCGCTCATGGCAGCTCCAGTGGGGAGGTGAAAAAAGATGTTGACAGCTTACCCCAAGCATTTGTACCCGGGGTAGCGCTGTTCGCATCCACTCAGTGCTGGTTGTGCTGCATCGGCATTGCTGGCGCACCCGTGCTGCCCGGCGCCTGGGTGGCTACGGGCAGGTGCAGTTGCTGCTGGCTCTCGACGCCTTTGGCGTCCTGGAAGAACAGCGTTACCGGCACGCTGCTGCCTTTGGCCAGCGGCGCCTTCAGGTCCATCAGCATCACGTGGTAGCCGCCGGGCTTGAGATCGACCGCCTTGCCCGCGGGCAGCTCCAGCACGGGCACGGCACGCATTTTCATCACATCGCCGTCCATTTTCATTTCATGGACTTCGGTCACGGCGGCGGCGGGTGACTGTGTTCGCACCAAGCGCATGGTTTCGGGAGCGGTCAGCCGCATGAAGGCGCCGGTGGCCTTCTGGCCCGGCACGCTGGCACGCACCCAGGCGCCCTCGACTGCGACTGCCGCTGTGGCAGAGGCCGGGGCCGGTGCCGGTGCCGGCGTTTGTGCCTGGGCAGTGCCGGCCAGCAGGGCGACGGCGAGGAATACGGGGGAAATGAGGCGTTGCAAGGTCATGGGATTTCTCCAGTTAAAAAAGGGGCAGAGACCGGGTTTTTTGTTGCTTCAGAGGCGGGCGGGTGGCTGCCCGAGCCGCGCAGCGGGTGCATGGGCGCGATTGTAGAAGTGGGCAAAGCGTGCGTATTAAAAAATGATACCTGCCCTGGCGCACCACGCTACGGTGTCACAACCGCGTGCTGCAATGCGCTGGGTTCTGCCACCATGCAGGGGCTTGAAAGATTACACATTTCAAGCATAAAACGGCCTGTAGCGCTTATGGTGTATGAGGTGTAAGCTATTAAAACAATAGTAAAAAAGGAATTTCTACCATGAGCAAATCATTGCGTTTGTCGGAAAAATGGTTTCGCCGGGGCCTGTGGCTGGTGGCGCTGGTGTTTGCCAGTTTTCTGATTGGTCTGGGCGGCACCATCGTCGGTGACCTGCCCAAAGTCGAGTCGCGGCTGGAGCTGGATGCCTTTCTTGAGCGCCCGCAGGCCCAGCAGTTGCGCGCGCAATTACTGGCTGAGCAGGCCGCCGCCGACGCCGCCCAAGCTGCGCTGGAGCAAGCCCAGCTGCAGCGCGACAAGGCGCGCAGCGAGGTGCAGTCGCAGCGCGAAAGTTTTACCAACTGGCTGGCGGCGCGCAGCGTCACGCAACGCGCTGAACACGACCCCGAGGTGCTGGCCCGCACGCGCGCCCTGGATGCGCTGCAAGCCGCTGAACTGGTGCAGCGGCGCGCGGTGCAGGCGCAGCAGCAGGCCGCGCTGGACGCGCGCCAGTCGGCCGTGCAGACGGAAAAGCAGATCGCCCAGATGGAAGACGCCGCCCGCACCCTGATGTACGCCGAATTGCGCCGCGTCGAACTGCGCGTGTTTTTGTATCGGCTGGCACTGACGTTGCCGCTGTTGCTCGTGGCTGGCTGGCTGTTCGTCAAAAAGCGCCAAAGTACCTACTGGCCGTTTGTCTGGGGCTTCATTTTCTTTGCGCTGTTTGGCTTCTTTGTCGAGCTGGTGCCCTACCTGCCCAGCTACGGCGGCTATGTGCGCTACGTCGTCGGCATTGGCGTCACCGCGCTGGTCGGGCGCTACGCCATCCTGGCGCTGAACCGTTACTTGGAGCGGCAAAAAATGGCCGAGGCGCTGCCCGACCAGGAGCGGCGCAAGGAGTTGAGCTACGACGTCGCCCTGGCGCGTCTGGCTAAAAACGTCTGCCCCGGCTGCGAGCGCCCGGTGGACCTGAAGGATGGCAAGACCGACTTTTGTCCGCATTGCGGCATTGGTCTGTTTGATCACTGCGGTGCATGCAGCACACGCAAAAGCGCGTTTGCCAAGTTCTGCCATGCCTGCGGCAGTAGCGCCAAGGCAGAGCGGGGGGTGTAACGCGCGACTGCCGAGCCAGCTTTGCTGGTCTTTGTCCTACGCGCTGAGGGTCTACAGGACCGCGAGCGGGCCCTGGCCTACCGCTTACAACCCCCTAGGGAGGGACACTTTGTCTATCGGACATTGCACCTCGCATCTTGTATCTCGGTAAAGGAAAAAATCATGAGCACGTTGAAAGATGATCTGACAGGCGTTCAACCGATGGAATTTGTTGAGCGCGTGGACCCTGTAGATGCCGATCTTGTAGAGCAGGCAGTCCCCGGCCACGGCGTCCCTTCCCAGGACCCCAGTGGCGGCGCCCAGGTCGGTCTGCTGCCGGCTGAGGCCGAGCGTGAAGCGAAGTCGGCTTTCGTCGGCGGTGGCGCCGTAGCTGGCATGGTGGCAGGCGCTGCCGCGGGCGCGGTGGTGGGGGGGCCGATTGGCGTACTGGTGGGCGGAACGGTGGGCACTATTGCCGGAGCGCTGGGGGGTGAGGCCGCAGGCATGATCAAGGACCAAGACCCGACACCGCCGTTGCCGCCTTCAGCGCCTTCTGCCAGTGAAGACCGTCCAGCAGACTCCTGACCTGCTTCCCTCGTTCCCTCGTACCTGCCTTAGCTGCAACAGGGCTACGGCCTGCGCTCAGCGTGGTTGCCGCACCACCGCCAGCACGCGCTTTCAGTGCGTGCGCCAAGCCTGCCAACGCCGCCGCACCCCGCGCCGCCAAACCCGCGCCACGCGCCACAGCCACGACGTATGCACGCGCAGCAGCAGGCGCGTCTTTAGCCGCAGCCAGTGCGCATGGCCCCAGGCAAACCAGCGCAGTTGCAGCAAGGCCGGCTGTGTCAGCGTAAACAGCCGCGCCACCACGGCGGTGCCCACGACCTTGGCCAGCACAATCACTGCCACGCCCAGCGCCACTTGACCACGGCCTACGGCCCACAACGCCATTAGCTTGATGGGCAGCAGCAGGGCGGTGGGTACAGCAAATAGCAGCAGCGCCGCCCAGGGAGGCAACTGGCACACCCGTCCTTCCACCCAGCGCAGCCCCGGCCAGCGGCCCACACGTGCCAGCAGCGCCTGTAGCGGCCCCCAGCCCCATTCCTCAAATACCAGCACCAGTGCCAGCAACCAGGTCCCCAGTGCAGCCAGCGCGCGCAAGGGCCAGGGCAGGCGGCGGTGTGTTCGGGGGAGGGCTGCGGGCTGCTCCTCGCGCAACAGCGGCCACAAAGCCCACACCCCCAGCGCCGGGCCTAGCGCCAGCCAGGGCAGCAGGGTGGCCAGTGGCAGGGTTTCCGCCAGCTGCAAAAACAGCAGGATGCTGCCGATGGACAGGGCAAAACCCAGGCTGTTGGTCAATGTCAACACGCTGCCCACCGCCCGCGCCGGGGCGTTGCGTGCGGTCAGGGTGGACAGCTGCGGCGAGTCGCCTGCCACAGTAATGCCCCACAACAGCAGCCAGCCAAAAAACACCGGCGCGCTGGCGCCCAGCAGCCACGGTGCAGCCAAGCCGCACAGGCCGCTGGCAGCCAGTTGCACCGCCGCCACATGCGCGCTGCCCCAGCGCTGCGCCACCCAGCCACCCACAGCGCAGCCGATGGCGCCGGAGCCGATGACGGCAAACGCCGTCCATGACAGCGCCGCCCCGTGCAGCCGCGTCGCCAAAATCACCGGCACCAAGACCCACAGGGTGTACAGCTCCCACATGTGGCCAAAGTAGCCCAGCACGGAGCTGCGCACGCGCGCATCCGTCGCCACCGTGGCCAGTGCGCGCCATTGCAAGGTGGTGACCCGCGCCTCAGTACCTAGCGCGTCGGTGGTGCCAAAAAACAGCAGTAAACCACCGGCTGCGGCCAACGCCGCCACGCCGAGCATCAGCGTCGGCCACGGCAGGGCGTCACCGAGGGCGCGCAGCGCATGGGCACTGGCCGAGCCCAGCACCAGCGCGCCAATCAGCAGCCCCAGCGCACTGCCCAGCCCGCGCGTGTACCACTGCGCGGCCATCTTCATGCCGACCGGGTAGATGCCGGCCAGAAAAAATCCGGTGGCAAAACGCCACGCCAGCAGCGCCGAGTAATCACGCACCATGGCCCAGGCGCCGACCGTGCACAGCGCGCCAGCCAGCGAACACAGCAAGAACACCCGGCGCGTGGAAAAGCGGTCGGCAATCGAGAGAAAAGCAAACACCAGTGCGCCGACGATGAAGCCCAGTTGCAGCGCCGAAGTCAGCGTGCCCGCCGCCGCCGCACTCCAGCCCAGCTCGCGCTGCAAGTCGGGCATGACAGCGTTGATGGCAAACCACAGCGAGGTGCCGGCAAACTGCGCCAGCACCAACACCGGCAGGATGTGGCGCGGGACGGGGGCTTGCATGGTGGTTGGCGCGCCCGCTTGTGGTTACACCCCGCGCGCCCGGTTCGCCTTGAACTGCGCCCGGAACTGGGCGAATTGCCCGGCGTCCAGCGATGCACGCACTTCGCGCATCAGGTTGAGGTAGTAGTGCAGGTTGTGGATGGTGGTCAGCATCGGGCCGAGCATTTCGCCGCAGCGGTCGAGGTGGTGCAGGTACGCACGGCTGAAACCACCGCGTCCGCCGTCGTCCCACGACACGCCGTCTTTGCCGGCGCAGGCGTGGCAGGTACAGGTGGTATCGAGCGGCTGGTGGTCGGTTTTGTGGCGGGCGTTGCGAATTTTCAGGTCGCCGTAGCGCGTGAACAGCGTGCCGTTGCGGGCGTTGCGGGTTGGCATGACGCAATCGAACATATCGACGCCATCGGCCACGCCTTGCACCAAGTCTTCGGGCGTACCGACGCCCATCAAATAGCGCGGTTTGTGGGCTGGCAGCTGGTGCGGCGTGTGCGCCATGATGTCCAGCATTTCGTCTTTCGGCTCGCCGACGCTGACGCCGCCGACGGCATAGCCGGGGAAGTCCATCTCCACCAGCGCTTCAAGTGACTCTTGACGCAGGTGTTTAAACATGCCGCCTTGCACGATGCCAAACAGCGCGTTCGGGTTTTCCAGCCGCGCAAATTCGTCTTTGCTGCGCTGCGCCCAGCGCCGGCTCATCTCCATCGATTTGCGCGCTTCGGCTTCGGTGGTCAGGTGGCCTTTGGTCTCATACGGCGTGCATTCGTCCAGCTGCATGGCGATGTCGCTGTTAAGCGTGGTCTGGATTTGCATACTCACTTCGGGCGACATGAACAGCTTGTCGCCGTTGACCGGGCTGGCAAAGGTCACGCCTTCTTCGGTGATTTTGCGCATCGCGCCCAAGCTCCAGACCTGAAAGCCGCCGGAGTCGGTCAGGATGGGTTGGTGCCACTGCTCAAAGGCGTGCAGACCGCCAAAGCTTTGCATCACGCCCTGGCCGGGGCGCATCCACAGGTGGAAGGTGTTGCCCAAAATGATTTGCGCACCCATATCGTGCAGGCTTTGCGGCATCACGCCTTTGACGGTGCCATAGGTGCCGACAGGCATGAAAACGGGGGTTTGCACCGCGCCGTGGTTAAGGGTGAGCTGGCCACGGCGGGCGTGGCTGGTGGGGTCGGTGGTGAGGAGGTCAAACTGCAACATAGGCCGTGATTGTCACAGATGGGCACATCGGCGCGGCACCGCTACACTGCCCGTTACCTCTCCAAAAAGGATCTGCCATGCTCAAAATTCTCATTGCCATCGATGGTTCTGCCCTGTCTCTGGATGCCGTCCACCATGCCGTGGAGCTGGCGCGCAACGGTTTGAACGCCAGCGTGGTGCTGGCCAACGTGCAAGAGCCGGCTTCGCTGTACGAGTTGGTGGTGTCACGCGACCCGCAGTTGATTGCGCAGGCCAGCGATGCGGCAGGCGAATTTCTGATGGCACCAGCACGCGCGCTGCTGGATGCCGCCGGCGTGGCGTACGAAGTGGCAGTGGGCGTAGGCGATCCAGCGCATACGCTGGTGGACATGATTGAAAGCCTGGGCTGCCACTTGGCGATTTTGGGTGAGCGCGGCCAGGGCGCTATCAGCAGTGCCTTGCTGGGTTCGGTGTCGCAAGCCGTGGCCCATGACAGCCCGGTGCCGGTGACCATCGTGCGCCATGCCTTGGAGCAAACGCAGGAGCAGGAGGCGCAAGAGGCGTTGGCAAGCGACAGTGGGGCGGATATGTTGGAGAATTTTCGCGGCGCCTGACGGGAGCAGACCGCGCTGTTTGGCAGCGCTGTTCAGGCCGCGCGCCGATAGGCCGGGCTGGTGCGCGGCTGCTGCAGTTTGCCGTGCGGCAGCGTGGCCAGACGCTGGAACATGCGGCGCACATAGCCGCTGATCCACAGGCATTTGTTCAGTTCTTCGACCGGCAGCGGGCCGGAGACGACCACGATGTCGTTGGCCTCTTCTTGTGCCCCGGCGGCGCGCAGGCGCCGGCGCGTCATGGTGGCCCAGGACTGGATGCGGGTAGGGTTGCCATGCTGGTGCACTTTGCCAGTGTGCGCATCAAAGGCGATAGCCACCATGTCTGTCTTAAGCTTGAAGCGGCGCTCGCCTGTCACTGCGCTGGGGGTATCGCGCATGTCGTACAAGTAATAGCTGCCAGCCTTGAGCTGGTATTGCAGGTCCATGGTTATTCCTCTGTAACAGCATTGTCAGCCAAGAGGCCGTCGCCAAGGCCGCAAAGTGCGGCATGAAGCGGGCGTTTATTGCCGATGCTGCCGACGCAAGGCTGCTACGCCATCTTGGCCCAGCGCGTCGGCGCCGGGGTAACGGGCTGTGATGTGTGTCAAAACTGGCACGGACGCGCCCTTGGCCAAAGGTGCGTCCGTGGCCAGTTGGCCCGATAAACCTTAAAAATCAACCAGGCTCAGTCCCACGCTCAGCACGGTGCGCTGGCGGTTGTAGTCGATCAGGCTGTCGCCATAACCGCTGAACAGTTGGGTGTGCAGGCGCAGGTTGCTCTTGCCGCCGGCAAAGCCTTTGCCCAGCGTTTGCAGCCACTCCAGCTTGGCCGAGCCCCGTCCACCGCTCTTGAGTGTGTGGCGCACGGTCATGCCGACAGTGTTGTCCGGGTCGGCGTTCCAGAACGCCGACAGTTCGCCCCGGCCGATATAGGAGCCGATATCCGGGTTGTCGTCGCTGCCGCTGCTTTCAGTAATGCGCTGCCACACGCGTGCCTGTACGCGCCAGCGCTTGTCCAGTTCCATGCCGGCCATCAGGTAGACGCGGTTCCAGCTGCGCGACAGCGGCAGGCTCTGGCCGTTGGACTGGTGCACCAGCCCCACGCCGCTGTAGCGCAGGCGCCAGCCGCCGGGCAGCTCCGCATCCGTTGGGTAGACGTAGATCACCTCGGGCTCGTGGTCGGTGGTGCGAAACGGCCGTGAGATGCCGCCGCTGAACAATTGCCACGAAGACTGCTGGCTGTAGCCAAACCACAGCGAGTCCTTGCGCGTGCTGCTGCCCTGGGTCAGCAGACCCTGGGCGATTTTGGTGCGCACCGACAGCTGGATACGGTTTTCTATCCTGCGGTAGTCGATCGGTGTGGCAGCGGTGTGGCCTTCGATGCTCGAATCGGGCTGGCGGTTGACGCTGCTGCTCTTGACCACCGACACCGAAATTGGCCGGTAGCCGCGAAAGCTGAAGGTGCCGCAGTCGGTGCCGTTCTCCAGCTCCCAAAAGCGTGACAGGTCGCTGTACTGCGGGTTGCGGCAGCCCTCGGGACTGATGATTGCAATTACCGGCGGTGCCTGGGCGTTGTCCATCGGCGGCGGCATGGGCATGCGCACAGGCTGACCCGCCTGCGCCCAGGCACTGGCCGAGGCGGGTGGGGTGGTCACAAGGGCGCCAGACGGCTGCGGCGCCAGCCCCGCCGCCTGCTGGTGTGCCCACTGGTCAAAACACGCCAGTCGGGCCTCTTTGTCCGCGCCCAGCGCGGTGCAGAATTGCCAAGCGCCGTCGGACAGCGCTGTACTGGTCGCCGCTGGGGTAGCACTGGCAGCCGCCGGGGCGAGCTCCTGTGCGGACACCAGCGCGGGAAAAGCACTCCACAGCACGGCCGTAGCGCAGGCCAGCGCAGCGCGCGTCATTGCCACACCGCCTGTTTGCGCAGGACGAAGGGGATGCTGGCGTCGGGGGCAGCGTCGGCGGTACTCCAGAAACCGCTTATTTCCTTGCCGCAACGGTCCTCAACGACATCACCCAGCCAAGCGGCAGAGATATGTTCACCGTCCATCGACTCCTCCAGTGTCAGCACGCCCTCGTGCACATCGCCGGTGACCTGCACCGTGCGTCCGGCGCGCTCCAGCGTGCCGCGCACACTGCCCGCCAGTTCCGGATGTTGTCCCAGGCGCAGCACCGTGGCGCCGCCGTGGCTGGGCAAGTCGGTATGCCAGACGCCTTGCAGATGGCGGTGGTTCATGTCGGCGGCTTGCGGGCAGGCGTTACTGTCGGTGGTCGGCGTGGGGGTCATAGCGGCAGAATTGGGGTTGTTTTGGGCTCTAGCGCTTATCAGACATGCGCTACCAGCTATCAAAAAAAGAGTAAGTAAAGTTTTCATGGCGTTCAGGGAAAAGCGCGCTATTTTGAACTGTTCGCCTTGGCAGCAAATTCAGCGCGCAAAGCCTTGAGTTTTTCGCGCGGATCTTCGCGCACGGTGGCTTTGTCGAGGGCCATTTCGGCAATGAAACGGCTGGGTTGCGCGGCCACCATTTCACGGCCTTTTTTGCGTTTTTTGGTCCAACTCACGGCCAGCGTGCGCTGGGCGCGGGTGATACCGACATACATCAGGCGGCGCTCTTCCTGCAAGCGTTGCAGGGTGCTTTCGCTGATGTCCTTGGCGCGCCCGCCGTCGTCGTCCATCTTGAACGGCAACATGCCCTCGGTCACCCCCGCCAGGATCACATGCGGCCACTCCAGCCCTTTGGAGGCGTGCAGGGTCGAGAGTGTCACCATGTCCTGGTCTTTTTCGCGCTCAGAAATGGTCGAGAGCAGCGCAATGGTCTGCGCCACTTCGAGCAGGCTTTTCGACTCTTTGGTGACCACACTGCCCGCGCTGTCGTCGATCTGCCCGCCGGCGCGCTGGCTCATCCAGTCGCAAAACTCCAGCACGTTGGTCCAGCGCGCAGCGGCGACTTTTTCGCTGTCCTCGCCGTCGTACAAATACTTTTCGTAGTCGATTTCTTTCAGCCAGTCGAGCAAAAACAGCCGTGCACCGTCCGCACCGTGCGTGTGGCGGGCGCGGTGTTCCAAGTCGTTCACATAACGGCCAAACTCGTGCAGGCTGTCCAGCGCGCGGCGGGGCAAAGCGGCCGGCAGCATCGGCGAGAACAGCGCAGCAAACAGACTCAGGTGGTGCTGCGTCGCAAACGTGCCCAGCTGCGCCAAGCTTTGGTGGCCAATGCCGCGCTTGGGCGTGCCGACGGCGCGCAAAAACGCCGGATCGTCGTCCGAGTTGATCCACAGCCGAAACCAGGCGCACAAATCCTTGATTTCTGCCCGGTCAAAAAAGCTTTGTCCGCCCGACACCTTGTACGGAATATTGGCGCGGCGCAGCGCCTTCTCGAACGGTTTAGCCTGGTGGTTGGCGCGGTACAGCACGGCAAAACTGCGCCACTCGGGCGGCGGATTGGCAGCAGCGCGCAGGCTTTGGATACGCGCCACGGCGCGGTCGGCCTCGTGCTCCTCGCTGTCGGCATCGACCACCCGCACCGGCTCGCCCTCGCCCAGCTCGCTGAACAGCGTCTTCGGAAACAGTTTCGGATTCGGCCCAATCACGTTGTTGGCAGCGCGCAAGATGGCGCTGGTGGAGCGGTAGTTTTGCTCCAGCTTGACGACTTTGAGCTGCGGAAAATCCACCGGCAGCTTCTTCAAATTGTCCAGCGTGGCGCCGCGCCAGCCGTAAATCGACTGGTCATCGTCGCCCACCGCCGTGAAATGGCCGCGCTCGCCGACCAGCAGTTTCAGCAAATCGTATTGCGTGGCGTTGGTGTCTTGGTACTCATCGACCAGCACATGGCCCAGCAGCGCCTGCCACTTGGCGCGCACCTCGGGAAAGTCGCGCAAGAGTTTGAGCGGCAGACTGATCAGGTCGTCAAAATCGACGCTTTGGTAAGCCGACAAACGCTCCTCGTAGCGCGCCATGATCACGGCGATGCTGCGCTCGTGGTCGTCCTTCGCCTGCGCCAGCGCTTGCTCAGCATTCAGACCCATGTTTTTCCACAGGCTGATGGTCCACTGCCACTGGCGCGCCGTCGCCGCGTCGGTGGTGCCACCGGCGGCGTCTTTGATGATGCCGGTGACATCGTCGCTGTCCAAAATGCTGAACTGCGGTTTGAGCCCCAGCAGCTTGCCGTCTTCGCGCACCAGCCGCACGCCGAGCGAGTGAAAGGTGCAGATCAGCACATTTTTGGCCTGGCGCCCGATCAGCTGCTTGGCGCGCTCGCGCATTTCAGCCGCCGCCTTGTTGGTGAAGGTGATGGCCGCAATGGCCTTGGGCTCCATGCCCTGCGCGATCAGGTGGGCGATTTTGTGCGTAATCACCCGCGTCTTGCCCGAGCCGGCGCCGGCCAGCACCAGACAGGCGCCGTCGGTGTAATGGACAGCTTGGAGCTGTGCGAGGTTGAGGCCAGCGGACATAGGGGAAGCAGTCTAAAAAGCTGAAGAGAAAAAGAGAAGAAAGCAGCGCCAAGCACCCGTAGGTTGGGTGGTACTCCATCCAACAAGATCTATCAAAAATGATAGCTATTAGCGTAGGTATATAAAGGGCTAGAGGCTGATTTGACCTAAAAAACGTAGTTGTCAGTGGCCCTGCCAAGGGTTGACCACCACCAAGCCGTCTATTTGCTCAAAATCACGCTCATTGCGGGTGGCCAGCACCAAGCCGTGCGCTACGGCAGTCGCTGCAATTTGCGCATCCTCGACGCTGATAGGACGCCCGATCCTAGTGCGCAGCGACACGATGCGGGCGTAACAAGTGGCCGCTGCGCCGTCAAAAGGCAGGCAACGCCCGACAAATTCTTGCGCAAACATCGCTTGGGCCGCTTGTTGCAAGCCAGTTTTACGCTGGCCATCGGGCATCAGAGCGACACCCAACTCGATCTCGGCGCGGGTGATGGCGCAGACCCAGACCCGGCGGGCATCTTGCGCATCCAGCCACGCGCCGACGGTGGGCGACGGCGCTGGCCGCATAAATTCGGACAAGACATTGGTATCGAGCAGCATCATGCGGATTCACTCGCCTCATCTTGACCAGCCCAATCCAACGGCGCGCGCGGCAACGACCGGGGTGGGACAGCAAAATCAGCCTTCACCGCCGCAAAGCGATCCGCTAAACGTGTCCCCAATCCCGTCGTAACCGGCGCTTGCGTCAAGGCTTGGCGCAAGATGCTGCGCACCTCTTCTTCCATCGATTGCCCGTGGCGCGCCGCTTGCATCCGCAGGGTGGCTTTCAGGTCATCATCAAAATTGCGAATCGTGAGCGTCGCCATATTCGTCCTTTTAGAATTGATAGCAATGACTGCATTGTAGTCAACCCCACGCTTGGGCAACTGCCACTAAGGTGGCTGTCCTTTTTGCTTTTTTTTGCTGTTTTTGCTGTTTTTGCTGGCGTTTTGCTAGCGCCTTTTGCTGCGTACACCACCCACCTCCCCCCGTGCCCTCCGTCCTCCTCATCACTTTCCCCTTCTTCGCGCTGGTGCTGTGCGGCTATCTGGCCACGCGCGCGCGGCTGTTGCCGCTGCCCGCCATTCCGGGGCTGAACGCGTTCGTGCTGTTTTTTGCCTTGCCTTGCCTGCTGTACCGCTTTGGCGCGCAGACGCCGATTGGGCAGTTGCTGGACCCGGCCGTCGCTGGTGTGTATCTGCTGTGCGCGCTGCTGATGGTGGCCGGCACGGTGTGGCTGACACGCGGGCCGCGCATCCACTGGAACGATGCCGCGTTTGGTGCGCTGGTGGCGGCGTTTCCCAATACCGGCTTTATGGGCGTGCCGCTGCTGGTGGCCCTGCTGGGCGCGCAGGCGGCGGGGCCGGTGATCGTGACGATTGCGGTGGACATGGTCATCACCACCTCGCTGTGCGTGGCGCTGTCGCAGCTCGATAGCGCAGGCACGCACGGCGTGGCGGTGGCGCTGCGCCGTGCGCTGCGCGGCATGGTCAGCAACCCGATGCCGTGGTCGATTGCGCTGGGGGCGCTGGCCTCGGCGCTGCAATGGACGCTGCCCGGGCCGGTCGATAAAACCGTGGCGATGCTGGCCGATGCCGCCTCGCCGGTGGCGCTGTTCACCATTGGCGCAGTGCTGGCACGTTCGCAAATGAACCAGCATGAGCAAGTTTTAATGCGCGACTATGTGCCGATTGCGCTGGCCAAGTTGCTGCTGCACCCGCTGCTGGTGTGGCTGGCGGGGCAGGGGGCCATCGCCCTGGGCGTACCGCTGTCGTCGTTTGCACTGACCGTGCTGGTGCTGCTGGCGGCCTTGCCCAGCGCCAGCAATGTGTCGCTGCTGGCCGAGCGTTTTGGCGCGCACAACGGCCGCATCGCCCACATCATCCTGGTGTCTACGGCGCTGGCGTTCCTGAGCTTTTCGGCGGCGGTGGCGCTGTTGACGTGAATACTTTTATTTTGATAGCTAGTAGCGCTTGCTGCATAAGCGCTAGAAGCCAAAAATACCCAAAATATTCAGCGCAGAAGCGGCGCCACCTGGGTTCTTGCCAAGGCCCGCGCCAAATCCGGGAAAATCGGGGCTTCTCCATCTTCAGCGACAAGCGATCCATGACCGACACCTCCACCCGTCCCGCCCTGCCAGACCACCTGTCGGTAGACCCCCGCAGCCCGCACCACGTTGCCGCCGTGTTCGAGCACGACATCGGCATCCTGTTCAATGACAAGGAGCGTTTTGATGTCGAGGAGTACTGCGTCAGCGAAGGTTGGATCAAAGTGCCCGCCGGCAAAACGCGCGACCGCAAGGGCCAGCCGTTGCTGCTGACGCTCAAGGGGCGGGTCGAGGTGTTTTACAAATAGACGCCCCGCCCCCACGCCGGGGCCATAAGGTGCTCCTCCGGAAGACGCAATCTCGCGTCAACCCCCACCGGGAGAACCTGATGAGCAATGATCTGACCAAATGCGCGGCAAGCCCCGTCCAAGTCAGTCGGCTGCGCAGCAGCCTAGAGGCAGAGACGCCTGATTTGGGCGGGCAAGGATAGCGCTGCCCGCGCAAGCGGGCATAGGTATTCAGTGGGGCGTTTGCTGCTGCTCGATATACCTGCGGATCACATCAAGGGGAGCACCACCACAGGACGAGGCAAAGTAGGAAGGCGACCACAGCATGTTCTTCCAATACCTGTTGGCAATGTCCGGGCGCTCTTTTCGCAGCAGGCGGCTAGACACGCCCTTGAGGCTGTTCACCAGGTTCGATACCGCCACCTTG
>NZ_JHYS01000015.1 GCF_000688255.1 Simplicispira psychrophila DSM 11588 | reverse complement strand
AAGGCCGATGCTTTTTTTAAGATATCGACGTCGCCGCGCAGTTGCTTGTTCTCGGCTTCAAGCTGGCGGATGCGTTGCTGCTCAGCGCTGAGCGGCTTGCCGATACCGGGGCGACCTGCAGCCTCTTCATCAGCCTGGGCTAGCCATCGCCGAACGGCCGTCTCGCCAAGCTTCATGTCGCGGCAGACATCGCCGACGCTCAAGCCCTGCACACGAATCATCTGCACGACCTGCAGCTTGAACTCCGCGTTGAATGTCCTTCGTTTTCTCTTGCTCATATTCCTCGTCCAGGTGGGTTGCACCTATCGAGGTGTCCAGGGAAATTAGACCAGCACAAAACAGCAGCGCCAAGCGCCTGGGCAGCGTGGCAGACGATTCCAGCGGTGCAAAGCGCAGCAGATCCACGATGGCAATGGAGGTCGCATGAAACCCCATGCGCACGCCTGGGTATGGGTCTCCATGAGACACACAGCCCGTATCTGGGGTTGACTACCGGGCCCCTATTGATTGGAGTTGCAGCCTAAGGATTGGCGATTCTCTGGCGTATCCAGGGTCGGCCAGACTACGCCATCGACAGCCAGAACGCGCAAGCCCAGCACACGCTCGCAAGGGGCGCAGCTACCCGATGTCCATGCGCGCGCCAGCAGGGTGAACAATTGCTGCAGCAGCTCCTGACCCAAGCGCTGGCGGCCCTGCAAAGCGGCACGGGGTGCGGCGATAGGTTGGCCGTCCAGCGTCAAATCCAACTGGCGCACAACATGCCAGATGGGTTGATTGCGAAACAGCGCTAAGCCGATGACCAGCCAGACCACATGCGCGGCAGGCAGTTTGCGTCTGCGCACAGAGGCTTTGCCGGTGGCGGCAAGGGCTTGGCTTATCCACTGGGGGACCGATCAAGGCGCTCAATTGATCCAAGCTGGCAGGGGTGCGTGCCAGAGTGTGTGAGAGCTCGCTTTGCAATCAATTCATAGAACAAAAAAGGGAAGTTGTTCAACAGCTTCCCTTTTTACTTCAGGCCATGCGAAGGCTTAACTGACTGGCATTAGGCCGAAGCCCTCTTTTTTTGCGTTGTTGCTTGTGTGTTTCAGCCGCTTACAGCACGCCTTGCGCCAGCATGGCATCCGCCACCTTGACGAAGCCAGCGACGTTGGCGCCGTTGATATAGCTCACGCTGCCATCAGCGCGCTGGCCGTGCTTGATGCAGGCGGCGTGGATGCCTTGCATGATCATCAGCAGGCGGTTGTCCACCTCTTCGGCGGTCCAGGACAGGCGCATGGCGTTCTGGCTCATCTCCAGGCCCGAGGTAGCGACGCCACCGGCGTTGCTGGCCTTGCCCGGTGCGTATAGCACGCCGGCGGCTTCAAACGCCTTGGCGGCTTCGTTGGTGCAGGGCATGTTGGCGCCTTCGGCGACGCAGATCACACCGTTTTGGATCAGCAAGGCTGCATCGTTCTTATCTAGCTCATTCTGCGTGGCGCAGGGCAGGGCCACATCCACTGCCACATGCCAAGGGCGAACGCCGGCTTCAAAACGCGTGCCGGTGCGGGCTGCGTAGTCGCTGACACGACCGTACAGATGGTTTTTGACTTCCATCAATTCGGCCAGCTTTTTAGGGGTGAAACCGTCCTCGTCGATCACGGTGCCGCTCGAATCGGACACCGTCACCACCTTGGCGCCCAGAGCCATGGCTTTTTCAATCGCGTACTGGGCGACGTTGCCAGCGCCCGACACCGACACGCGCAGACCGTCGAACGACTTGCCGCGGGTCTTGAGCATTTCGTCAGCAAAGTACACCGTGCCGTAGCCGGTGGCTTCGGGGCGGATCAGCGAACCGCCAAACGACAGGCCCTTGCCGGTGAAAACGCAGTCGGCGCGGTTGCTGAGCTTTTTGTACATGCCGGCAATGAAGCCGACTTCACGGCCGCCCACGCCAATGTCGCCGGCTGGCACGTCGGTGTCGGCGCCGATGTGGCGGAACAGCTCCGAGGCAAACGCCTGGCAGAAGCGCATCACTTCCCCGGGGCTCTTGCCCTTGGGATCGAAATCAGAGCCGCCCTTGCCACCGCCCATGGGCAGCGTGGTCAGCGCGTTTTTGAAAGTCTGTTCGAAAGCCAGGAATTTCAGCACTGACAGTGTCACCGAGGGGTGAAAGCGCAGGCCACCCTTGTACGGGCCAATGGCCATGCTGTGCTGGATGCGGTAGCCGCGGTTGACTTGCACCGTGCCGTGGTCGTCCGTCCAGCAGACGCGGAACATGATGGTGCGCTCGGGCTCCACCAGACGATCGAGCAGGCCGTGGTCGGCGTATTTCGGGTTCTTTTCAATGAAGGGCCACAGGCTTTCCATGACTTCGGTCACGGCTTGCAGAAACTCGGGCTGACCAGGGTTGCGCTGAGCCACCTGTTCCAGGAACTGGTCTACGGACGCGTACTTCATATTTAAGAGCCTTTTGGATGAAAAAAACGGGCAATGCCGCACCGCAGCGCAGGATTATGCCAAAGACTCATGGCTCCATGCACCAAATGTGTGTGGTCTCATGCACCAAGTTCATGCATTGCATGGAGCGATGGCGCTGCAAATGCCCGATCGTGGTGCGTTATGGCCATGAAAAGCAGTGTTTTGGCAAGGCGATGGCTGCGTCTCCCTGGTTTGGGGCAGCCACAAAAAAGCCCGCAGTGCGCAGGCTGTGGTCGCAATGGGACGCAAGCCTTAGCGCCCACGCAGGAACAGTGCGTCCAGCTCCTTGATGCTGAGCTGACGCCAGGTGGGGCGGCCGTGGTTGCACTGGTCGGAGCGCTCAGTCACCTCCATCTGGCGCAGCAGAGCGTTCATCTCATCCAGCGTCAGGCGGCGGTTGGCGCGCACCGCACCGTGGCAGGCCATGGTGCCGAGGATTTCGTTTTGTGCGCGCTGCACCACGGTGCTGGCGTCGTGCACGCTGAGTTCAGCCAGCACGCTGCGCGCCAGTTCGACCGCGTCGCCCTGTGCCAGCGTGGTCGGCACGGCGCGTACCGCCAGGGTTTTGGGGGAGAACGGCACGATCTCCAGTCCGAGCTGTGCCAGTGTGTCGGCGCAGGCTTCGGCGCAGGCGACTTCTTCGGCGGTGGCGGCAAAGGTGGCCGGGATCAGCAGCGGCTGGCTGGTAATGCGAGCATTGCTGTCCACCTGTGCCTTGAGGCGTTCGTAGACGATGCGCTCGTGTGCGGCGTGCATATCGACCAACACCAGCCCTTGGGCGTTCTCGGCCAGGATGTAGACGCCGTGTAGCTGCGCCAGCGCTCGGCCCAGCGGCCATACGGCGGCGGCTGTTGGGCTGTCCTGCGGGTCGGGCGTGGCATCCGTGGCCGGTGCCGCACGCTGGTCTGTCACGCGCCACAGCGGTGGCGCGGCGCTGGGTACGGCTGGGCTGCCCCACAGTGCCTGCAGATCGGTCACACGGTGGCCGCTGCGTTCATCAAAATGTATAGCTTCTTGCGCTTGATGGACGGGCGTTTGAGGCCTATTTGGCTCATATTTTATTGCCGCAGCCTGGGGTAGCGTGAGGCTGGCGCTGCTCTCGCTGGCCAGGGCGGCGGCCAAGGCCGCAGCGCGGGGCGCCGCAAGAGCGTCTTCGACCGCATAGCGCACGGCTTGGTGCACTTCGCGGCTGTCGCGAAAGCGCACTTCGATTTTGGTCGGGTGCACGTTGACATCGACACGCGCCGGGTCGATGGCCACATACAGCGCATACACCGGCTGGCGTTGGCCGTGCAGCACGTCCTCGTAGGCGCTGCGTGCGGCGTGCGTGATCACCTTGTCGCGCACAAAGCGGCCGTTGACGTAGCTGTACTGCTGGTCGGCGCGCGAGCGTGCAGCGTCGGGCAGGCCTACGCGGCCGGTCACGCTGACGCGCCCGGCGCTGTACTGCACCGGCACCGATTGCGCGACGAAATCTTCGCCCAACACATCGGCCAGACGCCGCGCCAGGGCTTCAGGCAGATCGCTGCCAGTTATTAGCGTGGCGCGCCACTGCTCCACCAGCTTGCCCTGGTGCCAGAGGGCAAAGCCCACATCCGGGCGCGCCAGCGCGTGGCGGCGCACCGCTTCGATGCAGTGGGCCAGTTCGGTGGCATCGGTCTTCAAAAACTTGCGCCGCGCTGGCGTCGAAAAAAACAGCTCTTTCACTTCGACCGTGGTGCCGGTGTTGCGCGCTACCGGGCGCAGCTCGCCGCTGCGCGCATCGAGCAAAAAGGCGCTGGCCTGGTCGGCCGGGCGCGACAGCAGCGCCATGTCGGATACCGAGGCAATGGCGGCCAACGCCTCGCCGCGAAAGCCCATGGTGGCCACGGTTTCGAGGTCGTGCAGATCCGTGATCTTGCTGGTGGCGTGGCGGCGCAGAGCGACGGCCAGTTCGGCTTGGGCAATGCCGCTGCCATCGTCTTCCACTGCAATCAGGCGCACACCGCCAGCCGACAGACGCACAGTGATCTGCCGTGCGCCGGCGTCCAGCGCATTGTCGACCAGCTCGCGCACCACCGAGGCTGGACGCTCAACCACTTCGCCGGCGGCAATCTGGCTGATGAGTTCGTCCGGCAGTTCACGGATCGGGCGGCGAGCGGGCGGGACCGGGGAGAGGGCGGGTACGGGTGCAAAAAAAGGGGAGTTCACTGCAGCGATTTTAGGCAGAGCAAAAAAAAGCTGCCCGCAGGCAGCTTAGGTGTGTCAGCGCCGACCGTGCAGGCCAGCGCAGCGGCCGTCTCAGCGGCTGCGTCGGTTGTGGTCGCTGTTCTTGCCGACTTCGTTACCGATCAGCGCCCCTGCGGCCGCACCGCCGATGGTGCCTAAGGTCGAGCCAAATACGGCGTCACCGACCACACCGCCAGCTACGGCGCCGACGCCAGTGCCAATCTGGGCGTTGCTCGGATTGCTGGCACACCCGCACAGCGCCAAGGCCGCAGACAGTACGCAGGCGGTGCTAAAAATGGAATGTTTCATTTGATTTCTCCTTGTGGCAGTGCCGGGTTAAAAGCCATCCTAAGACTATTGCGCCCGTGCGGCTGTCGGACGATGTCCTGAATGTAGAGTTAAAAAACAAGTGTCACAAAAAGGGCTTGGTGCGTGCAGCATTACAGTACGGGCCACGCACAGTGCGGCAATCTGTACCATGCCCTGGCCGCTTCGGAAGGACTTTTTCTTGGAAATCATTCAGTTCCTCCTTGACTTCATCTTGCACGTGGACAAGCACCTGGAGGCGTTTGTCGTGGCCTATGGGCCGTGGGTCTACGCGCTATTGTTTGTCATCGTGTTTGTTGAAACCGGCTTGGTCGTGATGCCGTTTTTGCCGGGTGACTCGCTGCTGTTCATCGTCGGCGCGCTGTGCGGTGCCGGGTTGATGAGCTTTCCCCTAGCGGTCGGCGTGCTGCTCGTGGCGGCGGTGCTGGGCGACCAGTGCAACTATTCCATCGGCCGTTACCTTGGGCCCAAGGTGTTTCAGTGGGAGAACTCGCGCTGGTTCAATCGGCGTGCTTTTGACCAGGCGCATGCGTTTTATGAGCGCTACGGTGGCATCACCATTGTCATCGCACGTTTCATGCCCTTCATTCGCACCTTTGCGCCATTTGTCGCCGGTGTGGCTGCGATGGGGCGCGGCAAGTTCACGGCGTTCAATGTCGGCGGCGCGCTGCTGTGGGTGCTGGGGATTTGCAGCGCCGGTTACTTTTTTGGCAACCTGGCCTGGGTCCGGCAGCACCTGGACAAAATCATCTGGGCGCTGATTCTGGTGCCCGGCTTGATCGCCATCGTCGGCGCTTGGCGCGCTGGAAAAGCGGATCACAGCGCAGCACTGCGCTGATCGTTTACACCGTGCGGCTGCGCGCCAGGGGCGGGTTTTTGGCGAAGTAGCGCGTGATGCCGCGCATCAGTGCGTCGGCCAGTTGCTCCTGGTAGGCACTGGAGCGCAGTTTGGCCTCTTCTTCGGGGTTGCTGATGAAGGCGGTTTCCACCAGTACGCTGGGGATGTCCGGCGCCTTGAGTACGGCAAAACCAGCCTGTTCGACGCGCGGCTTGTGCAGCTTGGCCATACCGCCAATCTCGCCCAACAGCACGCTGCCAAGTTTCAGGCTGTCGTTGATTTGCGCCGTAGTGCTCATGTCCAGCAGCGCGCGCTGCACATGCTGGTCTTTGGCGCGCACGTTCAGCCCACCCACCAGGTCGGCCTGGTTTTCCTTATTCGCCAGCCAACGCGCGGCGCTGCTCGATGCCCCGCCCTGGCTGAGGGCAAAGACACTGGCGCCGTGTGCCTCGGGCGTGGTGAAGGCATCTGCGTGGATGCTGACAAACAGATCTGCTTGTACGCGCTGGGCTTTTTGTACGCGCGTGCCCAGGGGCACAAAGTAGTCGCCGTCGCGCGTCAGAAAGGCGCGCATCGGGTTACCGCCGACGCTGGTGGCGTTGATGCGTTCGCGCAGCAGGTGTGCCACCTTCAAGACCACGTCTTTTTCGCGCGTGCCTTTGGGACCGATAGCGCCGGGGTCTTCGCCGCCGTGGCCGGGGTCGAGCGCGATGATGATGAGGCGGTCAGTGCGCCGCGCCGGGGGAGGGGGAGCGCTTGGGGCGGGTGCGGGATCTGGGGCAGCCGCTACCACGGCTGGTGCTGGTGCTGGTGCTGTCAGCGGTGCTGGCGTTGGCGCTGCAGCTGTCGCACTGGCGGGAAGCGCTGCGTGCCGGGCAATCAGCGCTTCCAGTGGATCGGGCGCGCTGGCGGTTGGCGGCGGTAGGGGCTGCGCAGGAGCTGCGGCCATGCTTTTGGCGGCGCCGGTGGTCTTGTCCCGCAGCCGTTCTGTGATCAGCACTTCGAGCGGGTCGATAGCCTCTGCAGGGTACAGATCGACCACTAGCCGGTGCTGGTAGGCCGCAATGGGTGGCAAGGTAAATACCTGGGGCAGTGCCGCCTGTTTCAGATCGATCACCAAGCGCACCACGCCGGGGGCGTTCTGACCGACGCGGATGCCGGCAATATTGGGGTCGTCGTGGCGCACTTTGGCCAGCAGCTCGCGCAGTGCCGGGTTCAGGTCAATGCCTTCGATGTCCACCGCCAAGCGCGGCGGTGTGGCGACGAAGAACTGCCGTGCACGCAGCGCGCTGTCGGACTCGATGGTGACGCGGGTGTATTCGGGCGCTGGCCAGATACGCACGGCCATGATGGTGGCACCACGCGCAATATGCTGCGTTCCCAGCAGCAGTACCAAGCTCCCCGCTTGTAGCAGGCTGCGGCGCGAGGTGGCCGGTGGGTGGGGTGGCGGTGGGGTGGGTGCAGGGTTCATGCGCTCATTCCTTGCAGCAAAGTATGACCTCGGGCAGTGTGTGCTTGCAGTGTCACACGCCGTTCGGTGTCATCAAATACTTCTATATCAATAGCAATATCCGCAGCAGGAATCAGCGCTGCGGCTTTTTGCGGCCATTCTGCCAGCTTGAGGCCCGGACTGGCAAAGATGTCCCGAAAGCCCGCATCTTCCCACTCGCGCGGGTCACTGAAACGGTAAAAATCAAAATGCCAGATCGCCAGACCTGGCGCTTCGTGTGGCTCGACCACGGCGTAGGTCGGGCTTTTGATGCGCCCGTCCACACCCAAGGCGCGCAGCAGATGGCGCACCAGCGTGGTCTTGCCCGCGCCCAGATCGCCGTGCAGGGTGATGAAAGCGTTGGCCAGCAAAGGCTGCGCGGCCAGTTGGCGGGCAAAGGCGGCGGTATCGTCCTCACTGCGCCAGGTGACTTGGTGGACCAGCGCGGCGGGGGCGACAGTGGTGTTTCCTACAATCGGGCGATGGTGGTATGCAGCAGTCAACTTGTTCCTCAAATTCAGCAATGGGCGCACGAGCTGGGATTTTCCCAAATTGGCGTGGCCGGGGTCGATCTGTCTTGTGCCGAGCCAGGGTTGATGGAGTGGCTGGCGCAGGGCTTCCATGGCGAGATGCATTACATGGCGGCGCACGGCTTGAAGCGCGCGCGTCCGGCCGAACTGGTGCCGGGCACGGTGAGCGTGATCACGGCACGCATGAATTATTTGCCGCGTACCACGCCCGAGGGCTGGCAGGCGCTGGAGTTTGCGCGCTTAGCCGATTCGGCGCAAGGCGCCGTCTCGGTCTACGCCCGGGGCCGCGACTACCACAAGGTGTTGCGTGCGCGCTTGCAAAAGCTTAGCGACCGCATTGCCGAGGCCATCGGCCCGCTGGGCCACCGGGTGTTTACCGATTCGGCGCCGGTGCTCGAAGCCGAGCTGGCAGCGCACAGCGGCCAGGGCTGGCGCGGCAAGCACACGTTGGTGCTGAGTCGGGATGCCGGCTCGATGTTCTTTCTGGGCGAGATTTATATCGACGTGGCGCTGCCCCCCAGCGCGCCGGTCAGCGCGCACTGTGGCAGTTGTCAGTCGTGCATGGATGTCTGCCCAACGCAGGCCATCATTGCGCCGCACCGGCTGGATGCACGCCGCTGCATCTCTTACCTGACCATCGAACATGCCGGGCCGATTCCGCTGGAGCTGCGCCCGCTAATCGGCAACCGCATTTATGGCTGCGACGACTGCCAGTTGATTTGCCCGTGGAACAAATACGCCCAAGTCAGCAGTCTGCCCGACTTTGATGCGCGCGCCGGCTTGTCGGGTCAGCAACTGGTGCACTTGTTTGCCTGGGACGAGCCGACGTTTTTGCGCCAGACCGAGGGTGGACCGATCCGCCGCATTGGCCATGAGCGCTGGTTGCGCAACATTGCCGTGGCGTTGGGCAACGGGTTGCGCGCCACCGGTAGTGCCGAGTTGCGCGCCGCGCTGCACACGTGCGCGCAGCATGAGAGTGCGTTGGTGCGTGAGCATGTGGCCTGGGGTTTGGCGCAAGGAATATAGGTCAAATAGGCCTCAAACGCTTATCTGGTAAGCGCTGATAGCTATATTTTTGATATTTTAAGACGCTGCAAAAACATCAGCGTAGCACGCTCAGCGCCAGCGGCAGGCTGGCCAGACCGAGCACCGTCGACAGCGTCACCAACCCAGCCACATATGGCCCGTTGTAGCCCATGCGCGCGGCCAGCACGTAGCATGAGGAGGCGGTGGGCAGGGCCGAGAACGCCAGCAGCACGGTGGTTTGCCGGGCATCCAGCTGCAAGGCCCGGGCAATGGCCCAGGCGGCCAGCGGCAGCAGCAGGTGGCGAATCGCCAGCACCGACACCGACAGGCTCTTGCTGCGCGTGAGCAGGCCAAATTGCATTCCGGCGCCCGCTGCCATCAGGCCCAGGGCCAGCGAGGCCGCACCGATGCGGCTGACACTGGGCGCCAGCCAGCCGGGAATCTGCAGGCCCAGCAGGTTGCACGCCAATGCCGAGACCGTGGCGATGATCAGCGGGTTGCGCAGCAGTTCGCGCGCAAAGCTGTGCTGCCCCTGGCGTGCCATGGGCCAGACGGCGCCGATGTTGAGCAAGGGCACGCATACGCCAATCAGCACGGCAATCATCTGCAGACCTTCGGCGCCCGCCAGGCGTTCGGCCAGCGCCAGACCAATGAAGGAGTTGAAGCGAAATGCCACCTGCGCGCTGGCGGCGTGGTCGCGCGCGTCCAGTTGCCGCCCCAGCCACGGCAGGCGTGGCAGCAGGTAGGCCAGGGCGATGCCGGTCAGGCTGAGCAATATGCCTGCCGCCATCAGGCTGGAGGCGGCGCCGGCGTCGATCGGGCTTTTAATGATCGACTGGAACAGCAGCACCGGAAACAGCAGGTAATAGACCAGGCTCTCCACCGGCTGCCAGACCGAGCGGTTCAGCGCCGTATGGCGGCAAATCAGGTAGCCGCACAGGATCAGGGAGAAGTCGGGGAAAAGAAGCAGTGCGTAATTCACGGCGCAGGATACCGGGCCTGCCCAAGCTGTTCTGAGGCCGGCAACGGGTTTTAATTCTGGTCGAGGTTGTCAGCCCAGGTCAGGGCTTGCAGATGGGCCAGATTGACTTGGCGGCTGGTCAGGTTCAGGGCCTCGGCGTGGTGCGCGAACACCGCATCATCGTTGCTTTCGCACGCCTTGGTCAGCGCCAGAAAGGGGGCAAACACCCCGGTGCCGTACAGCAACGCGTCTACAACAGGCTGTGGCAGCGCCAGCGAGTCCAGGGCTTCTTCCATGGGGATAGCCAGCATGGTGTCGAGCATGGAAAACATACCGACGACAAAGGCGTTGTCGCACTCTTCAGGCAACAGTAGCTCAGAGGCGAGCAGCTCCATGAGGCGCCCACGCACCACCGCCGTGGTGCCGATGGCCGGTGATGCGTTGTCTGCGCGCGACGTGGTCAGCAGCATGGCAGCCCAGCGAAAGAGCTTTTTGAAACCCAGGATCATCACCGCGTGGCGAAACGACGTGATCTCACACGACAGGCCAAAACCTGAAGAATTGATGAAGCGCAGCAGGTTGAAGGACAGCGTCGGGTCTTTTTTCAGCACCGCTTCAATTGCGGTGGCCTCAGCCTGGTTGCGCACCAGATTGATCAGCTGAATGATGATGGCGTGCGAAGGGCGCAAGGTTTGTGTCTTGACCAGCGCCGGTTTGGAGAACCAGTAACCCTGAAATAGCTTGACCTCCAGATCGGCCATCAGGGCGTGCTGCTCGGCGGTTTCGACCTTTTCGGCGATGAGCTGGGCGCGCGAGTACGCACGGGCGAATTTCACCAGTCCCGGCGCCTGGTCAGGCGTGAAGGTGGTCATGTCCAGCTTGATGAACGCCGCCAGCGCCAGCCACCGGGCGTAGATCGGGAGCAGCGTCTGCTGGTCAAAGGCCAGGCGAAAGCCGCGCTTGCTCAGCCCCACCAGGGTGGACATGCGGTATTCGATGTCATCGGTGGTGGCGTCTGCGGGCAGCGCCGGCACTTCCAGTACCACCTTTTCCGGGTGAATTAACTCCAGGTGTCCGCCCGCCAGGCTTTCGTGAGTGCAGTTGATGAACACCAGTTTTTTGCCCCCCAGCGCCTTGATGCCGGAAGAGGAGAGCGCATTGAACAGCAGCGCCGCATCGGTGGCCGCGGTGTGGGCGTGTGAGGTGGTCGAGCGGTCAAATAACTCGTAGCCAAACACGGCACGCCCGGCATCAACAATCGCCTGGCGAGCAATCACGGCCACATTGTCGGCCTTGAAAGCCTCGGCGTCGTCGGCTGTGGCGGGGTGGGCAAGGGTGTGGGGCATGGGTGGCGAGAAGATGGTTGAGCGTTGATTCTAGGAGGCTATCGAATTTGCATTATCGAAAGAAAAAACTACCCCCAGACCGACTGCATTTAGGCTAGCAGTGGTTTTATGGCAGAGCCGCCAGTGCTGCAGTTCAGTCGCCGATGTGATCGACCCATACCAGCGCCTGTAAATGGGCACCGTTGATTTGCTGGCTGCTCAGGCGCAACACGCTGGCTGCACGGTCAAAGGCATCGTCGTCATTGGACTCGCACGCCTGTGCCAAGCTGAGCAGATTGCCCAGCACACCGGTGTGGTGCATCAGCGCCTCTTCCACCGGCCCAGGCACACGTAGCAGCTTCAGCGCCGCCTCCATGGGTAAGCCCAGCATGATGTCGAGCAGTGAAAAAATACCCGCCACAAAGGCCTGGTCCGCGTCTTCTTGCTCCATGCCACTTTCGAGGGCCAGCAGCTCCATCAGCCGACCGCGCACGACTGCGGTCTGGCCTACCGACGAGGGCGTACCACTGCTGCGCGATGTGGTCAGGAGCAGCGCTGCCCAGCGGAACAGTTTTTTCAGGCCGAGCAGCATGACGGCTTGGCGAAACGAAGTGATCTCGCGGGCCATGCCAAAACCTGACGAATTGATGAGCCGCATCAGGTTGAACGCCAGACCGGCGTCTTTTTTCAGCAGATCTTCGATCTCGTCCGTGCTGGCCTGCGCGCGCACTAGGTTGATCAGGCCGAGGATGCTGGTTTGTGTCGGCGTGACCAGTTTGGCGTGCACCAAGGCGGGGCGCGCAAACCAGTAACCTTGGAACAATTGCACACCCTGACTCGACACCATGTCGTATTGCTGCGCGGTTTCGACTTTTTCAGCGATCAGGTTGGCCTGGGAGTGGCGTTTGGCGTATTTGATGAGGACCGCCAACTGATCCAGTGCGAGCAGTGACAGGTCCAGCTTGATGTAATCGGCCAGCGGTAGCCACGGCGCATAGGCTGACTGCAGTACGGTGTGGTTGAAGGCCAGATGAAAACCGCGCTGGCGCAGGCTGGTCAAAATCGGAAGGCGCGTGGCGACTTCTTCAGAGGCAGCGTGTCCCAGGGGCGGGATTTCCAGCACCACCTTGTCCGGTTCGATCAGTTCGAGATGGCCGCCGGCTAGGCTTTCATGCGTGCAATTGACGAAGATGAGTTTTTTACCGACCAGTTCGTCGCTGCCCGCGTGCGATAGCGCCGTGAACACCAGCGCCACGTCGGTGGCCGCCGTATGCGTAGGCCCCGAGCGTGAGCGGTTGAAGAGCTCGTAGCCGATCACCACATGCTGGGCATTGACGATGGCCTGGCGGGCGATCAGGGCAACCGAGGACGAGTGTTCTTGCGGAGGATCGGGAGGACAAGTCCTGGGGGCGGGAAGGCTGGACATAGTCAGGATTTCGATTGGAAAGCCCGCGAAATGGGCAAAAAATAGGGGTCAAAAATTCGCTCTAGAAGGCGATTCGTCTCAGTTTTGTAGCAACCACTGCAACTCAGCCTCGCTGAATCCGGCTTGGCGCCTGGCAGTTTCGTTAAAGGGGGGCTTGAGGCGTGGAGCCTGATACTGTTGTACCAGACTTGGGTAATGCTCTTGCGGGTCGAGGTGGCTTTGCAGGCACAACCAACGGTACCAATGGTTACCAATCGCAACATGCCCCACTTCTTCGCGCAGGATCACATCCAGAATGTCCGCCGCCGCCAGCGCGTCGGGCGCGCCCACTTGGCGCAATTTGCGCTGGATCAGCGGGGTGGCGTCCAGACCGCGGGCCTCCATGGTGCGCGGCACCAGTGCCATGCGTGCCAGCACGTCGTGTTCGGTTTTCTCGCACATCGTCCATAAGCCTTGATGGGCCGGGTAGTCGCCATAGTCGCGCCCCAGGGTGCGCAGGTGCGCGCGCAGCAGATTGAAGTGCTGGGCTTCTTCCGCAGCCACACGCAGCCAGTCGAGGTAATAGTCGCGCGGCATACCGTCAAAGCGCCAGATGGCGTCCAGCGCCAGATTGATGGCGTTGAACTCGATGTGCGCAATGGCGTGGATCAGGATGGCGCGCCCTTCCAAGCTGGCCGGCGAGCGCTGCGCTACCTCGTTGTGGCGCACCAGCAGCGGCCGCTGCGGATGGCCGGGCAAGGGCGGTGCCTCGGCGGCACGTACGGGCGCCTTGTCAGCTATTGAATATGTAGCTGATAGCGCTTGCATGGCAAGCGTTTCAGCGGATTTTTGCTCGGGATTAGTAAGGCCCAAGACTTGCAAGGCGTGTTGACGAAGTTCCATCCTTACAATTGTAGGAACCCCGGTGCCGGGTGGCGCTTGACGAGCGCGTTGAGCACACAACCTACCAAGACAGGATCAATCCATGGCAATTTATGAACTCGATGGCGTCACTCCGTGTGTGGCTGATACGGCCTGGGTGGCCGACAGCGCGCAGGTGATCGGCAACGTGGTGCTGGGCGAACGGGCCAGTGTGTGGTTTGGTACGGTGGTGCGTGGCGACATGGAGCGCATTACCATCGGTGCTGGCTCCAACATCCAGGACACCAGCGTGTTGCACGCTGATGCCGGTCAGCCGCTGTTGATTGGCGAGTATGTCACGGTAGGCCACCAGGCCGTGTTGCACGGTTGCACGGTGGGTGATGGGTCGCTGATCGGTATTGGCGCCATCGTGCTCAACGGCGCCAAAATTGGCAAAAATTGCCTGGTCGGCGCTGGGGCGCTGGTCACCGAGGGCAAGGAATTCCCGGACGGCTCGATGATTATTGGTGCCCCCGCCAAGGCGGTGCGCGAACTCACGCCCTTGCAAATCGAGGGTTTGCGCCAAAGTGCGCAGCATTACATCGACAATGCGCAGCGTTTTCAGCGTGGTTTGAACGAAATCGCCTGAAAACGTGTTTTGCCCTGCCCCAGGGCATGGCATTTTTTTCACTTGCAGGAACCCCTGGCGTGTCTGAACTTCACCGATTTTTATTTGATGACCAACCGGTACGCGGTGCCATCGTGCGCCTGACCGATGCCTGGACCGAGATGCTGGGCCGGCGTGTGGCCAATACCAGCTCGCAGCCGTACCCGGTGCCGGTGCGCGAACTGCTGGGCGAAATGGCCGCTGCTGGCGTACTAATGCAATCCGGCATCAAATTCAACGGCGCGCTGGTGCTGCAGATTTTTGGCGATGGCCCGGTCAAGCTGGCGGTGGCCGAGGTGCAGTCTGACCTGAGCCTGCGCGCCACTGCCAGCCTCAAGGGTGAGGTGCCGGAGGGCGCGGGTTTGGGTGCGCTGGTCAATGTGCACGGCGGCGGGCGTTGCGCCATCACGCTGGACCCAAAAGATAAATTTCCGGGCCAGCAGCCCTACCAGGGCGTGGTGCCGCTGGTGGATGCGCAGGGGCGCAAACTGGATCACCTGAGCGATGTGCTGGCGCACTACATGCTGCAGTCCGAGCAACTCGATGCCACGCTGGTGCTGGCCGCCAACGACCAGGTGGCCGCGGGCCTGCTGGTGCAGCGGATGCCGGTCAAGGGTGAAGGTAATATTTCTGGCGGTGCGGCGCGGCACGATAAAGAACACGACGAAGACCAGATCGGGCGCAACGAAGACTACAACCGCATTGCCACCTTGGTCGCCAGCCTGACGCGCGATGAATTGCTGACTCTGGACGTGGAAACCATTTTGCACCGCCTGTTCTGGGAAGAGCCGCTGCTGCGCTTTGAGCCCCAACAGGGCACGGATGGCCCGCGCTTTGCCTGCACCTGTAGCCGCGAGCGCGTTGGCCGCATGTTGCACAGCCTGGGGGTGGAAGAGGCCGACAGTATTCTGGCCGAGCAAGGACAGATCGAGGTGGCCTGTGAGTTCTGTGGTCAGCAATACCGCTTCGATCCGGTGGATGCAGCGCAGATTTTTGCCGCACCCGTTGTGGCCCAAGCGCCGGCGCCAAACGCAGTGCAGTAAACCACTATGCGCAGATTATTCTGCTCTACGCTTTATATGGCGGTCAGAACCAGTTTGGATAACTCGACCAAGCCGATCGGCGGAACTGTCAGCCACGGTAGCGTGAACAGGCGCTGGGCTAGGCCGGCGGATAGGCGTTCGATCTGCTTGTGTTCACTTACCAGCCGCGCCGCCAGCAGCGGGTCGTGTGTGCCGGCCGCGAGGACACTCTTGTTGAGCACCCAGGCATAGGGCTCGACGTTGGCGCGGCGCAGGTCTTCCTGTAAGGCAGCGGCCTGCGATACCGGCGTTACCTCGGGCAGGGTCACCAGAATGATCTTGGTGTAGGCAGCGTCTTGCAGCCGCATCAGCGGCGTGACCATGCGTCCTGCGCCGTGCCCTTCAAACTCGCGCACCATCTGCCGGTGGTAGGCGCCGGTGGCGTCCATCAGCAGCATCGAATGCCCTGTGGGCGCCGTGTCCAGCACCACAAAGGCGCTGCGCCCTTCGCTGACGATGCGCGAGAAGGCATGGAAAACCGCCACTTCCTCGGTGCAAGGCGAGTGCAGGTCTTCCAGCAGCAGAGCTTGCTCTTGGGCATCCAGGCCGGGCGACTTGGCGGCCATGATTTTGTCGATGTAGCGCTGGGTTTCGACCTGGGGATCGATGCGGCTGACCCGCAGTCCCGGCACCTCGCCCTCCAGCGTCACGGCCAGGTGCGCAGCCGGGTCCGTGGTGCTCAAGTGCACGGTTTTGCCGCGCTGCACCAGCCCCAGCGCCAAGGCCGCCGCCACCGTGGTCTTGCCGACGCCGCCTTTGCCCATGACCATGATCAAGCCGTGATCGGCCGTGGCCAGTTCATCGGCCAAGGCAGCGAGTCCTTGGACAAAGCTGATTTGTGAAGCGGAGACGCTTGGCACCGCCGTGGCGATCGGCGCGGCGGATGACAGCAAGGCGCGCAGGGCGGGCAAGCCGACGGTATCGAAGGCTCGCAGCGGTACTTGGTCCTGTGGCAGGCGCTTAAGCGACTGCGGCATTTCGTTCAGTGCCAGTTGTCCTAAATCTTCGATGGCGCAGGCCACGGCATCGCTGCGGTCGCTGGCATGGAACACGCCGTTGATCGCCAGACGCTGGTTGTTCAAGCCGAGTGCATGCAACTCTTCCGAGGTGCGCGCTGCCTCGGTGATGGCACCCTTGTCAGCGCGGGTGACCAGCACCACCGTGGTCAGGGCCGGATCGCTCAATGCCTGCAACGCGGCCTTGAAGCGCTCCTCTTGTATCTTCAACCCCGAGTGCGGCCCCAGGCACGAGGCACCGCGGTCATTGCCGGCCAGAAATCCGCTCCACGCCTTGGGCAGACTCAGCAGACGCAAGGTGTGGCCAGTCGGTGCCGTGTCGAAAACGATGTGGTCGAAATGCTCGGCATCGTCGGACAGCAACGAGGCAAACTCATCGAAGGAGGCAATCTCCGTAGTGCAGGCACCCGACAGTTGCTCGCGTACCGTGGCGCGCTCGGTCTCGCTGGCGGCGGCACCCATTTGCGCCACCACCCGCTGCCGATAGGCCTCTGCGGCGTTGTCTGGGTCGATGTTCAGTACCCATAGACCGGGCGCGCCGGGCACGGGCGTCGGGCGGTTGCGCAACGCCACGCCGAGCATTTCGTCCAGGTTCGACGCCGCATCCGTGCTGACCAGCAGTACTTTTTGGCCGGCGTCGGCCAGTGTCAGCGCAGTGGCAGTGGACAGTGACGTCTTGCCGACGCCGCCCTTGCCGGTGAAGAACAGATGGCGGGTCGGTTTGACCAGAAAGCCGATGGGGCTGTCGCACTGGCTATTTTCTGATCCTGAAGCTGTGGTGTCCATCTCGATTCCTTTTCGTTCGAACTGCAAGGCAGGTACGCTGACTTGTTTAGGCGCCCTCTGGGCGCCAGGCGTTGATGATGGTCACCAAGGAGAGCATCACCGGCACTTCCACCAGCACGCCCACCACGGTGGCCAGTGCGGCACCTGAATTCAAGCCAAACAGCGAAATCGCCACCGCTACCGCCAGTTCAAAGAAATTCGACGTACCAATCAAGCAGGCTGGGCCGGCAATGTTGTGCGGCAGTTTGAGCTGTTTGGCGCCCCACCAACTGATGAAGAAAATGCCATAGGTCTGAAGGATCAGCGGGACGGCGATGAGCGCAATCACGAAAGGCTGATCGACGATGGTGCGCGCCTGAAAGCCAAACAGCAAGACGACGGTGGCAATCAGACCCACCACCGACCAGGGTTTGAGGCGTGCGACGAAATGGCCCAGCGCGCCGGGAGATTGTTTGACCAGTATCTGGCGCGTGGCCATGCCCGCCAGTAGGGGCAGTACCACATAGAGCACGGTCGAGAGCACCAATGTTTCCCAGGGCACAGTGACATTCGTCACACCCAGCAGCAAGGCCGCGATGGGGGCAAAGGCGACCACCATGATGAGGTCGTTCACCGAGACCTGCACCAGCGTGTAGCTGGCGTCGCCTTTAACGAGCTGGCTCCACACAAAGACCATGGCCGTGCAAGGCGCCACGCCGAGCAGGATCATGCCGGCGATGTACTCGCTGGCCAGTTGCGGCGCTACCCAATCGGCGAACACATACCGAAAAAACAGGAGGCCCAGCGCGGCCATGGTGAAGGGCTTGATCAACCAATTGACGACCAGCGTCAGCACCAAGCCGTGCGGCTTCTGGCCCACATCCTTCACCGCGTGCCAGTCGATCTGGATCATCATCGGATAAATCATTACCCAGATGAGGAGGGCAACGACCAGGTTGACCTGCGCCACTTCAAGCGCTGCCACGGTTTGGAAAACACCGGGCATCACCAATCCCAGCCCTACGCCAGCCCCAATGCCCAAAGCCACCCATAGTGTCAGATACCGCTCAAACAAACCCATACATACCGCCTGATTGAAACTGAGAAAGTTGGTTATTGCGAAGCCAAATCGCGAGCGGACTCTTGCAGGCTCGATATGCCGAGCTTGCTGGCAGGCAGGTTGATCAGAAGCTCCAAGCGGCGTTTAAGTGTGTGCAGCGTTTTGCGGAAGGCTTCGCGTTTTTGTGCATCAGAAGTATTGCCTTCTGAGGGATCGGGGTAGCCCCAATGGGCGGTTGCGGGGTGCCCGGGCCATACGGGACATACCTCACCAGCGGCGTTGTCGCAGACGGTGACGATCAAGTCCATGTGCGGTGCGCCGGGTGCAGCGAATTCGTCCCAACTCTTGCTACGCAGTCCCTCGGTGCTGAGGCCTGCCGCTTGGAGTGTCTGTAGACCCAGTGGGTGGGGGTGCTGGTTTTCGCGGGGGCTGCTGCCAGCCGAATAGGCCTTGAAGCGATCACCGGCGATGGAATTGAGCAGCGCCTCGGCCAGGATGCTGCGAGCGGAGTTGTGCGTGCATAGGAAGAGGACGTTCAAGGGGGGTGTGGTGGTCATGATTTGACGGAGTTAGCAGCCGAAGGGTTTGGTTTCGCAGTGGCAGGAAATCGCCTCTGGCGACAGACACTCTGCCCCTTGGCAGCAGTTTTCGGTGAGGTAGCGCAGTAGTTCGTTCATTGCTGTGAACGATGCGCGGTAGATCAGGTTTCGCCCTTGGCGTTCTTGGCTGATCAGGTTCGCCCGCGCCAGCTCCTTCAGGTGAAACGACAGGGTGTTGGACGCCACCGCTAGCTGCTCGGCCAACGCACCGGGCGTAAGCCCTTCATTGCCTGCCACCACTAAAGCGCGAAAAACTCTGAGGCGCACCTCTTGAGCCAATGCAGCCAATGCACGAACCACTTCATCTTCTTTCATGAATCAATGATACAACGAATATTGAATTATTTTATCTGTTGCCAAAAACAGAAATTTCACCCGGGCGAAAGGGTCACACCAATCACCGCCACACCCTGCAAGGGAGTTCGCACCATCAGAAGCTTTGGCGAGGACTCAAAGAACCATGTAAGTCGCTATGACTCTATCCCAGTGCTGTTGCGGCTGGAAGTGTGCAAGTGCGGTCTGCAGTCACAACCGCTGCAGCCGCAGTGCCATGTCCCGCTTCAGGGCGTGTATTGCACGTAAATTTCGTTGGGCTTGACCATGCCCAGCTCACTGCGTGCTTTTTCTTCCACCATATCCAGACCTTCTTTCAGGTCGTTGACTTCGGACGCCAGCCGAACGATGGCTTGGTTGGCGTTGGCGTTGGCCGCTTTTTGTTCGGCCAGCTGGCGTTGCATGGCTTGCACGCGCGGAATACTGCCCCGGCCAGACCACAACTGAACATGCAGTGCGCCCAGCAGGGCCAGCAGCACGATGGGGACGATGCGAGAGCCCATGGATGGTCAGTGTGTGGTGTGTGCCGGTCAGCAGGAGCTGTTTAGCGCAGGTTGTAGAACGCGCTGCGGCCAGGGTAGTAGGCGATGTCGCCCAGGTCTTCTTCGATACGCAACAGTTGGTTGTACTTGGCCATGCGGTCGGAGCGGCTCAGGGAGCCGGTCTTGATCTGCCCGGCATTGGTGCCCACAGCGATATCGGCAATGGTGCTGTCTTCGGTCTCACCCGAGCGGTGGCTGATGATGGCGGTGTAGCCGGCGCGCTTGGCCATTTCGATGGCCGCGAAGGTTTCGGTCAAAGTGCCAATCTGGTTGATCTTGATCAGGATCGAGTTGGCAATGCCCTTGTCGATGCCTTCTTTCAGAATCTTGGTGTTGGTGACAAACAGGTCGTCGCCCACCAGTTGCACGTTTTTGCCCAGGCGGTCGGTCAGCACCTTCCAGCCGGCCCAGTCGCCTTCGTGCATACCATCTTCAATGCTGATGATCGGGTACTTGTCGCACCAAGTCGCCAGCATGTCGGTCCAGGCTTCAGCGCTCAAAGCCAAGCCTTCGCCGGCCAAGTGATATTGGCCGTCTTTGTAGAACTCGCTGGCTGCGCAGTCCAGCGCCAGAGCAATCTGCTCGCCGGCAGTGTAGCCAGCGGTGTCGATGGCTTGCAGGATCAGCTGGATGGCGGCTTCGTGGTTTTCCACGCTCGGGGCAAAGCCGCCCTCGTCGCCCACGGCGGTGCTCATGCCTTTGTCGTGGATGATTTTCTTCAGCGCGTGGAACACCTCAGCGCCCCAGCGCACGGCTTCGCGAAAGCTCGGTGCGCCCACTGGCACGATCATGAATTCCTGGATGTCGAGGGTGTTGTTGGCGTGTGCACCACCGTTGATGACGTTCATCATTGGCACCGGCAGTTGCATCCCGCCCATGCCGCCCAGATAGCGGTACAGCGGCAGGCCCGACTCTTCGGCCGCAGCACGCGCCACGGCCATGGACACGGCCAAGATAGCGTTGGCGCCCAGGCGGCCTTTGTTGTCAGTACCGTCCAGGTCGATCAGGGTTTTGTCAAGGAAGGCCTGCTCGGAAGCGTCCAGGCCCAGCACGGCTTCGGAGATTTCGGTGTTGATGTGCTGCACTGCCTTGAGCACGCCCTTGCCGAGGTAGCGACTGTTGTCGCCGTCGCGCAGTTCAATGGCTTCGCGCGAGCCGGTGGAGGCGCCTGAGGGCACGGCAGCGCGGCCCATGATGCCTGATTCCAGCAACACGTCGCATTCAACGGTGGGGTTGCCGCGGCTGTCCAGCACTTCACGGCCTACGATGTCAACAATGGCGCTCATGGTTTTTCTTTCAGGAGTTTTGCAAAGAGGACATAACGGCAATCAAACCGTCATGATTTAAGATGAAAATGGCTTCAAACCCTTATCGGGTGTGCGGTATTAGCTATTTTAATGATAGTCATTAAAAAGCCCTGGCAGGCGTTGGTTGCGCTGGTGCCGGGGCCAGTTGTATCTGCGTCAGACGCTAAAGTCGTTTTCCAGAAAACCATTCTTTTTCGTCACGGCGTCCAGGGCAACCAAAGTTTCCAGCAGTGCTTTCATGTGTTTCAGGGGCACAGCGTTGGGGCCGTCGCTCAGGGCTTGTGCGGGGTTGGGGTGGGTTTCCATGAACAATCCCGCCACGCCCACGGCGACAGCTGCGCGTGCCAGCACTGGCACCATCTCGCGCTGACCGCCGCTGCTGGTGCCCTGGCCGCCGGGCAGTTGCACGCTGTGCGTGGCATCAAACACCACCGGCGCAGCCGTCTCGCGCAGGATCGCCAGGCTGCGCATGTCGCTCACCAGGTTGTTGTAGCCAAAGCTGGCGCCGCGCTCGCAGGCCATGAAGTTGTCTTCATTCAGGCCCATTTCGCGTGCAGCGGCACGGGCCTTGTCGATGACATTCTTCATGTCGTGCGGCGCCAAAAACTGGCCCTTCTTGATGTTCACCGGCTTGCCCGACTGCGCGACTGCGCGGATGAAATCGGTCTGGCGGCACAAGAATGCCGGGGTTTGCAGCACATCCACCACGCTGCAGACTTGGGCGATTTGTGCTTCGTCGTGGATGTCGGTCAATACCGGCACACCCAGTTCACGCTTCACTTTGGCCAAAATTTCCAGCCCTTTGTCGATGCCGGGGCCACGAAAGGTACTGCCCGAGGAGCGGTTGGCCTTGTCAAAGCTGCTTTTGAAGATGAACGGAATGCCCAGCGAGGCGGTGATTTCTTTCAGCTGGCCGGCCACATCCATTTGCAGCTGCTCCGACTCGATCACACAGGGGCCGGCAATCAGGAAGAAGCGATGCTCCAGACCGACGTCAAAGCCACACAGTTTCATGCTGTGGCTCCTGCGCTGCTGGCGGTGGCCGCAGGCTCTGGGGAGGCTGAAGGCACGGCGCTGGTCATTTTCTGGCGCACGATGGCGGCCTTGATGAAGGCGTTGAACAGCGGGTGGCCGTCCCACGGCGTGGATTTGAACTCGGGGTGGAACTGCACGCCGACAAACCACGGGTGCACGCTGGTCGGCAGTTCAACGATTTCGGTCAGGTGCTCACGCTGCGTCAGCGCCGAAATTACCAAGCCGGCCTTGCGCAACTGATCTAGGTAGTTGACGTTGGCTTCATAGCGGTGGCGATGGCGCTCGGTCACTACATCGCCGTAAATGCTGTGCGCCAGAGTGCCGGGCTGCACGTCCGAGCTTTGCGCACCCAGGCGCATGGTGCCGCCCAAGTCGGAGTTGGCGTCGCGCGTCTGGATACTGCCGTCGGCATCTTTCCATTCGTTGATCAGTGCAATCACCGGGTGCGGCGTGTCGGGGGCGAATTCGGTACTGTTGGCGCCGGGCAGATGGGCCACGTGGCGCGCGTATTCGATGGTGGCGACCTGCATGCCGAGGCAAATGCCGAGATAGGGCACTTGGTGTTCGCGGGCAAATTGGGCGGTGGAGATCTTGCCTTCGACACCGCGCAGGCCAAAGCCGCCGGGCACCAAAATGGCGTCGTATTTCGCCAGCTTCTCAGCGGCGTTGCTCGCATCGATGGTTTCGGAGTCCAAATGCTCGATCTTCACACGTACATGGTTGTGCATGCCGGCGTGGCGCAGCGCTTCGTTGACGGATTTGTAGCTGTCTGACAGATCGACATATTTGCCGACCATGGCGACGGTGACTTCGCCTTGCGGGTTGGCGGTTTCGTACACCAGCGCGTCCCAGCGCTTGAGGCTGGTCGGCGGCGTGTTCAGGCGCAGCTTGTCGCAAATCAGGCCATCGAGGCCTTGCTCGTGCAGGATGCGCGGTACCTTGTAGATGGTGTCCACGTCCCACATGCTGATCACGCCCCACTCGGGCACATTGGTGAACAGCGAGATTTTGGCGCGCTCTTCGTCTGGAATGGCACGGTCAGCGCGGCAGATCAGCGCGTCGGGTTGGATACCGATTTCGCGCATTTTCTGCACCGTGTGCTGCGTCGGCTTGGTTTTCAGCTCGCCGGCGGCGGCAATGAACGGCACATAGGTCAGGTGCACAAAGGCGGTGTTGTTGGGACCGAGTTTGAGGCTGAGCTGGCGTACGGCTTCCAGGAACGGCAGCGATTCAATATCGCCCACGGTGCCGCCAATTTCGACGATGGCGACATCGACCGCATCGGCCGTACCCATGCCTGCGCCGCGCTTGATGTAGTCCTGAATTTCGTTGGTGACGTGCGGAATCACCTGCACCGTCTTGCCGAGGTAGTCGCCGCGGCGTTCCTTCTCCAAGACGCTTTGGTAGATGCGTCCGGTGGTGAAGTTGTTGGTTTTCTTCATGCGCGTTTCGATGAAACGCTCGTAGTGGCCAAGGTCAAGGTCGGTTTCGGCCCCGTCATCGGTGACAAAAACCTCGCCGTGCTGGAACGGCGACATGGTGCCCGGATCGACGTTGATGTAGGGGTCTAACTTGATGAGGGTGACTTTAAGACCCCGCGATTCGAGGATCGCGGCAAGGGAGGCGGAGGCGATTCCCTTGCCCAGGGAAGACACCACACCGCCGGTGACGAAGACAAATTTGGTCATGTCATTGATAGGTGGTGGGAAAGCGGGATTATAGGTGGCGCCCCGATGACCGCACGCTTGGACCGTTGCGTGCCTCTGCTAAATTGCGCCCCATGAATGAACTTGCCGGTAAACACATTGTTCTGGGCCTCAGCGGAGGTGTTGCTTGCTATAAGTCGGCCGAGTTGTGCCGCCTGCTGATCAAGGAGGGCGCCACGGTGCAGGTGGTGATGACCGAAGCCGCCGAGCACTTCATGACCCCGATCACCATGCAGGCGCTGTCAGGGCGCACCGTCTACGGCTCGCAGTGGGACGCGCGCGAGCCGAACCATATGCCGCACATCAACCTGAGCCGCGAAGCCGACGCCATCGTGGTTGCACCATGCAGCGCCGACTTTGTGGCGCGGCTGGCGCAGGGGCGGGCAGACGAATTGCTGAGTCTGCTGTGCCTAGCTCGCCCGCAAAACAGCGTGCCGCTGCTGTTAGCACCGGCGATGAACCGCGAAATGTGGGCGCATCCCGCCACGCAGCGCAATTTGGCCCAGGTGGCGCAGGATGGCGCGCTGGTGTTGGGTGTGGGCCACGGGGATCAGGCCTGCGGCGAAACCGGCGACGGGCGGATGTTGGAAGCCACCGAGCTGCTAGAAGAAGTTCTTGCCTTTTTCACGCCCAAGCGGCTGGCCGGGCAGCGGGTGCTGATCACCGCTGGCCCGACGTTTGAGGCGATTGACCCGGTGCGCGGCATCACCAACCACTCCAGCGGCAAGATGGGTTTTGCCATTGCCCGCGCCGCGCGCGAGGCCGGTGCCGAGGTCACGCTGATTGCCGGCCCGGTGCATCTGCCCACACCGCGCGGTGTGCAGCGGATTAACGTGCAATCAGCACAAAATATGCTTGCAGCCGTTGTAGAGCGTGCGCAAGCAGCTACTATTTTTATAGCGACGGCGGCGGTGGCCGATTGGCGCCCGGCAGCGCCGTCCGAGCAAAAAATCAAAAAAGACGGCTCGGGCCAGATGCCGGTGCTGCACTTTGTCGAAAACCCCGACATCCTGGCCACAGTGGCGCAGTCGCCCCATGCGCTGGTGGGCGATTTGTTCTGCGTCGGTTTTGCCGCCGAGAGCCACGACTTGCTGGCACACGCCACGGCCAAACGGGCGCGCAAAGGCGTGCCACTGCTGGTCGGCAACATCGGCCCGGCCACTTTTGGGCGCGACGACAATGCCCTGCTGCTGCTCGATGCCCAAGGCCACCGCGAACTGCCACCGGCCTCCAAGCGGGTGCTGGGGCAACAACTGGTTGAAGAGATTGCCGCCCGTTTGCCGCAGCCTCTTACATCTCACTAAAACATCCGAAAAACCTGATGAAAATAGACGTCAAAATTCTCGACCCGCGCATGACGGAGCAACTGCCGGCCTACGCTACACCGGGCAGCGCCGGCCTGGATTTGCGCGCCTGCCTGGATACGCCACTGGTACTGGAGCCCAATGCCTGGCAACTGGTGCCCACCGGCATTGCCATCCATCTGCAAGACCCCGCTTACGCCGCGCTCATCCTGCCGCGCTCGGGCCTGGGGCATAAGCATGGCATCGTGCTGGGCAACCTGGTCGGCTTGATCGATAGTGACTACCAGGGCCAACTGATGGTCAGCGCCTGGAACCGCAGCACCACGCCCTTCACCTTGGAACCGATGGAACGCCTAGCGCAGCTGGTGATTGTTCCGGTGGTACAGGCGCAGTTCAATGTGGTGAATGATTTTTCTGCCTCCGAACGGGGCGAGAACGGCTACGGCTCGACGGGTACCCGCTGAGAGCGCAAGCCGTGCAGCCGTGCAGCCGTGCACGCCAGCGTTGCCTGTCGGCGCAGGGCTGACCTTGATGGCCGCCATAGGCTGACACTGCGCCCGGTGTGCACCGGGTAAGGTCACAATGAAATATTGCCTTCGTTTTTATCGTGCAGCCGCTGTGCATTGGCGCATTGTTTCAAGGAGATCTTCATGTACACCACCTTTTTCCGCCGTGCCACGGGCACTGCTGCCTTGGTTGTTCTGGGCGCCCTGACGGCCTGTGCACCGTACCCGCGCCACCAGCAGACTTATCCGCAGGCCTACCCCCAGAACTATCCGCAGACGTCTTATCCGTCCACGGGCTACCAGAATCCTGGCAATGCCCCCTATGGCACCGAATACGGCCGTGTAGTGAATATTGAAGTGCTGCAGTCCCAAGGGCGCAGCCAGTCTTCGGGGGTGGGGACTGTGTTAGGTGCCGTGGTGGGGGGTGTCCTCGGCAACCAGGTGGGCCGCGGTAGCGGACGCGCGGCGGCTACCGCCTTGGGTGCGATTGGTGGTGCTGTAGTAGGCAACCAGATCGAGGGGCGCAACCAGCCCGGCGAGTACCCCCAGGGCTACCGCATGACGATCCAGCTCGATCAGGGTGGCATGCGCGCCTACGACGTCACTACGCCCGGTGACGTGCGCGTGGGCGACCGTGTGTCTCTGTACAACGGTCAGATTTCGCGCATGTAGGGGCTCTGGCCCCGCGCTTTCAGTGCAGCAGATCGTTCCCAGGAGCGTGGGGCTGGATGCGAAAGAATCCGGTGCCTGCGGTGCCACTGCCGATTTCTTCTTCAGTGGCTTCGCGCACACCACACACCTTCAGATGCAGCCGGATGGCAATGCCGGCCAGCGGGTGGTTGCCATCCAGCACGACATGCTCGGGATAAATTTCTGAAATGGTGTAGAGCGCATCAGTGGGTGCGTCGGGGTTGCAGCCTGCGGGCAGGGCATTGCCCTCCAGCACCATGCCTTCTTCCAGTTCCGCCGGAAACAGTGCACGCGGCTCTAAAAACAACAACTGATCGTTGTAGTCGCCAAAGCCTTCTTCTGGCTCGATGTGCAATGCCAGCGTGGCGCCCGTACTGTGGCCTTGCAGCGCACGCTCAATACAGGCGAATAAATCGCCGCCGCCCACCACAAATTCCACTGGTTCATCGAGCACGTCCAGTTCGTCGCCCAAGGTGTCTTTCAGGGTCCACGTGAGTGCGACCACGCATTGTTCTGTGATTTCCATAGGAGAATTGTCGCAGTTTGATCAACCGCCCTTTGCCGGGCAGACTTGTTTTTTTATGGACATCCACCAATCCCTTCCTTTGCTCGGCGGCTTGAGCGCTGCGCAGTTCATGCGCCGCCATTGGCAAAAAAAACCACTGCTGGTGCGCCAGGCCATTCCCGGCTTTGTGCCGCCAGTGCTGCGCACTGGGGTGTTTGCCTTGGCGGCCCAAGACGGAGTCGAGTCGCGCTTGGTGCAGCAAGTGGACGGTGCCTGGAAGGTGCAGTCCGGCCCGTTCACCCGCCGTGCGCTGCCGCCGCTGCAGCGCCCAAACTGGACGCTGCTGGTGCAAGGCGTGGATTTGCACAATGACCCGGTGCACGCTTTGATGCAGCAGTTCCGCTTTGTTCCCGATGCGCGGCTGGACGACGTGATGATCAGCTACGCCAGCGACGGCGGCGGTGTCGGTCCGCACTTTGACAGCTACGACGTGTTCTTGATCCAGGCCCATGGCCGTCGGCGCTGGCGCATCGGGCGCCAGAAAGACTTAACACTGCGCGACGATGTGCCTATGAAAATTCTGGCAAATTTTGAGCCTGAGGAAGAGCATGTGTTGGAGCCTGGCGACATGCTGTACCTGCCCCCGGGTTGGGCGCACGATGGCATTGCCGAGGGCGAGTGCATGACTTATTCGGTCGGCTTTCGCGTGCCCGAGCGCTCGGACCTGGCGCAAGAACTGCTGGTGCGCTTGGCGGACGAGGACGAGGGTTGCGCCAAGCCTTTGTTGTACCGCGATGGGCAGCAGGCGGCGGTGGAGCAGCCGGCAGAAATTCCGGCCACGCTGCAGACCTTTGCCCGCGATGCGCTGGCACGCGCCCTGGCCGAGCCGCGCGCCTTGGAGCGTGCTTTGGGCGAGTACCTGACCGAGCCCAAGGCCAACGTCTGGTTTGAGCCGGGTGACGCGCGCGCCATGCTGGAGCAGGTGGTGCTGGATCGGCGCACCCGCATGATGTATGACGCTGACCACCTCTTCATCAACGGCGAAAGCTACCGCGCCAGCGGACGCGATGCCACGCTGATGCGCCAATTGGCCGATCAGCGCCAGCTGGATCAACATGCGCTGGCGCGTGCCAGCGATGGGGCGCTGGAGTTGTTGTCTGCTTGGTGCGCAGACGGCTGGGCCCACGCGCAGCCGCCGGCCTGACGCGGTTTATTCCATTAGAGGTTAGCGATGCAGACTGTGCCTCCTGTACCCCCTGATGCCGCCCTGCCCGAGGGGCGCTTCACGGGGCGCGAGGCGTTTCAGCAACTGGTGCGCGACGCTTTCGCCTGCGCTGCGCGCGAGGGCTGGTCTGACATCATGGTGAGCGATGCTTATTTTCATGACTGGCCGCTGGGTGAGCGCGCCGTGATTGAGTCGCTGAACGCCTGGGCGCGCAGTGGGCGGCGCTTCACGATGCTGGCGTGTCACTACGACGAGGTGATTCGCCGCCAGGCCCGTTTTGTGCGCTGGCGTGGCACCTGGGATCACCTCCTGACTTGTCGTGCCAGCCGCTCGGCCGATCCGTTGGTTCTGCCCAGCATGATCTGGTCCCCCGGCTGGGTCTTGCACCGCCTCGATCCTGAGCGCTGCGTGGGTGTCAGCACGACGCAGCCACAGCAGCGCACGCTGCTGCGCGAGTCGCTCAAGGAATGGCTGACCAGCAAAAGTGCTCCTGGCTTTCCAGCGACGACGTTGGGCTTGTAGGGGATTACCCGTACTCTTAGCGTAAATTTACAGTGTTGGCTGCAAACGTCAGTGTTATTCAGGATTGACGAATCCCTAATATAATTATGGATTCAGTTTGACGTCAGCGTTTGCGCATACGTCGCCAGAGCGGAGCCAGGCTGTAGAGGCGGGACGTTATGGCATCGGTTTTTTGTTTATCTACCAAGGAAATTTAAAATGAACAAGTCTCTCCTCCTGGCTTCCCTGATGGTTGTGGCACTGGCTGCCTGCGGCAAAAAAGCAGAGCCTGTCGCTGCCCCAGCACCCGCTCCCATGGAAGCTCCTGCAGCTGTCGTCGCTCCTGCCGCAGCTCCTGCTGCTGATGCCAGCGCTGCCGCTGACGCTGCCAAGACGGCTGGCGAAGCTGCCACGGCTGCTGGCGAAGCTGCCAAGTCGGCTGGTGCTGCTGTTTCCGGTGCAGCTGCTGATGCTGGTGATGCTGCCAAAGCCGCTGCTGATGCTGCTGCTGCCGCTGCTGCTGCCGCTGCTGCCGCTGCTCCTGCCAAGTAAATTGCCCGGGTTTGGGTTGTCCGGCCGCTGTGGTCGGCTCCCAGACCGTAAAAAAGCCCCGAACCTTTTGGTCGGGGCTTTTTTTTGGCTGCGGTGTTTTACTTCAGGTCGTCCGCCAGTACGCGCAAGATGCTTTGGACATTGGCAGAGGTTTCGGGCGCGCCGGCAGCATTGAGCACTGACACTGTGCTGGCTTCGCCAGCACTGCGCACTACCACGCGGTATTTCAGCGGTGGTGTCGCTGCCTTGCCTCCCAGCAGCTTGCTGAAGAAGCTTTCTTCCTTGTCTGTGCCAGGTGCGACGTAGCGCACGAAATACACGCCCTGGCTGCGGTCACGGTCTTCGACAGTGAAGCCGGTACGGTCTAGCGCCAGGCCGATACGGCGCCAGGCGCGGTCAAAGCCTTCGTGCATTTGCAGCACCGGCACGCCATTGACGCTGGACAGCTGGGCACTGGGCGGTGTTTGCACCGGAGCGGCGGCAATGGCTTTGGACTGCTGCTGGCTGACGCCGAGTTTGACCATCAGGCGGCGCAAGAATTCGGTCTCCAGTTCCGGGTCAGCCGCACGTGGCTGCCAGATGGTGCTGTCCTTGGCGCTGCTGGAATAGACCTCGATCATGCCGCGGTGGCTGATGTAGATTTCGGTGTCGCCGTTGGGCATGCGCTCTAGGCGCGTGCGGAACTTATCGCGCTCGCCGGTCGAATACAGCGCATCAAACACCTTGCCAATCGTCGCGCGAATGATGTCTTGCGGCAGCTTGGCACGGTTTTCTGCCCAGTCGGTTTCCATGATGCCGACATCGGACTGTTCTTGCGCCAGCGTGAAGCCGTTTTCTGTCCAGAAGTCGCGTACCGGTTCCCATAGTTTGTCGGCCGGACGCTTGACCACCAGCCAGCGCTGGTTGCCGTCGCGTTCAATGCGCACGTCGCCCATGGTGGCCGTGGCGGCGGTGCTGGTGGCCGATGGCTGGACGGCTTGGCCGGCTTGCAATGCATTGGCCGATACCACGCTGCCAGGCAGGGTGTAGCGGCTGTCGCGCGAGAGCTGCTGCAGGTCAGGCGGCACCTCTAGGGTGGCGCCTTTGGTGGCGCTTTTGTAGTCGATCTTGTCGCCATCGAGCACTGAGCAGGCAGACAGCGCAAGGGTCAGGCCGAACAGGCCCAGTCGTGCAGTAGGGTTCACGCAGAAATCCTTGGAAATTCGTATACGGGCAGAAGCAAAGACAGAGGCAGAAGGTGCCGTGTGGGCGGTTCAGGTCAGCAGGCCGCTGGCGCGCAGTGCCGCTTCGACAGCAGCTTCGTGGTGTGCGCTCAGGGGGGTCATGGGCAGGCGCAGCGTGCCACCGCACAGACCCATGCGGGCGGCGGCCCACTTGACGGGAATCGGGTTGGCTTCAATGAACAGGTTTTTGTGCACTGGCATCAGCTGGAACTGGATTTCCATGGCGCGGCGGATGTTGCCGGCCAAGGCGGCAGCACATAGCTCGTGCATCAGGCGCGGTGCGACGTTGGCGGTGACGCTGATGTTGCCGTGGCCACCGCACAGCATCAATGCGACGGCGGTCGGGTCGTCGCCGGAGTAAATAGCAAAGTTTTTTGGCAGATCGCGGATTAGCCACTGCGCGCGTTCAATGTTGCCGGTGGCTTCCTTGATGCCGATGATGCCGGGCACTTGCGCCAGGCGCAGCACCGTTTCGTGCTGCATATCAGCGACCGAACGGCCGGGCACGTTGTAGAGCACGATGGGCAAGTCGCCCGTGGCTTCGGCAATCGCCTTGAAGTGCTGGTACTGGCCCTCTTGCGTCGGCTTGTTGTAGTAGGGCACCACCTGCAGCTGGCTGTTGGCGCCGACGCCCCGGGCGAATTTGGCCAGTTCGATGGCTTCCGCCGTCGAGTTGGCACCGCAGCCGGCCATCACGGGCACGCGCCCTGCCGCCTGCTCGACGCTGACGCGAATGATTTCGCAGTGCTCTTCGACGTTCACCGTGGGCGACTCGCCCGTGGTGCCGACCACACCAATGCAGTCGGTGCCTTCGGCAATATGCCAGTCGATCAGTTGGCGCAGCGTGGGGTAGTCCACGCTGGTGTCCTCGTGCAGGGGGGTGATGAGGGCGACGATGCTGCCGGTGAGGGGGGCGCTAGGTAGGGTCATATCCGCAGTGCAAAACGGTAAAAGGGCATTCTAACTAGCGGGCGCTTGCAGAAAGTGCCGCGCTGGTGCATTGGTTGCCGCCAGTTCACGCACGGCGGTGATGCGCTGGACGAAGCGCTCGGGCGCATCCAGATAGCCCTCTTCATAAGCCACCACGCGCAGCCCGGCGCAGGCGCACAGCAGTTCGCCCGGTTGCAGCAAGAAATCGGCGCGTGACGGCTTGCCCACGGTTTCGTTGCCACTGGCAAAGGTTTCGTAAATCAGTAAACCGCCCGGCGCCACGCTGGCCACCAGAGTGGGCAGCAGGGCACGCCACAAATAGTTCGTCACCACTACCGCGCCAAACTGGCGGCTGGGCAGGGGCCAAGGGGCGTTTTCGATGTCGGCGCACAGCGCTTCGCCCCAGGCTGCGGCCGCTTCGGCCGCTTGCGCTGAGCGGTCCACGCCGGTGACCGGATGGCCCCGCTCAGCAAACCAGCGCAGGTGCCGACCCAGGCCACAGGCCACATCCAGCACCGGCGCGCCCGCAGGTACCAAGTGTGACCAGCGCTGTATCCAGTTGGAAGGGGTTTCTGTGTGGTGCATGGTGCTCTTGGTTAGCTATTATTTAAATAGCTTGTAGTGCTTATTTTGTAAGGGTTAGAGGCTGTTTTGATGCTTAAAAACAAGCCCACATCTGATCAGCCAGCATCACCATGAAGTCGGGGTTGCTGTACAGCGCAAACACCAGCAGCAAAGCGATCAGCACCAGTGCGCGCACGGCCCAGCGCCGCCAGACGGCAGGGCGCTGGGCCTCGGAAGTGGCAGGAGCAAGTGTGCGGGACATATCAGGCGGTTTGCAGTGCCGGACGCTGGATGGGCTGTTCCTTGATTGGCAGGTTGATCAGGCCCGCCAGCACGCCCAGGCCAATGGCCAGATACCAGACGATATCGTAGCTGCCGGTGCGGTCGTACAGATAGCCGCCCAGCCAAACCCCCATGAAGCTGCCCAGCTGGTGGCTGAAAAATACAAAGCCGCCGAGCATGGACAGGTGTTGCACACCAAAAATTTGTGCCACCAGCGCATTGGTTGGCGGCACCGTGGATAGCCACAGCGTGCCCATGACGGCGGAAAAGATATATACGCTGGTCGGAGACAGCGGCACCAGCAAGAAGATGCTGATGACCACGGCGCGGGTGAAATAGATGAACGCCAGAATATGGCGCTTGGCCAAGCGCTGGCCCAGCGCGCCGGCCATATAGGTGCCGACCACGTTGAACAGGCCGATCAGCGCCAGGGCGTAGCTGGCTACCTGGGAGGACAGACCGTGGTCTTTCAGATAGCTGGGCATGTGCACGCCAATGAATACCACCTGAAAGCCGCAGACAAAGTAGCCAACGGTGAGCAATAAAAAGCTGCGGTGGCGAAACGCCTCGGTCAGCGCTTCGGCAATGCTCTGGCGGCGTTGCAGCGGCGCGGCGCCCTGGAAACCCGGCTCACGCAGACCAAAAGCCAGCGGCACGATCAGCAGCACCATCAGCGCCAGTGCCAGCAGCGCGGTTTGCCAGCCCAGGGTGGAGATGAAAAATCCCTCCAGCGGCACCATCAAAAACTGGCCGAACGAGCCGGCTGCTGCTGCCACACCCATGGCCCAGGAGCGCTTGTCGGCGGCAATCTGGCGCCCCAGCACGCCGTAAATCACGGCATAGGTGGTGCCGGCCTGCGCCGCGCCGATTAGCACGCCAGCCGTCAGGGCAAACAGCGTCTCGGTGGGTGACAGTGCCATGCCGGCCAGGCCCAGGCCATACAGCACGGCGCCGCCCATGAGCACGCGAAAGGCGCCAAAACGGTCGGCGGCCATGCCAGCAAAGACGCCGATCACGCCCCAGGACAAGTTCTGGATGGCCAGCGCCAGCGCAAACGACTGGCGGGTCCATCCCATCTCTTGCGTGATGGGTTGCAGCCACAAGCCAAAGCCGTGGCGAATGCCCATGGACAAGGTGACGATGGCGGCGCCGCAGGCGAGCACCTGGAACAGGGAGAGTTTGCGAGCTTCGAAAGACATCGGGCGAATGTAACGAATAGCGTGGTTTTTTGCTTGACAGTGTGATGACGGCAAAGCGGCGCGGTGCGGTCGATGGCTGGCAAAGACTGTATGAAACACCAGCACTACAATCGCGCACCATGGCCGTTAAACCCACTCCCGCATCCCTTTCCGCAATCCCCCCCGAATATTCCGAAAGCTCGATCCGCGTCCTCAAGGGCTTAGAGCCGGTCAAGCAACGCCCGGGTATGTACACGCGCACCGACAACCCGCTGCACGTCATCCAAGAAGTGCTGGACAACGCCGCCGACGAAGCCCTCGCCGGCCACGGCAAAAAAATCAAAGTTACGCTGCACGCCGATGGCTCAGTCAGCATTGACGACGACGGCCGCGGCATTCCGTTTGGCCTGCACCCGGAAGAAAACGCACCCGTCATCGAGCTGGTGTTCACCCAACTGCACGCCGGCGGCAAGTTCGACAAAGGCAAAGGCGGCGCTTACAGCTTCTCCGGCGGCCTGCACGGCGTCGGCGTCTCGGTGACCAATGCGCTGTCGCAGCGCATGGAAGTGGCCAGCCACCGTGAAGGCCAAGTGGCGACGCTGGTGTTCTCCGGCGGCGACGTTATCGAGCCGCTGGCCTTGCGTCCGCAAGTGGCGGGCGACCGCCGCCAAGGCACCAGCGTGCGCGCCTGGCCCGACGCCAAATACTTTGAGTCCAGCCAGTTGCCGATGCCCGCGCTGATCCACCTGCTGCGCAGCAAAGCGGTGCTGATGCCCGGCGTGTCGGTGTCGCTGATCAACGAGAAGACACGCGAAACGCAAACCTGGCAATACAAGGGCGGGCTGCGCGACTACCTGGCGCAGACGTTGGTCACCGACCCGGTGATTCCATTGTTTGAGGGCGAAGGCTTTGCCGACAGCGGCCACGACAGCTTTGCCGAAGGCGAGGGCGCCTCCTGGTGCGTGGCCTTTACCGAAGAGGGCGCGCCGGTGCGCGAGAGCTACGTCAACCTGATCCCGACCAGCGCCGGCGGCACGCACGAGAGCGGTCTGCGCGATGGCCTGTTCCAAGCCGTCAAAAGCTTTATTGAGTTCCACAGCTTGCTGCCCAAGGGCGTCAAACTGATGCCCGAGGATGTGTTCGCGCGTGCCAACTATGTGCTCTCGGCCAAGGTGCTCGATCCGCAGTTTCAAGGCCAGATCAAAGAGCGCCTCAATTCGCGCGATGCGGTGCGGCTGGTCAGCAGTTTTGTCCGTCCGGCGCTGGAGCTGTGGCTGAACCAGCATGTCGAATACGGCAAGAAGCTGGCTGAACTGGCGATCAAAGCTGCACAGACGCGCCAGAAGGCGGGTCAAAAAGTCGAAAAGCGCAAAGGCTCGGGCGTGGCGGTGCTGCCGGGCAAGCTGACCGATTGCGAAAGCCGCGACCTTGCCTACAACGAGGTGTTTCTGGTCGAGGGTGACAGCGCCGGCGGCAGCGCCAAGATGGGACGCGACAAGGAAACTCAGGCGGTGCTGCCGCTGCGCGGCAAGGTGCTCAACACCTGGGAAGTCGAGCGCGACCGGCTGTTTGCCAACAATGAAATCCACGATATTTCCGTCGCCATCGGCGTCGATCCGCATGGCGCTAACGACGAGCCGGATCTGAGCGGCCTGCGCTACGGCAAGATTTGCATCCTCTCGGACGCCGACGTGGATGGCTCGCACATCCAAGTGCTGCTGCTGACTTTGTTCTTCCGCCACTTTCCCAAGCTCATCGACACCGGCCACATTTATGTGGCACGCCCGCCGCTGTTCAGGGTGGATGTGCCCGCACGCGGCAAAAAACCGGCTGCGAAGGTGTATGCGCTGGACGAGGGCGAGCTGACCGCCATCCTCGACAAGGCGGTGAAAGACGGCGTAGCGCGTGACAAATGCGCCATCAGCCGCTTCAAGGGCCTGGGTGAAATGAACGCCGAGCAACTGTGGGAAACCACCCTCAACCCCGATACCCGCCGCCTGCTGCCGGTGCAACTGGGCGGCATGGACTTTGCCGCGACCGAGAGCCTGATCACCAAGCTGATGGGCAAGGGCGAAGCCGGCGCGCGGCGCGAGCTGATGGAACTGCACGGCGACAGCGTCGAAGTCGATATTTGAGCCACATATGCGTGTTTTTGGCCTCTAGCCCTTATGTAGTAAGTGCTAGTAGCTCTCATTTTTGAATAACTCTCCCATGACCGACGATCTTTTGACTCCTCTGGCCGAGCCGCCAGTCCCTGACGATAGCGCTGGTGATGGCGACTGCCTGGGCAGCTACGCCCAGCGCGCCTACCTGGAATACGCGCTGAGCGTCGTCAAGGGCCGCGCGCTGCCCGATGTCTGCGACGGCATGAAGCCGGTGCAGCGGCGCATTTTGTACGCCATGGAGCGCATGGGCCTGAGCTACTCGGGGGCCAACGGCAGCACGGCGCCCAAGCCGGTCAAGAGTGCGCGCGTGGTCGGCGATGTGCTGGGGCGCTTTCACCCGCACGGCGACCAATCGGCCTACGACGCGCTGGTGCGCATGGCGCAGGATTTTTCCCAGCGCTATCCGCTGATCGACGGCCAGGGCAACTTTGGCTCGCGCGATGGCGACGGCGCGGCGGCGATGCGCTACACCGAGGCGCGGCTGGCCAAAATCACCCGGCTGCTGGTGGAAGAGATTGACGAAGGCACGGTGGATTTCATCCCCAACTACGACGGCTCGACCACCGAGCCGCGCCAGTTGCCGGCGCGCCTGCCGTTTGCCTTGCTCAACGGCGCCAGCGGCATTGCGGTCGGTTTGGCGACCGAAATCCCTAGCCACAACTTGCGCGAAGTGGCCGATGCCTGCGTCGCGCTCATCAGAAATCCGCAATTGCCCGAGGCGGATTTGCTGACCATCTTGCCCGGCCCGGACTATCCCGGCGGCGGCCAGATCATCAGCCCGGCCAGCGACATTGCCGACGCTTACCGCAGCGGGCGCGGCAGTCTGAAGGTGCGGGCGCGCTGGAAAATTGAAGAACTGGCACGCGGCCAGTGGCAGCTGGTGGTGACCGAGCTGCCGCCCGGCGTGAGCACGCAGCGGGTGTTGGAAGAAATTGAAGAGCTGACCAATCCAAAGATCAAGAGCGGCAAAAAGGCGCTGAGCCAAGACCAGGTGCTGCTCAAGGCCAGCGTGCTGGCGGTGCTGGACGGCGTGCGTGATGAATCCAGCAAGGACGCTGCGGTGCGCCTGGTGTGTGAGCCCAAGACCAGCAAAACGCCGCAGCAAGAGTTGATCACGGCGCTGCTGGCGCATACCAGTCTGGAGACATCGTCGTCCATCAACCTGACCATGATCGGTATCAACGGCAAGCCGGTGCAGAAGTCGCTGCGCCAGATGCTGGTCGAGTGGATTGCCTTCCGCCAGACCACCATCACGCGGCGCTCGCAGCACCGTTTGGACAAGGTGCTCGATCGCATCCACATCTTGGAGGGGCGGCAGATCGTGCTGCTCAACCTCGACGAGGTGATCGCCATCATCCGCAATGCCGATGAGCCCAAAGCGGCGCTGATAGAGCGCTTTGCCTTGAGCGAGCGCCAAGCCGAGGATATTTTGGAAATCCGCCTGCGCCAACTCGCGCGGCTGGAAGCCATCAAGATTGAGCAAGAACTGCAAGCGCTGCGTGATAGTCAAGGCAAGTTGGAGGAGATTTTGGGCAGTCCGGCTGCGCTGCGCCGCCTGATGGTCAGAGAGGTCGAGGCGGATGCCAAGCAGTTTGCCGATGATCGCCGCACGCTGATCCAGGCCGAGAAAAAAGCCGTGGTCGAGGTCAAGGTGGTGGATGAGCCGGTGACGGTGGTGGTGTCAGAAAAAGGCTGGGTGCGTTCGCGCAACGGCCACGGCCACGAGGCGGGCAGCTTTGCCTTCAAGGCCGGCGACCTGTTGTACGGCACCTTTGAATGTCGCACCGTCGATACCTTCCTGATGTTCGGCAGCAATGGCCGCGTGTATTCGGTGCCGGTGGCGCAATTGCCCAACGCCCGTGGTGATGGTCAGCCGGTGACGACGCTGATCGAGCTGGAGGCTGGCACGCAGATGGCCCACTACTTTGCCGGCCCCGCCGCCGCCACCCTGCTGCTGGCCAGCACCGGCGGTTATGGCTTTCTGGCCAGCGTCGAAGGCATGGTGTCGCGCAATAAAAGCGGTAAAGCCTTCATCAGCCTGGCCGAGGGCGAGGCGGTGTGCGTGCCCTCGCACGCCGCCCACAGCAGCGGCAGCGCGGCGTTGCTGGCCGCGACGCATGTTGCCTGTGCCTCGGTCGGCGGACGCATCCTGACCTTTGAAATGGCCGAACTCAAGCGCATGGACAAGGGCGGGCGTGGGCTGATGCTGATCGACTTGGAAGACAAAGATGCGTTGGCCGGTGCCGCCGCTTACACGCGCAGCATCCGTATCGAAGGCGTTGGCCGCGGGGGCAAGCAGCGCGAAGAAACGCTGGAGATTCGCTCGCTCAACAACGCCCGCGCGCTGCGGGGGCGCAAGGGCAAGGCGGCCGACCTAGGCTTCAAACCGGGCGTGGTGACGCGGGTGGAGTAGGCCGGTTGTTGATGGCCCGCAAGGCCGGTCAGGCGATTCTGGTGTAATCATTGGGGAGAAATGTTTATTTTTATACTCCACTGAGAGAGCAGTCTTCTGTATGAATCAGCTTCGAATGGCGCACAAGTTGTGGTTTTCTGTAATGGCCATCGTGGCCCTCTTGGTGGCGGCGATAGGCTTTGCTGGCTATCGCACCATCACAGTCGAGGCTGAAAGCGAGGTGGCCAGCGCGGCGCTGGCCAGTCGCGTAGAAGCGGCTTTGCGCTGGATGGGCCTGACGGAGACAAATGCCGCGCGTACCCAGGCGATCATCGTCAGCAGTGACCCCGAGGTGGAGCGCGTGTTCAAAGACGCCATGGCGGCGACTACGGCGCGCATCAGCGAAGCGCAAAAATCGATGGAAGCCATGGGGCTGACCGACGCTGACCGGGCGCACATGGCAAAAATAGCTGCTGCGCGCAAAACCATGACCGAGGCCCGTACCAAGGCGCGCCAACTCAAGGCCGATGGCCAGTCCGCCGAGGCGGTGGCCTTTATCAATGGCACCTACAACCCGGCCTCCAGCGCTTACTTGCAAACCTTGCACGACTTTGTGCAGATGCAGCAGCAGGCGGCGCAGCAACAGCAGCAGACCACCCTGGCGGCGCGCACCACCACGCTGCAGATCGCTGCAGGCAGCGTGGGCCTGGTGCTGCTGGCCATCCTGGCAGGCGCCGGGTTGCTGATCCGCAGCATCCAGCAGCCGCTGGTAGAGGCCAATGCTTTGGCGGTGCGCATTGCCGGCGGTGACCTGAGCGCCCGTCACCAAGTGACGCGGGGTGACGAATTTGGCGAGCTGCTGCGTGCGCTCTATGCCATGAGCGGTGCGCTCGGGCGCATGGTGCACCAGGTGCGCCAGAGCACCGACAGCATTGCCACCGCCAGCAGCCAGATCGCCAGCGGTAACCACGACTTGTCGGCACGCACCGAGCAAACCGCCAGCAACCTGCAAGAAGCGGCCGCCGCCATGGAGCAATTCAGCAGCACCATCGCGCAAAGCGCCAGCAGCGCGCAGCAGGCCAGCACGCTGGCCGCTGGCGCTTCGGGCGTGGCGCGCCGGGGCGGCGAGGTGGTCGGCCAGGTGGTGAGCACTATGGAAGAGATCAACCACAGCAGCAAAAAAATTGCCGACATCATTGGCGTGATCGACTCCATTGCCTTCCAGACCAACATCCTGGCGCTGAACGCCGCCGTGGAAGCGGCACGCGCTGGCGAGCAGGGCCGAGGTTTTGCTGTCGTCGCCAGCGAGGTGCGCAGCCTAGCCGGGCGCTCGGCGCAGGCGGCCAAAGAGATCAAGGAGCTGATCAGCGCCTCGGTGGAGAAGGTCGGCGCCGGCACGCGGCTGGTGCAGGATGCGGGCACCACCATGCAGGACATCGTGCAGTCGGTGCAGCGTGTGACCGACATGATTGGCGAAATCACCTCTGCCTCGACCGAGCAGAGTACCGGCATTGCGCAGGTCAGTCAGGCCGTGGGCAACCTCGACCAGATGACGCAGCAAAACGCCGCCCTGGTAGAAGAAAGCGCTGCTGCCGCACAAAGCCTGCATGAACAGGCTGAGCAGTTGGCACAGGTGGTGTCGGCGTTCAAGGTCTAGCGCAGCCCCCGCACCGGGCGTTACGCCAATTCGGCGATCAGCTCAATCTCGACGCAGGCTCCCATCGGAATTTGCGCCACGCCAAAAGCGCTGCGCGCGTGCGTGCCGCGCTCGCCAAAGACCTCGGCCAGCAGCTCGCTGGCGCCGTTGGTCACCAAGTGCTGCTCGGTGAAGTCGCTGGTCGAATTGACCAAACTCATCAGCTTGACGATACGCACCACGCGGTTCAGATCGCCGCCGGCTGCCACCTGCAAGGTGCCCATCAGGTCAATGGCCACGGCGCGCGCTGCCACTTTGCCGCCTTCGGTGCCCATGGTGCGGCCCAGCTGCCCGACCCAGGGTTTGCCTTCTTGGCGTGCGATGTGACCGCTTAAAAACACCAGATTGCCGGTTTGCACATAGGGCAGATAGGCGGCAGCCGGTACCGACACGGGCGGCAGGGTGATGTTCAGGGCGGAGAGTTTGTCGTAAATATTCATGGGCGTCCTTGCGGGGAGTGTGTGGAAAAAACAAGCCACGCCTTGGTGGCGCTGGCACAGCGCTTTTATACAGCGGTGGCGGTGGCATTTCTTGTGATCGCAGTGGGACGAGGGAGAGCCGCGGCATTTAGCATGGCGTTATGGATATTTCTGCGCCTGCCCAGCCCACGCTTGATTTTGCGCTGGCGCCGCCGCGTTCGTCGGCGCTGGTGCCGCTGCTGCTCGGTGTTTTATTAGGGACAGCGCTACAAGTGCGTCAGCCGGTGCTGTGGTCGCTGGCGCTGTATGCGCTGCTGGGGCTGGGCAGCGCAGCGGCGCTGGGTGCGCTGTGGTGCTGGGGACGGCGGCGCAGAGGAGTGGGCATCGCTGTGGTTCTGGCCGCAGCCGGCCTGCTGTTTGCCGTGTGCGGCCTGCGTGCCAGCGACTTTGCGGCGCAGGCTTTGAGCCCGGCGCTGGAGGGGCGCGATGTGCGTATCACCGGGGTGATTGCCGCCATGCCGCAGCCGATTGAAGGCGGCGGTGTGCGCCTGCGTCTGGCGGTTGAGGCGGCGCAGCTGGACGGCAGGGCGGTGCAGCTGCCCCCACTGATCGATCTTGGCTGGTACGCCGGCGACTGGCGTGAGGGCAGTCGCGCCAGCGCGGTAACGCAGCCGCCGGGCGCGGTGCCAGCATTGCGGGCCGGCGAGCGCTGGCGCCTGACAGCGCGTTTGAAAGCGCCGCACGGCGAGCGCAATCCGCACGGTTTTGACTACGAACTGTGGCTGTGGGGGCAGGGGGTGCAGGGCGTCGGTTATGTGCGCGTTGGGGCGCATGACATAGCACCACAGCGCCTGGATACCACTTGGCGCTATCCGATCGAGCAAGCCCGCCAGTCGGTGCGCGATGCCATCCTGAACCGTCTGGCCAGCGACCCGACCGACGCCACTGCGGTGCGCATCGCCGGTGTGGTGGCGGCCTTGGTGACGGGCGATCAGCGCGCCATTGATCGCAGCGATTGGGATGTGTTTCGTGCCACCGGCGTGGCCCATCTGATGAGTATTTCGGGTCTGCACATCACGCTGTTTGCCTGGGTGGCGGCGCTGTTGGTGCGATGGTTGTGGCGGCGCTCGGAACGTCTGTGCCTGCGCTGGCCGGCACCTTCGGCGGCGTTGGTCGGCGGGGTGCTGCTGGCGCTGGCGTATGCGCTGTTCAGCGGCTGGGGTGTGCCGGCGCAGCGTACCGTGGCCATGCTCGGCACGGCGGCGCTGCTGCGCCTGAGCGGGCGGCGCTGGCCGTGGCCGCCCGCTTGGCTGCTGACCTGCGCGGTGGTGGTGCTGCCTGATCCGTGGGCTTTGTGGCAAGCCGGATTCTGGCTGAGTTTTGTGGCGGTGGCGGTACTGTTTGCTACTGATAAAGGAGCTTCTAGCGCAGGCAGTAAGGGCGTTAGAGGCCACTTTATGTCCTTGTTGCGTGAGCAGGGCGTGGTCACGCTGGCGCTGACGCCGCTCACGCTGCTGCTGTTTGGTCAGGTGTCATTGGTCGGGTTGCTGGCCAATCTGCTGGCGATTCCGTGGGTGACGCTGGTGGTCACGCCGCTGGCCTTTGCCGGTGTGTTATGGGCCCCGCTGTGGCATTTGGCAGGTTGGGCAGTGCAGGGCATGGCGGTGTGGTTGCAGTGGTTGGCCGCGCTGCCACTGGCCAGCGTCTGGGTGGCCGCGGCGCCGTTGTGGGCTGGGCTGGCGGGTGTCGCTGGCGGCGTGCTGCTGGCCATGCGCCTGCCGTGGTCGGTGCGTTTGCTGGGTCTGCCGCTGCTGTTGCCGGTGTTGCTGTGGCAGGCGCCGCGCCCGCCACCGGGGCAATTTGAATTACTCGCTGCCGACGTCGGCCAGGGCAATGCCGTGCTGGTGCGCACCGCCACCCACACGCTGCTGTATGACACCGGCCCGCGCTACAGCGCCCACAGCGATGCCGGTGGCCGGGTGCTGGTGCCGCTGCTGCGTGCATTGGATGCGCGTGTCGATGTGCTGATGCTCAGCCACCGCGACAGCGACCACACCGGCGGCGCGGCGGCGGTGCTGGCGCAGCAGCCGCAGGCGCAGTTGATGGGCTCGATTGAAGGCGAACACCACCTGCAAACGCTGCATCCTGTGCAGCCGTGTCTGGCCGGCCAGCAGTGGCAATGGGACGGCGTGGACTTTGCCGTGCTGCATCCCTTGCCGGGTGAAGGCGGCGGCGCCGAGCGGGCGCACAACCCAAATACCCAAAGCTGCGTGCTGCGTATCGCGTCAGGGCGGGGGGCGGTGGCGCTGCTGGTGGGCGATATTGAAAAGGCCCAAGAACAAGCGCTGCTCGATCGCCAAGCGGCGCTGGCCGCCGATGTCCTGCTGGTGCCGCACCACGGCAGCAAGACTTCGTCGAGTGGCGCATTTCTGGACGCCGTGCAACCGCGTGCCGCGCTGGTGCAGGCGGCTTACCGCAGCCGCTTTGGCCACCCGGCAGCGCAAGTGATGCAACGCTACCGCGAGCGCGGTATTGCGGTGTGGGATTCAGCGCACTGCGGCGCAGCCACCTGGCAGTCGGCGCAGCCGGCGCAGGTGCGGTGCGAGCGCGCGCAGCAGCAGCGCTATTGGCAGCACCGCATCGAGCCGTGATTCAGTCTGGTGTGGCCGGTGGGGTGGCGGCTGGTGGCGCGGACGTTGAGGGCGCAGCAGCCGGTGCGGCAGCGGCATAGCGGCGTTGATCGCGCAGCATGAACAGGTACAGGCTCTCGACCTTTTCGCGCGCCCAGGGGGTTTTGCGCAAAAACTTCAGACTCGACGCTACGCTGGGGTCGCTTTGAAAGCAGCGCACCGGAATGCGCTCGCCCAGCTCTTGCCAGCCAAAATAATTGGCCAGACCCTCGACCATCGCCTGCAGCGTCAGACCGTGCAGCGGGTTGCGCGGCTGCGCCGCAGGCGCCGGGGCGGCGGAGGTGGAATCGACGGGTTCGGTCATGGCGGGGTACTGTGAAATTTAAAAACGATAGCTATAAGCGCAGAATACATAAGCGTTGCAGCCGTTTTTAATATGAAAAAACGGGCCGAAGCCCGCGTGTCGAGAGCGCCAGCTGGGTGTCAGCCCACTTCGCCCATTTGCGATTGCAGATAGTTTTGCAGGCCGACTTTGTCGATCAACTCGATCTGCGTTTCCAAGAAGTCGATGTGCTCCTCGGTGTCGTCGAGAATTTTTTGTAGCAGGTCGCGTGAGACGTAATCGCGCACCGTTTCGCAATGCGCCATGCCTTCTTTGACGGTGGCTTGCGCGCCCAGTTCCGAGCGCAGGTCGCAGGCCAAAATCTCGGGTACGTCTTCGCCCACTTGCAGCTTGGCCAAATCTTGCAGATTGGGCAGGCCGTCGAGCATGAAGATGCGATCCATCAGCAGGTCGGCGTGCTTCATCTCGCCGATCGACTCCTCATATTCCTTCTTGGCCAGCTTGTCGAAGCCCCAGTGCTTGAGCATGCGGTAATGCAAAAAATACTGGTTGATGGCAGTCAGCTCGTTTTTGAGTTGCGCCTGCAGATAGGTAATGACTTGTGCGTCACCTTTCATGGTGGACTCCTTGCGATGCGGTGAAAACAGCTATTGTGCGGCCTGCCCGAGAGGGCAACAAGCAGACGGTGAGGGGCGATGCGGTTATTAAATAGTTTTGTACTATTAATAGTATTTATTCAATTGATTAGATCAATGATGTTCTTTACCCTAAACTTCAGTTTCGATGCAGCCACTTCTCTTTTCTTCCATTCTTTAACCCAAGGAAACCGCAATGTCCCTGATCAATACGCAAGTCCAGCCCTTCAAGACCGAAGCCTTTCACAACGGCAAATTTGTCACCGTGACTGAAGAAAATTTCAAAGGCAAATGGTCGGTGGTGATTTTCATGCCCGCCGCCTTTACCTTCAATTGCCCGACTGAAGTGGAAGACGCTGCTGACAACTACCCTGAATTCCAGAAGGCCGGTGCCGAGGTGTACATCGTCACCACCGACACACATTTCTCGCACAAGGTGTGGCACGAAACCTCGCCTGCCGTCGGCAAGGCCCAATTCCCACTGGTTGGCGACCCGACCCACACGCTGACGCGCGCCTTTGATGTGCACATCGAAGAAGAAGGCCTGGCGCTGCGCGGCACCTTCATCATCAATCCCGATGGCAAGATCAAGACCATGGAAGTGCATTCCAACGAAATCGCCCGCGACGTGAAAGAAACCCTGCGCAAGCTCAAGGCTGCCCAGTACACCGAAGCCCATCCCGGGGAAGTCTGCCCCGCCAAGTGGAAAGAGGGCGAGAAGACCATCGCTCCTTCGCTGGACTTGGTCGGCAAAATCTAATTTGCCTGTTACTCGTCAGTTAAACCACTGACCAAACGCCCGGGTGCCTGGCGCCCGGGTTTTTTTACGCCAAAAATCACCATTTCAGGAGTTTCCTCATGCTCGACGACGCCCTCAAGACCCAATTGAAAGCCTATCTGGAGCGCCTGCAGCGCCCGGTCGAATTGGTGGCTACGCTGGACGACAGCAGCGCGTCGAACGAGCTGCGCGAACTGCTGCAAGACATCCGCGCCCAGTCGGACAAGATCACCGTGGTCGAGAACAACACGCTGGATGTGCGCAAGCCCTCGTTCCTGATCACCAACCCCGGCACCGACAGCGGTGTGCGTTTTGCTGGCGTGCCGTTGGGGCACGAATTCACCTCGCTGGTGCTGGCGCTGTTGCAAGTCGGCGGCCACCCCTCCAAAGAAGCAGCTGACCTGCTGGAGCAAATCAAAGGCTTGGAAGGCGACTTTCACTTTGAAACCTATTACTCGCTGTCCTGCCACAACTGTCCCGACGTGGTGCAGGCGCTGAACCTGATGAGCGTGCTGAACCCGCGCATCACGCACACCGCGATCGATGGCGGCGTGTTCCAGAAAGAAATTCAAGAGCGCGAAATCATGGGCGTGCCCACCGTGTTTTTGAATGGCGAGCGCTTCGGCCAGGGCCGCATGGAGCTGGCCGAGGTGGTGGCCAAGATCGATACCGGCACGGGGGCACGTGAAGCCGCCAAGCTCAACGCCAAGGCGCCGTTTGACGTGCTGATCGTTGGCGGTGGCCCGGCTGGCGCCGCCGCTGCGGTGTACGCCGCGCGCAAGGGCATCCGCACCGGTGTGGCCGCCGAGCGCTTTGGTGGCCAGGTGCTCGATACGGTAGATATTGAAAATTTCATCTCGGTGCAAAAGACCGAAGGGCCGCAGTTTGCCGCTGCGCTGGAGCGCCATGTGCGCGACTATGAGGTGGACATCATGAATCTGCAGCGCGCCACGGCGCTGGTGCCCGCCACCACTGAGGGCGGACTGATTGAAGTGCAGTTTGACAACGGTGCCAGCCTGCACAGCCGCAGCGTCATCATCTCGACCGGCGCGCGCTGGCGCAACATGAACGTGCCCGGTGAAAACGAATACCGCACCAAGGGCGTGACCTATTGCCCGCACTGCGACGGTCCATTGTTCAAGGGCAAGCATGTGGCGGTGGTTGGCGGTGGCAACTCGGGCATTGAAGCTGCCATTGACCTGGCCGGTGTGGTGTCGCGCGTCACGGTGCTGGAGTTTGCTCCCGAGTTGAAGGCCGATGCCGTGTTGCAGCGCAAGTTGTACAGCTTGCCCAACGTCACCGTCATCACTAATGCCCAAACCACCGAAGTGATCGGCAACGGCAGCAAAGTCACCGGCCTGCACTACACCGACCGCGCCACCGGCGAGGCGCAACAGGTGGCGCTGGAAGGCATTTTTGTGCAGATCGGCCTGCTGCCCAATACCGACTGGCTCAAGGGCACGGTCGAACTGACACGCTTTGGCGAAGTCCAAGTGGACAGCCATGGCCGCACCGATGTGCCGGGGGTGTTTGCCGCCGGCGACTGCACCACGGTGCCGTACAAGCAGATCGTGATCGCCGCCGGTGACGGCGCCAAGGCCGCGCTGAGCGCGTTTGACCACCTGATCCGCAGCAGTGCGCCTGCGGCCTGATTGTGGGTTAAATAGTGTTCTAACGCTTTCTGGGTAAGCGGTAGTAGCTATCAAAAACAAAGCGCAGTCGAGGCTCTGCTTTGTTTGGAGTGGCGTGCCGTTTTTATCCGATGGTGTACCCGCCATCGACCACGATGTCTTGGCCATAGATGTTTTTCGCCGCATCGGACGCCAGAAAAACGGAGGTTTCAGCGATGTCTTCCGGCTGACCGAAGGCACCCTGCATCAGTCGCGCATTGATTTTTTCAGCCACCGAGCCCAGCGCTTCGGGCGGCAGTCCCACCGATCCCCACAAAGGCGTCGCGATGGGGCCGGGGGCGATGGAATTCACCCGTATGCCCTGCGGCGCCAGTTCTGCTGCCAAAGTCTGCGCCAGGGATTTGAGTGCCGCTTTGCTGGCGCTATAAATGGCCAGCCCGGGAAAGCCGACCTGCGTTAAAAAGGTCGTAATGAACTGAACCGAGCCGCCTTTGCGGATATGCGGAACAAACAGCCGCGCCGTCTCGGCCGCACCAAAAAAGTTCACTGCAAACTGCGTCGCAAAGACCTCCGGTGTACTGTCTGCAAAGGAAGCCACCCGGGCAATGCCGGCGTTAGGCACCAGAATATCGATGGTGCCGACACGGTCCAGTGTGGTCTTGAGCAAACGCTCCAAGTCTTCTTGTCGGGTGACATCGCCGCACACTGCAATCACCTCGCCCGGATGGGCGGCTTCCAGTGCCTGCAAGCTTTCTGCATTGCGCGCAAAAGCGACTACCTTTGCGCCTTCGCTCACAAAACGCTCTACCACCGCGCGGCCAATGCCGCTGCTCGCTCCGGTGACTACCGCAATCTTGCCGTCTAAACGTTTCATTGGTGCTCCCGAAAAAGACATCACTGTTACCAAGTAAAAACTTCAAAGAATCGAAGGGGGTTACGAGAATAGTCAACCGCTGTCAGCACGCTCAAAGTTTTCGATCCTCAGTGCAGCCTACTACCTCGGCCAATCCCATAGGGGATTAGCCGGCATTGGCGCTGCTGGGCGTACTGAGCGTCCTGGGCATTGGACAGTCAGTAACTCAACCGCTCGGGCCGTACTTCCTGCAGGATGGTGGTGGCAATTTCTTCAATCGACTTGTGCGTGGACGATAGCCAGCGGATGCCGGCGCGGCGCATCATGGCTTCGGCTTCGCTCACTTCCATGCGGCAGTTTTGCAGGCTGGCGTAGCGCGAGTCGGGGCGGCGCTCGCTGCGGATTTCGGACAGGCGCTCGGCGCTGATGGTCAGGCCAAAAATCTTTTTCTTGAACGGCACCAGCGCCGGCGGCAGCTGGCGCCGGTCAAAATCTTCGGGGATCAGTGGGTAGTTGGCGGCTTTCAGGCCGTGCTGCATCGCCAGGTACAGGCTGGTGGGTGTCTTGCCGCTGCGGCTGACGCCCACCAGGATGACATCGGCGGCTTCCAGGTTCTTGTGGCTCTGGCCGTCGTCGTGCGCTAGGCTGTAGTTGATGGCCTCGATACGGTCCTGGTATTCCTTGTTCTTGCTGATGTCCGAAAAGCGCCCGACGCGGTGGTGCGACTTGATGCCCAACTCCATCTCCAGCGGGTGCACAAAGGTGCCGAACATGTCCAGCAACATGCCTTTGCAGCCTTCCCGGATCACTTTGAGCACTTCCATGTTCACCAGCGTGGTGAAGACGATGCACTTGCTACCCTCCAGTTCCGAGGTGTGGTTGATCTGGCGCACCACCTGGTGGGCCTTGTCCACCGTGTCGGTGAAGGGCAGGCGCACGCGCCGTGGCACCAGTTCAAACTGCGCCAGGATGGCATTGCCAAAGGTTTCGGCGGTGATACCGGTGCCGTCGGAGACAAAAAATACGGTGCGTGTGTGCATGGGCGAGAGCCTGTTGGGGGGAGCCTACAATGGCGCCGATTATCCGAATTTCAGGCCGTGTAACCGCGCAGCGCAAAAAAACAACAACTCAGTTGCACCCGTTACATGGCCGTACCGCTTTCAACTTCTGGAGCTTTCCCATGTCTGCACTTTTCAGCCCGACCGACCTGGTCGTACCGTTTGAAAACCTGAGAATGAGCGACGTCGAGTCGGTCGGCGGTAAGAACGCCTCGCTCGGCGAGATGATTTCGCAACTGCCCGAGGGCGTGCGCGTGCCCACCGGCTTTGCCACCACCGCCCACGCTTTCCGCGAATTTTTGGCCTACGAAGGCCTGGCCGGCAAGATCAGCGCCAAGCTGGCCGCGCTCGATACCGAAGACGTGCGCGCGCTGGCCGTCGTCGGCGCGGAAATCCGCGCCATGGTCGAGGCCCAGCCGTTCCCGGCCGACCTGCAAAAAGCCATTGGCGAAGCCTTTGCCACTTTGTCCGCCGGCAATCCGCAAGCCAGCTTTGCCGTGCGTTCGTCGGCCACCGCCGAAGACCTGCCGGATGCCTCGTTTGCCGGTCAGCAAGAAACTTTCCTCAACGTGGTTGGCATTGAGGACGTGTTGCACAAGATGAAAGAGGTGTTTGCCAGCCTCTACAACGACCGCGCCATCAGCTACCGCGTGCACAAGGGTTTTGAGCACGACGTGGTCGCCTTATCGGCCGGTGTGCAGCGCATGGTGCGCTCGGACTTGGGCGCAGCCGGCGTGATGTTCACTATCGACACCGAATCGGGCTTTGAAGACGTGGTGTTTATCACCAGCAGCTATGGCCTGGGCGAGACGGTGGTGCAGGGCGCTGTCAATCCCGACGAGTTCTATGTGCACAAGCCAATGCTCAAGGCCGGCAACCAGGCGGTGATTCGCCGCAACCTCGGCTCCAAGCTGATCCAGATGGTGTTTGCCACGCCCGAAGAAAAAGCCGCCGAAGGCAAACTGATCAAAACCGTCGACGTGCCTGCTGAGCAACGCAACCGCTATTCGCTGACCGATGCCGATGTGCAGCAACTGGCGCACTACGCCTTGGTGATCGAGCAGCACTATGGCCGCCCGATGGACATCGAGTGGGGTAAGGACGGGCAGGACGGCCTGTTGTACATCCTGCAAGCGCGTCCCGAGACGGTCAAAAGCCAGTCCAAGGGCCAAGCCGAACTGCGCTACAAATTGAAGGGGACGGGCCCGGTGCTGGCCGAGGGCCGCGCCATTGGTCAGAAGATTGGCACTGGCCCGGTGCGCTTGGTCCACCACATCAGCGAGATGGACAAGGTGCAGGCCGGCGACGTGCTGGTCACCGACATGACCGATCCCAACTGGGAGCCGGTGATGAAGCGCGCCAGCGCCATCGTGACCAACCGCGGTGGCCGCACCTGCCATGCCGCCATCATTGCGCGCGAGCTGGGCATTCCGGCGGTGGTCGGCTGCGGTAACGCCACCGAGCAGCTGAAAGACGGCACGCTGGTGACGGTGAGTTGCGCCGAGGGCGACACCGGCCGCATCTACGATGGTCTGCTGGAAACCGAAGTGACTGAGGTGCAGCGCGGCGAAATGCCCGCTTCGCCGGTCAAGATCATGATGAACGTCGGTAACCCCCAGCTGGCGTTTGACTTCTGCCAACTGCCCAACGAAGGCGTGGGCCTGGCGCGGCTCGAATTCATCATCAACAACAACATCGGCGTGCACCCTAAGGCCATCCTGGACTACCCGAACATCGACACCGACTTGAAAAAAGCGGTCGAATCGGTGGCACGTGGCCACGCCAGCCCGCGTGCTTTCTATGTCGATAAGGTGGCTGAGGGTGTGGCGACGATTGCTGCCGCTTTCTGGCCCAAGCCGGTGATCGTGCGCCTGTCGGACTTCAAGAGCAACGAGTACCGCAAGCTGATCGGCGGCAGCCGCTACGAGCCCGAGGAAGAAAACCCGATGCTGGGTTTCCGCGGTGCCGTGCGCTACACCAGCCAGGAATTTGGCGAGGCTTTTGCCATGGAGTGCGAGGCGCTCAAACGCGTGCGCAATGACATGGGGCTGACCAACGTGCAGATCATGGTGCCGTTTGTGCGCACGCTGCGCCAGGCCGAGCGCGTCACGCAGTTGCTGGCGCAGCACGGCCTGCCGCGCGGTGATAACGGCCTCAAATACATCATGATGTGCGAGATTCCAAGCAATGCCATCTTGGCTGAGCGCTTCCTCGAGTTCTTCGACGGCTTCTCGATTGGCTCGAACGACCTGACGCAGCTGACGCTGGGCCTGGACCGCGATTCCGGTCTGGAGCTGCTGGCCGCTGACTTTGACGAGCGCGACCCGGCCGTGCAGGCGCTGATCCATCTGGCCATCCAGGCCTGCCGCGCTCAGGGCAAGTACATCGGCATCTGCGGCCAGGGTCCCTCAGACCACCCGGACTTTGCCCAGTGGCTGGCCGACGAGGGCATCTCGTCGATCTCGCTGAACCCCGACAGCGTGATCGCCACCTGGCAGCAGCTGGCCCGCTAAGCGGTAGTTCATCGGCTGTTTTGCCATGCGTGCCGCGATTCCAGACGCCGATGACGATGGCCAGGAAGCGCGGCCGTTTCCGCCCGATTTGCACGATGTGCGCCACCTGTGGCTCAAGGCGGGGCTGCTGGTGCTGTGGGCGCTGGCGTCGTTTGGCGCCTGCTTCTTTGCCCGCGACCTGACTTTGGCATTGGACGGCTGGGAGCTGGGCTACTGGATGGCTGCGCAGGGCGCGGTGCTGATTTTCATCGCCATCGTGCTGGTCTATGCCCGCGCCATGAGTTACTTTGAGCGCCAGGATGCCGTCGCTGCGGCTGCGGCTGCCGCTCCCGCTCCCGCTCCCGCTCCCGCTCCCGCTCCCGCTACGCGCCGTGCCGATGCCTGATTCCGCTGACGCTGCCAGCTACGCCCGCCGCCTGCACCGCATCCTGGCGCTGTACGTGCTAGGCGTGCTGGGGTTTTTGGCTTTGATGGCTTGGGCCGAGCAGCGTGGGCTGTCGCGCCATTGGATCGGACCAATTTTTCTGTTTTTCACCGTCATGGTGTATGCCGCCATTGGCGTCTATGGCCGCACCAGCGATCCTGAAGAGTATTACGTCGCCGGCCGGCGCATTCCGCCGATGTACAACGGCATGGCCGCCGCGGCCGACTGGATGAGCGCCGCCTCGTTCATCAGCCTGTCGGGCGCGCTGTACCTGCAAGGTTTTTCCGGTACACCCGGACACGCCGGTGGGCTGGCCTATGTACTGGGCTGGACAGGCGGGTTTTGTCTGGTGGCGATTTTGATTGCGCCGCACCTGCGTGCCATGGGCCTGTACACCGTGCCCGATTTTTTCCATGTGCGCTTTGGCGGCCGCTGGCCGCGCGTGATTGCGGCGCTGGCGGTGGTGGTGTGCTCGTTCACCTACGTGGTGGCGCAAATTTATGGCGTTGGCCTGATCGCCTCGCGCCTGACCGGCGTACAGTTTGAAATCGGCATCATGCTCGGCTTGGGCGGTGTGCTGCTGTGCTCTTTTTTGGGTGGCATGCGTGCCATCACCTGGACGCAAGTGGCGCAGTACGTAGTGGTGCTGCTGGCATTTTTGATTCCGGTGTCGTGGCTGGCGTACAAGCAGCTGGGCAATCCGATGGCGCCGTTGGTGTATGGCGTGCAGATCGGCAAGATCGCCGATCTGGAAACGCAACTGCTGAACTCGCCCGCTGAACGCCAGGTGATTGCCGCCTATCTGCTGCGCGCCCAGGATTTTGAAGCACGCCTGCAAGACGTCGATGCCGCGCTGGAGCACGCGCGCGAGGCGGGGCAGGCGAATATCCACCGACTGCGCGCACAAAACGCCGATGTCGGCCTGATTGTTGCTGCCAGCCGCGAACTGGCCGCCTTGCCGCGCGACGCTGCGGCCGCGCGCGTGCTGTGGACGCTGAAAATGCGCGAAAACTACGAGCGTGCGCGCCCGCTGGGGGGCCTGCCACGGCACAGCCAGCCTTATGCCGGGGACCCCGACGGTACGCCGCAAGAGCGGGCTGACTACCAGGACACGCGGCGCAATTTTCTGGCGCTGATGTTCTGTCTGATGGTCGGCACCGCCGGACTGCCGCACTTGCTGACGCGCTTTTACACCGTACCCACGGTAGCCGGGGCGCGCCGCTCGGTCGCGTGGACGCTGTTTTTTGTCGCCCTGATTTACATGAGCGCACCGGCGCTGGCGGTGCTGGTGAAGTTCGAGGTCATGAACAACCTGGTCGGCAGCAGCTTTGACTCACTGCCCAACTGGATGGCGCAGTGGGCGCGGGTCGATGCCTCGCTGCTGTCGGTGGAAGACATCAATGGCGATGGCCTCGTGCAATTTGGTGAGATCCACTTGGGCGCCGACCTGATCATGCTGGCCACGCCCGAGCTGGGCGGCATGCCGTATGTGGTGTCGGGGCTGGTGGCGGCAGGGGGCTTGGCGGCGGCGCTCTCGACGGCCGACGGGCTGCTGTTGAGCATCAGCAATGCGCTGGTGCGCGACCTGTATTTTCAGTCGCGCCCGCGCAGTGCGTCGCCCGAGCAGCGGGTGATTTTGACCAAATTCACGTTGCTGGTGGTGGCACTTGGAGCAGCTTTTGTCGCTGCGCTAAAACCGTCCGACATCCTGCCGCTGGTGTCGGCCTCGTTCTCGCTCGCTGCTTCGGCTTTTGTACCGGTGATGGTGCTGGGCATTTTCTGGCGCGGCACCACGCGGCGTGGCGCCGTGGCGGGCATGTTGTGTGGGCTGGGTATCGCTGTTTATTACATGGTGTCACATTCGCTGCTAGTACAGCACCTGGTGCCGCGCTGGTTGCTGGCCGATGGGCTGTGGTTTGGTATCCAGCCGATGTCAGCGGGGGTGTTCGGCGTTAGCGCCGGGTTGCTGGCAGCCGTGCTGGTCAGCTGGATTACCCGGCCGGTGCCAGAGCAGCCGCTGGTGCGCTTTGAAATGTGAAGTGAAGTCAAGTGAAGGCGCTGCTGCGGTGAGGCAGGCCTTCAGGCATAAAAAAAGCGGCTGATCAGCCGCTTTTTGAACTACCGGGGGAATCGATTTAACGACCGACCTGGACCAATTCAACGTCGAACTTCAGCGTGGCGTTGGGTGGAATGACACCGCCAGCGCCGCGTGCGCCGTAGCCCAGGGCTGCAGGGATGATGAGGGTGCGCTGGCCGCCGACCTTCATGCCTTGCACGCCTTCGTCCCAACCCTGGATGACTTGGCCGCCGCCCAGGCCAAAGACAAAGGTATCGTTGCGGTCCCGGCTGGAGTCGAACTTGGCGCCTTGTTCGCCGTTGTGGTAGAGCCAGCCGGTGTAGTGCACCGTGACCTGTTGGCCCTTGGTGGCTTCGGCGCCTTCGCCCACGGTGGTGTCTTCGTATTGCAGGCCGGAGGCGGTGGTGGTGAATGCCATAAACAATCCTTTTATTGCGTGGGTACGATGAAATTACTATATAAATGATAGCTACTAGCGCATGTATCTAAAGGGCTGGAGGCTGATTTCACTTATATTTTGTGTGGTTTTATTTTTTAGCGCGACTGGCGACCCAGCGGGTGGCAAAGGCTTGCACATCGTTCAGGCGCTTGAGCAAGTCGGTGCCGGAGGCGGTGACGATATAGCCGTCATTGCCGTGGTCCACCAAGCCGGCTTCACGCAGCTCTTTGATGCGCGTGTTCAGCGTGTTGGGCGTGATGCCGCCGACGCTGTCTTGCAGCAGGCGAAAGGTTTGCGGGTGGCCGTCGCGCAGAGCCCACAGGACGCGCAATGCATAACGGCATTCAAGCCGCTCAAACAGCTGGTTGATGGCGGTGTTCTCTTTGGAGCTCATGTGGCTTCTCCTTGCGCAGTAGGGAATCAGAGGTAGTTCAGCACCAGTAGCAGGGCGCTCTGGGCACGCTGCGGACTATAGCGCTGAATCTATTTTGCTACAAGTTTAGTAGCTCATAACGCATACCCGGTATGCGTCAGACCTTGAAAACACTTCAATCTGAAAAAAGTGTTGTGGTGCTACCACTGCACACACCGATGTATTCACCATAAAAAAGCGCCTGCTGTTCTCGTGGTGACACCACGGAAGCGACAGGCGCTGGGGGTGGCGTGGGCCAGTCGGTCGGCCCCATCGCTACCCGTTCAGTTACAGCGAATCGATAAAGCTGCGCAGTTTGTCGCTACGGCTGGGGTGCTTCAATTTGCGCAGCGCCTTGGCTTCTATTTGGCGGATGCGCTCGCGTGTCACGTCAAATTGCTTGCCGACTTCTTCCAGCGTGTGGTCGGTGGACATTTCAATACCAAAGCGCATCCGCAGCACCTTGGCTTCGCGCGGTGTCAGGCCATCGAGAATGTCCTTGACCACGTCGCGCAGACCGGCCTGCATGGCGGCTTCGATGGGCGCGGTGTTGGCACCGTCTTCGATAAAGTCGCCCAGGTGGCTGTCGTCGTCGTCACCAATCGGCGTTTCCATGGAAATCGGCTCTTTGGCGATCTTCATGATCTTGCGGATCTTGTCTTCCGGGATTTCCATCTTCTCGGCCAACACCGATGCATCGGGCTCAAAGCCAAACTCTTGCAGGTGCTGGCGGCTGATGCGATTCATCTTGTTGATGGTCTCGATCATGTGCACCGGGATGCGGATGGTGCGCGCCTGGTCGGCAATGCTTCGGGTGATCGCCTGGCGGATCCACCACGTCGCGTAGGTCGAGAATTTGTAGCCCCGGCGGTATTCGAACTTGTCTACCGCCTTCATCAGGCCGATGTTGCCTTCCTGGATCAGGTCGAGGAACTGCAGGCCTCGGTTGGTGTACTTCTTGGCAATCGAGATGACGAGGCGCAGGTTGGCCTCGATCATCTCTTTCTTGGCACCGCGCGAGGTGGATTCACCCGCGTTCATGCGCTTGTTGATGCTTTTCAGTTCGGTCAGCGGCACCACCACGCTGGTCTGCAGGTCGGTCAGTTTTTGCTGCAGGTCCTGGATCGGCGGAATGTTGCGCGCCATCACATTGCTCCACGGCTTGCCGGCCGCAGCCTGCTTTTCGACCCATTGCTGGTTCAGCAGGTTGGCTGGAAAGTCTTTGATGAACTGCTCTTGCGGCATGCCGCATTTGTCCACAATGATGCGGCGCATTTCGCGCTCTTTTTTGCGCACATCATCGACCTGCGCGCGCACCATGTCGCACAGCTTTTCAATCGTCTTGGCGGTGAAGCGGATGGTCATCAGCTGCTCGCTCAGAGCGTGCTGCACCTTCATGTAGGCCGGCGTACCGTAGCCTTCTTTTTCGTAGATCTTGTGGATCTTTTCGAACATCTCGCGCAACAGGTCAAAGCGGGTCAGCGCTTCGTTTTTCAGCTCTTCGAGCTTTTTGGTCAGCGCCTTGGAGCCGCCCTTGCCGTCGTCATCGTCGTCTTCGTCAAACTCGTCAAAGTCTTCTTCGGCGACATAGTCGTCGGCTTCGTTGGGGTTGGAAAAACCATCGACGATGGTGGTGATCACCACCTTGCCGCTGCGAATTTCTTCGCCCATGGCCAACACTTCGGCAATGGTGGCCGGTGAGGCGCTGATGGCTTCCATCATCGCCATCAAGCCGCCTTCGATGCGCTTGGCGATTTCAATTTCGCCTTCGCGCGTCAGCAGCTCGACCGTGCCCATTTCGCGCATATACATGCGTACCGGATCGGTGGTGCGGCCAAACTCGCTGTCCACGGTCGATAGCGCGGCTTCAGCGGCTTCTTCGGCTTCTTCTTCGGTCGAGGCGGTTTGTGCGGTGTTGGTCACCAGCAGCTGCTCGGCATCGGGCGTTTGCTCGTACACCGCCACGCCCAAATCGTTGAGCATGGAAATCACCACTTCGAGCGTCTCTTGATCGACCAGCTTGTCAGGCAAGTGGTCGGAGATTTCGCCGTGGGTCAGGTAGCCGCGCGTTTTGCCCAGCTTGATCAGGGTTTTCAGGCGCGAGCGGCGCTTGGCCATGTCTTCTTCAGACAGTACCGTTTCGTCCAAGCCAAACTCTTTCATCAAGGCGCGCTCTTTGGCCTTGCTGATCTTCATGCGCAGCGGCTTGACCTTTTCGACTGGCGCCGCGTTGGCATCGACTGTGGTTTCGGTGTCGGTTTCTGCCTCGGGTTCGCCTTCGAGGTCGGACTCGATGTCCGACAGGTCGGTGTCGTCATCCCCATCGTCCTTGGACTTGGCTTTGGGGCCGCGCTTGGCAGGGGGCTTGGCAGCGACTTTGGCGGGCGCGCGTTTTTTTGGTGCTTCGGCGGCGTCGGTGCTGTCGGCGTCCGTCGCTTTTACGATTTTGGCGCGGGCGGGTTTTTTCTTCAGCAATTCATCGGCAGCTTTGATCAGCTCGGCAGAAGTTTTTGGGGACACGGTTTTGACTTTCTTGACCACCGGAAGTACGGGTGTGACCGCTGGTGCGGCAGCAGCGGGGGCCGGTGGTTTTTTGGCAGTTGCGGGAGCGGCTGGGGCGGCGGTACCTGGGGTGGACTTGGGCTGCTTCGCAGACTTTTGAGTGGGCATGGCATGACCTCAGATTCAAAAATGAACACAAAGAAAACACAAGCGCCACAGGGGTCGGCGCGCAGAGCACGGTAAAGGCAGGGCCATTACGGTTCGAGGGCGATTCCTCGGCAGCAAGATGTTGGGGCGATCATTTGGAGTGCAGTCCTTGCGGCGCAGAGGGCGGTTGTGCGTGTGTGTCACGGTGGCCCGATCCGGAGGTGCTGCTGTCGCTCTTGCCGACGTTAACCGTACATTATAGCGGCGGCGCTTATTTCAAGAGGCGGGCGCAGCGAGTTTTTCCAGTGCCACGCGGCGCACTTGCAACTCGCGGTAACGCTGCAAGGCACTGGGGTCGTGCGCTGCTTGGGCGATAGCCGCGTCTTGTTGCTGCTTGATGTGTTCGATCAGCATCCGGTTGAGCAGGCTGCGCAGTTCGGTGCGCAGTTCAGCGGTTTCGCCTTGGGTCTGGGCGTGCGCGCCGGTCATGACCTGTTCGGCAATGCTCTGGCATGGTTGGCCCTGCACGGCTTCACACAACAGCGCCCACGAGCGTACGCCGTGTTCATGGAACTGGCCTTCGAGCCAGGTAAACAGCGGGCCGTGCGGCGGCGCCAGCGCGCACAGCACCGCCTGGTCTTCCTGCGTCAGGGTGTCCAGAAAATCCATGTGCGACAGCAGCAGCCGCGCCGCGTGGTCGGCCCGACTGGCGGGTGCAGCGCGCGGGCCGCGTGCGCCGCCGCTCCAAGCAGGGGCTGCGGCGCGTGGGCTCGTGCCTTTGGGGTTCCAGCGCGGTTTGGGCTGGGGCGGGCGCTGTGCGTAAGACGCTGCCCCGCCCTCGAATCCACTCGGCGGGCCATCGGGCAGATCGGACAGGTACGACGGCGGCTCGGCGCTGCCCCAGTCGGGGTAAGCCTCAGCGTGCGGCTGCGGCGCGTGGCGAATGCTGTGCGCGCCATGCGTTCGGGCGGCATCGCGCGCCCGGGCTTGGCTCCACACATCGGACAAATCGCGCACGTCCAACTGCGCCTGCGCCGCCAGCTCGCCCAGCAGTTGCCGTTTGAGCACGCCATCCGGCAGCAGCTCCCACAGCGGACGCGCATTGCTGGCCATGTGCGCGCGGCCTTCAGGCGTGCCCAGGTCGCATTGATCGGCGGCGGCTTCCAGCAAAAAGCCGCTCAACGGCATGGCGGCGCTGATATGGCGCGCAAAAGCTTCGCTGCCGTGCGCACGCACAAAGCTGTCGGGGTCGTGCTCGGCGGGCAAGAACAAAAATTTGATGCTGCGCGTGTCGCTGGCGTAGGGCAGGGCACCTTCGAGCGCCTTGCGCGCCGCGCGCCGGCCCGCGTTGTCGCCGTCAAAGCTGAACACCACCGCCTCGGTAAAACGAAACAGCTTGCCCAAGTGCTCGGGCGTGCAGGCCGTGCCCAGGGTGGCCACGGCGTTGGGAAAGCCCCACTGCGCCAGCGCCACCACGTCCATATAGCCCTCGGTGACCAGTACCAGGCCGTGCTCGCGGATCGCCGTGCGCGCTTCAAACAAGCCGTACAGTTCGCGCCCTTTGTGGAACACCGGGGTTTCGGGTGAATTGAGGTATTTGGGCTTTTCATCGCCAAACACGCGCCCGCCAAAGCCAATGCATTCACCCTTGACGTTGCGGATCGGGAACATCAGCCGATCGCGAAAACGATCGTAGCGGCGCACATCGCTGGGGTTCTCGTCGTTGACGATGACCAAGCCGGCCTCGGCCAGCAACGGGTCGTCGTACTGTGCAAACACGCTCGCCAGCCCATGCCAACCCTCGGGCGCGTAGCCCAGGCCATAGCGATTGGCCACCTCACTGGACACGCCCCGGCGCTGCAAATATTCAATCGCGTGCTGCGCCGTGCTCAGGTGCTGGCAGTAAGCAGCGCCGGCTTTTTCCAGTACATCGGTCAGCGTGGCCTGCTGCTGCTTGCGGGCGGCGGCGCGTTCGCGCTCTTGCGGCGAGACATCGTCTTCGGGCACCTGCAAGCCGGTTTGCTGCGCCAAGTCGTGCACCGCCTCGACAAAGCCCATGCCGGCGTGCTCCATCAGAAAGGTGATGGCATTGCCGTTCTTGCTGCAACCAAAGCAATGAAAAAACTGCTTCGCCGGGCTGACACTGAAGGAGGGTGATTTTTCGCCATGGAAGGGGCACAGCCCCATGAAGTTGGCGCCGCCTTTTTTCAGCTGCACATAACGGCCGACGACCTCGACGATGTCGGTGCGGTCGAGTAACTCTTGGATGAAGGACTGGGGGATGCTCACGGCGGCATTTTCCTTCATTGCGTTCCCCCTTCCGCATCCGGCCTGCCGGCTGGCGTCTGTTGTAATCAGGCGCAGTCCGTTTGCGTTTTTTTAAGGAAACCTTCATGACCAGTATTTACGACCAAGACATGCCGCGCACCGGCGCTAACCATGCGCCGCTGTCACCGCTGGACTTTATTGAGCGCACCGCGCAGGTCTACCCCGAGCGTTTGGCCATCGTCCACGGCGCGCTGCGCCAAACTTGGGCGCAAACCTACACCCGCTGCCGCCAGCTGGCCAGTGCGCTGCAACAGCGCGGCATCGGCAAAAACGACACCGTGGCCGCCATCCTGCCAAACACACCGCCGATGGTGGAAGCGCACTTTGGCGTGCCGATGGCCGGCGCAGTGCTCAACACCCTCAACACCCGGCTCGACCCCGAGGCCATCGCCTTTATGCTGGACCACGGCGAAGCCAAAGCGCTGATCGTTGACCCAGAATTTGCCGGCCTGATCGCCAAAGCGCTGCCGCTGCGCACCGCCACCACGCCGCTGCTGATCATCGAAGTGCAAGACGCTTTGTACGAGCACCCCAGCGACTCGCTCGGCGGCACCACTTACGAAGATTTTGTCGCCCAAGGCGATGCCGACTTTGCGTGGCAAATGCCCGCCGACGAATGGGATGCCATTGCGCTGAACTACACCAGCGGCACCACCGGCAACCCCAAGGGCGTGGTCTACCACCACCGAGGCGCAGCGCTCAACGCCATCAGCAACGTGCTGGAGTGGGATATGCCCAAACACGCTGTCTACCTGTGGACGCTGCCGATGTTCCACTGCAACGGCTGGTGCTTTCCGTGGACGGTGGCGATGCGCGCCGGCGTCAATGTCTGCCTGCGCCGGGTCGAGCCGCAGGCCATCTTCAACGCTATCCGCGCGCATGGCGTGACGCACTACTGCAGCGCGCCCATCGTGCACAGTCTGCTGGTCAACGCCCCGGCCAGCATGAAAGAAGGCCTGCCCAGCGGCGTCAAAGCCATGGTGGCCGGTGCCGCGCCACCGGCGTCGATGATTGAAGGCATGGAAAAACTCGGCTTTGACCTGACCCACGTGTATGGCCTGACCGAGGTGTATGGCCCGGCCACCGTCTGCGCCAAGCACCCGGCGTGGGATGCCTTGGACATCGGCGAGCGCGCCCGTTTGAACGCCCGCCAAGGCGTGCGCTACCACTTGGAACGTGCCGTCAGCGTGCGCGACCCGCAGACGCTGGAGCCGGTGCCGCACGACGGCCAGACCATGGGCGAAATCATGTTCAAGGGCAACATCGCCATGAAGGGCTACCTGAAGAACCCCAAAGCCACCGTCGAAGCCTTTGCTGGCGGTTGGTTCCATTCGGGCGACCTGGCAGTGCAATACCCGGACGGCTACATCCAGATCAAGGACCGCAGCAAGGACATCATCATTTCCGGCGGCGAGAACATCTCGTCCATCGAAGTCGAAGACGTGCTGTACCGCCACCCTGACGTGCTCTCTGCCGCCGTGGTTGCCAAGCCGGATGAGAAATGGGGCGAAACGCCCTGCGCTTTTGTCGAACTCAAGGCCGGCGTACACACCACCGCCGAAGACATCATGGCGCACTGCAAACAGCATCTGGCCGGCTTCAAGGTGCCGCGTACGGTGATCTTTGGTGATATTCCCAAAACTGCCACCGGCAAGATTCAGAAGTTTGAGCTGCGCAAGCAAGCCGGCTCGGCCAGTGCGATGGTTCCTCAGTAAGCGCGAAGCCCTCAATCAAAAAGAGCACCGCAAGGTGCTCTTTTTTTAATAGCTGCTAGCGCTTTCTGTATAAGCGTTAGAGCCGGTTTTGACTGGTATTTTGGTCTCAAGCCGGCAAAAACAGCGCCGGATCGACCATGCTGCGGTTCAGCATCACGCCCCAGTGCAAATGCGGCCCGGTGACGCGGCCGGTCGCGCCGACAGCGCCGACGCGTTGGCCGGTGTGCACGGAATCACCGATCTGCACGTCGATGGCGCTCAGGTGGCACACCATCGACAGCAGTCCGCCGCCGTGGTCCAGCCACACGGTTTGGCCGTTGAAAAAATAATCACCGGTGTCGATGACTTTGCCCGGCAGCGGTGCCACCACCGGCGTGCCGGTAGAGGCCGCAATGTCCATGCCGCTGTGCGGATTGCGCGCTTGGCCGTTGAACACGCGCCGCAGCCCAAACGAGCTGGAACGCCGCCCAGGGGTCGGCACCTGCATCGCCAAACGCGCTGGCAACGGCGTACTGAAAGTCGCCATCACCCCGGCCTGGTGGTCGCGCTCGCGCTCGTAGCGGGCCTGGTTTTCAGGCGACAGATCGACGGTGCGCGGCGCCACCGTCAGGCGCTGCTCACGATAGCGCTTGTCGGCCACGGTGTAAGCGACTTGGCGCGCCGGGCTATCGGCTGTGGCGGCGACGCTGATGTGCGCTGCACCCAGCGGAGCCGATAGGGGAATGCCGACCACCGCCGTCCACTCGATCATGTCGCCCAGCACCAAGAGCGGCACCTCGCCAGCCACTGCCACCGGTCGCTCGGGCGCCGGCCCCAGCGACAGGCGCACCACACCGCCCGGTACTACCAGCGCACGCGGCCAGACGCCTGGTTCAGACGCCTTGGCGCGTCCTTTGGAGGCGGCCCATACCGCCGAGGACCCTGCCAGCAGGCCTACGCTGGCCAGCAGGGCCGTGCGGCGGGAGGGGAGGAACGTGGTGAGAGAGGTGTGTGCGTGCATACAGGCCAGCAACAACTTCAGTGGGTGACAAATTCGTATGTCACGGCTTCGCTCTCGACCATGTCCAGAATGTCGTTGAGCACCGTTTCTTCTTCGGTGCTGCTCCAGATTTCTTCCGGGTCGCTGGCAAACAGCGGCTCAATGGCGATGTCCATGAACACGCCATTGGGCAGCTTGAGCACCGGGGAGCCCTCCGAGGTGCTGACCAGTTCCCAGTCGTCCGGGACAGACATTTCCAGTTCGATGGTGACGTTGAGTTTTTTCATGGGACGCTTTCTGTAGTGGGGGGATGGCAAACACGCTTTCAGGCGGCTTACCGGGGGTTTTCTGCGGTGCTGCATTTGTACCGCCATGGGCAACTGCAGGCCAAAGGCATCGGCCACCCAAAGCCAACTGCAGTTTGACACGTCATACGGCCAGCTGCGTGTTGCGTAAAGAAAAGTAGTCAATCACCCTTCAGGTGTCTTGGCCTGGGGGACGGCGCAAAAGCCAGCAGAAAATACCTGCTGAAACAGGCTGCGCGCTGGCTGCTGGCGCAAGGAGGGTCGTATGGTTTCGCTGGATTTGAAAATTCCGCCGCCGGTGGTGGCCGTGCTCGTGGCTGGCGCTATGTACGCCGCCACGCTGTTGCCGCCGCTGCTGGCACTGCACAGCAGCGTGCGCGTGGCGATTGCGCTGGTGTTGGCAGTGCTGGGCCTGTGCTTTGACCTGGCCGGTTTGCTGGCTTTCAGAAAAGCCAAAACCACCACCAACCCGCTCACGCCCCAGCGCAGCTCTTCGGTGGTGACTGGCGGGGTTTACCGCCTCACGCGCAACCCGATGTACCTGGGTCTGGCGCTGCTCTTGTTGGCGCTGGCGGTGTTTTTGGCGTCGCCGTGGGCGCTGTTAGGGCCGTTCGTGTTTGCCGCGTTCATCACGCGCTTTCAGATCCAGCCCGAAGAACGGGCGCTGGCGCAGCGCTTTGGCGCGCCTTACCTGGACTACTGCGCACGCGTGCGGCGCTGGTGGTAGGTACCTAAAATACCCCCAGGCCACGCAGCATCACCGCCAAAATCAGCAGCGGCGAGACCCAGCGCAGCACGAAAAAGATCGCCTGCGCCAGCGTGCCGTTGTTTAGGCGGCCCCGGTTCGACAGTGCCTGGCGAAACGCGCCGGTGCCCCAGACCCAGCCGACAAACAGCGCAATGAAGATGCCGCCCAGCGGCAGCAGCAGATTCGACGAGATGAAGTCGGCCCAGTCAAACAGATTGCGCCCGCCGGGTTGGAAAGCGGCCAGCGTGCTCTGGCTGAGGGCACAGCCGGCGCCGATCATCACCAGACCGAGCAGCGTCAACAGCGTGGCGCGCGGGCGTGAAATGCCCCAGCGCTCGTGCAGCGTCACCACCGGCACCTCCATCAGCGACAGCATGGCGCCGGTGGCGGCCACGGCGGTCAGCACAAAAAAGGCTGCCATCAGCACTTGGCCGAACGGCATTTGCGCAAATACCGCCGGGATGGTGATGAACACCAGCGACGGCCCGGCCGCCGGCTCAAAGCCAAAGGTGAACACGGCCGGAAAGATCGCCATGCCGGCCAGCATGGAGACGCTCAGATCGGCGGCCATGACGCGCACGGCGGTGGCCGGAATGTTCTGCTCGTCACCGAAGTAGCTGCCGTAGGTCATCATCGTGCCCATGCCAATCGACAGCTTGAAGAACGCCAAGCCCATGGCGGTCAGCACCACCGGCGCGGTGATCTTGTGCCACTCGGGCTGGAACAAAAAGGCCAACGCCTGCGAGGCGCCGGACAGCGACAGGCTGAAGGCGCACAGCAACAACAACAGCACAAACAGCAGCGGCATCAGCTTTTTGGTCAGCGCCTCAATGCCCTTGGTCACGCCCAGCAGCAAGATCGAGCCGATGAAGGCCAGCACGCCCCACTGCCACAGCAGCGACTGTACCGGGTCGCTGATCAGGGCCTGGAACGCCGCGCCGGTCACCGCCGGGTCGCTGCTCAGCAGGCTGCCGCGCAGCGCCTTGAGCACATAGGCAAACACCCAGGCCACCACCTCGGAATAGAACGACAGGATCAGAAACGCCGCCCCCATGCCGGCCATACCGATCAGCCACCACGGCTGGCCGCGCGGCGCCAGCGTGCGCAGCGCTGTGATCGGGTTGGCGCGCGCCTGGCGCCCCATGGCCATTTCGGCCACCATTACCGGCAGACCGATCAGCAGCGTGGCCAGCAAATACACCAGCAAAAAGCCCGCGCCGCCATTGGCGCCGGTGAGCGACGGAAACTTCCAGATATTGCCCAGGCCGACGGCTGAGCCCAGCGTGGCGGCGAGCACGCCAAAGCTTGAACTGAAGCCGGCGCGCGGCGTTGTGGACGTGGATGACAGGGGTGGGGTAGGTGACGGATGGGTCATTGTTTTTGTTCTAGGACGCGGTTTCTACAGCAACCATTCAATCGGCAGCCACGACATCAGCTGCAGGCCCCAGCGGCTCCACCAGCGGCTGCCCGGCTCCACGGTGTCCACCGTGGGCGGCGTACTGCCGGTGCTGTGCCATTCGATGTCGCCGCGGCCCGACAGCTGGAGCGTGTACGAGCGCTGCGGCACTTCGGTGTCAAAGGCCTGCTCGATCTGGCGCGCCAGCAGCGGGCTGTCGATGACAAAGCCCAGCTCGGTGTTGAGCAGTGCCGAGCGCGGGTCAAAGTTGAAGGAGCCGACAAAGGCGCGCTCGCCATCAATGGCAAAGGTTTTGGCGTGCAGGCTGGAGCCCGAGCTGCCCAGCGGATTCAGGCGATGGCGCTTGTCCTTGCCTGACGGTGCCAGGCGCTGCATCTCGTACAGCGCTACGCCACTGTGCAGCAGCGCCTTGCGGTAGTGCGCATAGCCGGCGTGGACCAGCGGCACGTCGGTGGCCTCATAGGCATTGGTCATCACACGCACCGCCACGCCGTTGCGGCTCAGGCGCGCCAGCGCCTCGGTGCCGGCGGCGGTCGGCACAAAGTAGGGCGACACCAGTGATACCGAGCGCTGCGGCGTGCCCAGCACGCGGTGCAGTTGGTCCACCAGCAGGCCACTGCGCGGCGCCAGTCCCAGGCCTTTGGCCGGGTCGTCGCTGACCATCTGCACGCGGCTCCACTGCAGTGCCAGCCGCTGCGCCAGCAGGTCGGTGATGAACGGCGTCTGGCGCACCGCCTCGGTATAGGCGCGCGCTGCCTCCGACGCGGCAATGCGCGCGGCGTCGGCCTCCAGTTGCGCGCGCTCGGCCTCGGTCACCGCTGGCACGATGGCCTGCACCGGCCAGGCCGAGGCACTGGCCCAGTAGCGGTCAAAGTCCTGCGACACCTCGGGCACGATCGGGCCGATGGCCAGTACATCCAGGTCGGTGAACAGCACGCCATCGGTGGCGCCAAAGTATTCGTCGCCGACATTGCGCCCGCCGACGATGCTGGCCTGCTTGTCGGCGGTGAACGACTTGTTGTGCATGCGCCGATTGGCGCGGGCAAAGTCGGTGATATAGCCCAGCGGCTTGGGCCAGCGCAGCACAAACGGGTTGAACAGCCGCACCTCCATGCGCGGGTGCAGCGCCAGCGCCGCCAGCGCGCCGCCCAGCCCGGCCGTGCCGCCATCGTCCAGCAGCAGCCGCACGCGCACCCCGCGCTCGGCTGCGGCCCCCAGTGCCTGCAACAGCAGCGTGCCGGTCTGGTCGCCGCGCCAGATGTAGTACTGCACATCCAGACTGCGCTCGGCCGCGTGCACCAGCACCATGCGCGCGGCAAAGGCTTCGAGCGGATCGGGCAGGGTGTGGAGGCCGCTCAGCCCCGGGTGCTGCAGCAGCTGCGGCGCAATCGCCTGGCCCAGCCGGGTCTGTGCGGCCTGCTGCGCGTCCAGCGCTTCGGACAGCGGACGGTCGGGCATGGCCGGCAGGGTGCAGCCCGCCAGCAGCAACGGGCTCAAGAACGTGTAGAGGTGGCGGATAAGAAAATCTCCAGCAAAACCGTAGGGTGGCTATGGTAGTGCAGCGCTGGCATGGCGCTGATGCTCCGTTATCAGGAGCGTTTTACAGAGGGGGTCAAGGGTTTGGGCGGTGAATTCCAGCGGCTTTTGCCTACATTTGCATACCATCGCTCCATTGACAATGGCGCTCATGAAAAAAAAACGCCGAACAGTGATGGTGGTGTTCCTGACCTTTATCGCCACCTGTGCCCTGGTGTTGCTGGCACTCAACTTCACGGCAGGCGAGAAGAAGATCGAGCACCAGATCGCACGGCTTTACACCAGCGCCGACCCGCAGTTCGAGCGCGATATGGGTCTGTTGCTCGGCCCGGGTTTGCTGGATGGCAACCAAGTGGTCGAACTGCTCAACGGCGACCAGATCTTCCCACCCATGCTGCAGGCCATTCGCGGCGCGCACACCAGCATCACCTTTGAAACCTACATCTACTGGTCCGGCGACATCGGCCAGCAGTTTGCCCAGGCCCTGAGCGAGCGCGCCCGCGCCGGCGTTGCGGTGCATGTGCTGCTCGACTGGGTGGGCAGCGCCAAGATCGAAGAGAGCTTTCTGACCGAAATGAAGGACGCCGGCGTCGAGATCGAAAAATTCCATGAACCCAAGTGGTATGACTTGGCGCGCCTGAACAACCGCACCCACCGCAAGCTGCTGGTGGTCGATGGCCAGATCGGTTTTACCGGGGGTGTGGGCATTGCGCCGCTGTGGACGGGCCACGCGCAAGACCCCGATCACTGGCGCGATTCGCACTACCAGGTCACGGGGCCGGTGGTGGCGCAGATGCAGGCCACCTTTTTAGACAACTGGCTCAAGGCCACCGGCCGCGTGATGCACGGCGCGCGCTACTTTCCGCCCATCGCGCCGGCGGGCACCATGCAGGCGCAGATGTTTTCCAGCTCGCCCTCCAGCGGCAGCGAGAGCATGCAGCTGATGTACCACCTGGCGATCACCGCCGCCGAGCACAGCATCGACTTTTCAGTCGCCTACTTTGTGCCCGACTCCCTGACGCGCCAGCTGCTGATCGACGCCCTGCAGCGCGGTGTGCGCCTGCGTTTCATCACGCCGGGGGAGCACACCGACACCGAAACTGTCAAGGCCGCTTCGCGTGCCACCTGGGGGCCGCTGCTGCAGGCCGGTGCGCAAATCTATACCTACGAGCCCACTATGTACCACTGCAAAGTCATGATCGTGGACAACCGCATGGTCTCGGTCGGCTCGACCAATTTCGACAACCGCTCGTTTCGCCTGAACGACGAAGCCAATCTGAACGTCTACGACCCGGCCTTTGCCGCGCGCCAGACGGCTGTGTTTGAAGACGACCTGCAGCGCGCGCGCCGCGTCACCTATGAGGCCTGGCTGGAGCGCCCCTGGCGCGAAAAGCTGGCCGAGCGCTTTGCCTCGCTGCTGGGCTCGCAGTTATAGATCAAATCGGGCTGTAGCGCTTATGTGGTAAGCGCTAGCAGCTATCAAAATATACTTTTCTTCCCCATTCCGATTTCATTGCATCACGCAGCGACAGGCTGCGCGCGGTAGCTCTCAGCACCTTGCGCCCAGGCCAGCAAGCGGTCGATGTTGGGGTGCTTGCCGGGGAAGGCCAGCGCATCTGCCGTGTGCTCGGCGTACCACTCCAGCCCCAGGTGGGCGGCGGCGGGCGTGATGCTGCCGCCATACAGCGCCGCCAGGGCGGCATACACCACCAGCGACCCGGTCTGGCCGGGCTTGTTTTCAATGGTGGCGAGAGTCTGGCCATCGGCGTCCAGCAGATGCAGGGCGGCGAGGTGGCTGGCGGAGGGAAGTTGTTTCAGGCGGTCGGCGAAGTGCATAGGATAAAAATTTTGAATCAAATCAGGCTCCAGCCCTTTACTGTCGGGCGCGAGCAGCTATAAATTTTGTACTCGAAAGTCCGGTGGAATGTCAGTGATTTTGTGTGCCGTCTGCGGGGGCTGGGGGCGCGGATGGTGCTTGGAGCGTGCGCAAATAGTCTTGCGGGCTGATGTGCAGCACCTTGCCGTTTTCGGCCACCACCATGTGGGTGTTGGCACGCTGTGCATCCTCAGCTGCGCGCAACCCGGCACGCGCCAAGGCTGCCAATGCCGCTTGAGCGGGGTCGTTGACCGGGGGTGTGGGGTTCAGGATTGCATTCATGGGTTGGCTCCTTGCGCCAGCAATATAGTGCCTCTCTCGCGCACAAAGGGCGATAAGTCCATGTCGTTTTCCCTCCTCCGATTCAATGGGGTGTTTTAAGCGCATCAGCCACCTTTTGTGTGGCCTCTATCAAGTCAGTCACCAAGCGCAGATCAATCTCCAGCAAGCCTTCGTATGCGCCCAGATTTCGTTTGTTGTGGCACAGGTCTAGCACCCGCCAGACCTCCGGCCCCAGGCCGAGCGTGTGTGCGGCGTTGTAGGCCAGGTCAAAGCGGCTCTCCAGTGCCAGCACGGTGTTGCGGGCATCTGCCAGACGGGCTTTGCCGGTGCGGGTCAAACCGGCCAGTTCGGCAGCGTCTGGCGGTTCGGGCTTGAGCGCTTTGCTGCGGCCGGCGAGGTTATCCAGCGGGGAGGTGGGCGTCATAGGGCAGGGTGACTTCTTGGCCGATCAGCCAAATTTTGGGCTGTTGCATCACGCGGGTCACAAAGGCGTTGTCGCCCTGCAACCGCGCCGCAAAATCAACCGGCGTGTAGAGAGCCGGGTTGATGGTGCGGCGCAGGGTGTGGGTGGCGTCCTCCAGTGCAGCAAACAAATCGCCATAACCCAGCGAGTAGCTGACCACCAGCACATCGACGTCACTTTGCGCGGTATCGGTCTGCTTGGCGATCGAGCCATATACGAAAGCGCGTTCTATCTGCGCCGCCAACGGCGCCAGCGCAGCACGTCGGCCAGACCCATGGTCTTGAGCACCAGCCCCCGCAACTCTGCAAATACGGGAGCGGTGGCATTGGCTTGGTAATGTTTCTGGTTGCCTTGTCTGCTGACGGTGAGCAAGCCGGCTTCGCTCAAGCCCGCCAGCTCTCGTTGCACCGCTCCGGTGCCCGACTGCGCCAGTGCAATCACTTCGTTGGCGTAGAAGCTGCGGTCGGGCGCGCCAAACAACACGGCCAGTACCCGCTGGCGCACTTTGGGGAAGAGGGCGTCTGCGATGAACGGTGAATCATTGGCAGTCGATTGATTGATACCCATAATGGGGTTTATTGTACCCATTTTGGGGTTTGTCTGGTCATGCGTCGCAGTGTTGAAAGGCGCGGTTTATTGAACTAATTGGAGTCTGCCTCCAATTTTCATATGTGATTAACAGTATTTTTGAACTCTGTCTGCTTGAATATTGCGGCTGTCAAAAGCGTCTCAAATTGTTGAAAACTAGGCAATTTCCTTAGTCCTGAAAAATCATCCATGAAGCTCGCGATCCGGCTCCTGGCGCGGTGTTCATTGAAACGTTTCAGGCGTTGTGTGGGCAAGTTTGACGCAGTTTTTAATGCAAAAAAAAGAATTTCTTTAGGATCGACTAATTGTTCTATTGACTTGTGTCTTGGTAAATTTAGCTCTACGCTGCCGTTCCGGTTGTCAGCGGCACAACGAATGGCGCCCGGGTCTGTTAGCAACCAACTTTCGATCATCCTTACCGGCACTGCCGGAATTACTGGAATATTAATACCAGCAGCTTCTTGTGCAAATTTGATTTCCTCAGTTCTATCCTTTACAGATGTGCTTTCCGCATCTCTATGGCAGACGATTATGTCCGGTTCATAGTCTTTATATGCCCTTTCAAGACGAATATGTAGCGAACCATGTGCAGGAATAACCTCACGCGCTGGTGTTATACGAAATGCTTGGTTTGGGAATGCGGTATCAGCAACTGCCTGAATTAGATCTTGAATGCATATATCAGACGTGCCATCGCAGACTATAGCGATACTAATGACTGCCAATTGTATCCCCTTGTGGAATTTGTTCAAAATCGAACATTCCTTGTTCGGCAGCTAGTTGCCAAAGTTTGCCGCCCTCTAGATCATCTTCAGGAGATATATCGGTACTTCGAAGGTAGTCTAATAACTCCGTGACTGTGACTTTTGGTGTTCTTTCGGACGAGTAGTCAGGATGATTAAGCCGCCAAGAGTTGACTATTGCGCCGTATGCTGTAAATGAGGAGCGATTTTTCCTTATCGGCACAGCTACTAGAAGTTCATCAGGAATCAGGTTTCGAACAACCACTGGTGAATGAGTATTTATGATTACCTGTCGTAGTGGGTTCTCCGAATTTACTGCGATTTTTGGGTTAACGGCCATCTCGCGAAGAAGTTCCAGAATAGCGTTTATGCGCGATGGATGAATTCCATTTTCCGGCTCTTCGAAGCAAATTAAACCCTTTGATTCTGAATCAAATGCCATGGTGGCGAGTGCTAGAAACCGTAGTGTCCCATCTGATAGCGACCGAGCTTGGTGAATAACGCCATTTCGTTGTTCAAGCAATAGCGTCTTGATTCTACGAGTGTTGTCAACGTCAACAGAAACCGCACGTACCTCTGGAAGTAGCGTGGCAACTCGATTCGATATTTCCTCATATCTCTTAAGTCGCTCAAGAGTCGATGGAATATGTGCCCCATCAAACGTTATATGCGGGTCATCGGAAAATTCATCAGGTGATCTAAGTTTTGATGGTTCTAGCTGCAGCAATTTCCAGCTTTGCATTTCTCTACGTGCCGCGAGAATTGTTGGTCTCTCGTCTGTGTTTGCAGAACCAAGTACCGTCCGCGGTGAGTTTTGTGCTGGAATTTGAGACGGGCGACCCGAATTACCGTCTTGACTCACGCTAATCGTGGAGTTGCCGCTTGTGCCGTCACGATCTGTTGTGATGAATGGCGCCCGACGCTCACCTGTCAGTGCTGAATTGAAAAACTCTTTTGAGCAATTGAATCCGATACGTTTCTTCGCACTGCTTTTTGGAAGATATGTTAAGTGTTCGGCGATAAGTTGAATTCGCTCGTTAAATTCATCGTCAACGACGTATTTAAGTTCAATTTTATAAGTTAAATACGTAGTGCTTGGTTTTGCCTTTCGGCCAAAATCATCGGTTACCTCACCTGAGACAATGAATTCTGCCTCTATCGCAATATTTGGTAGTTTTGAGTCAGTTGTTTTCGTAAATAGTGATCGCAGATCCCCTTTGCGACTGCCGGCACGGTCTCTGACTCTGTGGGCAGCTTCGATAATTGAGTGGTCTGCAAGATCACGCAAGAATAAAATCGCATCAAATAGATTTGACTTGCCCGCGCCATTCGCGCCAGCAATGCATGTGAATGGTCCAAATTGAACCTCGGCATCGATCAGGCTTTTGAAGCCTTGAACTCTTAGTCTAGTTAGCATGGGATGAGTCCTCGTCGATATTTAAATATTTCATTGAGTGCCGGGATTTTTCTCATATTTTTAGGCGCCATCGCTGCGTCTACTTCCCCCAACTATCCTTCAACCCCACCGCCAAGTTAAACACCGGCTTACCCGCCGCATGATCCACCCGATCGGCGACAAAGTAGCCATGCCGTTCAAACTGAAACTTTTCATCCGGCTGCGCATTGGCCAATGAAGGCTCGACGATGGCGGTCACTACTTTCAGGCTGTTCGGGTTCAGGCTTTCGATGAAGTCTTTGCCGCCCGCATCAGGCTGGGCGTCCAGAAACAGGCGGTCGTACATGCGCACTTCGGCTGCTACGCCATCGGCCACGCCGACCCAGGTGATGGCGGCTTTGACTTTGACGCTGTCGCTGCCGGGGGTGCCGCTCTTGGTGTCGGGCACGACGGTGGCCAGCACTTCGGTGATATTTCCATCCGCGTCTTTAGTCGCGCCGGTGCATTCGATGACGTAGCCGCCTTTCAGGCGCACCTTGTTGCCGGGGAACAGGCGCTTGTAGCCCTTGGGCGGCACTTCTTCGTAGTCTTCGCGCTCGATCCAGACTTCTTTGCCAATGGTGAACTGGCGCGGCGCGGGGGGCTCGGTGCCTTCGGGGACGTGGGGCAGGGCGGGCAAGGTGCAGGGTTCGAGGTGGCCGGCGCCCATCACGTCGTCCCAGTTGGTCAGCACCAGTTTGACGGGGTTGAGCACGGCCATGCCGCGGTGGGCCTTCAGCTCCAGGTCTTCGCGCAGGCAGCCTTCGAGGGTGGAGTAATCGATCCAGCTGTCGCTCTTGGTCACGCCAATGCGCTCGGCAAAGGTTTGCAGGGACTGGGCGGTGTAGCCGCGCCGGCGCAGGCCGACTATTGTTGGCATGCGCGGGTCGTCCCAGCCTGACACCTTGTGGTCGTACACCAGTTGGGCCAGTTTGCGCTTGCTGGTGATGACGTAGGTCAGGTTCAGGCGCGCAAACTCGTATTGGCGCGGTGGTGGGGCGGTCAGCAGGCCGCCTTCGGTCAGGCGCTCCAGCAGCCAGTCGTAAAACGGGCGCTGGTCTTCAAATTCCAGCGTGCAAAAGCTGTGGGTGATTTGCTCCAGCGCGTCTTCGATGGGGTGGGCGTAGGTGTACATCGGGTAGATGCACCATGTGTCGCCGGTGTGGTGGTGTGTGGCGCGGCGGATGCGGTAGATGGCCGGGTCGCGCAGGTTGATGTTGGGGCTGGCCATGTCGATCTTGGCGCGCAGCACCATGGCACCGTCCTCGTGCCGGCCGTCGCGCATTTCGCGAAAGCGCGCCAGGTTGTCTGCCGGCGTGCGGCTGCGGAACGGGCTGTCCACGCCGGGCTTGCCGAAGTCGCCGCGGTTGATGCGGATCTGCTCGACGGTTTGCTCGTCCACATAGGCGTGGCCGGCGTCGATCAGCGTTTCCGCTGCGCGGTACATGAAGTCGAAATAGTCGCTGGCCTGGTAGAGGTTGCTTTCGCCGCCGTTGTCCCAGCCAAAGCCCAGCCATTGCACCGAGTCCTTGATGCTGTTGACGTATTCGGTGTCTTCTTTTTCGGGGTTGGTGTCGTCAAAGCGCAGATGGCAGACGCCTTGGTAATCGCGCGCCAAGCCGAAGTTGATGCAGATGCTCTTGGCGTGGCCGATGTGCAGGTAGCCGTTGGGCTCGGGCGGAAAGCGGGTGCGGATTTTGGCCGGGTCGGGCTGGCCAGCGGCGTGGTGTGCGGCGTCGCCGGGGCTGCCACCCCAGCGGCGCTGGGCGTAGGTGCCTTTGGCCAGATCGCTGTCGATGATCTGGCGCAGAAAGTTGCTGGGCTTGGCGGCTTCAGGTGCTGCAGCGGGGAGGGGGTGGACGGGGGTGGAGGTGCTCATGGGGTTATTTTAGGATGCACATCCCGATAACGTGACGCACTGCAACATGCGTATCTACTCTCTGAAACAATCGTTTTACCTGTTTGTGCCATCCTTTCGGGCACCTGGCGCGTTATGTGTCCATGGGTCTGTTGCAATCCGCTGGCAGACCCTCTTCATTGGGAGATTGTCATGATGAAAAATCGTTCTTTGTCTGCTTGGGTGGCGGCTGCGGGTGTGGCCCTGGCGGCTTTGGTCAGCGTCGGTACAGCGCAGGCACGCGATGTGAACTGGTCGGTAGGTGTAGGCGTGCCGGGGGTGTCGGTGGGCGTGGGCAATGGCTATTCGGTCTATAACGCGCCGGCGCCGGTGTACTACGCCCCGCCGCCTGTGTATTACGCCCCGCCAGCGCCTGTTTACTACGCGCCACCCCGCTCGGCGTACTACGCGCCGGCGCCGGTGTACTACGCCCCGCCAGCCTATGGTTATTACCGTGACGGCGGGCGCGGCCATCGCCATGACCGCCATGACCGCCATGACCGGGGTGGGCGCGGCGGCTGGGACCGTTAAAAATCCGGACACTTTGCCAGCGGCCCTGCGGGGCCGTTTTTCATGGGGGCGCCGCATAATTGCCCGCTCTGATCAAGAAGAATTCCATGAAAACTGTTTACGTCCTGAATGGCCCGAATTTGAACCTGCTGGGCACACGTGAGCCGGCGGTGTACGGCGCGCACACGCTGGCCGATGTCGAGCAGATGTGCTTTGAAGCCTGCGCGCGCCACGGTTTTGCCTTGCAGTTTCACCAAAGCAACCACGAAGGTGCGCTGGTGGACTGGATCCATGAGGCCGGTCAACTCCATGCCCAAGGTGAGCTGGCCGGGGTGGTGCTGAATGCCGGTGCCTACACCCACACCAGCGTGGCGCTGCTGGATGCCATCAAGGGTACGGGCATCAACACGTTGATTGAGCTGCACATCAGCAATGTGTTTGCACGCGAGAGTTTTCGCCACCATTCCTGGATTTCGCCGGCGGCGCGTGCGGTGCTGTGCGGTTTTGGTGTGCAGGGGTATGCGCTAGCCATTGATGGCTTGGCACGGATTTGAATGCACAAAAATGAAGAATGCTGCAATGCCTGATTTGGTACAGCGCCTGGCCGCGCAGGCTACCCGCTACACCACGCCTTGCGGTGCGGGTGAGGTGGTCTGGCGGCGCTGGGGCGCGGGCCAGAACGGCGTGCGCCCGCTGGTGTTGCTGCATGGCGGCAGCGGCAGCTGGACGCACTGGGTGCGCAATATTGAAGATTTGGTAGCAGCGGGGCAGACGCTGTGGGTGCCCGATTTGCCGGGCTTTGGCGATTCGGCCCTGCCGTCCTGGGGCAGCGACGCGGATGCGGTGATCGAGCCTTTGCACGCCGGTTTGCAGCAGTTGCTGCACGGTCAGGCGTGCGACTTGGTGGGGTTTTCGTTTGGTGGCATGACCGCCGGCATGTTGTTGGCGGCGCACCCTGCACTGGCGGCGCGGCTGGTGCTGGTCGGCGCGCCAGCCATGGGCGTGGTGCCGCAGCGCCAGTTTCAGCTCAAGGCCTGGCGCCATTTGCCCACGCCCGAGCAGCAGATCGACATCCACCGTTACAACTTGGCGGCGCTGATGCTGCACGATGCGGCGCTGATCGACGGGCTGGCGCTGCAAACGCATCTGGCCAATATGCAGCGCGACCGGATGCCGCGCCGGCGGCTGTCGCACACCGACATCTTGGCGCGCTCGCTGGCCCAGGTGGTCTGCCCGGTGCACGCCATTTATGGCCAGCACGATGCCGTGTACCGCGATTACATCGGCCAGCTTGCCGGTGCGTATGCGGCGGCGGCGCCTGATTTTCGGGGGCTGGCGCTGATCGAAGGCGCCGGGCATTGGGTGCAGTTTGAGCGCCCGCAGGCCTTCCATGCTGCCTTGCTGGCGGCGCTGGCTGGGTGATCGGGTGACGGCATGGCAGCCATGACGGATTTGCTGCGGGTTGATGAGCGCGAGGTGGAAATCAGCGCCATGCGCGCCCAAGGTGCGGGTGGGCAAAACGTCAACAAGGTCTCCAGTGCGGTGCATTTGCGCTTTGATATTGGTGCGTCGAGCTTGCCGATCAATGTCAAGGCGCGCCTGTTGGCGTTGCGTGACAGCCGTATCACGCAGGAGGGTGTGTTGGTCCTCAAGGCGCAGCAGTACCGCAGCCAGGAGCAAAACCGTGCCGACGGCTTGGCGCGCCTGAATGCCTTGGTGCAGAGCGTGGCGCAAGCGCCCATTCTGCGCCGCCCGACCAAGCCGACCTATGGCTCGCGCCAGCGCCGCCTGGAAGGCAAGGCGCAGCGCAGCATCACTAAAACCCTGCGCGGCAAGGTGCGCGATTGACCTTGTTTAATCCTGTTGGATTCTTTGTTACCTGTGAGGAGCTTTGCCATGTCCGTCTCCGCGTCCCTTTCGCCCACCCCTCAGTTGGCTGCAGAACTGCCGGTGCTGTATGTCTCGCATGGCGCGCCGTTGTTTGCCCTAGAAGTGGGTGACACCGGGCCGGCCCTGACGCGCTGGGGCGCGGACTTGCGGGCACAGTTTCCGCACTTGCGTGGTGTCGTCGTGATGTCGCCGCATTGGATGGCGCGCACGCCGCAGGTCATGACCGCTGCGGCACCCGCCACTTGGCATGATTTTGGTGGCTTTCCTGCGGCGCTGTACCAGTTGCAATACCCGGCGCCGGGTGCGCCGCCGCTGGCGCAAGAGGTGCTGGCGCTGCTGCAGGCCGCCGGTGTGCCAGCGCAGGCCGATGCCGAGCACCCGTTTGACCATGGCGCCTGGGTGCCGCTGATGCACCTGTTTCCGCAGGCTGATGTGCCGGTGCTGCAGGTGGCGTTGCCGCTGAATGCCGGCCCGGCCGAGGTCTATGCCATGGGGGCCGCGCTGCGCTCTTTGCGCGCGCAGGGGGTGCTGTTGGTCGGCTCGGGCAGCATGACGCACAACCTGGGTGAATTTTTTGCTGACGCACATGCCGCCGCGCCCTATGTGCTGGAGTTCAGCCGCTGGATCGAAGCGGCGCTGCTGCGTGGCGATCGGCCGGCCTTGTTCAACTACCGCAACGAGGCGCCACACGCCGAGCGCGCCCATCCCACCGACGAGCATTTTTTGCCCTTCTTCTTTGCCCTGGGGGCGGCGGGCGAGAAGGTCCAGCCGCACTACCTCAGCCGGGAAGTGATGTACGGCGTGCTGGCCATGGATGCCTTTGCCCTGCACGCGGAGGCGTCCTGAGGGCCGCTGTTGTTTGTTGAAAATCGCCTTGAGAACGCTCCACCATGCTTGATTTACCCCTTACTTTTTTGCAGCGCCCAGCCGCCCCCGGCACGCCCCAGCCCTGGCTGCTGGTGCTGATGCACGGCGTCGGCAGCAACGAGCGTGACCTGTTCAGCCTGGCCGGACATATTCCGGCGCGCTTTTGCGTGCTCAGTCTGCGCGCGCCTTACCCACTGGGACCCGGGGCGTTCAGCTGGTTCGATTTTTCTATCGAGCCCGATGGCTCCCGCGCCATTGATACCGCGCAGGAGGCTGCCAGCCGCGCCTTGTTGGCGCAGGTGGTGGCGTCGGCGGCGCAGCAGCTGGACATGCCGCCCGAGCGCGTGGTGGTGGGCGGCTTCAGCCAGGGCGGCATCATGGCGCTGTCGCTGCTGCTGACCCGCCCGGAGCTGCTGCACGCCGCCATGGTTTGGCACGGCCGGATGCTGCCCCAGGTGCTGCCCTTGAGCGCCCCAGCCGAGGCTTTGCGCGGGCGCCAGTTGTGGGTCAGCCATGGCACGCAGGACGCCGTCATCCCGCTGGCGCAGGCACAGGCCATTCGCCAGCATGTGCAGACCCTGCCGGTGCAGTTGGCGTATGCAGAGTTTCCGGGCCAGCACGAAATCCGCCCAGCCGAGCTGGCGCATTCGGTGGCCTGGCTGGACAGCTTGGGCAACGTGCCGGATGGAGGCTATTGATAAAAAATGCCTGAAGCGCTTGCTGTGCTTGCGCCTATAGCTATCAATTTAATATTTTTTAAGGGCGCTGAAAGAATGCGTCCAGCAAAGGCACCAGCGTGGGCAACTCCAGCGCGCACTGCGCGCGCTGGACAAAGTAAGCCTCGCAGACCACGGCAAAAAATTCGGCGGGGGCGGTGGCGCCATAGGCGTCCAGCCACGGCGGTGCGCCACCAAAACGCTGCGCCATCGCCACGCGCTCGCAAAAATCTGCATACGCCGGCTCCCACACCGCCCACCACAGTGCGTGCGCAGCGCGGGCACTGCGGGTGCCCATGAAGCCGGCCGGCAGGGGCGGGCAACCATCGGCCGTGCCGCTGCGCATGTCCAGTTTGTGGGCAAATTCATGCACCACCACATTCGTACCCTGCGCCGCGCTGTGGCCAGCGCCTTGCACCTCGTGCCAGCTCAGCATGATCGGGCCGCGCTCCATGGCTTCGCCCACCAGCGGCTCGGCGTATTGGTGCACCACGCCAGCCTCGTCCGTCACTTGGCGCCGCGCCAGCACCGCGCCGGGGTGCACCACGATGCCGACAAAATCGTCGTACCAACCCAGCGCCTGGTGCGGATTGCCCCAGTGCAGCAGCGGCAGGCAGGCTTGGGCGGCAATGGCCACGGCCATGGCATCGGTGACCACCAGGCCGTGGCCGCCATGGAATTGTTTGTGTTGCAAAAACAGGGCGCTGAGCGTGCGCAGCTTGCCCTGCTCGTGCAGCGCCAAGGCGTTCAAAAACGGGTAGTGCTGCAGTGTCTGCAGCCACAGCGGCGGCGGGATGTGCGGCACCGGGGCCATGCGGATGCGCAGGCGGCGCCAGAGTCTGGTCCAGAAAGACAGCACGGTCATGGCGTCACCACCACATCATCACAACGCCACTACCAGCCGTCCGGCGCCAGGCGCTGCAGGCCGCTGGCCGTCAGGCGCAGGATGTCGGCGCGCGGTGGTTGCGCGGCGGCGTCCCAGTCGCTCAGCACGCAGCGCATCAGCCCCTCGGCCAGCATATGTTCGCCCGGGCGGTGCGTGTGGCCGTGGATCAGGGTGTGCGCCTGGGCGCTGCGCAGCCACGTGCAGGCGGCGGCGGTATCGACATCGGCATACACCTCGCCCGCATCTTTGCGTGCCTCGCTTTGATTGCGGATATCGCGTGCCTGGGCGCGGCGCACGGCCAGCGGTTGCGCTAAAAATTGCTGCTGCCAGGCTGCGCTGCGCGCCACAGCCCGAAAACGCTGATAGGGCAGGTCGTCCAAACACAAAGCATCACCGTGGCTGAGCAGCCAGCGCTGGCCGGCAAAGTCGAGCACCGTGGGGTCGTTCAGGCCGGTGACGCTGCTGCGCTGCAAAAATGCGTCACCGAGCAAAAAATCGCGGTTGCCGGGCAGAACAAATAGCGCCCGGTGCTGTGCAGCGGCGTGCAACACGGCGCAGCATTCGGCTTCAAAACTGCCGGGTTCGTCCAGCGCGTCGTCGCCCACCCAAACCTCGAACAGGTCACCGAGCAGGAAGACAGCGTCGGCGGGTGTCTGCGCCAGATAGCGCTGCCAAGCGCCAAAAGTGGTGCGGTCGCTGGCTTGCAGGTGCAGGTCCGACAAAAAATCGACCGTGCGCCAGTGCGGCGCAGCGATGAGCTGGGCGCACCGGGGTACGGTCGTGATCGTCACGGGGACGGTGTGTGGCAGCAGGGCTGCTTACAGTGCGACGGCTTTTTCAAGCACCACGTCGGTCACTGGCACGTCGCCGTGGCCGCCCTTGTTGCCGGTTTTAACGGCCTTCATTTTGTCCACCACCTCGGTGCCAGAAATCACTTTGCCAAACACGGCATAGCCCCAGCCGCTGGCGTTGGGTGCGGTGTGGTTCAAAAAGCCGTTGTTGGCGACGTTGATGAAAAACTGCGCCGTGGCCGAGTGCGGGTCGCTGGTGCGCGCCATGGCCACCGTGTAGTTGGCGTTTTTCAGGCCGTTCTGGGCTTCATTTTCAATCGCCTCATCGACGCTTTTTTGCTTCATGCCGGGCTCAAAGCCGCCGCCTTGCACCATAAAACCGGGAATGACGCGGTGAAAAATGGTGTTGTCGTAGTGGCCTTTTTTTACATAGGACAGAAAATTCTCGACGGACTTGGGGGCTTTTTCAGCATCCAGTTCGAGGGTGATGACGCCGTAGTCGGCAATGTGCAGTTCAACTTGGGGGTTGCTCATGGCAGGGACTTTCTTGAAAAATTACTTCACCAGGGTGGCAGAAGTGATGGTGATGGGGGTGGTGGGCACGTCTTGCGAGCCCGTGGCCACGGCCTTGATTTTGTCTACAACGTCGCTGCCCTGCACCACTTTGCCAAACACGGCATAGCCGTGGCCGTCGGGCTGCGGAGCGTTGAGCGAGGCATTGTCCTTGACATTGATGAAGAACTGCGCCGTGGCCGATTGGGGGTCGCTGGTGCGTGCCATGGCAATGGTGTATTTATCGTTTTTCAGGCCGTTGGCGGCTTCCAGGGCAATCGGTGCGCGCACCGGTTTTTGTGCCATGTCGGGTGTAAAGCCGCCGCCCTGGATCATGAAGCCGTTGATGACGCGGTGAAAGATGGTGCCGTCATAGTGCTTGTCCTTGACGTACTGCAAGAAATTGGCCACCGTTTTGGGCGCCTTGGCGGGGTCGAGTTGCACCACGATGTCGCCCATCGAGGTGGCCAGTTTCACCTTGGAGACGTCTTGCGCCAGGGCGGGTGTTGCTACTGAAAAAATAGCTGCTAGCGCAATACTGCTAAGGGCTAGAGCCGAATTTCGTCTAGAAATCATCCGATCACTCCTTCAAAAAATATTTTCCACTGGATGCCTTCGCGGATCCAGTACTGGCGTTTGGTCATGCCGGTGCGCATGCCTTCAATTACTTCACCGAAGGTCACCACCATGGTGTCCGCCGTGTCGGTCCAGCGTAAATACGAGACGTCCTTGAGCAGGATGGGGCGGCCCTGCACGCGCTCCATTTCTTGGCGCAGGGTGGGCGTCCATTGCACCAGGGTTTTATCCTGGCTGCGAAAGTCGGCGGTATAAAAATTCAACACCCGCGACAAGTCGCCGCTGCTTTTGGCCTGTTGCCAGCGCGTCAGGGTGGCGGCAAACGCCTGGCTGTTGTTGGCCACCGTATGGGGTGCTTGCCATTGCAGGCTTTGTGCAATCACCACCGGCGTGGTGCGTACCTGCACCGTGCGCACCAGGCGCTCCAGGTCGGGGTTGGCCAGCACCACGCAGCCGTCCGAGGCCCGGGGCGCACGTGAAAACTGCTCGGGCGGCGTGCCATGCAGCCAGATGCCGCTGCCGGTCTTGCCGCGGCTTTGGTCGAGCGCGTTGGGGTAGTTGATCGGCAGGGCGCCAGAGCCGTAAAAATTTTTCAGCGACTTGGGATCGAGGTTGCTGGTGATGAAGTAAATACCCAGCGGGGTGCGTTTGTCACCCTCGGTGTTTTTTTCTGCGCCGAGCTTGCCGATGGAGATGTAGAAATCGGCGATCAGGTGCAGGCCGGTAGTCGAATTTTCAAACAGATACAAGCGCGAGCGCGAGGTGTCGATGGCGATGGCGTGGCGGCTGCTGGGGGCCAGCGCCATGAACTGCGATGGCAGCGTGCCTGCGGGTGGCCGGTCGCGCAGGGCTTTCAGGCGCAGTTGTGATTCTTCGCGCAACTCGGCCAGCGCCTCTGCACGGGCCTTGGAGGCATCTGGCGAAACGTCGCCCAGCGTCCGCACCGGACGCACTTGGCTGTTGAGCAAATCGCCGTAAACCAGTTGCGCCAGCTGAAAGTTGGGGTGGTCATGCACCAGTTTGCGCGCTGGCTCCATCGCCTCGCGGTTGCGGGCTTCGCCAATCAGGCGGTAGATGGCGATCAGGCGATTTTCTGCATCGGCGTCGCGGGCGTTGGCCTGCGTGCTGGCTTTGCTGGCCAGTGCACCAATGCCGGCCACGCCCAAGGCAACCGGCAATACACGCGCTGACTTGCGCACGCTGACTTTGGCGACAGTTTTCGGCTCGGTTTTAAGGCTGGCTTTAGGGCTGGTTTTAGGGCTGGTTTTAGGGCTGGTTTTGGGGAGCGCTTTGGCGACAGCCTTGACAGCTGTCTTGACGGCTGTCTTGACGGCTGTCTTGGCGCCGGCCTTGGGCGCTGCAACCCGGGTATTGGCCTGTGCGCTGTGGCCAAGTGCCGCCAGAGACATCGCCAACAAGAGGCCGTTGAAAGACAAAGAGAGTGACCGAAGTGACCGAATGGAATGCACTTGAACCTCAGGTAGTGGTGATGGGTGCCGTCCTGCCATGCGCTCGGCCGCTGCTCTTGCAGCAGCGCTGCGTGGTGATCAGAAGGTTGTCGGGTCGGAGCGGGTTTGCAGTCGGCGATATTAGCGTTATCAGCGTGGGGCAGGTGCCTAGCCGCCGGTCGATTCACGCACGATGAGCCAGCGCTCGCCAGACTTCACCAGTTCCAGGGTTTTGCGGCTGGAGGCCTTGAACTTGCCAGCGCTGTAGTCCTGGCGAAACCGTGCTGTGGCTTGGTGGCCGGTGACGGAGATGGACAGGTCGCTGATTTTCACGTCGATGATGCTCTTGCCAACGATGCGCGCTTGCCGCTCCTGTTCCCATGTCTTGCGCGAGGCTTTGTTGGCCGGGGTAAAGCTTTTGTCATAGGCCCCCAGGTAGGCGCCCATGTCTTTGGCGGCCCAGGCGGAGGCCCAGGCATGGACGGCGACTTCAACGCTTTTTTGCGCTGCGCTTTCGGCCGCGACAGGGGCAGGTGCCGGCGTCGGTTTGGGGACCGCGGCGGGCGCCTGTGCTGGTGCTGCGGCCGGCGCTGGCTTGGGTGCAGGGGGTGCCGGGGCGGCTGGCACTGGGATAGGCGTGGCTGCAGGCGTTGGTGTTGCCGCTGCCACTATCACTGCGGGTTTTGCGGCCGGTGCGGGGTTGCTGGCCGCCACCGGGTGCGTGCCGCTGGCAGGTGTGGTCGAAACCAGCTCGTGGATCAGGGCCAGCTTGGGCTGCACGGCGGCGTTGCCGGTATCGAGCTGCAGCGCCTTGTTGTAGGCCTGGCTGGCCATGCGGGCGTAGACATCACCCAGGTTTTCTTGCGCCGTGGCGTAGCTCGGGTTGGTGCGAATGGCCATCTCCAGGGCGATGCGTGCCTTGTCGTACTGGCCCTGGCTGGCGTAAATCACGGCCAGGTTGTTGTAGGGTTCGGGCAGCTCGGGAAATTCTTCGGTCAGTTTGACGAAGGTGGCCGTGGCGTCGCCGGGCTTGCCGCTTTCGGACTGGATGACACCTTTGAGAAAGCGCATTTGCGGGTCGCGCGGCTTGCCAGCCAAGTATTTGTCGGCGCGTGTGAGGGCTTCGGGGTACTTGCCCAAGCGCAGTAATTGGTTGACGTCGGTGTAGTCATCGGCATGGGCCAGGGAGGCCGCCAGCAGCGCGGGCAGGGCCAATAACCGCACGCCGTGGTGCAACAGGCGCATGAGCGCCGACGGGGTTGGGTGCATGGGAGTGTCTTTGCGAAAGCGGGGCGCAAGGCCCGGCGGTGAGCGATATACTGCCTTCGATTGTAACTGAGGGGTGCGCCGCGCACCCCCTTCATTGCCTTGCAGCCCGCACGGACAGCGCCATCGGCCAGGCCTGGGTACGTTGCCTATAGCGGCTGTAGCGCCTGTGTGCTTTTCTTTCCTCCAAGTGACACCCCCCATGACCTTGCGTATCTACAACACGCTCACGCGTGCTTTGGAAGACTTCGTTCCGCTCGAATCTGGCCATGTGCGCATGTACGTTTGCGGCATGACCGTGTATGACCTGTGCCATCTGGGCCATGCGCGTTCGATGATTGCCTTTGACGTGGTGCAGCGCTGGCTCAAGACCAGCGGCCTGACGGTAACCTATGTGCGCAATATCACCGATATTGACGACAAGATCATTCAGCGCGCCGTTGCCAACGGCGAAACCGTGCGCGGCTTGACCGACCGCATGATCGACGCGCTGCACCAGGATGCCGATGCTTTGGGCATCGAGCGCCCGACCCACGAACCGCGCGCTACCGACTATGTGCCGCACATGCTGTCGCTGATCGGCACGCTGCAAGGCAAGGGCTTGGCCTACCAGGCCGGCAACGGCGATGTGAATTACGCCGTGCGCAAGTTCCCCGGCTACGGCAAGTTGTCGGGCAAGTCGCTCGATGAGTTGAACGCCGGCGAGCGCGTTGCCGTGCAAAGCGGTAACGACGGCAAACACGACCCTTTGGACTTTGTCCTGTGGAAAAGCGCCAAACCCACCGAGCCCGACGAAGTGAAATGGCCAAGCCCCTGGGGCAGTGGCCGCCCGGGCTGGCACATCGAGTGCTCGGCCATGGGTTGCGCGCTGCTGGGTGAGAGCTTTGACATCCACGGCGGTGGCGCCGATTTGCAGTTTCCGCACCACGAAAACGAAATCGCCCAAAGCGAAGGCGCCACTAGCCAACCGTTGGCGCGCACCTGGATGCACAACGGCTTTATCAACATCGACAACGAGAAGATGTCCAAGTCGCTGGGCAATTTTTTCACCATCCGCGACGTGCTCAAGGTGTATGACGCTGAGACGGTGCGCTTTTTTGTCGTGCGCAGCCATTACCGCAGCCCGCTGAACTACAGCGATGTGCATTTGAACGATGCCCGCGCCGCGCTCAAGCGCCTGTACACCGCCCTCAGCTTGGTGGCGCCGGTGCAGCAGGCGATGGACTGGAGCGATCCTTTTGCCGCGCGCTTCCAGGCAGCGATGAACGAGGACTTTGGCACGCCCGACGCGGTGGCCGTGCTGTTTGATTTGGCCGGCGAAGTCAACCGCAGCCAGTCGGCCGTCGCCGCCGGCCTGCTGAAAAGCCTGGGCGCCTGCCTGGGCCTGTTGCAGGGCGATCCGAAGGCGTTTTTGCAGTCGGGGGCTGTGCTCGATGAAGCGGCCATCCAGGCGCAAATCAGCGCCCGCGCTGAGGCCAAGGCGGCGAAGAATTTTGCCGAGGCCGACCGCATTCGCAACGACTTGCTGGCCGCCGGCATCGTGCTGAAGGATTCCGCTGCCGGCACCACCTGGGAAGCTGCGCAGTGAGTGTATTTATGGTGAAAATGGCCTCAAAGGCTTACAGGGTATGCGGTGATAGCTATTAAAAAAATAGTGGATGCGGCCTTGCCCATAGCGACGACTGGCGCTGCCCCCGCTTATTGGGCGGAGGCGCGCAAGCACCTGATGAAAAAAGACCGGGTGATGAAGCGCCTGATCCCGCAGCTGGGTGAGGGTGCGCTGGAGTCGCGCGGCGATGCTTTCACCACCTTGGCGCGCAGCATCATCGGCCAGCAAATATCGGTCAAGGCGGCGCAGACGGTGTGGGATCGCTTTGCCGCGTTGCCCACGGTCATGGCGCCGGCCCAGGTACTCGGTCTCAAGATGGAAGACATGCGCGCAGCGGGCTTGTCGGCGCGCAAGGCGGACTATCTGCTCGACCTGGCACGGCACTTTGACGCCGGCCAATTGCATATCGACGATTGGCAGGGTATGGACGACGAAGCCATCATCACCGAGCTGATTGCGATCCGCGGCGTGGGCCGCTGGACGGCGGAGATGTTTCTGATTTTTCACCTGCTGCGGCCCAATGTGCTGCCGCTGGACGATGTCGGGCTGATCAACGGTATCAGCCACAATTATTTTTCTGGCGACCCGGTCAGCCGCAGCGAAGCACGCGAAGTCGGCGAGGCATGGAAGCCTTGGTGCAGCGTGGCGACTTGGTATATTTGGCGCTCGCTGACGCCGCTGCCGGTCGCATATTGAGCCTTGGCGCGACCCTTTGCGCACGGCACCCTAGGAGAAACAACTTGGCAAAAAAGACCTTTCTGGATTTCGAGCACCCGATTGCCGAACTCGAATCCAAAATTGAAGAATTACGCTATGTGCAGTCTGAAAGCGCCGTCGATATTTCAGAAGAAATCGACCAGCTGAGCAAAAAAAGCCAGCAGCTCACCAAAGACATCTACGGAGTGTTGACCCCGTGGCAGATCACCAAAATTGCACGCCACCCCGAGCGCCCTTACACGCTCGATTACGTCCGTGACCTGTTCACTGATTTTGTTGAACTGCACGGCGATCGCCATTTTGCTGACGATAAATCGATTGTTGGCGGCTTGGCGCGCTTCAATGGCCACGCCTGCATGGTGCTGGGTCACCAAAAAGGACGCGACACCAAAGAGCGCGCACTGCGTAACTTTGGCATGACGCGTCCCGAGGGCTACCGCAAGGCGTTGCGCCTGATGAAAACGGCGGAAAAATTCCATCTGCCAGTGTTCACCTTTGTCGATACGCCCGGCGCTTTTCCGGGCATCGACGCCGAAGAGCGCGGTCAGTCCGAGGCGATTGGTCGCAATATCTACGAGATGGCGCAACTCGAAGTGCCGATCATCACCACCATCATTGGGGAAGGTGGCTCTGGCGGCGCGCTGGCGCTGAGCGTGTGCGATCAGCTATTGATGCTGCAATACTCCATCTATTCAGTGATCAGTCCTGAAGGCTGCGCCTCCATCCTCTGGAAGACCAGCGAGCGCGCGCAAGACGCCGCCGAAGCCCTGGGCATCACCGCGCACCGCCTCAAGGCGCTGGGCTTGGTGGACAAGATCGTCAGCGAGCCGGTCGGTGGCGCACACCGCGACCCCAAGCAAATGTCGGCGTTGCTCAAGCGCGCCCTGGGCGATGCCTTTCGCCAAGTGGCCGATCTGAAGGTGCCCGACCTGCTAGGGCGCCGCTACCAGCGCCTGCAAAGTTACGGCCGTTTTACCGACACCAAGGCCAGCTGAGCGCGCTGCCAGGCCAGGGTCGGGCATGACCGTCACTCTCGATGCGGCCCTGCGCGGCTTTGCCCCCGCGCTGCCGCTGGCTGTCGGCCTGAGCGGCGGGGCCGATTCGACTGCTCTGTTGCTGGCCTGCGCCGCGCGCTGGCCGAGGCAGGTGCAAGCCATCCACGTTCACCATGGTTTGCAGGCAGCAGCCGACAGCTTTGAGCAGCATTGCACCGCGCTGTGCGCACGCTTGCACGTACCGTTGACCGTGCAGCGTGTTGATGCCCGACCCCAACCCGGACAAAGCCCGGAAGATGCAGCGCGCACGGCCAGATACAAGGCTTTTCAGGCTGTAGCCCAATCACATCAAGCACTTGAAGCTATTCAATCAATAGCATTGGCGCAGCACGCGGACGACCAAGTCGAGACCTTGCTGCTGGCTTTGTCGCGCGGTGCCGGCGTCGCTGGTTTGGCTGCCATGCCGGCCCACTGGCAGCGCGGCGGTATCGACTGGCATCGCCCTTTATTAGCGGTGGCCGGCGCCGATGTGCGTGCCTGGTTGGTCGCACGCGGCCAAGACTGGGTAGAAGACCCGACTAACACCGACGAGCGCTATACCCGCAACCGCATCCGCGCCCGCTTGCTACCGGCGCTGGAGACGGTGTTTCCGGCGTTTCGCGACACCTTCACGCGTAGCAGCGCCCACGCCGCGCAGGCCAGTGGGCTGCTGCTGGAACTGGCGCAGCAAGACCTGATGGACGTCGGAGTACCGCCGCAAATTACCGCCTTGCAGGCGCTCAGCAGCGCGCGCCAGGCCAACGTGTTACGCCACTGGTTGCGCAGCGCGCACCAGACCACGCCGGCCGCCGCCCAACTGGCCGAGCTGCAGCGCCAGATCACCGCTTGCCGCACCCGGGGCCAGCGTATCCAGATCAAGGTAGGCAGCGGTATCGTCGAACGCAGCGGCACGGTTTTGCATTGGTACAATTCCGGCGGTTTTGGCCCAACTTTTGTACGAAAAACGGCGGCGCCCCAAAACCCTGTTCAACCCGCGCCGTGACACTGGGTTTCGTCCCCACACACTTCCAATGGCATTGATCGTTCAAAAATACGGCGGCACGTCGATGGGTTCCCCCGACCGCATCCGCCTCGTCGCCAAACGCGTCGCCAAATGGGCCCGCGCCGGCCACCAGATCGTCGTGGTGCCCAGCGCCATGAGTGGTGAGACCAACCGCTTGCTTGGCTTGGCCAGCGAGTTGGCGCCTGAGCGCGCCAACGCTGATTACCACCGTGAGCTGGACATGCTGGCCGCCACCGGCGAGCAGGCTTCATCAGCTCTGCTGGCGATTGCGCTGCAAGCCGAAGGCATGCCTTCGGTCAGCTACGCTGGCTGGCAAGTGCCGGTGCGCACCGATAGCAGCCATACCAAGGCACGCATCGAATCGATTGACGATCAGCGCGTGCGCGCTGATCTGGATGCCGGCAAGGTGGTCATCGTCACCGGCTTTCAGGGTATCGACAGCAACGGCAACATCACCACCTTGGGGCGTGGTGGCTCGGACACCTCGGCGGTGGCCATTGCCGCCGCCATGCAGGCCGCCGAGTGCTTGATCTTTACCGACGTGGACGGCGTCTATACCACCGACCCGCGCGTGGTGCCAGCGGCCAGCCGGCTGCATACCGTGAGCTTTGAAGAAATGCTCGAAATGGCCAGCCTGGGCAGCAAGGTGCTGCAAATCCGCTCGGTGGAATTTGCTGGTAAATACAAGGTGCCGATGCGCGTGCTCTCCAGCTTCACCCCCTGGGACATCGACCTGGCAGAAGAAGCCCAATCGGGCACGCTCATCACTTTTGAGGAAGACGAAAAAATGGAAAAAGCCGTTGTATCCGGTATTGCATTCAACCGTGGCGAAGCCAAGATTTCGGTGCTAGGTATTCCCGACACCCCCGGCATGGCTTACCGCATCCTCGGCCCCGTGGCCGATGCCAACATCGAAGTGGACGTGATCATCCAAAACGTCAGCAAAGACGGTAAGGCCGACTTCAGTTTCACCGTCAACCACAGCGACTTTGCGCGCGCAGTGGATCTGCTGCGCACCCAGGTGGTACCCGCGCTGGGCGCCAAAGAAGTGGTTGGCGACCCCAATATTTGCAAGGTGAGCATTGTCGGCATCGGTATGCGCAGTCACGTCGGCGTCGCCAGCACCATGTTCCGCGTGCTGAGCGAAGAGGGCATCAACATCCAGATGATTTCTACCTCCGAGATCAAGACTTCGGTAGTCATCGACGAAAAATACCTCGAACTAGCTGTGCGCGCCCTGCATACCGCCTTCGGCTTGGATCAACCCGTCGCCTAAAGCCGCCAAAGCGCCAAAAATGCCTGAAATCTGAGGCATAATAGCTGGATTGGAAACGTGACCGAGTGGCCGAAGGTGCTCCCCTGCTAAGGGAGTATGGGGTGTAGAGCCTCATCGAGAGTTCGAATCTCTCCGTTTCCGCCAAGTAGCAAGCAAAATGGGCCCTCGTGGCCCATTTTTGTTTTCTTTCCACCATCCTTTCCACCAAAAAGCATTGGCTGTTGCTGCACAGTAAAAGCTTTAGTTGGACATTCAGCAGGATGCGTACGGCCCATAGGTGATGGATGTCCCTGACACACAGCAGTAGGTGCGGCATCTATCCGATCGAGAATCTAGGGTGCTTTCATGTACTCTCCAATCTTGGTGGAGCAAAAAGTTAGCACCGCGCCGAATGAGCGTAAACCCACAATGTCCTGTGATGGTGATGATGGGGCTGCATGTTTGAATTTTAAGTTCGACCGGCAGCGAGAGCAGCACATTCCGGCATTTTCGATTCCGCCATAAGTCACAAAGCTCCACGGCCTATGCAAACGTGGGGCGCCTCCGCTTGCTCACACAACATCAAAAAATTGATTCGGCATCGCCTGTCGAGCAGACTGCCTTGCAAGTGGAAGAGGCGTGAGGTCTTTGGTGATCGGTCGCACACTGCATACCGTTTGCATGCCGAACTTGTCCCTGCACAAGAGATGGCGGTAGCGGGCTTGCTCCGCACCATTCTGCTGTCGCCCAATGATTTGTTGTCCGTGGTACACGCTGCCAGCGAAGCTCATGATTTTGATCAATTGTGTCAGGAGTTTGACTTGGCTGCGGAAATAACTTTATATAAATAATTATTGATTAATTTCCGTGATTGCCGTAATTAACATAAATAAAGTCATGGCTTTTCTGGATATTGGTCGATAAAATTTTTAGGTACTTAATCTATTGGTAAGAGTGATGTTAAGTGTGGATATTTTTATTTATTTATTTTGACTTTACTATTTACTAGTAATTTATTGGTGAGAGTATTAAATATATATTAATTTTAAATAAATTGATTAATTTATTATTAAGTGTAGCATCCCGGACGATTGCATAGATGAAAAACGCTATCCGCTCTTCATGGCCCGAGCCGTAATGCAGAAATTGATAGAGTCGCTGCAATCTACCCGGGGAGGGACGCCATGCTGATTGCTTTGCACAAGAACGCGCGCACCACGCCTGCCGTGCGCGCCGAGATAGCGGCCAGCAGCCATAGCGCTGGCGTGCTGGCTCAGCGATATGGCATCACCGAGCAGACTGTCTATAAGTGGAAGAAGCGCTCTGTCTTCACCGACCGCTCCCACACTGCGCAGCGCCTGCAGACCACGCTCACGCCTGCGCAAGAAGTGGTGGT
>NZ_JHYS01000014.1 GCF_000688255.1 Simplicispira psychrophila DSM 11588 | reverse complement strand
CAAACGCCCACGCTTATCGGCTGTATATTTTTAAGGTTCCTGACAGATTTATAAGACCGAGGTCTTTTTTTCTGCCTGCTTAGCTGCGATCAGCTGAGCCTTGAATTCTAACAGAGTTTTTTAATCCCTGTCAACTAGAAGGTTATTTAAACTTTCTAGCCGTTTCGCTGAACACTACAACTACCGAAGTAGCTATCGTTTCCAGCCAAGCCTTGAAGTATACATCGGGTTTTTACCCCTTTCCTCCAAAACCCAAAACTTTTCTCTCCCCGCCGCTTTCGCAGCCGCCACTTGCCGGCTTTTGAAACCAACCTCCTGACTCTACACACAATGACTTTTAAAAGACACCTTCCGTGCAGCGAAGCCCTCCATCATAGCAGCGGCTTTAGGGGGTAAGCAAGAGTTTTCAAGCTTTTTTAGCAGAACAGGCTTCTTCCAGGGCGTCGATGAACAACGCCGCTACGTCGCAGCCCGCTTGCTGCTGGATTTCCTGAAAGCAGGTCGGGCTGGTGACGTTGATCTCGGTGACATAGTCACCAATCACATCCACGCCCGCCAGCAGCAAGCCCCGGCTGTGCAGGATCGGGCCCAGAGCATGGGCAATTTCATAGTCTCGGGCGCTCAGCGGTTGCGCCACACCTTTGCCACCGGCTGCCAAGTTACCGCGCACCTCGCTGCCTTGGGGAATACGCGCCAGGGAATAAGGCACCGGTTTGCCGCCAATGATCAGCACGCGCTTATCGCCATCGACGATCTCAGGCAAGAATTTTTGCACCATCAGACTTTGGGCACCGCCTTGGTTCAGCGTCTCGATGATGCTGCCCAGGTTCATACCGTCCGGGCCGACGCGAAAGATGCCCATGCCGCCCATGCCGTCAAGCGGCTTGAGGATGATGTCATGGTGCTCCTCATGAAAACGGCGCACATCGTCGGCATTGCGTGTCACCAGCGTCGGGCCGATGAACTGCGCAAACTCCATGATGGCCAGCTTTTCCGGATGGTCGCGCAGGGCGCCTGGCTTGTTGAAGACCTTAGCCCCTTCACGCTCAGCCTGCTCCAGCAGGTGCGTAGCGTAGAAGTATTCGCTGTCAAAGGGCGGATCCTTGCGCATCAGGATGGCGTCAAAGTCGGCCAGTGCGGCACTGCGCTGCTGCTGCACGCTGAACCAAGCGTCCTGCTGGCCGGTCAGCACGATATCGCACACCTGCGCCTTGACCACGCTACCGCTCACCCACATTACCTCTTTAGGCTGGCAGACGGCAATGGTATGGCCGCGCTGTTGTGCCTCGCGCATCATGGCAAAGGTGGTGTCCTTATAGATAGCGAAGTTTTCCAGCGGATCGGTGATAAACAGCAGTTTCATGGGGTGTCCGAGAGGGCAAAAATGTTCAGAAGAAAGGGGCGCACTAATTACAGCCGGTGTACTCAAGCCCGGCGCGGTGCCGGCTGACGCGCGTACTGTTGCACAAACAGCGCTACGCTGCCGGCCACCACACCCCAAAAGGCGGAGCCCACACCGGCGATCACCACGCCACTGAGCGTGACCAGAAAGGTGATCAGCGCGGCTTCACGGAGTCGCTCCTCGCGCAGCGCTGCCGACAGACCACTGCCAATGGCACCCAGCAGCGCCAGCCCGGCAATCGCCACGACCAGCTCTTTCGGGAACGCCGTGAGCAGACCAGTGATGACGGCACCAAAGATGCCGATGACGATATACAGCGCACCGCAGGACGCCGCCGCCGTATAGCGCTTGTCCCGGTCTTCGTGCGCCTCTGGCCCCATGCAAATGGCAGCGGTGATGGCGCTGAAATTGAGTGCAAACGCCCCGAACGGCGCCAGCAGCAACGTGGCTACACCGGTCAAGGTGATGATTTTGGAGATGGGCAGGGTGTAGCCCGAGGCGCGGATCACCGCCACGCCGGGCAAATTTTGCGAGGCCATGGTGACGACAAACAGCGGCAGCGCCAGGCTGACCAGCGCACTCCAACTCCACTGCGGCGCCGTGAACTGCGGCACGGCCAATTCCCACGTGACGGCTGACCAAGCCATTTGCCCGGACACAGCGGCATAAGCGATACCGACCAGCAGCGTCTCCACCACGGCATAGCGCGGCCACAGACGCCGGGCCAGCAAGTAACTGCCCAGCATCCACAGCACCAACGGCAATGCCGTCTGCGCCGCAGCAAAGGCCTGCAGGCCAAAGCGCGCCAGCACGCCGGCCAGCAACGCGGCGGCGATTTCGGTTGGGATACGGTTCATGACACGCTCAAACCAGCCGGTGACGCCAACCAGGGTGGTCAGCGCGGCGCAAACCATGAAAGCGCCGACGGCGTCCGCCATGCCAAAGCCGCCTTCCAGACCCGCCGTAGCCAACACGGCGGCCCCCGGCGTGGACCACGCCACCATCACCGGCTTGCGCAATAACAGCGAAGGCACCAGCGAGCACAAGCCCATACCCAGCCCCAGTGCCCACATCCACGAGGTGATTTGTGCTGGCGTGGCGTGGAAGGCCTGGGCCGCCTGGAAGACGATGGCCACTGAACTGGTGAAGCCCACCAGCACCGCGACGAAGCCGGCGGTGAAGGCGGAAAGGCTCAGGTCTTGAAAAAATCGCATAGAGGCGACGGTAGCATCTTTTTGTATAATGCTATTATTTTAGTAGCTATTAGCGCTTACGGCAAAAGGGCTAGAGGCCAAAAACACTCAAATTTCCACCTTGGAGCCCAGTTCCACCACCGAATTGCTCGGCAGGTTCAGGAAGTCGGCCACGCCGCTGGCGTTGTGGTGCATCTGGGCAAACAGCTTCTCGCGCCAGGGCGCCATGCCGGTGCCCACGGTAGGGATGACCGAATCGCGCGAGAGAAAGTAGCTGGTGGTCATGGGCTCGACCTCGCAGCCGCGTCCGCGCAGCAGGGCCAGCGCGCGCGGCACGTCCGGGTCGTCCATGAAGCCGTAGTGCAGATCGACTTGCCAGCAATCGTGCCCGAAGGTCTGCACTTGCACGCGCTCGTCCTGGGCCACCCAGGGCACCTCGTGGTTGTGCACGGTGACAAACAAATTTTGCGCGTGCAGCACCTTGTTGTGCTTGAGGTTGTGCAGCAGCGCGTTCGGCACCGTGCCGGACTCGCTGCTCAGGAACACCGCCGTGCCGGCGACGCGCAGCGGCGGGCTGAGAAACACCGATTCCAGAAACTCGGGCAGGGCCAGGGCGTCGCTGGCCAGCGCGGCGCGCATCAGACGGCGTCCGTCTTCCCAGGTTTTCATCAGGAGGAAGATGCCGCTGGCGATAACCAACGGAAACCAGCCGCCATCAAACAGTTTGAGCAGGTTGGAGGCCCAGAAGGCAAAGTCCACGGTAAAGAAAAAGGCCGTGGCCGCCAGACTCAGGGCCAGCGGCAGACGCCAGGCGTTGCGGATGACAAAAAAGGTGAGTACGGTGGTGATCAGCATGTCGGTAGTCACCGCAATGCCGTACGCCGAGGCCAGCGCGCTGGAGGACTTGAACATCACTACCGCCAGCACGATCATGGCGAACAGGCTCCAGTTGACGAACGGCAGGTAAATCTGGCCTGCCTCCTGCACGCTGGTATGCATGATGCGCAAACGGGGCAGGTAGCCCAGTTGAATCACCTGCTTGGTGACGCTGAAGGCGCCAGAAATCAGCGCCTGCGAGGCGATCACCGCCGCCAGGGTGGCCAACAGCACCATCGGCACCAGCGCCCAGTCGGGCGCCATCATGAAAAACGGGTTTTTAACCGCCGCTGGGTTCTTCAGCAGCAAGGCGCCTTGGCCAAAATAGTTCAGCGTCAGGGCCGGCATGACCACGCTGAACCAGGTAACGCGGATCGGGCGGCGACCAAAGTGGCCCATATCGGCATACAGCGCCTCGGCCCCAGTGACGCACAGCACCACCGCGCCCAAAATGATGAAGGTGATGCCGGGCTGCTCAAAAATGAAGCGCAGCGCGTAGTACGGATTGATGGCCCACAGGATGCGCGGGTTGTCGATGATATTGAACACGCCCAAGGCCGAGATGGCCAAAAACCACACCACCATCACCGGGCCAAAGTAGCGCCCAATGCTGGCACTGCCGCGCTTTTGCACCATGAACAGCATCAGCAGGATGACCAGGGTGATCGGCACCACGTATTTTTTGAAATTGGGCGAGATCACCTCCAGCCCCTCCACCGCCCCGAGCACCGTGATGGCCGGCGTGATGACGCCATCGCCATAAAACAGGCAGGTGCCAAAAATACCCACTACCAGCAACCACTTGCGCAGGCGCGGCTGTTCTTTCACGGTTTGCGCGGCCAGCGCCAGCATCGCCACCAGCCCCCCCTCGCCATGGTTGTCGGCGCGCAGCACCAAGGTGACGTATTTAAGCGAAACGATGACGGTGAGCGTCCAGAAGAAGATCGACAGGATGCCGTGCACGTTATCGGGAGTGAAGGGCACGTGGCCGGAGCCAAACACCTCTTTGACCGAATACAGGACGCTGGTGCCGATATCGCCATAGACAACGCCGACGGCGCCCAGCATCAGCACGTACAAAGGGGATTTGGTGTTTTCCACTGACACACCGGCTAGACGTCCTGAAGGGGCGCTGGCCGGGCTCCGTTATTTTTGGAACGCTATTGTGCCCCGCCCCCTGCCGGTACACCCTGACAGCGCACCCTGGCAGCTGGCGACTGTGGCGAGAGTGCGACGCGCAGACAAAATCGCCACCTCAGTTGTAATCTTCGGCATTCGGATCCGTGGCTTCCAGCTCATAGCTGGCAGCCAGCATGGCCAGACGGGCCACCACGCCATACATATAGAAACGGTTCGGCGCCGGGGTGCTGGGGCGGGCACCCAACTGGTGCATGTGCATGCTGTGGTCAAACGCCAGCGGCACAAACTGGGCACCGGGCACGTTCAGGTTTTCGTCCACGCCGCGCTCGGCATGGCTGCGGTAAAAGCCACCGACCACATAGCGGTCCATCATGTAGACCACCGGCTCGGCCACAGCGCCGGCCAAGCGCTCCTGCGTCAGCACGCCTTCCTGCACGAGGACCTCATGCACCGGCTGGCCGTCCTTGATCGTGGCCATTTTGGCGCGCGTCTTGTGACTCAGCCCCTGCAACTCTTTGGCGTCGTGCACCGTCATGATGCCCATGCCATAGGTGCCGTTGTCCGGCTTGATGACGACAAACGGTTTCTCGTTGATGCCGTATTCCTTGTACTTGCGCCGCACCTTGGTCAGTACGGTATCCACACTGGTCTGCAAAGCGTCCAGACCCGTTGGGGCGGCAAAGTCCAGCCCGCCGCATTTGCCAAACAGCGGGTTGATCAACCAAGGGTCAATGCCCAGCAGCTTGCCAAAGCGCTTGGCCACCTCTTCGTAGCTGCGAAAGTGGTTGCTCTTGCGCCGCACACTCCAGCCCGCTTGCAGGGGCGGCAGCAGGTATTGCTCGTGCAGATCTTCCAGAATGCCCGGCGGACCGGCCGACAGGTCGTTGTTGAGCAGGATGGTGCATGGGTCGAAGTTCTTCAGCCCTAGGCGGTGGCGGCTGCGCAGCACCGGTTCCAAGGTGATGCGCTCGCCCGTCGGCAGCTCGATCACCGTGGTTTCTTTCACGTCCGGGCTGATCGAGCCGACGCGCACATTGAGCCCGCCCATGCTGAAAATGCGCTGCAGCTGCGCCACGTTGCTCAGATAGGCGTTATTGCGCGTGTGGTTCTCGGGAATGATCAGCAGGTTGCGCGCTTCGGGGCAGATTTTTTCAATCGCTGCCATCGCCGCCTGCACTGCCAGCGGCAGCATCTCGGGCGTGAGGTTGTTCCAGCCCCCGGGAAACAGATTGGTATCGACCGGCGCCAGCTTGAAGCCTGCATTGCGGATGTCCACCGAGGTATAGAACGGCGGCGTGTGCTCCATCCACTCCAGCCGAAACCAGCGCTCGGTGGCAGGCATGGAATCGATGACGCGCTGCTCTAGTTCGTTGATGGGTCCGGTGAGGGCGGTAATGAGATGCGGAACCATAAGGAAGGGCCCTTGTAAAAACGTTTGCCGGCCATTGTAGGGAGTTGCCCCAGGGTCTCAGCGGCGCCAGAACGCTGGCGTCAGCAATGCCACGAAGCTCAATATCTCCAGCCGACCCAGCAACATGGCCAGCGTGCACACCCAGATCTGAAAATCTGTCAGCACCGTGTAGTTCGAGGCCGGACCGATGCTGCCCAGGCCCGGCCCGGTGCAGTTGACGCTGGCGATGACGGCACTGAAGGCCGTCAGCGGATCCAGATCGGTCAGCAGCAACGCCATGCTGAGCACGATGATGGTGCCGCCATACACCAGCATGAAGGCCATGACCGAGAAAATCATGCGGCTCTCGACCACCGCGCCGCCCAGGCGCACCGGCTGCACGGCATTCGGGTGCACCAGGCGCGTCAACTCGCGCCGCGCCTGCTTGACCAGCACCAACATGCGCATCATCTTGATGCCGCCGCCGGTCGAACCGGCGCTGGTGGCCACGCCCGAGAGCATCAGCATGAAAACCGGCGCAAACACCGGCCAGGCCAGATAATCCACTGTGGCGTAGCCGGTAGTACTGGCTATCGACACCACATGGAACATGCCATGGCGCAGTGCGTCCAGCGGGCCATACACGCCCTTGCCCCATAGCAGCAGAGCCACCACCAAACCACCACCAACCAGCGTGACGAAGGTGGCACGCATTTCTGAATCGAGCCAAAAACTGCCCCAGTGGCCCTTGCGCAGTGCAACAAAATACAGTGCAAAGTTGCAACTGGCCAGCAGCATGAAAAACAGCGCCACCCCCTCCAGCAACGGAGACTGAAAGAAGCCAAAACTGGCATCGTGCGACGATAAACCACCCAAGCTGACGGTAGAAAACATATGCATCAGCGCATCCAGTGGCTCCATACCGGCAACCCAATAGGCCAGCGCGCAAACAATAGAAAACAGCGCATACACGCCCCACAGCCCTTTGGCCGTTTCAGTCATGCGCGGCGTCAGCTTGGTATCTTTGATTGGGCCAGCCGCTTCAGCCTTGAATAATTGCGAACCGCCCACACCCAACAGCGGCAACACAGCAACTGCTAAAACCAAAATCCCCATGCCGCCAATCCACTGCAAAAAGGTGCGCCAGACATTCACCGACACCGGCAGCGTGTCCAGACTCGATAGCACGGTCGAGCCGGTGGTGGTCAGGCCGGAAACGGCCTCGAAATAGGCATAAGTGAACGACATCGGCCGACCCACCTGCTGGCAAGCCAGCATCAGCGGCACAGCGGCAAACAACGGCAGCAGCGCCCACACCAACGACACCAGCATCACGCCGTGGCGCGGCTGCAGCTCGCGCTTGTAGCGGCGCATCGCCAGCAACAAGCCCAATCCGATCAGCAGCGTGATCCCCATCGAGAGGGGATACACCTGCCAAACGCCATCTTGCGTATACCAAGACACCGCCAGCGGCACCCCCATAGCCATAGCGAACAGCATGATCAACATGCCCAGCACGCGCAGAACGGAAAACACATCGGTCATCGGAAAAAATCCAAAGAGGCAGAGCGCAGCGCCCGCTTAAAAAAACGTCGCGCTGACGCGAAAGAGCTTTTCTACATCACTGACCAAGCGCTTGTTGGGCAAGAAAAACACCACGTGGTCATTGCTCTCGATCACGGTGTAACTGTGCGGAATGATGACCTCGGGCGGTGACGGCGGCGGCAGCGGTGGCAACTGCGCGGACGCATCGGACGTCGCGGCCACAGCGGCGGCGCCGGTTTCGGGCAGGCCGCGCACGATCAGGCCCATGTGCACGTTCTCGGGCAGGCGCAGATCGCTCACCTTGCGCCCGACCACGCGCGAGCTTTTGCGGTCACCGCGCGCCACGATCTCCAGCGCCTCAGCCACACCGCGGCGCAAGCTGTGCACCGCCTGCACGTCGCCGCGGCGCACATGCGCCAGCAGCTCACCCAGCATTGCCTGCGCCGGCGAGAGCGCAATGTCAATCTGCGTGCCGTGCATCAGGTCGGCGTAGCTGCGCCGGTGGATCAGCGCCAGCACCCGGCTGGCGCCCATGCGCTTGGCCAGCAGGCTGGACATGATGTTGTTTTCATCGTCGTCGGTCAGTGCCAAAAACAAGTCAACCTCTTCGATGCTCTCGCTCTCCAGCAAGCGTTCATCGGTGGCATCGCCCTGCAGCACCAGCACGTTGGAGGGCAGCGCCGAGGCCAGCACAATGCAGCGCGCCGGGTCGCTCTCAACCACCTTGACATGAAAGCGCCCCGGCTCACGCCCGAGTTGGTGTGCCAGACGCAGACCGACATCGCCGCCGCCAGCGATCATGATGCGACGCACCGGGCGCTGGGGCTGGCCCTCGTGCCGGTGCAGGGACGCCAGCACGAACGGCAGGTGCTCGCGCGCGGCCAGCACAAACACTTCGTCGCCCGGCTCAATGCGCGTGCCGCCGCTGCACGGCACAAAGCGGTCCGGCTCGTCGGCAAAGCGGCGGTAAATGGCCACCAGGCGCATGGCGACATCGGGCGTAGCCTCGCGCACCTGGGCAATGGTTTGACCGACCATCGGCGCGCCAAGGCACGCGCGCGTCGCCACCAGACAGGCGCGGCCCCCGGCAAATTCACGCACCTGCATCGCTTCGGGATAGTCGATCAGCTTGGTGATGTAGCGCGTCAGCGAGGCCTCGGGGCAAATGATGCTGACAGCAAAGCCCTCCGGCCCGGCCAGCGGCCCGCTGGCATCAAAGCCCGACGAACGCACCCGCGCAATGCGCGCCGGAATGCCAAACAGCAACTGCGCCACCTTGCAGCACACCAGATTGGTTTCGTCCTGCGCAGCGCAGGCGATCAGCAGGTCGGTGTCTTTGGCACCGGCCTCGGCCAGCACCGCCGGGTCAATGCCATTGCCGACGACGCCGCGCAGATCCAACTGGCCCTCCAGTTCGCGCAGACGCTCTGCATCGGTGTCGATGACGGTGATGTCGTTGCGCTCGGACACCAGGCTTTCGGCCACGCTTTGACCGACACGGCCGGCGCCCAGGATGATGATTTTCATGCTGCGGTGCGCTTAAACACGCACCTCGCCTTCGCCCAGCACCAGCCATTTCAGCGAGGTCAGGCCCTCAATGCCGACCGGGCCCCGGGCATGGAATTTGTCGGTGCTGATGCCAATTTCGGCGCCCAGGCCGTACTCAAAGCCATCGGCAAAACGGGTGCTGGTGTTGATCATCACACTGGCCGAATCGACCTCGCGCACAAAGCGCTGGCCGTGCATATGGTCGCGCGTCAGGATGGCGTCGGTGTGGTGGCTGGAATAGTGGTTGATGTGCGCAATGGCCTCATCGACACCCGCCACCACTTTGATGCTGATGATCGGCGCCAAATACTCCTGCGCCCAATCTTCCTCGGTCGCCGCCACCAGCTTCGCTCCTGAAACTGGAGCTAGTAGCGCACGGCTGGCTTCACAAACGCGCATTTCCACCCCTTTTTTGGCAAACACCGCGCCAATCAACGGCAAAAATTCTGCGGCCACGCCCTCTGCCACCAACAGGCTCTCGCTGGCGTTGCACGGGCTGTATTTGCTGGTCTTGGCGTTGTCGGCCACCGCCACCGCCATGGCGATGTCGCACGGGTCATCGACGTAGGTGTGGCAATTGCCATCCAGGTGCTTGATCACCGGCACCTTGGCCCCGGCGCTGATGCGCTCGATCAGGCCCTTGCCGCCGCGCGGAATGATCACATCGACAAACTGCGGCATGGCGATCAACTGATCGACCACAGCGCGGTCGGTGGTCTGCACCAGCTGCACTGCAGCCTCGGGCAGGCCAGCTTCAGCCAGCGCCTGTTGCACCAGTTGCGCCAGCGCCTTGTTCGACTCGATCGCCTCCGAGCCACCACGCAAGATGCAGGCGTTACCGCTCTTGATGCTCAGGCTGGCAGCTTCGATGGTGACGTTGGGGCGGCTTTCAAAAATCATGCCGAACACGCCAATCGGCACGCGCATCTGGCCGACGCGGATGCCGCTGGGCTGCTGCTTCATACCCAGCACTTCGCCAATGATGTCGGGCATCGCCGCCAATTGCTCGCAGCCCTGGGCGCAGGTTTCCAGCACCTCGGGCGTGAGTTTCAACCGATCGACCAGCGGCTCGGCCAAGCCAGCGGCGCGGGCGCTGGCTAAATCGCGCGAGTTGTCCACTTGCAGCGCAGCGGTGTGCTCACGCAGCAACCGCGCCAAAGCCTTCAATGCTTTATTTTTAATAGCTGCTGGCGCTTTTGCCATAAGCGCTGCAGCCGTTTTTGCTTGCAAACCGAGGGTGTGGGTGTAGGTGGTGATGTCGAGGGCATTCATCGGGCGATTTTGCCGCAGATGTCTGGCCTGCGCCGGGTTGAGGCTGCGGTTGCGACTGCGCCGAAACCGTGGCCGCAAAAACACCCAAAAACCAGAGGGGCGTTTGTCCGACAGCCGAGCCTCGTCCCAGCGCCTACGCTGCAGGCTCCACTGTCTCTTTTGAAAGGGAGTTCCCCATGAGTGTTGCCAAAGTCATTGAAATCAGCGCCCGTAGCGCAACTAGTTTTGAGGATGCCATCGACCAGGGTATCCAGCGCGCCTGCAAAAGCGTGGACAACGTGCGCGGAGCGTGGATCAAGGAGCAGAAGGTGACGATCGAGAGCGGCCGCATCACCGCTTACCGCGTCAACATGCAGCTGACCTTCGTGCTCGATGGCGACGCCGAGGATGACGACGACGATTGAGCTGCCGCCCTCAGCAGGCTGGGCGCGCCGTGCCTGCCCCGGCACCAGCCGGGCCTGCCGCCACGGCACACAGCTGCAGCGCCAGTCGCTGTAGCGCCTGCCACGGCTCTTGCGGCCAGGCAGGCACTTTCAGTCCTTTGACGATGCCATCCACCAGATGCGCCGATTGCAGCAGGCGGGCCAGGGCGGCGTCTTCGGCGTGTGGCAGCAGGCGCTCGTATTGGCGCTCCTTGTGCCCCCAGATGCGGTTCTCGCGCAGGGCCATGGGCAGCGGGCGACCAGCATTCATGGCATCTTTCACCCGCTTTAAGGCGCGGATGTCTTCGGCCAGCGCCCAATGCACCAGCACAGCGGCTTCGCCCTCGGCCTGCAGGCCATCCAGCATCCGCTGCACGCGCACGACCTGCCCGGCCAGCACCGCTTCAGACAGCTTGAACACGTCATAACGCGCCACATTCAGCACGGCGGCTTCGATCTGTGCCCACCCCAATTCGCCCGGCGGGTGTAACAACGCCAGCTTTTGAATCTCCTGGTGCGCCGCCAGCAAATTGCCTTCGACGCGGTCGGCAAAAAAGGCTAATGTGCGCTGTCCCTCTTCGCCCGCGACGACGCGCTGGCCCTGAGCGGCCAGGCGCTGGGCGATCCATGCGGGCAGCTGGGCACGCTCGACCGGGTCAATCTGCACACTGACACCGTGGCCGTCGAGGGCGCCAAACCACGCCCCCGTCTTGGTGGTTTTGTCCAGACGCGGCAACAGCACCAGCGTCAGCGTGCTGTCGTTGCCGACGGCCGCCTGCGCCAGTTGCTGCAGCGCTGCGCTGCCGTCCTTGCCCGGCTTGCCCGAAGGCACGCGAATTTCCAGTATCTGCTTGTCGGCAAACAGGCTTTGCGCACCGCCAGCGGCGCGCACCGCGCCCCAGTCGAAATGCGCGCCGGCGACGGTAAAGCTGCTGCGTTCGGTGTAACCCTGGGCACGCGCGGCGCTGCGGATGGCGTCCGCCGCCTCCTGCTGCAACAACGGCTCGTCGCCATGCAGGGTGTAGAGCGGGCGCAAACCTTGGTGCAGGTGCGCAGCCAACTGATTCAGGGCAAGTTGCATGGCACTCAAAAATAAGGGTAAAAATAGCCTCTAGCGCTTTAGCATAAAGCGCTGATAGCTATTTTTTTGATAGCAAAAGCAGCCGACGCGGTGCCCGCCACTAGGGGCGTACCGCGGCCAGCCGGCGCAACAGTTGCTGCACCAGGTCGGTCTGCATATTGCGGTACAGCAGCGCTTCTTCCGCCTCTTTGGCCAGCGCAATGGTTTCGCTGTAGCTGATGTCGCGCTGTTGCAGCAGTTCGGTTTCGGGGATCAGCTCGGCGCCAGCCGGGGTGCGCAGCTTGAATTTGATGCGCAGGCGCAGTTGCAGTTCGCGCACCTGGCCAGAGGCGGTCAGGCCGACGACGCTGCGCTCATGCTGCTCGGACAACAGATCAAAAATAGCTTCTGCCTGGGGCAACTGGGCAGGTTCGGACAACAACACCAGTTGGCCGCCCGCGCCTTCCAGCGTGCGGCGCAACTCGCGCGCCAGCGGCGAGGCCGGCGGCGCGGCGATGTAGAGCGAGCGAAAAGCAAATTCGGGCACCCCGCGTAGCCGAAAACCGCAGCCTGACAAGGCGCTCAAGGCCAGCGGCAGCGGCAGCCAAGCCAGCAGGGTGCGCCGGCGCAGTCCACCGTCCGACAGACATGCTGGGGTGGGGATCAAGGCAGTGGCGCGTGCCATGCTCAGACCACCACGTTGACGAGGCGACCCGGCACGATGACCACTTTTTTCGGCGCGGCACCCGCCGCCTGCTTGATAAAGGCCTCGCTGGCCAGCGCAATGCGCTCGATGGTCGCTTTGTCGGCATCGGCGCTGACAAGAATGGAACCGCGCAACTTGCCGTTGACCTGCAGCATCAGCTCGATTTCGTCTTGCTTGAGCGCTTGCAGATCGACCTGCGGCCAGGGCGCGTCCAGCACATCGCCCAAATGCGCGGCGTAGCCCAAGTCGTTCCACAGGCTGTGCGTCAGATGCGGCGTGGCCGGGTACAGGCAGCGCAGCAAGATGCCAAAGCCTTCAATCAGCGCGACCTGCGCGCCGGCGCTGTCGTGGGCCTTGAAGTCTTCCAGCGCGTTGATCATCTTCATCGCCCCCGAGACCACGGTGTTGTATTGCATCCGCTGGTAGTCGTAATCGACCTGCTTGAGCACGCTGTGGATTTCAAAGCGCAGCGCTTTGGCTTCTTTGCCAAATTCAACGTCTTTTAGGGCTTGAGCCCCCGAAACATTTGCGCTAGCAGCTACGCTATCCATAGCAGACAGCTTGACGCCAAAGTTCCAGACGCGGCGCAAGAACCGGTAGCTGCCTTCGACCGCTGCATCGTTCCACTCCAGCGTTGCCTCGGGCGGCGCGGTGAACATGGTGTAGAGACGGGCGGTGTCGGCACCGTATTTTTCAATCAGGTCTTGCGGATCGACGCCGTTGTTTTTCGACTTGGACATGGTGCCCACGCCTTCGTAGTCGATGGCGGTGCCGACCGGTAAATCACCCACGGCATTGATCAGGCGCGCGCCGGTGACTTTGCCGGCGTCGTCCAACACATGCTCGACATCGTGCGGCCAGAAATACTCTTTGCCGCCTTTTTCGGTGCGGCGTGAATAAATATGGTTCAGCACCATGCCCTGCGTCAGCAACTTGGTGAAAGGCTCATCGACCTTGACCAAGCCCATATCGCGCATCACTTTGGTCCAAAAGCGTGCGTACAGCAGGTGCAAGATGGCGTGCTCGATGCCGCCGATGTACTGGTCCATGGGCATCCAGTAATCCGCGCCCTCGGCCACCATCGCTTGGCTGTTTTTTGGGTCGCAATAGCGCATGAAGTACCACGAGCTATCGACAAAGGTGTCCATGGTGTCGGTTTCGCGCCGCGCCGCTTTGCCGCAGATCGGGCAGGTCACGCCGGCGTGGAAGCCTTCGTGCTTGTGCAGCGGGTTGCCTGAGCCGTCGGGTACGCAGTCGGTCGGCAGTACCACCGGCAGGTCTTTTTCGGGCACCGGCACCGCGCCGTGTTCGTCGCAGTGGATGATGGGAATCGGCGTGCCCCAGTAGCGCTGGCGGCTTACGCCCCAGTCGCGCAGACGCCAGGTGGTTTTCTTCTCGCCCAAGCCTTTTTGCTGCAGCGCGTGCGCCACGGCGTTCACGGCGTCTTGGTGCGACAGGCCGCTGAAGTTGTCCGAGTTGACGCTGACACCACGCTGTTTATCGGCGTACCAGTCTTGCCACTGGGTGAAGTCGAAGGTTTCGCCATCGACCAGCACCACCGGTTTGATTTCCAGGCCGTACTTCAGCGCAAAAGCAAAGTCGCGCTCGTCGTGCGCTGGCACGCCCATCACCGCGCCGTCGCCGTAACCCATCAGCACGTAGTTGCCAACCCAGACAGCGACGTCCTCGCCAGTGATCGGGTGCTGCACGCTCAGGCCGGCGGCCATGCCTTTCTTTTCTTGCGTCGCCAGCTCGGCCTCGGTGCTGCCGCCGTGTTGGCATTCGGCAATGAACGCCGCCAGTTGGGGGTTGCTGCGCGCGGCGTGGGCGGCCAGCGGGTGCTCAGGGGCGACAGCGCAGAAGGTCACGCCCATCAGCGTGTCAGCGCGGGTGGTGAAAACGTACATCTTGCCGTCGCCAATCAGCGCGCCATCGGCACCGGCAATGCGGTGCGGGAAGGCAAAGCGCACGCCTTCGGACTTGCCAATCCAGTTCTCCTGCATCAGCTTGACGCGCTCGGGCCAGCCGGGCATTTTGTCGCCGGCGACGTTGCCGAGTAATTCTTCAGCGTAGTCGGTGATTTTTAAGTAGTAGCCGGGGATTTCGCGCTTTTCGACCGTGGCACCGGTGCGCCAGCCCTTGCCGTCAATCACTTGCTCGTTGGCCAGCACCGTCATATCGACCGGGTCCCAGTTGACGGTTTGGGTTTTGCGGTAGGCAATACCTTTTTCCAGCATCTTCAAAAATAGCCACTGGTTCCACTTGTAATAAGTCGGGTCGCAGGTAGCGATTTCGCGCGACCAGTCCACCGCCAAGCCCATCGCCTGCATCTGCTGCTTCATGTAAGCGATGTTGTCGTAGGTCCACTGCGCCGGTGGCACGTGGTTCTTCATAGCAGCGTTTTCTGCCGGCAGACCGAAAGCGTCCCAGCCCATCGGCATCAATACGTTGAAGCCCTTCATGCGCAGCTGGCGCGTGAGCATGTCGTTGATGGTGTAGTTGCGCACGTGGCCCATGTGCAGCTTGCCGCTGGGGTAGGGCAGCATCGAGCAGGCGTAAAACTTGGGCTTGTCGCCGTCTTCGGTGACGCGGTAGGCGTCGTGCGCGGTCCAATGGGCTTGCGCGGCGCGCTCGACCTCGAGGTGTTGGTATTTGTCTTGCATGGGAACCCGGAACTTACTGCTAATGGAGAGAGGCAGCCGCAAACCGCTGCGCTGCGCTGCGGCGATTTTAGGCGTTGGCACCCAGCGGCCCGGTGTCAGGGCGCAACCGCAGCCACTGCAGCCACCGGCTCGGCAACAAAGCCGATGCGCGTCAGCCCGGCCTGGTGCGCCGCGCCCATGATGGCCACCACCCGGCCATACGGCACAGCGGCATCGGCGCGCAATTGCACTTCGGTATCCGGGTGCTCGGCGGCAATGGCGATAAAGCGCTGTGCCAAGGCGGCCTGCGCCAGCGGCTCGTCGTGGATAAATGCCTGCCCGAGCTTGTCCACCACCACGGTGACGGCCTGCTGCCCGGCACCCGGCACGGCGCCCTCGATGCGCGGCAATTCCAAGCGGATGGAGCTGGCCAACAGCGGCGCGGTCAAGATGAAGATCACCACCAGCACCAGCATCACATCGACCAGCGGCGTGATGTTGATATCGCTCATCGGCGCAGCGGCGGTGGTGCGCTCTAAACGACCAAAGGCCATGGCGGGTCAGTCGGTGGTGGCGACAGCGGCACTGCCAGCGCCAGCGCTGTCGAGTACCAGTGCGCGCAGGTCGTGGGCAAAGCCTTCCAGGTCGGCCTCAACTTGGCCAATCTGGCGACCAAAGACGTTGTAGGCCAGCACGGCGGGCAGAGCGACGGCCAAACCCGCAGCGGTCATGATCAACGCCTCGCCCACCGGGCCGGCGATTTTGTCGATGCTAATCTGTCCGGCGCTGGCCATGGCCGTGAGCGCGTGGTAGATGCCCCAGACAGTGCCCAGCAGACCAACAAACGGTGCGGTCGAGCCGACGGTGGCCAGCAGCACCTGGCCAAACTGCAATCGCCCTAACACTTCATGCAGGGCGTTGCGCAGCACACGGGTGAGCTGCTGACCCAGACTGGCTTGAGTAGCTAAACTGGCTGTAGCGCTTGTAGGGACTGCGGTTGTAGCTATTATTTTTGCAGTAGACACCAAAGGCAGCACCAGCGCTTCACGGTCAAAGGCGGCGACTTGCTGCTGCGCGGCGCCCCAGTCAGGCGCCTGCCAAAAAGCGGCGGTAGCGCGCGGCACATCGCGGCGCGCGCGCTGCACCAGGCGCAGCTTCCACAACATCACCACCCAACTGGCCACCGACATCGCTAGGAGCAGCAGCGCCGCCGCCTGCGTCACGGCATCGCCTTGGCGCAGCCAGTGCAGCGGGTCCATGGTGCCGGCCGGTCAGTGCAGGCCGAGCACGTCGAACATGTCGAACAGGCCGGTGGTTTGCGTGCCGAGGAAGCGCACCGCGCGCAGGCTGCCCTGGGCGTAGGTGGCGCGGCTGGAAGATTTGTGGGTGATCTCGATGCGCTCGCCGGTGCCGGCAAACAGCACCGTGTGGTCACCGACGATGTCGCCACCACGGATGGTGGCAAAGCCGATGCTGGACGGATCGCGCTCGCCCGTCACGCCGTAGCGCTCGTAGACGGCGCAGTCTTTCAGGTCACGCCCGAGCGCATCAGCAATCACTTCGCCCATTTTCAGCGCCGTGCCCGACGGTGCATCAACCTTGTGGCGGTGGTGCGCTTCGATGATTTCGATGTCGTAGCCGGTGGACAGCGCCTTGGCCGCCATCTCCAGCAACTTGAGCGTGACGTTGACGCCAACGCTCATGTTCGGCGCCATGACAATGGCGGTTTTTTGCGCCAGTGCGGCGATTTCGGCTTTTTCTGCGTCGCTAAAACCAGTCGTGCCAATGACGGCTTTCACGCCCAGTTCAGCACACACCTGCAAATGCGCCAGCGTGCCCTCGGGGCGGGTGAAGTCGATCAGCACGTCGGCACCTTGCAGACCGGCGCGCAGGTCAGCAGTGATCAGCACCCCGCTGGCGTGGCCCAAAAAGGCGCTGGCGTCGGTTCCCAGCGCTGGGCTGGAGGCGATATCGAGAGCGCCGGCAAGCACGCAGTCATCGCTGGCCTGCACGGCCTCGATCAACATGCGGCCCATGCGGCCAGAAGCGCCAGCAATGGCTACGCGCCAGGGCGCAGGAGAAGTGGCGGGGGTGGAAGTCCCAGTCATGTGTCGTTCCTTGGGGATAGCGAGATAGCGGCGCGAAAGCAATCAGCGATCAGGGCGCCGCCCCATTATTCAAGCGGCGGGTAGCTGGTGCGCGCCGGTGCCAGTGCAGCGGGGGCTGGCGGCGCCGGTGCACGCGCTGGAAAACGGGCCAATTGCGCTTCGGTGGCTTCGAGTACGGGCACGGCCCCGGTAGCCTTATTCTTGCCCAACGTGGCGACGAATTCGCTCTCGGACGGCATTTCATCGCCCTCGGCGCGCTCGAAGGTGTCTCCCTTGAAAAACACCGTCAGCTTGCGCGTCTGGATCTCCACGTTCGGGCGCTTGAGGGTAAAGACATATTCCCAGCGGTCGCTATGGAACAGGCTGGTCACCAGCGGCGTGCCCAGAATCTCGCGCACCTGCTGGCGTCCCATGCCGGGCTGCAGCGCCTCGACCTGTTCACGCGAGACAAAGTTGCCTTGCACGATGTCAATCTTGTACGGTGTGACCACCCCGGCGAGGCGCTGGGTGGCATTGTCAAAACTGCTGCAGGCCGCCACCGTGGCGCCAATCAACAGGATCAGTCCCAGACGGGTGCAGCGATGGGCTTGAGTGGGCATGGAAAAAGACGGAGGGCTATGATCGGATCATTGTAGCGGCAGGCTCAGGAGCCACTGCCACCCCGATAGCCGTATGAAAAGAGCCTTGGCATGAAGAACATCGACGAACTCAAAAGCACCGGACTCAAGGCGACACTGCCGCGCTTGAAAATTCTGGAAATTTTTCAGACCAGTTCAGTACGCCACATGACGGCAGAAGACGTGTTTCGCGTGCTGATGGAGGAGCGCTCGGACATCGGCTTGGCCACCGTATACCGCGTGCTGACCCAGTTTGAACAGGCCGGCCTGTTGATCCGCAGCAATTTTGAAAGCGGCAAGGCGATTTATGAACTCGATGAAGGTCAGCACCACGACCATTTTGTTTGCACCACGTGCGGCAAGGTGGAAGAGTTTTTTGATCCTGAAATAGAAAAACGCCAGCAAATCATTGCCAAGGCCAAGGGCTGGATGGTGCAGGATCATTCCATGGCGCTGTATGGTCAATGTGCCGTGTGCGCAGCGCGGCGCAGCAAATAAGCAGTCGCACTGCGCGGCAGGGCAGCCACGCTGAACCCCTGAACGTCTGAACGTCTGAACGCTGTTAAACGTCGCGCTCCATGGCACGGCGGTGGCGCTCGACAAATTCCTGGTAGGTATCGATGCCGCGCAACTGCAAGACGGTGTTGCGCACAGCCGCTTCGACCAGCACGGCAATATTGCGCCCGGCCACCACCTGGATCACGGCCTTGAGCACTGGCACGCCGAGCACGTCCTGCACCAAGGGCTCATAGGGCAGGCGCTCATACTCGTTTTCCATGGTTTCCTTGCGCACCAGATGGACGATGAGTTTGAGGCGCATCTTGCGGCGCACGGCGGTTTCACCAAAGATGGCGCGGATATCCAGCAGGCCGATACCGCGCACTTCGAGCAGGTTTTGCAGCAGGTCGGGGCATTTGCCCTCGATGGTGGTCTGGTTGATGCGGTACAGATCAACCGCATCGTCAGCCACCAACCCCTGGCCACGGGAAATCAGCTCCAGCCCCAGTTCACTCTTACCCAGACCGGACTCGCCGGTGATCAACACCCCCAGACCCAGAATATCCATGAACACACCGTGCATGGTGATACGGTCGGCAAAGTGCTTGGACAGGTAGGCACGCAGCACGTCGATGACAAAAGCCGACGACTCTTTGGTGGCAAACATCGGGATCTCGGCGCGCTCGCACATCGACAACAGCGCTTCGGGTGCCACCTGGCCTTCGGCCAAAATCAACACCGGGGGTTCCAGCGTGACAATGCGTGCAATGCGCCGCTGGCAGTCCTCGGGCGTATCGGTGGTGAGGTAAGCGATTTCGCGTTCGCCGAGAATTTGCACCCGGTAAGGGTGGATGTAATTCAGGTGACCGACAAGGTCAGCGCCCGACCGCGCCGAGCGCACGGCGACTTCATCAAAACGGCGCTCTGAAGCGCCCAGACCGGCCAGCCATTCCCAGCGCAGGGAGAGACGAAATTCCTCAAACAGGACATCGGCACTGACAACGTTGGGTTTCACGGCGCAGCCACAGCGGAGTTTTTACACCGTCTGCGTAGACTGCCAGCCAGCGATCATGGCGTGCAGTTCGTCGGCGTTGGTGCAGGCCTTGATCCTCTCGCGCAGTGCGCTGTCGCTGAGCAACTCAGCGATTTCAGAGAGAATTTCCAGGTGCTTTTGCGTCGCTGCTTCCGGCACCAGAAGAAAAATCAGCAGCACCACGGGTTGCTCGTCGGGCGCATCAAAGCCAATCGGATGTTCGAGTTGGAACACTGCCGCCATGGGCGCCTTGAGCCCCTTGATGCGACCGTGCGGAATGGCCACGCCATGGCCCAGCCCGGTAGAACCGAGACGTTCACGCGCAAACAGGCTGTCGGTGACCAGTGCACGGGACAAGCCCCGCAGGCCCTCAAACAGCAGGCCAGCTTCTTCAAAAGCACGCTTTTTGCTGGTGGCATCAACGCTCACAAGCACTTGCGTGACGGGCAGGATAGAGGCAAGACGGTTCATGGCAATAGGGACGGATTATGCACCGCTTGGCGACAGCCGAAAGGGTCGCTCAAGAGCACAAAAAAAGCCGCCCGACAAGGCGGCCTGTGACGAACGTGTTCACGTTCCAAAAGAGGGCAACAACGCCGCTCAAGCTTCGCAGTATCAGGCCAACTCACGCCGGCGGGCGTCAAAGTGGTGGTCTTGCAAGCGGTCTTTGTGGCGCACCACTTGGCGATCGATCTTGTCCACCAGACCATCGACAGCAGCGTACAGGTCTTCGTTGGCGCATTCGGCAAACAGATCGCTGCCTTTGACGCGGATGCTGCATTCGGCACGTTGGCGTTTTTCTTTCTCTTTTAGTTTCTCGACCGTCAACAACACTTTGATATCGACCAGTTGATCAAAGTGGCGGGTGACCCGATCCAGCTTGTCGGTGACATAAGTGCGCAGTGCCGGCGTCACGTCAAGATGGTGACCGCTGATTGTCAAATTCATGAACAAATCTCCGATGGCTCACAGTGAAAGAAAAGCCGCCCCATAAAAAGCGGCGTGGCGCGCATCTGGCGCTTTGACACGTTTCTCTGTGTCGCAACGGCGGATGCATTTGGTAACGCCAAGCCACTATGCCCCCGCCGTTTCTGAAAAGCAACGTGATACCGCTGTCACGCTGCGGGTTATGTGGCGCTGAATCGGCTGCACGACAAAATTCGACACATGCTCAAAGGCGGATCTTTGGCAAGGCAAGGCAAGGCATGGCAATGGCTGACTACAGGTCGCCCTGCCCGCTTAAAATACTCCGCGACCACAGGCCGCCAATGCCGGCCCAGGGCCAGCCACCTTCCGGCGCCATGCGCTTCGATTGCAACGACTTTTTCCGCCATGACACAACCCAGTCCTTCTGCCCTGCACACCTCCACCCTGACTTCGCTGACGCTGCTGGCGCGTGGCAAGGTGCGCGACAACTACGCCGTGGGCGACGACCGCATCCTGATGGTGGCCAGTGACCGACTCTCGGCCTTTGACGTCATCATGGGCGAGCCCATTCCCGGCAAGGGCGTGTTACTGACGCAAATGGCACTGTTCTGGTTCGACAAGCTGGGCCACATCTGCCCCAACCATCTCACCGGACAAGACCCCGAAAGCGTGGTCAGCGCCGAGGAAGCAGCGCAGGTGCGCGGGCGTTCGATGCTGGTGCAGCGCCTGAAACCGATTCCGGTCGAAGCCGTGGTGCGTGGCTACCTGGCCGGCAGTGGCTGGAAGGAATACCAGGAGTCGCAAGCCGTCTGCGGCGTGGCTTTACCCGCCGGCCTGACCAATGCCGCGCAACTGCCGACGCCGATCTACACCCCTGCCGCCAAGGCCGAGGCCGGCGAGCACGACGAAAACATCACCTTCGAGCGCACGGTCGAAATGATCGGCCTCGACTTGGCCACGCGCATCCGTGACCTGAGCATCGCCATCTACCAAGAAGCCGCCGCCATCGCCCTGACCAAGGGCATGATCATTGCCGACACCAAGTTTGAATTTGGCTTGGCGCCCGATGGCACGCTGGTGCTGATGGACGAAGTGCTGACCCCCGACAGCTCGCGCTACTGGCCGGTCGAGGGCTACGCCGCCGCGCTAGCCGCCGGCGAAAACCCGCCCAGCTACGACAAGCAATTTGTGCGCGACTGGCTAGAGCAAGCCCAAGTCAACGGCAAGCCGTGGAATAAAACCGCGCCCTCGCCGCGCTTGCCGCAGTCGGTGATCGAGAACACCGCCGCCAAGTACCGCGAAGCGCTGGAGCGACTGACGACCTGATACCACGTTAAAAGTCAGCACCGTATTGCGTTGAGGTTGACGCAATCGGCCCCTCCCCTGCATTGCTCTGCTGTTCAATGGGGGAATGAACGATGCACCCGACCATCAGAAATCGATTTTCCCTTGGGGAAAACTTCATCGCGGCGATGGAGCCACCACCACCCACAGCCTGATAGACCACATGACGGACGTTGCCGCCGTCATGTCTCGCTTGCTGCACCTGCCTGCCGTGCAGCGCTCCCTGCAACAGGCAGCGGGTCGGAACCTGACCGACACCGACTGCGCACGCTTGGCAGCGCTGACCTTTTTGCACGATATCGGCAAGGCTAATTCGGGCTTTCAGGGCAAATACTGGCGCGTTCAAAGTCAACGCCCTAACGGTTGGTTTACCCCGCATTGCGGCCACGGCCCGCAAGGCTGGGGTCTGTTTGAAGACGCTCAAAACGGCCTGCATTGGCCCCAGCGCATCGTGACGCAGCTGCCGGTGCAAGCCATGGACGCTTGGGGCGATGCTTGGCTGAATTTGCTGCACGCCAGCATCAGCCACCATGGCCGCCCAGTGCAAGGCGAAGGCAGCGCAGCCCTCTGGAAAACCATCGAGAGCGCAGGCCAAGTGCTCTACGACCCCGCGCTGGCCGTCGCCGCCATGGGCACAGAAATACAGGCGCAATACCCCCAAGCCTTTGCCCACGACGCGCCCGAGCTGCCCGACACCGCCGCCTTCAGCCACCTGTTTGCCGGTCTGGTGCAATTGGCCGACTGGTTGGGTTCAGACACCCGCCCGGGGTTCTTTCCTTACACCCAGCCGGGAGAAATTCGGTCAAAAACGGCTCCAGCCCTTGCGCAGCAAGCGCTATGCGCTATCGGTTTAGAAGTGGTCGATGCCACCACGCGCCAGCAATATACCCATGCCGACTTTGCCCAAGCCTTTGGCGTGCCGACACCGCGCCCCATGCAGGCCGCCATGGCCGACACACAGCTGGGGCCGGTGGTGGTGCTGGAAGCTGAAACCGGCAGCGGCAAGACCGAAGCGGCGCTGTGGCGCTTTTTGCACTTGTGGCGCGCGGGCCAAGTGGATGGTCTGTATTTCGCCCTGCCCACCCGCGTCGCGGCCACACAGCTATATGAGCGGGTACTGGATTTCGTGCAACGCACGTGGCAGACAGCCCCGCCGGTCGTCGTGCGCGCGCTACCGGGTTACACCGCAGCGGACAGCCACGGCTACCAAGCACTGCCCGGGTTAATTAAGGTTGCCCCGCGCGAGCGGGGATAGGCCCCCGCCGACACGGTGCACGCCTGGGAAACTCTCGGTTGCCCCGCGCGAGCGGGGATAGGCTTACAAGGCATCAGCAGTGACTCAAGCACGAGCGCACACAGACGCTAAAGCGACTTGCAACTGGCGCTGCCCATGCCCCAAAAATCAAAAGCCCTTTCGGGCCTTTTTCATGGATGGGCACAGGTGCGCTTCAGCTCAAAACAACGCTGGACAAGCGCCGACGGTAAGTAACCACCAGCGGGTCTTCTGGCGGGATCTGGCCATCGGCCACCTTCGCGGCGGGCGGCTGGATCAACTCTAGGATGGCAACGAAGGTCTTGCGCGCGGCCTCGTCATTCCAGCTCTTGTCACGCATCAGGATGTCAAGCAGCTCATCCATGGCGTCCTGCCAGCGCTGCTGCGCCATCAGCCAGCGGGCACGGCCAAAACGGGCATCAAAATCGCGCTTGTTGGCAGCAATTTTGGCATCAAATTGGCCTAAAGCACCCTCTCCGCTTGCGCTGATAGCTACAAAATCAAGAGCATCCATCCAGCTTTTCAGGGCGCCCAGCTTGCGCGACAAACCAGACTTGGCAATCACCGGCGCAAAGGCCACCTTGGCGTCGTCCTCGCGCTGCAGTTGCAGCAACAGCTTGACGTAGTCAAAACGGGCATCGTCGTTGGCCGGGTCGGTGACGACGGCGTGCTGCAGCTTTTCCAGCGCTGTATCGACGTCACCGGCCGCCAGCGCCGCCTGGGCATCGTCTTTCGGTACTTCTTCCGGCACGACCTCGGCGGCGGGCACATGCTTGTCGAGAAAGACGCGCACTTGGCCTTCGGTCTGCGCGCCGGTGAAGCCATCAACCGGCTGGCCGCCCACCATCAGCACACAGGTGGGGATGCTGCGCACGCCGAACATGCCGGCCAGTTGCTGCTCCTGGTCGGAATCGACCTTGGCCAGCGTGAAGCGCCCGGCGTATTCGGTTTCCAGCTTTTCCAGCACCGGGCCGAGCGATTTGCACGGGCCACACCAAGGCGCCCAAAAATCTACCAGCACGGGGATTTCCATGGAGGCGGCAACCACCTCGGCTTCAAAATTTTCTACGGTGATGTCAATCATGGGTTCAGGTCCTCCGACAGCGAAAAGGGGATGGGCCAAAAAAGTAAAATCAGGGGTTCACATTTTGGCGGCCAACATGGCACGCCGCTCCACCACTATGACACCCATCCAGATCGGTGTGGTCATGGGCTCCAGCAGCGACTGGGACACCATGCAGCACGCAGTCGAGATTCTCCAGCACTTTGGCATCACCCACGAGGCGCGGGTGGTATCGGCCCACCGCATGCCGGACGACATGTTTGCCTATGCCGAAGCCGCTGCCGCGCGCGGTCTCAAGGCCATCATTGCTGGCGCGGGCGGCGCAGCCCACCTGCCCGGCATGATTGCCGCCAAGACCCCGGTGCCGGTGCTGGGCGTGCCCGTTGCCAGCCGGCATCTGCAAGGGGTGGATTCGCTGCACAGCATCGTGCAGATGCCCAAAGGGATTCCGGTCGCCACGTTTGCCATCGGCACCGCCGGCGCCGCCAATGCCGCGCTGTTTGCCGTGGCGCTGCTGGCCAATGAAAACCCAGAACTGCGCCAGCGCCTGAACGCTTTTCGCAGCGCGCAAACCGAGATCGCGCGCAACATGACTTTGCCTCCGGTCGCGCCATGACGGCACCTGCTGCAGCCTTGCCTTTGCTGCCCGGCGCGACGCTGGGCGTGCTCGGGGGCGGCCAGTTGGGGCGCATGTTTGCCCACGCCGCACAGGCCATGGGCTACTTCACCGCCGTGCTCGACCCGGACCCACACAGCCCGGCCGGACGCATCAGCCACCACTACATCCAGAGCGGCTACGACAACGCCGCCGGACTGGCGGAGCTGGCGCGGGTCAGCGATGCCATCACTACCGAATTTGAGAATGTCCCCGCCGCCACGCTGGCGACGCTGGCCGCGCTGCGCCCGGTGGCGCCCGCCGCCAGTGCCGTCGCTATTGCACAAGACCGGGCACAAGAAAAGGCCCACTTTGTGCGCTGCGGCGTGGCCTGCGCGCCGTATGCGGTGATTGAAACTGCAGCGCAGTTGGCGGCAGTGCCGGCGGAGTTGCTGCCGGGCATCCTGAAAACCGCGCGCATGGGCTACGACGGCAAAGGCCAGGTGCGCGTCAACAGCGCGGCTGAACTGGCCGCCGGCTGGGACAGCGTCGGCCACGTGCCCTGCGTGCTGGAGAAAATGCTGCCGCTGGCGCTGGAATGCTCAGTCATCGTGGCGCGCGGTCGCGATGGCCACATCGTCCACCTGCCGGTGCAGCGCAACCTGCACCACGACGGCATTTTGGCGGTGACCGAGGTTTATACGTCCAATCTGCCTGTAGCGCTTGCGCAGCAAGCGGTATTAGCTGCTAAATCAATAGCACACGAGCTGAACTATGTCGGCGTGCTGTGCGTCGAATTCTTTGTGTTGCAAGACGGCACACTGGTAGTGAACGAAATCGCCCCACGCCCGCACAACAGCGGCCACTACAGCCACAACGCCTGTGACATTTCGCAATTTGAGCTGCAAGTGCGCACCCTGACCGGGCTGCCGCTGGTGCAACCGCGCCAGCACAGCGCTGCCGTGATGCTGAATCTGCTGGGTGATTTGTGGTTTGCACACGGCGACGGCGACAGCGTGCAGACACCGCCGTGGGACGCGGTGCTGGCGCTGCCCGGTGCACACCTGCACCTGTACGGCAAGCAAGAGGCCAAGCGCGGCCGCAAGATGGGCCACTTGAACCTCACCGCCGCCACGCCCGAAGCCGCCCGCGCGACCGCGCTGCAAGCCGCACAACTGCTCGGCCTGCCGGCATTTTGAAAGCCGCCCGATGATTTTGGACGGCCACCTGTCCGCTGCTATTGCCGCCGCTGCGCACGCCCTGCGCGGCGGCGCGCTGCTGGGGTTGCCGACCGAAACCGTCTATGGCCTGGCGGCCGACGCCAGCAGCGACCGCGCCGTGGCGCAGATTTTTGCCGCCAAGGGCCGGCCCAGCGATCACCCGTTGATCGTGCATGTGGCCGACGCCAGTGGCATTGCGCACTTTGCCAGCGCCGTGCCAGTTTTTGCCCAAGCACTGGTGGATGCCTTTTGGCCGGGCCCGCTGACCTTGATCCTGCCGCGCCGTGCCGGTGTCGCCCGCGCCGCCACCGGCGGCCAGGACAGCGTCGGCCTGCGCTGCCCGGCGCACCCGGTGGCGCACGCCGTGCTGCGCGCCTGCGCTGCCGATGGCGACAGCGCCGCGCTGGGCGGTCCACCGGTGTGGGGCGTGGCCGCACCCAGCGCCAATCGCTTTGGCCGCGTCAGCCCGACCACGGCGGCGCATGTGCAGTCTGAATTTGGCGCCGCACTGCTGGTGCTGGACGGCGGCGCTTGCCGCGTTGGCATCGAATCGACCATCGTGGACTGCACGCGTGGCGTACCGGTGTTGCTGCGCCCCGGCGCCATCACCCGCGCGCAAATCGAAGCCGCCTGCGGCCTGCGATTGCTCTCAAAAGAAGAGCTGTCAGCGCATACTCCACGTGCTCCAGGCACACTTTTGGCCCACTATGCACCGAGCGCCCCGGTGCGCCTGATGGACGCCGCCACGCTGCAAGCAGCGCTGGATGCACTGGACGCCAGCGCGACCGCTGCGCCCACGCTGGCGGTCTACGCCCGCACGCCGCTGCACAGCCGCGCAGCACAGGTGGCGCTGCACACCATGCCGGACGACGCCAACGCCACCGCGGCAGAACTGTTTGCCATGCTGCGCCGTTTTGACGACCAAGGCGCACGCGACATCTGGATTGAAATGCCACCGGGCACCCCCGACTGGGAAGGGGTGCGCGACCGGTTGCAGCGCGCGGCAGCGGCCAGCGCGTGAAACTCCCGGCAGCGCCAGCCGCCGCTCGTTAAACTACCCCTCCACATTCTGGAGAAGAAACAATGGCAGTTAATTGGTTGCGTCGCAGTGTCCTGGCGGCGGCAGGTGTATCGGCGGCGCTGCTGCTGGCGGGGTGCGGTTCCAGCACCATCGAATCGGCCCTCAAGCCCCAGCGCCTGATCTCTTTTGGCGACGGCTTCAGCGATATTGGCCAAGTCGGCGGCGCGCGCTACACCGTCAACGACGGCTCAGTGAACAACTGGACACTGCAGCTGGCCACCACCTATGGCCTCGCGTTGACCCCGGCATCTGCCGGCGGCACCAGCTACGCCCAAGGCAATGCACGCGTCACGGCCCATCCGGACGCAGCCGGCAACGCCAGCACGCCCACGGTGACCGAGCAGATTGATAAATTCCTGGCCACCGGCAATTTCAAAGAAACGGACGTGGTGCTGATCGGCGCCGGCGCGGCCGATATCGTGGCGCAAATGGCCGCCGTCACCGCCGGTACGCAAACGCCTGAACAAATGCTGCTCAATGCACAGCAGGCCGGACGCGATCTGGGTGCGCAAGTCATCCGCACCACGGCGGCCGGCGCCAAGTACGTGGTGGTGGCGGGCACCTACAACCTGGGCCGCTCACCCTGGGCCACGGCCATCGGCCAGACAGATGGCGGCCTGCTGACCCAGGCCAGCAGCAAATTCAATGCAGCCTTGCTGGTCAGCATCGTCGACCAGGGTGCCAAGGTGCTGTATGTGGACGCAGCGTATTACTTCAACCTGCTGACCGCATCACACAGCAGCTACGCCTTTGACAACGCCACCACGGCGGTCTGCACCTCGGTCGATACCGGCCCGGGCATCGGCATTGGCGCCGCCCAGGTCAACTCCGCGTTGTGCACGGCCAGCACGCTGCTGCCGGGGGCCGACAGCACCAAATATGTGTTTGCCGACACGGTGTACTTCACGCCCGCAGCACAGCGCCTGTTTGGCACCTACGCCTACGACCGTTTGCACGCCCGCTGGTAAGCGCTGCACATACCCCACAAAAAAACCGACCCAAGAGTCGGTTTTTTATGCCAGCAGCAAACTTCAGAAGCGGTAGCCAATCCCCACGGCAAACACGTTCGGGTTCAATTTGATATTGATGCTCTGGCCGCTGGAAAGATGCGTGGTGGTCTTCAAGAAGCTCTTGTAATAGGCGGCATCGACAAACCAGCGCTCGTTGATGCTCCAGACAAAGCCCACTTGCGGCGTCATGCCCCACTTGTTGTCAATCGACGCCGTGGTCGGGTTCGCTGGCGTGCCGCCGCTCACTGCCGTCAGTGCTGCGGTGGAGCGGTTCTTGAAGAATTTGCTGTAAGTGACACCCAAACCCAGATACGGGCGGAACTTGGCGTTGGCTTCACCAAAGCGGTACTGCGCAAACAGCGTGGCTGGCACGACCTTGGTCTGGCCCAGCTTGCCAACCCCGGCAATGGCACCGTCACCAGAGAAGTCGTGCTTGAACGGCAGGCCGATCGGCAGGTCAACCGCCCAGTGGTCGGTCAGCATGTAATTCAGTCCACCCGTCAGAGCGCTGGCCGAGCCCACGTCCACCGTCGTGCCCGGGAAGCTGGGGGTGGACAGATTGCCGCTGGTCACCTGGGGCGCAATGTGCGTCGCGCCGACGCGCACACTGAAGGTGCCTGCCACCTGCGCACTGGCGCTGGCGCCCAACAACAGGGCCGCAGCGGTCAGGCTGAGCTTGGAAAAATGGTGCATGAAAGTTCCTGGAAAAAAGGACAGCGGCGGGCTTACAGCCAGCCGGCCTGGGACAACGAGCGCGAAACCAATTGCCCCATCAGCTGGTGCACATAGGGCGTGGGATGGAAGCTGTCGGCATAGGCGTAGTGCTTCCACCAGTCGGGGTTGCCGGCGGCATCGGCCGGCGGCATGGCCGACAGCGCAGCCCCCATGCAAGTAGAGAAGGTGTACGTCGGCAGACCATCACCGCCACGGCCGGTGGCAGGGCAGACCGGGGTGGTGATGTTGGTCAGTTCGTACTGGGCCGGGAACCGCGCCTGATCCTTGGTCGAGTCATTGAAATCTGCAATCACCACACGGTTGTCACCGGCAAAACTGGCGGCCAGCTGGGCATTGAAAGCCTGCACCCAGGTGTCAAACAACGCCGCAGCCTGGGCACTGGCTGTAGCGCCCTTGGCTGCCGTGAGGGAGCCCAGCACCATCTTGAACCTCGGTGTTCCCAGGATGTCCGGTACGTTCAGGATGGCTACGTGCGTGGCGCCCTTGTCCAAGGCGTTGGCTTTGAGGGTGGCGGCAAACTGCACTGCCAGCGCCTTCATGTACGCACCACCGGCTTGGGCAGCACCGTTCGGGCCGGAAGTCAGCAAGGCCTGCAGGGTCGCAGCGTCCAGCACCGTGCCCAGCACGGTCTTGTAGGCCACCCCACCATCGCTGGCCGCCTTGAGGTAGGCGCCGATCAGGTCAGCGGCGTCGTTGGAGCCACCGTCCACCAGCAGCAAGTCGGAGGCGCCATAACCGGCAGCACCCGCATCCTTGAGCTGCTGCGTGATCGACACCGGTGAGGTGGGGGCGGTGAAGTTATTGATGCGCCCGCCGCCCACGGCATAGTTGGTGCAACCCGCCTGGCTAGCAAAATTCACTTTATCGGACGAGGCGTAGTGCGGGCACAGCGTCTGACCATAGCTGGTCGCTACACGCTCCACCCACAACGGGGTGGAATCCACACCGGTGGACACTGCTCCCTGCACCGAAAATTTGTAGCCAAAGGTGCCACTGTCAGACAGGCTGTCCCCCACGACTTTGACTGCGGTGATATTGGTGAGAGGAGTCGTGTCGGCACCACCGCCGCCACAGGCCACCAACATGCAGGCGGCAAAGAGTGCCGTCCAGGAAGCTTGGGGATGAGGAATCAAGATTATCTCCGTTGGGTTCAAAAAAGCACGGCCGTGCGATTTATACGGAAATCATAAATTCGCCCACTTTTTCCGTCATGCGGGAAAGCCCTGCCCCGGGATAAATAAAACAGACAGACGCCATGACTGTTGTTTTTGCACAGTAACTCACGCTATCGCTAGAAAATGGCATCAGTTCAGGGTAGGCGCGCCGTCCAGTCGATCAGCGCGTCCAGCGCCGGGCGCGCGGCCAGAGCGTTGGCGTGGTTGACCAGGGCCACCAGCACGTAGCGCTGGCCATCGGCGCCATGCACATAGCCGGCCACGGCGGCCACGTCGCGCAGGCTGCCGCTCTTGAGGTGGGCACGACCGGCGGCGCGGCTTTGGCTGCGGCGCAGGGTGCCATCCACGCCCACCACCGGCAGGGAGGCCATCAGTTCAGGCATCACCGGCGCGGCCCAGGCGGCCTGCAACATGCGCCCCAGGGCTTGGGCGCTGATGCGCGCTGCGCGGCTCAGACCGGCGCCGTTATCGACCACCGGCAGGTCGGCGTCGCCAAAGCGCTTGCGCCACCATTGCTGCAGCACAGCCCGCGAGCCATCCATGCTGCCCACTCCGCTTTGCTGCCAACTGAGCGTCAGAAACAGCTGTTGCACCATGACGTTGTTGCTGTACTTATTGATATCGCGGACCACCTCGGCCAGCGCCGCCGAGCTGGCAATGAAGGCCGGCTGCAATCCTGAGGGCACGGTGCCGTTGCGCACCGTGCCAGTCAACGTGCCGCCCATGTCACGCCACATACCGGCGACGGCGCGCGCGGCATAAGCGCCGGGGTCGGCGTAAGCGACCGCCCACTGGCGCTCGCCGCAGCTGGCCGGGTAGCTGCCAGCGAAGCTGAAACGCGCCGCATCGGTCAATTCGGCACGCAAACCAGCGTGCCAATCACCGCAGGCGGTACCCGCAGGCGCCAGGGGCACGCTGGCCGGCAATTGCACCCCGGCCAGCGGCGGGTCCCACTGCACGCGCGCCACACCGGCAGCCACATCCGGCACCCAGCCCATTACCACCGATTGAAAATTCAACAGCAGCGCGTCCGGCGCAGCGTTGTAGGGGCGCAGCGGCTCCCCATCGAACTGCGCCGCATCGTGGCCGGTGACGATAAAGGCCGAGCGGTCGAGCACGATGTCGCCGTGGATGGCCTGGATGCCCCGGCCCTGCAGACGGCGCAGCAGCAGCCACAGGCGCTCCAGCACCAACTTTGGATCGCCTTGGCCGCGCAGGTAGACATTGCCGCGCAAGGTGCCGCCCTGCACCGTGCCCTCGATATACACCGGCGTCTGCCAGACATAGGCCGGCCCGAGCAGCTCGAGGCCGGCAAAGGTGGTGACCAGCTTCATCACCGAGGCCGGGTTCATCGGCTCCTGCGCCCGCCAGGCCAGACGTGGCGCGCCACCGCCCTGGGCCGGCAGCACCAGCACGGACACGGCCTCGCGCGGCACCTTGGCACGGGCCAAAGCCGCCTCGACCGGGGGCGGCAGCGCGGTTATGGGCAAAGGGGCAGCGGCCTGCGCGCCAGTGGCCACAGTGACAGCGCAAAGCCCCACAGAGACTGCACGGCGCAGGAACAGCAGAGAAAAAAAGGCAAGGGACAAAGACATGGCGGCGAGTGTAGGGGCGCCGATAATTGCCGGCTTGCCTCCAATATTTGTGCGCCATGAACCTGCTTGCCTTTGACACCAGTACCGACACCCTGTCCATTGCCGTGGCGCGCGGTGCTGCGCGGTGGCAGCACACGGGCCCCGGTGGCGCGCAGGCGTCCACCACCTTGCTGCCCGCCATCCGCCAGCTGCTGGCCGAGGCCGGTTTGGCGCTGGGTGACCTGGATGCCATCGCCTTTGGCCGCGGCCCCGGCTCGTTCACCGGGCTGCGCACCGCCTGCGCCGTGGCGCAGGGGCTGGCTTTTGGCGCCGGGGGCGGACGCGGCGTGCCGGTGTTGCCGATCGACACCCTGGCCGCCGTGGCCGAGGCCGCGCGCCAGCAATATGGCTGCACAGAGGTCGTCGCCGTGCTGGATGCGCGCATGAACGAGGTGTATTGGGCCCGCTACCAGTGGCAGGACGGCGTCTGGCACGGCAGTGGCAGCGGCGAAGAAGGTGAAAGCAGTGACGGCGACTTTGGCCTGTGCGCGCCCGAGGCGTTGGTGGTGGCGCCCGGCTGGAGCATCGCTGGCAATGCCCAAGCCGCCTATGGCGAGCGCCTGGCACCGCACGCCACGCACCTGCGGGCGCTGCCCGACGCCAACGCCCTGCTGCGTCTGGCACCGGCACTGCTGGCCGCTGGCGGCGCCTTGGCTGCGGCGCAAGCACTGCCGCGCTACATCCGCAACAAGGTGGCCAAAACCACCCAGGAGCGGGCCGACGAACGCGCCGCGCAACTGGCAGCGGCGGCCTTGGTCAGCACCCAGCCATGAACGCCGCCGCCCGCCTCGGCCAGTACGCCAGCGCTCCCGAGGCGCGGCTGGAGCTGTTCACGCTCGAGCGCATGGACTTGCTGTTGGCCGTAGAGCAGTGCGCCTATTCACACCCCTGGTCGCGTGGCAATTTCACCGACTCACTGGCCAGCGGCTACCAGATAGAGTTGCTGCTCGGCGGCGAACAACTGATTGGCTACTTTGTTGCCATGCCGGGCGTGGACGAAGCCCACCTACTCAACCTCACTGTGGCACCCGAGTGTCAGCAACAAGGCTGGGCACCGATGCTGCTGGACGCGCTGGCACTGTGGGCCCGCGGACGCGGCGCGCAGTGGCTGTGGCTGGAAGTGCGCATCAGTAACCTGCGCGCACGCCAAGTATATGAAAAATACGGCTTTCAGCGCGTCGGTGAGCGCAAACGTTACTACCCCGGCCCCGGCCCCGGCACCGAGCGCGAAGATGCTGTCGTCATGAGTTATGCCCTATGAACGCCCTATGAGCTTGCACCTTGACACCCGCCAACGCGCCATGCTGCAGGAAATGGGCATACAGGTCTGGTCACCCCGGCCCGCGCCGGTGCCTAGCGCAGCGCACGCCCGTGCCACTAGCCCGCACCCCCCTCCTCTTCCCAAGGCCGCAGGAGCCCTCGCGCAGCACGGCCAGCCCAAAAATGCACCCACAGCCGCGCGCACCGCACCACCCACACCTCCGCCGGCCTCCACCGCCACCGCGCCCATGGCTACCGTGCCCGGCACACCGTTGGCCTGGAGGCTGCAAGCGCCCCAACCCGTTTACCCGGCGGCCAACGCACCCGGCATGTCGACCGAAGCCGGTCCCTGCTGGTTGCTGGTGGCCGAAGGCGTGGCCGGCGCCGATCCGCTGGCCGGTGATGCCGGGCGCTTGCTCGATAACATGCTGCGCGCTCTGCGCCTGCACCAGCAGCCACGGGTGTTCCTCTGCTGGCTGACGCCCCTGGCGGCAGATGCCACACACCCACCCACCACCATGTCGTGCACCCAGACCCTGGCACAGGCCATCGCCGACATACAACCCGCCGTCGTGCTGCTGATGGGCCGCCCGGCGGCACGCGCCGTGCTCGGGCGCAGCGAGCCTCTGGGCCAATTGCGCAGCCAAGCGCACAACGCCTGCGGTGTGCCTGCCGTGGCGACCTACGACGCAGCCTACCTGCTGCGCGCTCCCGGCGCCAAAGCCGGCGCCTGGGACGACCTGTGCCGCGCCCGCGCACTGGCGCTGGCACCTCCTGACACCCCCCATCCAGGCACCCGCTGAGCGAGCTGCACGCGTTTTGTCACATACGAATGCGATAATTCACGGTTCACGTTTTTGCTGAGAAAAGCCATGGAAACCTACCCCAGTCGGTAGCTTTCAGCTCCTAGGCCGGTTGCGGGGGGTTGAAAGCGCGCCACTTCATCCCCTCCGCTACCGACCGTTCCATTCAGGGAGTGAGCCATGCTCAACATCTTCACGCTTGCCAATGGGCGACTCTTTCAAGAAGAAATCGAGTCGCTGGAAGAGCTGTCCAAATTCCAGCCGATCTGGGTTGATCTCGAATCACCAACGATCGACGAAAAGCGCTGGATCAAGCAGTATTACGGCCTCTCCATCCCCGAAGATGCAATGGACGAGGACATCGAAGAGTCCGCCCGTTTTTACGAAGAAGACAACGGCGAACTGCATATTCGCAGCGACTTTCTCATCGACGACCACGACCAGCCGCGCTCGGTGCGCGTGGCTTTCATCCTGAACCTGACCAACCCCGACCTGCGCAGCAAGGGCGTGCTGTTCTCCATCCACGACGAGGACGTGCCGGTGTTTCGCCTGCTGCGCCTGCGTGCCCGCCGCGCGCCGGGGCTGATCGAGGATGCGCGCGAGGTGTTGCTGAAACTGTTCGACGCCGACGCCGAGTATTCCGCCGATACGCTCGAAGGCATTTACGACGATCTGGAGAAAGTCAGCACCCAGGTGCTGTCCGGCAACGTGACCGACGAGCGCGCGGGCGAGGTACTGGGCGCGATTGCGCGCCAAGAAGACTTGAATGGCCGCATTCGACGCAACGTCATGGACACGCGCCGTGCGGTCAGCTTCATGATGCGCAGCAAAATGCTCAACGCCGAGCAGTTTGAAGAAGCACGGCAAATTCTGCGCGACATCGAATCGCTCGACAGCCACACCGCCTTCTTGTTCGACAAAATCAACTTTTTGATGGACGCCACGGTGGGTTTCATCAACATCAACCAAAACAAAATCATCAAGATTTTCTCGGTGGCCAGCGTGGCGCTGCTGCCACCGACCTTGATTGCCAGCATCTACGGCATGAACTTCAAGTTCATGCCCGAGCTGGAGTGGTCGATGGGCTACCCGTATGTGCTGGCGCTGATGCTGGCCAGCGCGCTGGGCCCGATGTGGTACTTCAGAAAGCGCGGCTGGCTGAAATAACACCCTTCACAGCCCGGCCGCGCTTTGCAAACGTGTTTTTCGTGAAAATCATCTCAAACAGGCTGCAACCTTTATCGGCAAAGCGCTTCTAGCTCTCATTAAAGAAGCAAAATCAACCCTGGACGAATTGCATTGCCGTGCCGGCGAGCTCCAGGTGGTCGCCGTTTTTCAACGGTACCGGGTCCAAACCAATGGCGATGCCGTTGAGCATCGGCATTTCCGGGCCTTCGACGTGGGCCAGCACGAAACCGTGGTGGCGCCGGGTGATGGCTGCCACAGCCAAGCCAGGTTTGCCGATAGTGGTAACCACTTTGGTGAGTAGCACCTCGCGCCCGGCGGCCACGCCGGAGAGCACGCGAATGGCGGCCATGGGTGCAGCCGCTGGCGCAGGCACAGCGGTGGCCGGCCTGACCGGCGCAGCAACCGACACCGGTGTACCCGCCACGGTCGCAGTGGGCCGGGGAGGGATCGGCGGCAGCGCCGTACCCGACTTAAAGAGCATGGTTTTTTCAAAACTCTGGCCTTCCTCCTCGCTCAGGAAGCGCACCTTGTATTTGCCAATTTCAATGGTGTCGCCGTTGCGCAGGGCCTGGCGCTGGATGGCTTTGCCGTTGACGTAGGTGCCGTTGGTACTGCGGAGGTCTTCCACCTCGACGGTGCCACTGGCAGGGTCCAGACGCACGGCGGCGTGCTCGCCGCTAACGGCCAGGTTGTCGATGACGATATCGTTGTAAGGCCGGCGCCCCAGGGTGGTGCGCTCCTGGGTAAGTTCAGCTTCCTTGATGACGACGCCGTCAATTGAAACGATCATTTTGGCCATGGCCAACTCCTGATTTTGTGGTGCATGGTGAGGGATCAGCATTAAGCGGCGCGCAGCCAGCGCGAGATGAAACCAGATTTGCGCTGCGCCTGCCCCGCCTGCACCAGCAATACGCTGATGTTGTCGCGCCCGCCATTGGCATTAGCCGCGGCAATGAGTCGGGTGGTTTTTTCTTCCAGCGTCTCATCGGTGGAAACCAGGGCGGCAATTTCATCTTGGTCGAGCATTTCACTCAAACCGTCAGAGCACATAAGCAGCAAATCGTTCGATTCCATCTTGAACTCGTTGATCTCCACCAGAACGGTAGGCTCCACGCCGAGCGCGCGCGTGACCAAGTTGCGGCTGGAGGAAACGGCCGCCTGCTGCGGCGTGAGCAAACCGGCGTCCAGCTGCTCTTGCAGCCAAGAGTGGTCGCGTGTGATCTGCTTGAGCACGCCAGCGCGCAAGCGGTAGCAGCGTGAATCACCGACATGCCCGAGCAGGAGTCGCTCACCATTCAACACACCCACCACCAGGGTGGTACCCATGCCAGCGTACTCTGGGTTGGAGAGGGCCGCACCATAAATGGCTTGGTTGGCGTTATCAATGCAAATTTCCAGGGCACGGCGGATATCGTGGCTGGACAACGGCGTCGCTGCCTGCGCCATCCAGCGACCCATTTCGGTCCGAATGAAAGTGGTAGCCATGTCGGCAGCCACTTCACCAGCGCTGTAGCCGCCCATGCCGTCAGCGAGCACAGCGACGTTGGCCTCGGCATCAACGCTGATGGCATCTTCGTTGTTGGAGCGCACACGACCGCAGTCGGTGCGGGCAAAAAATTCGTATTTCATGGCGTAGTGCTCAATGCCATGGGAGTGTCCGGGGCGGAAGGGGCGACGGGAACCGACAGGGCGGCAGTGTCCATCACCGTTTCTGGGAAGTCGGCCATATGGGAATGCTCGTTGACGTCGCGGACTGCATCATAGACGAGGGTCTGCGCGGGGTTGAGGGGCCAGTCAAGCCGTGGCTCGGCGGCGTGGGACAGGGGTGCGGGAACGGTCGGCGCAAACGCGGCATGGGTCGCCCTAGGACCAGGACCATCGCCTGCGCGTGCACGGGTGTGGGGGGTTGGCCGCAAACCATACAAAAAATGCAGTATCTGCCCGACCAGCAGAGCCAGCATGGGCAACACCAACGGTTGCCATACATGGGCACGCGTCAGCCACCATGCTTGCACCCCCAGCAAAACGCCCAACAGGGCCAGCGTGACCACTGCACCGGTCATACCAAGCAACCAGGGTAGCCCGAAAACGACATACACCGCCACCAGCAGCAAGGCCAGCCACAGGCTCTTCGAGGCCCAAGCGGGCAAGGTGTAGCCATGGCCCTGGCGCAAACTGGAGAGGCTGTGCGCCAGCACCTGCACGGGCGCCCACTGCTGCCCACCGGGCACAACCACAGGCGTTTGCAGGACGGCGGCCGTGACGCCGATCAGCACCACTTTGTCGTGGTAAATGCGCGAATCCACCCGCCCGCCCAGAACATCGTGAAAAGAATGCTGCACAAACGCTGGCTGGTTGGGGCGGGAGGCATAGAAATGGGGCCGCAATACCGCAGCGGCGTCGGTGGACACGGTGAGTGCACCGACACGCAGGGCCGGGCCGGCCACGCGCTGCACATCATCTACCCCCAGGTGCAGGCTGTGGGCCGCCGCCAACAACGCCAGCGAAGGCACGCCAGCGCTCTCATGGCGCAGCAGCAAGGGCAGGCTGCGTACGGTGCCGTCGGTATCGGCCAGCAAGACCAAGTGGCCGACACCGACGCCAGCCTGGTCAAATTCGTCCAGTGGTTTGTGAGTGGGCACCGCAGGGAGAATCTCCGCCCCCAGATCGGGCAGCGCACTTTTGTGAAGTATCTGCGCGGGACGCGTGGGCGGGATGGCGGCGTCGCTCGTGGCCGCCGAGCTGACAACGTAATCAGCCGCCAGCAGCACATTGCCAGCGCGCTGCAGGCTGCTGGTCAGACGCGCGTCGGGATCGGCAAGCGGCTCAGGCGCAGGTGGCGCCTCGACTGACCATGCCGCCACAGAATCGGTCGCGCGATCGCGCGCGCCGGCTACGGGCAACAACGCTGCGGAGCCAGACCCTGACACGGCGGTCGACCCCAGTGGCAGTAGGCGGGCACGCACGACAGGGTCGGTTTGTGGCGGTTGAAAGACGCTGGTATAGACAATGGTTTTGGGGCCCGCAGCAGTCAATTGGTCTAGCAATTGGGCGTGCAGCTGGTAAGACCAAGGCCAGGGGCCCAGATGGGCCAGACTGGCGTCATCGATGGCAATGACGGCAATTTCGGGCAGCGGCCGCAGAGCGGCAGTGGTGACAGCTGCATCGTAGACGCGCCGCTCCAGGGGCAGAAAGACAGGCGTGGTCAAGTACAGGCCGATCAGGCTCGCCAAAGCCAGGACCGCCCACAGCGCCTGCCCCTGTCTGCGCCACTGCGCAGGCTCCTGTCCGCCTGTTGTCTTTGCCACTGAGTGTATGTCTGGTAACCGGTTGTAATTGATTTTACGGGGAAAATCGGGCCGACCACCGGGGGAAAACTCTCATGCGCTGCGCTGCGCCGGGCGGGCTACGCGCAGAAAACACTCTGCTGGCTTATCTCGTCCATAAAAAAAGCGCCTGCAACCGAGGCCGCAGACGCTGATGGGATACGCAGGCGCTGTTTTTACTTCAGCTGCGCCTTGAGCAGGTGACCCAGCTCAGACGGGTTGCGCGTGATGATGAAGCCGGACTCTTCCATGATGGCCAGCTTGGCATCGGCCGTGTCGGCACCGCCAGAGATCAGCGCACCAGCGTGGCCCATGCGCTTGCCGGCAGGAGCCGTGACGCCAGCGATAAAGCCAACGATAGGCTTCTTCATGTTGGCCTTGCACCACAGAGCAGCTTCCGCTTCATCCGGACCACCGATTTCACCAATCATGATGACGGCGTCGGTATCTGGATCGTCGTTGAAGGCACGCATCACATCGATGTGCTTCAAACCGTTGATCGGGTCGCCACCAATGCCCACAGCAGTGGACTGGCCCAGACCGACTTCGGTCAGCATCGCCACGGCTTCGTAGGTCAACGTGCCGGAGCGCGAAACCACGCCAATGCGGCCCTTGCGGTGGATGTGACCGGGCATGATGCCGATCTTGATTTCGTCAGGCGTGATGATGCCGGGGCAGTTTGGGCCCAGCAGCAGCGTGCGCTTGCCGCCAGCAGCTTCTTTGGCGCGCATTTTGTTACGCACTTCCAGCATGTCACGGACGGGGATGCCTTCGGTGATGCAGATCGCCATGTCTAGGTCGGCTTCAACCGCTTCCCAGATGGCAGCCGCAGCGCCAGCCGGTGGCACATAGATCACCGACACAGTAGCGCCGGTTTGGTGCGCAGCTTCTTTGACCGAAGCGTAAATGGGGATGTTGAAGATCGACTCGCCGGCCTTCTTCGGGTTCACGCCGGCGACGAAGCAGTTCTTGCCGTTCGCGTATTCCTGGCACTTTTCCGTATGGAACTGGCCGGTCTTGCCCGTGATGCCCTGGGTGATGACCTTGGTGTCTTTATTGATGTAGATCGACATGAAAGTTACCTATTCAGTGGGTGACAGAGCGGGTCCGCTGCGCGGCCTGCGGTCTGTCCCGCAAAATTACTTGGACACCGCCGCAACGATCTGGGTGGCCGCTTCGGCCATGGTGTCGGCAGAGATGATGGGCAGACCCGACTCTGCCAGCAGCTTCTTGCCCAGCTCGTCGTTGGTACCCTTCATGCGCACCACCAGTGGCACTGACAGGTTGACGGCCTTGCAGGCGGCAATCACGCCGGAAGCAATGGTGTCGCACTTCATGATGCCGCCAAAGATGTTGACCAAAATGCCTTCGACCTTGGGGTTGGCCAGCATGATCTTGAAGGCTTCGGTGACCTTCTCAGCGGTTGCACCGCCGCCGACGTCCAAGAAGTTGGCTGGCTCGCCGCCAAACAGCTTGATGGTGTCCATGGTGGCCATGGCCAAGCCAGCACCGTTGACCAAGCAGCCAATGTTGCCGTCCAGGCTGATGTAGGCCAGGTCGAACTTGGAGGCTTCCACTTCGGCCGGGTCTTCTTCGTCCAGATCGCGGTAGGTCACGATATCGGCATGGCGGAACAGCGCGTTCGGGTCAAAGTTGAACTTGGCGTCCAGTGCCATCAGTTCATTTTTGCTGTTGCGATTCAGCGGGTTGATTTCGACCAACGACGCGTCGGTATCCATGTAGCACTGGTAGAGCTTCTGGAAAATGTCGATGGCTTGCGCGGTGGACTCCGCTGGCAGACCGATGCCATTGGCAATCTTGGTGGCTTGCTCGGCGCTCAGGCCAGTCAGCGGGTCGATGAATTCGGTGATGATTTTTTCAGGCGTGGAATGGGCCACTTCCTCGATGTCCATACCGCCTTCGCTGGAAGCGATGAACGCCACCTTTTGCGTAGCACGATCGGTCACCAGCGAAACGTAGTATTCCTTCTGGATGTCGGCACCGTCTTCGATGTACAGGCGGCGCACCTTCTGGCCTTCGGGGCCGGTCTGGTGGGTTTTGAGCTGCATGCCCAAAATTTCGCTCGCAATGCGCTTGACGTCCTCAATGGTCTTGGCGACTTTGACGCCACCACCCTTGCCACGTCCACCAGCGTGGATCTGGGCTTTGACAACCCAGACAGGGCCGCCCAATTTCTGGGCTGCTTCCACAGCCTCTTGAACGGTGAAAGCGGGAATGCCACGTGGAACGGGCACACCAAAATTGCGCAAGATTTCCTTGGCTTGGTATTCGTGAATCTTCATGAGGGCTCTCTCAGGAACTGGATTTCACCCGGCTACCATGGTTGGAATGTCTGGCGGCGGGCATGGGACATGGCAGCCGCAGAATGTATCATGCGGCGACGTATCGCACCTTGTGAAAAACTTACACGATCTGCCCGTTGACAGGCCCCCGTGCTGGAGTAACCCATGTTCAAAATTTTTATTGATGGCGAAGCCGGCACCACTGGCCTGCAAATTCGCGAACGCCTGCAAGCCATGGCGCAAGTGCAACTGGTCAGCATTGCGCCCGAGCAGCGCAAAGACCCGGCCGCCAAGCGTGCGCTGATCGCTGGCGTCGATCTGGTGGTGTTGTGCCTACACGACGACGCCGCGCGCGACAGCGTGGCCATGGTGGACGAGATGGAGCAAGCCACCGGCCGCAGCATCAAGATCATCGACGCCAGCACCGCGCACCGCACCGCGCCGGGCTGGGTATTTGGTTTTCCGGAACTGTGTGCCGGTCAAGCAGACGCCGTACGCCAATCCAGCCGAGTCTCCAACCCGGGCTGCTACGCCACCGGCGCGATTGCCCTGCTGCGCCCGCTGGTCGATGCCGGATTAGTGCCGAAAGACTTTGCGCTGTCCCTGCCCTCGGTCAGCGGCTACAGCGGCGGCGGCCGGCCGATGATGGAAGCCTATGAAGCCGGCAACGCGCCGCCTTACGAGGCCTATGCCCTGGGCCTGGCGCACAAACACATCCCTGAAATCCTGCACTACACCGGCCTGACGCGCCGGCCGATCTTCATTCCTGCGGTGGCCAATTTTGCCCAGGGCATGTTGGTGCAATTACCGCTGCACCTGGACTTGCTGCCCGGCGCGCCCACCGCCGCCGATCTGCACAACGCTCTGGCCGCGCACTACGCCCAGACCAATACGCCTGAGCAATGGGTGAAAGTCTTGCCCGCCACGGACGACGGCAAACTCGCCGCCGACACCCTGGCCGGTACCAACCAGCTGGAGCTGCGCGTCTTCGGCAACGAGACCTATCGCCAAGCGGTACTGGTGGCGCGTCTGGACAACCTGGGCAAGGGCGCCAGCGGCGCGGCGGTACAAAACCTGCAACTGATGCTGGGGCTGTAGGGCGCCTGGGGCCTGCCGAGCCGCGCGCAGGCGGCGCTTCGTCCGACACACACCGGGCGCATGGCTGCCTAGCATCGACAGCATGTTTCTCTCCTGCGGTGGTTTGGCATGACCTCTTCTCTTTCTTCCTGGCGGCGTGCGCTGGCCTCTGCCGGCCGTGTCTCGGTCGGATGCACTGCCAGCCTGCTGCTGTGTGCAGCAGCAGGGGCGCAGACGGCGGCCCCTGCCGTGCCTGCCGGCCCGGCCCCCGCAGCACCCGCCCTCACAGCCAACGGCAAGGTCGGGCAAGGCATTGCAAACAACGGCCTGCCGCCTGCGGTGGCGGCCTGCGCCACCTGCCATGGTCCACGGGGGGAGGGCAGCGCCGCCTTCCCGCCCCTGGCCGGTAATGGCACCGCCTATCTGCTGGCCCAATTGCAGGCGTTTGCCGACGGCAGCCGCGCCCAGGCCATCATGGGACCGATTGCCAAGGGCCTGAACGCCCAGCAACGCGCCGATGTGGTGGCGTTTTATGCCGGGCAGCCCTCCGTGCAACATGCCGTCACCGTGCCGGCCGCCAACCCGGCAGATGCCGGCGCCTGGCTGGTACAGCGCGGCCGTTGGGCCGACGGCATTCCGGCGTGCGCGCAGTGCCATGGCCCGGATGGACGCGGGGTGGGAGAACATTTTCCAGCGATTGCCGGTCTGAGCGCCGCCTACATGCAGGCCCAGGTAACGGCCTGGCAAAGCGGCAAACGCCCACCCGGCCCGCTGCAGCTGATGGTCACGGTGGCACAAAAACTGACGCCGCAGGACCTCACGGCCATCGCTGCTTATTACCTGCGCCTGCAGGAGCAACCGGTCGCCGGCGCGGCCAGTCTGGCGCCGCAAGGGCCAGCCCCCGCAGCAGCTGTAGCCCCTTCCCCCAGCGCTGTGCACGCCACCTCGCAAGGCAAGCCATGACCACGCACCACGCCCCCCTGCCTCCATCGCCCGACAGCGGCACCGCCCATCGCCCTTCGACCCACAGCCAGCGTGAAACACGCGGTCTGATGGGCATTGCAATAGCTGCTGTGCTGCTGTGTCTGCTGGTGGTGGTGGGCTACAACATGCTGGTCAGCCGGGTACTACACACCCCTTACCCAGCGCCAGCCACCGGTTCAGCCACAACCCTCCAAGGGCCCAGCGCCGCAGCCAACAAAAACAGCCTCGCTGTCAGCGCAGCGCTGACCACGCCACAGGCGGCAGCAGAAGATGACAGCATCCTTGTCACGCCCACGCCGACCTCAGCCGATGCCAGCTTTGCCCATGGCAGCGCCAATGGCCAGCCAAGCGCCATCACCGTAGCCGGTTTTGTACCCCCGGATGCGCGGCAGATTCCGGACACTCCGATGGGCGCAGTGATTCGGCGCGGCGAGCAGATCTTCCTGCAGACAGCCACCCATGCACCCGGTTTTGTCGGCAACAGCCTCAACTGCTCCAATTGCCACCTGGACGCCGGGCGCAAGGCGCAATCGGCGCCACTGTGGGGCGCCTATCCGCTGTACCCGGCCTACCGCTCCAAGACCAAGCACGTCGATACTTTTTCCGAGCGCCTGCGTGGCTGCTTCACCTACAGCATGAACGGCAAAGCCCCCGATCCGGGTGACGAGGTGCTGGTGGCGCTGGAGGCCTATGCCTACTGGATGGCGCAGGGTGCACCGGTCGGCAAGAAGCTGCCGGGCGCCGGCTACGGCAAGGCGCCAGCACCAGCGAAGGTGCCGGACTTCGCTCGAGGCCAGACGGTGTTTGTTGCGCAGTGCGCGCTGTGCCATGGTGCCGATGGCCAGGGGCAGCGCAGCGGCAATGTGCAGGTGTTTCCGCCGCTGTGGGGCGCGCGCTCGTACAACTGGGGCGCAGGCATGCACGAGGTGGACAAGGCAGCGGCCTTCATCCAGGCCAACATGCCGCTGGGTCGGGGTGGCTCGCTCAGCCTGCAGGACGCCTGGGATGTCTCCACCTACATCAACAGCCAGGAGCGGCCGCAGGACCCGCGCTTCACGCAGGACGTAGCTACGACACGGGCGCAATTCCACAACGCGCCCTATTCGCTGTACGGTACTACGGTCAACGGCAAGCTGTTGGGTGATGAACGCTGAACGGGCTCCGCGCCAGCCGGTAAAGAAAATGTGCCCAGCAGCGGTAGGTTCAGCGGGGTGCGTCCGGCACCACGCGCCGCACCACCTCGCCAGCAAAGCCGCGCGCCAGCAGAAAGCGCACTTGGCGCGCCCACTGTTTGGTGTCTTCCGGTGCAGCGCCAAAGCGCTTGTGCCATACCGCTTGGGCGCGCTCCAGTTCACTGTCTTTCAGCTGCGCCACGGCATGGCGCACCAATTCTGGCTCCAACCCTTTGGCTTGCAGCTCTTGGCGCAAGCGCGCACCGCCCAGGCTGGCGGCACGCCGATTCAGCACGGAAGCCACGACCCGCTCCTCGCTGATAAAGCCCTTGGCCTGCAAGTCATCGAGCACACGCTCGATCTGGCCGGGCTCTTCTGCGTGCGGCGCCAGCTTGCGCACCAGCTCGGCGCGCGAATGCTCGCGCCCCGCCAAGTAACGCAGCGCACGGCCTTTCAGGGAAATGGGTGTGGTGGCCATGGGATCAAAGACTGCAGCAAGCGCCAATACTATCAATAAGATAGCTATCAGCGCTTACCCATCAAGCATCTAGTCCACTTTTTGCTCTGATTTACGGGCGCGGGCTGCAGGCGCAGCCACCACGCCATCGGCGTCGTCTGTGGGCACCACTGCGGCGGCCGGTGCAGCAGCCACCAGCGCGGCGGGCAGCGCAGCAATGCCCAGGCTGTCGCGCACCTTGTTTTCAATCTCGTGCGCCAGCGCCGGGTTTTCGCGCAAAAATTCGCGTGCGTTGTCGCGTCCCTGGCCAATTTTCTCGCCGTTGTACGCATACCAGGCACCGGACTTTTCCACCAGACGCGCCACCACGGCCATGTCGATGATTTCACCCTCACGCGAAATGCCTTCGCCAAACAGGATATCGAACTCGGCAGTCTTGAACGGTGGCGACACCTTGTTTTTAACCACCTTGACGCGGGTTTCGTTGCCGATCACCTCATCGCCGCGCTTGATCGAGCCGATGCGGCGAATATCGAGGCGCACCGAGGCGTAGAACTTGAGCGCATTGCCGCCGGTAGTTGTTTCGGGCGAGCCAAACATGACGCCAATCTTCATGCGGATCTGGTTGATGAAGATCACCATGCAATTGGTCTTCTTGATGGTGCCGGTGAGCTTGCGCAGTGCCTGGCTCATCAGGCGGGCCTGCAAGCCGGGCAAGCTATCACCCATATCGCCTTCAATTTCGGCCTTGGGCGTGAGCGCCGCGACCGAGTCGATAACGATCAGATCCACCGCACCCGAGCGCACCAGACTGTCCACAATTTCCAGCGCCTGCTCGCCGGTGTCGGGCTGGCTGATCAGCAGGTCTTGCAGGTTGATGCCCAATTTTTGCGCGTACTGGATGTCCAGCGCGTGCTCGGCATCGACAAAAGCGCACTGGCCGCCCTGCTTTTGCATTTCGGCAATGACTTGCAGTGACAGCGTGGTCTTGCCCGAAGACTCGGGACCATAAACCTCGATCACGCGGCCCCGCGGCAGACCGCCCACGCCCAGCGCGACGTCCAGCCCCAGCGAGCCGGTGGAGACGACCTGGATGTCTTCGATCACTTCACCTTCCCCCAGGCGCATGATGGTTCCCTTGCCAAACTGCTTCTCGATTTGCGCTAGGGCAGCGGCCAGGGCTTTGGCTTTTTCGCCGTCGGCGGGCATACTGCGGCTAATAGGTGCGTTCATGGAAATCTCCTTGAAAATCAACAGGATAAAAATATCATCGGGCCTGCAAACCATGTCGAACTGGATGCTTGAACAGTAGTTTAAGACGGTTATGAAAATTAAAAGTCTATTTTTTAGTCAGTTTACTTGACCATATACCATGACGGAAATCGCTCCTTCTGCCGCGCTGCATCCGCCGGACGACGGCTGGCGCCAGACGCACCTGGGCCGGCTGATGGGGGACGCACTGCGCCGTTTTGACGCCCGCGTGCTGCAGCTGATGGCGCGCAATGTCGAGGTGCCGCTGGCGCTGTCCAACCTGGCCGCACGCGACCAGATCAGCGCCGCGCACGTCCACATCACGCGCCATTTGTCCCTGGGCGGTGACCGCCTGACCGACTTGGCACACCGCGCCGGCATGAGCAAGCAGGCCATGGCCCATCTGGTCGATCAGTGCAGCGCCTGGGGGTTGGTCACCCGCCAACCCGACCCGCGGGACGCACGCGCCCGCCGCGTCTGTTTCACGCCCACCGGCTTGGCCTGGCTGCAGGCGTTTCGCGAGGCACTAGCGCAGGCCGAAGCAGAATTTCGCGCTGAAGTGGGGGATGAAGTGGCCGTGGTGGTGGCCATCGGGCTGGAGGCCTATGCCAGCGCAGCGGCCTTCTGACGGGGCAGGCGCCTAAAATCAGGCCTGACAGCGCGGCGCCATGCCGCCCTAGGCCTCCAAGAGCCCCACAGGAAAGATTTCTCCCATGCGCATTCTTATTGCCGAAGACGACCAGGTGTTGGCCGATGGCCTGCTGCGCACACTGCGCAGTTCGGGTGCCGTGGTCGATCATGTGTCCAGTGGCAGCGAAGCCGATGCGGCGCTGCTGACCAACAACGAATTTGATCTGCTCATCCTCGACTTGGGCCTGCCCAAAATGCACGGCCTGGAAGTGCTGAAAAAGCTGCGCAGCCGTGGTTCCGCTCTGCCGGTGCTGATTCTCACCGCCGCCGACAGCGTCGAAGAGCGCGTCAAAGGTCTGGACTTTGGTGCCGACGACTACATGGCCAAGCCGTTCTCGCTGCAGGAACTCGAAGCACGCGTGCGCGCCCTGACGCGCCGCGGCATGGGCACCACCAGCGCCACCATCAAGCACGGCCCGCTGGTGTATGACCAGGCCGGGCGCGTCGCTACCATCGACGGCAAGATGGTTGAACTGTCGGCGCGCGAGCTGGGCCTGCTGGAAGTGCTGCTGCAGCGCGCCGGCCGTCTGGTCAGCAAAGACCAGCTGGTCGAGCGCCTGTGCGAATGGGGCGAAGAAGTGAGTAACAACGCCATCGAGGTCTATATCCACCGTCTGCGCAAGAAGATTGAAAAAGACCCGATCCGCATCGCCACCGTGCGCGGCCTGGGTTACTGCCTGGAAAAAATCCCAGACTAAAAGGCGGTCACCTTGAAGCTTTTCCAGCGCGAGCAGCGCTCCCTGTTCGGCGAAATCCTCGACTGGATGCTGACGCCGTTGCTGCTGCTGTGGCCGATCAGCCTGGCGCTGACCTGGCTGGTGGCGCAGGGCATTGCCAACAAACCGTTTGACCGTGCGCTTGAATACAACGCGCATGCGCTGGCGCAGCTGATCACGGTGCACAAGGGTAAGGCGCAGTTCAATCTGCCCCAGCCCGCCAGCGAAATCCTGCGCGCCGACGACTCAGACATGGTCTATTACCAAGTGACCGGGCCGGTCGGCGAGCTGCTCTCGGGCGAACGCGCGCTACCGCTGCCGCCCGAAGACGAAGTCCACGTCCCTGGGGAAGTGCTGCTGCGCGACGCCGAACTGCGCGGCATCGACATCCGCATGGCCTATATCTGGGTGCGCCTGCCGGGCCGTGAAGCGCGCCAAGCATTGGTGCAGGTCGCCGAAACGCGCGAAAAACGCAGCGTGCTGGCGACCGAAATCATCAAAGGCGTGATGCTGCCGCAATTTGTCATCCTGCCGCTGGCGGTGCTGCTGGTGTGGCTGGCGCTGGCGCGCGGCATCAAGCCGCTGAACCAGCTGGAAGAACGCATCCGCGCACGCAATTCAGACGACCTGAGCCCGCTCGACCACCGCACCGTACCGCTGGAAGTAGCGCCGCTGGTGGCCTCGGTGAACGACTTGCTGACGCGCTTGAGCGATTCGCTGGCGACACAAAAACGCTTTCTGACCGACGCCGCCCACCAGCTCAAAACTCCGCTGGCCGGCCTGCGCATGCAGGCCGACCTGGCGCAGCGCGAAGGCACCAGCAATGAAGAACTCAAGCGCTCGCTGCAACAGATTGGTCACGCCAGCATCCGCGCCACGCACACCGTGAACCAGTTGCTGGCACTGGCACGCGCCGAAAGCAGCAGCACGCTCAAGGCGTTTGTCGCCTGCGACATGGCGCGCCTGACCATCGAGGTGGTGCGCGACTCGGTGCCACGCGCACTGGAAAAACACATCGACCTGGGCTATGACGGCGCCCAACCCGGCGATCCGGGGGTCTGGGTGGACGGCAATTCGACGCTGCTGAAAGAGTTGGTGCGCAACCTGCTGGACAACGCCATGAACTACACGCCGTCCAGCTTGGACAAACCCGGCGTCATCACGGCGCGCGTGCTGGCCGATCCGTTTGGCCGGATGCTGGTGGTCCAGGTCGAAGACTCCGGCCCCGGCGTGCCCGAAGCCGAGCGTGAGCTGATTTTTCAGCCGTTCTACCGCGCCTTGGGCAGCGGCGCCGATGGCTCGGGCCTGGGCCTGCCGATCGTGCAAGAAATCGCCCGCCAGCACGGTGCCGAGCTGACCGTCGAAGACGCCCACCCCGGCCAAACTCCACCCGGGGCCTGTTTCACGCTGCGCCTGCCCGCACGGCCGGTGGATTTGTAAGGCATCTGCCGGCGTGGCGGCAGCGCCGATCGGCCGATCCCACTATCGAATAAATAGCCGACACCGCATATCCAATAAGCGTTTGAGGCCTATTTAGGGCTAAAACACGAGCGCAGCGGGTTGCCTGCCAGCGCCGAATGCAGGCGGCTGAGTCGCGCCTGCAGTGCAGCATCGACCAGCGGCAGGCGCAGCGTAAAGGTCTCGGATGCGGGACGCTCCAGCAGCACGCGCGCGGTGCGTACGCCGCGGTTACTCAGGTTGACCAACCCGCGCTGGGCCGCCTCTTCGGAAGAAAACCGCCCCAGCGCCAGGCCCGGCTCCAGCTCCGGGTTGTTGATCCGGTCAAAGGACACCTTGCGAATGCGCAGTTCGACGCGCTTTTTGGCCAGCACGTCGGCATCGGCAAAGCGGCCCATGTAAATCATCCAGCGCCCCGGCACGGGGCTGCTCTCCAAGCGCCAACTGCCCTGGGGCAGCGCGCTGGCAGCTTGGCGCCAGACTTGGGCCTGCGCCGGGTCAAAAGGGCCGGCCTGCAGGCATTCGCCACTGGAGGCCGCCACGGGTGGCAGTGTCACGGTGCGCTGCAATACCACAGCTTGCACGGGTGCAGGCGGCGCCGCGCTGAGGGGGGCAGCGGCAGCCGGGGCTGGTTCGGGGGGCACAGGTCGCGCCGGCGGCGTGTCGGGATCGGCAGCTGCGGCCTCCGGGGCGGCATCTGGGCGGGGCAGGATGCGCAGCGCCTCCGGGCTGATCTGCTGCGCCGCGTGCTGTGGCTCGGACTCTTGCGTCGGCGCCAGCCCCCAAGAACGCAGCCAGCCGTCCGACCAAACGTAATAGCTGACATTGGCCAGCAGTAAAAAAATGGCAAAAAGACGCAGCATGGGCGGTGCGGCTCAGTGCGGCGGCAGCGCGGCGGCGCTGGCCGGGCGCACGCTAACCTCAGAACTGGTGACAGACTGCATGCCCTGCGCCGTCAATACCTGCAAGGCGCCATCGCGACCGACGCCATGCGCCGTGCCGCTGCTGCCATCGCTCAGGTTCACCTGCCGGTCTTGCAACACATCGCGCACGGCAAAGCGCGGCTGCATCGGCTCAAAACCATAGGCTTCAAACGACTGCAGCATGGCGACCAGTGGCGCCACGATGCGCCCCAACGCGGTGGGAGCATCCAAGTCCGCATCGATCTCTTGCAAACTGCCCGGTGGCATCGACAGACCAGTAGCAGCGCACGCCTGCACGTTCAGCCCGATTCCCACCACGACGTAGCGCGCTGCTGCAGCGGGGGCAGCGCCCAGGCCGGGCTGCTGCGGGGCGACAAAGCTGGCCGTCTCGACTAGAATGCCGCCCAGTTTGCGGTCGCCCCCAGTGCCGCCCAGCCACAAATCATTCGGCCACTTCAGCCCGATGCGCGGCAGGGCGCGCCCCCCACTGGTGGCACTCGGCAGCACCGGCTGCAGGCTTTCGGCCACGCTGACACCGACGGCCAGCGACAGGCCCGACCAATCGGCCGGCGCCAGCGGCAAGCCCAGGGAAAAGGTGAGCGAAGGCGGCGCGGTATCGGCAGCAACCACCGCCACACCGCTGTGCCAGACCCGGCCCAGGCGCCCGCGCCCGGCAGTCTGCTGCGCGGCTACCAACAAAATCGGCTCGCAGCGCCCGGCACGGGCACGGCGCATCAGTTCGCTGTTGGTCGAGTCGATACAAGGCAGCACCTCCACGGTGAAGCCCGGCAGCAACGGTGCCACCGCCTCCCAGATCGCCTCGGCCGGCCAGCGGATGGGTTGGTTCATGGACGGGTACCCAGTGGTGCGGGTTTTTTCAGCGGTTTGGGCGCTGCCGGGCCACGCTTGGGCGCCAGCAAGGTGCCGCGGCAAGTGGCAGCGCCGCACCAGCACGGGTATTCGGCCTTGAGCTTCTTGGTGTAGCGCTCATCAAGCATCAGGCCATAGTCGTAATTCAGCTCTTCACCCGCCGCAATGTTGCGCAGCGCCGTGATAAAAATACGCCCATCCTGCTCGTCGGCAAAGCAGTTGGGCGCGCAGCTGTGGTTGATCCAGCGCGAAGAATTTCCGCCAAAGTGGGCATCAATCACGCGGTCTTCATCGACATGAAAGTAAAACGTGTGGTTCGGCTGCAGCGGATCGTGCGGGTGGCGGTCTTGCGCCTCCTGCCAGCCAATGATCTGGCCGGTGTACTCGATCAGCACTTCGCCCTCGGCAATCTCCTGCACGGCAAAAACACCCTTGCCGTGCACGCCGGAGGTGCGCATCTGGATTCGGCGGCCGGTGCTGGCGCGCGGTGCGGTGCGGGACATGGCAAAACTCTGTTAATTTAAATGAGCACACATGTGCGTGCGCAGGCACGCGCGAGAGGCCCAGATTGTAGAAGCGCCCGGAGCATCTCTCCGGTACTAGCCGTATGGCGAGAACCCAACATGACCAAGACCCTGGTAATTGCAGAAAAACCATCCGTTGCACAAGACATCGTGCGCGCCCTGACGCCCATTGCCGGCAAGTTCGACAAACACGATGAGCACTTTGAAAATGAGCGCTACGTTGTCACCAGCGCCGTCGGCCACTTGGTAGAGATCCAGGCGCCGGAAGAGTTCGACGTCAAGCGCGGCAAGTGGAGCTTTGCCAACCTGCCCGTCATTCCGCCGCGCTTTGATCTGAAGCCGGTGGATAAAACCAAAACCCGCCTGAACGCCGTCGTCAAACTGGCCAAGCGCAAAGACGTCACCGAACTGATCAACGCCTGCGACGCCGGCCGCGAGGGGGAGCTGATCTTCCGCCTGATCGAGCAATACGCCGGTGGCGCCAAGCCGCTGGGCAAACCGGTGCAGCGGCTGTGGCTGCAATCGATGACGCCGCAGGCGATCCGCGACGGCTTTAACCAACTGCGCAGCAATGAGCAGATGCAGGGCCTGGCCGACGCGGCGCGCAGCCGCTCGGAGGCCGACTGGCTGGTCGGCATCAACGGCACGCGCGCCATGACGGCGTTCAACTCGCAGGGCGGCGGCTTCTTTTTGACCACGGTGGGCCGGGTGCAGACGCCGACGCTGTCCTTGGTGGTCGAGCGCGAAGAAAAAATCCGCAAATTCATCAGCCGCGATTACTGGGAAATCCACGCCAGTTTTGCCGCCCAGGCGGGCCATTACCCGGGCAAATGGTTTGATCCGCAGTGGAAGAAAAACCCCGAAGACGCCGAGCAGCGCGCCGACCGCGTGTGGTCCGCCGACCAAGCCCGCGCCATTGCCGACGCCTCGCGCGGCCAAGCCGCCACGGTAACGGAAGAAAGCAAGCCGACGACGCAAGCGCCCGGCCAGTTGTTCGACCTGACCAGCCTACAGCGCGAGGCCAACGGCAAGTTCGGCTTTTCCGCCAAAACCACGCTGGCGCTGGCACAGGCTTTGTACGAGCGCCACAAGGCGCTGACCTATCCCCGGACCGACTCGCGCGCGTTGCCGGAAGACTATGTGCCGGTGGCCAAAGAAACCTTCGAGATGCTGGCCAGCAGCGGCATGGCGCACTTGGCACCGCACGCGCGCACGGCGCTGAATGGCAGCTATGTCAAGCCGAACAAACGCATTTTTGACAACAGCAAGGTGTCGGACCACTTTGCCATCATCCCGACGCTGCAAGCCCCCGGCGAGCTGTCCGAAGCCGAGCAAAAGCTGTACGACCTGGTGGTGCGCCGCTTCATGGCGGTGTTCTTCCCGAGCGCTGAATACTTGGTGACGACGCGCATCAGCAAAGTCGAGCAAGCCGGCACCGTGCAGCACTTCAAGACCGAGGGTAAGGTGCTGGTCAAACCGGGTTGGTTGGCGATTTACGGCAAAGAAATTGCCAGCGAAGTGCCCGACGCCAAAGAAGGCGACAAGGGCCAAAACTTGGTGCCAGTGCAGCCAGGCGAGCGCCCGAATGCCGAGCAGGTCGATGCCAAGGCCCTGAAAACCAAAGCCCCGGCGCGCTACTCCGAAGCCACGCTGCTGGGCGCGATGGAGAGCGCCGGCAAGCAGATTGAAGACGAAACCATGCGCGAGGCGATGCAGGAAAAGGGTCTGGGCACGCCCGCCACGCGCGCCGCCACCATCGAAGGCTTGCTGGCCGAAAAATACATGCTGCGTGAAGGCCGCGAAATCATCGCCACGGCGAAAGCGTTTCAGCTGATGACGCTGCTGCGCGGCCTCGAAGTGAAAGAACTGGCCCGCGCCGACCTGACCGGTGAGTGGGAATACAAGCTGTCGCAGATGGAAAAAGGCCTGCTGTCGCGCGCCACTTTCATGCAAGAAATTGCCGCCATGACCGAGCGCATGGTGAAAAAAGCCAAAGAGTACGACCGCGACACCATCCCCGGCGACTACGCCCGCCTGGAAGCGCCCTGCCCCAACTGCGGCGGCGTGGTGACAGAAAACTACCGCCGCTACGCCTGTATCGGCAAGGCCGGCGCCGAGCCGTGCGGCTTCTCGTTTGGCAAATCGCCGGCGGGCCGCACCTTTGAGCCGAACGAAGCCGAGGCACTGCTGGCAACGCACAAGATCGGCCCGCTGGAGGGCTTTCGCTCCAAGGCTGGCTGGCCGTTCACGTCCGAGATCGTGCTCAAGTACGACGAGGAAACGCACAACTACAAGCTCGAATTTGACTTTGGCGACGACAAGAAAGCCGAAGAATCGGGCGAACTGGTGGAATTCACCGACGCCAGCCTGGGTCCCTGCCCCGCCTGCGGTGCACCGGTGCACGAGCACGGCAGCAACTACGTCTGCAGCAAAGCCGTACCGACCCACGCCCAGCCGACACCGAGCTGCACCTTCAAGACCGGCAAAATCATCTTGCAGCAACCGGTGGAGCGCGAGCAAGTCACCAAGCTGCTGGAAACCGGCAAGACCGACCTGTTGGACAAGTTCGTCAGCATGCGCACCCGCCGTGCCTTCAAGGCGCATCTGGCGTGGGACGCCGAAGCCGGCAAGGTCGGCTTTGAATTTGCGCCGAGCAAATTCCCGCCGCGCAAGACTGCCGCTGGCGCTACCAAAACTGTAGCTACTAGCGCACGTCCCACCAGCGCTGCAACCAAAAAAACCACTAAATCCACCGCCACCAAGAGCACTGCCGCCAAAACTGCCGCAGTCAAAGCCCCGCGCAAACCCGCCGTCGGCAAGCAGCCCAGCGCCGCACTGGCCGCGGTGATTGGCAGCGAACCGGTAGCGCACACCGAGGTCATCAAAAAAGTGTGGGACTACGTCAAGGCCCATAACCTGCAAGACAGCGTCAACAAGCGCGCCATCAACGCCGACGCCCAACTGCTGCCGGTGTTTGGCAAGCCGCAAATCACCATGTTTGAGCTGGCCGGCATCGTCGGCAAACACTTGGCATGACCAGCGTGGCGGCTTTTGCTGCCAAAACCATGACCCCCACGGCAGAGCAGCTGGCGGTGCAAACCGCCAGCGCGCAAACCCTGCTGATCGAGGCCAACGCCGGCGCCGCCAAAACCACCACGCTGGCGCTGCGCATGGCCGAGGGCTGGGCGCGCGGCATTCGGCCGGAAGATTTTTTGGCGCTGACGCACACCGAGACCGCCTGCCAAGCGCTGCGGGCGGCGCTGCAAAAGGTCGGCGTGCCGGCGCCGGTGGCGCAGCGTTTTCGCATCAGCCGTTTTGAAGATTTTTGCGCGCAACTGCTGCAAGCAACGCTGGACCGGCCCGCCACGCCGTACCAGACGCTGGAAGAACTGCAGCCCTTTGTCTGGGAGGCGGTGCAGCGTGTCGAGAGGAACGAAGAGGAGCGCTGGCCCGAGGATTTGGCGCTGCCCAACCTCGGCGACAGCGGCTTTGTCGAAGAGTTTTTACAACGCGCCGCGTGGCTCAAGGGCACGATGAAAGACACGCTGGAGCGGGATGGCGCCCGCCCTTCGCCCGACTACGCCGGTGCGCTTGGCGTGAGCTACACCCAGCTGCGCCTATTTTTGGCCTTTGAGCGCATTCGCCTGCACGAACTGGTGCAGCAGCCAGTGTTTCAGGGGCCGGGCGACGCCACCTACGATCTGGCACTGTGGCTGGAGCAAGGCGGCGCGGTGCAGCAGCTGCGCGCTTGGCCGCGCGCGCTGCGGGTGTTGCTGGTCGATGAGATGCACGACGTCAACCAGGCCGCGTTTCGCGTATTGCAAGAGCTGCTCAACACCACGCAGGCGTTCTTTTGCGGTGTCGGTGACCGCGACCAAGTGATTTACAGCGCCAGCGGCGCCGACAGTGCCTTTATGGGCGAGGCCATCGCGCAGCGCACTGGACGCAAGGTGCTGCGCTTGCCGCTCACGCCCAGCCACCGTTTTGGTGCCAAGCTGGCGGTCAAGGCGGGTCGGCTGGCACACAAGCCGTACAGCTCGCTGGCAGCGCACGATACGGCCGTCACGCTGCTGGCCTACGACGATGCCGCCGACTGCGCCGCGCAGGTAGCGGCCCAGGCGCTGCAGTGGCGTGGCCAGCCGCGCGCCAAAATGGCCGATTTTGCGGTGCTGCTACGCCATCCCGGCCAGTCGGTCGGTATTGAAAACCGCCTGTTGGCCGAGGGTCTGCCCTACCGCACCAACGGCTTTGACAGCTACCTGCTGCGCCCCGAAGTGCTGCTGGTGCGCGGCCTGCTGGCGGTAGCCACCGACAACTTTGACAGCGTGACCGAGCCACGCACGCGCGAAAAACTGATGCAGGCGCTGGTGTTTTTTTGCGGTGCCCGCATCGTCGTCGCCGGGCGCGAGGACGAGTCACAGGCCGACTTGCTGGCCGACGCCATCCGCAGCGTCACTGACAACCCGCTGTTTCTGCAAAATTTCTTTCAAAACCAAATCTTGAACAACGTGGCGCCAGCCATGCAACAGCGGCTGCAACGGGCGGTACAGGTGGCGCAAGCACCGCCCGCGCCCGACATGCTGGCGCGGCTGCTGCAAGCACTGCACATCGACGCCCTCCTCAACGAGGTACTGGTGTCGCGCGAACGCCGCCAAGACGCGCGCGACAACTTAGCCGGCCTGTGCAGCGCAGCGCAAGGCTTTGATTCAGCCCGCGACTATTTTTTGCACCTCAATCGCATCGAGCAGCAACAGCACACACTGAAAAGCACCGCCAGTTTGGTACTGGCCAGTATCGGGCAGGTTAAAGGGCTGGAGTTTGGCCAAGTGGTAATTCCGTTTCTGGAGCGCGGCCTCTTTCCGACGCCGCAGGCCGAGGCCGGCGAAGAACAGAATCTGCTCTATGTCGGCATGACGCGCGCACGCCAGCAACTCACCCTGCTGGCGCAGCGCCAGCGCCCCAGCAGCCTGCTGGCAGCGTTGGGTTACACCCCCACAGTCGCACCCAGCGCACCCAGCGCACCGATACTATTAAAAACATAGCTACTAGCGCAACTATTTAAAGGGCTAGAGGCCGATTTGATACTAAAAACACATTGAATTGCCATGCATACCACCCCCACTGCCGCCCCTGCCGAGCCGCCCCCGCGCACCATCGCCCTGAGCGGGGCCAGCAATTTTCGTGATCTGGGCGGCTACGCCGGACACGGTGGGCGGCCGCTGAAGTGGCGCCACCTGTTCCGCGCTGACCATCTGGCAGCGCTGACGCCGGCCGACCTGGCCCGGCTAGGCGAGTTGGGCATCACCCGCAGCGCCGATTTTCGCGGTGTCACCGAGCGCGCGGCGCAGGCCTATGCCCTGCCCGGCGTGGCCACGCACACTTTGGAGATTGAGCCGATCCTGATTCAGCAGGCGCTGCAAGCGCAGGGTGACCGCCTGACCGCGGCGCAGGCGGTGCGCCTGATGCACGCCACCTACCGCAGCTTTGTCACTGAGCACGCGCCGCGCTTTGCGCAGTTGTTTGAGCTGCTGCTCGACAGCGACGCCCCCCTCGTCTTTCACTGCACCGCCGGCAAAGACCGTACCGGTTTTGCTGCCGCGCTGATCCTGCTGGCGCTGGGCGTACCACGCGCCGTAGTGATGCAGGACTACCTGCTGACCAACACGCTGTACCGCCCGCCCAGCCACTGGGGCGACGCCGCCACCACGCCCGCCGGGCTGCAGGTGCTGTGGCGCGTACAGGAAGATTTCCTGGAAGCCGCATTGCATGGCGTGGAAGTCGAGTACGGCGGTATTGCGCCTTACCTGGAGCGGGTGCTGGGCGTCAATGCAGCGGCGCAGCAACGCCTGGTCCGCCTCTACCTGCAGCCCTGAGCCCTGACCAAGCCACCCCATCATGCGCATCCACAAGGCGTACGTGCTTTTAAAAGCACACGGCGTTACTTGTTACTTGTTACTTGACGGCGGGGCGGCGCTGCTGCTGCTGCTGCAGGAAGCGCTGCAACTGCAGGAAGCGCTGCAACCCTTTGTCGCCGCGCCGAATGTGCAGCGACAGCCAATCGCGCAGCAAAGTGGACAGCTGCGAGGCCACCGTGATGCTGCCGCTCTGGTGCTTTTGCTGCAAATCGTGCAGCTTTTCCACAAACTGCACGTGGCCCTGTTTGTGCCGTTCCAGATCAGGAAATTTGGCCACTTCCATCAGGTGTTCTTCGCGGCGCAAATGCTCCTGCGTATCGGCAATCACGCTAGCGAGCAAGTGCGCCACCATGTCCTGCCCACGCCCCTGGCTGGTGGCGCTGTGCAAGGCGTTGACCTGTTGGACCAGTTTGCGGTGGTCATCGTCGATCGGGCCGTTGTCGATGACCATGTCATCCGCCCACTCAAAATAAGCCATACGTCTTTCCTCTTAAGCCGCCAGGGCCAGCAATGGGTGGTGGGGTTGCAGGCGAAACACGCTGGCGGTACGCACCAGTGCCTGCGCCTGCCCCTCCAGCGCTTGGGCAGCGGCGGCAGCCTCTTCGACCAGTGCAGCGTTGGACTGCGTCACCTGATCCATCTGCACCATGGCTTGGTTGATCTGTTCAATGCCCTGGGTCTGGTCCTGGCTGGCCAGGCTGATCTCGCCCATGATGTCGGCCACACGGCGCACGCTGACGACGATTTCATCCATGGTGCTGCCAGCCTGCTCGACCAACGTGCAGCCCTGGCTGACATTGTCCACCGAGGCGTCGATCAGGCCCTTGATCTCTTTGGCGGCTGTGGCCGAGCGCCCGGCCAGGCTGCGCACTTCAGACGCCACCACGGCAAAGCCGCGCCCCTGCTCGCCGGCACGCGCCGCTTCCACGGCAGCGTTCAAGGCCAGGATGTTGGTCTGGAAGGCGATGGAATCGATGACGCTGATGATGTCGGCGATCTTGCGCGAGGAAGTGTTGATGGCCTCCATGGTGTGCACCACCTCAGCCACCACGGCTCCCCCCTTGAGAGCCACCTGGGAGGCCGACTCGGCCAGCTCGTTGGCATGTTTGCCACTGTCAAAGTTTTGTTTGACGGCACCGGCCAGCTCCTGCATCGACGCCGAGGTCTGCTCCAGCGCGCTGGCCTGCTCTTCGGTACGCGAGGACAGGTCCAGGTTGCCGGCAGCAATCTGGCTAGTGGCCGTGGCAATGGCGTCGGTGCTGCCACGCACATTGCTGACGATGGCCGACAGACTCTGATTCATGTCCTTGAGGGCCTGCATCAGCAGGCCGGTTTCGTCGCTGGTGCGCACTTCGACGCGGCTGGTCAAGTCACCGGCGGCCACCGCTTGCGCCACCTGCACGGCAGCCATCAAGGGCCTGACGATGGAGTTTGTGATGCGCACCGCCAGCACCAGCCCGCACAGCAGGCCGAAGCCACCCAGCGCCAGCAGAATCAGGCGGGCGGTTTGCGCCTCGGCCGCAGCCCGGGTGCCGTTTTCAATCACCGTGCGGTGCTCCGCTTGTGCCAGCGCATCGACGCTAACTTGCACCGCATTCAGCTCGCGCAGGGTGTGGCCATTGAGTTCGGTGGCGGCCTCTTCGAGGCGCCCTTCATCGACCAAGCTGTTGAACTTGGCCTGTGAGATGACATAGCGCCCGCGTGCCTCTTCAGCCTGCTTGAGCAGCGCCCGGGCTTCAGGCAGCTCCACCATGTCTTGCAAGGTCTTGAAGGCCTTGATGAAAGCGTCACGCCCACCGCCGATTTCCGCGCGCATCTGGGCGCGGTGGGCATCGGTGGGGGCGGTGAGAATTTCCACAGTGCGCCGCCCATTGGCCAGTGCAATGGAACTCAAGGTGTTGGCTGCGTCGGCCTTGACCCAATCCCGCTCAATCAGCTGTTTATTGCTGTTGGAGACGCTGGTCAGACCCATGAAGCCGACCGCCACCATCGCCAGCATCATGACAATCAATAAGCCAAAACCCAAGCCCAGACGGGTCTTGATGCGCATTCCAGGCGGGGCAGGCTGAGAGGGGGAGGACATACACAGGCTTTCTAAGGGTGACAAATGCGCTGCGGCCATAAGACATGCCGGCATGGATATTTTTGCCAGCCGCTTCAAGGGCAATAGCCACTCGGAGCGAAGCGCTTTGACACCGCATTGACAGTCATGCAAATATCTCGCACATCAAGAAACAAAAACATTCAATTATTGCAAATATTTGATATTGCGTGTGGGTATATATCCGACTATAAAAATAGCCGATCTCAGCCTTTTGTCTTTTTTGCGCCTTTCGATGCAGGTCCAGCAGCGCTGGACCGATGCAGAGCAGCAGCCACCTCCATAACCGTCAATTCAGCCTCTAGCCCTTATTCAACATGCGTTATAAGCTATTTTTTTAATAGTGATAATCGCAAAATATAACGGTATTATTCCTACGCAGCGACAGCGTCCATCGCCTCGATACGTGGATAGAAATCGTGGTTTTCACGTTGCATCCGCTCGTAGACCTGGCGCAGCACCGTATTGGCATCCGCCTTGAAACCGGCCTCATCACCGCGCACCGCCTCAGCGGTATTCCAGCGCCGGGCAAAAGCCATGTAGGCATTGGCGATAGCGCCCATTTCCTGCTGAAACCGCTGGCCCAGCCGCGCCAACTGGGCATCGGAGCCGTTTTGCAGTGCCGGGTACAGCACCCGGTCTTCCACCGCCAGGTGCAGTTTGATGAGTGAGCTCATCGCCACCACGCCCTGTGCAATTTGTGCGGCATGGGTGGCCACACCACTCTGGGTGAGGCGGCGCAGTGTGGCAATGCTCTCCAGAATGCTGACGTGCTCGTGTTTGAAGCGATCGATGTTCATACCTATGGTCTTTCTTTGTCAGGAGGAAAAATCCCGGCATCACCACCGCCCGAGGCAGTGGCATTGCCAGACATACCCTCGTATCTAAGCAAGACTGGGGCCAGCCGCGCCGCGACCACACATCAACGACTTACACGCCACCATGGTGTTTTTAACCCTTATATTCACGGTATTTTTAACCGCTAAATGGTCATAAATACCAATGCCTACCGATGACGATCCGCTGGCCGACTTGGCCAGCGACCTGCCCCAGGCCGTGCGCCTGCAGCGCTTGGTGACTTGGCTGCGCACCCGTTTTGGCTGCGGCGCCGTGGTGCTGCTGCGCCTGCAAGAAGAGCACCTGCGGCCGGTGGCGCTGGATGGCCTAGTAGGCGAGGCGCTGGGGCGGCGTTTTGCCGTGGGCCAGCACCCGCGGCTGGCGACCATCCTGGCGCGCAACGGCGCCGTCACCTGCTTTGACCACGACAGCACCTTGCCCGACCCCTACGACGGCCTGCTCGATGCGCTGGTCGGCGAGCCACTGCCGGTACACGACTGCATGGGCGTGGCTCTGCGTATCGACGGCCAGCCGTGGGGCGTGCTGACGCTGGATGCTCTGCAGACCGGCACCTTTGACGCAGCGGCCCGCACCGCGCTGCAAGCGTGCACTGCGCTGGTGCAAGCCGCCATCCGCGTCGCTCGCCTGGAGCAGGAAAACCACGCACTGCGCCTGACGCCACCGATGCACGGCGACGCAGATACCGCAGCCACCGACACCCCCGGCGACACCGAAATCATGGGCCAAAGCGAGGTGCTGACGCGCCTGCTGCAAGAGATGAAGGTGGTGGCGGGCTCGGACCTGCCGGTGCTGCTGCTGGGGGAAACTGGCGTTGGCAAAGAGCTGTTTGCGCGCCTGCTGCATCGCCATTCACCGCGCCGCCATAAGCCGCTGGTGCATGTCAACTGCGCCGCACTGCCCGAGTCGCTGGCCGAGAGTGAACTGTTCGGTCACCGCCGGGGCGCGTTTTCAGGCGCGGTGGCCGACCGGCCGGGCCGCTTTGAAGCCGCCGAGGGCGGCACGCTGTTTCTGGACGAAGTGGGTGAATTGCCGCTGTCGGTGCAGGCCAAGCTGCTGCGCACGCTGCAAAACGGCGAAATCCAGCGACTGGGCGCCGACACGCCGCGGCGCGTGAACGTGCGCATCGTCGCTGCCACCAACCGCAGCCTGCGCGACCAAGTGGCCAGCGGTGCCTTCCGCGCCGACCTGTACCACCGCCTGTCGGTGTATCCGGCACCGATTCCGCCGTTGCGCGAGCGCGGCGGCGATGTGCTGCTGCTGGCCGGGCGCTTTCTGGAACTCAACCGCGCGCGGCTGGGTTTTCGCAGCCTGCGCCTGGCGGGCGACGCGCAGGCCGCACTGCTGCGCTACCACTGGCCCGGCAACGTGCGCGAGCTGGAACATGTCATCAGCCGCGCCGCCCTCAAAGCGCTGAGCCAAGGCGTAGCGCCCAACGCCATCGTCACGCTGCCGGCGCATTGGCTGGATCTGGATGCACTGCCCACGCCGGGCGTAGCACCCGCCGCCCAAGCGGCCCCTCTGGCGCCCAGCCACGCCACGGCAGCCAGCGGCGCGCTCAGCGCGATCACGCTGCGCAGCGCCGTGGACGACTGCCAGCGCCAGACCATCCTGGCCGCCGTGGCCACGCACCACGGCAATTGGGCGCAAGCAGCACGCCAACTCGACCTGGACGCCAGCAACCTGCACAAACTGGCGCGGCGCTTGGGCGTAAAGGCCTGAAGGCGTGAACGCAGCGCCTGTCATCTCTGTGTCACGGCGCTGTCAGCCGCCGTGGTGATAATGCCGGCCATGCCAAACCGCTGGAAACCCAACGTCACCGTGGCCGCCATCATGGAGCGTGATGGCCGCTTTCTGCTGGTGGAAGAACAAACCCGCGACGGGCTCAAACTGAACAACCCGGCCGGTCACCTCGATCCGGGCGAGTCGCCGCAAAGCGCCTGCGCGCGCGAGGTGCTGGAAGAAACGGCGCACGAGTTCATGCCAACAGCCTTAGTTGGCGTGTACCTCAACCGCTTCACCAAAACCGGCACGCAAGAAGACCTGACCTACCTGCGCTTTGCCTTTGCCGGCAGCGTCGGCGCCCACCATGCCGGGCGCGCGCTGGATACGGGCATCGTGCGCACCGTCTGGATGACGGGCGACGAAATCCGCGCCTGCCCCGAGCGCCATCGCAGCCCGCTGCTGCTGCGCAGTCTGGAAGACTATCTGGCAGGCCAGCGCTTTGCGCTGTCACTGGTAAATACCGACGCCAGCGTGCTGCATAACGGAAGTTGAGATAAAGAAAGAGTGAGAGGCGCGATAAATCGAAATTTACGGGGCTGAGGCGGGATAAAGTGAAACCGGCTAATGCAAATGTCTTGCGTGTGGTGCAAAGACGGAATCAGCCTCTCATCTGCCGTTGTAGCCAGTCTTGCGTGCGCTCGACGATCTCGTTACGGTCGATATCCGACAGGCCTAGGTAGGGGCGGGTCGGAATTGCACCTCGACCAAACTGATGGGTGGCGGCGTAAATAGAGTTGCTGCCCACCTGAACTGATTTCTCGTTGACCTGCACTGCCATTTGACCGCGCAGGTAGCCGTTTAATGTCAGGATGCGATTCTTGTTGCGGGGCTTCTCGCGCTGATACCGAGGTGTCAGCTTGGCCCACGCCGTGCCGTCCGGTGCGGTTTGCGTCCTAAACCTCTCGGTTGTTGTGCGCAGCGCGTACTCGCCTAGCTGGGCCAGTAGCGGCGCAGGGTGGTCGATGGCATCTGGCAGCCCACGCAGGCTGACGATGACCGATCTGGCATCAAAGTCCACAGAAAAGTGCGTTTCTGCCATGGTGAAATTTCCTATAATCGTTGCAACTCATCGGGTGAGAAGACTGCACCGAGCCAACCGACCCTACCCCCGGAGGAGCCCAGTATGCGGTGCCGTTCTGGGCTTTTTTATTTCTATTCTCTGGCGTACAGACGTACGCCAACACGCCAGTCGTCTGCTGTCTGGGCAGCTCCTTGAAACGCAGTAATGCCTGACCAGCCGCCCTCGCCGTACTCAAACACCACCAGAGTTGGTACTTCCTGCCCCTCTACGGAAAACCGGGCCACGTAGCGCCTGCGAACTACAGCTTTATTCAAGGCATACATCCACTCCATACGTACCCAGATTTCATCTGGCTGTAGAAGCGCCTGAGCTAACAGCGGCAAAAATCGTTCGCGACCCAGTTTCAAAACCTTCCACTCGCCTCTGGCGGTCTGGAATAGCTCCTTACCAACAACCAAGCGCTCACCAATCACATCGGGCACGATGGTGGAGCGATCCAGCTCGCCCCCCAACGGTGCCAAAAAGGCACGAACATACTCTTCTGGAGGTAAGCCAGCAGGCAGCAACTGTTCTGGGAGTATTGGACGTGGAGGCGGTAACGGCTCAAGCGGGCGGCGGTTGGGCAGGCCCAGCCCCCCCGCGCTACCAGGCATGGGCGGCTCGGGCCGCTCGGGCGGTATGGCGCTTTGCAGGCGCGCGTTGCCCGGTGCGTACTCAAACCCTGGGTCAATCCCCTCGGGCACCTTCACTATGCGCAGTCCATTTGGGCTACGCTTGCCGATCTCGCGCTCCAGCCATTGCACCGGGGGGGACGGGTCTGGCACCTTTTTACCTAGGCGTGACAAGTCGCGCGGCCACAGGCCAAACACCTTGCACTGACAGCCCCAGCCGTTGGGTGGGAAGTGAGTCTGCCACCATGAATCGTCACGCGCCAGCACCAAGCCATCCCAAGCTACATGCTGGTGGCGTGGACTCTCCACCCACTCGCTGTGCTGGTACTGCCAAAACGGCGCGGCCTGCAACTGCTGCCAGCGCCCGGCGGCATAGCTGGTGTTCAAGTTGGTTTCATAGATAACACGGCTGCGCCAATCGCGCCCGCCGTTGTAGTCCCAGCCGTGGCGCGCCACGATGGCATCAAAATCTTTGCGAAACTGCTCCAGTGTCGTACCTTGGGCAATGGCTTGATCCACCGCCGCCCTGAAGTCCTCCACGATGGCATTGCGATTGGCACCGGCCACCACGAAGGCCCAATCGTGCTCGGCCTTGTAAATATCCGTCCAGTGCGCAGTGGGCAGATTGATCTTGGCCCTGAAAAACGCTATTTGCTCGGCAAAGGGCAGCGAGCCATAGGCGGCTTGAGGCGCTTGAGGCATATCAGCCGCCCCCTGAACCCAGCGCCGCAGCCTCTTGCAGCACCTCATAGCGCCCGGCCAACTGCGCAGCGCTCAGGGCCTCGGCCATAGCCGCCGCATAGTCGTCCAGTGACATATCGGGCTGCAATTGCACTAGGCCATCTCGGATGTCTTCCAAGCTGTTGGCCTGCGTGACCAGCGCACGCACTTGCTCGACCCACGTGGCCGCTGGCGCACGGACATGGGTCGCCAGCTGGGGCAGCATGGCCATGTGTGGACTGGTCGGTGCCGCTGTGGACACCTGCCCGGTAGCGGCAGCAATACCAAAATTTCTTGGGGCCGCTTGCAGCACCTGCTGGCCCGCCTCTGGCTGCGGAATGCCCAACTTCTCTTGCGCCCACTGCACCGGAATTTGCATCCCAATGCTGACCAGCTTAGGCAATGCGTTGGCATAGGCCGTCATGTCCTCTGTCTCGCCCGTGTCCAGCCGAAAAACCGGACAGCGGCGCACACCATCGGGCGCGAGGCCGTTGAGTGCGGCCATCGGATAGAGCAAACTGCGCGTCAGCGTGCTGCACACCTGCCGGATGTCGCTGTCGCGCAGGTCTTTACGCACCTCGTTGTGTACGTTGCCCAGCGCATTGGTGCTGCTTTTGCCGTCGGCCCCGCTGGTCAGCGTGCCGCCCAGAATCACCTTTGATTGCGTGCGCTCGCACCAGTTGATCATCAGCTCGAATGCAGCGGGGTCACCGCTGGCCGCATCCATAAAGTCCAGCTCCATGCCGCTGGGGATGATGCCCGCCGCGTTGTGGCCAATGCCGGTCAGCGCGCGCAGCAGCGTCATTTTCTCCTTCTCGCTGGCACCGCTGGAATACTTGCCGATGCGTACCGGGATGCCGTAAATCTCCAAAAATTCAGCCAAGTCGCCAAGTGAATAGTTCTTGAACAGATACGGCCAGACCAACTGGCGAAACATCGCCGTGCGCTCGATGTAGCCACTCTTGGCTTTGTGGATGTGCGTGATCCAGCCAAACGGCAGCAGCGGCTCGCCAACACTGCCATCAGCGCCGACCGTATTGCTGCGCAGACGTAGCTCTTGGCGGTAGCCCCGGTGGACGCTGAACCAGCTTTGGGGCCGGTGCGTGATGGTCTTGGGCAGCCAGTACGCGCCTGGCTTATGCCACTCGATTTCGCCGCAAGAAAAGCCCTTGCCGATCGCATCGGTCACATCAAACAGCACATCCTCAAAATCGGCAATCTCGCCCAGCAGCTCGGTCAGCCGCTCGGCGGCCAACTTCTCTTGGGGGCTGGGGTTATCGGGCGGCGCCACTGTCCAATCGACCAGCAGCGCGCGGCGGCGCTTGCCCAGCTCGGCGGCAATGTGGCCGTCTTTTTCTTCCATGTCCTCAAACAAGTCGAACTGCGCCTGCAAGTCGCCCTGCTCGGCCTGATCGAGAATGGCCGCTAGCTTGGACGGCGTGAGCCCGCGCGTGGGGTGGGTTTGCAGCTCGCGCTGCAAGTGCGAGAGGTGCGAAGTCTGCGGCTGCACCAGCACTTCGCGGCTGATGGGCTGGCCGTCTGGCCCCAAAATTTTTGCCATGGCGGTGCTCCTTACCAGCCACCCGGCTCTGGCATGGAAAAGTCCAGGTCGGCAGGTAGATGGGTGTGGTTGTCGAACCCGCGCGCGTGACCGGGCACGGGGATGTAGTCGATGGCTGGCGGCGCCTGCCCAGCGGCGTTAAGCGCCAAAAAACACGCCCAAGTGCGGTCAGCGTGGCCCGCGCCATCGCTCTCGGCCACAAAGCGCGGCGCACCGGTGGGGCCAGTCTCTTTGCGCAGCTTGTGCAGGTCGGTGCGCAGCACCGGGTCACCCGCCGGAATGCGGATGCGCCGGTCTTCAAACGCCTCTTTGCCGCGCGTAGCCAGCGTCAATTTGTTGGGGCCGGTAAACAGCACACCCTCCACCCGCATAGAGCCGTGTCGCCGCTGCGCATCCTCCACCGGCATCTCGCCCATACCGGTTTGATCCATGCAGGCACGCATCACGCGGTAGCGGGCAAACACCCCGTCCAGCAGCGCCGCTTGCTCGGCAAAGCTGATGCGCTTTCTGGCCATAATCTCGCGCGTCCAATACACATCGCCCACCTGCTCCAGTACCCAGATGACAAATAAGTCGTGGCGCGCGGCAATGTCCACGCCAACAAAGCACGGGCCGCCGCTGTAGTGGGCCGACTCACCTGCCAAGTCGTCTTCGCAGGCGCCAATCAGGTCGTAGTCCAGCCAGCTGCTGGCCTCGTCGAGCCATTCCAGCTCAAACTCTTGGCGCCACAAGTCCTCATCGCTCGCGCCTCGGCGCAGCTCCTCGATGTCGCGCGGCAGGCCGTCTGCCACCGCCTGATGGATGGTGGTGGTGTGGCGGCTCCAGCCGTCGTCCTTGCCGGTCATCAACTCATAAAACTTGTTGCCCTTGCCATTGGGTGTGCTGACCACGCGCAGCTTCAGGCCGGGCTTGGAGATCACTGGAAACAGCGCCCGCCAAATCGCCCGGCTGTCTTGGTGAAAGGAAAACTCGTCGAGCAACACATTGGCACTGAAGCCGCGCGCCGTGTCCGGGTTGGCGGGTAGTGCCGTGATGCGGCTGCCGCCGGGCAACTCCACCTCCAGCGAGCGCACATTGGCGCTGAACTCGGTCTCAAACTCTTTGAAGCCGGCCTGCATGGCACGCAGGTGCAGCTTGACACCCTCGTTCATGGCCTCGCGCGCTTGGCGCTCACCCCGGCTCAAAATCACCCAGCGCACGCGCCGCCCCTCGGCTTCGGCGCGCACCACATCCAGTGCCAGCTCCAGCGTGCTGGTAAAGGTTTTGCCGCATTGGCGCGCAAACATGGCAATCTTGAAGCGCGATGCGTCCTGCACCCAGCGGCGCTGATAGGGGTGCAGCTGCAAGGCGGGTGCAGCGGGTGCCAGATCAAAGGTCATAGACCGCCTTGATCACTTGGGCCAGCACGTCGGCGGGCACAGTGCCGGTCTTGCCCAGCTCGTCGAGCTTGGTGCGCTGCTCGGCCAGCACCCGCTCGCGTGTGTCCTTCTCTACCTTCACCTGAAACTGCTTGAGGTTCACGCTTGAGCGCGTCAGCGTCGCAATGTTCTTAGCCGCCGAACTGAGCATGGCCACCCGATCCTCGGCATTGGCCTCGGGGTCGTCGGCCTCTTGCAGCGCCAAAATAGCCTCGAACAACTCTGTTTGGATCAGCGCCGTGAGCGCCTCGCTGCGCGCGTCCTTGTCGTCGCCCGCCTGCGCTTGGATCAGCTTGGCGGCCTCGGTGCTAGCGCGGATGGCGGACAAGCGCCGGTCCAGCTTGGCGCCGTAGCGGTGCAGGGCCGAGCGACTGGGCAGGCTGCCCGCCTGCGCCTCGGCGGGAAAGCGCTCTTGCAGGTCGCGTATCAGCTCATCGAGCGTCTGCGCGCCGGTGGCCAGCATGGCCTCGATGTAGCTCTTGATCTGCACACTCAGGCGCGACACACTGCTTTTGCGGCCCATACCGCTCACCAGTATTTGGCCGGGCGGGCAATGCCGGGCTCGCAGACCACGGTGTACTCGGCCACGTCCACGCCGTGGCGCGTCAGCTCGGCAAACCATTTGCCACTGGGCTGTTTGTCTACGCGCACCAGCTCGCGCCCGTGCAAATAGTCCAGCTCGCGGCGCAGCTCCAGCGCCGTGGCGTCGGGGTATTCGCTTTGCGCTACCGACAGCACCAGAGATTCAAAAGCACCGATGGGGCGCGCGTTATTGAGGGTGAGTAGCGCGAGCCAGCGCAGCGCTTCGCGCCGCAGTCGGGTGTGGTCAATTGCTTGCATGGTGTCCTCCTGCGGCCGCGCGCAGCTGGGCGGCCTCCAGCTTGGAGCCCAGCGCATCGAGCTTGGCTTCGATCACGCTTTGGCCCCGGATGTAGTCTTCGCGGCGCACATAGTGCAGCGGCATTTCCGCCTGCATCTTGAGCAGGTCGCGCTCGATGCGCTGCCACTGCGCAGCCTCGTCGCGGTTGATCTGCTCCATGCCGTCAAGGCGCGTGGCCAGCGCTTTGTGGTTGGCCTCGCGGGCAGCGTCTTGCAGCGTAAAACGCTCGTCTAAATGGTGCTGAGATTGGCCCAAGCTGTGCTTGACCACCCCCCAAAACACACCCAGCCCACTGAGGAGCAACCCCAGCAGCTGCCAAAATTCAATCTGCAAAGTCATTGGGCGATCCGTTTTCTGTCTGACCGGCGCGGCAGACGTTGCTGGCAAAAGATTGCAGGCCTGTCACTTGGCTGCTGAGTCCGTCAGCCGCTGTTGCCAGCTCTTGATAAGCGCTTGCGCCTTCAAAGAAAAGCTCTCGGGCGGTGGTGGCTTCGCCAGCGCAGGCGGCAAGGCCGGCATCAGTTGCCGGGTAGGGATGGGGGCGGCGGTTGAGGCGGGCCACTTCGGCGCGCAGGCTGCGCACAGCAGTGGCAGCAGCAGCATCACGGGCCAGGCGCGCGGCCTCACGTTGGGCATCTTCATCGACAAGTCTTTCAGCGTTGCGAAATTTGGCGGCGTTGTCGCGCGCAGTGGCGCGGCTGCGGGCGGTTTCTTGTGCATCCCAAGCCTGTTGCACCCGTGCTGCACCTTGTGCGTCACCACGCGCTATCAAATGGTTCTGCCAGGCATTGACCCCGGCCACAGCGCCCACCAGCGCAGCACCTATTAGTAGCCAGCGGGCAGCGGCACTCATAGCCCCGGCCCCCACTGCGCATAGCGCGGCTGCACGACAACCAGAATGCGGTGCGGATAGCCCAGGTTTTCGCGGCAATGCACTGGGGATCGCTTGGCCCTCCCGCACGCACCGTCCACTTGGGCGCGCGTTGGCTGGGCCAGCCCGGTACTGGCGGCCTCCGCTTGCCAGTGGCCTAGTCCACCGTTGTAGCCGCGCAGGGCTACCCACATACGGTCGTGTGGCGGGTAGCGCGCGGGGGTGCGCTGGTACAGCCACAGGTCATAAGTGACCAAAGCGCGCAGCGCCCACGCTGGGTTGTAGGGCTGCTGCACCGCAAGGTCTGGGTGCAAGCCAGCAATCCATTGCGTGGTAGCGGGCATGAACTGTGCCAAGCCCTGAGCGCCGACGTGCGACAGCGCGCCCGGGCGCCACGCGCTTTCTTGGTGTACCTGCGCAGCAAACACCGCCACCGGCGCATTGAGCCCCCACACCGCGTGCGCCGTGCGCAGCAGCAGCGCTCGGTAGGGCTGCGCAGCTGGCGGCGCTTGGGCGTGTGCCGGTAGCGCACAAGCGGCCAGCGCGCACAGCGCCACCACCAGCACGGCCAGCGCAAAATCTTGAGCGGCGCGGCGCATTACAGCCCCGTCGCCACACCCAGCACCACACAGCCGACCACGATGGCGCGGCGCAGCTGGGCCGCGCAATACGCGCTCATGTACTGGGCATGGGCAATGGGAAAGTCCACATCGCCCTCGGGCTCGTTGGTGCCCTTGCGCCAGTCGCGCCAGAGAAAGGAGTCAGGCCGGGCGTAGGGGAACAGCGCGCGGTCAAGCCAGTAGCCAAGAGCGGCCGCCAGCGCTATCAGCGCCGCCTTGTACAGCACCACCGGCAGCTGCACCGGTGCCAGCCAGCCAATACAGGCCAGCAGCAACACCGCCAGCAACACAAACAGGCTGTTGCGCGGGGCGCGCAGCCACAAGGGGATATGGGATTTGAGCGTCATGCCCAGCAGAATGCCGCGCACACGCCCGAGGGCTTGGGTAAAGCGTTTTAGTTATTGGCGGGCGGTGCCCACCTGCACCATCAGCAAATGCATATAAATGTTCCGCCACCTTCGCCACCACCGCGCGAGCCGCTGCCCGCGTCCCGCACACCTCCCCTGCCAACGCAGCTTGCACGCATGGCCGCGCATTGGGTTATGCGCCAGACAGCACCGGATTTACCGCTCGAATTTGCTGGCGATACAAGCAAGGCTTGGCGCAAAAAAACACCGCTAGAGCTGGCCTTGCTGCCCGATGCACAACGGGCGCTGGCAGCCGCCACGCAAGAGCTGCTGGAGCTACTGGCCCAATCCCCTGAGGGTCGGCAGGCCTTGGGTGATTTCGGCTTTCAGCCATTCCTTGAGGACATCGAACGTCCATGAGCCAGCGGGCTTTAGCACGTCAAGGCGAGTCATCCTGCTTCCACTGCGGCTCTTTACTTGAATGGGCACTACAGAAGAAATTGCCTGATGACTTCGTGCAGTTGTCCAGGCGCAAGGTCGGCCAAGCTACTCGTTCCGAATCGGCCCGAAACGTAGGCGTGAATTTGGTCAAGCACGCCATGCCTTTTCCTCGCTTCAGCGTGGATGCGCTTGAGAAGATGCTTGCGTTGGTCTTCCGCGCTCCCAGTGGGTTTTGCTGTGTAGCGGGCAATCCACCTACGCAAATACTGACACACCTGTTCATAAATTTCTGGAGTCAACAACTCGTACCTAGCGAAGCGGTGTTCACGCTTGATCGTTGACCACACAAAAGAGTGCCCTCGTCCGGTTGCAGCGGCTATCTTTGACACCAATTCACGAACCTCAGCCGTTTCGGCTGGGCCTATGTGTTGCGGCCCTGGCTGCACGATGTACTTGAAAGATTTGCTGGGCGCTACGCCAGCAAGATTGATCTGCACGTGGTTGCCATCGCCCACGACGCCTACATTGCCGTGGCCGCTGATCTTTTGCGTTACCTCGACGGGAGATCGCTTTACACCGGGAAATTGAATGACCTGCGCGCCGGTTTTTTTCTTTTCATTCATTCACGCTTGTCCTCAAGTTCGCTTAGTGGTAACCCGGTTTTTTGAACCCAAGACTTGCACGGCACCAGATGCAGTGTTGATTTGCTGCCCGCCAGCACTGCCGCGCGGCGCGGCGCCTTGCTTGCCTAGTGTTGGCAGGGATATGCCCGCTGACAGCAGTGCTGCCGTCTGAATCAGGTTCTGCCGCGCCTGAGCGCCGCAGCGGCGGTAGCTGTCGAGCAGCACCTGCTCGGCAGGGTCTGTAGCGGGCATTGAGGGGCTGCGCTGGCCGGTCACGACATACAGCACATCCAGACCGTGGGCGGCCCAAGCTGCAAGAACGGTTGCATTGGGTGTCGCTGCACCACTCTCCCAATTGAAAAGCGTCTTGCGCGTGGAGCTTGCAAGCGCGGCGAAATCAATCTGATTGAGGCCGAGCCGTTCCCGCTCTTCTTTGATGCGTTCACCTAAGTGCATAAAAAATTTCCCGTTAACTATTGCAAATGGGTAATTTATTGCCCATAATCGACACATGAGCAACCAATCAACACAACCAAAGGAGCCTATCCCCATGCTTAGAACCCCCGAACAAGTCCGTGCCGAACTGCGCAGCAAAGGCGTATCCATCACCCAGTGGGCGGTGTCCAACGGCTACTCGCCCAACCTCGTGTTCGAGGTGCTGTCGGGCCGCCGCAATCCAACAATGGGACAGACCCACCGCATTGCCGTTTCCTTGGGCCTCAAGGCTGGCGAGATTGTGACCGATCCAAAGCGGGCGCTGGCATGAACGCCGCCGTCATCGCCGTAGGCGCCGGCCCGCTGGGCTATGTCCTGTGTGCCATTGAGGCCGAGGCTTCAAACGAAGGAGCCTTCATGACCCCCCAACAAATCAAAGCCAATTTCCGCCAGCGCGGTGAAACCGTTGCCTCGTGGGCTGACGCCCATGGCTTTCCGCGTGACGTGGTGTACCGCGTTCTCAACGGCAGAACCCCCGCTTGGCGCGGCCAGACGCACCAAGTAGCGGTGGCGCTGGGTCTCAAGTCCGACTCTGCCAAGACCTCGGCCTAAAACCCCGCGCCACCCCACCCATTCAATCACTAGCTGAGAGATTTTGCCATGCACAACCCCGACCTGTTTCCTGAATCGCTGCTTGTTGCCCACTGCGGCGCGCGCATTTACACCACCAGCGTCAAGATTGCCGAGCACTTTGGCAAGCGCCATGACAACGTGATGGACGCCATCCGTCGCGTGATGGACGACACGCCCAGCGACGAATTGCTCCTTAATTTTCAGGAGCAATCCGAGCCTTACCTGCTCAAGGGCAAGCTGCGCCAGCGCCCCATCTACGAACTGAGCCATGACGGTTTTGCCGTGGTTGCCATGGGCTTCACCGGCCCCGAGGCCATGGCATGGAAGTGGAAGTTCCTCGCCGCCTTCCGCCAGCAAGAGCGTGACTTGGCCGACCTGCAAGCGCGCTACGTCGCTGCGCTGGACACCATCCGCCCCAAGCTGCGCCCCGTGGTGCAGGACTTTGCCGACGGCCTAACGCGCAGCGACACCGCCACATGGCTCGGTTGCAGCGTGGCCAGCGTCAGCTACCAGCGCAGTGCAGCGCGCCGCTTGGGACTGCTGGCCGCGTGCCGGGTTGGGGGTGTGGCATGAACACCGCCGCAAACACCCCGCCGTGCGTCCTGCACGCCACCCAGCGCGTGTACGACACCGAATACGCCCACTGCCCCCGCAGCCCCGAGTGGAAGGCAGGCGCCCTGCGCGGCCTGCGCCAGCAAGCTGGCCTGCGCCAACTTGGCAGCCCCTACCCCTGCGGCACCGCGCAAAGCGACGCTTGGCTGGCGGGCAACCTGATGGGCATGACCGAGTGGAAATACCTTGTCGAGCGGGGGCAGGTATGAGCCGCGCCCCCGACTACCCACTGGCCGGCCCGATCCGCAAAACCTGCGACCTGTTTCGCTTGCTGGCCGGCCACGAAGTGCTGGGCTTGGCGCCCGGCGAGATTGCCAAAGGCCTAGGCGTGCCCGCCAGTTGGGTCAGCCAGAACCTGCCCGCACTGGCCACCACCGGCTATGTCGAGCAAGTGGCTGGTACCAACCGCTGGCGCTTGGGCGTGCAGTTTGTGCGCATTGCGCTGACCGTGAGCACCAACCTGAACAAAGCCAAGCAGCAGCTGGACGACATCAGCGCCCGTTATTCCGTACCCCTGTAACCCTGAACCCTGAAACCCAAAAGAGAGAAACCACATGGCCCGCCAAGAGACCCCCATGCCCCAGAGCAAAGAGACCCCCGCCAACACCGTCGTGATTGCACAAGAGTTCAGCGCCGCCAATCAGTTGGCCGCGCTGACCATAGAAGCCAACGACGCAGCCCATGCGATGGCGGTGCAGATTGGCTACCAGGGTGCCATGACCGTAGGCGCGCTGGAAGATGAAATTCGCTTTTATCAGCGCCGCACTGTGGAGGCCATTCTGGAGACTGGCAAGCGGCTGCTGGTACTGAAGGAGCTGACTGCCCACGGCGAGTTTGCACAGCGTGTCGAGATGCTTGGATTCGCTAGGACTACCGCGTTTCGATTCATGCAAGCCGCCGCCAAAACAGCCAAAAGTTCCAAATTGGAACAATTGAGCACCCAAGTAAAAAGCGCCAGCGCCTTCTTGGAACTGGTCACCCACGACGACGACGTGTTGGAAAACCTGACCAACATGGACGCTGTAGAAAAAATGAGCGCCAGCCAACTGCGCGCCGCGCTGCGCGATGCGCACAAGGAGAAAGAGGCCAGCGAAAAGCTGATGGCCGACAAGAACGCCAAGATTGACCGGCTGGAGCACCGCATCCAAATTATGTCCGCCGATGAGGTGCTGGAGGAGGTGATGAAAGAGGCCACCACCATCACCCGCGACGCGCTGGGTGCCATTCGTGGTGGGGTGCGCCAAGCGCTGACGGCGCTGAACGATGTGCCCGCTGCCAGCGGCACCCAGTCGGTGTTTATGGCCGGTCTGGTGGGGCAGATACAGGCCGACTTGAACGCGCTGCGCGAAGAGTTCAACCTGCCCGACGTGAGCAACGCCGCCGACGCGCAGCTGGCAGGCGAAGTGGCGCAGTGGGCTGAGTAAGCCCGGCACCCCCTTACAGGCCTGATCACCCATGTCGCTCAACCCCGTGATCGTCACCCGCTTGGTACAGGTGCGCCAAGCCGCACAGGCGGCCCCGCACGGCGGCAAAACCGCCGTCTATGCAGCGGCCTGCGCCGAGCTGGGCATGAGCGCCGCCACGCTGCACCGCCAACTTGGAAAAATTACCATGAAACCCGAACGCAAAAAACGCAGTGATGCGGGCGATGTCTCGCTCTCGCGCACTGAGGCCATTGCCATCAGCGCCGCGCTGATGGTCAGCCACCGCAAAACCAACAAGCGCCTGATGTCCATTGGCCAAGCCGTGGATGTGATGCGCGCCAACGGCGAAGTGCGCGCCCAGCGCACCGACCCCGCCACCGGCGAAATAACGCCCCTCAGCGACTCGGCCATTGCCCGCGCGCTGCGCCACTACAGCCTGCACCCCGACCAGCTCAACCGGCCCACCCCGGCGGTGGAGCTCAAAAGCCTGCACCCCAACCACGTCTGGCAAATCGATGCCAGCCTGTGCGTGCTGTATTACCTCAACGCTCGCACCCAAGCCGAAAGCGGCCTGCAAGTGATGGATCGCGACAAGTTCTACAAGAACAAGCCCGCAAACCTGAAACGCATTGAGGCCGACCGGGTGTGGAGCTACGAAGTCACCTGCCACTACAGCAGCGCCATTTATGTGCAGTACGTGATGGGGGCCGAAAGCGGTGCCAATTTGTCAGAGTGCTTTATCTCTGCCACGCAAAAGCGTGAGGGCGACCCCTTCCACGGCGTGCCATTCATTTTGATGATGGACATGGGCAGTGCCAACACCAGCGGCCTGTTCCGCAACCTCGCGCGGCGCTTGCAGGTCAAGACCATTGCCCACGCCCCCGGCAATGCACGGGCCACCGGTCAGGTAGAAAAAGCACGCGACCTGATTGAGCGCGGCTTTGAGTCGGGCTTGCGCCTGCGCCCGGTGCGCGACTTGGCAGAGCTCAACGCCCAAGCGCAGCGCTGGGCGCGCTGGTTTAACGCCACCAAGGTGCATAGCCGCCACGGCAAAACGCGCTACGACGCGTGGCTGACCATTGCGGCCGAGCAGCTGCGCGTGGCGCCGCCGATAGAAGTGTGCCAAGCGCTGCTGACCGAAGCGCCCGAGACGCGCAAAGTGAGCGACCAGCTGACCGTGTCCTACAAAGGGCGCGAGTTTGATGTGCGCAACGTGCCCGGCGTGATGGTGGGTGAGAAGCTGCACATCACCCTGAACCCGTGGGTGCCAGACGCCGCCATGGTGGTGGACACCGACGCTGACGGTAACGAGGTGCTGCACAGCGTGCCGGTGGTGGTGCGCAACGAGGCGGGCTTTCGCGAGGATGCCAACGTCATTGGCGAAGACTGGGCACGCCCCGCCGACACCCAGCTGGAAGCCAACCGCCGCGAGGTGGAGCGCTTTGCGATGGACGCCAGCACCGATGCCGAGGCCGAGGCCAAACGCCGCGCCAAGGCCACACCGTTTGGTGGCCGCATTGACCCCGGCAAGGTCATAGACCAAGCGCCCGAGCGCACCTTTATGCCCCGCCGTGGCACCGACTTGGCGCCCACCACGACCACCAGCAGCACGGCTTTGCCAGCCCGCGTACTGACCCAGTTTGAAGCCGCTGCCGACCTGCGCCGCAAGGGGCTGGAGATGACGCGCGAGATGGTGATCAGTCTGCGCACTTGGTACCCCGATGGGGTGCCAGAAACCGAGCTAAACGACCTGCAAGCGCGCCTGACGGTGCGCACCAGCCTGCGCGTGGTGGCCGGAGGTGCGCCATGAAACGGTTGGCCCCGGTGAATTCGCCCCTCACCGAGGCCGCCTCTGTAACCCCAAAACCAAACGAAACCACAAAGGAAGAAACCATGTTATTACAAAACGAAGCCCTTAGCTCCGACGCGCGTAAGCACTTTGCCCTGCCACGCAACCCGTTTTTGGACGACGTGCAAAGCCCTGACGACGTGTTCCAAACCGCCAGCGTGCGCTACGTGCGCGCCACTTTGAGCGATTGCGCCAACCACCACGGCTTTGTCGCCGTGGTGGGCGAGAGCGGCGCGGGCAAGAGCACGCTGGCCGAAGACCTGGAAGAGAGCATCAAGGCGGACAAGCGCGACGTGGTGATCATCCGCCCCTACGTGCTGGCCATGGAGGCCAATGACCAAAAGGGCAAAACGCTCAAGGCTAGCCACATTGCCGAGGCCATTGGCGCCGCGCTGGATCCGCAGCTCAAGATCAAGAGCAGCCCCGAGGCGCGCTTTCGTCAGGTGCACGAACTGCTCAAGGCCAGCCGCCGCGCGGGCCGCCGCCACCTGCTGGTGATCGAAGAGGCGCACTGCCTGCCATCGCCCACGCTTAAGCACCTCAAGCGCTTCCTGGAACTCAAAGACGGTATGCAGCGCCTGGTCGGCATTGCCCTGATCGGCCAGCCCGAGCTGCGCGATCGCCTGTCCAGCCAGAACGCCGAGGTGCGCGAGGTGGCGCAGCGCTGCGAAGTGGTAGAGCTGGAGCCTTTGGACAGTGAGCTGGAAGGCTACCTGCGCCACAAGTTTGCCCGCTTTGATTTGAAGTACGAGGACGTGTTTGCCCCCGATGCGGCCGACGCCATCCGCGCCCGTCTGGTGCACATCCCACGTGGCGGCAAGCCCACCGACGCCCGCAGCGAGTGCTTTCCGCTGGTGGTGAATAACTTGGTGTGCCGTGCCATGAATGCCGCCACCCGCGCTGGCTGGCCGCAGGTGGATGCCCAAGTGATTGGGGGGTGCTGAACGTGGCCCAGCGCTACCTGATGGCCCTGCGCCGCAGCGTCTCTGCTGCGCTGGCCTTGGCGGTGTCGGGGGTGTGCGCTGCCATGGCCGCTGCCGCTGCTGCCGAGCGGGCCGCTACCAGCGATGACCGGGTGCTGGTGACTGCCGTGGCGGTGGCCTTGGTGCTGGGGGCGCATCTGCTGCCAGCACTGGCGGCGCGGCGCAACCGGCTGGTGCAGGCGCTGTTTGTCGGCTGTGTGCTGGCCACGCTGTACCACCACGCGCATTACTTTGCCGGGGTGCAACAGCGCGCCGGTGCGCAACGGGCTGCCGTGGTAGCCCCCAGCGGACATGCACAGGCATTGCAGGCGGAGTTGCAGGCCCATGCAGCGGCGCGGGCGTTGCCCACGGTGGCTGCTGATCTGGCGCAGGCCAGCGTGCGCGCGGCACAGGCGCAGGCGGCGCTGGCGCGTTGCGCTGCGCAGTCTGAGGGGCGTTGCCATAGCGCTCAGGCCAGCGTAGAGGGCGCTGCTGCACGGGTGCAAGCGTTGCAGGACGAGCGCGCCAGTGCCCTGCGGGCCGGTGCCTTGCGCACCCAGCTGGCCGATGCGGCTGCGGGCCAAGACCGCCAGCGCGCAGCGCAGGCTGGCGACCCAGTCGATGCACGTCTAGCGGCCATCACCGGGCTGGATGCGGGCGTGGTAGCGCTGCTGTCGTCGCTGTTGCAAAGCCTGCTGCTGGAGTTGATGGCGGCGTTGCTGTGGACGCTGGCCCTGCCCACCCCGGTGGTGGCTGTGGCAGCTGCTGAGGCCGGCACTGCTGCTGCGGCATCTGCCCGAGCGCCCATACAGCCGGCCCCATTGCCTACAGAGGCTGTTGTGTCGCCGCTCGTGCAGCCATCGGGCCGTACCAAAACCATGCCCGAGCACTGGCGATGTTGGCCTGTTACGTGGCGTGACCGCCGGATGCTTGCCCTGCCTTTTTTCTCTTTTTTTGCCTTTTTACGAAAGCTGATCGATGACTTCCAACAACATCCGCGTGCGCACTTGCGCTGAGTTGGGCGTGTGCCAGGGCCGTGCCGACTGCGATACGTGCGACTACGACGCACTGGCTTTGCAAGAGCGACTCTCGGGAGCGGACTATCCGTTTGCCCCTGGTGTGCTGCAGTGCGGGCCCAAGCGTGTACGCCGTGGTCTCCTGCGCAAGCTCTTGGGCGCATTGCTGGCCGGCGTGGCCCTGGCCGCTGCTGTGCTGGTGCTGACCAAAGGAGCCGCGCTGTGGTAAGCCCCTCTGTTGAAAACCTCGCCTGCCCGGTGTGCTCGGCCACGCTGAATTTTGAGCAGATTTTGGGGCGCCTGGAGGCTGACCGCACCTTTGACCGCATGGTCACCCTGAGCGTGCCGCTGGGCACCCTGGTACTGCAGTACCTGACGCTGTTCACGCCGCCCAAGCAGCGCCTGACCAACAGCAAGAAATTGCGCCTGATGGCGCAGCTGCTGCCGGACCTGGAGCGCCGCGCCATCACGCACAAAGGGCGCGACTGGCCAGCGCCGCTGCCGGCATGGGCAGCGGCGATAGAGCAAATGCTCAGCGCCCGCGCCAATGACAGGCTCACCCTGCCGATGACCGGCCACGCCTACCTGTACTCCATCGTTGCCGCGCAGGCGGACAAGCACGAAGCCGCGCAAGAGCAGCAGCACGAGCAAGAGCGGCGCATGGGGCCGCGCCCTGCTACCACCCACGCGCCGGTGCAGGTGGCGCAGGCGCTGCAACCAGCGCCGCGCCTGGCAGCCCCAGCTACACCGGCAGGCCCCAGCCCCACGGTGCGCAAATTCCGCGAAGAAATTGAACGCAAAAAGAAAGCCGCTCAGTCATGACCCGAAAAACCGCTCTTGGCCCCGAAAGCGTGGCCGTCATCGCTTACCTGCGCACGCATGGCAAGGCCACCGCAAAAGACCTGTGCGCTCAGTTTCCTGAGGAGACCAAGGGCCAGTTGCTCAAGCGCTTACGCAACCTGGTGGCCTACAGCTGGCTGGACTTTGGCTGGGACAAGGATGGAGCACAGCACTGGTTTGTGCAGCCATCGGCACGCACCGCAGTGGCTGCGGCTGTAGCCGAGCCGCCCGCCGCACTCAACCTGGTGCCACCCCGGCGCATCAACGTGATGGAGGGCACCTACGCCCCCCGCGTCTTCGCTCCGACTCGCCCTGGTGCGATGGACTTTGCCGCTGTCGCCAGCCGTGGCCACTGCTGATTCCAGCATTTAGCCAAAACAGCCTGCAGCGCTTATTCGACAAGCGCTAGCAGCTATCTTTTTTAACCACCCCTGAGAGGAATTTGCAATGACCGCAATCACCACCACCTACACGGCCACTGTCGCCGTACCCACGACGGCCGGAGCGCCCCCCGGCTACTGGAAAGACCAGCACGGCAGCCTGGTGCCCGACGCCAAGGTCAAAGACATCGACAAGCTGCGCCACCAGGTGGTCACCGACCTGTGCATCATGGCCAAGGCCAGCAGCGCCGCTCTGGGCAAATTCAAGCTCGATGCCATGCAAGAGGTGGCCGCGCTGGTGTCCACCAGCATGGAACAGTACGGCGTTAAAAGTGGCGGCAACAAGGGCAACGTCACGCTGGTCAGCTTTGACGGCAAGTTCAAGCTGGTGCGCCAGATGCAAGATCGCATCGTGTTTGGCGAGCAGTTGATGGCCGCCAAAGAGCTGATTGATGAATGCGTGCAGCAGTGGAGCGAAGGCGCCAATGACAACATGCTGGTGTTGGTAAACCATGCTTTCCAAACCGACAAAGAGGGCAAGATCAACACCGCCCGCGTGCTGGGCCTGCGTCGCCTGGCCATTCACGACGAGGCGTGGCAGCAAGCCATGCAGGCCATTGCCGACAGTATGCAAACCGCCAGCACCAAGCCCTACATCCGCTTCTACGAGCGCAACGACACCACCGGTGAGTATTTGCCTATCAGTTTGGACGTGGCGGCGGTATGAGCATCACCGTGCGCGAAACCGCCAAGGGCGTGACGATTCGCACCACCGGGGCTGATGCGGTGCGGCTGCTGGCACACATGGCCGCCGCCATCGGCCACCAAGGCACCGCAGCCGCGCCCAATGCCGTCCCAAAACGTCCCAAAGAAAATGCCGGGGCGCTGGGTGCCAGTGGCCCCGAAATCGTCTCTGTGGCGCTTAAATTGAAACAGGGGTAGCGCATGGCCACCAACCACATTGCCGCCATCCACGTGCTCAAGTCCAAGTTGCAGCTGCAAGATGGCGACTACCGCGCGTTGCTGGCCAACTTGACCGGCAAGACCAGCAGCAAGGACTTGACCCCTACCCAGCGCGGCGCGGTGCGTGACCACCTGCAAAAGCTGGCCGAGCGCATGGGCGCGGTGCAGCCCACGCGCCAGCGCCCCTACGCAGCGGCAAAATTCGACCAGGTCAAAGCTGCCGCCAGCCCCAAGGAGCGCAAGGTGTGGGCGCTGTGGCATCAGCTGGGGCGCGACGGCGTGGTGCGCAACACCAGCGCGGCCGCGCTGAATGCCTGGGTGGAGCGCACGGTGCAGGTGAGTGCGCTGCGCTTTGCCACCGATGTGCAGCTGGACGTGCTGATTGAGGCGCTCAAGGCCTGGCAACTGCGCGGGGGTGCGGCATGACGCAGCGCTACCTGAGCAGCGCCGAGGCGCAGGTGCTCGAAGCCATGCTGCCGCAGGGACTGACGGAGACGATGCGCGAGGTGGCGCTGTGCCTGTTTACGCCCTTGGTGCTGCAAGACGCGCGCGCCGGCCAGCACTGCCCGAATGAGCCCTGGCTAGCGGTGCTGGTGGCGATGGCGCAGGTGGTGCTGCTGCAGCTCGATGCACTGGCGACGCAGCTGGGCGGCCAGCCGATTTACTTGGCCAAGGGCATGGCCGTGGGTCTGAGCGCGCGCGACCGGCGGCTGTGCGCTGAATTTATGGGCAACAACTACCCGCAGTTGGCCCGGCGCTACGGCCTGACTGAGATGCGCGTGCGCCAAATTGTGGGCACTTGGCAGCTGGAGCAATTCCAGACCTGCCAAGGCCGCCTGCCGGGCTTGGGCGACGCCTGAGGCGGTTGTCACGCCAGCGGGGGGCTAAGTTGTAAAACGCTTTAGTCGGCCCCCGCACCCCTTGCCTTGCACTATGGCGCCATGCCTAGTGCTTCTCTTTCTTTCCCCACCCTATCCCCTTACTGCATTGCGGTGGCGGCCTGCGCGTTTGACGCCAAGGCCGCTGGTGCTGCTGCCGCTACTGCTGTTGCAGGTGCAGCAGTGCCTGCGCAGCATGTGCTGCTGCAGCTGACGCCGGGGCAGGACTTTGCGCCGTCTGACGGGCGCGCGATGGACGTGCCCGCGTGGCGCATGGATGCGCAGGTGGCGCAGCGGGTGATTGCAGCCTTCAATGCGCAGCAGCCCCCGGTCATCGACTACGAGCACCAGACTCTGCACAAAGAAGCCAACGGCCAGCCCGCACCGGCGGCGGGCTGGATGCACGGCCTGCGCTGGATTGAAGGCCAAGGCCTGTTTGCGCAGGCGGAGCTGACTGAGCGCGCCCGCAGCCTGGTGCAGGCGGGCGAGTACCGCTATTTCTCCCCCGTTTTTGAGTACGCCCGGGGCACGGGTGAGGTCACGCGCATCTTGATGGGCGCGCTGACCAATCACCCCGCCATTGCCGGCATGGAGGCCATCAATCTGATGGCCGCTGCCAGCGCACGTTTTACCCCTTTGAACCATCCCCCCGCACCGGAGACCCCCGCGATGAATGAATTGCTAAAAAAACTGCTAGCCGCCTTGGGCTTGCCCGATACCACCAGCGAAGACGACGCGCTCAAGGCGCTGGGTGCCATGAAGACGCAGCTGGATGCCGCGCACCAAGAGCTGGGCCTGGACAACAAGGCGGACGCCCCGGCGGTGGCTGCCGCCTGTGCCCGCCTGCGCACCCAAGGCGCTGACCCGGCGCTGTTTGTGCCCGTGGCTGCGGTACGCGAGCTGCAAACCCAAGTGGCGGCGCTGACGGCGCAGTCGCGCACGCGCCAAGTCGATGACTTGGTGGCACCGGCGCTGCAAGACGGGCGCTTGCTGCCAGCGCTAGAGGTGTGGGCGCGCGAGCTGGGCGGCAAGGATGTGGCGGCGCTGAGTGCTTATTTGGCGGCGGCGCAGCCGATGGCGGCGCTGACCGGCACGCAGACCCGGGGCCTGGCACCGCAGGGCAACCAGAGCGGCAACCCGCATGGCCTGAGCGATTCTGAAATGGCGGTAGCCGTGGCCTGCGGCATGACGCCCGAGGCCTACGCCGGCGGCCGCAGCAACTGATTTTTAATTTTTAGCGCAAGGAGTACCACTCAATGACTGCTTTGACCCAAGACCGCACCACGCCCGAGCGCGATGGCCGCTTGGTGGCCGACCCGCTGGCCACTGGCGCAACGATTTTTGCCGGCGCGATGTATGTGCTGAGCGCTACCGCCTTGGCTACGCCTGCCACGGCGGCAGCGACTACCCCAGTGCGTGCCGTAGCCCGTGTGCGCGCCGTGCAAGCTGCAGGCGATGCGCAGACCGCTGGCGCGCTGGGGGTGTTTTGCTTTGATAACGCGCCCGGCGCTGACGCACTGGCGCGCACCGACATTGGTGCCGCCTGCTACGCGCTGGACGATTGCACCGTGCAAAAAACCGGCACCTGCCAGGCCGGCACGGTGCTGGACGTGACCGAGCGCGGCGTGTGGGTGCGCGTGGGCTGATAACCAAATAGAGAGACTGAAATGCAAGTAAACAACGCAAACCTCAAGACGCTGTATGTGGCGTTTAACGCGGCCTTCAAGGCCGGTCTGGGTCAGGCCGAGAGCCAGTACGGCCAGATTGCCACTACGGTGCCCAGCACCACGGCGGCAGAAGAATACGGCTGGCTGGGCCAATTGCCGGGCCTGCGCGAGTGGCTGGGCGACCGCGTGGTGCACGCCATTGGCAACCACGGCTACACCATCAAAAACAAGCCGTTTGAGCTGACGGTGGGCGTGCCGCGCACCGCCATTGAAGACGACCAGTACGGCGTCTACACCCCGCTGATGCAGGAGATGGGCCGCGCGGTGGAGGTGCACCCCGACCAGCTGGTGTTTGGCCTGCTCAAAGACGGGCGCACGGCGCTGTGCTACGACGGCCAGCCGTTTTTCAGCGCCGGCCATAAGGTGCTCAATGAAAAGGGCAAAGAAGTCAGCGTGTCCAACGTGTCAGACGACGCCGGCGCTGGCCCGAGCTGGTACATCTTGGAGACACGCCGCGCGCTCAAGCCGCTGATTTTTCAGAACCGCAAGAACCCCAACTTTGTCTCGCTGACCGGCGAGACGGACGAGGGTGTGTTTAACCGCGCGCAGTATGTGTACGGCGTGGATGCGCGGCGCAATGCGGGCTTTGGCTTTTGGCAACTGGCCCACGCCAGCAACAAGCCGCTGACGGCCGAGAGCCTGAAAGAAGCCATCTTGGCGATGGAGACGCAGACCGGCGACCACGGTCGCCCGCTGGGCATCAGCCCCAACATTCTGGTGGTGCCCAAGGCGCTGCGCTTTGTGGCCAAGAAGCTGATGGAGGCCGAACTGGTGGCCGAGCCGGGCGTGGGCGTGGTGACCAACGATGTGATGGGCGCGCTCGATTCGCTGGTGGCCGACTGGCTGTAAGGAGCGCAGGTCATGGCTTACATCACCCACGCAGATTTGGCTGAGAGCCCCGGCGCGCTGGAGTTGTCGGAGGTGGCCAGCGATGAGCACCGCCGCCCCGTGCCCGCCGAGTTGTTGGATGCCGTGCTGCGCGGCGCGGATGTGAGCGCGTGGCCGGCCGACGATGTGCTGGCGGCGCAGCGCGCGGCCACGCGCATTGATGCCGCCGTGGGCGATGCCGGCGCGTTGATCGACGGCTACCTGGCCAAGCGCGGCTATGTGCTGCCGCTCAGCCCGGTGCACCCGTTGGTGAGCGCGTGGTGCCGGGCCCTTGCGCGCTACCTGCTGCACAAAAACCGCACCGCGCTGGAGAGCAAAGACCCAATTGCACGCGGCTACAACGATGCGCTGCGCTTGTTGCAGCAGACGGCGGACGGCAAATTCAGTTTGGGCGCGCAAGACGCGGTGGCCATTGACCAGCACGATGCCCGCTTTGCGTTTGCGCCGAATGTGTTTGGGCGTGACCAGCTCAAGGCTTTCAGGTAGGGCGGTGCGCAATGAACTTTGAGCCTTTTGATACCGGCCTGATCGTGCAGCGTCTGCTGCAGGCGGTGCCTGAGCTGCAGGTGGTGGGCAGCGCGGCGGACTATGCGGCGGTGAAAGAGCTGCGCAGCTTTCGCACACCCAGCGCGTTTGTGGTGTTTTCTGAGGAGGAGAACACCGGTCGCATCCCGACCAGCATTGGCGTGTGCAGCCAAGAGGCGCGCGTGCGCTTTGGTGTGGTGCTGGCACTGCGCAATTACCGCGAGCAAATGGGCGAACAGATGAGCGACCAAGCCCGCGTGCTGATTGGCCAAGTACGCACGGCGCTGATTGGGCACAAGCCCGACAAGGGCGCCCGCGTGGTGGGCTGGGACGGCGGGGCGGTGCTGGACTACGACGCCAGCGTGCTGCTGTTTGCCGACCGCTACCAAATCCAATACCTGCTGCACAAGGATGTGCCATGCCGCCAAGGAGGTTGACCCATGCGCCTGATCACCCTCAAGCGCGGCGACACCCTCAACCTTGTCTGCACTGTGCAGCAGCAAGGGCAGCCGCTGGACATTACGGGCTGGCAGATCGACTGTTGGGTGCGCGCGCCTGGCGGCAAGCTGGTGCATCGCCTTGCCGTTGTTATTGGCAACCTTGCTGCGGCGGGCACCTACCTGCTGAGCGCCACGAGTGCCGAGACCTCGGGCTGGCCTACGGGACAGCTGTCTGCCGACATTCGCTACGCCGACGCGGCCGGTTGCGTTATGCACACCTGCGACGTGAGCGTGCAAGTGCTAGACGCCGTCACCACCCCTTGAGCGGAGTTACAGCATGAGCTTTGTCACTGTCATCAACCACGGCGCCAGTGCCCACGTGGTCACCATTGTTGGTGTGCCTGGGCTGCAAGGCCCGCCCGGCCCTGTCGGCGACGCCGGCGGTGCGCTGCTCACGACTAACCGCCTATCCGAATTCGCCGCCGACCCTGCTGCGCAAGCGGACGCCCAAACAAATCTCGGCCTCGGTACCGTAGACCCGCTGGCCTATTACATCTTGGCCAAATCCTGAACCAACCCCTGAAAGAGTCACCATGTCCCTCGAAACTCGCATCATCGCCCTTGCCCAAGCTATGGGCACCGACGTCAAAGCTCTGCACGTAGCGCGCGGCGACTTGACCGCGCTGGGCACCACTACCAAAACCAGTATTGTCTCGGCCATCAACGAACTGCTCACGCTTATCGGCAGCGCCGGCGTGGCCGTGAACGACAGCGCAGGCAACGGCAACACCGGCGTGACGTGGAGCGCTGACAAAATTTTCGACAGTATCGAAGCTGCCAAGACCGCCGTCAAAGACGAGCTGCTGGGCGGCGCATCTGCTGCGCTGGACACGCTCAACGAGCTGGCCGCAGCGCTGGGCAACGACCCGAGCTTTGCCGCCACTATCGCCACCGAGATTGCCAACCGCGTGCGCTTTGACGCCGCGCAGGTGCTGACTTCGCCTGAAAAAACACAGGCACGTGACAACATCGGCGCAGCTGCTGCGGCTGACCTGACTGCGCTGACCGACGGGCTGGGCGCATACGACAGCGACTACGTGGCCGCCTACAACGCGGCAAAGGCGTAACACCATGTCGTTGGAGTCCAGCATCACCGCGCTGGCGCAGGCCATCGGCGCAGACATCAAAGCGCTGCACAGTGCCAGCGCCCCGGCGGTTGGCACGGTGTACACCGGCCTGCAGTCGCCCGGGGCGCAGTGGCTGCAAGCCGGCGGCGTTTACCCAAGCGCAGACTACCCGGATTTGTACGCTGCGCTCGGGCTACCCGAACAAGGCGTATGGGCGCCTGTGACCCGCTATATGCCCCAGAATGCAGAGTGGAGCTCCATTGCCTACTCTACGACAAGTGCGGTTTTTGTCGCTATTGCCCGAGGCACCGATCTGGCGGCTACGTCGCCCGACGGCGTCACTTGGACATTGGGCACGCTGCCAGTGTCGGGAGACTGGGTGGCAGTGATATTCAACAGCGGCGTTTTCAGCACTGTCGCCAAAGGCACCGACATTGCGCTGACCTCGACCGACGGCATCACGTGGACGCAAGGTGTTTTGCCGGTCAGTGCCGAATGGGAAGTGGGCGGCGTTGCCCGTGTGGCGGCGGGGTTCGGTGCTTTGCCTATGTCTACATTTGTTGCCGGGGCAACCGGCGACGTTGTGCGCTTTACTGGTAGCAGCTGGGTAAAGAGCCCTCTTCCGCTACCGGCTCTAGTGCGTTGGGGTGCCATCTGCCGAAGCAACGGTGTCAACATACTGTTGCCGTATGACGGCGACATTGCGCTGACATCAACCAACGCCGCAGGCACATGGACGCCACGCACGCTGCCGCAGTCCGCGCAGTGGCGATCTATCGCCTATGGCAACGGCGTTTTTGTTGCCGTCGCAACGGCAGGGGACATCGCAGCGACATCGCCGGACGGCATCATGTGGACGCAGCGCACGCTTCCGGCGAGCGCATCTTGGGGGTGCGTGGTATTTGGTGCTGGTCAGTTCATCGCGCTTGCCGGAAGCGACTCGGAGCCAAGCAACGTCGCTGCAACGTCACCTGACGGCATCGCGTGGACGCTGCGCACTCTCCCCTTAGTGTTGGACTGGCGCGCCGGGGCGTACAAAGAAGGCCTGTTCGCTTTTGTCGCCGCAGGAACTAACGGTGCCGCCACGCTCCCAGTAGCGTTGCCGACATTCCTAGTGCCGCCGGCTGCGGCTGTGGCCAGCCCCTACAAGCAGTGGGTCAAGGCGGGGTGACAGCACTCGCACACAAGAATGCCGCATCCAACCACTTGATTTTCTAAAGCGCTTTTCTTCCTGCAAAACCGCTGCACGGCAAACACTGGGGGCTCTTACATAGGAGCCCTTTTTCATGTCCAAACCCGACCCGCTGGCGCATAAGCGCATCAAGCTGATCAAGCCGCACCGCCACGCCGGGCGCGATTATTTGCCCGAGCAATGCTTGGAGCTGCCCGAGGGCAAGGCCCAGTGGCTGATTTCTGTGGGTGCCGCTGAGGCTGCGCCCGCCCCTGCCCCCGCCCCGGCTGCTGCACCGGTGGCCACCCCTAAAACCAAGGAGCAATAAGCCATGACGCTTGCATCCACCAGCATGATCTGGAACGGCCAAGGGCCCGTTCACATTGGCACCTATGACCCGGTGAACGGCCGTGCCGAGATGGGCTTTTTGACCAACCTGTACAGCGTCGGCTGTGGCAACCGCACGCTGACGGCCACGCCCGCGCGCGAGACCACCACCATTAACGAGAGCTGCTCGGGCCAGCGCCTGACGCTCAAAGAAATGGAAAAAAGCAAGAGCCTGACGGTGGGCCTGGAGATGGTGCAGTTTGACGGGCGCACGCTGGCGCAGGCGTTCTATGGCGCGGCGGTGGTCAAGGCCGCTGGCACCGTGACCGAGGAGTTGCTGGCCGAGATGCAGCCGGGGGATTACTTCTTTTTGAAGAATCCGCGCAGCTCTAGCGTGGTGATTGAAGACAGCACCGGCGTGCCGATCACCTATGTGCAGGGCACGCACTATGAAGTCAGCGATGCCGACCACAGCCGCTACCGCCTGCTGGCGCACCCGGCGACGCACGTGGAGCCGCTGAAGGTGGATTACAGCTACGCCGGCTTTGTGAATATTGCGGCGTTCAGCAAGTCCAACGTCGAGAAGGGAATCATCTTCAGCGGCGTCAATGGCGACGGGCAGAAGGTGCGGGTGATCATCCCGCGCATCAGCTTGGCCATGACCGGCGACTTTGGCTGGATCAGCGATGAGGCCAGTTCGCTGACGTTGGGCGGCCCGGCTTTGTATGTGCCCGGCCTGCAGACCGACCCCGAGTTTGGCCCGTTCATGCGCATTGACACGATGCCTGACCTGCCAGTCTGACGCTCGGGTGCCACGCAAACAAAAACCGCGCCAGGCGTAAGCCTTGGGCGCGGTTTTTTTGTGGGGTGAAAGGCTAAATCAATGAATGAGGAGTGTGAGACATGGCGAATCCTGAGATGAGGGCTGGACTGCGGATCCTGATCAACGCCCGCGACAACGCCAGCGGGGTTTTTGACAAGCTGAGCAACAAGGTCAAATTATTTGGCGCCGCCATTGCGGGCTATTTTGGCATCAAGGCGTTTGCGGGCGCAGTGTCTAGCGCAGCCGACTTTGAGGAGGCCATGAGCAAGGTGCAGGCGGCCACCGAGGCCAGTGGTGCCGAGCTGGAAGCCCTCAAAAAGGCCGCCGAGCAAGCCGGCGCCACCACTAAATTTACCGGCGTACAGGCGGCGCAGGCGCTGGAGAACTTGGCCAAGGCGGGCCTGAGCGGCAAAGAGGCCATTGCCGCGCTGCCGGCCGTGATGGCTATGGCGCAGGCCGGCGGTGTGTCGCTGGCCGATGCGTCCGAGCGCCTGACGGGCGTGGTGATGGGCATGGGCCTGCAGTTTGGCGAGTCGGCCCGCGTAGCCGACGTGCTGGCCATGGGGGCCAATGCCAGCCGCACCAGCATCACCGGTCTGGCCGAGGCCATGAGCTACGCTGCGCCGGTGGCCAAAACCATTGGCCTGTCGCTGGAGAGCACCACCGCCATCGTGGCGCAGTTTGCCAACGCCGGTATTGACGCGGGCCGCGCCGGTACTGCGCTCAATTCCATCCTGTCGCAGTTCAGCGACCCGGCCAGCAAGTTTCGCAGCGAGCTGGCCGCGCTGGGCATTACCACCACCAATTTTGACGAAGCGCTGAAGCAGCTGGCCGCTACCGGCCCCAATGGTGCTGCCGCCGTGCGCGCCGTGGGGCTGGAGGCCGGCCCGGCCCTGCAATCGGCGCTCAATTTGGGCATCCCGGCGCTGGAGGCATTGCGCGCCAAACTGCACGACTCTGCGGGCAGTGCCAAAGCCACCGCCGATGTGATGGGCAACAACCTGCGCGGCGCGCTCACCGGGCTGTCTAGCGCATGGGACGCAGTGACCACCGTGCTGGGCACGCCGGTGCTGCCGGCGCTCAAAAGCGCCGTGGAGCAACTGGCGGGCGCGCTGCGCAGCGCTGTAGCCGATGGCACGGTGCAAAGGTTTGGCGAGGCCATTGCTGCTGCATTTCAGTCGGGCGCGACGTGGGCGCGGGCGTTTTTGGCGACGATAGATTTTGGCAAATTAACCACTGACCTGCGCGATTTTGCCGACCGCACCGGCGCAGCGTTTGCACAGGTGGGCGAGTACGCCACCAACGCTGGCAACATCGTCAAGCTGGTCTACGGCGTGATGAGTGCCGGCACCAACACTGTCATGGGGGCCATCTACGGCATCGGCGCGGCGTTCGCTGGCGTGGCCAGCAACATCCAGTCCGGTCTGGCGCTGATCTATGACAACTTTGCCAAGGTCACCTTTGGCGATGTGTCCAAGGCTTACAAATTGGCTGCCGACGAAATTCGGCTGTCAGCAGAAACCACTTGGGCCGCGTCCGAGGCGCTGGGCGCTAAATCCACAACGGCATTTATCGCCGTGGCCGATGGCGCGCAACTGGCGCGCGACGGCTTTGCCGAGCTGGCCTCTGGCACCGCAGCGGCGACCCCAGCCATTGCCAGCGCAGCAGCAGCGGCCGCCGCGTCTGCCGAAAAGATTGCCCAGGTCAACGCCGCAGTTGCGGTGATGCGCGAGGAATACGCTGCACTGATTGCCAATGGCGACCTAGAAGCAGCCGCCGCCAAAACCCGTGAGATTGACGCTGCGCTGGCGACCCTATCGACCACGCTGCCCGCTGCCACTGACGCGCAAAAAAAGAAAACAGACGCTGACGCAAAGGCCACGGCTGCAGCCGCCGAACACGCCGCAGCACTCGCCAAGCTGCGCGAAGAATACGCTGCACTGATTGCGTCTGGTGACCTGCAGGGCGCAGCGGAAAAGCTGCAGCAAATTAACGCAGCTTTGCGCGGCGCCGGCCCCGCAGTGCAGGACGCTGCGCAGGCGGCCACAGCGCTGGCGGATGCGTACATTAATTTGGGCGTGACCAGCAGCGCCGCGCTGACGAACTTGGCTAGCAAAGCCAAGAGCGATTTTGAGCTGATAAAAAACAGCGCCAGCGCTAGCGCAGCAGACGTGGGCGCGGCATTTGCAGCGGCGGCAGAAAAAGCCATTGCCGCCAACAACGGACTGGCCCCCTCGTGGGTCAAGGCCGAAGCCGCAGCGCGCGGCTACAAGATTGAGATGGACGCAGCGGGCAAAGAAACGCTCAAGCTGGTGAACGCCTCTCAGGGCGCAGCCCAAGCGCTCAAAACGCTGGGCATTGATGCCGAGACGGTGTCCACCAAAATCAGCAGCGGCTTTAAAGAGTCGGCGGTCGCTGTGACGGCGCTGCAAAACAACTTTAGCGCGCTGGAAGCGCAGGGCGTACAGGCCGCTGAGGCCATCACGCTGGGGCTCAACAAGATGCTGTCGGAGGCCAAAAACCAAGCCGACCTCGACGCTCTCAAAGCCAAAGTGCAGGAGCTGCGCAGCGTGCTGGGCGAGCAAGTTGCCAACGGCTTTTTGGAGCAAGCGGCCAAAAAAGCAGACGAGCTCAAGGCCGCAATGGACGCGGCCACGCCGGGCATCAACAGCGCTGCCGAGGCTTTTAAAGAGCTAGGCATCACCAGCGACAAAGAGCTGAAACAAACCGCCGCCACCGCCAAAGAAGCGTTTGAGGCCATCAAAGCCAGCGGAACCGCTAGCCCGCGTGAAATCAGCGAAGCATGGAAAGCGATGGCCGAGGCCAGCATTGCCGCCAACGACGGCGTGGCCGATGCGGCAATCACGTCCGGGGCCGCAGCGCAAGGCTTTGCCATTGAGGTCGATGCGGCTGGCAAGGCCTCGGTCAAGAGCTTGGAAAAGGTCGAGGGCGGGCTGAAGAAAATTGACTACGCAGCGCAAATGGCCGGCAAAAGCGTCGAAGAGCTGCAATCTATTAAGTCTCAGGGCTGGGGTATTGCCGAGGACATGAAGGAGGCGGCGGACATTCAGAACGCTGCGACCAACGCACTCACCAACGCGTGGCGCAAATCGATTGTCGAGGCCGATGAGTATTACCAAGAGCTGTCCAAAATTTATCGCAAGCACGAGGACTTCCAAAACATTGGGCCGTGGGGGCTAGATAAAGCCATTTGGGAAGCTAGCGCGGCGATGAAAGAGCTGGATAAGCAGCAGCAAGCCATCGAGCGCAGCGGCTCAGATGCGGCTCAGGGGCTGGCTGGGCTGCAAGACCGCCTCCTTCAGCTGTCGGGCAGCGAAGAAGAAGTCGCCGCTGCCCGCTACGCCCGAGACCAAGCCGAGACGCAGCAAAAAATGGCCCTGCTGAAACTGGACATCGAGCGCGCACGGATACGCAAAGATGCCGAAGAAGTCACGCTGCTGGAGAAAGAGCTGGACACCTATCAGCAGCAACTCAGGTTGTTAGAGCAAATTTACCGCAAAGAAAAAAGCCAGCGCGAAGAAAAAGACCGCGCTGAAAAAGAAGCCGAAAGCCAGCGCAAAGCCGAGCAGGCAGCGCGCGAGGCTGCAGACAAGAAAGAGCGCCAAGAGCGTGACGAGTCCACTAAAAAAGAGGCGCGCTTAAAAGAACGCGACGGCAGCGGCAGCGGCAGTGGCAG
>NZ_JHYS01000013.1 GCF_000688255.1 Simplicispira psychrophila DSM 11588 | reverse complement strand
TTTACAACATAAAATATTCCTCGATAGCTCAGTTGGTAGAGCGCCGGACTGTTAATCCGTAGGTCCCTGGTTCGAGCCCAGGTCGAGGAGCCAAATAAATCAAGCACTTAGCCCGCCTCTCGCGGGCTTTTTGCTTTTTTCTGCCCTACTGTGCAATTTTTGCTGCGCCATCACCTTCTCTCTGTGTAGGGAGAAAGCCTCTGCGCCGGACATGCCTGGCAAATGGCGATCAGTCAGCGCCTTGTTGCAGCGCGTGTGGTGCAAGGGCACGTGCAGTGCAGCCTGGGCACCGATCCGCATGGCAAAGCCAGGCAGAGGCTTTCACTGAAGTGGCCCTAGCGCTGGTGCATACATTTGAGTGCCAATGGAGCGACTGTCTCGACTTACACAGCGCGATCCCTGCGCTTGCAGGTCACCATCCCACACCACACGCGAGCGTCTGTCCCAGGGGTTCAAGTCGGATGCCATTTTTCTCTATCACCTCGCCAAATGCGCTGCCTGAGAGCACCCGATACTCATGGATGCGCGAACCAAGCGCATCCTGCGGGTAGGTGCCCAGCCCCGGGTGGCACATCAGCAAGTCACCGCTGACACACGCCTGCAACCAGCTTCTGGTCCAAGCAAGGTAACTGTCCTCGTCACCACTGAAATCGTGTACTCCCAGTAGATGGTTGTTCTGGCGAAAGCCCCGTGCAAGCGCCTGACGCGCCAGTGCAGCAGCCCCCAGCGCTTCAATCATCCGGGGTTTGATCGTTTGCCGCCAAGACGCTGGCTGGCCGGCGCGTGCACTTGAATACCGCGCGGTGTTTCTCAGCCATGGCAGATGGTTCGGATAGCGCAGTTGCAACTGCGTCAGCAGCTCCTCGCGCACGACCGGAAACTGGTGCACATGCTGGTGCCCATCCACATAGGCGGGCGGACTGCCAGTTCGCTGCTCAAAGGCATCCAGTTGCACACAAATTTCAGTGCGTATACCAGTGCGTTCAACCGTTCGCAGCCAACTGTGCAGAATCAGCGACCCCAGCCTCTGTGGTTGCAAATGCAAAGGGTGCTGCGTGAGGTCCAGGTGCAGGCCCATTTCTGTCTGGTGTGGGTCGAGTTCTTGTAACTCCTGGGCCCATTGAGGCCAAGCTGGGGCCCCGACCATGCAGCCAATGGCTTGCGCGCGCCCTAGCCGAGACAGCAAGAGTGCTGCCACGCACACGCCTGGGTGAAGCCCAAAATCATCCACAGCAATGCACAGGCTGCGGCTATGCTCTGCGGGCTCATGCGAATGCAATCTTTTATCCGTCAACGCAACGCCCTTGCCGAGCATCTGTGCGGGAGAGTCGCCCGCTTCGTGTTGGTGGGCACTGCTGCTGCCGCTGTGCACTGGAGCGTCGTGGTGGTACTTGTGGAACATGCTGACTGGTAGCCCTTGTGGGCCCATGTGCTGGGTTGGCTGATAGCGTTCAGCGTTTCATTTTCAGGGCATTACCGCTGGACTTTTCGCCACCATGGCGTGCCACTCTGGCACTCTGCGGGTCGATTTTTTACTGTATCTGCATGCGGCTTTGCCATCAATGAACTCGCTTATGCATTGCTGTTGCGCTGGAGTGCCCTGCGCTACGACTTGGTGCTGGCTGTAGTGCTTATTGCTGTGGCGGGTGGACCTTATGTGGTGAGTCACTACTGGGCTTTCCGTCGCAACCCAGCGCATTGAGCAGGGACGGACTGCTGCTGTCAACGCGCCACAGCGTGGTGCCGTCTTGGTGCTGCAGGTCGGCTGCCGCCTGCAAAAATGGGTAGCGTTCCCCTGCAGAGGAAGGGCCCAGCACCCACGTGGTACCCGAGCGGCACAAAAGACCAGGCAAGCCTGCGGCTAAAAGCAGGCGCTTGGCTGCAGCGGCTTTGTCGAACTGACCGGCGTCAGCAATCTCTTTGCGCTGATTGTCTTGTTGGTGAAGTTTGGGATCGTCCCAGCGCTCCACGATAGCCACCGGGCCACCCAACTGGGCATAGAACGGCAGGTCGAAATAGTATTTGTCGAGCATCACAACAGGTTCGGACGGCTGGCGGCTGTCGCGCAGTACCAGCGCAAAAGGGCGTGTGGAATTTTGTGGATGGACCGCGATCCAGTTGAGGAGACCCAGCGTCAGCGTGCACCCGATGCCAGCCGCAATACACCACATGCGGGCCGGGGTGCCGGACAAAGAAGTGCGCGATAGATAGCCGTCTGCCGCAATGAATGCCAGCGGGGCAATGGCGGGCAATACATAGCCCAGCAACTTAGACTGGGGTAACGAGAAAAATACAACGACGATGGCAGGCCAAATCAACAGCAGCAGGCGAACCGAGCGTTGGGTAGCCGACAGGTCGGCCCTGGGCCTGAAAGCCCGCAGCATCCAGGGCAACCATGGCAGAAAACACAGGCACAGTACAGCAGGGTAAAACCAGAAAGGCATCACATTGTTGAAACCGCTGTCGGTGAACCGCCTGAAATGCTGAACAACAAAAAAATAGTCCAGAAATTCCGGGAACCGCTGCTGCATAGCCACGAACCAGGGCACGGTAAGCGCCAGAAAAACCACTATTCCTGGCCACCACAAAAGGCCGACCAGACGGCGCCACCGCTTCTGCACGAGAAGCCATGCAAAGACTACCAGTGCAGGCAGCACAAAACCAATCAACCCCTTGGCAAGCACGCCCAGGGCAGCCATGCCCCAGGCGGTAGTCAGAACCCCATGCCAAGGCTTTCCTTCGTCAGCAAGCAAGACAGAATGCGCAAGCAAAACGATGGTGGCGACGATGCATCCCGCCACAAGCATGTCCAAATTGGCAAATTGCGCGGCAATCAGCCATATAGGTTGTGCCAGCAACACCACCACTCCCCTCCGCGCGGCCCGCTCGCCTGACCAGCGGCGAACGAATGCATAAGAAGCGCCCGTCCCCAACAAGGCACCCAGCAATGGCGCTATTCTGGCGGCCCATTCGTGGTGGCCAAAGAGCCACAGGGAAGCGGCGGTGATCCAGTAAAAAAGTGGTGGCTTGTGAAAATAGGGCAACCCATTGAGCGTGGGGGTAAGCCAGTCACCAGAACGGAGCATTTCCCAAGCAATGCCGACGTAACGCCCTTCATCGGGAAGCATCAAAGGGCGTGCCCATGTCGTAAAAGCCAGCCAGACCAGCACAAGCAAGGAGGCAGCGGCAATGGCAAATTTTGCCGACGGCTGAGATGCGTTCATCGATTGGCCTTTTTCAGGCCCTGACCCAGTTCACGTTTGATTACATAGAGGGGCCGCGCCTTGACCTCTTCTGCAATTTTCCCCACGTATTCGCCTACGATGCCCAGCGACAAGAGCTGGATACCTGAAAACCCCATCAGACTCACAGCAAGGGTGGTCCAGCCATTAACAACGTGCCCGTAGAGAAAATAGGCAAGGGTCAGATAAGCGCCATAGAGCAGGGCAAAAACCGCCAGCACAAAACCGATGCCACTCACGGCACGCAGCGGCCAAGTGGTGAAGCCGGTCAGGCCATCGAGTGAGAGCCGAATCAGGCGCCAAGGGCTAAAGGTGGTTGTGCCGTGCAGCCGTGCACTTGGCATGTAGGGAACGGCAATCACGTCGAATCCGACCCAGGCGTAAAGCCCCTTCATAAACCGGTTGCGCTCCGGCAGCGACAGCAACGCGTTGACGACAGCGCGGTCCATGAGACGAAAATCCCCCGCGCCGGCCGGCACCTCGAATCGCCCCGACATATTGACGAGTCTGTAAAACCAGCGAGTCCCCAGCCGCTTAAAACTGCTTTCATCGTGCCGATCTTCACGCAGCGCGTAGACCACATCCCTGCCTTGGCACCAATGCTGAAGAAAGACGGGGATCAGCGATGGCGAGTGCTGCAAATCACTGTCCATCATCACAACGGCGTCACCTTGCGCCGCCTCTAGACCCGCCATCAAGGCGGCTTCCTTGCCAAAATTGCGCGATAGCAGCAGTGCACGAAAACCCGGTGTCTGCGTCCACTTGGCGAGCACCAGACTGGTGGCATCCAAACTGCCGTCGTCCACCAGAATCACTTCCCATTGTTCAGTGCAGGCCTGAAGGGTCTCATGCAACTGAGGCAGTAATTGCTCAAGACTCACCGCTTCGTTGTAGCACGGAACAATGCAAGAGACAGAGCCAAGTTTACGAGGTAATGGTTGCGCCAGAGCCAGCACGCCATCGCGGCTGACACTGACAGCCTGAGCATGCGGCGAAAACCTCTCTTGGGGGGGCGCAGTGTCCAGCAAGGCAATCATGTCATCTCCTTTGCAGCATCGGAATGGGTTGTTGGCGAATGCCAGAACGGGCACCGGCATACCAGCCACCCGCATACGCTTCCCCCCAAGGCGCCGGCCAGCACGTCCGACGGAAAATGCAAGCCAAGGTACACGCGACTCCAGGCCACCAGACCCGCAGCGGCCAAGGCAAGCAACGCCCAATGCAGGCGCCCTGCAGTCAGGGCAACGGCGGTGGCAAATGCGAAAGCAACGGTCGCATGTGTGCTGGGAAATCCATGCGAGGCTGCGTGCGGCAGCCACTGCTTGCCAAGCCCCACAGTGAAGGGCCTGTCAATGGGAATGAAATGCTGGCCCAGCCTTGCCAGCAACCAAGCTGCTGTGATGGCGACAAGCAGCTGCACCACGTGTAACTTCACTTGCCGGTTGCCCGTGACAAAGATCGCTACAGTGCCCCCAGCTATCCATTGCATCAAATGCTGAGTAGCAAAGAGCCCGATAAGCGTCAACCAATGCGGCGAAGTGGCCGAGCCATTGAGGGACAAAAAAACAGCAGAGTCAAGAGACATGGTGAGGGCCTGAAACCAGTGATGGAATGCTCTCAATAGTGAATGCCGAGTCTTAGCCCAGAATTAGGGAATGCCTCATAGGAGCATTTTTGCGTTACAAAAGTACCTCTCAAGCACAAATCAGGCGGCGTGGCTGAAGACTGCGGATGGGTTTCAGGGAAAAACTGAACTATTCACTAGGATTCAAAATGAACACGTTCACACAAGACGCCTTGATCAAAGTACCAGAAGTTACTTTGATTTTCTGGATCATCAAGATTGCCGCCACCACGCTCAGTGAGACGGGGGCGATGCCGTCTCGATGTCGATGCACCTGGGCTACCTGATTGATACGGCTATTTTTGCCGTCCTCTTTCTGATGGCGGTCACTGCCCAAATCAAGGCCAAGGCCTTTCATCCGCTCTTCTACTGAACGACGATTGTGGCCACCACCACGGTGGGTATCGGCAGCGCTGTTGGCTTTCATGGTGCTCTGCATTCTTTTGTTCAACCAACGACCCGCCAAATCGGCCCATTGTTGTCACACGGAGCCATTCCACGGCACAGATCGCGAACCAAAGGCTACTGAATCATGCAAGCGGCGCATATCGCAGAGTGGGTACAGTCTTATGGCTACGTAGCGGTGGCGGTGGGCACCTTTTTGGAAGGCGAATCCGTTTTGCTTGTCGCGGGCGCAGCGGCCTCTCGCGGGCATTTGTCGATGTCGGTGGTAGTTGCAGTAGCCGCATTTGCCAGCTTTCTGGGCGACCAACTGTATTTTTGGATCGGACGCCACTATGGCACCGCGCTGCTGGTGCGCTATCCGTCCCTGGAGCCGCGCGCGGCCCGCGTTCGTGGCTTGCTGGATCGCCACTACCTGCCGGTGATTCTGTCCCTCCGATTCCTGTACGGGCTGCGCATCGCCGGGCCAATCGCTATTGGCATGAGCAGCGTTTCCTGGCCTCAGTTTCTGCTGCTGAATGGGCTGGCAGCTGTGCTATGGGCACTGCTCATTGCCGGTGCAGGTTATGGAACTGGCCACGCTCTGGTGTATCTGCTCAAGGCAGTGGACGCAGATGAGCTGTGGGGTTTGTCGCTGCTGCTGATCGTGGGGCTAGTGTGGTGGCTGCTGGCACGGCGCCGCGCATTGAACAACAAAAGTTGAGCGGAGCGTCCAAAAACACAAAAAGGGCCTGGATTAATCCAGGCCCCCCACCAGAAGAATGGCTCTTGGAGTGTTTTCTGCCGACCCGGTTTTACGCCTGCTCAGCCCCGCCATCTGTCCCGTCGAGAGGGCACGGAAAACGGCATAAAACCGGCTGCATGGTCAGCGCAAAACAGCTTTAGAAAGAGTACTTGAGGTTCAACGCCAGCTGATCGCGGTCGGCCAGCGGGCGGTAATTGACCGCATCCAGCGATGCACTCCCCAGGTAGCCCAAGTAGGTCACATTGACCGACATGTTGCCGCGGCGCACAAAGGTGGCGCCGATGCTGTAGCGCTTATCGCCCTTGCCGCCCACACCGCCCAACAGCGTGCGGCCACTGAGCTGCTGCGAGTAGCTGATCGGCACCGTCAGATCCCAACCCTCAAAGACGCCGGGATAACCCAGCACCAGGGTGCCAGAGAACGCCAAACCGGAGTCGGTCTTGAAGTTCAAATCACTCTTTTTGCCTTCATAGCCGCTGTATTTGACGGCGGACACTTCACCCAACAACTGCATCGAGTCGGCAATCGGTGAGCGACCAATGTTGGTGAAGGTACCCACGTTGATCTGCGTGGCATTGGCCCGCTCGGGCGTAGCCAACGCACCCATCAGGAGCGGCACGCCCTTGCGATAGGTCATTTCACCGTAGGCGGAGGTGTTGCCGAAGGTGGTGCTGACGGTACCGCCGAGCAACTTGACGTCGTCAAAGTAACGCACCTGGTAGGAGCCCATACGGTAGGTGGGCGGCGCTGGCTGGATGATGGGCAGCGGCGTGCGGTCGTTGTAGTTGAGATAGTACAGGCCGGCTTCGGTCTGATCGGTCACGCGGTAGCGTGTACCAATCCCCCATTGCCCGGTTTTGCCAGGCGTGATGTCGTCCTTGCGCGCGAATCCCAGACAGGTGTTGCCGCCGTTGTAGACGCCAAGGCAGCTGCCGCCGGGGCCGACGCCATCCGAACTATTCAGGAACGTGCCTGGCGCCGGAGCAATCGTCTCGTGAAAACCAAATTGCACCTGACCGAGCATGGTCCAGCGCGGCGTGATCTCGACCGAAGCCGCAATCTGGTCTTCCGGCAGAATCACGTCCTTGGTTTCGGTGCCGGGCACGCCCGACTTGGTGCCGTCAAACGGTCCCTGCGCCTGCGCGATATTGGGGAAATACACCGCCTCACCCCAGTTCACGGCCTGGCGCCCGACACGGATCGTGGCCCGGCGAGAGTCACCAAACTCAAACGAGGTGTAGGCGTAGGCATCCAGGATACGGCTGTAGCCGCCATGGAAGCGCTTGGCGTCAGCGGAGAACTCGTCCACGCGTCCCGGCTTGCTGACACCCAGGCCGGGGTTGTCGTTGCTGCGGTGGTAGACATCGTCATAGAACGTGCTGGCCGACAGCACCAGACCGCTCTCGCCCTTGGACAACTTGCCCTCGAACAATGCTGAAAGGCGATTGGCCGTCAGCGCGTTCTTGGAAAAATTGTTGTCGCCGTCATTGCCGGCGGCATTGTTCGCCAGCAGCGGCGCCGCGCTTTTGGTGCGCTGGGACAGCGTGTAGTTGGTGTTCAGGCGCCAGTCGAGCTTGTAGCCATCGCCAAATTCGATGGATTCACCGGCACTGGCCGCGCCCGCCGCGCACAGCAAGGCTGCGGCCAAGGCAATGGGTGAAGCCTTGGTCAGGGCTGATTTTTCTTTTTTCATGGGGAATGTCTCCTCGAGTTCTCTGGGGCTGCGTGGGCTCAGTTACCGGCGTTGCGGGCGGCTTCGGGGGTAAACATGGACGGTTTGAGATTGCCCTTGTTCAGAATCGGGCCGGTGGGGCGCTCCTGGAACAGGTTGTAGGCGATGTAGCCACCCGAGTTCAAATCGAAATAAAAGGCTGTGCCCGCTTGCCACGCATTAATGTCGAAGCCGTAGTAGTAGTTGAGGAAGGCGTACTGCCACAGCGAGCCACGCGCGTCATACATGTCGGACATGACGGCCTGGCCGGTGTCTTCGTCCAGGAAAAGCACGCGCTTGCCGTACAGATGGCGGTAGCCGTCTTTCAGTGCGCCTTCAACAACCCAGACGCGGCGCAATTCCCAGCGAATAAACTCGGCGTTGGGCACACCAGGCTTGAGCAGGTCGGCGTACTTCACGGTCTTGGCGTGCAGCTTGTAGGCGTTGGCGGGAACGTACATCTCGCGCTTGCCCAGCAGCTGCCAGTTATAGCGCTCGGGCGAGCCATTGAACAGGCGGTCGGAGTCAATAGTCATCTTGCCGCCGGAGCCTCCCAGCGGCTGGTCAAAGCCGTATTCGGGCAACTGGCGCACGCGGCGGGTGCCGGGGTCATAGCTCCAGGCCAAGCGCTTGTCCTTGGCAAAGTTGACCGGCTCGGACGACACGCTGACGCTGCCCTTTTCGCGCTCGGGCAACAGCGTCGCAGTCAGGGCGTTGGCCATCAACCCCTCGAGAGGCTTGCCCGCCACCTCTGGCATATTGCCGTGGTCCAGGTTCTGGTTGCGCGAGCGTCCCCAGGAAATACTGCCGTCGGACAGCACATTGGCAAAGTCGGTGGTCTTGTCCTCGTTAAAAGCACGGTTGGGGAACATGTTGTTCATCAAGGCTTCTTGGCCGTTCTTCGGAATCGGGAACGGAACGGCGCCGCGCACGGCGCCCTTGATACTCAGGCCGCCGTCGGCAATCTCGGCGTTAAGCGCATTTTTCTTGGCGGCATCGCAGGCCGAATCGGGCAGGCGGAAATCACGGTGGCCTGGATAGACTTCCATGCGGAAGGTCTTTGGGAACTTGGCGAACAAGGCCTTTTGTCCATCCGACAGCTTGGCGGCGTATTGCGCCTGGTTCTCGGCGGTGATGGTCAGTACCGGCTTTTCGCTGGCATAGGGGTCTACCGGGTGCTGACCGACATGCGGCGTGTACTGCACGCCGGGGGGCGTGCCCAGCCACTTGCCGGAATACTCCGGCACGCCGTCCTTGCTCCCGGCCTTTTCAGCGCCGACACAGGTCAGCTCCTTGCCCAGCTTGGCAGCTTCCGCCGCAGGCACCTTGGCCATCGCCGTTCCAGCCATCAGCAGCCCCACGGCTACTGGTATCACGGTCATCATTGTTTTCATCAAAGTCTCCTTGCATCTCTATAAAAAAGGTGGCAATCCAAGTCGCCCCCAGGTGCGTGGCGGTTTCAACGGACACGTGGGCCAAAGCACGCATGGTCAGTCGTCCCGGAAAGAATTGTTGAGCTCTGCGGACATCTCTCCATCGTCTGATGGGACTAGGTTGTCACCCGCAGTAGTGCCATGGTGTGACGAAATGAAATAGCGTTGCCTTGGGCGCAGCGAAGCCCCCTTTGGTCGCAAGAGCTATATAAATAATAGCTACTAGCGCTTATTGCCAAAGGGTTTAAGCTTGTTTCATATGTTATTTTCAGCGCCAGCGCGCGCCGGGCTTAGATGGCCACGTATTCGCGCTTGATCAGGGTTTTGAGTAGCTTGCCGGCGGGGTTGCGCGGCAGTTCCTCCTGGCGCACATGCACCTGTTTAGGCACCTTGTAGGCGGCCAGGCGGGCGGCGACATGGGCCTGCACTTCTTGCGCGCTCACGCGGGCGCCAGGTGCCAGCACCACCACGGCGATCACAGCTTCGCCGGTCTGGTCATCGGACTGGGCAAACACCGCCGCCTCGACCAGATCGGGGTGCTGTAGCAGACAGGACTCGATTTCAGCCGCAGCGATTTTTTCACCGGCGCGGTTGATCACGTCCTTGATGCGATCAACCACGCGCACAAAGCCGCCGGGCTCCAGCAGCCCGATGTCGCCGGTGCGAAACCAGCCATCGGCCAACGCCCGCGCCGTGGCATCGGGCTGGGCACAGTAGCCCTGCATCAGGCTGACGCCGCGCAGCCAGATTTCGCCGGACTCCCCATCTGGCACCGGCGTGCCATCGAACTCAGCAATGCGCAGCTCGATGATGGGTGAGACTTGGCCCGCTGACTGGGGGTGCGCCTGGAACAGCTGGCCCGCCGCCGCCGCGCCCACGCCATTGCTCTCAGTCAGGCCAAAACCGACCCCCGACATGGCGTCACGGCGGCGCTCCAGCACATCGTCGATCACGCGCTGGGGCAGACCGGCGCCGCCAAAACCGACACCGCCCAGGCTGGCGGTGATGGTCGGATCGTCAAAACCGGGCTCGGCCAGCAGCTGCATCACCATCGATGGCGCGCCGTTGAACTGGGTGATTTTTTCTTTCTGGATCAGCTCCAGCGCCTGCGTGGGGCTCCAGCGCCGCATGAACACCAGCCGACGACCATGGCGCAGCGAGGCCAGCAGTTGTGCGTGCAGGCCGCTGACGTGGAACAAAGGCACCGCCGTCAGCGTGGTCGGCTGCAGCTTGCGCGCCAGCATGGTGGCGATCAGATCGGGCGAGGTCATGGCCGCAATGGCGCCGATGTAATCGATGTTGTAGAGCGCCTGACAAACCGCGCGCTGCGTTGACAGCACCCCCTTGGCCTGGCTGCTGGCACCGGAAGTGAACAAAATCAGCGCTTCGTCGTCCAGCGCCAGCGTCGGCGGCTGCAGCGCTGGCGCACCAGGGGCCAGCAGCGCGGCCCAGGCGACATCGCCCTGCCCCGGCGCGCCGTCCACCACAGCGGCACGGCACCCCAGCGCAGCCAGGTCAGCGCCCACATGGACAAAGCGCTCGGCGTCGCAGATCAGCCAACGCGGCTGCACGTCGCGCAGGCCCGACAGCAACTCCTCGCGCAGGCCAAAACTATTCAGCGGTGCCGGCACGGCGCCAATCAGCGCGACCGCAACAAACGCCACCACCCATTCGGGGCGGTTGCGCATGGCAATGGCCACGCGGTCACCGGCTTGCACACCGTGCTCGGCCTGCAAGCGCCCGGCCAGCGCATCGGCCGCCTGGTAGAAACGGGCAAACGTCCAGCGCTCGCCTTCGTAGACCATGAATTCGCTGGCGCCATGCACACGCCCGGCGTTCAGCAACGCCGGCAACGAGGTAAAGGCGTTGCGATAGGCCGGCAACTGCTGGCCATTCAGGCCGACGGAAACCAGCTCAAACGGTGCGCCTGGGGCAGTGAGCTGCGCACGGCAGCGTTCGGCCAGCGCCAGCAGATCGAAGTCGTCTTGGCGGGTGGCAGAAGAATTAACGTTAGCGTTCATGGCGGTCAAAATCCTTTCAGTCGTGCATAGCGCTCACGGTGGAACACCCCATCGCCCAGGCTGTGCTGCAGCACACGGGCGCGTTTGACCATCAACCCCAGGTCAAACTCGTCGGTCACGCCGATGCCACCGTGCAGCTGCACGGCTTCGTTCATCAGCTTCTCGCACAGATCCGAGGCGCGCGCCTTGGCCAGGCTGGCCAGCAGCGCCAGCTCGGCGTCCTGCGTGTCGGCAGGGGTGTCAATGGCCGACAGCGCCGCGCGCACGCAGCTGTGCAGCATTTCCAGCTCGGTGTAGAGCCGCGCCATGCGGTGCTGCAGTGCCTGGAACGAACCAATCGCCACATCGAACTGCACGCGCTCCTTCAGGTAGGCGTTGGTGCGCTCGAACGCCTCGCGCAGCAGGCCCAGGCCTTCGGCGGCCAGGCAGATGCGGGCGCGGTCGAGTGCTGCGTCCAGCGCCTGTGCGGCATCCGCGGCGGCGTTCAGGCGCAGCGCGTCGGCCACTTCCACGCCCGACAACGTGATGCGCGCGTGGTTGCGGCTGTCGGCCAGCCGCGTCGGCTGTAGCGTGATGCCAGCCTGTGTCGCCTCGACCATGAACAGGCCCAGACCGGCATCAGCGCCTTGCGCGTCCAGCACGCACGCCACGACGATCAGCCAGGGTGCGCCGATGCCGTCGATGACAAACCATTTCTCGCCGTCCAGCACCCAGCCGTTGCCCTGCGCATTGCGCCGGGCGTGCGTCTTGATGCGCTCGGGATGGTGGCGACCCTGCTCGTCCAGTGCCAGCGCCAAGCGCTGCTGGCCGTCCACCAAGCCAGGCAGCCAGCGCTGGCGCTGCGCCTCGCTGCCAGCGGCCAGCAGCAGCTCGCCGCACAGCACCACCGAGGACAGCAGCGGCAGCGCCGCCAGCGTGCGACCCATGGCCTCGAACACCGCGCCCAGGCCGAGGTAGCCGACGCCCAGACCGTCATACGCTTCCGGAAAAACGGCGGCCGGCCAGCCCAGCTCCACCACCTGCTGCCACAGCGCCGGCTCAAACCCGAGCGGCGCGCGCTCGTCGCGCAGGCGCCGCTGCAGGCTGAGGGGCGACTGCGCGTTCAAAAATTCTGTCGCACTGTCGCCCAGCTGGCGCTGTTCATCGTTCAGCAAAAAACCCATGCTGTGTCTCCTGTTTTTTATCGTAGGCACCTTGCGAGCGCTTCAGCCGGGCAGGCCGAGGACGCGCTTGGCAATGATGTTGAGCTGCACTTCGCTGCTGCCGCCCGAGATGGTGTAGGTCTTGGCCAGCAGCCAGAGGCGGCAGATGTCGTGCTCATCGCGGCTGAACTCGTCTCCCTCCCAACTCAAACCGCGCTGGCCCATCAGCTGCATCAGCAACTCGTACTTGGCCACTTCCTGCTCGGTCTGCACCAGTTTCATGATCGACGATGGGCCGCTCACGTCCAGGCGCGCCATGGCTTCTTCCTTGACGCGCTGGTGCGTCAGCGAAAACGCGTGCGAGTCCATCAGCAGCGCGGCCAGGCGGTCGCGCCACACCGGCTCCAGCAGCGTGCCATCTGCGTCGTACAGATAAGGCCGCGCCACAGCCAGCGCGTCGTGCGAGGGTGCGGCGCCTTCGCTGAATTTGGACATGGCGGCGCGCTCGTGCTGCAGCAATTTTTTCGCCACCGTCCAGCCGCCGTTGAGCGGGCCGACCAGTTGGCGTGCCGGCACGCGCACGTCGTCAAAAAACACTTCGCAAAAGCTCGACTTGCCGCTGATCAGCTCGATCGGCTTGACGGTGACGCCGGGGCTTTTCATGTCGATCAGGATGAAGCTGATGCCTTCCTGCTTCTTCACGCTGGTGTCGGTGCGCACCAACCCATACATCCAGTCGGCTTGGTCGCCATAGGAGGTCCAGATTTTCGAGCCGTTGACAACGAAGTCACCGTTCTCGTCCACGCGTGCCGAGGTTTTCAGGCTGGCCAGATCCGAGCCGGCATTGGGCTCGCTAAAGCCCTGGCACCAGCGCGCACGGCCCTGCATCATGGGGATCAGGTGCTCGCGTTTTTGCGCGTCACTGCCCAGTTCCAGCAGCACCGGGCCGAGCATCCACACCCCCAGGTTGAACTGCGGCGGGCGGCAACCCAGGCGCAGCATCTCCTGCTCGACGATGCGCGCCTGCTTGGGGGTGAGACCACCGCCACCCAGCTCGGTCGGCCAATCGGGTGCAAACCAGCCGCGTTCGCGCATCCGCTCGAACCAGACGCGCTGGTCGTCATTGCCAAAAGTGACCTGGGAGCCGCTCCAGACGATCTGCTCCTGTGTCAGCGGCTGGCGCATGGCGGGCGGGCAGTTGGCCTCCAGCCAGGCGCGGGTTTCGGCGCGGAAATTTTCAGTGTCTTGCATGGCTGGCCTCTTCGAGTTCGGGGCTTGGGGGTGCGTCGGAGGGAGGAAGGGTGAGTGCAAACGACGGGTCGGCCAGGGCAAAGCGGTGCACGCCGTCCTCGTCCAGCACGCGCCGCAGCACGCCGGCGTAACGCAACCAGGACAGGTGGGCAATCGACTCGCCCAGCGCCAGCATGTCGTCGACTGGGCCGCGCAAGCGCGGGAAAAGGCACTGCATGGCTTCAAAGGCGGTGCAGCTGGCGTGTTCGGTCAGGTGGGCACGCAGCAGCACAAACTGGTGCTCGTGGTGTTCGCGCAGTTCCTGCGTGCGCGCGTGCAGGCCGCGAAACACGCGCTCGTGCGAGGGCAGCACCAGCGTGTTCGGCGCCAGCTGCTCCAGGCGCTTGAGCGACTCCAGCCACAGCTGCAGCGGATTGGCCTCGGGCTCGATGCCGGTGACCAGCACGTTGGAGCTGATGCGCGGCAGCAACTGGTCGCCGGCAATCAGGATGGCGTCTTGTTCGCAGTACAGGCAGGCGTGCTCAGGCGAGTGGCCTTCGCCAATCACCACGCGCCAGGTGCGTCCACCCAGCTCAATCTCGTCGCCTCCGCGCAGGCGCATGAACGCATCCGGCTGCGGCGGCAAAAACGGATCTTTGCGCATGGCCTTCCACATGCGATCGACGCGCTCCTGTGGCATCCCGGCGTGCTGGTAGAACTCGACCTGGGCTTGCGGCAGCGGATCCGGCATGGGCTCGGCCAGCGCGCGCATCATGAAATATTCGCCGTGCGTCATGTACAGCGGAATGTTGAAACGCTGGCACAGCCAACTGGCCAGCCCGGCGTGGTCGTAGTGCATGTGCGTGCAGACCAGGCGCACGATCGGCAGGCCCTGCAGATGCGTGGCCACAATGTGCTCCCAGCGCTCGCGCGTGGTCTCGGTATTAAGTCCGGTGTCGATCAGCGTCCAGCCATTGTCGCTGCGCAGCAAATAGACGTTGATATGGTCTAGCGCCATCGGCATGGGCATCCGCGCCCACAGGATGCCGGGTGCCACTTCGACCACTGCGCCGTCGGTGGCCGGCGCTTCAAACGGATAGTCCAGCACCGCCCGGGCATGCAGGCGCGTCATGCCAGCGCCCTTGGCTGAAGTTCCACGGCGCTCAGCGGCACATAGGTCTTGGCATGGTCGTCGCGGTGGTAGAGCGGATCACTCACCAGCGCGGCGTCGTAACCCTGGCGCTGCAAGTCCACCTTGCGCAGCTTGTAGTTGCCGGTCATGTCGGTGGTCGGCGCAAGGCGCAGAAACAGCGGAGCGGCGTAGCGCGGCAGGCGCTCCAGCGCAAAGGCCCAGAACGCTTGCGGGTCGAACGCCACGCCTGGCTGCAGCACCAGCGCCGCCATGCCGGCGCGGCCCTCGGCGCCTGCCACCTTCACGCCATAGACGGTGATGGCGTCCAGCCCTGGAAAATCGCCCAGCGCATCGGCGACCTCGGTGGTGGAGACGTTTTCACTGTTCCAGCGAAAGGTGTCGCCCATACGGTCCACAAACCAGCAATAGCCGTCCTCGTCGTAGCGCAGCAAGTCGCCCGACGACCACCAGGCATCGCCTTTCTTGAAGACGTTGCGCAGAATTTTCTTTTCTGTCGCCTCGGCCGAGGTGTAGCCCTCAAAGCGCCCGCCCACCACATCGGGGATGTTGATGATCATGCCAATGGCTTCGCCGACTTCGCCGACCTCGCACAGCTGCAAAAAACCGTTGTCGTCACGGATGTAGCTGTCGTTGTCGATGTCATAGCGCACTAGGCGCAGGTTGGTCTTTTCCCAGAACGGCACGCGGCCGCAGGAGCCGACGCGGTTATCGAGGTTGATGGTGTTGGTATTGGATTCAGTCGAGCCCCAGCCCTCGTAGATCTGGAACTGCGCGCCAAAACGGCGCATCCACTGCTCCCAGACTTCGGGCGCCATGCCGGCGCCAACCAGCTTGCGCAGCGGGTGGTGGTGGTCGTCCGGCTGCGGCGGCACACTCAGCAGGAAGCGGCAGATTTCGCCGACGTACTGACAAATCGTCACGTTGTGGCGACGCACATCGGGCCAGAATTCACTGCGGCTGAACTTGCGCCGCAGCAGCAGGCTGGCGCCCGAGGTAAACGCTGTGGCAGCAGCCGACAACGCTGCGGCACCGTGGTAAAGCGGCAAAAAGCAATAGAAGCCATCGTCCTGCGTCACGTCCATGGTCGCCACCATCACGTCGCCGGTGATAAGCCAGCGGGCGTGGCTGATGACTGCCGCCTTGGGCAAGCCGGTGGTGCCCGAGGTGAAGATGTACAAAGCCGTATCGCCCGCCACCAACCCTGCGCGCCATTCGGCGGGCGGGTTGGTATCGGGCGCCTGGCGCGCAGCCTGCTCCAGATTAAGTACGCAGCGCGCGCGCAGCGCCGCTGCGGCCGGCCGCTCGGCATCCGGCCAGAGCCAGTAGCGCAGCTCGCCGGGCAGTTCGGTGGCGGCAAACAGTTCTAGGCATTCCTCACCCGCCACGATATGTGTGGCACCGGTAGCCTCGAGCGCGTGCAGCAGCGGTTTGCCGCTGACGTTGGTGTTCAGAAACACCACCCGCACGCCCAACTTGGCCAGGCCCAGCCAAGTAAACAGGAACGCCGGACGGTTTTCCATGCACAAGGCCACCACGTCGCCACAGCGCACGCCCAGCGCGTGCGCGGCATGGCTCACCTGGTTGATGCGGCGGTTGGTCTGGTCGTAGTCGTAGCGCTCTTTGCCATACAGCAGGCAGGCGCGCGCAGCAAAGCGCACCGCGCTTTCCTCGATGCGCTCGGCCATGGTGTAGGTTTGTGAGGCACGGTGGCGTTGCCCCGCCTTGGACCGGATGTCCAGCTTGGCCTGCGTTACTTCGCGCGGCACGATGGTTGCATTGTTCACGCCGTCTCCCTATGCGTCGTTGTGTTGGATGGGTCAGCGCGGTGCTTTAGCGCACCGGGCGCGGCATGTTCATGCCGAACTGGGCGATCAGCTCGCGCTGGATCTCGTTGGTGCCACCACCAAACGTCATCAAGGTCGAGGCGCGCACTTCGTACTCCAGCTCGCCCAGCAACAGCGCGGCGCTAGAGCCGGCGCGCACCAGCGCGCTGGAGCCAACGATGTCCACCAAGCGGCGCAAAATCTCAATGCCACCCTCGGAGCCATAGACCTTGGTGGTCGAGGCCAACGCCACGTCCATGCGACCCGCTTCCAAATCGGCAGCGATGCGGAAGTTGATCAAGCGCATGGCTTCGAGGCGGGTGTAGCACTCAGCCAACGCCCGGCGCACCCACGGCTGATCGACCGCGCGGCGGCCTTGCTCGTCGCGCGCCTTGGCCCACTGCAACACGCGGGTGAAGGGGCCAAACACCTTGTCCGACCAAGAACCCAAGCCCAAACGCTCGTGGTTCAGCTGCGCCGTGATCAGCTTCCAGCCGCCGTTCAACTGCCCGACCAAGCGGTCGGCCGGCACTTCGACGTTGTCGTAGTAAGTGGCTGCGGTGAAGTTGCCCACCGTCTGGATCAGCGTGTGCGAGAAGCCCGGCGCATCGGTGTCCAAGATCATGATCGAGACGCCTTTGTGGCGTGCCAAATCGGGATCGGTGCGAGCGGCCAGCCACACGTGGTCGGCCGACTCGATGCCCGAGGTCCACAGCTTGGCGCCGTTGACCACAAAGTGACCGGTTTCCAAGTCACCCACCAGACGCGCCTGCGTCTTGAGCGTGGCTAAGTCCGAGCCGGCTTGCTGCTCCGAGTAGCCAATGGCAAAAATCGTCTCGCCCGCAGCAATGCCGGGCAAAAAGCGGGCTTTTTGCGCTGCGGTGCCGTTTTCCATCAGCGCCGGGCCGACGGTGCTGATGGTGACAAACGGCAGCGGTGCGCCAGCGATGTTGGCTTCTTCAAAGAAGATCAGCTGCTCGGTGGCGCTCAGGCCTTGGCCGCCGTGCTCTTTGGGCCAGCCGACCGCCAGCCAGCCGTCCTGGCCCATCTTGCGGATGGTGTGGCGGTAGGTGTCGCCACCTTCGGCGCCGCGCAGCTCTAAGCGCAGCTCGGGCGTCATCAGGTCGTTGAAATAGTCGCGCACCTTCAGACGCAAAGCGTGCTGCTGGGGGGTGAGGTCGATAAACATAGTGTTGTGCTCCTTGGTCGCTGGCCGAAATCAGGCGTCGCCCAAAATAAGTCCGCTGGTGGGCACGCCGGTGCCGGCCGTGACCAGCACGTTGTGCACGTCCGCCACTTGGTTGACCGCCGCGCCGCGCACTTGGCGCACGCCCTCGGCAATACCGTTCATGCCGTGGATGTAGGCCTCGCCCAGTTGGCCGCCGTGGGTGTTGATCGGCAACTTGCCGCCGCGGGCGTGCTCGCCAGCGCGGATGAAGTCTTTGGCTTCACCGCGTTTCATAAAGCCAAACTCTTCCAACTGCGGCAAGACAAACGGCGTGAAGTGGTCGTAGATCACCGCAGTTTGGATGTCTTGTGGCGTCAGGCCGCTTTGCTGCCACAGCTGCTTGGCGACCAAGCCCATTTCGGGCAGGCCGGTGATGTCGTCGCGAAAGTACGAGGTCATGATTTGCTGACCGTCGCTGATGCCTTGCGCTGCGCCTTTGATGATCACGGGCTTTTGCTTGAGATCACGGGCGCGCTCGCTCGACGTGATCACCATGGCGACGGCGCCGTCAGACTCTTGGCAGCAGTCGAGCAGGTGCAGTGGCTCGCAAATCCAGCGCGAGGCTTGGTGCTCTTCCAGCGTGATCGGCTTGCCGTGGAAGAAGGCGGCCGGGTTGGTCGCGGCAAAGTCGCGTGCGGCAACGGCCACGCGGCCAAAGTCTTCGCTGGTCGCGCCGTAGGCGTGCATGTAGCGCTGGGCAAACATGCCCACCCAAGCGGCTGGGGTGTGAAAGCCATACGGCATGTACCAGCCGTAGTTGATGTTCTCGAAAATCGGCGAGGTGCCGAAACCGTAGTTGCCATTGCCAAAGCGGTACCAGCTGCGCTCATTCATAGCGCGGTACACCACCACCGTCTTGGCGATACCGGTGGCCACGGCCATCGCAGCGTGCAGGATGGGCGCGCAGGCCGCGCCGCCGCCATGCGGCACTTGCGAGAAGAATTTGACGTCCTTGGCACCCAGCAGGCGGGCAATTTCGTACTCGGGCACTTTGTCGATGGTGTACGACGAGAAGCCGTCCACTTCGCTCGGGTCGATGCCGGCGTCAGCCAAAGCGGTCAGCGTGGCTTCCATGGCCAACCGCAGTTCAGTGCGGCCAGAATTTTTCGAGAACTCGGTAGCGCCCAGTCCCGCAATGGCGGCGCGGCCAGAAATAGAGAGATCGTTCATGTAAATGTGTGCTCCTGGAGGTCCTGGATGTACTGAATAAGTGCCATCAAGGCAGGCTCACACGCACCGTTCCGGTGACGTGGTTGCCCATGGAATTGACGCCCTTGAGCGTGACTTGCACCGTGCGGTCTTCGTCACGCTTTTCGGTGACAGCGCCGGTGAGGGTCATGGTGTCGCCGGGGTAGTTGGGCGCACCCAGCTTGATCTTCAGATCGCGCATGCGCGCTTGGGGACCGCTCCAGTCGTCAATAAAGCGCTGCACCAAACCGTTGGTGGTCAGGATGTTCATGAAGATGTGCGCCGAGCCCAGCTCGCGCGCCGCCTGCAAATCGTGGTGACCGGGAAAATAGTCGCGCGTCGCCATCGCGCCGCCGTTCACCAGCGCCACCGTCACGGGCACCGTCAGCGTGGGCAGTTCTGCGCCCACGGCAATGTCGTCAAACTTCGCCATATCAGGCCTCCTTACGGGTGTTGGTGGTGTTAGCGGTGCTGCTGTCGTCCTCGGGCGCGTCGTACTTCCAGCCCAAGTGGTCGTTCTCGACCAGCCAGTCACCCAGCTGTGCCAAGTGGTGCTCGCTACCGCCCAGCGCCGCGCCCAGTGCACGGGTCCAGAACAAGAAGCGGTGCATGGGGTAGGTGATGTCCACACCAATGCCGCCGTGCACGTGCTGGGCCATGTGGCCGGCGCGGTGGCCGGTGTCATTGGCCAAAGCGCGCACGGCATAAGCCTGCGGCGCAGCGCCCAAGTTGGCATCCAAGCGGTACACCAACTGCCACAGCACCGAGCGCAGCGCTTCGGTAGCAATGTGGCCATCGGCCATCTGGCCAGCCACCAGCTGAAAGCTGCCAATGGCGCGGTCAAACTGCTTGCGCTCGCTGACGTACTCCACCGTGCGGCGTAGTTGCTGCTCGGTCACGCCCAGCTGCAACGCGGCCACACAGGCAATGGCGCGCTGCTCGACCCATGCGGTCGCGGCCAGCGGCAAGACGTTCTCGGCCGGCAAAGCCAGGCCGTCAAATGCCAGATCGGCAATCGATTGGTGGTGTTGGTCGCGGCCAGCGGTGCGCTGTACGGCAGCTTGGGTCACATCGACCAGCACCAGACGCATTTCACCGTCAGCACCACCGTCCACTTGCGCGGCCAACAGCGCATAACGCGCTTCAGCACCCAGCGCCACGGCGCTCTCAAAACCGCTCAGCGTCCAACCTGCGCCAGCGCGGCTCAGTTGCAGCGAGGGGCCGCGCGAACGCGACAGCGATTGCAGCGACAGCGCCACCGGCGACTCGCTGCCCATGGCGGTTTCCAGCACCTGCGGCAGCGCGGCGGGAGAGAACTGCGCCAGCACCGCCACCGTCACTTGCGACTCCCACAGCGGCACCAGTGCCAGCGCACGGCCTTGCTGTTGCAGCACGGCCATCAGCTCGGTCATGCCCAAGCCCAAACCACCGTGCTCTTCGGGCACCAAGATGCTGTTCAAGCCAGCGGTCACGCACTGCTGCCACAGCGCTTGAAAGAATGGCGCCGTGCCGGCGGCGTCGTGGGCGCGCAACTGTTCGTCGCTGCAATAGTCGGCAAACAGGCCAGCGGCCATGTCGGCAAACGCGCGCTGGTCATCGGTCAAATCGAAGTTCATGCGGCCACTCCTTGCGTGGCTACGGGGCGAAACTGCGGCAGCACCAGCTCGCCGTCGTTAAAGCGGTTGAATTCGACCTGTACCGCTTGGCCAATACGCACATCGCCGGGCGCGATGCCGACCATTTGTGAAATCAGGCGTGTGCCTTCTTCCAGCGCAATCAACACAATCGGGTTCGGATGGTCAAACGGCGCCACTTCGGGGTAATGCATCACCACGAAGGAGTACACCGTGCCGCGTCCAGACGCTTCGACCGTGTCCCACTCAAACGAGTGGCAGCTGGGGCAGACCGGGCCGGGGGGATGGCGCAGCTCGCCACAACCCTTGCAGCGCTGAATCAACAGCTTGCCGGCGCGTGCGCCTTCCCAGAAGAAGCGCGTGTCGTCGCTCATACCGGGCATTGGGCGCTTGGCGACCGGTGCCGCTGCGGCTTCTGCTTTGGGCTTGTCCGCACCCGGTTTGACCGGATTGGCTGGGTTGAACTTGAAGACGCGAAACAGCAAGCTGCCGACTTCTTCGTCGCCCGTGGCTTTTTCCGAGAAAAACGTCATGCACAGCGTGACGAAGTAACCCGTACCCAAGCCTGTCGTCTTTTGCTCGCTGATCGAATCGAGGCGGGTGGAGTAGTACAGGCGCTCGCCTTCGAGCACATCGCGCCCAAAGGTCAGTTCCGAATTCACTGCCACGACGGAGGCCACGCCGTGCGCTTCCATCAGTTTCAGCGCTTCGTAGGGATTCTCTTTGGTCGAGCCGGGCGGGTAGTTGTTGGCAATCAAACCCTCCATGCACCAGACTTGCAACATGGCCGGCGGTGCAATCACGGCGCCCTCTGCCATGTAGCGCGCGGGGTCCACGCCCATGATTTCGCACCATTGGCGAATCATCGGGGCGTTGATTTTGTCCCAGGCATAAATCCGCCCGTATTCCTTGCCCACCAGGGCTCGGACTTCATTCATCCACTCGTTTTCAGCCAAGGCCATGCTCCTTCGTTGGTTTGATTCAGGGATTCCTGTGGACGCTGGCGCGCGCTCAGGAAGTACCCACATTTGCCGCTGCCAAGAAGGCAGGCTTTTCGCCGCCGCCGTGCAACAACAGATTGGTGCCACTCAGGTAACTGGCGCGCGGCGAAGCCACGAACACGCAGGCCTGCGCAATGTCAGACGGCTCGGCCATGCGGCCGGCCGGAATGGTGGCGCCGACGGCGGCAATACCGGCGTCGTCACCAAAATGCAGATGGGATTGCTCAGTGCGCACCAAGCCGGGGCTGACCGCCACCACGCGCACCTTGGGCGCCCATTCCACCGCCAGCGACGACGCCAGACTGAGCACCGCTGCCTTGGCCGCGCCATAGGCCGCCGTGCCGGGGGACGGCCGCAGTGCGCTGACGCTGCCGATAAAAACAATCACGCCGCCGCTGGCCTGGCTCTGCATGGCGGCATTGGCGGCCTGCGCCATGTGCAGCGCGGCCGTGAAATTCAGGCGAATCACGCCTTCGTGAAAGCGCGGCGACACCGTGGCGGCATCGACCGGCGGGCTGCCACCGGCGTTGTGCACCAGCACATCCAGGCGGCCGTGGCGCTGCACGATGGCGGCGACCAGCGCCTGCACGGCGTCGGCCTCGCGCACGTCGCAGGGCAAAAATTCGGCGCTGCGCTCGCCCACTTGGGGCAAGGTGTCAGGGGCGCTGCGGGCGCACACCACCACGATGGCACCCTCGGCCAAAAAGCCTTCGGCAATGCCGCGCCCTATGCCTTTGGTGCCGCCGGTGACGAGCACCACGCGTTGGTCAAAATCGGTATGGCTAGTCTGTGTCATGGGTGCAAATTTACGGATTGCAGCAGCTGGCAGATACGTCCAAAAGGACGATGTGACCGCACCCCCCTGAAAAGAACATGCCACGCATCCACACTTGCCGGATTTTGTTTATGCCGACCACACCCAACACCCCAACCACTCCCCCAGAACTGGACCACAGCGAGCTGCAAATCAGCTACCCAAACGACGGCGCTGACGGCGTGGCCGTGGTGCGCCTGCACCGCCCGCAGGCCACCAATGCGCTCAGCCTGAACCTGCAAGCGCTGCTATCGCAAGCGTTTACGCAGCTGGCCGCCGACGATGCGGTGCGCGCCATCGTGCTGACCGGGGGGGAGAAAGTCTTTGCCGCCGGCGGCGACATCAAGGGCCTGGAGGGCGCCGGCCCGATTGAAATCATGGAGCGCCACACCGAGCGCGTCTGGGCACCGATTGAGCGCTGTCCCAAGCCGATCATTGCGGCGGTGTGCGGCTACGCTTTTGGCGGCGGCGCCGAGCTGGCGATGCACTGCGACATCATCCTGGCCGGCGAAAGCGCCAGCTTTTCGCAGCCGGAAATCCGTATCGGCATCATGCCGGGCATCGGCGGCACGCAGCGCCTGGTGCGCGCCGTGGGCAAGTTCAACGCCATGCGCCTGTTGCTGACCGGCAAGCCGGTCAGCGCCGCAGAAGCGCGCGTGATGGGTCTGGTCAGCCAGGTGCTGCCCGACGACCAGGTACTGCCCGAAGCACTGAAAATGGCCAGTTTGATTGCCGCCATGCCGCCACTGGCCGCCATGCAGATCAAGGAAGTGGTGCTGGCCGGCGTCGATGCCTCGCTGGAGACCGCGCTGATGCTGGAGCGCAAGGCCAACCAGCTGCTGTTTGCCACGCGCGACCAGAAGGAAGGCATGCAGGCCTTCATTGAAAAGCGCAAGCCGGTGTTTGAAGGCCGCTGAGCCCTGACCCTACGGTGAACAGCGCGCAGCAGCGCGCTGCATTCACTCTCAATAAAATAGCTTACACCGCTTGCGCCATAAGGGCTTGAGGGCTATCTCGCTCATATTCCAACTCCCCTTGCGCATACTCTGACACAGCCCCCTGTGGCCCGGCGCGGAACACGCCGACCAGCTCTTCCAGCTGCGCCGCCTGGTGCTCCAGTGCCTGGGCAGCGGCGGCAGATTGCTCGACCAAGGCCGCATTGCGCTGCGTCATATCGTCCAGCCGCGCCACGGCGGCGCTGACCTCTTCGATGCCGCTGGACTGCGCGCTGGCAGCGCTGGCGACCTCGCCGATGGTGACAGTGACGCTGTGCACGCGGGTGACGATGTGCTCCATGGTGCTGCCGGCATGGCGCGCCAGTTGGGTGCCGTTGCCGGCGCTGAGCAGCGAGCTTTCAATCAGCAGCTTGATGTCGTGCGCCGCGGCCACGACACGCTGCGCCAAGCTGCGCACTTCGCTGGCCACCACGGCAAAACCGCGCCCCTGCTCGCCGGCGTGTGCCGCTTCAACCGCAGCGTTGAGCGCCAGGATGTTGGTCTGAAAGGCAATGGAGTCGATCACCGCCACGATGTCGGCAATACGCCGTGCACCGGACAAAATCTCGTCCATCACCACCACCACACTGGCCACCGCCTGGCCGCCCTGACCGGCCGCGCCGGCAGCCTGGCGCGCCAATGCATCGGCCTGGGCCGCCGCCTCAGCTGAAGCGCGCACCATCTCCGCCAGCTCGCCTACCGAGAGGGCGGTGGACTGCAGATCGCTGGCCGCCTGTTCGGTGCGGTGGGACAAGTCCTGGTTGCCCTGGGCGATTTCACGGCTGGCCAGCGCAATGCCGCCAGAGGAGCTGTGGATGCTGGCCACCAGGCTGCGCAACTGCCATTGCATCTGTGCCAGCGCGCGCAGCAGGTCACCTGTTTCATCGCTGCGCGCCGCGACGATGTCGCCCGTCAGGTCGCCCTGGGCAATGCGCTGGGCATGGTCAATCGCTTGCGCCAGTGGCCGCGTCACGCTGCGCAAGATCAGCGTGCTGGCGACGACGCTGAGAACGATGGCCACGGCCGCCGCACTCAGCAGCCACTGGCGCGCCAATACAAACTCGGCCTGGATGGCCGCGTGCTGCACGGCCGCGTCTTGCGCCTCGCGCTCAGCTTGCTTAGCCAACTGCGCCAGCCACTGCGCTTGCAGCGGGCGCGGGTTGCGCGCGCGAAAAACATTGCCCAGGTTGCTGTTGCCCAAGAGCAAGGCATCGCGCACGTACTGCGCGCTGTCGATGCCGCGCACGGCCACGGCATCCAGTTCTGCCAGTGGGTCACCCGCTGGCGTGCCTTCTCGCGCCTGGTCCGCTGCGACCGACAACTGCTGGAGTTGGGCGCGGGCGGTGCGGTAATGCTCCATACCCTTGGCAATGCGCTCGGCCTCCTCCTGCGCATCGACTTCGTCGATCACCAGCGTCACGCCCAGCAGCGATACCGTCACCTCATTGACCGCGTTCATCATGGTCTGCATGACGGCAATGCGGCTCTGGTTGACCTCGGTCATGCGCTTGGTGTGAGCGTCGATGCGCTGCATCCGGTGCAGCGCCACCGCCGTGATCACCAGCAGCAGGCCCAGTACCAGACCAAAGGCCAGCGACAGGCGAGTGGACAGGCGCCAGGACGGACGCCAGCGCGCAGCCGGCAAGGCCATAGCAGGTGGCAACGGGGTGGAGGCAGTCATGGCGATCCTTTGCGCAGTCAAAAATTCCGGCCTACTCAAGCCTGCGGCAACAGGGCAGCGGCGGTCTGCGCCAGCTCGCGCTTGAGCACCTTGTTCGAGGCATTCACCGGAAAGCTGTCAAACCACAGCACATGGCGCGGCACCTTGTAATTCGCCATGTGCGCGCGCGCCCAAGCCACCAGTGCTTCGCTGGTCAGCTCGCTGCCGGCGCGCCGCACCACGCAGGCGCAGCCGACTTCACCCATGCGCTCATCGGCCACACCAACCACCGCCACTTGGGCAATGTCCGGGTGGTCGGCCAGCAGGCGTTCAATTTCGGCCGGATAGCAGTTGAAGCCACCGACGATGAACATGTCTTTCAGGCGGTCGGTGATGCGCAAATAGCCGCGCTCGTCCAGTACGCCGACGTCGCCGGTGTGCAGCCAACCCTCGGCGTCGATGGCTTCCAGCGTGGCCGCGGCGTCGTCAAAGTAGCCCTGCATCACGTGGTAGCCGCGCAGCAGCACCTCGCCCGGTTGGCCCACCGGCACGCTCTGGCCGGCTTCATCGGCGCAGCGCACCTCGGTGCCGGGCAGCGCGCGGCCACAGGTGCTAGCCACCGTTTCAGCGCTGTCGCCAGGATCGCAAATAGTGGCGCAGCCGCCGCACTCGGTCAGGCCATAGGCGGTGGTGACGTTGCTGATGCCTAGCTCTTCGCGCATCCGCGTGATCAGCACCGGCGGCACCGTGGCCGCGCCGGTCACCGCCACGCGCAGCGAGGAGATGTCAAAGTCCTTCAAGCGCAGATGCGCCAGCATGGTCAAAAACAGCGTCGGCGGCCCCGGCAAAAAGCTGATGCGGTCGTTGGCGATGCGCGCCAGCACCTTGTCGGCGTCAAACACCTGCTCGGGGTACACCGTAGCGCCTTGGATAAAGGCGGCCACCCAGCCGGCCTTGTAGCCAAACGAGTGGAAAAACGGGTTGACGATGAGGTAACGGTCGCCCGCCTGCAGCCCGACCACGCGGCCCCAGGTGCTGAAGGCGCGAATCGTCGGCCCATGCGCCGACATCACGCCCTTGGGCCGGCCGGTGGTGCCCGAGGTGAACATCAAATCAGCCGTGCTGTCGGCGCTCAAAGCCTGTTCGCGCGCCTCGACCTGCGCCGGCGGCACTTGCGCGCCGGCGGTCAAAAAGTCGTCCCACGCCAGGTCGTTCGGGTGGCTGGCGCTCGGCTGAAAACCACCGCGCAGCACCACGATGTGCTCTAGTGCCGCCGGGCGCTGGCCATCGAGCTGCACCGGGTAGTACTGGCCCAGAAAGTCGCCAATGCAAAACAGCACCTTGGTGCCGCTGCGCTCCAGGATGTCGGCCGCTTCGCCGCCCTTCATGCGCGTGTTCAATGGCACCAGCACCGCGCCAGCGGCGTGGGTGCCGCAGGCCGCCAGAATCCATTCATGCAGATTGGGCGCCCACAGCGCCACGCGGTCGCCGGGCTGCACGCCCAGGGCGATCAGCGCACGCGCCACCGCCTGGCTGCGCTGCAGCAGATCGGCATAGCTGATGGTGGTATCGCCATCAACGATGGCCGGCTGCTGCGGCTGGTTTTGCGCCGCCTGGCGCAGCAGCGCCGGCAGCGTCTCAGGCAGGTCGGGCGCCAGCGCCCAGGGGGACACATCGGACACGGCGCCCGCAGGCGCTTCGGAAATCAGGCTCATAAGGGTTTACTCCGGAAATTTGATGCGCAGGCGCTCACTGGTCGGCACGGCCTGGCAGGCCAGCGTCCAGGCTTTGGCCAGGTCTTTTTTGTCGAGTACGTCGTTGTGGCGCAGGTGCACGCTGCCTTCCACGACTTGGCACATGCACGAGGCGCACATGCCGGCCTGGCAGGAATACGGCGCTTTCAGACCGGCCTTGAGGGCCGCTTCGAGCAGCGTTTCGGTGCCGCTGCAATGCAAGGTGTGGGTTTCGCCGTCCAGCAGCACTTCGACCACGGCCGACTCCACCGCGCCCGGCAGTGGCGGCGCGGCCTGGGCGATGGCGGTGGCAGCGGCCAGGGTTTCTTCGTCGGGCAGCGAGGCAAAACGCTCGACGTGGATGCGCTCGGACGGCATCTCCATCGCCTGCAGCGCCGCCACGGCCGCATCCATGTACGGGCCGGGGCCGCAAATAAAGGCTTGGGCGGCGCGGTGGTGGCGCGCCAGCTCGGCCAGCTGCGCCACCGAAGGCACGCCCTGCACCGAGTCCAGCCAATGGATCACCGTCAGACGCGACGGATGGGCCTCGGCCAGCGCTTTCAGTTCATTCTTGAAGATGACGGATTTTTCGTCGCGGTTGGCGTACAGCAGCGTGATGCGGCCTTCGCCTCGGGCCAGCACCGAGCGCAGGATGGCAAACACCGGCGTGATGCCGCTGCCACCGGCCAGCAGCAAGAAGTCGCCCGCCAGTGAGCGCGGATAGAACACGCCGGACGGCGGCATCACCTCGACCATGTCGCCGGCGCGCACGCGGTCGCAGACCCAGTTGGAGCCGCGCCCATCTTTGACGCGCTTGACAGTGACGCGCGGCGCGTCGTCCACGCCGGGTGCGCTCGACATCGAATAGCAACGCGGCACATGGTGGCCATCAATCGCCAAGCGCAGCGTCAAAAACTGGCCGGGCTGGTAGGCAAAAGCGTCGGCCAGTGCGGGCGGCACCTCGAACACCAAGGACTTGGTGTCGTGGGTCTCGTCCACCACCGCGCGCACGCGCAACGCATGGTATCGGCTCATGGGTAACTCCTTGGGGGACTAACTGCAGTGCACTCAACCAGCTATTAAACTATCAAATTAATAGCTAGTAGCGCACGTATTTAAAGGGCTAGAGGCCAATTTGACTGTATTTTTACAGTCCAGTGCCCAAAATGGCGCTGTCGGCGCGCATCTCGGCGCCGCTGATGGCCTGGGAATCGTCAGACGCCAAGAACAACATCACCTTGGCGATGTTCTCAGGCAGGGTGGCGCGGCCTTTGGGGTTGGTTTTGGGGTCGAACAGCAAAAACTTGGCCGGCACGCCAGGTGCCGAGGCTTGCATCATCGGCGTGTAAATGCCGTCCGGGTGCACCGAGTTGATGCGCACCGGCACGCCGTTGTTGCGGCAGTACAGCGCACTGGCGCGGGTCAGCGCCGCCACGGCGGCCTTGGTCGCGCTGTAGCCGGCGTAGCCCTCAATCGGCAACCACGACGACACCGAGGCCATGTTGACAATGCTGCCACCGCGCTCTTGCATCGCCGCAATGCCCTGCTGGCAACCGATGAAGCACGAGTCGGCGTTGACCTGCATCAGCTGGCGAAACTGCGCCAGCGTGGCGGTGGCAATGCTGCCCGCAATCAAAATGCCGGCGTTGTTGATGAGGATGTCCAGCGGGCCAAAGCGCTGCTGCACAGCGGCAATGGCCGCTGTCCAATCAGCTTCGCTGGCGACGTCGTGGCGGATGAACATGGCGCGCTCGCCGCACTCGGCAGCAAAGGCTTCACCGGCTGCGGCGTTGATGTCGGTAATGGCGACAAAGGCGCCCTCGGCCAACAGCAGCTTGACGGTTTCATAGCCGACGCCGCTGGCGCCGCCGGTGACCAAAGCCACTTTGTCTTGTACGCGTCCCATGTCAATTCCCCTTGTCAGTCGAGTGGGACGCAGCGCGACCGGCGCGGCGTCCAGAAAACACACAATCGGCCAGCGATAAACCGCTGATGTAGCGCGAAGACGGCAGCCCAATGGCAGCGCGGCCAGCGGCAAACAGGCCGGCAATCGGCTGGCCCGCGGCGTCCAACACTTGGCCGTTTTCTTCATTCACCACCAGCCCACCCAACGTCAGCACCGCCAGCGGAAAGGTCGGCGAACCGATAGAAATGTCGATGGCGTAGAACGGCCCACGCGACAGGTCATGGCGCATGTCGGGCGACTTGCCAAAGGCGTCCTCGCGCTCACCGCGGGCGGCGGCGCTGGCGCGCTCGATGCTGGCACGCAGCTTGGCCGGGTTGGCTTGGATGCGCGCAGCCAACGCCTCGGGCGTGGCGGCTTTTTTGGCGCTCAACAGCATCATCGCCAGCGCTGGCAGCGACTGAAATGCCCAAATGCGACCCAACAGGCATTGGCGTATCGCTTGCGAGCGCAGCTTGCCGTCAATGATCAACCAGCCCTTGCCGCCTTGGCGATCGACCAGCTCATAGCCGAGCGCGGCGCCATACAGCTGCTCATTAGCAAAGCGCTCGCCTTGGCTGTTGACAACTACGCCCTTGGGCCAGACGGCCGGCGGCGTAATAAAACGCCACGCTGAGACGTTGCTCAGTTCTTTCGAGACGGCGCCGACGGTGGCGCCCAAGCGCACCGCGCTGCCGTCGCAGCCGGCGCCGCCAATCGGCCAGCCGCGCCGGGTGTGCGGCGCGTGCTCTTGGATCATCTCGGGGTTGTACATAAAGCCGCCGGTGGACAGCACCACGCCGTGGCGTGCGCGGATAAAGCGCGGCTGGGCTTTGGCTTGCTCAATCTGGGCGGCTTCGCGCCGGAAGGCAGCCGATTTACCGGGGCGAAAGGTGCGCCAGCGCTCGACTTCGCGGCTCAGCTGGGCGTGTTTCAGCGTGGCCGGATCGCCGGGCGGCAGTTGCCAGACTTCGACGCCGATCACTGCACCGTTCAAGCGCACCAAGCGGCGCACGGCAGCTTGCGTCAGCGGCTGCGCGCCGGCGCGCAGCGTCGCCGCTTGCAGCGCGGCATACAACGTGGCGCCCGATTGGCCTTTGGCGATGGCACGGTGTCCGCGTGGCGCGGGTGCGCCTTTGTCGCCTTGGTAGGCCGGCACCACTTCGTTGCCGGAGTAGTACAAAAACTTGCCTTCGGGCGGGTACGAGGTTTTGTAGTCGGGCATGGTGGCGCCAAAGCGCGCGCCGTGCATTTCCAGCCACGCCAAGTTGGCAACGCTGTCGTCGCAAAACTTCTTTAACGTGGCATCGCTGACCACGCCGTTGACCTCGTGGCGCAGGTAGTCGGCCATCGCCTCGGGCGTGTCGTTAAAACCGGCCTGCTTTTGGTACGGTGTGCCGCCACCGGCATACACCACACCGCCCGACAACGTGCTGGCACCGCCGCCGGCAAAGCGGTCAATCACCAGCACCGATGCGCCGGTGGCGCGCGCCTCGATGGCGGCGCAGGCACCGGCCGCACCCCAGCCGACGACCACCACGTCGGCGCTGTCGCTCCAGTCGATGGCGTTGGCATCGTCGATTTCCAGCGCTGCGGCAATCGGCGTGACCGTCGATACCTTGGCTGGGCGCGTCATGCCACTTGTCCTTGCCGCTGCACCGCTGCTGCGGGCGCTGGCGCAGCATCTGCCAGCAAGTCGGTGCGCTCCAACGCGATAGGTTGGCCCTGCATGGCGGCAATGGCGCGGTAGCCAAAGGTCATGGCCGGGCCCAGCGTCGAGCCGGCGCCGGGGTAGGCCGGGCCCATCACCGAGGCCGAGTTGTTACCGATGCAGTACAGGCCGTCGATCACGTTGCCGGCGCCGTCGAGCACGCGCGCGTCGCGGTCGGTCAGCAGCCCCCCCTTGGTGCCAATATCACCGGGCAGCAGCTTCATGGCGTAGAACGGGCCTTTTTGGATGGGCGCAAGGTTCGGATTGGGATGGACGTTGACATCGCCGTAGTAGCGGTCAAACACGTTGCCGCCGCGGTCAAACTCCAAGTCTTTGCCAGTGCGCGCAAACTCGGTCATACGCGCTGCACTGGCTACCAGGCCAGCCGGATCGACGCCAATATTTGCTGCCAGTTCTTGCAGCGTTTCGCCCTTCCAGTACACGCTGTTCAACCAGCTCTTGCGCATCCGGCTGTCGGGCACGGCCGAGCCGGGCATCAAGGGGCCGATGGGATAGTTGGCGCGGAAGGTGGCGTCAAACACGATCCAGGCCGGAATGGCGCCGCCGGTCTGGGCGTGGTTGGCATACATCGCCTGCTGGAATTCGGGGTACGGCCCGGATTCGTTCAAAAAGCGCTCGCCGCGCGCATTCACCACCATGCAGCCGGGCATGGAGCGCTCGACAAACAGCGGGCGAAATTTTTCTTCCTTGGGCACTTCCAGCGTCGGCACGCCCCAGGTGTGCGCCATCAGGTGCAACTGGCCGCCGACAACGGCGCCGGCCAGAATGGTGTCGCCGGTGTTGCCGCCGGGGGGGGTGGCCGTCCACGCCTGGTCGGTCGGCTTGGGCAGGTATTGCTCGCGCATCGCCTGATTGCGCTCGAAGCCACCGGCGCCCAGGATCACACCCTTGCGCGCCTGCAGGCGCAGCGACTGGCCGTCCTTTTGCACCACGATACCGGTGACGCGGCCCCCTGTAGTGACCAGCGACTCCATCGGCGTATTCAGCCACAGCGCAATGTTGCGTTGGCGCAGCGCCGTCAGCAGCCCGCCGACCAGCGCTTGGCCACCGGTCAGGCGCCGGTCGCGCTTGCTCTTGCTGCGCCACGGGTAGTCCAGAAAATAGCGCGCCATGATGCCCATCAGCATCCACTTGGCCTTTTTCTCACGCGCCAGCATGGTGCGCGCCTGGAAGGCGTTGATATTCATGCGGCCCAGAATCAGCTGCCCCGGGTTGGTCGGGCGCAGCAGCGCCAGGCCCTCCAGCCCCAGCTTGGCGGCATTGAATTCGAGCGGATCCATGGTGCGGCCACCGGGCATAGCGCCCTGGATGTGCGGGTAGTAATCCGAATAGAGCGGGATGCAGCGATAAGGCACGCCAATCTCTCCCAGATAGCGCGCCATGTGGCGCGCCGTCTCAACATAGGCCAGCACCCGGTCGTCGCTGGCCAGGCCTTTGGCGCAGGCCTTGACGTAACCAAAGGCCACATCGACGCTGTCTTTCAAGCCGGCCTTGGGCATGTCGTGGTTGTCTGGAATCCAGATGCCGCCGCCCGAGATGGCGGACGTACCGCCCACCAGCGCGGTCTTTTCGACCACCAGGGTCTTGAGTCCGGCGTCGCTGGCGCGGATGGCGGCCAGCAACGCACCGGCCCCCGTCCCGACGACGATCACATCAAATTGCTGTTCGTTTTTCAATGGGGGTTGTTGCACGCCGCCTCCTGTTGTCATGCGTTGCTACCGGTCAGACGAAAGCGTCGGCGTTGGGCAAGCCCAGCATCACGGCGCCATGCGCACGCGCATAGGTATCGGTGTTGTTGGCAATGTGGCCACGCGCCACATGCAGGTCGCGGAAGGTGCGCTCAATCGGATTGCTCTTGAACACACCGCCAGCAGCGCAGGCGCGCATGATTTCGTTGACGGCTTCAGCACATTTTTTGGGTACTTGTGCGGCTTGGGCGCGTTGCAGCAGGCGCTCTTCCACGTCCATCACCGTGCCGTTTTTGGCGCAGTCAACGATGCGCTGGAAGTTGCGGTACAGCACCAGTTTGGCGGCATCGCTCATCATCATGGCTTCGCTGACCACCAGCTGCGAATTGACGTCTTCGGCGGTTTTGGCACCGTGTTTGCCGACAAAACTGGCGCAACGTGCGCGAAAGCTGTGGATGGCGGCGTCGGTCGCGCCCAAGCAGGCCGACGACACCGCGCGCTGGAACACCTGGGTGAACGGAATGCGGTAGAGCCAGCCAGGGTTGACCGCGCGGCCGGGGCAGCCAGCGTCGCTGTGGTCGTTGGTACGGTGCGTGCGGTGCTCGGGCACAAAGGCGTTGGTCACCTGGATGTCGTGGCTGCCGGTAGCGCGCAGACCCAGCACATCGAAGTTGTCGATAATTTTGAAGTCTGCCTTGGGCAGCAGGAAGGTGCAGTGCTCCAGCGCGCCCGAGCCGTCTTTCTTGGGCAACAAGCCGCCGAGCAAAATCCACTCGCAGTGCTGCGAGCCGCTGCTCCAGCTCCAACGGCCGCTGAAGTTGTAGCCGCCCTCCACCGGCTCGGCCTTGCCGGTGGGCATGTAGGTCGATGCGGTCAGTGTGGTCGGATCGTTACCCCAGACATCGATTTGCGCCTGCTCCGGGAACAGCGGAATTTGCCAGTTGTGCACACCGATCACGCCGTAGATCCAGGCCGTGGCCATGCAGCCTTCGGCCAGCGCCATCTGCACGGTGTAGAACACGCGCGGATCCATTTCGTAGCCGCCCCAGCGCTTGGGTTGCAACACCTTGAAAAAGCCGGCGGCCTGCATCTCTTCCACGGTTTCGCGCGGCACCATCGAAGCGTCTTCCGCCGCACGGGCACGCTCGGCCAGGCGCGGTGCCATGGCACGCGCACGCGCAATCAACTCAAGGGCTTCAGGCGTCAAATAATCGTCTTTTACGGTCATCATGGTGGTCGTCTCCGAAAGGCTGTGCTCTACGAGGCTGGGGGTGATCGCGCAAGGAAAATGCCTTGCGATGGGCAGATAGTCCCACCCGTCCGCAGCCCGCTCATCGTCCAATCAGACTAAAAACCAACCCTAGTGCACCTATCGGCGCCGCCGTGCGCGCTGCACCTGACCTGTGGCAAACCCCGCGCGTGTCTAGTCCGTGTGGGGGATTCCCGCGCGTCCAGCGCCCGGCAAGCTCAGTCCTCAAGACTCAGGAGACTTGCATGGACGCTACTGCCCCCACCACCGCTGCCACCCCCACCGCTTTTGACCCGAAAGAATTTCGCCGCGCCTTGGGCATGTTTGCCACCGGCGTGACCATCGTCACCACCACCGCACCCGATGGCGCACCGATTGGCGTGACGGCCAACAGCTTCAACTCGGTGTCGCTCGACCCGCCCATGGTGCTGTGGAGCTTGGCCAACAACGCGCGCAGCCTAGAGGCGTTCAGCGAGAGCACGCACTGGAACGTGCACATCCTGTCGAACGAGCAAGAAGCCCTGTCCAACCGCTTTGCCCGCGCCGGCGAAGACAAATTCAACGGTCTGGCCATGGACACGCAGCCCAGCGGCGCGCCGCTGCTGCCCGGTTGCAGCGCGCGCTTTCAGTGCAAAACTGCCTTCAAATACGAAGGCGGCGACCACACGATTTTTGTTGGCGAAGTGGTGCAATACGACAGCTGCGCCGTGCCGCCACTGGTCTACGTCACCGGCGGCTACGCGCTGGCGGCGCGCAAGGCGGCGCCGGTTTCCACCGAGCCGCTGGCACAGCTGGACGGCGCGGTGTATTCCGAAAATTTGCTGGGCTATTTGTTTGGACGGGCGCACTTTCAGTTTCTGCACGGCATTCGCGGCACGCTGCAAGCGAAACAGCTGTCGGACACCGATTTTTTTGTGCTGTCGCTGCTGAGCGTACGCCAGCCGCTGGCGGTGCCCGAAATTGCCGCGCACATCGCCTACACCGGTATCGACTCCAGCGCCGCCAGCCTGCAATCGCTGGTGCAACGCGGCCTGCTGGAGCAAGAAGCCGGCGGCCTGCGCCTGAGCGCTGCCGGCACCGACGCCATCTTGCATGTGCTGGCCGCCGCCAAATCGGTCGAAGCCGATTTGGTGGACCGCATGGGCGAGATGGAATCGGCCGCGCTGCGCAACCTGCTCAAGCAAGCCATTTTGGCCACCGACCCCGGCCTGCCCAAGTTGTGGCAGGCGCCAGCGCCGCGAGACGCCTAAAGCACCTCCACCGCTTCAAGCACTACCGGCTTTTTTAGCTTTCTCCTTTCTTTAAGGGCACACCCATGCAAACCACCCCTATTCCTGAAGGCAAATACCTCGACATTGGCGACATCTCTGGCCTGCCCCAGCGCGTGCATTACCACGAGCAGGGCGCAGGTGAAGCCGTCATCTTTTTGCATGGCGCCGGCGGCGGCGCCAGCGGCTACAGCAACTTCAAGGGCAACTATCCCGAATTTGCCCAGGCCGGCTACCGCGCCATCGTTCCCGACCTGATTGGCTATGGCCTGTCGAGCAAGCCCGACCTGCCGCAGTACGACCTGGACTTGTTCATTGCCGGCATCAAGGGCCTGGTCGATGGCCTGGGCCTTGAAAAAGTCACGCTGCTGGGCAACTCGCTCGGCGGCGCGGTGGCGCTGGGCTATGCGCTGGCCTACCCGGACGACGTGGCGCGGCTGATTTTGATGGCACCCGGCGGCGTCGAAGACATCGACACCTACTTGGCCATGCCCGGCATTGCCAACATGTTCGCCATCTACAAATCCGGCAAAACCGGCGCCGAAGCGATGCGCGCCGTGATGACCATGCAGCTGTTTGACCCCAGCCTGCTAACCGAAGAAATCATCAACGAACGCGCGCCGATTGCACTGACGCAAACCAATGCCGCCCGCTCGATTTTGAAAGTACCGAACATGACCGAGCAACTGCACCAGTTGCGCTGTCCGGTGTTTGGCTTCTGGGGCATCAACGACCAATTCAACCCGGCCAGCGGCGCGGCCAAGCTGCTGGACAACTGCCCCAATGCGCGCATGGTGATGCTCAACCGCTGCGGCCATTGGGTGCAGGTCGAGCACCGCGAGCTGTTCAACCGCAGCTGCATCGACTTCATGCAGAACGGCTGAGCCATGAGCCTAGATACCGCACTCATCGAATCCTTGGGTGACGAGCTGTTTGCCGCCCTGAGCGAACGCCGCACGCTGGTGCCGCTGACTGACCGCCACGCCGGCATCACGGTGGACGACGCCTACCGCATCTCGCTGCGCTTTCTGGCGCGGCGCGAGGCGGCGGGCGAGCGCGTCATCGGCAAGAAGATTGGCGTCACCTCCAAGCCGGTGCAGGACATGCTGGGCGTGTTTCAGCCCGACTTTGGCTTTCTCACCGACGCCATGCAATATGCCGACGGCGCTACCGTGTCACTGAAAGCCGCTGGCCTGATACAGCCGCGTGCCGAGGGTGAAATCGCCTTCATGCTCCAGTCCGACCTGCAAGGCCCGGGCGTGACGCGCGAAGACGTGCTGGCCGCGACCGCCTGGGTGGCACCGTGCTTTGAAATCGTCGATTCCCGCATCGACAACTGGAAAATCAAAATCCAAGACACCGTGGCCGACAACGCCTCGTGCGGCGTGTTTGTCGTTGGCGCGCAGCACACCGACCCGCGCGCGCTCGACCTGGCCGCCGTATCGATGCAGATGTGGAAAAACGACGCGCCCGCCGGCAGCGGTGTCGGCGCCGCCGTGCAAGGCCACCCGGCCGAGGCCGTGGCGTGGCTGGCCAACACGCTGGGCGCGTTTGGCATTCCATTCAAGGCCGGCGAGCTGATCTTGTCCGGCTCCTTGGCACCACTGGTGCCCGCCGTGGCTGGCGACCGTTTCACCCTGCACATCGAAGGCCTGGGTGGCTGCTCGATTGCTTTCTCAGACTAAGGAAATCCTCCCTATGACCACGAAAAAAATCAAATGCGCCCTGATCGGCCCTGGCAACATCGGCACCGATTTGCTGGCCAAACTGCAACGCAGCCTGGTACTGGAACCGGTCTGGATGGTCGGCATCGACCCCGAATCCGACGGCCTGAAGCGCGCCCGCGAGATGGGCATCAAGACCACCGCCGACGGCGTCGATGGCCTGATTCCACACATGAAGCAGGATGGCGTGCAGATCGTCTTTGACGCCACCAGCGCCTACGTCCACGCGGAAAATTCGCGCAAGGTGAACGCGCAGGGCGCGCTGATGATTGATCTGACGCCCGCCGCCATCGGCCCGTTCTGCGTGCCGCCAGTGAATTTGAAGCAACACGTCGGCCAAGGCGAGATGAACGTCAACATGGTCACCTGCGGCGGCCAGGCGACGATTCCGATGGTGTTTGCCATCAGCCGTATCCAGCCCGTGGCCTACGGCGAAATCGTCGCAACCGTCTCGTCCAAATCCGCCGGCCCCGGCACGCGCAAGAACATTGACGAATTCACCCGCACCACCGCGGGGGCAGTGGAAAAAGTTGGCGGCGCCAAAAAAGGCAAGGCCATCATCATCATCAACCCGGCCGAGCCGCCGATGATGATGCGCGACACCGTGCACTGCCTGACTGAATCCGAACCGGACCAGACGGCCATCACGCAGTCGATCCACGACATGATCCAAGAGGTGCAGAAATACGTGCCCGGCTACCGCTTGGTCAACGGGCCAGTGTTTGACGGCAACCGTGTTTCCGTCTTTCTGGAAGTCGAAGGTCTGGGCGACTACCTGCCCAAGTACGCCGGCAATCTGGACATCATGACGGCGGCGGCTGCGCGCACCGCCGAGATGTTTGCCGAAGAAATCCTGAGCGGCGCCCTGACGCTCGAACCCCTGGCCGTGGCCGCCTGACAGATTCAAGAAAATACACACCATGAGCACCACCCTCAAAGGCACCAAGATCACCGTCCACGACATGACGCTGCGCGACGGTATGCACCCCAAGCGCCATCTGATGTCGCTGGAGCAAATGAAGACCATTGCCTGCGGCCTGGACAACGCTGGCATCCCGCTGATTGAAGTCACCCACGGCGACGGCCTGGGCGGCAGTTCGGTCAACTACGGCTTTCCGGCGCACACCGACGAGGAATACCTCGGCGCGGTGATTCCGCTGATGCAGCAGGCCAAAGTCAGCGCACTTTTGTTGCCGGGCATCGGCACCGTGGACCATTTGAAAATGGCGCACGGCTTGGGCGTGACCACCATCCGCGTCGCCACCCACTGCACCGAGGCCGATGTGTCAGAACAGCACATCACCATGGCCAGAAAAATGGACATGGACACGGTGGGCTTTTTGATGATGGCGCACATGAACAGCCCCGAGGGCCTGGTCAAACAAGCCAAGCTGATGGAAGGCTACGGCGCCAACTGCATCTACATCACCGACTCGGCCGGTCACCTGCTGCCGGAAACCGTCAAAAGTCGGCTCGGTGCGGTGCGCGCCGCACTGAAACCGGAAACCGAATTGGGCTTTCACGGCCACCACAACCTGGCGATGGGCGTGGCCAACAGTCTGGCGGCGATTGAAGTCGGCGCGACGCGCATTGACGCAGCGGCGGCCGGCCTGGGTGCCGGTGCCGGCAACACGCCGATGGAAGTTTTCATTGCCGTCTGCGACCTGATGGGTATCGAGACCGGGGTCGATGTATTCAAGATCCAGGACGTGGCTGAAGACTTGGTGGTGCCGATCATGGATTTTCCAATCCGCATCGACCGCGATGCGCTGACGCTGGGCTACGCCGGCGTGTACGGCAGCTTCCTGCTGTTTGCCAAGCGCGCCGAGAAGAAATACGGCGTGCCGGCGCGCGACATCTTGGTCGAGATGGGCCGCCGGGGCATGGTCGGCGGTCAGGAAGACATGATTGAAGACACGGCCATGACGCTGGCCAAACAGCGCAAGGAACGGGCTGCGGCCTGAGCTGCGGCACGGGGCGTCAAACACGCTGCTGCGCTACAAGATCAATAGCTTGTAGCGCAGACCCAGCAACAGTTTGCGCCCTGTTTGATGCAAAAAAAGGGTCTTGCGCCCCTTTTTGTTTTGCAAAATACCAGTGATTTAGCTCTCAAACGCTTACCCAGCAAGCGCTAGTAGCTATTATTTTCAATGATTACCAGCGCCCACCCATCAAGGTGACCTGCCAGGATACGTTGGCAGGTGGCGCTCCGGCGCCTGGTGCGGTCGTATACGGCGCAGCGCCGGAAAACGCCAGCGGCGTCAGGGAGGACGGGCTCATCAGGGCAGTACCCAGGGCAATGGCGACAGTAGCGATCAGGGCCCAGCGTGAACGGCGGCGTTTCATGGTGTTGTCTCCTGTGTGGAACAAAGAGGCTCTATGGCCTGGGTGGTCTTCCCTACCCTCGTTTTCTCGAGCCCTGTCTTGGCAGGGCCTATAGCCCGAGTCTCTACCAACGGCGTGGCGCGACATCATCCCTTTGTAGTAAGGGTTTTCCTGGTCTGCGGGCGCCGGCGGCGATCTGGCCGGCCAGGCCGGGCCCGGCCATCGAGCTCAGGGCAAAGGCGCCCGGCACCAGCGTGACGGCGCGGCCACTGGGGTCGCTGCGCGCAATGGCGGCGGTCTGGAACACGCAGCCGCAGGTGAAGGCGAACTCCCAGACCCAGGCGCCCAGCGCAAAGCCGACAAAGCCGCTGGAGCCGGCACTGGCCAGCAGCGCCAGCCCCACGCCGATAGCCAGCAGCACCAGCAGTGCGGCGCGCAGCGGTACTAGGCGCTCACCCAAGGCCGCCACGCTGAAGGCGGCCACGCCGCCCAGCAGCTTGAGCACAGCAAAGACGATGCCCCAGTGCCGTGCCGGCGGTGCTGACCAGCGTCAACAGGCGCCAGTTGAGCCGGTTCATCCACAGCGGCGCGTTCAGCGTGCCCAGTAGCACCGGCAGCAGGTTGAACGGCAGTCCGCCGATGGTGGAGGCCAGGCTGGCCGACAGCATGAAGGCGATCAGCGTGCGGCCACGCAGTGCGTTAGGGTGCATCAAAGGTTCTCTCACCGGCCGCTACGCCGGGTGGTGCGGTGGTTTCAGATATAGGCAGTGGCACATACCGCCCCGGGCGCGGATGCGCTCTGCCGTTTCCCTGAGCGAGCCAGGCAGTTGGCCATCAGCCTGCAGCGTGCGCGCAGTAATGACCACCTTGGCACCTTCGGCGGCAAAGCGTTCAACAATCGCCGCACCCATGCCCCGGCTGGCGCCAGTGACGATGGCGACCTTGTTTTTCAGCGTACCCGTCATGCAAAAACTCCTGCCAAGGGATTTTTGAAACAACACAGGCCCGCCAACTGCGCAGTCGTGCGGGCCTGTTACTGAGGTGCTTTGCAGCGTTACATGTAAAGCATCACCAAGTCGTTAATGACCGAAGGCCGGTCTTGTCCGACGCAGTGGATGTTGATTTCCATCACCACCTGCACGCCACGCTTGAGCTGCTCGACCGACTTGATGCGGTAGCGACCATGGATGCGGCAGCCCGACGGCACCGGTGTGGCAAAGCGCAGCCGGTCGGAGCCATAGTTGACGATATTGGTGAAATCCGTCACCTCAAAGTCCATCGGCATCTTCAGCTGGCTGGTCAGCACCTGCACCAGTGAGCCGTGGGCAATGGTGGTGCCAAACGGGCCTTGCGCACGCGCCTTCTCGGGGTCGGTATGGATCCAGTAGTCGTCGCCCGACAGCGCGGCAAACTGATTGATCAGCTCTTGCGTCACTTCAAACTGGTTCGACCAGGCGGAGAACTCCTGCGACACCAGCGCACGCATGGCGTCGATGTCCTTGCAACTGACCTGGCGCTTGGGCGCCTCGGTTGCCGCTGCCGGCGCGGTTTCGGTCTCAGTGGTTTTTTCACCGGTGATGACACTGGCCTGCGCCGACTCGACCGGTGTGTAGCGCAGCAGCGTCACGCTGCCGGGGCGCTCGTCAAACACCGGACGCACGCGCTGGCCGACGCGCAGCTCTTCGGGCGCCACACCGACCAGGGTGGTGTTGATGTGCACCCCTTGGTCGAGCTCGACCACGGCCAGCAGCTGCGGCATTTCGTCGCTGAACTCGGGCAGCGTGGGCACACGCGCTACGGTGAAGGTGTAGAGCGTGCCTTCGCCAGAGACGGTTTTCCACGTCAGCTGGCGCGAGCCACAGGTCGGGCAGTGCGTGCGCGGAAAGAACAGCCAGTGGCCGTGCTCGCACTGCTGGATACGCACTGCGTGGGCTTTCAGGCCGTCCCAGAACGGCGTAGAAATGGGGGTGGGTTGCGGCAGGGGTTTGTTCCAGCTCATGGCTCAGGCCCCTTTCAAAATCAAGGCGCCCTGCTCGCTCATGACACCGCCGGTGCCCGAGACGTAGGCCAAGTCGTGGCGTGCCAACTGGCGCTCGCCGGCACGGCCTTGGATTTGGTGCAGCGCTTCAATCACTTGCGTCATGCCGCCGGACGCGCCAGTCTGGCCAAAGCTGAGTTGTCCGCCGTGGGTATTCATTGGAAAGTCGCCCTTGAATGTGAAATCGTGTTCGCGCAAGAAGCGCATGCCTTCGCCCTTGGCGCAAAAGCCCGCGTCTTCCAGCGTCAGCAGCACGGTGATGGTGTAGCAGTCGTAGATCTGCGCCATGTGCATATCGGCCGGCGTGAGGCCGGCCATGGCAAAGGCGCGGCGCGAGGCCGGGCCAATGGGGGTGGCCAGCATGTCGGCGGCGTAGGTCGGCGACTTGGTCTGCACATGTTCACCGCAGCCCACCACTTGCACGCCCCGGTGGCGGCAATTTTTCGCCTTGTCGGCGCGCGTCACGACTACGGCGCCGCCGCCGGCCACCGGCATGACGATTTCCAGCATACGCAGCGGCTCGGCCACCATGCGCGAGGCCAGCACGTCTTCCACCGTGATCGGCTGGCCGTAGAACATGGCGTTGGGGTTGTGGCAGGCGTTGAAGCGCTGATCAACGGCAATGCGCGCCAGCGCGGCGGCGTCGTAGCCATGGATGGCGGCATAGCGCTGGGCAATCATGGCGTAGCCGGTGTTTTGCGCCATGTGGCCGTAGGGCAGATCCATCTCGGCCTCGGGCGCGCCAAAGCGCGTGCTGTGGCCGCCAAAGCGCGACGTGCGCATGACCTCAGCCATGTGGTCGTCGTTCGGCGCGGTCGGCGCCATGCGCGACGGAATCACGCAGACGACGGTGTCGCACATGCCCATCTCAATCGCCATGGCCGCGCGCCAGACCGCGCCGACCGAACTGGCACCGCCCAGGTCCACCACCTCGGCAAAATTCAGTGGCACGCCCAAGTATTCGCCGGCCATGGCAGGGACGAACATGCCGGCCTCATGGAACTGCGGCCCAACGGTGATCAGCCCGTCCACGTCGGAGAGCGACAGACCGGCATCGTCCAAAGCTTGCGTGGTCAGATCGGCCACCTGCTCCAGATGGAACATTTGCGGCGCGGTGGAGTACTTCTCTGGTTTGTATTGCGCGGCGCCAACCAGCAACGCCTGTCCTGTGAGTCCCATGGGTTCCTTCAGTGAATGTGGGTAGCTTGCATTGTGGGCAGCCGTGCGCCGACACCCATCGTCCAACAAGACTATGGGCGCAGCAGCCGCCGCTGGCCAGCGGCGCTACTGTCAAACTTCTGCCGGCCCGACTCCTGGGACTTACCCTTAAAGCCTGGTGCTTTCGTCCTTTTGGACGATGCCCAATTGACACCACGGCGAAGAATCGCACCCTAGAACGTGTTTGCCGTGTATGCCACCACCTTCGGTGCCACACAGCAAAAGACCAAGGAGACATATAGTGCGAACCCCTGTCGGCATAGCCGTCGCCGTCCTGATGGCCCTGGGCGCCGTCCAGGCCTTTTCACCACGCGAGACCCCGCCCCTGGCCGCCACCCGGCTGGCAGTGGATCGTATGCAACTCAACACGCTGGTCACCTCCCAGGCCGGCTTGGTGACGGGTGGCGAACTGGGCACGCTGCTGTACTCCACCGACCAAGGCCAGCACTGGGAGCGTGCCTTGGTTTCTAGCAACCGCCAGGCACTGATCAACCAGATCAGCTTTGCCGCCGATGGCCTGCAGGGCATGGCTGTCGGCCATGAGGGCTGGATCCTGCACACCACCGACGGCGGGCTGAGCTGGAAAGAAGTGGCTTTTGACGAGTACAACGGCGAGCCATTGATGAGCGTGGCGCAGCTGGCCTCGGGCGCCTGGATCGCCGTCGGTGCCTTTGGCCGCGCCTTGCGCTCCAACGACCAGGGACTGCACTGGGCACCGCTGGCGCTACCCGCATCGGTAGAAGACAAACACATGAACCGCATCGTCGGCAGCCCTGATCGCCAGCACTGGCTGATCGTCGGCGAGCGTGGCCTGGTGCTGCGCTCTGGCGATGGCGGCGAGAGCTGGTCAGAAATCAAGCCCTTCTACGACGGCTCGCTCTACAACGCCCTGGTCCTGCCCGGTGGCGGCTGGCTGGCCTATGGCATGCGCGGCAACGTCTTTCACACTGCGGGGAACGACGCTCCCTGGATCCGCTCCGAGATGCCGGTGCAGGCCTCCTTCTACGGCCATGCCGTCACACCGGACGGCAAGATCATTCTGGTCGGCCAGGGCAGCCTGGTGGCGACCAGCCAGGATGGCGGCCAGCATTTCACCCTGAGCCGCGTGCAAGGCCGCGCCAGCCTGACCGCCCTGGCGCTGGCCACCAACGGCACCGGCTGGCTCGCCAGCGATGCCGGCCTGCAAGCCTACGCAGCCGCACCAGCCGCCGCCAGCACCCCCTCTTCCACCGGAGCCGCCCAATGAGCACCCCCCACGCCGCGACCCGCACCGAAGCGGTCATCGCCCGCATTGCCCACGCTTTGATCACTTGGCGCAACACCATTGCGGTGGTCACCACCCTCATCACGCTGGTGCTGGGCGCTTCGGCGCTGCGCACCCACCTGGATGCCGGATTCAATAAGCTGATTCCGCTGCGCCACGCCTACATGGCGGCCTTTCTGCAGCACTCCACCACCTTCTCCGGTGCCAACCGGGTGCTGCTCAATGTGCGCTGGAAGGGCGAAGGAGACATCTACAACGAAGAGTTTCTGAAAACGCTGCGCACCGTCACCGACGAGGTGTTCTTCACCCCCGGTGTGAACCGCGCCCAGGTGTTCTCGCTGTTCACCCCTAACGTGCGCTACATCGAGGTCACCGAGAACGGTTTTGTCGGCGAGGTCATCATTCCCTCGCGCTTCACACCCAATGCAGAAGGCCTGGCCCAGGTGCGCTCCAACGTCGCCAAGTCGGGCCAGATTGGCAGGCTGGTCAGCACCGACCTGAAGTCAGCCATGGTGCGCGCCGACCTGCTGGAAATCGATCCGCAAACCGGCAAGCATCTGGATTACAGCGACGTGGCAAAAAAACTGGAAGCCATCCGCACCCAGTTCGGCAGCGACAAGATCGAAATCAACATCGTCGGTTTTGCCAAGGTACTGGGCGACGTGATGGACGGCCTGACCACCGTCATCGGCTTTTTCGGCCTGGCCTTCCTGATCACCGCCGTGCTGTTGTGGCTATATTCGCGTTCGGTCAACCTGACGGTGCTGGCGCTGCTGGTGGCACTGCTGCCGGTCATCTGGCTGCTGGGGTTGCTGGCCGGTCTGGGCTTTGGCATCGACCCGATGTCGATCCTGGTGCCGTTTCTGGTGTTCTCGATTGGCGTGTCGCACGCCGTGCAGATGACCAATGCCTGGAAGCACGATGTGCGCGCCGGCATGACCTCCGAGCAAGCGGCGGAAAGCGCCTTTCGCAAGCTGGCCGTGCCCGGCACGGTGGCCCTTTTGACCAATGCGCTCGGCTTCATGGTGATCATGATGATCGACATCCCGATCGTGCACGAGCTGGGCATGACTGCCTGCCTGGGCGTGCTGCTGATGATCATCACCAACAAGATGATGCTGCCGGTCATCCTGTCGCGCCTGCGCCTGGAGCCTAGCGCCCTGGGCCGCACCGACGGCGTCACCGGGCTGCACAAGCGCTGGTGGGCGATTTCCGTACTGGCCCAGCCGCGTCCGGCGCTGCTGACGCTGGGCGTATCGCTGGTGCTGCTGGCCGGCGGCACCCTCACCTCGCGCCACCTGCTGACCGGCGACATTGGCGCCGGCGCGCCTGAGCTGCGCGCCGAGTCACGCTACAACCGCGACAACGACCGCATCATCAGCAGCTATGCCATCGGCATGGACGTGCTGTCGGTGTATGCCGAGCCCCTCAACACGCCCGAGGCCTGCCTGAACTGGAGCGTGATGAACGCCGTGGAGCGCTTTGACCTGGCCATGCGCGGCGTCGATGGTGTGCGCTCGGTCACCACCGTGGCCGGCCTCGCCAAGCTGGCCGCTGGCGGTAACAACGAAGGCAACCCGCGCTGGGCGGCGCTGCAGCGCACCGAAGCGGCGCTGCGCACCGGCGCCAAGGCGGCCAACCCTGAACTCGGCCTGAACACCAGCAGCTGCGATGTCATCCACCTGCAGCTGTTCCTGAAAGACCACGAAGGCGCCACCCTCAAGCATGTGGTCGGCGAAGTGCAGAAGTTCATCGACGCCGATAAGACGCCCAACCTGACGTTCCGCCTGGCCGGCGGCAATGCCGGCGTAGCCGCCGCTACCAACGACGCCGTGGAGCACGCAGAAATCCAGATGCTGGCCGCCATCTTTGGCGCCATCACGCTGCTGTGCTGGCTCACCTTCCGCAGCTGGCGCGCGGTGCTGTGCATCATCGTGCCGCTGACGCTGGTATCCATCCTGTGCAACGCGCTGATGGCCACGCTCGGCATTGGCCTGAAGGTGGCCACGCTGCCGGTGATTGCCATGGGCGTGGGGGTGGGCGTGGACTACGGCATCTATCTGTACGAGAGCCTGCAACACGAGCTGGAGCACAACGGCAAGTCGCTGCGCGAAGCCTTCTACGAAGCGCTGCGCCAGCGCGGCACGGCTGCCGTATTCACCGGCGTGACGATGTCGCTGGGGGTGGGCACCTGGGCGTTCTCGGCACTGAAGTTCCAGGCCGACATGGGCATCCTGCTGGCCTTCATGTTCTTGGTGAACATGCTGGGCGCCGTGTTCCTGCTGCCGGCCATGGCCTGCTGGCTGGGCGTGGGACAAAAGCGCACCTCTAGCCACCCTGCGCCCGTGCCACCACAGGCACCGGCCGCACCGGCCACGCCCGTGCCATTCGCTACGACCCAGAAACTGGCTCCCTGAACCTGCACCTGAGCCCTGGCGCATCTGGGGCTAGAGCGGGCTACACCCAGCTCTGCCCCAGCGCCTCGGCCTGCTGCAAAACAAGCTCCACCGCTGCATCGGCAAAGTCTGGCGGGTATTTGTATTTGCGCAGGATGCGCTTGACCATCAATCGCAGGCTGGCGCGCACGCTCTCGCGCTGGCTCCAGTCCACGCTGATGTTCTTGCGCAGGTTGTCGGTCAGCTCGTGGGCAATTTCTTTCAGCGTCTCATCGGTCAGCTTTTTCACGGCCGATTCGTTATTAGCCAGCGCGTCATAAAAGCGCACCTCGTCCTCGCTCAGGCCCAGCACCTCGCCCCGGCTGGCGGCCTCCTTGAACTTCTTGGCCATCTCCACCAGCTCTTCCATCACCTGCGCCGTCTCGATGCTGCGGTTTTGGTAACGGGTGATGACGTTGGTGAGCAGGTCAGAGAATTTGCGTTGCTGCACCACGTTGGTGGCGAACTTGGCCTTGATTTCACCCTCTAGCAAACGCTCCAGCAATTCCACCGCCAGGTTGCGTTCGGGCAGGTTTTTCACCTGGGCCAAAAATTCTTCGTCCAGCAGGCCGATGTTGGGTTTGTCCAGACCCACGGCGTCAAAAATATCCACCACGCTATCGCTCACCACCGCCTGACCAATGATTTGGCGGATGACAGCCTCGCGCTGCTCGTCGGTCTTTTTCTGCGCCGTGGTGTCACGCTTGGTCAGGATGACTTTGACGGCTTGGAAAAACGCCACCTCCTCGCGCAGCGCCTTGGCTTCATGAAGCGTGCAGCACAGGCTGAAGGCCTTGCCCATGGCCAGCGCCGCATCGGCAAAGCGGCGCTTGCCGTCCTGCGAACTGTCTTTGTGCTCTGCCCGAATGCCCAGCACATGGTTGGCAGCACCCGCCAGCGCCTTGTGCCCGCCGGTTAAAAAACCCGACCAGTCATGGCCGTGCAGCAGGGTGCGCAGCACATCCATTTTCTCCAGCAGCAGCGACAGCGCCTCGTGCGCGTCCACCGTAGGTTGGCCCCGGCCTTTGCTGGCGGTGTATTCCTTCATCGCCGCCTTCAGCTCGTTGCCGATGCCGATGTAGTCCACCACCAGGCCGCCCTGTTTGTCCTTGAACACGCGGTTGACGCGGGCAATCGCCTGCATCAGGTTGTGGCCCTTCATGGGCTTGTCCACGTACATGGTGTGCACACAGGGCGCGTCAAAACCCGTCAGCCACATGTCGCGCACGATCACCAGCCGCAGCGGGTCGGCAGGGTCTTTGAAGCGCTTTTCCAGCCGCTTCTTCACCTGGCTGCTGTAGATGTGCGCTCGCAATAAAGCCTTGTCGCTGGCACTGCCGGTCATGACGATCTTGAGGGCGCCCTGCTCCGGGTCACTGCTGTGCCAGTCGGGGCGCAGGCGCACGATTTCATCGTAGAGGTGCACGCAAATGTCGCGGCCCATGGCCACCACCATGCCTTTACCGTCCTGCGCTTGATTGCGCTCTTCAAAGTGCGCCACCAGGTCGGCCGCCACGCTGGCTATGCGCGGCGCAGCGCCCACCACTTTCTCCAGCGCCGCCCAGCGGCTTTTCAGTTGGGCCTGGGTGCTTTCTTCTTCGTCCTCGGCCAACTCGTCCACTTCGTCGTCCAGCAGCGCCAGCGCGTCGTCCTTCAAACGCAACTTGGCCAGACGGCTTTCGTAATAGATGGCCACCGTGGCGCCGTCTTCTTTGGCCTGCTGCATGTCATAGACATGGATGTAATCGCCAAACACGGCGCGCGTGTCGCGGTCGGTGCTGCTGACCGGCGTGCCGGTGAAGGCGACAAAGGTGGCGTGTGGCAGTGCATCGCGCAGGTGCTGCGCGTAACCCGCCTGGTAGCTGGTCTTGTATTCCGGCACCTCGAATTCAGCCAGCAGCGCACTGCTGCCGGCATCGCCAGTCACTATGCCTTTAGTAGCTATTAGCGCTTGCCCATCAAGCGTTTGAGGCTGATTTGGCTTAAACCCCGTCTTGCGCGTCTTGAGCTTGGCCTCAAAGCCGTACTGCGTGCGGTGCGCCTCATCCGCTATCACCACGATGTTGTGGCGGGCAGACAGCACCGGGAACAAATCCTCGTCCTCGCCCGGCATGAACTTCTGGATCGTCGCAAACACAATGCCGCCCGAGGGTCGGTTGCTCAGCAACTCACGCAGGGCTTGGCGTGTGGTGGCCTGCACCGGCTGCTCGCGCAGCAAATCCTGCGCCAAGCTGAACACGCCAAACAGCTGGCCGTCCAGGTCGTTGCGGTCGGTAATGACGACGATGGTCGGGTTGGCCATCGCCGGCTCCTGCATCACGCGGGCGGCAAAGCAGGTCATGGTGATGCTCTTGCCGCTGCCCTGCGTGTGCCAGACCACGCCGCCTTTGCCACGCTTAGTAGCTTCCTCTCCTTCACGCGAAGCGGCCACCACATGCTCAATGGCCGCGCGCACCGCGTGGAACTGGTGGTAACCGGCAATCTTCTTGACCAGCTGGCCGTCGTCCTCGAAAAGCACAAAGAAGCGCAGGTAGTCGAGCAAGTATTGCGGCGCCAGCACGCCACGCACCAGCGTCTCCAATTCGTTGAACTGGCCCAGCGGGTCGAGCTGCACGCCGTCAATCGTGCGCCACTGCATGAAGCGCTCGGCATTGCTTGAGAGCGACCCCAGCCGCGCCTCGCTGCCGTCCGCAATCACCAGCACCTCGTTGAACTGGAACAGGTCGGGCACCTGCTCTTTGTAGGTCTGAATCTGGTCGTAGGCCTTCCAGATGTCGGCGTTTTGATCGGCCGGATTCTTCAGCTCCAGCAGCACCAGCGGCAGGCCGTTGACGAACAGCACGATGTCGGGCCGGCGTGTGTGGTGCGGACCTTTGACAGTGAACTGGTTGACCGCCCAAAACTCGTTGCGCGATGCATTCGTCCAATCCACCAGCCGCACAAAGTCGCCCCGCGTCTCGCCGTCCTGCTGGTACTGCACCGGCACGCCGCCGATCAGCAGTTTGTGAAACGCCCGATTCGCCGCAAACTGCACCGGCAAGCCGAGGTTTTGCACCTGCTGCACCGCGTCCTCGCGGGCGGCGGCGGGGATGCTGGGGTTGAGCCGGGCGATGGCAGCGCGCAGGCGGGCGAGCAGCAACACCTCGCGGTAGTGGGCGCGCTCGGGCTGCTGGCCATCGTGCGCAATGTCTGGCCCGCGCTGCACCACATAGCCCACGTCTTGCAGCCACGAGAGCGTTTCTTGTTCGAGTTGGTCTTCGGTCATCGAGCTACTCCCTCATGTTCATGTCATCGACATGACACCTCTGATATGTTTATTTTTTTACTTTAAATCGACATGTTTTTTGCATATGTCGATTCCATCGTCATTTCACCAACTCAGAAAACAGCGCGTCGTTGATGTAATACATCTCCCGTCCTTGCTTGCTGGAGCGCAGCACGCCCAAGCCCGCCAAGGTCTGAAGGTAGCTGGATGCGGTCTGGCGCTTAGCGATGTTGGCGTCCACCAGAAATTGAATCTTGGTGTACGGATGTTGAAAAATCGCTTCAATCAGGTCTTTGCTGTAGATGCCCGGCGCTTGTTGCTGCACTTGCTCGCGCACCTGCTCCATCAATAGCCGAATGCGGGTTACTTGGTCGAATGTCTGCTGTGCAGTGCTTTCGACGGCGCGCAGCATGTACAGAATCCAGCTCTCCCAGTCCTGCCGCTCGGTTACGCCGCGCAGCCCTTCGTAATAGCCCGGCTTGTTGGCAATGATGTAGCGCGACAGGAAGAGCACTGGACTATCCAACAGCCCTTGCTCCACCAAATACAGCAGATTCAAAATGCGCCCGGTGCGGCCGTTGCCATCCTCGAAGGGGTGAATGGCCTCAAATTGGTAGTGCATCACGGCCATCTTGACCAGCGGGTCTAAGTCGTCCTGCGCATGGATGAACTGCTCCAAGTTGGCCAGCTTCTCGCGTATGACAGCCTCACCGACCGGGGGCGTGTACACCACCTCGTTCAATGCGTTTTTTAACGCCGTATTCGGCACCCTGCGCACGCCCAAGTCCACTTGCTTGATGGTGCGAACGATGTCGATAAACAGATTGGTGGAGAGCGGGCGTTCCTTCAGCTGGCGAAAGCCGAAGTTCAGCGCTTGGCGGTAGCGCAGCACTTCCTTGGTGTGTGGGTCGGTTTTGCCATCGGCATCGGCATCGGCGCGGTACAGCTCATCGTTGGTGGTAACGATGTTTTCAATCTCGGACGACAGCCGCGCCTCTTGCAGCACGATGCTATTGATGAGTACGCCTTGATTCGGTATCTGCGCTGCCAAGCCCCGCAGATTGGCCAGCACCCGATTGGCGGCAATCGCTTGTTTCAGCACCGCCTTGGTTTCCAGCTCCATGGCTGGTGGCAGCAGCGGCAGGTCGTTGTAGGGTTGGTTGCGGTCAAAAGACATAAAAGAGCGTTCTCAGGAAAGAGGACATGTCTAAAAAACCGCGATTTCTATGCACGTCAGTGGCCATGTGTATAGAAAAAGCGGTTTTTTAGACATGGTTTGGGGCTGTTTTGAGGCGCATTGGCACAAAATAGTAGTCAAATCAGCATCTAGCCCTTTAGATACGTGCGCTTGCAGCTATCGAATAAGTAGCAAAAACACATTAAAGTTTTCTTTAACAGGCTGCTGGGTCATTAAAGAATTCTTTAATGTGCCGCTTTGTCACGCCGCAGCCACCAGCGCCTGTGCCTCGGGCAGCCGCAACTGGCCGGCAATCAGGCGCGGCAGCAGGGTGTCGCGGAGGGTGGCAAGGGTTTGGGCTTGCTGCACATTGCCGAAAATTCTTCTATGAATAGGTGCAACGACAAGGTCGAAATGATCGAGGGCGGACTTGTTGGGCTTGACCACCAACAAGCGCTTCATATCCGCAACCGTCACATGCCCAAGCCCGGTTGTTTGCTTGTTGCGAGCCAATTCAGCGAACACTGGCCGGAGATGCTTAAGTGTTTGAAGTACGAAGGATCGCGCTTCTGATGAGTGCGGCAGCACGCGGAAGATATGTTGGTTCAACCAAGCTTCGTCGTGGGTCCACACGAAGGTGTCAATCGACGTATCAGGGTTGCCAGACCATGAAAACAAGATGTCGCCAGTCTCGATGCGGTACTTGTTTGGCATGGCGACGTCCGAATATGCAGTCTGCGAAGTAACGCCCGCTTTAAGCTCCGCGATCTTGATGATAGGAAGCCCACGGCAGTCAGTATTTGGTTCGAATGCCTTGTAGGCAGCACCGTTGATATAGGTGGCCAGCTCATAGATGGGAACGGTGCTCCACCCCCTCGGCACCACCCCCAACTCCGACTCCTCCAGCCCATCCGGAAACAGCGCCGCCGTGGCCTCGTCCATGCCTTCGGGGGCGCGGCCTTCCATCTTGGCGCGCACGGGGTCGAAATCGACAAACCACGACTTGAACAGCGCCTGGGCGATGGCTTCGAGCGGGGCGTTGGTTTCGCGCAGGAGAGTGATGCGATCGTCGAGTGCGCCGAGAATTGTTGCTATTTCCCATTGAATTTGCAGCGGTGGCAAATCAATGGGAACAGCCGAAAGGATGCCGGTATTCAAATTCGGCATCGTAGCCCCAACGGCATGACGTATCAGCCAATCCTTGATTTCAGGTAATCGCAGGTAGTGCGAAATGAATTTGGCGCTGGAAATGGATTCATTACCCAGTCTGACTTTCAAGCATCCTGTGCCGCAAAAAAAACCGACTTCGTGTTCGCGAATCAAGGCGTTTTTGGTGACATCACCACGCCTACTGAAAACAATATCGCCAAGTTGCAGCTTGTGTTGAGAAAGACGCTCCACGTCTGATTGGTCAATTCTGGCGATGCCATCAAGAACGATGCCGCTCTCGCCAATATTGGTAGGCATGACTACAGGAATCCCTACCTCCTTGTAATCAGACGTGTGCAACTGACTGCCAAAAGGGCCGGTTTGGATTGCCCCGCCTTGGGCTGTACAAATCTGACCGAGGGTGGTGGATTTCCACTCCCCCTCGTAGGTCGGGTTAGCGCAGCGTAACCCGACATCTTCGGCACCCACCGCCGCTGGCTCGTCGGACATCTGTCGGGTTACGCCCTTTGGGCTAACCCGACCTACGGGGGCTGCGGGGGCGTTTTGCACCACCACCCTGTCCCGCTCAATGATTTGGCGAAACTCCGCACTGGTGCTGGCCCAATCGACCACATCCACTTTCCACGGCAGGTCGGACTCGGAAAACGCCTCGGCCAAGGCGGCGGATGCGTCGAGTGACAGCGGCACTTCGCCGATGACGGCCAAATCCAAATCAGAAAATTCTTTCGCTGTCCATTTGGCGCGCGAGCCAAAGGCCCACACCTCGCGGTCTGGCACTTGCTTTTGCAGGATGCCCTGCACGATGCGCCACAGGTCGGGGCGAACATCTACCAAAGGGCGCTCAAGCATTGCGTGCCTCCAAGCTGGCCAGCAAGGCCTGCGCATCGCCAATGAACAGCAGCGTGCCTTGGTACACCTGCTGGGCTTTTTCGTGGTTGTAGGTGTGGGCGGTGAGGTTGCGCATTTGCCGGTAGCGAAACCACGCTTCGACATCGGCAATCAGCCCCTTTTCTGCCGCCACGCGCAGCACGTCGCGGAAATTGCTCTCATCCACCTCACTCGGACTGGCTGACTCCAGCTCAATCTGGCGGCGCAGCATCTTGAAGCCGACTTCGTAGACGAATTCAAAATTTTGAATCACGCCGGCGATGAGGGTGTTTTGCACTTTGGACGACTGCTGGTTGAACCAGTCAGCGTTGCTGACCACTTCCAAGCCGTCCTCTAGTGAAGCCACTGCGCGGCGCAATGCGTCTAGGTCGAGTTTTGTATCAGCCATTGCGTGTTTCCTTGGAATTGTCACCATCAAATTGCGAAGCAGCCTGCTTCGCAATAGGCGTTGACTGGCCCGCGCTGAGTTGGGCAAGAAAGCCACTGCCCCAGGCGTGTTTGCCCTGCTGCGCTGCAATGTCGGCCCCCAGTTCCCAATAAAACTGGAGCATGGCAGTGTTGACCGCAACTGCCGCTTTGAGCTGAACTTGGCGGTAGCGGGTTTTGAGGTCGCCCAGACATTGGCTGTAGGCAGGGGTGATGGTGGCCATCTCAGAACTCATACCCCAGCCCTCCCAACTTCACCCGAATCAGCGCATCCAGCTCCGCGCCCTTGGCCATCTGCTCGCCCAGTTTTTCCGTCAGCTTTTGCATCTTGTCGGCGAAGGCTTCGTCGTCGTCTTCGACTTCTTCGGCGCCGACGTAGCGGCCGGGGGTGAGCACATGGCCGTGCTGGGCAATCTCGGCCAGGGGGACGCTGCGGCAGAAGCCGGGGATGTCCTGGTACGCGGCTGGGGAGCCCTCACCCCCGCCCTCTCCCAGAGGGAGAGGGAGTGAATCCGCAGACAGGGGAAGTGCTTCACCGCGCCAAGCGGCGACGGTGTTAGCGATGCGGGCAATCGCTGCGTCGTCCAGCTCGGCCTGCACGCGTGAAATCATCTTGGCCTGTTTGCGGGCGTCGATGAAAAGCACTTCACCCTTGCGCGTGGTTTTCTGCTTGGCCAGGAACCACAGGCAGGCGGGGATTTGCGTGTTGAAGAACAACTGGCCGGGCAGCGCCACCATCACCTCGACCACATCGGCCTCGACCATGGCGGCGCGGATCTGGCCTTCGCTGTTCTGGCTGCTGCTCATCGAGCCATTGGCCAGCACGATGCCGGCGCGGCCGGTGGGCTTGAGGTGGTGCAGCATGTGCTGCAACCAAGCGTAGTTGGCGTTGCCTTGCGGCGGGTCGCCATAGACCCAGCGCGGGTCGCCCTCCAAGCTGCCGTGCCACCAGTCGCTGATGTTGAAGGGCGGGTTGGCCAGGATGAAGTCGGCGCGCAGGTCGGGGTGCTGGTTGCGCACAAAGGTGTCGGCAGGCTCGCGGCCCAGGTTGTAGTCGATGCCGCGAATCGCCAAGTTCATGGCGGCCAGGCGCCAGGTGGTGGGGTTGCTTTCTTGCCCGTAAATGGACACATCGTTGATCTTGCCGCCGTGCGCTGCGATGAACTTCTCAGACTGCACAAACATGCCACCGCTGCCGCAGCACGGGTCGTACACCTTGCCGCTGTGCGGGTTGAGCACGGCCACCAGGGTTTTGACGATGCTGGCGGGCGTGTAGAACTGGCCGCCGCGCTTGCCTTCGGCGCTGGCAAACATGCCCAGAAAATATTCGTACACCTGCCCCAGGGTGTCGCGTGCCACGTCGGGCGTGGCGCCAAAGCCGATGGTCGATACCAAGTCCACCAGCTCGCCCAGCTTGCCGTCGGGCAGCTGCGCACGGGCAAAGCGTTTGTCCAGAATGCCTTTGAGCTTGGGGTTGTCACCCTCGATCAGCGCCAGCGCATCGTCGATGCGTTTACCAATCTCCGGCTGCTTGGCCTGGGCGCGCAGCTGCTCCCAGCGGGCGCCTTCGGGCACCCAGAAGACGTTGGCGCTGACGTAATAGTCGCGGTCGTCCAGCTCGGCGGCCAGGTCTTCGGGGGCGGCGTCGCCGTAGTAGTACTCGTCGTCCGGGTCGCTCAGACGCACGGCCACTTCAGCGCGGCGCGCGGCAAAGGTGTCGCTGATGTATTTGAGAAAGATCAGGCCCAGCACCAGGTGCTTGTATTCGGCTGCGTCCATGTTGGCGCGCAGTTTGTCGGCCGTAGCCCAGAGGGTTTTTTGGATGTCGTCGAGCATGGGATGGGGTGGTGGGCGCTGCCACTGAGCGCCATATCACGCTGACCATACCACCGGATTTGCATCCTGCCCGGCTGGGCAGGATCGGCACCCAGGAGGGCCGCCCTAGCGGCGCACCCCGGCTGAAGAAATAAAGTCAAATCAGGCTTAAACCCTTGCTGGGCAAGCGCTATAAGCTATCAATATAGCAGCTATCAGGGTGTATGCACCGCTGCGTACACACCCTGCTCTAGCGCTTACTCGCCAGCGCTCAGCCAGGCCACGCTATTGAGAAAAATACGCACCAGCTCGGTCTGGCGGCGCACGCCGGTCTTGGAGAAGATCGAGCGCAGGTGCGCGCGCGCGGTGTTGCGCTTGATGTGCAGGACCTCGGCCGCTTCCTCCAGCGACAGGCCGTTGGCCAGCTGGATCGCCAGCGCAGTTTCGGCCGGCGTGAGGCGAAACAACTGCTGCGCCAGTCGCACCGGTGGATCCACCCGGCCCTCGGTATCGCGCACAAACACGGCGACGCTGGGGCGCTGTTTGCCCTCGGTCCACTGGTCGGAGGAAATGCTCTGCACGATCAGCCCCCAGCTCAAGCGCCCCGAGGGGCGATTGATCGGCATGGCTTCGTTCACCGACAGGCGTGCCGCGTGGGTGTTGACCAGCGCACTGCGCACCAGTGCCTGCAGCGCGCGGTTGTCGTCGGCATAGGACGCGGTCAACTGCTTGCCGACCACGCTCAGGCCATCCTTGGCATCCAGGATGGCAGTGGCGGCCGGGTTGCATTCAATCACCTCGCCGTTCTGGTCCAGCACCACCACGCCGACCATCATTTGCGCCATGGCGTGGCTGTACAAAGTGCTGACCTTGCGGTCTTGGTGGATCGACAGGTGCAGATTCAAGGCACGCTTGATGTGCGGAATCAGCAGACTGCAAAAACGGATGTCATCTTTAGAAAAATCAGGCGCCGTCTCCGGGCGGGTGACGCGAAAACCATAGACACCGCCATTGCGCGTAGTGATGTCGGCGGCAAGCACATGGAACACGCCCTGCGCCGCGCAGTAATCGCGGTAATAGCTGGATGCGCGCCATTCTTGCGGCGACAGCACATCGCTGATGGTGACCAGATGGTCGGGTTTCATCCCGGTGAAGGGACTCATGGCGATATAGGGATTGCCGGGGTCGAGACTGGGCTGGTTCTGGCCGGCCGAGACGATCAGGCCGATGTCGTCAGTGGTTTCGGTGCGCACAATCAGCGAGGCGTAATTGCCGTCCATGATCTTGCGCACCGACTCCAGAAAACTGACCCAGCCCGCCTCATCCAGGGCCGCGTCATATACCGCCCCTAGGATCTGGCTTAAAAATTCTGGCGACATGTTCTCGCCAAGGGAAAATTCAGATGAGATGTCTTGCAAGGTCGCTGCTTTTAAGTCGTTGAATTCATTGAAAATGAAATGCTCTTTTGTCCCACGACGGAACAGAGCAGGACTTTTTATGCCGCCTATGCTATTTCAAACAGCCCGGCCGCGCCCATGCCACCGCCAATGCACATGCTGACCACGGCATATTTCACGCCGCGCCGGCGACCTTCGAGCAGCGCGTGACCCACCAGGCGCGCGCCCGACATGCCAAACGGGTGACCAATAGAAATCGCGCCACCGTTGACGTTCAAGCGCTCGTCGGGGATGCCCAGCGTGTCGCGGCAGTGGATCACTTGGCAGGCAAAGGCCTCGTTGATTTCCCACAGGCCAATGTCGTTGACCGTCAAGCCGTGGCGTGCCAGCAGCTTGGGGATGGCAAACACCGGGCCAATCCCCATTTCGTCGGCGCCGCAACCGGCCACGGCCACGCCGCGGTAAATGCCCAGCGGCGCCAAGCCCCGGCGCTGCGCTTCGGCGGCGCTCATCAGCACCGAGGCCGAGGCGCCGTCGGACAGCTGCGAGGCATTACCGGCAGTAATGAATTCGCCTTCGGACACCCACTGGCCGTTCTTCCAGACGGGCTTGAGCTTGGCCAGGCTTTCCAGCGAGGTGTCGGCGCGGTTGCCTTCGTCCTGCAGCAAAGTGACGGTTTCGTTGCCGGTGACGTTGCCTTCCTTGTCAAACAGTTGCTTGCTGGTGGTCATCGGCACGATTTCGTCGGCGTACAAACCGGCCGCTTGCGCCGCAGCGGTGCGCTGCTGGCTGCGCAGCGAATACTCGTCCTGCGCCGCGCGCGAGATGCCGTAGCGGCGGCTGACGATTTCAGCCGTCTCGATCATCTGGATATAGGCCGTGGGCATGGCCTCCAGCACCGACTTGGACTGTGCGCGGTAGCTGTTCTTGTGCTTGTTCTGCACCAGCGAAATCGACTCCAGCCCGCCGGCGACGGCAATGTCCAGCTCGCCACAGACGATGCTTTTGGCGGCGGTAGCGATACTCATCAGGCCCGAGGCGCACATGCGGTCAATGGCCATGCCGCCGACGCTGTCGGGCAAACCGGCGGTATAGGCGCACAGGCGGCCCAGGTTGTAGCCCTGGTTGCCCTGCTGCGCGGCAATGCCCAGCATCACATCACCGACATCAGCGCCAGCCACGCCGACTTTGTCCAGCGCAGCGCGGATCACATGGCCGCCCATGGCGGGCGCTTCGGTGTCGTTGAAGGCGCCGCGAAAAGCCTTGCCGATGGGCGTGCGGACGGTGGAAACGATGACGGCGTCTTGGGGGTTCATGCAAATACTCTCAATCAAAAATCATCAAACTTCATCGAAGTAGAGGCGGCTGATGGTGTCCACCACACAGCCGGGTTTGTCGCTGCCGTCGATCTCGACGCTGATGCGCACGGTGACTTGCACGCCGTCGCCTTTGACCGGCTCGGCCGCCACCACTGCACCTCGGCCACGCACGCGCGAATCGACCTTCACCGGCGCGGGAAAACGCACCTTGTCGCAGCCGTAGTTCACGCCCATCTTCAGGCGCTGGTAGCTGACCAGTTGTGGCAAAAACAGGTTGGCCAACGCCAGCGTCAAATAGCCATGCGCCACGCACACGCCAAACGGGCCGTCCTTGGCGCGCTCGGGATCGACGTGAATCCACTGGTGGTCGCCAGTGGCTTCGGCAAAGGTGTTGATGCGCTGCTGGTCGATAACGACCCAGTCGGTGTGGCCCAAGTCAGTGCCGACCGCCGCCAGCACGCCGGCGACGGAATCAAACAAAGCAGTGGTCATATCAAGCGTGCTGCGAGCTGACCGAGACCACTTCGCCGGTCATGTAGGACGAGTAATCGCTGGCCAGGAAAATCATCACATTGGCCACTTCCCAGGGCTCGGCGCCGCGGCCAAAGGCTTCTTTGGCCGACAGCTCGTTTAGCAGTTCTTCGGAGGCGGATTTCTTCAAAAAAGCGTGGATGGCAATCGACGGCGCCACGGCGTTGATGCGGATGCCGAACTCGGCCGCTTCCATGGCGGCGCAGCGCGTCAGCGCCATCACGCCGGCCTTGGCCGCCGCGTAGTGCGCCTGCTCGACCTGGGCGCGCCAGCCCAGCACCGAGGCGTTGTTGATGATGACGCCCTTGCCACGCGGCTGCATCACCTTCAGCGCCGCGCGCACCATGCGGAAGGTGCCGGTCAGCGTCACGTCCAGCACCTTGTGCCACTCGCTGTCTTCCATGTCGACCACGCGGCGGCTGGTGCCTAGGCCGGCGTTGTTGACCAGCACGTCGATGCCGCCCATCTGCGCTTCGGCAGCATCCACCAGCGCCTGCACTTGGGCTTCCTGGCTGACGTCGCACAGTTGGCCGTAGACCTCCTGCAAACCGGTGGCCTTGCGGATGGCCTCGACCGCCTCATTCAGGCGGCGCTCGTGCACGTCAGAAATAAACAGGGCACGGCAGCCCTCTTCGGCCGCACGTTGGGCGACGGAAAAGCCGATGCCGGCACCAGCAGCGGCCGTGACCAGCATAGATTTACCACGCAACAGGCCGTGGGCGGGAACGTAATCGGGAGCAGGCTTCATGGGGTCAACATCCATCAAAGTAAGACAGCCCCATGGTGCAAGCAGGCCCGCCAAGCGGCATCGTCTGCATGGACGATGAGCCGGGCGGGCCTGTAAAGAGCGTGCTAAAAAATGGGCTTTTTAACGCGGCATTTGCAATGCGCGCTCCGCCATCATGTTGAGTTGAATTTCGTTGCTACCAGCATAGAGGGTGTCGGAGCGGCTTTCCAGCCAGAGATGCTGCAATGTGCGGTGCAGCGGGTCACCCGCATCAATGTCGGCCTCCCTCCCCAACACATCCATGGCCAGCTCGCCCAGCGCACGGCGCCAGTTCGACCAGACGTATTTGCTGATGCTGGCGGCGCGCGGCGGCGCACCATCACCCGACGTGCGCAGCGCGTGGCTGCGCAGTGTCTCCAAACCCAGCGCGGCGTGCGCCAGACGCTGGCGCAGCAGCGGGTCGTGCACGGCACCATTGCGTTGGGCGACGGTGATGAGCTGCTCCAGCTCGCTTTTGAAATGCGCCTGCTGGCCCAGCGTCGAGGCGCCGCGCTCGCAGCCGAGCAGGTACATGGCGACGGCCCAGCCCTGCCCCGGCGCGCCCAGGCTCAAAGTCCCTTCGGTGCGGGCACCGTCCAAAAACACCTCGTTGAATTCCGAGTCGCCGGTGATCTGGCGGATCGGCCGAATCGTCACCCCGGCTTGGCGCAGCGGCACCAGCAGCAGCACCAGCCCCTTGTGGCGCACCGAGCCGGCCTCGCTGCGCGCCAGCACAAAAATCCAGTCCGACTCTTGCGCCCACGACGTCCAGACCTTCTGGCCGTCGATCACCCATTCACCCGTCTCGGGATCGATGCGCGCACGGGTGCGCACCGCCGCCAGGTCGGAGCCGGCGCCCGGCTCGGAATAGCCCTGCGCCCAATAGGTTTCGCCAGCCAAGATGCCGGGCAAAAACCGCGCTTGCAGTTCGGACGAGCCGTGCGCCATCAACGTCGGTGCCAGCAGCGTCTCACCAATGTGGCCCAAGCGCCTCGGGCCGCCGCAGCGCGCGTATTCCTCGTGAAAAATTACCTGCTGCGCCAGCGGCAACTCACGCCCGCCGTGCGCCCGCGGCCAGCCCAATCCCGTCCAGCCGCCTTGGGCCAAGTGCTGCTCCCAGCGCTTGGCCAGCGCGGGTTCGTAGCCGGGCGAGCCTAGGCCGCCGGCGTTACGCAGCGGCTCAAACTCGCCGCACAGGTTGGCGGCCATCCACGCGCGCACGCTGGTGCGAAAGGCTTTTTCTACCTCGGTTTCTTGCAGGTTCATACGGCCTCCTTGGGCGTGTCCTTGGACGTGTTGAGCAGTTGTTGTGCCACCTGCTCCAGCCACCACGCGGGCGCGCCCAGCCGCTGGCTGGAAGCTTGCGCACGGCGCAGGTACAGGTGCGGGTCGTACTCCCAGGTAAAGCCGACGCCGCCGTGCAGGTGCAGCGCTTCACGGGCGCAAAACTGCGCCGCTTCGGTAGCGGCGACGCGTGCTTGCGCGGCGTAGAACAGCAGCGTCGCCGCAGCCGGCCCGGTATCGGCCATGCAGGCCGCGCCATAGACGGCGGAGCGGGCGCTCTCCAGCACCACCAACATCTGCGCACAGCGGTGTTTGACGGCTTGGAAACCGGCAATCGCCCGGTCAAACTGCACACGCTGGGCGGTAAACGCCAGCGTCAAATCCAAACACTGCTGCGCGGCGCCGACTTGCTCGGCTGCCAGCGCCATCGCGCCGATGTGCAGCGTGCGCGCCAGCACTGCGTCCAGCGCCGCGCCTTGACCAATGCAGTTTTCTGCCGGCAGCGTGACCGCGCTGCACTGCACAGCGGCTATCCGGCGCGTGGTGTCCAACGTGGTCAGGGCCGTGACTTGCACGCCAGCGGCGTCCGCCGGCACGAGGAGCAACACGCTGTGCCCGGCGTCGTCCTGCGCCGGCAACAGCAGCACATCGGCCATCGCGGCGGAGCCGACTTGCGGCCATGCGCCATCCAACGTCCAGCCGCTGGCCGTACGTTGTGCGCGGGCGGTGGCAAAGACCCACTCGGTGCCCAAAGCCAACGCGGCTTTTTTCTCGCCGCTGGCCAAAGACTCGAGCCACTGCTGCGCCAAAGCGCTATCGGGCAGTTCGCGCAATGCGGTCGATGCCAGCGCCACGCTGTCAAAAAACGGCACGCAGGCCAAGTGGCGCCCTAGCTGCTCTTGCAGCAGCACCAGTTCGACCACGCCCAAGCCCAAACCATTCACCGATTCAGGCAGGTGCACGCCGCACCAACCCAGCTCGGCGATGCCTTGCCAAAGCTTGTCGTCAATGCCGCTAGCGCCTTCGCAGGTGGCGCGCACGGCGGCGCTGGTGCTGGCTTCTTGCAGAAAAATGGCAGCACTGTCGGCAATTTGCTGCTGCTCGTCGCTGAGAGAAAGATCCATACGGGTGTCCATCCAAAAGAGCAAAAATATGCATCAAATAGGCTTCTAGCCCTTTAGATACGTGCGCTAACAGCTATTGTTTTAATATCACAATAACTCACCAACGCACCGCCTGCCAGCCATCAGCTGCCCCAGACCTTTTGCGCCGGCACGGCTTCTGCCAGCAGCGCGTCAATCACCGGACCGAGTTCGGCCACGTCCCAGCGTGCGCCCTTGTCGCGCGTCGCGTCGGTGCGCCAGCCGTCGCCAATGGAAATGCGGCCGCCTTGGCTTTCAAACATTTTTCCGGTGACATGCGCCGATTGGCTGCTGCCCAACCAGACCACCAGCGGCGCGACGTTCTCGGCCGCCCAGCCGTCAAAACTGCCGTCACTGGGTGCCTTGACCATGTCGGGCATACCGGCTTCGGTCATCGCCGTGCGTGCCGCCGGGGCCAGTGCGTTGGCGGTGACGCCGTAGCGCGCCATTTCAGCGGCCTGCACCAGCGTCAGCGCGGCAATACCACCCTTAGCCGCCGAGTAATTCGACTGGCCCACCGAACCTTGCAAACCCGCGCCGGAGCTGGTGTTGATGATGCGCGCGTCGATTGTGTTGCCGGCTTTGGCGGCATCGCGCCAGCGCTTGCCCAGCAGATTCGCCAGGCAAAAGTGGCCCTTCAGGTGCACGCGCATCACTTGGTCCCAGTCGTCTTCGCTCAGGCTGACGAACATGCGGTCACGCAACACGCCGGCGTTGTTGACCAGCACATGCACTTCACCAAACGCGGCCACGGCGGCATCGATGATGGCTTGCGCGCCAGCCATGGTAGTGATGTCGCCGTTGTTGGCAATGGCCTTGCCGCCGGCAGCGGCGACTTCGGCCACCACCGCTTCGGCGGCGTCCAGACGGATGTCGTTGACCAGCACATTGGCGCCTTCAGCGGCAAACGCCAGCGCATAAGCGCGGCCCAAGCCACCGCCAGCGCCGGTGATGATGACAGTACGGTGGTTACAAATAGCCATGGTTTTAGATTCTTTCAATAATGGTCACGTTGGCTTGGCCACCGCCTTCGCACATGGTTTGCAGGCCATAGCGACCACCGGTGCGTTCGAGTTCGTGCAACAGCGTGGTCATCAGCTTGACGCCCGAAGCGCCCAGCGGATGGCCGAGCGCCATCGCGCCGCCGTTGACGTTGGTGCGCTCGTGCGGGTAGCGGGTTTCTTTCAACCACGCCATCACCACCGAAGCGAAGGCTTCGTTGATTTCGACCAGGTCGATGTCATCGAGCTTCATGCCGGCGCGCTTCAGCGCGTACTCGGTGGCGGCAATCGGCGCCGTCAGGTGCCAGATCGGGTCGTCCGCACGCACGCTGATGTGGTGGATGCGGGCGCGCGGCGTCAGGTGGTAGCGCTTCAGTGCCGCTTCGGACACCACCAGCACCGCAGCCGCGGCGTCGCAAGTCGAGCTGGACACCGCAGCGGTAATTTTTGGATAGGTCGGATCGACCGGCTGCAACGTGGCCAACTTTTCCAGCGTGCTGGAGCGCGCGGTCTCGTCCATGCGGAAGTCGCCGAACGGCACGATCTCGCGGTCAAAACGGCCTTCAGCGATGGCGCGCAGGGCGCGGTCGTGGCTTTCTTTGGCAAACACTTCCATGTCGGCGCGCGACAAACCCCAGTGGTCGGCAATGCGCTGCGCGGCATAAAACTGGTTGACGGGGGCATCGCCAAAGCGTGCCTGCCAGCCCTTGCTTTCGGCAAACGGCGTGGTGAAACCCAAGGGCTGTCCGGCCAGCATGGCCGAGCTGATCGGGATGGCGCTCATGGTCTGCACACCACCGGCCAGCACCACGTCTTGCGTGCCGCTCATCACCGCCTGGGCGGCGAAATGCACCGCCTGCTGCGACGAACCGCACTGGCGGTCGATGGTGGTGCCGGGCACGTGCAGCGGCATACCGGCGGCCAGCCACGAGGTGCGGGCAATGTCACCGGCCAGCGAGCCGATGGTGTCCACACAACCAAAAATCACGTCGTCGTAGTCCTCGGCCGGCACGCCGTTGCGCTCGACCAGTGCTTTGATCACGTGGGCACCCAGGTCAGCGCCGTGGACGGCGGCCAAGGAGCCGTTGCGCTTGCCAGTGGGCGAGCGCAGCGCGTCAACAATAAAAGCTTCTGCCATGGCAGGGGTCTCCAAATCAGGAAGGGGTGTGGAAAGTGGCGCCGGGGCCGAGCAGGCTGCTGTCGTGCAGCAGCGCCTCAAACAGGCGTTCTTTATGGAAAGCGCGGTCACCCCAGGTGGCGTCCAGCACCCAGGCGCGCTTCATGAACATCTGCAAATCGACTTCCCAGGTGTAGCCCATGGCGCCATGCACCTGGATGCCCTTGCGCGCCGAAAACCAGCCGGCGTCGGCGCAGACCAGCTTGGCGTGCGAGACGCGCACCGCGGCATCCGGCGCCTGGCTGGCCAGCGCACTGGCGGCGCGGTACAGCACCGGCTTGGCAAATTCAATCTTGGTGACGACATCGGCCAGGTGGTGCTTGACCGCCTGGAAAGCGCCAATCGGCTTGCCAAACTGCTTGCGCTGTGCGGCGTAATCGACCGTCAAGTCCAACATGCGCTGCGCCAGACCGATCAGTTGGCCCGACACATTCAGCGCGCCCCGGTTCACCAGTGCATCGGCCAGCACCTGGCCCGCAGCCGCATCGGCAATGCGCGTGGCCGGCGATGGCGTCCAGACCACGGTGGCCAGCCGGCGCGAGGCGTCGATACTGGCGCACGGCGTGACCTGCACCTGTGCGGGCGCCAGCGCGTGCCACTCGGTGCCGCCGTCGCAGGGGTGCGCCAGCAGCAGCAGGTCGGCCAGGTGGGCATCGGCCACCCAGGGGTTGACCGGATGACCCAGCGCTATACGGGCGCTGCCGTCGGCAATGCGCGCCAGCCAGGTGTTGCGCACCGGGTGATCCTCGGGCAGCGCCACCAGGAGGCCAGTGGCCAGGTAGGCGGTGTCGGCCAGCGAGTCGGGAATGCCGAAGTAACCCAGCTCCTGCGTCATCAGCGACCAGTCGACATCGCCCATGCCCAAACCGCCGTCGGCCTCGGGCACCGACAGCGCGGTCAGCCCCTGCTCGGCCAGTTTGGCGCGCAGTTCGGACGAGCGACCGACGTCGGTCTGCCAGATCTCGCGCATTTTTTCAGGCGCGGCCTCGACCATCAGGAAGCGGCTGACCGAGTCACGCAGCGCTTGCTGGTCTTCATTGAAAGTGAAATCCATGGTCGGCCTCGTTCAGTACTTGGGCAAACCGAGCATCCGCTCGGCAATGATGTTGCGCTGGATCTCGTTGCTGCCAGCGTAGATCGAGCCGGCCTGGGCAAACAGGAATCCTTCGAGCCAGTCGTGCGTCTCGGGGTCGTCGCACAGTTCGGCGCGCGGACCCAGGATGCGCATGGCGGTCTCGTGCATGTCCAAGTCCAGCTCCGACCAGAAAATCTTGTTGGTGCTGGCCTCGGCGCCAATGCGCGCGCCGTGTTGCACCCGGCTGACCGTGTGGTACGAGGCCAGGTTGTAGGCCTCGGCGCCCATCCAGGCGCGCACTACCGCTTCGCGGATCGACGGGTCGCGGTCGGCGCTGGCCTGGTGCTTGCGGTACAGCGCCAGCAGTTTTTGTGCCGTGCGCTGGTAGCGCGCCGGCGAGCGCAGCAGCAAGCCGCGCTCAAAGCCGGCGGTGGCCATGGCCACGTTCCAGCCCTGGCCTTCGTCGCCCAGCAGGTTCTCCACCGGCACGCGCACATCGTCAAAGAAGACCTCGGCAAACGCCTGCTTGCCGTTCAGCGCCTGGATCGGGCGGATGGTGATGCCGGGGGTATCGAGCGGCACCAGCATGTAGCTCAGGCCATGGTGGCGGCTGGAGTTGGGGTCGCTGCGAAACAGGCCAAACAGCCAGTTGGCAAACAGCGCGCGGGTGGACCAGGTTTTTTGGCCCGTCAGCACGTAGTGGTCGCCGTCGCGGATGGCGCGGCTGCTGATGGCGGCCATGTCCGAGCCGGCGTTCGGCTCGCTCCAGCCCTGCGCCCACATGTCGTCACAGCGCGCCATGCGCGGCAGGAACCTGGCTTTTTGTTCGGGCGTACCAAACTCCATCAGCGTCGGGCCGAGCAGCAAGATGCCGTTCTGGTTGACGCGAAACGGCGCATTCGCTGCGGCGTACTCTTCTTCAAAAATCAGCCAGTCGATCAGGTCGCAGCCGCGCCCACCTAAATCCTTGGGCCAGGTGACGCTGCTCCAGCCGCCTTCGGCCAGCACGGCTTCCCAGCGGCGGTGCTGCTCAAAGCCTTCGCGCGTGTCGTAGCTGGCAAATTTTTCGCTCGGCACATGGCTGTGCAGCCAGTCGCGCACTTCGACCCGGAAAGCCTGTTGCGCAGGGGTGTAATTCAAGTCCATGGGGGTGTCCTCGGGTTCAGAACTTGGCGTCGCGCTTTTCGACAAAAGCGCTGCGGGTTTCGCCAGAGTCCGGGCTCATATAAGCCTGCAGGGTAAACCCTTGCTCCCAGCGGTATTTGGCTTCCAGGTCGCCGTCCTCGATGCCGGTCAGCGCCTCCTTGGCGATGCGGATCATGGTGGGACTCTTGGCGGCAATCTTGCCGGCGATCTCCAGCGCCACGTCACGCAGCTGCTCGCGTGGCACCACGCGTTCGATGGCACCCAGGCGCAGCGCTTCGGGCGCGCCGATCATGTCGCCGGTAAAGAACAGGTAGCGCGTCTTTTGCACGCCAAACATGCGCTGCAAGTGCGCTGCGCCGCCCATGGCACCACGATCGACTTCGGGCAGGCCGAAGGTGGCATCGTCGGCGGCAATCACGATGTCGGCGGCGCCGCAAATGCCAATGCCGCCGCCCAGCACAAAGCCCTGCACGGCGGCAATCACCGGCACCTTATTCAAGTGCACCGCCTTGAAGGTGGCGTAGTTGCCGGCATTGACGTCCAAAATCAGCTTGTCGTTGCTGGCCAGCTCTTTGATATCGACACCGGCGCAAAAGCCCCGGCCTTCGGCACGCACGACGATGACGCGCACTTCGGGGCGCTCGCCCAGCGCGTGAATTTCAGCGGCCAAGCCGTTCCAGCCGGCGGCGTTGAGGGCATTGACCGGCGGGCGGTTCAGCGCCACTTCGGCCACGCCGTTGTCGTGCACCTGGGAAGAAAATTGTGAGTTCATGCTTGCGTTACCAGTTGGGTCTTCGGGTGTGGTCAGGCGGCTTGCGCGGCCGGCAGGGCCAGCGGCGCGGTGGTCATTGCATTCAGTGCGGCGCAGCGCGCGCAGGCCTGGTCGACGATGCCCGAGATCACCTGCTCGCAGGAGTCAAGCTGGCCAATCAGCGCCGCCACCTGGCCGGCGGACATCACGCCCTCGGCGGGCTTTCCGTCGACCATCGAGCGCTGCAACAGCATCGGCGCATTAGCGGCCATCACCGTCTGCGCGGCGCTGCCGGGGTCTTCGCGCAGGCCCTGCCACAGCACGCCCAGCGCGTGGCTGGAGGTCATGCCGGTCTGCGCCTTCCACTGCAAGGCCAGCTTCACGGCGATGCGCAGGCGCTTAAAGGGCGAAGCCTTCTCCAGCATGGCCAGGTATTCGTTGGGAATCATGCGCTGCGGCATACCGTCCACTAGGTACGAAATCTGGATTTTTTCGGCGTCGCGCGTCGCCAGGTAGCGTTTCAGCGTCACCTCGGGCACGCCCGAGTCGCTGGTCATCAAAAAGCGCGTGCCCATGGCAATGCCCTGCGCGCCAAAGGCCAGCGCCGCCAGCAAGCCGCGCCCGTCGTAAAAACCACCGGCGGCGACCACCGGCACCTGCACCGCATCGACCACCTGCGGCAGCAGCACCGTGGTCGGCACTGAGCCGGTATGACCGCCGCCCTCGCCGCCCTGGATAGTGATGGCGTTGGCGCCCATCTCGATGGCTTTTTGTGCGTGCTTGAGCGCGCCCACCGTCGGCATACAGACGATGCCGGCATCGCGCAGGCGGCCAATCACCTTCTTGTCCGGCCCACGGCCATAGCTGACGGCGCGCAGCTTGTGCTTCACCGCCAAGTCCAGCAGCTGCTGGGCATTGGGCTGGAACATGTGAAAGTTCAGGCCAAACGGCTGGTCACCGGTCAGCTCGCGCACGCGGACGATTTCACTCTCCACGCGGTCGGCGGCAATGGTGGCACCGGCCAGAAAACCAAAGCCGCCAGCGTTGGTGGTGGCTGCCACCAGCGACGAGCCGGCGACCCAGCCCATCGCCGTCTGCACGATGGGGTAGCGGCAGCCCAGCAGGTCGCACAGGGGGGTGCGCAAATCGTGCGCAGAAGAATGGGTGGCGGTGCTCATGCGCTGTCCTTTTTGTTGGCTTGCACCATCGACTTGGCGTCGTGCCCGCCCAGGTGGCCGGCGCCCAGCACCTGGCTGTGCGCGTGGGCAAAGTGGTGGTAACCAAAAGCCATGTCCATGGTCGAGCGCAGGCCTTGCAGCTCTTCGACGCGGTTGATCACCGTCTTGGTCAGCGCCAAACCCAGGCGCGGCTGCTTGGCGATGCGGGCGGCGATGTCGTAGGTCTGCGCTTCAAGTTCATCACGCGGCACCACGCGGTTGACCATGCCCATCATGTAGGCGCGGTCGGCTTTCATGCGCTCGCCCAAGAACAGAAATTCTTTGGCAATGCGCGGATTCAATTCGTGCACATGGGCGAAATACTCCACCCCCGGAATGCCCATGCGCACCACCGGATCCTGAAAAAAGGCATCGTCGCTGGCAACGATCAGATCGCACACCCAGGCCAGCATCAGGCCGCCGGCAATGCAGCCACCCTGCACCATGGCAATCGTCGGCTTGGGGAGGTCGTGCCAGCGCCGGCACATGCCGAGGTAAACCTCTTGCTCGCGCGAAAACATTTGTTCGGCGCCGGGCTTGTTGGTGTGATCCCACCACAGGCTCTCGCGCTCAAAAGATTTATTGATGTCACGACCCGGCGTGCCAATGTCATGGCCGGCACTGAAGTGCTTGCCGACGCCGCGCAGCACGATCACCTTGACGTTGTCGTCATCGACCGCGCGGCGAAAGCAGGCATCCAACGCGTAGGTCATCTGCGAGTTCTGCGCGTTGTTGAAGTCTGGGCGGTTCATGGTCAGGGTGGCGATGCCGTCCACGGCCTGGTACAGCACCGGCGCGTCGGTCTCGTAAACCGATGCGTCCTCGCGCTGCACAAAGTGGTCACCCGGGTCGTTGTGGCTCATGGGGAGAACTCAGTTCAGCACCGAGGCGCGCAGGTTGTGGGGGTCGAGCCGCGCCAGCAGCGCCAGTTGCGCGGCGGTGGGTGCAGCGGTTTCAGGCACGCTGGCGGGCATGTGCAGCTCAAAGCCGGTGGCCTCTTGCACCTGCGCAGCGGTCACACCGGGGTGTACCGAGCGCAGTTGGGCTTGGTGGTTCGGGCCGCCAAAGTCGATGACTGCCAGATTGGTAAAAATCAGGCGCACATCAATATCGTCCAAGCTCCAGCCCCGCGCCAAACGCGCTGGGTTGTAGCCCACCGAAGCCACCATATCGACCTCGCCCGCCACAAACACCTTGGTGCTGTGGTTCGGCACAAAGAACGAGTTGGCGTGGCTGATCGAGTTGCCCGGAAAACCGCGCACACCCAGCATCATCGACTTGGGTTTGTCGTAGTCGCTGCCAATCATCGAGATGTTGGCCTGACCAAAGCGGTCGACTTGCGTTGGCCCCACCATGGCGTGGCGCTTGCCGCTCCAGACGTTGTCAAAGATGCGGGTAAAACCCATCCAGCCTTCGCGCTTGATTTGATAGCCATTGCGCGGGCCGATCGGCACCGGCTCGCTGACCAACCAGGCCTCGGAGTCGGTCATCATCAGATCGGTATTGCTGGACAACATGCTCATCGATGCCGCCAGGCGCGGCACGATGCCAATGCCGGTCGCCAACACTTCGCCATCGTTAATCCACGCATCGGATGCAGCGCAGATGATGCGGTCTACCAAAGAAAATTCACTCATGACACGCTCTCCCGTCGTCAAAACACTGGCAGCGGCAACTGGTGCACCGCTTCGAGACCACCGATACGCTCCAAATACTCGGCGTGGGTGCAATGCACATAGCGCGCGGCATATTTCTGCCAGCCGCCCTCTTCCTTGGCGCTGGCGGCGTATTCCTTGAAGTGCTTGACATCAAAGCCATACAGCGGCGCGCACGAACTCGGGTGGGCGCCGGCTGGCACATGCACCACGCCGGTGGTGTGGGCGCGCTCCCAGAACACCTGGCGCGAGGCGTCGCGGCCTTCAAAGTAGCTGCTATCGACCAGCTCGTCGCAGCTGACAAAGCTTTGTTTGGCCGCGCGCACAAAGAGCTCGTCCATGTAGATGTCCGGGCCATCGACCTGGCAGACACCGCGCGCGTCAGCGCGGTCCACATGCACCAGCGCCACATCCAGATTCAGCGCCGGCATGGCCACCCACTGGCGCTCGTCGTAGGGCGAATCGACCAGCTTGATGTTCGGGCTGCGCTTGAGCACGTCGGTGCCCAAGCCCAAGCGCGAAGGGATGAAGGGCACGCGCATGGCAGCGGCGCGCAAACCGAGCAGCATCATTCCTTCGTCGATTTCCATGATGTCCATACCGCCGCTCTGGCGCGCCTGGCGAAAGTAGGGTTCCAGCGGAATGAAGTCCAGCGTGACGAAAGCAAAAATCAGCTTTTTTACCTTGCCGGCGACGCACAACATGCCAACATCGGCACCGCCATAAGCCACCACCGTCAGGTCTTTCACGGGGCTGCGCAGAATCTCGCGGATCAGCGCCATCGGTTTGCGCCGAGGGCCCCAGCCGCCGATGCCGACGGTCATGCCGTCTTTGATTTGCGCCACCGCTTGCGCGGCAGTCATATTTTTGTTGGCCATAGCTCTCTTGCTCTCCTGGTCAAGCAGCGGCAGCACTGCGCTGCCCGATGCTGAAATCGTGACCCCACAGGCTCACGCGGGTAAATTCGTGGACGATGTGCTCTTGCCAATCGACCACCGCACCGCCGTAGCCGTACTCGATGTCGAAGTTCGACGGCGTGCGCATATAGAAAGAAATCATCTTGTCGTTGGTGTGCTGGCCCAGCGTGGCGGTTTGCGGCACCTGGTGCGCGGCCATGCGGTCCAGCGCACGGCCCACTTCGGGCATGTTCTCGACCTCGACCATGACGTGCACGCAGCCGCTCTCGACCGGAAAACCGGCCAGCGCCAAGCTGTGGTGGCGGCCGTTGTTGCAGTGAAAGAAATGGATTGGCAGCGTCGGGCCATCGGGGCCGGCGGGCTGGAAGTTGTAGATATCGGACAGACCAAAACCCATCACCTGGGTCGCAAATTCGACCGTCTTGGCAAAGTCGGTGGTGGGCAGCACGGTGTGGCCCATGCCGATGTTGCCGGTGACAAAGCGCGACACGCCGGTCGGCGAGGCAAAGTGCGCAAAGTCCGAGCGAAAGCCCCAGACCAGCTCGTGGCGGTTACCCGACGGGTCGCTGAAAGCGGCCACTTGCTGCACGCAGCGCAGCCGGCAGTGGGCGGGGTCGCCCATCTCGACCGCGACGCCAGCGTCTTTGAGCACCACCAGTGCAGCGTCAAAGTCGGCGCGGCCGGTCACCTCCCAACCCGATACCACGTAGGCATCACGCGCGCCGGGCTGCACGGCAAAGCGGAACTGCCGCTCGTCCATGCGCACATACAGACCTCCATCGGGTGCAGGCGCTGTCATCATGCCCAGCACGCCTTCGGCATAACCCTTCCATTTGGCCAGGTCGGTGGTTTCAGCCACCACATAGGCCAGACCGCTGATATTCATCATTCACGCTTCTCCTGGTTTTGCACGCATCAAGTCGATGGACTGATTCTGGTCAGCCGACCCGGCACCAGCATCGTCCGTTGAGACTAACGAAAAGCACAGCAAAACCGGCCCCAAAAATAGGCCCTGCCCGATGCGCATTGGCAGCGCATCAAGACCTTGTTACCCGGCCAGGCAGGACCGTCTGGAACGACTGAGCGAGACAACCGGCTGTTCGTGGAGAGGCGGCGCTCTTTCGTTAGCGCGGCACTATCCGTTGGCGTGACCGGCCTGCGTGTTTTGGTGATTTCCGTGGGGTGCGCACCCATCCCTTACGCCAGGCTGGTTCAACCACGGCGGGATCAAGGCCAAGGGGCAGTGAGCCGCTGACGCTGAACGAACAAACAACTGCGTGCATATGCCGGGGACCTCTATGAAGCACGCTTGAGTTAGTCCGTCTCGGCACCTCTGGTGAAATTTGCAGCAGCACCACTCACCTACCGTCAGTCAGTGCCGCCTCTGCAAGGAGCGGACAGGGCAGCAGAGTGGCCGCCGTTATTTTCCTAATGAATTTTGCAAACTTTCCGCCTGCTTCCTGTGCGCCTTCAGCATCGGCAAATTTTTGCGGGCGAATGCCTGGACTGCGCTGTCGTCCGAGTCTCTGCTGGCTTTTTCAAAGAGTGAAATATCGCTCGTGTGGTCGTCCAATCCGACTTCTTGCAGGAATTCTCTGTCGAAATTCTTTGCTATGACAAGCTCATCCAGTCGCAACTGCTTATCGGCAGGGATGGCCGTCGGAAGAGACACCTCCTTGCTCCTCGCCAGCTGCTTGAGTTCATCGTTGGCAATTTCATGGTCTTTCACCAGGATGCTGCCAAAGGATTTCACCCTGTCCGAGGAGGCCTTTCCCTGTGCAAGTTTCCCCGCCTCCACTTCGTAAAGCCCGCCTGCTGCGGCCTGGGTGAGGAACTCCTGATCCTTCTTGCTGGCTTGGGCATGCGCGGTTGCAATAAAAGCGACGCTGAAGGCTGCGGCGGCCAAATGACTGAGTTTCATGAGGATGGCTCCGTGAAGAAAAATCCTAGCTTCAACCGCCATGCGCAGCGGCACTGCCAGCCAATACCACGTTATCCCGTCGGGCAACTCCTACTCTTAGCGGTAAAGCTCTTTTCCATCGGGCCGTCTTGGTCTAGCAAGGAAAAGGAATGCAGCCAAAAAGCCAACCCGAGCGCCGGCGCCAGCCGTCTTGCGTCAGGCGGTGAGGGCAGCCGCGCTATAGCATTCGTAGCTGGTGTAGCCGGCGGCACCCGGCGTATACAGCGTCTTGCGGTCAAAGCGTGCCAGCGGCTGGCCGGCGCGCAACCGCTCCACCAGATCGGGGTTACCGATGAAATGGCGCGCAAACGACAGCGCGGCGCCCGCATAGTCCTGCAAGGCGGCTGCCGCGTTGTCCGGACCAAAACCGTCGTTCAGAATCAGCCGCTCGCCAAACTGCGCTCGCGCCAGCGCAAAGGCATCCAGCTCGGGCGTCGGCGCACGCATCACATGCAGATAAGCCAGGTTCAGCGTCGCGGCCTGGCGCATCAGCTCGGCGTGCGTAGCGGCGGAATCTTCATCGCGGGTGTCGTTGTAGGTGTTGCCCGGATTCAGGCGCAAACCCACACGACCGGCGCCAATGGCGGCGGCCATTTCGCGCAGGCACTCAAAGGCAAAGCGCGCGCGGTGGGCGGCCGTTCCGCCGTATTCGTCTGTGCGCTGGTTGCTGCCCGAACTGAGGAACTGCATCGGCAGGTAGCCGCTGGTGCCGTGCAGCTCAACGCCGTCAAAGCCGGCTTCGCGCGCATTGCGCGCCGCCTGCGCGTGCTCTTGCACGATGGCGCGGACGCCTTCAGTGCTGAGCGCACGCGGCGTGTCATAGGGCTGCATACCGGCGATGTCGGTGACGATTTCGCCAGCGGCCTGCAACGCGCTCGGCGCCACGGTCTCCACGCCCTCGGCCTTGATATGCCGGCTGCCAATGCGCCCGCCGTGCATGATTTGCAGCACGATCAGCCCGCCGCGTGCGTGTACCGCATCGGTGACGCGCTTCCAGCCGGCAATTTGCGCTGGCGTGGCAATGCCGGGTTGGCGACAGTAGGACTGGCCGACGGCGCTGGGCCAGGTGCCCTCGGCGACGATCAAGCCGGCATCGCCGCGCTGGCCGTAGTGCTCGACCATCACATCGGTCGGTACGCCATCGGCGCCCGCGCGGTTGCGCGTCATTGGCGCCATCACGATGCGGTTGGCCAGGCGCAAGTCGCCCAGTTGCAGCGGTTCAAACAGTTGCTTCATGTCAGCGCACCCTCATCTTGGGCGCGGGGGTGCCGCGCCGCATCGTCGCTAAAAATTGCTCCAGTGGCGCCGGGGTAGCCACTTCGGGCAACGTGTCTTTATCCGGGCGCTCCGCCCAAAACTCTTTCCAGCTCGGAAACAGCTCGTGGAAGGTGCCGTTGTACGGCTGGCGGCCGGGCCAACGCATTTTCATGTCGCCAATCGGCGGCTTGTTCAGGTCGGTGGCGTACCAGTAGCACGGCAGGCGGCGGCGGAAACACCACTGCCCGTCAATGCGCTCGTAGTCGTCCCAATACAGCATTTGCATGATCACCCACTCGGCGCCGCACTCGTGCTCGTTCTTAGAATAGACGACGCCGGTGGCGTGGTCGGCATCGACAAATTCGATGAGGTGCTGACCCAAATGGTGCGAGGTACCGGTGAACTGCTCGCGCAGCGTATCGGTCTGCCACGCCTTGAAGTGCGCGCGACCGACCTTGTCGCGACCGACGCGGATGTCGGGTGCAAACAGGTTAACGTGCGCATCCATGTCGCGCATGTCCAGCGACAGCGAATACTTACCGGCCAGTTGGCGAATCGCGTCGATGGATTCAAGCCGGTCGATGCGCTCCTCCAGGTTCGCCGGCCAAGCCGGAGTGGCAGCGTTGCTCACAGTGCCGTCACCAATACCGCCGAGCGGCCACCGTCCACTGGCAGCACCGCGCCGGTGATGTAGCTGGCCTCGTTGCTGGCCAAGAACAATATGGCATTGGCCAAGTCTTCCGGCTGACCGACACGGCCCATAGGAATCAGCTTTTCAGTGTTTTTGCGTGCGGTGTCGTCCGACAACATGCCGGCGGTCGCGGGTGTTTCCACCACCGCTGGCACCACCACGTTGACGCGGATGCCACTCAGCGCACCTTCCGCCGCCGCAGCGCGCGAGAAGTTGACGATGGCCGCCTTGGCAGCCGAATAGCCAGCCATATACGCCGTGCCCAAAAAACCGCAAATCGACGAGACGTTGATGATCGCGCCGCCTTCGGCCTTCATCAACTTCATCGCCGCGCGCGTACCCCAAAAGGTGCCGTCCACCGAGGTGCTGAAGTTGCTGTGCCAATCGGCAGTGCTGGTTTCTTCAATCGAGCCCCAGCTGTAGGCCATGGCGTTGTTGACCAGCACGTCGAAGCGGCCGTGGCGCGCGGCAGCGCCGTTGATGGCCGCCGTGAAGCCGGCTTCGTCGCTGACATCCACCGACACCGCTTCAGCTTGGCCACCGGCGGCTTTGATTTGCGCGACCACGGCATCAAGCGGCTCTTGGCGACGGCCGCACAGCACCACGGTGGCGCCTTCTTGCGCGAAACGAAGGGCGGTGGCGGCACCAATACCGGTACCGGCGCCGGTCACCAAAGCAACCTTGCCTTGCAATCTTTGTGTCATGGGAATCCTTGAAAATTGGTACTGAGGGACGCAGGGATTACAGGAAAGCGCTGCCGCCGTTGACTGCCAGGTTCTGGCCGGTGACAAAGCCGCTGTCGTCGCTGGCCAAGAACAAGGCCGCGCGGGCGATGTCTTGCGGCTCGGCCATGCGGCCCATCGGCACGCCGGCAATGATGGCGTCGGTCCACTCTTGCGGGATGCTTTGCATCATTGGCGTGTTGGTCGGGCCGGGCACCAGCGTGTTGACGCGGATGCCTTTGGACGCCAGCTCTTTGGCCATGCTGCGCGTCAGGCCCATCAGCGCGGCTTTGGAGGCGCAGTAGTGCGCCGGGCCATCACCGCTGGCCGCCGCAGTGCTGGCGACGTTGATGACCACGCCGCGCGTCTCGGCCTTGAGCATGGCGCGCACGGCTTGGCGAGCGCAGTAAAAAGCGCCGTTCAGGTTGACGTTGAGCACCCGCGCCCAGGTTTCGTCAGCAATATCGGCAAAGGCATCGACCGAGCCAATGCCGGCGTTGTTCACCAACACATCCACCCGGCCAAAAGTGGCGACGACTTCATCGACCAAAACGGCGACGGCAGCGCTGTTGCCGACGTCCAAGCTGCGCGCGATGCTGTTGCCGCCCAAGCCGGCCAGCGACGCTTGCGCGGCTTCAAGGTTCAGGTCCAGCGCAATCACGGTGGCGCCTTCTTGCGCGAAGCAGCGCGCAATCGCGCGGCCCATACCTTGGCCGGCGCCAGTCACCAGCGCTACTTTGTCTTTCAGTCTCATGGGTTGTGCTCCTGTGGAAATTTTTCAATCGATGGGTGCCACAAGACTAAAGACAGAGAGTCCCAGTCTCATCGTCCAACAAGACTACGCAAGCCACCCAATCACTACTTTATTGATAGCTGCTAGCGCATGTTGTTAAAGGGCCAGAGGCCAAAAACACTAAAAAACCACCGATCCAGCACTACCTACCAGCGCGCTTCATTTTTATATGAAATAAGCCTCTAGCCCTTTAGATACATGCGCCAGCAGCTCTTTATTCAATAGCATCACGGGCCAGCCAAAAAAGCCAAACGCCACCCGGCCATCGTCCGTTTGCATGTGGTGCGCTGGTGCGGCTTGCTGGCAAGCTGCGCTCAGCTTTTCCCTACACACCCCGTTTACCCCTGCCCCTCAAGGACTGAATCCATGCCCACCACCCTCGTTACCGGCTCGGCCTCCGGCATTGGCGCCGCCACCGTACAAGCGCTGCAAGCCGCAGGACACACCGTGATTGGCGCTGACCTGCGCAACGCCGACATCAACGCCGACCTGTCCACCGCCGCCGGGCGCGCGGCCGTGATTGAGCAAACGCTGGAGCGCACCGGCGGCCGCTTGGATGGCTTGGTGCTGTGCGCCGGTTTGGGCGCGCAGGTGCAGCCAGCGTCACTGATTTTGTCGGTCAACTACTTCAGCACCATTGCGCTGCTGGACGGCCTGCTGGGCGCGCTGCAAAAGGGCGACAACCCGTCCGCCGTAGTGATTTCGTCGGTCGCCTCGGCCATGCTGCCGTGGGAGAAAAACCCGATGGCCGCCGCCTGCACCGCCGGTGACGAAGCCGCCGCCAACGCCATCGTCATGGCCGCTGGCGCGCAAGGCGGCAACCTGGCCTATGCCGGCTCGAAAAACGCCGTCACCGTGGCGGTGCGCCAGCGCGCCACCACCTGGGGCCAGGCCGGCGTGCGCCTGAACACCGTCGCCCCCGGCGCCACCGAAACCCCGCTGCTGCAAGCCGGTCTGCAAGACGAGCGCTTCAGCGAATCGATCAAAAACTTTGTCGCCCCGATGGGCCGCCGCGCCGAGCCGAGCGAGATGGCCTCGGTGGTCGCCTTTTTGATGGGCGCCGGTGCCAGCTTTGTCCACGGCGCGCAGCTGTATGTCGATGGCGGCATTGACGCTGTTACGCGTCCAACGCAGTTCTAAGCCATGCCCACGCCCGAGCACATGCAAGCGGCCGTGCGCGCCTACATCGCCGCGCTGAACGCCGGCGACATCGACGCCATCGTCGCGCTGTATGCCGAGGACGCCACCGTCGAAGACCCGGTCGGCGCCACGCCGCAGCGCGGCCTGGCGGAGATTCGCCGCTTCTACAGCGCCTCGCTGCAAATGCAGCTGCAAGTGGTACTGGAAGGCCCCGTTCGCGCCGTCGCCAACGAGGCAGCGTTTGCCTTCAGCGTCGCGCTGGTGATGGACGGCCAGCGCCTCACCATCCGGCCGATAGACGTGATGCGCTTTGACGACGCGGGTCGCATCACCGCGATGCGTGCCTTTTTTGGCCCCAGCAACATCAGCCACGGCTGAACAACGTACATAAAACAACAGGAGACAAAAACATGTTCCGTTTGGATGGAAAAGTAGCGCTGGTCAGCGGCGCGGGACGCGGCATGGGCTTTGGCGTGGCGCAAATGCTGGCGCGCCAAGGCGCCACCGTCATCGTCAACGACTTCTTTGCCGACCGCGCTGAAGCCGGTGCCGAAGCACTGCGCAGCGAAGACTTGAAAGCCTTTGGCGCCACCGCCGACATGACCGACCGCGAGGCGGTGTTTGTCATGGTCAAACACCTGCTGGCCGACCACGGCAGCATCGACGTGTTTGTGCACAACGCCGGCATCCCGGCGCAAGGCTGGGGCTACACGCCATTTCTGGAGTCGCCGCCGTCCGAGTGGGATGCGTGGTTGCAGCTGAACCTGCACGGCCTGATGCACGCCTGCCAAGCCATCCTGCCGTCGATGATCGAGCGCGGCTGGGGTCGCATCATCGCCGTCAACTCCGACGCGGCACGCACCGCCACTGGCATGGGTCTGTGTGCTTATGGCGCGGCCAAAGCGGCGGCGATTGGCTTTATCCGCAACCTGTCGGGCGAAGTCGGCCGCCACGGCGTGACCGCCAATGCGCTGTCGCTGGGCACCATGAACAACTGGGAAGGCTCGGCGCAAATCGCCCGCAAGACCGCCTCAGTCAAGCGCGCCGGCTCGCCGCAAGACGTCGGCGCCGCCATCGTTTATCTGGCCTCGCCCGAAGCTGAATGGGTCAACGGCCAAGTGCTGCCGGTCAACGGCGGCAGCATCGTTTGCTAAAAAACAAGCAGGACTTTTTATGAGCGAAAACACCAACACCACCGCCCCGCTGTTCAACCTCACCGGCCGTGTCGCGCTGATTACCGGCGCCGGCCAAGGCATGGGCTTGGGCGCAGCACGCGCGCTGTGCCGCCAAGGCGCCAGCGTGGTCATCAACGACTACTATCCCGAGCGCGCCGAAGGTGCTGCCGCTGCGCTGGTCGCCGAAGGCTTCAAAGCCTGCGCCGCGCCCGGCGACATCACGCTGCCCGACGTACGCGAATCCATCGTCGCCACCGCGTGCAGCACTTTTGGCGAGATTGACATCTTGGTCAACAACGCCGGCGTGCCACCGGGCATGCCCAATTCGCTGCGCACCTTCAAAGATTTGGGCGATGAGGACTTTGAGCGCCAGCTCGACCTGAACCTGCGCGCCATCCTCGGCCTGACGCGGCTGGTGGTGGACGGTATGTGCGAGCGCGGCTTTGGCCGTATCGTCATCATCACCTCCGAGTCGTGGCGCAACGGCATGGCGATGGGCCTATCAAACTACGCCGCAGCTAAATCGGCGGCACTGGGCTTTATGCGCCACTTGGCGCACGAAGTCGGTCGCCAAGGCGTGACGGCCAACGCACTGTCGCTGGGCGCAATGAACAACTTTGGCTACGACGACATCGCCAAACGCAACACCGCCGTCGGCCGCGCCGGCACGGCGGACGACGTGGGCGCCGCAGTGACGTACTTGGTGTCCAACGAAGCCAGCTGGATGAGCGGCCAAGTGCTGCCGCTCAACGGCGGCTCCTGCACCGCCTGAGCGAGAGCCAAGCACCGCAGCGCCATAGCGCCGTAGGTCGGGTTAGCCCAAAGGGCGTAACCCGACAAGCACCACCATCCGAAAGCAAAGCCCCAATGAGCGACAACTTCGACACTTTCGACTACATCATCATCGGCGCTGGCTCTGCCGGCGGCACGCTGGCCGCCCGGCTCAGCGCCGACCCCAGCGTGCGCGTGCTGCTGCTGGAAGGCGGCGGCAGCCACCGCGACCCGCTGGTGGACATGCCCGCAGGCTGGGGGCAAATGATTTACAGCCCGCGTTACTCCTGGGGCCACGAAACCGAGCCAGAACGCTGGGCCGGCGGCCGGCGCATCGCCCTGCCGCGCGGCAAGCGCCTGGGCGGCTCCTCGTCGATTAACGGCATGGTTTACGTGCGCGGCGACCGCGCCGACTACGACAGCTGGGCGGCCTTGGGCGCCAGCGGCTGGAGCTGGGCGGAGCTGCTGCCCTACTTTGCCCGCACCGAAGACCAGCAGCGCAGCGACGGCCCCTATGCCAGTGCGCTGCACGGACGCGGCGGCCCGCTGCGCGCCGCCGACCCGCAGGTGGACAACCCGGTGTCACACGCCATGGTGCAAGCCGCGCTGCAAGCCGGCCTGCCGCACTGCCCCGATTTCAACAACGGCCACCCGCACGGCGCGGGCATCTTCCAAGCCAACCTGCGCGCTGGTCGGCGCTCGTCGGTGGCGCGCAACGCCATCGAACCGGCCATGCGCCGCGCCAACCTGACGGTGCGCACCGACGCGCTGGTGCAGCGTATCCACGTCAGCCAAGGCCGCGCCACCGGCGTCTGCTGGCAACTGCCAGATGGCAGCGAGCACAACGCCACCGCCGCGCGCGAAGTGCTGCTGTGCGCTGGCGCTTTGCAATCACCGCAACTGCTGATGCTGTCGGGCATTGGCCCGGCCGAGCACCTGCGCGAACACGGGATTGCCGTGCAGGCCGACCTGCCCGGCGTCGGCGCCAATTTGCAAGACCACGCCATCGTGCCGATGTCTTGGCGCCTGAAACCCGGTACGCCCAGCCTGAACGCCGGCCTGCGCGGCGTGGGCTTGGCCGGCTCGGTGCTACGCTATTTGCTGACACGGCGTGGCCCGCTGTCGGTGCCGGCGTCCGAATTTGCCGCGTGGTTCAGCAGCGATCCCAGCCTGCCCTACCAAGACATCCAAGTGCACGGCCTGCCGGCGACGGGCGAGATTGAAGCCTTTATGGAGGGCGCCAAAGCCTATAGCGCCGAAGCCTTTCCGGGCATGACGATGGCGCCCTACCAAGTGCGCCCCTACTCACGCGGCGCACTGCGCTTGAACGGCGCCAACGCCGCCGAGCGCCCCAGCATCCGCATGAACTATTTGGACGACGAGCGCGACCGCCGCGCGCTGCTGTACGCGCTGCGCTTTGTGCGCCGCATCGCCCAGCAACCGGCACTGGCTGCCTTGGTCGAAGCCGAAACCCGCCCCGGCTTGGCCGTGCCGACGGTGGACAGCGACGCCGAATGGCTGGACTGGCTGGCGCCCTACCTCGGCTCGGGCCACCACGCTGTCGGCACCTGCCGCATGGGCCGCACCGATGACATGCTGGCCGTGGTCACGCCCGACTTGAAAGTGCGTGACATCCAGCAACTGCGGGTGATTGACGCCTCGGTCATGCCACACCTCGTCTCGGGCAACACCAACGCCGCCGCGGTGGTGATTGGCGACAAAGGCGCCGACCTGGTGCTGGGGCAAGCGGCGCCGGCGGCGGTGTATTTGTAGCCCGCGACCTCACTTCTGCACTGGTGCTGGCGCTGGCCGGCGCGGCGTAGCACCGTGACCACCATCGACGTAGATGTGCTGGCCGGTGACCCAAGCGCCTTGTGCGCTGCACAGAAAGGTCACCATGTTGGCCACGTCTTCGCCGGTGCCGGCGCGACCCAGCGGAATGAAGGCGGCGACCATGTCGTCCCAGACTTGTCCGCGTGGCACATCGTCCAAGCGGCTGGTGTCGATGATGCCGGGGGCCACCACGTTGACGCGGATGTTTTTCGGCCCCAGCTCACCGGCCATGATGGTGCTCAAACCGTTGATGGCCACTTTGGTCGTAGCGTAGGCGGCGGTGTCGGGCGCCAAGAGGCGCGCTGCCAGCGAGGAGATGTTGACAATGGCGCCACCTTCGCCCTGCGCGCTCATCTGCCGGGCAAAAGCGCGCGACATATAAAAGGTGCCGTTCAGGTTGGTGTCCATCACGCGCTTCCAGGTTTCGATAGCCAGCTCGGTGACCGGCACGCGGTCGCCGCCGCGCGATGCGCCGGCGTTGTTCACCAGAAAATCCACGCGGCCAAATTCGGCGATCACCTGCGCCACCAAGGCATCGACGGCGTCCGGGTCGGCCACGCTGGTAACCACGGGCAAGGCGCGCCGGCCCAGAGCACGAATCTCGTCGGCGACCGATGCAATGTCGCGCCAGCCGGCGTCCTGCTCGTCTTGCGGATACGTCTCGGGCGCGCGCCCGGTGCCGGTCAGCACCACGTCGCAGCCGGCCTGCGCCAGTGCCAGCGCAATCGGCCGGCCAATGCTGCGCATCCGGCCCGCGCCGCTGACCACGGCCACTTTGCCGTCAAACCCTGTCAATGTGAAAGCCATGTTGTCTCCTTGTCTCGCCGATGGGGCGGTGGTTGTAGTTGCGCAGCATCTTCAGCGGCCAGTGCGGCAGCGCCATCGTCCGCTCAGACCATGTGCAGCAGAGAAAGACTCCTGAATAAATAGCTGCTAGCGCACGTACCTAAAGGCCTACAGCCTGTTTTTATCTAAAAACAACACCCCTCCATCGTCTGAGCGGACGATGACCGGGCAACAGGGGCGCCAAAAAATGGCAAGCATCGCTGCGGCGGCGACTGTGCACGCCCAGGCGCCACCTCTGAGGATTTGCTCCATGCCCCCTATCGCCTGCTGCCGGCGCAGCCACGACGCACCGCTGCACCAGCACACCACAGGCCGACTATGAGCAACGCGCCCCCTGAAACCGCCCCCAACAGCCGCTACATCCTGACGCTGCTGACGGTGATGTCGGCGCTGGCGTTCATGGACCGGCAAATTTTGTCGGTGCTGATTGAGCCGGTAAAGCTCGAATTTGGCCTGTCGGATTTGCAAATCGGCTTGATTACCGGGCTGGGCTTTGCCATTACTTTCGGCCTGCTGGGCGTGCCGCTGGGACGCTTGGCCGACCGGCGCGAGCGGCGCGGTTTGATTGCGCTGTGCCGGGGTACAGGCGGGCTGCTGGCGGCGCTGGGGGCGGCGTCGGTGGGGTTTTGGTCGCTGATGTTCACGCGCTCGGGCGCAGCGCTGAGTGATGCCGGCAGCACGCCGGGTTCGATGTCGATGCTGGCCGATTTGTACCCACCGGCGCAGCGTTCGCGCGCCATGAGCGTGTTTGGCACCGGCGGCAGCATCGGCGCACTGCTGGCGTTGCTGCTGGGTTCGTGGCTGGCCGAAAACTACGGCTGGCGCACCACGGTGGTAGTGGCCGGCGCTGGCTCGCTGCTGATGGCGTTGGTGCTCTTGCTGACCGTGCGCGAGCCGCTGCGCCAGGCCACGGCGCACGCTGCGCCCGCTGCCGGCGTGCGCCAGCCGGGTGCGGTGGCGGCGATTTGGGCCGAGCCGGTGACGCGCTGGCTGGTGATTGGCGTGGCGTTTACGCTGCTGGCGGCGTATTCATTTGGCACCTGGAACATTGCGCTGATGGTGCGCCACCACGGTTTGTCGCTGCAACAGGCGGGCTGGATTTCTGGCGCCTCGGCGCTCAGTTCGATTACCGGCAGCTTGGTCTCGGGCGCGCTGACCGACCGGCTGGCGCACCGCGACCTGCGCTGGCAGTTGGGCGTGCCGCTGCTCGGGCTGGTGCTGTCGCTGCTGAGTGGCGTGGCGTATCTGCTGCTGCCGGCCGGCACGCTGCTGCTAGCGACGGTGCTAATGGTGTTGTTTGCCTTTTTTCTACCGTGGTGGGCGGCGCCCAGCTACGCCGCCATCAGCATGGTCACGCCCAGCCAGCGCCGCGCCACCGCCAATTCGATGGTGCTGCTGGCCGGCGCCATCGTTGGCAACGGCCTCGGGCCGATTTTGACCGGCTGGCTGAGCGATGTGCTCAACGCCAGCTTGGGCGGCGACGGTTTGCGCTACGCCATGCTGGGCATGGTCAGCATGATTTTGGTCGGAATTTTTGCGTTTTTTCGCGCCATGCGGGCTTATCCGCAGGCGTATCGCAACGCCCACCGCGCCTGAACACCGCCCACAGTTACCACAAGGTACGGGGCATACCCCCGATTTACAGCCGGGCCGTCGTTGAATAGGCTATCGCTAAGTCACCTCGTTTCATCCACCCCGATAGAAAGGCCCACCGCCATGACTTCTGCTGTTGCTACTGCTCCCGTTCCCGCTGCCACTGCCCAGCCGCGCTGGAAGATGATTTACCTCGCCAAGCGCAACCCCGCGTTGGCGGCCGAGGACTTTGCCCAAGCCTGGCGTGAACACTCGGCGCTGGGGAGCCAATGCACCAACGTGCGCGACAAAGTGCTGGGCGTGCAGCAATGCAGCCGCGTGCGCAATGGCGAGAGTGGCGCGGAAGATGGCGGCCTGCACGGTGCCAGCGCGGATTACGACGGCGTCAATCTGCTGCAACTGCGCGACCTCGAAGTAGCCAACGACATTTGGAACGACCCAGAAACGCTGGCTACCATGCGCCCTGACGAACCGCGCGTGTTCTCGACCTATGTGCGCGATTGCACACTGGTGTGCAGCGAGCAGGTGCTGCGTGAGGCCCCCGCCGGCCCGGTGGTGGTGTTTGGCTTTTTGCGCCGCAATGCCGGTGTCAGCAAAAGCGCGTTTGACACCGCCTGGATGGACGGCCCCAAAGACGCCTGGCTCAGCTCCCCGACGCTGAAAACCGCCCGGCGCGTGGTGCACAACCACGTCGTGCAAACACCGCCCGAGGGCTACGACTTCGACGGCATTGCCGAGTGGTGGTTTGACAGCGCCGACGCGGCCCGCGCCGCTTTTGCCGACAGCCGCAGTGGCAATGCGGCACCTAGTGGCAACGGCCATGGTCCGGTGGACATGCGCAGCCAAGTGCGTGATCTGCGCTGCCAACTGCCCGCACCGTACAGCGTGCTGGTGGATCTGAAGCAATCGGTGTTTATGTTCACACAGGTGACGCACCAACGGCCTGAAGCTTCGGTGCAATCCTCATAAAAAAACCCGCCTGTGGACTACAGCGTGGCTGTAGCCCAAGGCGGGAAGGGGGAATGCCTGGCCGGTAGGTGCTGTGTCTGCACCGCCGGCCATTCCTACCGAGCGGTTACTCGGCTGCGGCGGCGGCCATAGCGGCGGCGCCGCGTTCGCTGTAAGGCGTGGCGCCGCGTGGCACGTACAGGCCTTCGCACTGCTCCAAGTACTCGTGCTTGTTGGCGCGGGGGTTATAGAACTGCTTGTACCAAACGCGCGCTTTCATGAACGGGCCATCGCTGGGAATAAACAAGCCGTTCAGGCACGCTGCCTTGTTGGTCCAGACTTCAAAGTCTTGCGCAAACGCCAGTCGGCTGGATTCCTGGAATTGGCGCGCGCCCACCAAATCGGCGGTGGTGACCTGGGCGTTGCCGCCGGGCGACTTGACGATCAGCGAGTGCCACACCTTGATAGTGCCGTCATCGACCGGCGTGTGCATGATCAGCAGCACGGTTTCAAACATGCCGGTCAACATCGAGATCAGCACGCCAGGGCCGTGGTAAACGGTATCGGTGTACAGGGTGCTGTTGGCAGGATCGGCGCCGACCAGTGTGCGGTGGCCGCCACACTGGCGCTGGATGGCGTTGTGGCCCTTGAATTCGTTCTCGTAGCGCTCCACGGTGGAGCCGTGGATGGGGCTGAGGTGGCCGTAGTCGGTGATGTTGTCGATCACTTCCTGCGGGTGCTGGTTCAGCATCCCCAAGTGGTCCCAGTGGCCACGCACCCAGCTGGGGTCGTCCCACTGCGGCAGGCTGGGGTGCTCCCACTCGGGCTCACCGCCCTCGGGGTCGTGCCAGACCCAGATCGCGCCCAGGCTCTCGACCACCGTCCAGCTCTTGACGCAGGCGGCCGCCGGAATCGGGCCTTGGTGGTAAGGGATGTCGTCACATTTGCCGTCCGGGCCAAAGCGCCAAGCATGGTAGGGGCAGCGAATGTTGTCGCCCTCGATGTTGCTGCCACCGCCGTCGATGACCACATACGAGGTGGTGTTGGGCGCCGCCAAGTGCGTCTTCATGTGCGGACAGTAGGCGTCCAGCAGGATCACCTTGCCGGTGGCACGGCCGCGGTACAGCGCAAAGTCCTTGCCGAAGAAGCGCACCGCCAGGGGCTTGTGCGTATTGAGCTCTTCAGCATCGGCAATCATGAACCAGCCGCGGGGGAAGGTGAATTCGCCCAGTCGGTATTCCTTGGTAGTGGCCATAAAGTCTCCAGACAGTGTAGTAATGGGTAGAGGGCAATGATGGATTTGCCGCTCCCCGCTGACATACCCTGTTTGGACGATAGGACCGCTCGGGCTGATACAGCGCAAACCGCCGGACCGGTTAAGCCGTTTGGACGATGAACGCGGCGCAGCGGACTCAGTCGCAGCGCGAGCGCAACAGCATCTGCAGTGATGGAGACAGTTGCACATGCGCATCCGACACCGCCAGATGCTGCGCCCCCAGGCAGGTTTGCAATTCCGCCAGCGCTCCCTTGAGCGACCCCTGTGCACAGTGCAGCTTGCGCGCCGCGTGGGCCACATCGCCGCCGACCTCGCTCAGCACGCGCAGGCAGCGCCACTGCGCATTGGTCAGCAGTGGCCGTGGCAGGAGTGGCACCTGCGGCAGGCGCTGCAGCGTCATGTCAACTGGTGTTCGTGCACCAGTTCCTGCAGCTGTATCAGCGTGGGCTTGCGCGCCAGCGCCACAGCGCCCGGGTCGGTGGCCAGCCACAGCAAGCCGGCAGCAATGGCGCTGGGCGACACCGCGCCATAGCGCTGCGCCAGCGCGCTGTCCTCGCCGAGCGTGGCAGTCACGGCCTCGGTCGTGACCAGGCCGGGGTTGACGCTGTAGGCACGCACGCCCTGGGCGCCGTGTTCGCGGTTGATGCAGCCGGCCAGCCGCGCCAGACCCGCCTTGGAGGCACCGTAGGCAAAGCCCCAGCCGCCCTGGTTGGCGGCGATCGGCGGGTCACTCTGGCCGGCGCCGGAGCAGACATTGATGATCTGGCCGCTGCCCTGCGCCAGCAGCGTCGGCAGCAGCCGGCGCGCCAAGTGGAATGGCGCCACCACGTTGCCCAGCAGCGTGCGCTGCAGCGCGGCATCGTCCAGCTCCAGCAACATGGCGTTGATCTCACGGTCCTGGTAGACGGCGTTGTTGATCAGCAGATCGATGCGGCCAAAGTGTGCCAGCACCGCATCCAGCGCCGCATCCATCGAGGCGCTGTCCATCAGGTCCATGGCATGGGCAAACACCTCGGCGCCGCAGGCCTGCACGGCGGCGGCGGTGGTGGCCAGGCTGCCGGCCAGCAGCTGGCCATCGGGGCGGCGCAGCTGGTGCGCTAGCGCCTGGCTGGCGTCATGCGTGCGCGCGGCAATCGCCACGCGCCAGCCGGCACGCGCAAACGCCTCGGCGGTGGCGGCGCCAATGCCGCGGCTGGCACCGGTGATGAAAACGACGCCCGATGGCGAAGGATAAAAAGCAGAGCGAGCGACAGACACGCAAATGTTCCTTTGGCTGTAAATATGAAAGTGCGCTGCTGCCGGACGCACCTGCATCCGGCAGCAGCGCCAAGCAGTGCGTATCAGGCACGACGCAAGCTGCTGGGCCTTATCTGCTCCAGTCGCGCACGGTAGGGCTTGAGCGACATAGCCATCAGCACGGCGGTGGGCACCATGAACAGCATCACGCACACCAGTGACCAGCGCAGCGCCTCGACGCCAAACATGGGGGTCAGCAGGTCGCTGACTATGCCGGTCACCAGCGGACCCGCACCCACGCCAAACAGCGTGAGAAAAAAGCTCAGCAGAGCCGCAGCCACACCGCGTTCGTTCGAAGCCACCATGTGGCTGGTGGCGCTGAACGACAGCGACGGCCACCAGCTGGCAAAGAATGCAAACACCGCAGCAAACGCCAGCGCGTGCGGCACCTTCATCGGGCCCAGCATCCAGTTGCCAGTGGTCGGCCACATAAAAAAGGCAATGGCGCAAGGAATGGCAATGACCACACCCAGCATCGGCAGGCCGATCTGCCAGCGCACATCCCGCGCTACCAGACGGTCACACAGCCAGCCACTGGTCAGGGCGCCAGCCACCGCGCCCACGCCGCTGACCACGCCAAAAAGCAGGCCGGCATGGGCCATGCTCATGCCGTGCGTGCGTACCAGGAAGCTCGGTGTCCAGATGCCGTAACCGTAGCCGGCCATGCCGGCTAGCCCGCAGGCGAAGGCCAGACGGCGAAACGCGGTAATGCCGAGCAGGCGGCGCAGCTGCTTCCACATCGATTCGACCGGCTGCTGCTGCAGCTGCTCCAGGACCTCTGCCGTTTCAAAGCCACCCCGGCGCGGTTCGCGCACCAACAAAAACACCAAGGCCGCAAGCAGCAGGCCGGGCACACCAAACCAGATGAACGTGGCGCGCCAGCCGTAGTGCTGCGCAATCCAGCCGCCCAGCGCCAGGCCAATCAGCACGCCAAAGTGCGGCCCCATCATGAACAGGCTGATCATGAATGAGCGCTGGCGGGGCGGGTACATGTCGGACACCATCGAAATCGACGGCGCCATGCCGCCGGCCTCGCCCACTGCGACCGACATGCGGGCCAGCAGCAGCTGCCAGAACTGGCCGGCAAAGCCGCAGGCCATGGTGGCCAGGCTCCACAGCCCACAGGCCACGGCCACAATATTGCGCCGGCTTGTGTGGTCAGACAGCTTGCCCACTGGCACGCCCAGTGCGGCATACATCAGGCCAAAGGCCAGGCCGGTCAGCAGCCCCATCTGCGTGTCGCTGGCGCCAAACTCGTGCTTGATCGGCTCGATCAGGATGGCCACGACCTGGCGGTCAATGTAGGAAAAGATATACACCAGCGCCAACAGCGCCAGGCTCAGGTGGGTGCGCCAGTTGACGCGCGGTGGATCTTGCAGGTTCATGCCCCATGTTCGCCGGGCAAGGGGCCGCACGCCATCGTCTTTTTAGACTACGCCAGACAAAACTGGCGCCGCTAGGATGCATCTTCGCGCCAGCACCACCATTTCTACCAGGAGACTGCATGTCCTCTTCCCTTGCCTCCCCCGCCACGGCCGCCGCTTCGCTGGCGGCACTGCTCGCTGCGCAGCAGACGGCGTTTCGCGCTGAAGGCCCCGTCAGCGCCACCACGCGCCAGCAGCGCCTGCAGCGCACCATCGACATGCTGGTGCAGTACAGCGATGCGCTGTGCGCCGCGATGGGCGAAGACTTTGGCGGCCGGCCGGTGGTGTTTTCGATGATGAACGACATCGTCGGCTCGCTCGGCTCGCTCAAGCACGCCCGCGACCATTGCGCAGCCTGGATGCCCGATCAGCCACGCCCCAGCGTCGCGCCGTTTGACAACTTTGGCGCCACCGCCTGGGTGCGCTTTCAGCCCAAGGGCGTGGTCGGCATCATCGGCACCTGGAATGCGCCGATTTTCACGCTGCTATCGCCCCTGGCCTGCGCCTTTGCCGCCGGCAACAGCGGCATCTTGAAACCCTCAGAAATCGCACCGCGCACCGCCAAGGTGCTGGCGCAGGCTGTGGCCGAATTCTTTGATCCGACAGTGCTGGCCGTCGTCACCGGCGGCCCCGATGTGGCGGCTGAATTCTCGCGCCAGCCGTTCAACCACTTGGTGTTCACCGGCTCGACAGCGGTGGGCAAGCTGGTGATGGCCGGCGCGGCAGAAAATTTGGTGCCGGTAACGCTGGAACTGGGCGGCAAGTCGCCAGTGCTGGTGGGCCAAAGCGCCGACATTGCCAACGCCGCCGAGCGCATTGCCGTGGGCAAGAGCGCCAACTCCGGCCAGCTGTGCGTCGCGCCCGACACGGTGTGGGTGCACGAGTCGCAGACCGAAGCCTTCATTGCCGCCCTGCAAAGCAGCTACAGCGGCCTGTACCCGACGATTGCCGACAACAGCGACGTGACACCGGTGGTGAATCAGCGCCACTTTATCCGCGTCGAATCCTATATAGCCGACGCCGGTCAGCGCGGCGCGCGCGTGGTGATGGCCGGTGACTGGCCGACCTCGGACGCGGTGGCATCGCGCCGGATGCCGCTGCGCATCGTGGTGAATCCGGCGGCGGACAGCGTCATCGCCCAGCACGAAATTTTTGGTCCGGCGCTGGTGCTGCGCAGCTACCGCACACTGAGTGAGGCCGTGGCCGAGATCAATGCCGGCGAGCGCCCGCTGGCGCTGTACTACTTTGGCAGCGACGCCGCCGAGCAGCAATGGGTGCTGGACCACACGCTGTCGGGCGGTGTCTCGATCAACGACGTCACCATGCACCCGGCCCTGCACGACGCGCCGTTTGGCGGCGTCGGCGCCTCCGGCATGGGCCACTACCACGGCCGCGAAGGCTTCCTGGAATTCAGCCATGCACGCAGCGTCTACAGCGCCGGCGCGCACGACCCGCGCCGCGAATGGGGCATGTTGCCGCCGTACACCGAGACGTTTGAGCAAATGATCCGCGCTGCTGTGGCGCCCTGAGGCTGCGTCCTTGCTCTTTCTTTTTTGACTCCCCTTCATCCGCTATATGACCGCTATTGCTTCCCCTTCCTCGCCCTTTTCCCTGAACGGCCAAGTCGCCATCGTCACCGGCGCCGGCAAGGGCATTGGCCGCGCCTGCGCGCTGGCACTGGCGCGCGCCGGCGCCGACGTGGCGCTGGCCGCACGCACCCAGGCCGACCTGGACGCCGTCGCCGCCGAAGTGCGCGCGCTGGGCCGGCGCGCCATCACCGTAGCCGGCGACGTCAGCGACGAAGCCAACCTCGACACCCTGGTGGCGCGCACCGTGGCCGAGCTCGGCAAGATCACCATCCTGATCAACAACGCCGGCGGCGCCGGCCCGAACAGCCCGCTGAAAATGGGCGGTGCCGAGTTCAGCGCCGTGCTGGCCTGGAATGTCACCCCCGCCTATCTGATGATCCAGAAGACCGCCCAGGCGATGAAACACGCCGGCGGTGGCGCGGTGGTCAACATCTCTTCGGTGGCGGCGCGCTACGCACAAAAGCACTTCAGCGCCTACGGCGCCGCCAAGGCGGCACTGAACCAGATGACGCGCAACTTGGCGCAAGACTTCGGCCCGGCCGTGCGCATCAACGCCATCGAACCCGGCACCATCCTGACTGACGCGCTGGCGCCGTTCCTGACGCCCGAGCGCACCGAGCGCATGAACAGCAGCACCCCCATGGGCCGCCTGGGCCAGCCCGAAGACATCGCCCACGCCGCGCTATTTTTGGCCTCGCCCGCCGCCAGCTGGATCACCGGCAAGGTGCTGGGCGTGGACGGCGGCGTCGAAGCGCCGAATTTTTAAAAATTAATTCAATAGCTGCAACCGCACGTATCTATTGGTTTTTAAGAACAAAACAGCCTGAAACCGTTATTTGACGTGCGGTACTAGCTATAAAAAAAGAGCGCCGTTTTTGCGGCGCTCTTTTTGTTTGAGAAATCAGCGAGCGTTTACAGCGCGCCCACCAGCTCCGGCACGGCGACAAACAGATCGGCCTCCAGCCCATAGTCGGCCACGCTAAAGATCGGCGCTTCCGGGTCTTTGTTGATCGCTACGATCACCTTCGAATCCTTCATGCCCGCCAGGTGCTGGATCGCACCCGAAATGCCGACGGCCACATACAGCTGCGGCGCCACAATCTTGCCCGTCTGGCCCACTTGCAGGTCGTTGGGTGCGTAGCCCGCGTCCACCGCCGCGCGGCTGGCGCCCAGCGCGGCGCCCAGCTTGTCGGCCAGCGGCTCCATCACCGCGTCAAACTGCTCTTTGCTGCCCAGCGCGCGCCCGCCCGAGACCACGATCTTGGCCGCCGTCAGCTCGGGGCGGTCGTTTTTCGTCACTTCGCGGCCAAGGAAGCGGCTTTGGCCAGCGCCCGCCGCCGCAGCTACGGTTTCGACCGCGGCGCTGCCACCCGTCGCCACTGCGGCGTCAAAGCCGGTGCTGCGCACGGTGAGGACTTTGGTAGCGTCCAGGCTTTGCACCGTGGCAATGGCGTTGCCAGCGTAGATCGGGCGCTCGAAGGTGTCAGCGCTGATCACTTTGGTGATTTCGCTCACCTGCGCCACGTCCAGCTTGGCCGCGACGCGCGGGGCGACGTTCTTGCCGGCTGCCGTGGCGGCAAACAGCAGGTGGCTGTAGTTGGCGGCCAGCGCCAGCACTTGCGCAGCGACGTTTTCCGCTAGGGCGTCGGCCAGCTCAGCGCTGTCGGCATGGATCACTTTGGCCACGCCAGCGATTTGCGCTGCGGCCTGCGCAGCAGCGGCGGCGTTGTGGCCGGCCACCAGCACGTGCACTTCGCCAGCGCAGGCCAGGGCGGCGGTGACGGTGTTGAGCGTGGCGCCCTTGATGGCGCTGTTGTCGTGTTCGGCAATAACCAGTGCGGTCATGGTGTGGGTTTCCAAATAGCTTGTTCAGTCATGGACAGGGGGTGCGTGCGCTGGCGCTTTACAGGACCTTGGCCACGTTCTTGAGTTTCTCGACCAGCGTGGCCACGTCGGGCACCTTGATGCCAGCGCCGCGCTGGGGCGGCTCGGATACTTTGAGGGTTTTGAGGCGCGCGCTCACGTCCACACCCAAGTCTTGCGGGGTGAAGGTGTCGAGCGGTTTCTTTTTCGCCTTCATGATGTTGGGCAGCGTCACGTAGCGCGGCTCGTTCAGGCGCAGGTCGGTGGTGATCACCGCCGGCAGGCTCAGCGAGAGCGTTTCCAGGCCGCCATCGACTTCGCGCGTCACTTGCACGCTCTCGCCCAACACTTCCACCTTGCTGGCAAAGGTGCCCTGGGGCAGATCCGCCAGCGCCGCCAGCATCTGGCCGGTCTGGTTGGCGTCGTCGTCAATGGCTTGCTTGCCCAGGATGATCAAGCCGGGCTGCTCTTTATCGACCAGCGCTTTCAAGAGCTTGGCCACGGCCAGCGGCTGGAGTTCGGCATCGGTCTGCACCAGGATGGCGCGGTCGGCGCCAATGGCCATGGCAGTGCGCAGCGTTTCCTGGCACTTGGCATCGCCGCAGGAGACGGCAATCACTTCGGTGACCACGCCTTTTTCTTTCAAGCGCACGGCCTCTTCGACAGCGATTTCGTCAAAGGGGTTCATGCTCATCTTGACGTTGGCGATGTCCATACCCGTGCCGTCCGACTTCACTCGAACTTTCACGTTGTAGTCGACCACGCGTTTGACCGGGAC
>NZ_JHYS01000012.1 GCF_000688255.1 Simplicispira psychrophila DSM 11588 | reverse complement strand
GAAAAATGGCAAAAGGAAAATTCGAGCGTAACAAGCCGCACGTCAACGTGGGCACGATTGGCCACGTGGACCATGGCAAGACGACGCTGACGGCAGCGATTGCCACGGTGCTGTCGAAGAAATTCGGCGGCGAAGCCAAGGACTACTCGCAGATCGACAACGCGCCTGAAGAAAAAGCGCGCGGTATCACGATCAACACCTCGCACGTCGAGTACGAAACAGGTGCGCGCCACTACGCACACGTCGATTGCCCCGGCCACGCTGACTATGTGAAGAACATGATCACCGGCGCGGCGCAAATGGACGGCGCTATCTTGGTGTGCTCGGCTGCTGACGGCCCTATGCCACAAACGCGCGAACACATCTTGTTGGCCCGCCAAGTGGGCGTGCCTTACATCATCGTGTTCCTGAACAAGTGCGACATGGTGGACGACGAAGAGTTGCTCGAACTGGTCGAAATGGAAGTGCGCGAGCTCCTCGACAAATATGATTTCCCAGGCGATGACACCCCGATCATTCGCGGTTCCGCCAAGCTGGCCCTCGAAGGCGACACTGGCCCGATGGGCGAAGAAGCCATCATGAAGCTGGCTGAAGCACTGGACACCTACATCCCCACGCCTGACCGCGCGGTCGACGGTGCTTTCCTGATGCCTGTGGAAGACGTGTTCTCCATCTCCGGTCGCGGCACCGTGGTGACGGGCCGTATTGAGCGCGGCATCATCAAGGTCGGTGAAGAAATCGAAATCGTCGGTATCAAAGACACCGTCAAGACCATCTGCACCGGTGTGGAAATGTTCCGCAAGTTGCTGGACCAAGGTCAAGCGGGCGACAACGTCGGCCTGCTCTTGCGCGGTACCAAGCGCGAAGACGTCGAGCGCGGCCAAGTGCTGTGCAAGCCCGGTTCGATCAAGCCACACACGCACTTCACCGCTGAAGTCTATGTGCTGAGCAAGGACGAAGGCGGCCGCCACACGCCTTTCTTCAACAACTACCGTCCCCAGTTCTACTTCCGCACAACGGACGTGACCGGTGCGATCGAGTTGCCTGAAGGCAAGGAAATGGTCATGCCTGGCGATAACGTGTCGATCACTGTCAAGCTGATCAACCCCATCGCCATGGAAGAAGGCCTGCGTTTTGCTATCCGCGAAGGTGGCCGCACTGTCGGCGCCGGTGTGGTTGCCAAAATCATCGCGTAAGTTTCAAAGGGGTATAGCTCAATTGGCAGAGCGTCGGTCTCCAAAACCGAAGGTTGTAGGTTCGATTCCTACTGCCCCTGCCACTTGAATGTGGCGCAAATCAAAGCCCACCAGTATCTGGCGGGCTTCGGCGTCTTTAGTGATGCTGAGAATCGAAGCAGGAATAAGCCAAAAATGGTTACGTCACAGGTTGAAACTGTCAGTTCTGGTGCCGATAAAGTCAAGTTTACCGCTGTGGCGGTCTTGGTCGTGGCGTCGGTGGCTGGATTTTATTTGCTGGGTAAGCAAGGATCTATTGCTCAGTGGGGTGCATTGCTGGTAGGTTTGGCTGCTGCAGTCGGTGTTTTTCTGATTTCCGAGTCTGGCAAGCGTTTGGTTGCTTTTACTCGCGATGCTTGGCGCGAGGTCAAGAAGGTTGTCTGGCCTACCCGCAAAGAAACTGTACAAATGACGGCATATGTTTTTGCCTTTGTCGTGGTGATGGCACTGTTCCTCTGGTTTACTGATAAAACTCTGGAATGGGTGTTTTACGATCTCATTCTGGGTTGGAGAAAATAAATGACGGCTGCAGTTGAGATGTCTGGTGTCGCAGGTGTTCTTGGCAATGCTGCCTTGGGCAACCCGGATCTGCGCTGGTATATCGTGCATGCATATTCTGGCATGGAAAAAGCGGTAGAGCGTAATATTGCCGAGCGCATCGGGCGCGCCAGCATGCAAGACAAATTTGGTCGTGTCTTAGTGCCGACCGAAGAAGTGGTCGAAATCAAAAATGGCCAACGCAAAACTACGGAGCGCCGTTTGTTCCCAGGTTACGTGTTCGTCGAAATGATTATGGACGACGAGAGTTGGCACTTAGTCAAGCACACTAACAAAGTTACTGGCTTTGTAGGGGGAGCCAAGAATCGTCCTGCACCGATTTCTGAGGAAGAAGTTCAGAAAATCGTCAGTCAAATGCAGGAAGGTACGGAAAAGCCACGCCATAAAGTGGAGTTTATGGTGGGCGAACTGGTGCGTGTCAAAGAAGGTCCGTTCACTGATTTCAATGGTTCTGTGGAAGATGTCAATTATGAAAAGAGCCGCGTGCGCGTTTCTGTCATGATTTTTGGCCGCTCGACTCCAGTAGAGCTCGAATTTAGCCAGATTGAAAAAACCTAAGTTTTTCAGCTGATTTTGGCCCGTACTTTTCGGCTCAGTACGGCGCTTTGAGTTTGAGTCGTTAACCCCCGGGGAGCCGAGCATTGCGCCGCAGTGCCAAGCGTTAAAACCCGCAAGGAGTAAAGCATGGCGAAAAAAATCGTCGGTTTTATCAAGCTGCAAGTTCCAGCTGGTAAGGCCAACCCATCCCCACCTATTGGTCCTGCACTGGGCCAACGTGGCCTCAACATCATGGAGTTCTGCAAGGCGTTCAACGCGCAGACCCAAGGCGTTGAGCCAGGTCTGCCGCTGCCCGTGGTCATCACGGCGTTTGCAGACAAGAGCTTCACCTTCATCATCAAGACCCCGCCTGCGGCTGTCCTGATCAAGAAGGCCATCAAGCTGGACAAGGGCTCCGCCAAGCCCAACAGTGACAAGGTAGGCAAGATCACGCGCGCTCAGCTTGAAGAGATCGCCAATACCAAGATGAAAGACATGAACGCTGCCAGCCTCGACGCTGCAGTTCGTACTATTGCTGGTTCCGCCCGTTCGATGGGTGTGACCGTGGAGGGCGTGTAAATGGCCAAGCTGACCAAAAAACAAAAAGCCCTGCAAGGTAAAGTTGAAAGCACTAAGCTGTACGCTTTTGCTGAAGCTGTCGTGATCGTCAAAGAGGCAGCGACTGCCAAATTCGACGAGTCCATCGACGTGGCTGTGCAGCTCGGTGTGGATGCCAAAAAATCTGACCAAGTGGTGCGCGGCGCTGTTGTTCTGCCAAATGGCACGGGCAAGACCACCCGCGTAGCGGTGTTCGCCCAAGGCGCCAAGGCTGAAGAGGCTAAGGCTGCAGGTGCTGACATCGTTGGTATGGACGACTTGGCCGCCATGATCAAGGCGGGTGATATGCCTTTCGACATCGTGATCGCCGCCCCCGATGCTATGCGCGTCGTCGGTACGCTGGGTCAGATTCTGGGCCCACGTGGCCTGATGCCTAACCCTAAGGTGGGCACGGTAACCCCTGATGTGGCTACGGCAGTGAAGAACGCCAAGGCGGGTCAGGTGCAGTTCCGCGTTGACAAGGGCGGCATTATTCACAGCACCATCGGTCGTCGTTCGTTTGACAACGACAAGCTCCAAGGCAACTTGGCTGCGCTGATTGATGCGCTGACCAAGGCCAAGCCTGCGACCAGCAAAGGTCTTTACCTGCGCAAGGTGGCATTGTCTTCGACTATGGGTCTGGGTGTCCGTGTCGATACACAATCCATCGCAGCGTAAGCGCGTGAAATCTTGAGGCACTGAAACGTGCCTCGGTGGTGGGTCGGTGCAGTAATGTGCCGGGCCATCCAAGACCGTTGGTGTGCATGCATAAACATAAGCAATGCGCTTAAATCCCTTGGGGCCAACGCAGATGGCGATCCCGCTGCAGATGGAAATTTTCCTCAACAGTTGGTCGCTGCAACAAGAGCGTGTGGGAGGGGCAGTCGCCCTGATTGCACTTTTTAAGGAGTAGACCTTGAGTCTTAATCGCAGTGAGAAAGAAGCGGTCATTGCTGAAGTGACCAGCCTCGCCGCTAAAGCTCAAACGCTTGTGATTGCGGAATACCGTGGCATCACGGTCGCCGACATGACCAAACTGCGCGCCGATGCACGCAGCAAAGGTGTGAGCCTGAGTGTTCTGAAAAACACCCTGGCCCGCCGTGCTGTAGCCGGTAGCGGGTTTGACGTGGTGGCCGACCAGATGACTGGTCCGCTGATCTATGGCTTCTCTGAAGACGCAGTGGCCGCCGCTAAGGTGGTGGCCGACTTCGCGAAAACCAACGACAAGTTGGTGATTCGCGCAGGCGCTTTCGGTGGTAAGGCTTTGGACGTCAACGGCGTCAAGCAACTGGCCAACATTCCTTCGCGGGAAGTGTTGCTGGCACAGGTGTGTGGCTTGCTGATGTCCCCCATGTCGCGTACGGCCGTTGTGCTGGGCGCCTTGGCGGCCAAGAGAAGCGAAGGCGTTGCCGAGCAGGCAGCCGAACCTGTTGCGGCCTGAGCGCCCGACAGTTAACCAACAAATTTGTTAGGAAATCAAAATGGCATTCGACAAAGACGCATTTTTGACCGCGCTGGACAGCATGACGGTTCTGGAACTCAATGACTTGGTGAAGGCCATTGAAGAGAAGTTTGGCGTGAGCGCAGCCGCTATGGCCGCTCCTGCTGCTGGCGGCGCTGCTGCTGCTGTGGCTGAAGAGCAGACCGAATTCAACGTAATACTGCTCGAAGCTGGCGCCAACAAGGTGTCGGTGATCAAGGCTGTGCGTGAAATCACCGGTCTGGGCCTGAAAGAAGCCAAGGACGTCGTTGACGGCGCTCCCAAGGCCGTGAAGGAAGGCATCTCCAAGGCTGACGCTGAAGCAGCCAAGAAGAAGCTGGAAGACGCTGGCGCCAAGGCTGAACTGAAGTAATCAGTTCCATATGAAGGCTGGGGACTCTGCAAAGGGTTCCCAGCCTTTTGCCGCTTATGAAATGAAAATATAGAGTAGTGTTGGTGCTATAGAGCACACCAAAAAATATCTTGAAGGTGTTTTTTAGTGTCTTCTGTCAAACCCGACAGCAGGAGATGCCTTGGTTCGGGCGATGTGCAACGCATCGCTGTCCGCCATGGTTGGTAGTGGCCAACCGCCAAGCCCGCAGGGTGTGCCGCCCTGCGGGTCAGTCGTCGCAGACCCAGGACTCAAGTCTTTGCCCGGAGATCTCATGGCCTATTCCTATACCGAACGCAAGCGAATTCGCAAAAGTTTCGGCAGCCGCGATAGCGTGCTAGAAGTTCCTTACCTGCTGCAAATGCAGAAGGACGCGTACACCGCATTCCTCCAAGCCAGCGTAGCTCCCAAAAAACGCACTACTGAAGGCCTCCAAGCGGCTTTCACTGCTGCTTTCCCGATTGTCTCGCACAATGGCTTTGTCGAGATGAAATTTCTCGAATACAACTTGGCCAAACCTGCTTTCGACGTGCGTGAATGCCAAACCCGTGGGTTGACATTTGCTTCCGCTGTGCGCGCCAAGGTGCAGTTGATCATTTACGACCGTGAGTCATCGACTTCGCAGTCCAAAGTGGTCAAGGAAGTGAAAGAGCAAGAGGTTTATATGGGCGAAGTTCCGCTCATGACCGAAAAAGGCTCTTTCATCATCAACGGCACTGAGCGGGTCATTGTTTCCCAGCTGCACCGCTCGCCTGGTGTGTTCTTTGAACACGACAAGGGCAAGACGCACAGTTCGGGCAAGCTGCTGTTTTCAGCGCGCATCATCCCCTACCGTGGCTCCTGGCTCGACTTTGAGTTTGACCCCAAGGACATCCTTTACTTCCGCGTGGACCGTCGCCGCAAGATGCCGGTTACGATCCTGCTCAAGGCCATTGGTCTGAATCCCGAGTCGATCCTGGCGAATTTCTTTGTCAATGACAACTTCCGCCTGATGGACAGCGGCGCGCAAATGGAGTTTGTCTCCGAGCGCCTGCGCGGTGAAGTGGCCCGTTTTGACATCACCGACAAGGCCGGCAAGGTGGTTGTCGCTAAAGACAAACGCGTGACCGCACGCCACACCCGTGAGCTGGAGCAGTCTGGCACCATGCACATCAGCGTGCCGGAAGATTTCCTAGTCGGCCGTGTGGTGGCCCGTGCCATCGTAGACACGGACACTGGCGAAATTTTGGCCAAGGCCAATGAAGAGCTGACCGAAGCGCTGTTGAAGAAGCTGCGTGGCTCGGGCGTTAAAGATCTGCAGTGCATCTACACCAATGAGCTCGATCAGGGTGCGTACATTTCGCAGACCCTGCGCACGGACGAAACCGTGGATGAATTCGCGGCCCGCGTTGCCATCTACCGCATGATGCGTCCTGGCGAGCCGCCGACAGAAGACGCGGTGCAAGCGCTGTTCCAGCGCCTGTTCTACAACCCCGACACCTACGATTTGTCGCGCGTTGGCCGCATGAAGTTCAATGCCAAGGTGGGCAACGAAGGCGCGACCGGCCCGATGGTGCTGACCAACGAAGACATCTTGGCCGTGGTCAAGATCCTGGTGGACCTGCGCAACGGTAATGGCGAAGTGGATGACATCGACCACTTGGGCAATCGCCGCGTGCGTTGCGTTGGCGAGCTGGCCGAAAACCAGTACCGCACCGGTTTGGCACGCATTGAAAAGGCCGTGAAAGAGCGTCTGGGCCAAGCTGAGCAAGATCCGCTCATGCCGCACGACCTGATCAATTCCAAGCCGATTTCTGCGGCGCTGAAAGAGTTCTTCGGCGCTTCGCAGCTGTCGCAGTTCATGGACCAGACCAACCCACTGGCCGAAATCACGCACAAGCGCCGTGTTTCCGCTCTGGGCCCAGGCGGCCTGACGCGTGAACGTGCCGGTTTTGAAGTGCGTGACGTGCACGTGACCCACTACGGCCGCGTCTGCCCCATTGAGACGCCTGAAGGTCCCAACATTGGTCTGATCAACTCGCTGGCTCTGTACGCGCGCCTGAACGAGTACGGCTTTATCGAGACGCCGTACCGCCGTGTGGCCGATGCCAAGGTGACCAACGAGATCGATTACTTGTCGGCCATTGAAGAAGGCAAATACATCATTGCGCAGGCCAATGCCACGCTGGACGCCGAAGGCCGCCTGACCGGTGACCTGGTGTCGGCGCGGGAGCAGGGCGAGTCGGTGCTGGTCGGCGCTGAGCGCATCCAGTACATGGACGTGTCACCCGCGCAGATCGTTTCCGTGGCGGCATCTTTGGTGCCGTTCCTGGAGCACGACGACGCCAACCGCGCGTTGATGGGCGCCAACATGTCGCGCCAGGCCGTGCCGGTGCTGCGCCCGGAAAAGCCATTGGTCGGCACCGGTATCGAGCGCGTGGCTGCGGTGGACTCCGGCACCGTGGTGACGGCGACCCGTGGCGGTGTGGTGGACTATGTTGATGCCACGCGTATCGTGATCCGCGTCAACGACGCCGAGGCGGTGGCCGGTGAAGTCGGTGTGGACATCTACAACCTGATCAAGTACCAGCGTTCCAACCAGAACACCAACATCCATCAGCGCCCGATCGTGCAAAAGGGTGACAAGCTGGTCAAGGGCGACGTGATTGCCGACGGTGCATCGACCGACTTTGGCGAGATCGCCATTGGTCAGAACATGCTGATCGCCTTCATGCCCTGGAACGGCTTCAACTTCGAAGATTCGATCCTGATCAGCGAGCGCATCGTCGCCGAAGACCGCTACACCTCGATCCACATCGAAGAGTTGGTGGTGATGGCACGCGACACCAAGCTGGGTGCCGAAGAAATCACGCGCGATATTCCCAACCTGTCCGAGCAGCAGCTCAACCGTTTGGACGAGTCCGGCATCATTTATGTCGGCGCCGAAGTCATGCCCGGCGACACGCTGGTTGGCAAGGTCACGCCCAAGGGCGAGACCACGCTCACGCCCGAAGAAAAACTGCTGCGCGCCATCTTTGGCGAGAAGGCTTCAGACGTCAAAGATACCTCGCTGCGCGTCAGCCAAGGCTCGCAAGGCGTGGTGATCGACGTGCAAGTCTTCACCCGCGAAGGCATCCAGCGCGACAAGCGCGCCCAGCAGATCATTGACGATGAGCTCAAGCGCTTCCGCCTGGACCTGAACGACCAGTTGCGCATTGTTGAAGCCGACGCTTTTGACCGTATCAAAAAGCTGCTGTTGGGCCGCGTCGCTAATGGCGGCCCGCAAAAACTCGCCAAGGGCACCAAGCTCGACGAGGCGTATCTGTCGTCGGTGGAAAAATTCCACTGGTTTGACATCCGTCCGGCCGAAGACGAGGTGGCAGCACAGCTCGAATCCATCAAGAACTCGTTGCAGCAAACGCGCCACAGCTTCGATCTGGCGTTTGAAGAAAAGCGCAAGAAATTGACGCAGGGCGACGAGTTGCCCGCCGGCGTGCTGAAGATGGTCAAGGTCTACCTGGCCGTCAAACGCCGCCTGCAACCCGGCGACAAGATGGCCGGCCGCCACGGTAACAAGGGTGTGGTCTCCAAGATCGTTCCGGTCGAAGACATGCCCTACATGGCCGACGGCACGCCTGCCGACATCGTGCTGAACCCGCTGGGAGTGCCTTCGCGCATGAACGTCGGTCAGGTGCTGGAAGTGCATTTGGGCTGGGCCGGTAAGGGCATTGGCCAGCGCATTGGCAATATGCTGCAAGACGAAGCCAAGGCGGCAGAAATGCGCGTTTTCCTCGAAGAGGTCTACAACTCGCGCGGTCGCCAGGAAGATCTTTCGGTGCTGAGCGATAGCGAAGTCATGGCCATGGCAGGCAACCTGACCAACGGTGTGCCTTACGCCACGCCGGTGTTCGATGGTGCCTCGGAGCAAGAAATCGGCGACATGCTGAAGATTGCTTATCCCGACGACATCGCCGCCCGCAAGGGTCTGACGGCCAGCCGCACGCAAGCCTACTTGCGCGACGGCCGCACCGGTGACCTGTTTGAGCGTCCGACCACCATCGGCTACATGCATTACTTGAAGCTGCACCACTTGGTGGACGACAAGATGCACGCCCGCTCGACGGGGCCGTACTCTCTCGTCACGCAGCAGCCGCTGGGTGGTAAGGCGCAGTTCGGTGGTCAGCGTTTCGGTGAAATGGAAGTGTGGGCGCTGGAAGCTTATGGCGCCGCCTACGTTCTGCAAGAAATGCTCACCGTCAAGTCCGACGACGTGGTGGGTCGTACCAAGGTGTACGAAAGCATTGTCAAGGGCGAGCACACGATTGAAGCCGGTATGCCGGAATCCTTCAACGTGCTGGTCAAGGAAATCCGGTCGCTGGGGCTCGATATCGAGCTTGAGCGTTCTTAATTGAAAAGGCAAAGAGTTTTATGAAATCCCTACTCGACCTGTTCAAGCAATTTACACCGGACGAGCATTTCGATGCCATCCGCATCGGCATGGCTTCGCCTGAGAAGATCCGTTCCTGGTCTTTCGGCGAGGTGAAAAAGCCCGAGACCATCAACTACCGCACCTTCAAGCCCGAGCGTGATGGCTTGTTTTGCGCCAAGATTTTTGGTCCTATCAAGGACTACGAATGCTTGTGCGGTAAATACAAGCGCCTCAAGCACCGCGGCGTGATCTGCGAGAAATGCGGCGTTGAAGTCACGCAAACCAAGGTGCGCCGCGAGCGCATGGGTCACATCGACTTGGCTGCGCCTTGCGCGCATATCTGGTTCTTGAAGTCCTTGCCATCGCGCTTGGGCTTGGTGCTGGACATGACGCTGCGTGACATCGAGCGCGTGCTGTACTTTGAGGCCTACGTGGTCACCGACCCCGGCATGACGCCGCTGAAGAAATTCAGCATCATGAGCGAGGACGATTACGACGCCAAGACCAAAGAGTTTGGCGACGAATTCGTCGCCAAGATGGGCGCCGAAGGTATTCGCGACCTGCTCGATTCGATTGAAATCGACAGCGAAATCGAACGCCTGCGCGGCGACCTGACCGGCTCCGAAGTCAAGGTCAAGAAGAACTCCAAGCGCCTCAAGGTTCTGGAAGCCTTTCGCAAGTCGGGCATCAAGCCTGAGTGGATGGTGCTGGAAGTGCTGCCGGTGTTGCCACCGGACCTGCGTCCGCTGGTGCCGCTGGACGGTGGCCGTTTTGCCACCTCCGACCTGAACGACCTTTACCGCCGCGTCATCAACCGCAACAGCCGTCTGCGCCGCTTGCTGGAGCTGAAAGCGCCAGAAATCATTGCGCGCAACGAAAAGCGCATGTTGCAAGAAGCCGTGGACAGCTTGTTGGACAACGGTCGCCGTGGCAAAGCCATGACCGGCGCCAACAAGCGTGCGCTCAAGTCGCTGGCCGACATGATCAAGGGCAAGTCGGGCCGCTTCCGCCAGAACTTGCTGGGCAAGCGCGTCGACTACTCGGGTCGTTCAGTGATTACCGTTGGCCCCACACTCAAGCTGCACCAGTGCGGTTTGCCTAAGCTGATGGCGCTGGAGCTGTTCAAGCCGTTCATCTTCTCGCGCCTCGAAGCTATGGGCATCGCCACCACCATCAAGGCGGCCAAGAAAGAAGTCGAATCCGGCACGCCCGTCGTGTGGGACATCCTGGAAGAGGTCATCAAAGAGCACCCGGTGATGCTGAACCGTGCGCCTACGCTGCACCGTTTGGGTATCCAGGCGTTTGAGCCCATCCTGATCGAAGGCAAGGCCATCCAACTGCACCCGCTGGTTTGCGCGGCCTTCAACGCCGACTTCGACGGTGACCAGATGGCGGTTCACGTACCCCTGTCGGTCGAAGCGCAAATGGAAGCGCGCACGCTGATGCTGGCGTCGAACAACGTGCTGTTCCCGGCGTCGGGCGAGCCCTCCATCGTACCGTCGCAAGACGTGGTGCTGGGCTTGTACTACGCCACCCGCGACAAGATCAACGCCAAGGGCGAAGGTCTGATCTTTGCCGACACCGGCGAAGTGCAGCGCGCGCTCGACGCCGGCGAAGTGGACTTGACCGCCAAGATCAACGTGCGCCTGACCGAGTGGACGAAGAACAAGGCCACCGGCGAGTTCGAGCCCTCGACCAGCATTGTGGAAACCACCGCCGGCCGTGCGCTGCTGTCGGAAATCCTGCCCAAAGGCCTGCCGTTTTCTAACCTGAACCGTGCGCTGAAGAAGAAGGAAATCTCCAAGCTGATCAACGTCTCGTTCCGCAAATGCGGTTTGAAAGAGACGGTGGTGTTTGCCGACAAGCTGCTGCAAAACGGTTTCCGTTTGGCGACCAAGTCGGGCATCTCGATCGCTATCGAGGACATGCTGGTGCCACCGCAAAAGGTCGGCATCATCGACGCCGCCGAGAAGGAAGTGAAAGAAATCGAGCAGCAATATGTCTCGGGTCTGGTCACTTCCGGCGAGCGCTACAACAAGGTGGTGGACATCTGGGGCAAGGCCGGCGACGACGTCTCCAAGGTGATGATGGCCCAGCTGGCCAAGCAGAAAACTATCGACCGCCACGGCAACGAAGTCGATCAAGAGTCGTTCAACTCCATCTACATGATGGCCGACTCCGGCGCGCGTGGTTCTGCCGCGCAGATTCGCCAGTTGGCCGGTATGCGGGGTCTGATGGCCAAGCCCGACGGCTCGATCATTGAGACGCCTATCACCGCGAACTTCCGCGAAGGCCTGAACGTGTTGCAGTACTTCATCTCCACGCACGGCGCCCGCAAGGGTCTGGCTGACACGGCGTTGAAGACGGCTAACTCGGGTTACCTGACACGTCGTTTGGTCGATGTGACACAAGATCTGGTGGTGACGGAAGAAGACTGTGGCACCTCCAATGGCGCATTGATGCGCGCCATCGTCGAAGGCGGCGAGGTCATCGAATCGTTGCGCGACCGTATCCTGGGTCGCACCGCCGCCGAAGAAGTGCTGCACCCGGAAACGCGTGCCGTACTGACCCCGGCCGGTACGATGATGGACGAAGATCTGATCGACGAATTTGAAGCCGCTGGTGTGGACGAAGTGAAAGTGCGCACGGCACTGAACTGCGAAACCCGCTTTGGTTTGTGCGCCCGTTGCTACGGCCGTGACTTGGGTCGTGGCGGCCTGATCAACCTCGGCGAAGCCGTCGGTGTGATTGCGGCACAGTCGATTGGCGAGCCCGGTACGCAGCTGACCATGCGGACCTTCCACATCGGTGGTGCGGCCTCGCGCGCAGCAATTGCCTCCAGCGTCGAAGCCAAGTCCAACGGCGTGATCGGCTTCAACGCCACGATGCGCTACGTGACCAACAGCAAGGGCGATCTGGTGGTGATTTCCCGCTCTGGCGAAATCACCATTCAGGACGAGCATGGCCGCGAGCGTGAGCGCCATAAAGTGCCTTACGGCGCTGCACTGACGGTCAAATCCGACCAGACTATCAAGGCCGGCACAATTTTGGCCACTTGGGATCCACTGACCCGCCCGATCATTACCGAGTTCGCCGGTAAGGCGCAGTTTGAGAACGTCGAAGAAGGCCTCACTGTGGCCAAGCAGGTGGACGATGTGACAGGTCTCTCGACCTTGGTGGTGATCGATCCCAAGCGCCGTGGTTCTGCCAAGGTGGTCAAGCCACAGGTCAAGCTGATCGATGCCACTGGCAACGAAGTGAAGATCCCTGGCACCGACCACTCGGTGACCATCGGCTTCCAGATTGGCGCGCTGATCCAAGTGCGTGATGGTATGGAAGTGGGCCCCGGCGAAGTGCTGGCCCGTATCCCTATCGAAGGCCAAAAGACCCGCGACATTACCGGCGGTCTGCCCCGTGTGGCCGAGTTGTTCGAGGCGCGTACGCCCAAGGACAAGGGCACGTTGGCGGAGAGCACCGGTACGGTGTCGTTCGGTAAGGAGACCAAAGGCAAGATTCGCCTGCAGATCACCGACCCTGAAGGCAAAGTGTCCGAAGAGCTGGTGCCCAAAGAGAAAAATATCTTGGTGCACGAAGGCCAGGTGGTCAACAAGGGCGAATCGATTGTGGACGGCCCGGCCGACCCGCAAGACATTCTGCGTTTGTTGGGTATTGAAGAGCTGTCGCGCTACATCGTTGACGAAGTGCAGGACGTTTACCGCTTGCAAGGCGTGAAGATCAACGACAAGCACATCGAAGTGATCGTGCGCCAGATGCTGCGCCGCGTGGTGGTGGAAGCCAGTGGTGACTCCAACTACATCGTCGGTGAGCAGGTCGAGCGCTCAGAAATCCTCAACACCAACGACGCGTTGCAGGCCGAGGGCAAGATTCCTTCGACCTACACCAACTTGCTGCTGGGTATTACCAAGGCGTCGCTGTCGACCGACTCCTTCATCTCGGCCGCTTCCTTCCAGGAAACGACCCGCGTGCTCACCGAGGCTGCCATCATGGGCAAGCGCGACGAGCTGCGCGGTTTGAAGGAAAACGTCATCGTCGGTCGCCTGATCCCTGCCGGTACCGGCATGGCCTACCACCAAGCCCGCAAGGTCAAGGACGCCATGGATGACGCCGAGCGCCGCGCCATTGCCGAAGCCGAGGCCGCTGAAATGGCCGGCCCCGGTGAAGACTTCGATGCCTCTGCCGATATAGGCGACGCCGCCACCGCTGCCGACTAAGCCCCCCGGGCTGTTGTTGCGCGCTCCCGCTCTGTCATGGCAACGACAGGCCGGGAGCGTTTTTTATGGACAACCCTTTTTAATCCTGCTGCGCACCCCTGCCCGCAGGAAGCTGTGCATGTTTTTGTCGTCTGTTTTTTCGGTGATTTTGCTGGTGTTGGTGCTGTGGGCCGTGGGCGCCTACCACCGGCTGGCGAGTTTGCGTCTGTCTTTTTTACAAGCCTTTGCGGCGCTGGAGGTGCATTTGGACCGCCTGCTGGCCTGGCTGGAGGAGTACGAATCTGCCCAGACCCGTGCCGGGGCACCGGCTGCGCCGGCACGGGAGGCTTTGCAGGTAGCCGTAGCGCAGTGCGCCGATGTGCTGGCACGGGCCCGCATCCAACCCTTGCACGCTGCATCGCTCGCCGCTTTGCAAGAGGCCTTGCAGGTGCTGGACGCTGCCTGGATCACTCAGGCGCACCAGTTGCCCGCTCTGGCGGTGCCGGCGGGCGCCATGCCCTGGGCGCAGCGCTGGGAGCAGCACCAGGCATACAGCGCGCAGGCACAGGAACAACTGCGCTTGGCGGCCGCGCCCTACAACGCCGCCATTGCCCAATTTCCGGCACAGCTGCTGGCATCGATTCTTGGCTTCAAATCAGCCCAAACTTCATGAAAAAAATGACCCCCTCTTCTGGCACAGGTCTTGGCACCGGTGCTGGTGCCGGCATGCACAGCATCGCGCTGGCGAGCCAATTGCAGCAGGTCGCTGGTGCGTTGCAAGACATTCTCGGCGGCCGCTCGGGCAGCGCAGTGCTCGACGACGTGCCTGCGCCATTGCGCCCCGGCGTGCAGGCGCTGCTGTTTCAGGTGTTGCGCAAGCTCGGCTGGGCGCAGGCGATTCGGCGCCAACTGGCTCCGCGTACGCCGCGTCCGCCGGTGGACGCATTGCTGTGTACGGCGTTGGCCTTGCTGGCCGATGCCGAACACTTGCCTTACGAGCCGTTCACCCTGGTCAACCAGACCATTGAAGCGGCCAAGCAAAGCAGCGCGGTGCGTGCCCAAGCCCCCTTTATCAATGCCTGCCTGCGCCGCTTCTTGCGCGAGCGCGCACCCTTGCAGCAGGCGATCGCCAACGACCTGCAAGCGCAGTGGAACCACCCGCGCTGGTGGGTGCAGCGGCTGCAAAAAGACCACCCGCAGCATTGGCAGCAGATTTTGGAAGCCAACAACCTGCAAGCACCGATGGTGCTGCGAATAAACAAGCAAAAAGGCACTTCAGCCCAATACCAGAAAGCGCTTGCAGCTATTGATATTGAGGCATCGCTTGTAGGGGAGTCGGGCTTGGTGCTACGCCGTGGCGTGCCCGTGCAGGCCTTGCCGGGATTTGCTGAGGGGATGGTGTCGGTACAGGATGCGGCAGCGCAACTGGCCGCGCCGCTGCTGCTGTCGGGGCTGGAATTAGGGCAAGACCCGCACCAGCCGCTGCGCGTGCTCGATGCCTGTGCTGCACCGGGCGGCAAGACGGCGCATTTGCTTGAATGGATGGGGCCAGAGGCCGCTGTGCAAGTCACGGCGCTGGACATCGATCCGCTGCGCTGCGCGCGCATCGACGACACCCTGCAGCGTCTGGGATTGCAGCGGCCGGAACAAGTGCAGGTGCTGGCAGCCGATGCCGGGCGCCCGCAAGACTGGTGGCCGCAGCGCTGTGGCGGCCAGCTGTTCGACGCCATCTTGCTCGATGCACCCTGCACCGCCTCGGGCATCGTGCGCCGCCACCCGGACGTGCGTTGGCTGCGCCGCGAAACCGATATTGCCCAGTTGGCGCAGACGCAAGCGCGCCTGCTAGCCACCTTGTGGCCGCTGCTGCGCCCGGGTGGACGCCTGTTGTATTGCACCTGCTCGGTATTTCTGGCCGAAGGCGAGCAGCAGGTCAAAGCGTTCCTTGCACACCACACCGATGCCGGGCTTCTGCCTTCGCCAGGGCATTTATGGCCTGGCAAGAGTGGCAAGCCGGGTACGGTACCGGACAATCTCTCCGGTGAACACGATGGATTCTTCTACGCCCTGCTGCAAAAAACAGCGCCCTGACCTGCACTGGGTGCGCGGTTGGGCAGCGCTGGTGGCCACCTTGCTGCTGTGCTGCTGCATGGCGTGGCCGACGCTGGCGCGCGCCCAGGAGGCGGCCTCCCAGCCGCTGGATAGCACGATGCAACTCGAACGCACTGACGACGGGGTGTACCTGAACGCTGCGTTGCACCTCGAATTGCCCAGTCTGGTGGAAGATGCCCTGTACAAAGGCGTGGCCATGTACTTTGTCACCGAGGCCGAGGTGGCGCGCGAGCGCTGGTATTGGGCTGACCGGCAACTGGCCCAGGCCGTACGCTACCTGCGGCTGAGCTACCAGCCACTGACGCGGCGCTGGCGCCTGAATGTCTCGCCCGTGCCCTTTGAAAAAACCGGTCTGGGCGTGGTGCTTGGACAAAACTTTGACGATCTGGCTGAGGCGCTGGATGCCATGCAGCGCATTGCACGCTGGAAAATTGCCGGGCCCGGCGCCGTGGCTGTCGGTACACGCTACCGCGTGGAACTGAGCTTTCGTCTGGACCTGTCGCAATTGCCCCGACCCCTGCAGATTGGCGCGCTGGGCCGCAGCGGCTGGGATCTGGCGGTGGTGCTCAGCCAGTTGCTGGTGGCGGAACCACCGCCATGACGCCGGTGCAGGACCCGGCGCGGCGTGCCCGCGCAGCGCGCTGGGCCATGGGCGTGGGCGGCGCCATCATGGTGGCCATCGGGCTGGTGCTGATGTTTTTGCTGACCCTGGCCACCAACAACCGGGCCTTGTATGAGCGCAATTACGCTTGGCTGTTTGGCGTCAATGTGGTGGTGGCGCTACTGCTGTTTGCCGTGCTGGTGTGGGTGGCGGTGCGTTTGGCCACGCGGCTGCGGCGCAAGCGCTTTGGCAGCCGTTTGCTGGTCAAGCTGGCGGCCATTTTTGCCTTGGTCGGGCTGGTGCCGGGGGTGCTGATTTATGTCGTCTCCTACCAGTTTGTCTCGCGCTCTATCGAGAGCTGGTTTGATGTGCGCGTTGAAGGCGCCCTCAGCGCCGGCGTGAGCTTGGCACGCGTCACGCTTGAATCTCAAAACAGCGAAGCTGCTGCACGCACGCGCAGCGCCAGCGCGCAACTGGCGCAGGTGCCCAACGCCGCCGCCGGTCTGGTGTTAGAGCGCATCCGCGACCAGCTCGGTGCTACCGACGTGGTGCTGTGGAGCGGTTCTGGCCAACTGCTTGCCAGCGTCGGCCAATCGCGCTTTAGCCTGCACCCGGAACGCCTGTCCACCCAGCAACTGCGCGCTGCCCGCGAGCAAGGTGCGATTGCGCTGATTGAAGGGCTGGATGACCTTGACGCACCGCAGCCCATCAAGGATGCGCGCGTCAAGGCCATCGCTCTAGTGCCCAACGCCAGCCTGGACATGTTCGATGAAGCACGCTTTCTGCAAGTCACGCTAGCGCTACCGCCGGTGCTGGTGGCCAACGCTATTGCGGTACAAGAGGCCAACCGCGAATACCAGGAGCGTGCCTTGGCACGCGACGGCCTGCGGCGCATGTACATCGGCACGCTCACCCTGAGCCTGTTTCTGGCGGTGTTTACCGCCGTACTGCTGGCCGTGCTGCTGGGCCGGCAGCTGGCGCGCCCGCTGCTGGTGCTGGCCGAAGGCGTGCGCGAAGTCGCTGCCGGCAACCTCAGCCCCAAGGAGGCGCTGCAAGGCAAGGACGAACTCGATGGCCTGACGCGCTCCTTTGCCCTCATGACCGAGCAACTGGCCGAGGCCCGCCAGGCAGTGGAGGTCAGCATGGCGGCGCTGGACGCCGGGCGTGAGCGCCTGCAAACCATCCTAGACAACCTCACCGCCGGCGTCATCGTGCTGGACGCGCAGGGCGTGGTGCGCACCTGCAACCCCGGCGCCACGCGCATCCTGCGCGTCCCCATGGCTGCCTACGAAGGGCTCCCGCTAGCCCAGGTGCCCGGGCTGGCCGATTTTGCCGACGCCGTGCAGCGCCAGTTCGATGCTTTCCTGGCACACAACGGGCACCATGGCCTCGACCATTGGCAGCAGGCGTTTGAATTGCACGCTTCGCCCAGCGGCGTGGCCCACCATGCCACCAGTCTGGTAGCGCGCGGCGCCGAATTGCCCGATGCCGCTCGACTGCTGGTATTTGACGACGTCTCTGAAATGGTCTCGGCCCAGCGCGCCCAGGCCTGGGGCGAAGTAGCGCGGCGCCTAGCGCATGAAATCAAGAACCCGCTGACCCCCATTCAACTGTCCGCCGAGCGGCTGGAAATGAAGCTCACCGGCAAGCTGCTGGTACCGGAGCAGGCACTGCTGACTAAATCTGTCAAGACCATCGTCGATCAGGTCGAGGCCATGAAGCGCTTGGTCAATGAATTCCGCGATTACGCCCGTCTGCCGGCGGCGGAGCTGCTGCCGCTGGATCTGAATGCACTGGTCTCGGATGTACTGCACCTGTACGAGTCCGACAACGCCAGCGTGCCGGTGGTGGCCGAACTTGACCCCCACTGCCCATCCATCCATGGCGATGCCCAGCAATTGCGCCAGGTGGTGCACAACTTGGTGCAAAACGCCCAGGATGCCACGGCCCCGGTGCCAGCGGATGTGGCCACAGGGGCCGTGCTGCCCGCCGTGCATATCAGCACGCACTGGAGTGCCGCCACGCGGCGCGTGCGCTTGTGCATCAGCGACAGTGGCAGCGGCTTTCCGCCGCACATCCTGCAGCGCGCTTTTGAGCCCTACGTCACCACCAAGGCCCGGGGTACGGGCCTGGGATTGGCAGTAGTCAAAAAAATCGCTGATGAGCACGGCGCGCGCGTCGATCTGGCCAACCGTGTGGAAGGCGGTGTGGTGCGCGGCGCGCAAGTGTCGCTATCATTCGCCACTGGGGACACGGTGGTGTTTTGACAACACCGTGCATTGCAGTTTCAAGGCACTTCATACATGGCAAACATATTGGTGGTGGACGATGAACAGGGCATTCGTGACCTGCTCTCTGAAATCCTGAACGACGAAGGGCACAGCGTGGACCTGGCGGAGAACGCCACCCAGGCACGCGTGGCCCGCACCAGCGCCAGCTACGACTTGGTGCTGCTGGACATCTGGATGCCCGACACGGACGGCATTTCGCTCCTCAAGGAATGGGCGACGAGTGGCTTGCTCACCATGCCCGTCATCATGATGAGTGGCCACGCCACCATCGATACCGCCGTGGATGCCACGCGCATCGGTGCGTTTTCTTTCCTCGAAAAACCCATTACCCTCCAAAAACTGCTCAAAGCCGTTGAGCAAGGTTTGGCCCGCCATGCGCAGCGTTCGTTGGCGCCGCCCCGCGCGGTAGCGACGCAGTCGGCGGAGTTCGAGGGCGCGGCGGTACCGGCCTTGGCGCCCCCCTTGGCGCCAGCGCCGAACTCGGGACCCCACGCACGCCAAGACTTTGACCTGGATCGCCCGCTGCGCGAGGCACGGGATACGTTTGAAAAAGCCTATTTCGAGTTCCACTTGGCGCGCGAAGGCGGCTCCATGACCCGCGTGGCAGAAAAAACTGGTCTGGAGCGCACCCACCTGTACCGCAAGCTGCGCCAACTGGGCGTCGATCTGGGGCGCAGCAAACGCAATTAATGGATATTTGAGTTTTTCGGCAAATTTTCTTGCTATAATTTAAAGCTTAGGCCCGGTAGCTCAGTCGGTAGAGCAGAGGATTGAAAATCCTTGTGTCGGCGGTTCGATTCCGTCCCAGGCCACCAAATTGATGAACCCATCCTCGTGATGGGTTTTTCTTTGGACCATGTGCGGGAATAGCTCAGTTGGTAGAGCGATACCTTGCCAAGGTATAGGTCGAGAGTTCGAGCCTCTTTTCCCGCTCCATATGGCCCAATATGCACTTAGCCCATCCACTGCGATGGGCTTTTGTGTTTCTGGGGTGCACAGAGGGCCGTAAGACGGATGCCCCTGCGTTGAGGGAAGTCCCACCTGCATTCCCCCTCCATAGGGCGATGCAAGCGGGAATTTCGACACAACGTCCGTTCAAGTGCGCGGCTCGCCTTGCGCGTTCACGGTGATGGTGCGCCCGGGCGGGGAGGCCATTTGGACGCGATGCTCTTGGCCGCGGAACGTATAGGTCACATCCCAAAACTCGGTGCGGGCTTGGCGGGGCACGTCTTCACAGCGCTGCACGTCTTGCATGGCGACCTGTGCGCCGCCGGCGTTATTGCCCACTTTGGAGCCCAGCACCGCACCGGCGATAGCGGCGCCGGCGGTAGCAATGTCCTTGCCGCTGCCGCCGCCCACCTGGTGGCCCAGGACGCCGCCCAGCAACGCCCCCAGCACGGCTGCGGGCGCATTCACCTGGTTTTGGTCTTGCGGTGCTTGCTCGCGTTCGATCCAGCAACGCTTCTCGGGTGTGCCGACCACAGCACGCACGGAGGTGACGTCCACCTCAAACAGCCGCTCTTCCTTGCGGCTGCGGTAGTCCGGCGTCGCCAGTCCTACGGGTGCATAACGCCGCTCGTCAATACGCGCATTGCGGTCGATCTCTCGCACCGATGAAATGCGGTTGTTCATCCCCATGGCCGCCAGAGAGGGGTACTGGCCCGGTCGCAACACCATGCAGCGACCGTTAAAGCGGTTGTCATCGCACACTTCCCACGGTCGGTTGCCCACTACCACCGCCGAGGACGCGCGGTCGTTAAAACCGTTTCTATTCAGATTTTCAATGGACTTGTCGGTGGTAAATGCGCGGCCCGCAAAACCTTCTTGCTCGAAAAAAGCGATTTGCGCCGTGGCCGGTGCCGGTGCCGGCGTTGGCGCCTTTGCGGCGGTGTTGCGGACCGAGGAAATGCGGTCGTTCAAGTTGGTACCGCGCAGGGTCGGATATTCGCCGGGGCGCAAAACGACGCAACGGCCGTTGAAGCGCACATCTTCGCAAGCCTCCCACGGGTCCGGGCCGTTCACTACCAGTGAAGAAACCCGGTCATTAAAGCCTTGGCGGCGGAAGTCCTCGACCAAGGTGTCTGTCGTAAACGAGCGTCCGCCGAACCTTTCACCTTCGTAAAAAGTGATTTTTGCGGCGACCGGGGTTGGCGCATAGCGCCGCTTGTCGACGCGCTCGTCGCGGCTGATGGCGCGTGCCGATGAAATGCCATCATCGAGGCCCATCGCCGCCAGATTCGAGTACGGCCCGGGGCGCAGCACCACACAGCGGCCCCTGAAACGCGCGTCTTCACACACCTCCCATCGCTCGCCCGTCACCGTGACGGAGGAGGCGCGATCATTGAAGCCAAAACGCTCCAAGTTGGCGATGTGCTTGTCTGAGGTGAATGCACGGCCCTGAAAACCCTCGTCTTGGTAAAAAGTGACCTCCGCGTGGGCCTGTGCTGCCACTGCCAGCACCATGGTGACCAAGGCTGCCCTGCTGATTGCTCTCATTTTTAACTCCCATCGAAAATTGTGTAGGACGCAAATGCCCGCCTTGCGTTGACGAGAAGCCAAGCACAGCGGTGGTTGAGTAGGCAATAACGCCGCGATGCGAGCAGACCTGCCTGCCGAAGATGCAGCGGCGCCATCGCCTCAGTCCAGCAACCCATTGATGATGTCGACGATCAGGTTGTTTTGTTGCTGGACCAAGACCATATCGCCACCGATGCGGGCGTAGCGGTAGCCGTAGGGTGCGGGCGGCAACAGCCGAACCACCGGTTGGGGTACCGCGTAAACCGTGACGCCTCGGGGCACTGGCTGGCCGACTTGCCAACTCCCGGCTTGCCCTGGAGGCATGCATCCATTGTGTTTTTTGACCAGTCCCGGCGGGCACCTTCTGCCTTGGCTGTAGGCCTGGGTGTAGTACTGGCGCACCGAGTCGCGCTGGCGGTCATCAAAGTAGGTGCCCTGTTGAATGTCCTCGCGCCGGCGTTTTTCAGCATGCTTGTACGCTTTTGCATCCTGCTTGCGCGCCTCTTTCTGGTCCTTGGCATATGCTTTATCAGCGTGTTTTTGGGCCTTTTGATCTTCCTTGTGCGCGTGCTTTCCATGGCCGTGGCCCTCGTCGTGGTCCTTGGCAAAGCTGGGGGCGGCCACAAGGAAAAGGGAGGCCATGGCCAGCGCGACAAGGCGACGCGGGGTGGTGAAGGGCAAAAAGCGGGTCATGTCGTTTTTCATTTAATCTGAAATAAGCGTATCAATCAGCATCACACCGCCGCTGCCGCGAGCTTGTAGGACGTGCCCGCATATTGCCAAACGGTTTGGCGGTCTCTTGGCTATCGCGCAAATGCCCATAGCCGCGCAGGTCGGCTGCGCACCGCATAATCCGACGTTAAATTTGATAGCTACAACCGCATGTGCATAGTGTGCTAGCGGCTGTTTCGTAAATTCTGATCACCACCATGCCCCTTCTCCGTGACGCCACTCTTGGCATTGACTTTGGTACTTCCAACTCAGCGATGGCAGTGCGCCAAAGGGGTGAACCGGCGCGTTTGCTGGCGCTGGAGGGCCCGGCGACGGGCTTGCCGACGGCGCTGTTTTTTAATACCGAAGACCATCGCACCCACTTTGGCCGCGATGCCGTTGAGCAGTATTTGACCGGTACTGAGGGCCGGCTGATGCGCTCGCTGAAAAGCTTGCTCGGCAGTGCGCTGCTGCAAGACAAAACCGTGGTGCACAACACCGCCGTGAGTTACCAAGACATCATTGCGCTGTTTTTGCAGATGCTGGCGCAGCAGGCGCGCGCAGCGCTGGGCGGTCTGCCCGAGCGCGTGGTGCTGGGGCGACCGGTGCATTTTGTCGATGACAACCCGGCGCGCGACCAGCAGGCGCAGGCGGCGCTGGGCCAAGCGGCGCGCGATGCCGGCTTTGGCGAGGTCAGCTTTCAGTTGGAGCCGATCGCCGCCGCGCTGGACTACGAGCAGCGCATCACGCAAGAAACGCTGGTGCTGGTGGTAGACATTGGCGGCGGCACGTCCGACTTCACCGTAGTGCGGCTCGATCCAAAGCGCGTCGGCCAGACCGACCGCAGTGCCGATGTGCTGGCCACCACCGGCGTGCACATTGGCGGCACCGACTTTGACCGCAAACTGAGCCAAGCGCGCGTGATGCCGTTGCTGGGCTTGGGTCACATCGGCCCGCACGGGCGCGAGGTGCCGAGCAAGGTGTTCCACGACCTGTCTACCTGGCATTTGATCCAGTGGCTGTACGCGCCGCAGGCCCTGCGCGAGGCGCAAGCGTTGCGCAGCGACTACAGCCAACCGGCCTTGCACGCACGGCTGATGGCGGTGTTGAACCAGCGCTTGGGCCACCGCGTGGCCGAGGCGGTGGAGCAGGCCAAGATTGGTGTCTCAGTCCACGGCCACGCCACACCGGTGCAGCTGGATTGGGTGGAGCCGGATTTGCAGGGGTTGTTGTCGCCCCATGAAATGGAGCACGACCTGCAAGCGCTGCTGGCGCAGGTGGTGGCCTGTGCGCGCGCTTGTCTGCAATTGGCTGGCTTGTCAGCGCAGGGCAAAAGCGTCGATGCCATTTACCTGACCGGCGGCTCATCGGCGCTGCGACCGCTGCGCCGGGCGTTTCAACAGGCCTTTCCCGATACGCCGCAAATCGAGGGCGATTTGTTTGGCGGCGTGGCGTCGGGGCTGGCCTGCGCCGGGGATTAAGCTATTCTAAAGATAGCTGCTATCGCACGTATCTAAAGGGATAGCGGCTGTTTTCATTCATATTTATCGCCTGATTCAGCCGATTTGCGCAGCGCCAGCGCCGTTTCGTACAGGGCATTGCGCGGCGCGCCGGTGATGTCGGCGGCCAAGCGGACGGCGGTTTTCAGTGGCAGTTCGGGCAGCAGCAGTTGCAGTACGCGCAGGCTGGCGCTGTCGTCCTCGGGCACGGCCACCGGGTGCAGCAGCACGACAAATTCGCCGCGCGCGCGCTGCGGTGCGCCGTCCAGCCACGCGGTCAACGCCTGTGCCGGTTGGGTGGTGATGTCTTCAAACTGCTTGGTGATTTCGCGCGCCAGCGTCACCGGGCGCTCGCCCAGCACCGCCAGCGCGGCGGCCAGCTCGTGGATGCGGTGCGGTGCTTCCAGCAGCACCACGCAACGCGGCTCAGTCGCCAAGCGCTGCACGGCGCTGGCGCGTTCGGCGTTTTTGACCGGCAAGAAGCCGGCAAAGACAAAGCCACCGTCGGCGGAGCCACTGGCGACGGCGCCAGCCACGCTCAGTGCTGCCGTCACGCTGCTGGCGCCGGGCAGCGGCACCACGCGCAAGCCCGCAGCGCGCACGGCAGCGGCCAAGCGCGCGCCGGGGTCGCTGACGCCGGGGGTGCCGGCGTCACTGACATAGGCCACGCGCTGGCCTTGCTGCAATAGCGCGATGACGGTTTGCGACGCTTGCGCCTCGTTGTGCTGGTGCAGTGCCAGCAGTTGTGCGCTGCTTTTGTCGATGCCATAGACGCGCAGCAGGCCGTGCGTGTGGCGCGTGTCTTCGCAGGCCAGCGTGTCGGCCAGTTGCAGCACATGCAGCGCGCGCAGGGTGATGTCGGCGGTGTTGCCAATCGGCGTGGCCACCACGTACAGGGTGCCCTGCGGATAATGCTGACCAGCTGCCGCGTCGCGTGCGGCACCCAGGGCGGAGGCGAAAGAGGCACTCAATGGAATTCCTTGGTAAAAAAACAGCTGCCAGCACGACCCGCCAACGCGGCGCTGCCGCCGAAGACCGGGCGCTGGCCCATTTGCAGGCGGCGGGCCTGCGGCTGGTGGAGCGCAATTATCGAACGCCAGGGCGCGGTGGTGGCGAGATCGATTTGATCGTGCGCGAGCCGGGCGGCACGCTGGTGTTTGTCGAAGTGCGCAGCCGCGCCAGCAGTGCCTTTGGCGGTGCCGGTGCCAGCATCACCAGTGCCAAACAGCGGCGCATCATTTTTGCTGCCCGCTATTACCTGATGCGCTTAGGTTCGCCGCCGCCATGCCGTTTTGATGCGGTGCTGGTCGAGGGCGACAGCGTGCAGTGGCTGCGCGCTGCCTTTGATGCTCAATAAAAAGTGAGCTGCTAGCGCCCGTGTTTAAAAGATTTAAGAATGTTTTCTATCTCAAACCCTTTAAACACCTGCGCTAACAGCTATTGATTTTGTAACATTTAGCTGGCTGCACCCAGGCAGGTATCATCACCGCCCATGCTAGAGCAACGTATCCAACAGCACTTTATTGACAGCGCCGACCTGAAATACCAAGCCGCGCAAGCCCTCGGAAAACCGATTGCCGACGCGGTGCAGGCCGTGCTGGCCTGCGTCACCAGCGGCGGCAAAATTTTGGCCTGTGGCAATGGGGCCTCGGCGGCTGACGCGCAGCAATTTGCCACCTTTTGTGTCGCCGGATTTGAGCGCGAACGTCCCGAGTTGGCCGCCGTCGCCTTGTCGGCCAACGCCGCTTTGCTGACGGCTGCTGCCGGCAATGGCGATCTGGCGCAGCAGTTTGCGCGCCAGGTGCGGGCGCTGGGGCAAGCCGGCGACGTGCTGCTGGCGCTGTGCCTCAGCGGCAACGATGCCAATGTGCTGGCCGCCGTCCATTCGGCGCACGAGCGCGATATGACGGTGATCGTTGCCAGCGGCCGCACTGGTGGCGTGCTGGCCACGGTGCTGCGCGAGACCGATGTGCTGATCTGCGTGCCGCACGACCGTGCCGCCCGTGTGCGCGAAGTGCATGCACTGGTGCTTAACTGCCTGTGCGATGGCGTGGACGCACAATTGTTTGGTGAACAGGAGACCCCGTGAAAAAACTTCGTATGACCCGCGCCGTGTGCGCGCTGTTGGCTGCCGCCGCTCTGGGCGCTGGTGTGGCGGGTTGTGTGCCGCTGGTGCTGGGCGGTGCTGCCATTGGCGGCATGATGGCGGTCGATCGGCGCACCGCTGGTACCCAGGTGGAGGATGAAGGCATTGAGCTGCGCGCCGCCAACCGCGTCAATGCCGAGCAGGGCGAGCGCGTGCATATCAACGTCACCAGCTACAACCGCCAGGTGTTGCTGACCGGCGAAGCGCCCACCGTTGAAATCCGCCAAGCCATCGAGCGCAGCGTGGTCGGCGTGGGCAACGTGCTCTCGGTCGTCAACGACCTGGGTGTGCAGCGTCCGAGCAGCCTGGCGCAGCGCTCTACCGACACCTTCATCACCGGCAAGGTGCGCGCCAGCTTGGTGGATGCCAAAGACATCTCGGCCAGTGCCTTCAAGGTGGTGACCGAGCGCAACGTGGTGTATTTGATGGGTTTGGTGACTGAGCGCGAAGCCAAACGCGCCACCTCGATTGCGCGCGGCGTGGACGGCGTGCGCAAAGTGGTGCGGACTTTCGAAATCCTCACCGAAGAGCAGCTGATCCGCCTGACCACCCCGCAACCGGCCCCGGTCAGCACCGACCGGGCGGTGCAGCCGCAGCCCCCGTCCACGCCAATGCAGTGATCGCCTGAGCGCTCAGGTCAGGCGCTTGATCAGGCTAGAGGTGTCCCAGCGCTGGCCACCCAGCTGCTGCACATCGGCATAAAACTGATCGACCAGCGCCGTGACCGGCAGGCGCGCGCCGTTGCGCTTGGCCTCGTCCAGTACCAGTTCCAGGTCTTTGCGCATCCAATCGACGGCAAAGCCGAAGTCGAATTTGCCATCGACCATGGACTGGCCGCGGTTTTCCATCTGCCAGCTTTGCGCGGCGCCTTGGCTGATCACCGCCAGCACTTGTGCCATGTCCAGCCCGGCGCGCTGGCCAAAGGCCACGCCCTCGGCCAAGCCCTCTAACAGGCCGGCGATACAAATTTGGTTGACCATTTTGGCCAGCTGGCCGCTGCCGCTGGCGCCCAGCAGCGTAACGGCGCGGGCAAACGACAGCGCCACCGATTGCATGGCGGCAAAGGCCGCAGCGTCGCCACCGCACATGACGGTGAGCTGGCCGTTTTGCGCGCCGGCCTGGCCGCCCGACACTGGGGCATCGATGAAGCGCAGACCCAGCGTGCGCGCTGCCCCGTACAACTCGCGCGCCACTTCGGCGGAGGCCGTGGTGTGGTCGATAAAAATGCCGCCCGGCTCCATGCCGGCAAAGGCACCATCGGCCCCGAGCGTGACCGCGCGCAGGTCATCGTCGTTGCCGACACAGCAAAACACCAGCTCTGCGCCCTGCGCCGCCAAGCGGGGGGTGTCAGCGTGCTTTATCGGGTGTTTTAGGCCGCTAGCGCCCGCGTACTCTGCGCATAAAGCTATGGCTTTGCTAGCGGTGCGGTTATAGACGGTCACGTCGTGACCCGCCAGCGCCAGGTGCGCGGCCATGGGGGTACCCATCACGCCCAGGCCGAGAAAGGCCACTTTGCGTGCGGGGGTGGGTTGGTAGGGGCGGGGCTGGGTGCTGGCCATAGGGCGTGCTTTCAATGTGTTAAACGATGGCAAAGTGCTCGGTGCCAGCAGACAGGTCGGTGCTGCGCGCGCGCTGGCTGTTGAGTTTGATCTGCAGGCGCAGATCATTGACCGAATCGGCGTTGCGCAGCGCGTCTTCGTAGGTGATGACGTTGTTCTCAAACAAGTCAAACAGCGCCTGGTCAAAGGTCTGCATACCCAGGTTGCGGCTCTTCTTCATCACTTCCTTGATCTCGGCCACTTCGCCCTTGAAGATCATGTCGGAGATCAGCGGCGTGTTCAGCATGACCTCGACCGCGGCGGCGCGGCCCTTGCCGTCCTGTTTGGGCATCAGGCGCTGGGAGACGATGGCACGCAGGTTCAGCGACATGTCCATCAGCAACTGGGTGCGGCGCTCTTCCGGGAAGAAGTTGATCACCCGGTCCAGGGCCTGGTTGGCGCTGTTGGCGTGCAGCGTGGCCATGCACAGGTGGCCGGTTTCCGCGAACGCGATGGCGTTTTCCATGGTTTCGCGGTCGCGGATTTCGCCCATCAAAATCACGTCGGGCGCTTGGCGTAGGGTGTTTTTCAGGGCGGCTTCCCAGCTCTCAGTGTCCAGGCCGACTTCGCGCTGCGTGACCACGCAGTTCTTGTGCGGGTGGACAAATTCGACCGGGTCTTCGATGGTGATGATGTGGCCAAATGAGTGTTCGTTGCGCCAGTCCACCATCGCCGCCAGCGTGGTCGATTTGCCCGAGCCGGTGGCACCGACCAAGATGCACAGGCCGCGCTTGGTCATGGTGATTTCTTTCAGCACCTGCGGCACGCCCAGGCCGTCAATCGTCGGCAGCGTCAGCGGAATGGTGCGCAGCACCATGCCGACGCGCCCTTGTTGGATGAAGGCGTTGGCGCGAAAGCGCCCGATGCCGGCGGGCGAGATGGCAAAGTTGCACTCTTTGGAGCGCTCAAACTCCGCCGCCTGCTTGTCGCTCATGATCGAGCGCGCCAGCGCCAGCGTGTGGCTGGCCGACAGCGGTTGGGGCGAGACCTTGGTGACAGCGCCATCGACCTTGATGGCCGGCGGAAACTCTGCGGTGATGAACAAGTCGCTGCCATTGCGGCTGACCATCAACTTGAGCAGGTCGTTGATGAATTTACTGGCCTGATCGCGTTCCATCAGAGCTCCTTCTGTGGTCTGGCACCGGGGTGCGCGGGTTTATTTTTGGTTGTCGCTCAAGCGTACGCTGACCGCGCGCAGGCGCAGCGACAGTTTGCGCGCCAGCAACGCCACCAGGATGGCGGCCAGTTGGGGGTCTTGGGTCATCATGTCATCCATGGCATCGGCGCTGAGCACGGCGATTTCGCAGTCGGTCAGCGTGGTGCAGGACGAAAAACGGATGCCGCTATCGAGCAGCGACATCTCGCCCAGGATGTCACCCGGGCGTGTTTCCGCCAGGCGCAGCTGCTCGCTCCAGGGCTGGGCGCGTTCAATGGCCATGGTGCCGGTCAGCAGCACCACCATGAAGTTGCCGTATTCGTCCTGGCGGATCACGTCGCGGTTGGGCTGCACTTGGACAAAGGTAAAAAACTGCTCCATGCGTTGCACCGCATCGACTTGCAGGTGCGCCATGTATTTGTCTTTGGCCCACAGCGCCTGCAGTAGCTGGGCGCCGCGCTGGCCGGTCATGCGCTTGGCGCCGACCTCCACCGCACGCGCCTCCCAGGGCACCAGCCGCGCTGGATCGGCGTCCTGGTCGGCAAAGGCCGAGGTGAAAAATCCTGAGTCCGAGCCAGTCGGCTCCGGCACGGGCCTGGAGCTGCGCGGCTGCCGGCGCCAGAAGCTCAAAATGCCCTTCATGGGGTGCTCCAGTGGGCTGCCTGCCAGCAGCCAGTTGCGGGGGTCATCACAAAAAGGGTGCCATGGTGTGTCGTGCCATCAGCCGGGGAAGTTGTCGGGAATCTTGGCCTTGCTGCGCGCCTCGGCCGGGCTGATCAGGTTGCGCCGCACCAGGTCGGTCAGGTTCTGGTCGAGGGTTTGCATGCCGACGCTGCTGCTGGTCTGGATGGTCGAATACATCTGTGCCACCTTGGCCTCGCGGATCAGGTTGCGGATGGCGCTGGTGCCGAGCATGATTTCGTGCGCCGCGACGCGCCCCGAGCCGTCTTTGAGTTTGCACAGCGACTGCGAAATGACCGCCTGCAGCGACTCGGACAACATGGCGCGGATCATTTCTTTTTCTTCGGCCGGAAACACGTCAATGATCCGGTCGATGGTCTTGGCGGCACTCGACGTGTGCAGCGTGCCAAACACCAGGTGACCGGTTTCGGCGGCGGTCATGGCCAGGCGGATGGTTTCGAGGTCGCGCATTTCACCCACCAGAATCGCGTCCGGGTCTTCGCGCAGCGCAGACTTGAGCGCGGCGGAAAACGACAGCGTCATCGGCCCGACCTCGCGCTGGTTGATCAGGCATTTTTTGGACTCGTGGACGAACTCGATCGGGTCTTCCACCGTCAGGATGTGGCCGTATTCGGTCTCGTTGAGGTAGTTGACCATGGCAGCCAACGTGGTCGATTTGCCCGAGCCGGTGGGGCCGGTGACCAGCACCATGCCGCGGGGTTTGAGGGCCAGTTCACCAAAAATCTTGGGCGCGTTGAGCTGCTCCAGCGTCAAAATTTTGCTGGGAATGGTACGCAGCACGGCGGCGGCGCCCCGGTTCTGGTTGAAGGCGTTGACCCGAAAGCGTGCCAGCCCTTCAATTTCAAACGAGAAATCGACCTCCAGAAACTCTTCATAAGCCTTGCGCTGGGAGTCGCTCATGATGTCGTAGACCATAGCGTGGACGGTTTTATGGTCCAGCGGCTCGACGTTGATGCGGCGCACATCACCGTGCACTCGGATCATCGGTGGCAGCCCCGCAGACAAGTGCAAGTCGGACGCTTTGTTTTTTACGCTGAAGGCCAGCAACTGGGTAATGTCCACGGATTTTTCTCTGGTTTGGTACGCTTGCAGCTCATTATGACAACGATTATTTACAACCTTGCCCAGGTGCAGCGCCGTATGGCGCTCGCCTGCGCGCGCGCCGGGCGCGACGTGGCCAGCGTGTCGCTGCTGGCCGTCTCCAAGACCTTTGGCTTTGATGCCGTACGCGAGGCCGCCGCTGCGGGCCAGCGCGCCTTTGGCGAAAACTATGTGCAAGAGGCGCTGGACAAAATGGCCGTCCTGCGCGATCTGCCGGGCCTGCAGTGGCACTGCATCGGTCCGCTGCAAAGCAACAAGACGCGTTCGGTGGCCGAGCACTTTGACTGGGTGCACAGCGTCGATCGCCTGAAGATCGCCCAGCGCCTGTCCGACCAGCGCCCGGCCCAGCGGGCGCCGCTGCAGGTCTGCCTGCAGATCAATGTAGATGGCGGCAGCACCAAGGCCGGCGTGGCGCCCGAGCAGGCGCTGGCATTGGCCCGAGCCGTCGCCATGCTGCCCCGCTTGTGTCTGCGCGGCCTGATGAGCATCCCTGAGCCTGCTATCGAATACGAAGCGCAATACGCACTCCATACCAAGGCTAGAGCCGTTTTTGACCAAATCAAAGCCGCTGGCACAGCGGGTGCGCCGGGGCTGGAGCAGTTTGACACCCTGTCGCTGGGCATGACCGCCGACCTGGACGCTGCCATTGCCGCCGGCAGCACCCTGGTGCGCGTCGGCACCGGTATTTTTGGTGGCCGCTGAGGGCGTTGTCGCGCGCAGTCTGCGTGCTAAGCTGATTCTTGATCCCCCACCTTTTCACGGAGAGCCTTCATGCCCGGACTTTTGCCCGATATCGATCCCGATGGTTTGCTGGAGTTTTCAGTGGTCTACACCGACCGCGCGCTCAACCACATGTCCCAGCGCTTTGTCGGCGTGATGCAGGACATATTGGGCACGCTGAAAGAGGTCTACGGCGCCCACACCGCCGTGCTGGTGCCCGGCAGTGGCACCTTTGGCATGGAAGCCGTGGCGCGCCAATTTGCCAATAACGAACGGGTGCTGATCGTGCGCAACGGCTGGTTCAGCTACCGCTGGAGCCAGATTTTTGACGCCGGCAGCCTGGGCCTGGGCGGCACCGCCGTGGTCTGCAAGGCCCGGCCGCAAGGCAGCGGTGCGCAAGCGCCCTGGGCACCGTGCCCGATCGATGAAGTGGTCGCCGCCATCCGCGCCGAAAAACCCAAGGTGGTGTTTGCCCCGCACGTCGAAACCGCCAGCGGCATCTTGCTGCCCGACGATTATTTGAGCGCCGTGAGTGCCGCCGCGCACGAAGTCGGCGCGCTGTTTGTGCTCGACTGCATCGCCTCGGGCGCGCTGTGGGTGGATATGCGCGCCACCGGCGTCGATGTGCTGATTTCGGCGCCGCAAAAGGGCTGGAGCAGCTCGCCCTGCTGCGCCATGGTGATGCTGAGCGAACGTGCGCGCCAAGCCATTGAGTCCACCGGCAGCAGCAGCTTTGCCTGTGACCTGAAAAAGTGGATGCAGATTGCCGAAGGCTACGAAAAAGGCCAGCACGCCTACCACACCACCTTGCCCACCGACGCCCTGGTGCGCCTGCGCGATGTGATGCTGGAGACGCGCGCCTATGGCTTTGCCAAAGTGCGTGACGAGCAGCTGGCGCTGGGCACGCAGGTGCGCGCGCTGCTGCAGTCGCACGGTTTTCCGAGCGTGGCGGCCGAGGGCTTTCAGGCGCCCGGCGTGGTGGTCAGCTACACCACCGACCCGGCCATCCAGAGCGGCAAGAAGTTTCTCGAGGTCGGCTTGCAAACGGCTTCGGGCGTGCCACTGCAGTGCGATGAGGGCGTCGACTTCAAGACCTTTCGCATCGGTCTGTTCGGGCTGGAGAAGTGGCACCACATCGAGCGTACCGTTGGCCAATTGGCGGCTGCGCTGGAGGCCATCGGCCCGCAGGCGTAGGTCGGGTTAGCGCAGCGTAACCCGACGTTTCCAGCGCTTCCGCCGCTTTTTTGTCACCGCGCCCGCGCTTGTTGGGTTACGCCCTTTGGGCTAACCCAACCTCCGGGAATTTTTGCATTTTTGGAGTTTTTTCATGACCCGTTTTTCTTCCGTGCTGAGCACTTTGGCCGCCGCGCTGTCGGTCGCCGCCTTCACCAGCGCCTGCGCGTCGTCGCCAGCGCCGGCCGTACCCGCCGCCACCCCGGCAGCGGTCGCACCCGCAGCGGCGGTTACCACCGCCAGCGGCCTGATCTACCAAAGCCTCAAAGACGGCACCGGCGCTGCACCCAAGGCCAGCGACACGGTGCGTGTGCACTACCGCGGCACCTTCCCCGAGTCGGGCAAGGAATTTGACAGTTCGCTCAAGCGCGGCCAGCCGATCGAGTTTCCGCTCAACGGCGTAATTCCCTGTTGGACCGAAGGGGTGCAGAAAATGAAGGTCGGCGGCAAGGCCAAGCTGACCTGCCCACCGGGCATTGCCTACGGCGCACGTGGCGCCGGCGGCGTGATTCCACCCAACGCCACGCTGAACTTTGAAGTCGAATTGCTGGGCATCAAAGGCCAGTAAAACCCGTAGGCGCCTGCTGCAGATTTTATTTTGATAGCACATGGCGCTGGTGGTCTGTGCATTTGCGATGCAATAGAGGCTGAAATGCAGACTGCACAAGCGCTATAAGCTATTTTTTCCATAGCGTAGGTTGCGTGCAGGCACGCGCTGCGCAGCCACCCGAAGGGCCGCCCGCATGTCCGACCAAGCCGCCGCGCTACTGCGCGCCAAACGACTGGCCCTGGCTTTGCTATTGGGCGTGACGCTGGTATTTGCCCTGACCAGTTGGGCGCCGCGCAGCCTGGGCATGGACTGCCTCAAGGCCATGGCCGAGGCGGCCATGGTCGGCGCGCTGGCCGACTGGTTTGCCGTGCGCGCGCTGTTTCGGCGTGTGCCGATTCCGTTCATTGCCCGGCACACCGCCATCATTCCGCGCAACAAGGACCGGATTGGTGAAAACCTGGCGCGCTTTGTGCGCGACAAGTTTCTCGACGACGAATCGCTGGTGGCGCTGATCCGCCGCCACGACGTGGTGGCGCAACTGGCGCAGTGGCTGGTGGTGCCCGAGCACGCCCGCCTGCTGGGCCAGCAGGTGGCGCGGATGCTGGCGGCGGCGCTGGACATGGTGCAAGACCGGCAGGTCGAGCACCTCATCGTCAAGGGCGCGCGCGCGCTGATTGGGCGTATCGACCTGTCGCAGGCCATGGCCACGGTGCTGGGCGCGCTGACGCACAACGGCCGCCACCAAGCGTTGCTGGACGAGGCCCTGGCCAAGCTGATCGAGACCCTGCAGGTGCCGGACACGCGCACGCTGATCGCCCACACCATCGTGCAGTGGCTGAAAAAAGAGCACCCGCTGAAAGAAAAGATGCTGCCCACCGACTGGCTGGGCGACAAGGGCGCGGCCATGCTGGCGCACGCGTTGGAGAGCTTGCTGGCCGACGTGGCCAGCAACCCGCAGCACCAGTTGCGCACCAAATTTGACGAGGCGGTGCAGCACCTGATTGCGCGCCTGCAGCACGACCCGGTGTGGGCGCAAAAGGCCGACGAAGTGCGCCGTTATTTGCAGACCGATGCCACGCTGGGCCAGTACGTGCAGGAACTGTGGCGCGGCATGCGCGCCGCGCTGCAGCGCGACTTGGGCAACGAACATTCGGCCGTGGCGCGCAACGTGCGCGCCATGGGCCAGTGGCTGGGCCAGGCGCTGGCGCAGGACGCCGCGCTGCGCCAGGCGCTGAACGCGCGCCTGGAGTGCTGGGTACAGGGACTGGCGCCGGAGGTGTCGCAGTTTGTCGCACAGCACATCCAGGACACCGTGCAGCGCTGGGACGCCGCCGACATGGCGGCGCTGATTGAGCTGAACATTGGCAAGGACTTGCAGTACATCCGCATCAACGGCACCATGGTCGGCGGCCTGATCGGGCTGGTGCTGTTTGCCGTGTCGCACTTGGGCGAACTGGCGGCGCTGGTGCGGATGCTGGGCCGCTGAAGGCGCGGGCAGCGCCGGGGCGCTCAGTCGGCCGCAGTCTCGGGCGTTTCAGCGTCATCCGCGGAGTCCGCCGTTGGCTGCTGGGCCAAGTGCCGGCCGATCTGCGCCCAGGCCTGCGCAGCCTCGGCGTCTTGCGCCCAGGCATAGGCACTGGCCACCTGCATGGCCGTAGCGGCATGTTGCGGGTCCAGCGCAAAGGCCGCTTCGCACTGCGCTGCCGCTTGGCGCCACAGTGCCACGGCATCTTCCGAGTCCTCTTTTTGCAGCGCATGGGCTTCGGCCATCCAGGCCTGGCCCAGGCGCAGGGCCGCCGTGTGGTGTTCAGGATCCACTGCGTGTGCGCGCAGGAACAGCGCTCCTGCCGCACGCCACAGCGCCCGCGCTGCTGCAAAGTCGTGCGTGGCCACGGCCTGTGCCTGGGCCACGAGGGCGTTGCCGGATTGGAGGAGGGCGGAGCAGGAATCGGAGGTCATGGCAGGGGCGGTGAAAAATACGTAGCAGGGGATTGTCTCTGGTCTGCTGGCTTGTGTCCTGTCACAGAGGGGGTGGTAAGCATCCCATGCCCACTCAGTAATTTATCATCAAATGAATATCTAGCTGATATTTCATGAATGCAGCATGAACGGTGATATGGCCATATTGATGGGTGTATTTGATCTGAAGTGTTTTTTCGGATATTCTGTATGATGATTAATTATTTGCGAGAGCAATAATAGTGAATTGTTTTTATATTAATACATTTATCTATAATTAATCATATTCTGAATTACTAAATGAAAAACTCCCTCTTGAGCTTGGCGTTGGTTTCCCTTTCTGCGTTTTCTGTGAATGCGGTTGCCGCCTGTTATGACTACAACTATGTGCAAATTCAGCTCCAAGGAGAGGTTGTGCTCAAGGCGCCCACGGAGCTCCCAAAAGAGGGTGTGACGCACCGCAATCCACAAGAAAAGCACACGTTCTTGAAGTTGGACCAGCCTATTTGTATGGCGGCTGGAAAAAACTCGTATGAAAGTGCCGTAGAAAATCAGGCGGAAATCACCCTCTACACCTTGAAGGGCGCTGGTTTAGGCCAATACGCCGGTAAGCGCGTGACGGTCAAGGGTGTGCTGATGCACTCGTTCGTGTCCGATGCGCACACGCCGCTGCAACTCTCTGTCAAAGATATCGACGAGATAACGAAATAAACCATTAAACAACTACCCGCTTCGGCGGGTTATTTTTTGGTGTTGGGCTGATGAACAGAAGATGAACGCGACTTTCAGCATTCGTTCAAGGTGAATCTTCCACAATGGAAGGAACGAAAAAGAAAAGGCCTGACCTCATGCGTATCAAAGTTGCACTAGGAATTTGGCTGCTGGGCATTACCCTGGCATGGATGGCCGTCGCGCCGGCGGAGATGGGCGTGTCGCCACTGGTCAACGCGCAAGGCGCTGCCTTGGGCTGGTGGCAGTTGCGCCAGCACACGATTTATGTGAGCGGGCTGTGGAGCATCAGCCTGATGGCGCTGATCATGCTGCTGGCCCTGCGCCTGCCGCTGCTAGACCGCTTGATGGGTGGCATGGATCAGGTGTATCGCCTGCACAAATGGACGGGTATCGCGGCTGCCTTGACCGCTATCGCCCACTGGGGCGCGAAAGAATCTAGCGGTTTGATCAAGTCCTTCTGGGGCCGTGCTGGCAAACCTGAGCACGACGCGGTTATCCCGTGGCTGACGGATGCTCGGGGTTTTGCCAAAGACTTGGGCGAGTGGGCCTTTTATCTGCTGATCGCCATGGTGGTGCTGACGCTGATTGCACGTTTGCTGCCCTACAAGCACTGGCGCTTGCTGCACCGCGCCATGCCGCTGCTGTTTTTGGCGCTGGCATTCCATGCGGTGGCGCTGATGCCGCTGACCTTCTGGGCATTGCCGCTGGGCGTGATCATGGCACCGCTGCTGGCACTGGGCAGTTTGGCTGCACTGTGGTCGTTGGCGGGCTGGGTCGGGCGTTTGCGCAGCCATGCGGCGCGGATTCACTCGATCACGGTGCTGGGGGATGTGGCAACCGGTGTGGAGGCCGGCGCACCTATCGAGGTGATTTGCGCCATGCCACCGAGCTGGCGCGGCCACCGTGCCGGTCAGTTCGCCTTTGTGCGTTTTGATGCGGCCGAAGGCGCCCACCCGTTCACCATTGCCAGTGCGCCGAATGCGCTGGGTAACAGTCCTGAGGGCGAACAACTGCTGCGCTTGGTCATCAAGCCGCTGGGCGACTACACCCGTACTTTGCAGCGGCAACTGCGCGCCGGTCAGCGCGTGGATATTGAAGGGCCCTATGGCCGTTTTGACGGCGAGGGCTCCCGCCGCCGCCAGCAGGTGTGGGTCGCGGCTGGTGTCGGTGTGACGCCGTTTTTGGCACTGCTAGAAGCGCGCCAGCCGGGCATAGTCCCGGCTGATCGCGATGCTGCCCCGGTACATATGCACTACTGCACGCCCCATGCCCAGCGCGATCCACTGATGGCGCGCTTGCAGGATTTGTGCGCGCAGGCACAGCCGCCGGTGCAGCTGACGGTGCATTGCGGTGCCCAAGGCCAGCGCCTACAGCCGCAGGATTTGCAAGTCGGTTCCGCCCCGCTGGATATTTGGTTTTGCGGCCCGCAAGGTCTGGGCGATGCGCTGCACCAGCACGCCCGCGGTCCCAGCCGCTGGCGCTTGCACCGCGAGTCGTTTGTCATGCGTTAATGTTTTGAAAAGGAGCCTTCCATGAATCACCTTCCTTGCCTGCGCCGTGGCTTGCTGGCTTTGTCACTGGGCCTGGCCACTTTGCCGACCTTTGCCGATGACGATTGCAAGGCACCGATGGAGCATTGGCAGTCCCGCGAGGCGGTGCGGCAAATGGCGGCCCGCGAGGGCTGGCAAATCCAGCGGCTGAAGATCGATGACGGCTGCTACGAGATTCGCGGCACCGATGCCCAAGGCCGCGCCTTCAAAGCCAAGATCGACCCGGAAACCTTGAAGGTGTTGAAGATGAAGCAACGCGACCGCGAGCGTTCCAAAGAGCGCGACCGGGATCGGGATCGCGAGCACGCTGCGCCGCAGCCACCGAGCGGCGCCGCTGCGCCAGCGCCCCTGTTCACCCCTGGCACCGCACCGCGCGGTCAGGTGGAGTAATTTTCTCCCCACACACTGGAGCATCACCATGTCCAAACCCCTTTTGACCACTCTGGCCGCCGCTTGCGTGCTGGCCGTTCCTGCACTGGCGCACAGCCGCCAAGTCACTTTGAGCATCCCACTCAAAAGCTACAGCGGCAACGGCGCTTATGTGGCCGCGTACCTCACCGATGCCAAGGGTGCCTATGCCGGCACGCTGTGGGTGGCCGGCGGCAAGGCCAAGTACTACAAGCACCTGTCGGACTGGAACCGGCTTTCCAGCGGTGACGCCAAGCGCCTGACCGGCGTGACCGGTGCCAGCGTCGGCGCGGGACGCACGCTCAAGGTGACCGCCGACATTGCCGATGCACTGATTGACGCTGGCTACGAAATTCGCCTCGATGCCGCGGTGGAAGATATGCGTGACAGCCCGTCGGAAATCCGCGTACCGCTGACCACCGGCAACGCTGGTAAGCCACAGGCTGGCAAGCAATACCTCCAGTCGCTGACCTTCCAACTGCCATAAAGGACACACGCATGGGCTGGAAAGCAATCCACCGCTGGCTGGGTCTGACGCTGGGCACTTTGGCCTTGGTGCTGGGCATCAGCGGCGCTATCTTGGCATTCGACCCGGTGCAGCAGGCGTGGCAGGCCCCTGCCGCGCCGGGCGGTCTGTCGGTCGCCACGCTGGTGGAGCGCGTGACACGCACCGTGCCAACTGTCGAGGAAATCCGCCACCTGCCCTCAGGTGCCATCGTGGTGTTCAGCTTCGATGGCGACCAAGCGAAGGCGTCTTACGTCGACCCGGCCAACGGCCAAGTGCTGGGCGCTTGGCAGCCCTCGGCGCTGCCGCGCTGGGTGAAGAATCTGCACCGCTCACTGCTGTTGGACGACGCCGGTCGTTGGGCGGCGGCGGGCATTGCGCTGGCGATGGCTTTGATCTGCGTCTCGGCTTTGGTCTTGCTGCTGCGCCGCATGGGCGGCTGGAGCCGGCTGGCGGCGCGGGTACGTGGGTCGCTGGCGCAGCGCATCCACGTAGTCACGGGCCGGGTGGTGTTGGCGCTGTTGTGCCTGACCTCGATCACGGCGCTGTATATGAGCGCGACCACCTTGGGGTTGGTGGCGCTGGACGCTGGAACCGAACCGGAGGTGGTTTCGGTGGTGGCCGCCAATCAGACCGCCTTGCCTGCCCTGCCCGCTGCGCAGTTGATTTTGTTGCAAAACTTGTCCGCACAGGACTTGCACAAGCTAAATTTTCCCGACGCGACAGACCCTGAAGATACTTGGAAAGTTGCCACCAGCCAAGGCGAGGGCTGGATCAACCGCTACTCGGGGCAGACGCTGGCTTGGCAAGATGCCACCTTGGCGCAGCGCGTGTACGACTGGGCGCGGGTGCTGCACACCGGCGAAGCGGCTTGGCCCTGGGCCGTGGTGCTGGCGCTGGTGGGTGCCAGCGTGCTGCTGTTTTGGCTGTCGGGCGTCACCATTTGGTGGCAGACCCGCGGCCAAGCGCCGCACATCACCGGCAACAGCCCGCTGGCGCAGGCCGACGTGCTGATTTTTGTTGCCAGTGAAGGCGGTAGTACCTGGGGCTTTGCCCAAGCGCTGCACGACGCGCTGGGCCACAACGGCCACCGTGTCTACACCGGGGCGCTGGAGCAGTTTCAGACCACGGCCACTACGCGACAGGTGTTTGTGCTGGCCGCCACCTATGGTGAAGGCCAAGCCCCGGCCCACGCTAGCCATGCGCTGGAGCGCATCGCCCAACTCAGCGCCAGCGCGGTACCGGTGACGGTGCTGGGCTTTGGCGACCGGCAGTTTCCGGCCTTCTGCGCTTTTGCCGAGGCGCTGGAGACCACGCTGCGGGCACAGGGTTGGCCTGCGCTGTTGCCGCTGGAATGCATCCACCAGCAGTCGAGCCAGCAGTTTGCACGTTGGGGCAGGACGCTGGCGCAGGCGTTGGGCGAGCCCGTGGTGCTGGACTATGTGCCGCGCATGCCGCCCACCACCGCGCTCACGCTGGTGGCGCGCCAGGACTACCCAGGGAGCACCGGAGAGCCCACCGCCATCCTGCGCTTTGCGTGGCCCGCCCAAGACGGCGGCAGGCACGGTCTGGCGCACTTTGCGGCGGGCGACTTGGTCGGCATCGTGCCGCCGGGATCGGCCGTGCCGCGCTTCTACTCGCTGGCGTCGGGCTGGGCAGACGGTTTTCTAGAAATCTGCGTGCGCCAGATGCCCGGCGGCCTGTGCTCGACGCACCTGCTGGGCTTGCAGCCGGGCCACTCCATGGCGGCCTTTATCCGCTCCAACCCCGGTTTTGCGCTGCCACGCACGCGCCGGCCGGTACTGCTGATCGGGGCTGGCACCGGCGTGGCGCCGCTGGCTGGATTCATTCGTCGCAACGATAAGCACACCCCCATGCACCTGTACTTTGGTGGACGCGATCCGGCGCAGGATTTCTACTTTGGCACCGAAATCCAGCAATGGCTAGGCGAAGGACGCTTGGCCAAGGTGCAGACAGCGTTCTCGCGCGTGCCCGACGGTGGTGGTTATGTGCAGGACGCCTTGCGCCGCGACGCCGAGCGTGTGCGCGACCTGTTGGCGCAGGGGGCCATCGTGCGCGTCTGCGGCAGCCGCGCCATGGCGCACGACGTGGCTGAAACGCTGGATACCCTCCTTGCGCCGCTGTGCTTAAGCGTGTCGCAGCTGAAAGCCAAGGAGCGCTATGCCGAAGACGTTTTCTGAAGCCGCTGCGCCCGCCGTATCTGGCCAGCGCACGACCCTGCATGGCCCGACCATGGGCACGCGCTGGTCTGCCAGTGTGGACGCTGACGCCAACATGGATGTGGTGGCCCTGCAGCAAGCGCTTGCCGCTGCGGTGGCGCAGGTGGATCAGCAAATGTCACCGTGGAAGTCCGACAGCGACCTGATGCGCCTGAACTGCGCGCCGGTGGACGCTAGGGTGGATTTGCCCGCTGAAATACTGGAGGTGCTGGCCTGCGCGCTGGAGATTCACCGCCTGAGCGCGGGCGCGTTTGATCCGGGTGTCGGCGCGCTGGTCGATGCCTGGGGCTTTGGTGCGCTGCGTGATGCGCCGGATGCGGCGGCTATCCACACCGCGCGCCACGCTGTGCCGCGCACGACATCTGAATGCTTGGAACTTGACCTTCCCGGTGGCCGTGCCCGCAAGCACCACCCTGTGCAACTGGACCTGTGCGGCATTGCCAAGGGTTACGCGGTAGACCGCATGGCAACCGTATTGCAGCAGCACGGTGTGCGCCATGCGCTGCTGGCGCTCGATGGTGAGCTGCGCGCCGTGGGCAGTCAAGCCAGTGGTGCGCCTTGGGCGGTGGCGCTGGAGTCACCGCAATCGGGGCAGCGCGCGGTGCATGGGGTCATCGAACTGCAGGATGTGGCCGTGGCCACCTCGGGCGATTACCGGCGTTATCTGAAAGTGGGTGATGCGCGCTTGGCGCACAGCATGGACGCCCGCCGCGCTGCGCCAGTCAACAACGGCGTGGCCTCGGTCACGGTGCTGGCGCGCAGTTGTATGCACGCCGACGCCTGGGCCACCGCGCTGTTGGTGGCCGGCCCCGGCGAAGGCTTGGGACTAGCGCAGCGGATGGGGCTGGAAGTGCTGTTTCTGCTGCGCCGTCCACACGGACTGGTGGAGATGGGGCTGGGGCGGTTTCGCTCCACCCCAACCTTTGTCCCTTAATGCGGCAGCTTGATGGATTTCCAGCCGGCATGGTCGAAGTGCTTGCCGTAGGCATTCGCGGCCTGGGCGACTTCCACTACACCCGCCGCGCGTTTCTGCTCGCCGTGCTTACCCTCGGCGGCTTCCGCGCCGTTCATCAGGTTCGCCACGATGATGTGCAGCTGTTCATCAGCCTTTGGGTCGAGTTTGCAGTTTTCTACGATGTAGGTAATTTGCGCCGTGACGCCCTTGCCGAAGGCGTCGTAGTCGGCGACGGTCGCCTTGCCTGAATGGGCTGCTGGCAGCGTCTGCTGGACCGAGGTGTGGATGGTTGACATGGCTTGGCGCAGCGCGTCGTCGGTGCCCCACTTCTTGCCGGCGTTGAGCTCCAACTTGTGGGGGGCAGCTTGGCTGTGGCCATGGGCGTCGGCAGCGGCCAGTGCGGCCAAGGGGGAGGACAGGGCCAAGGCCAGCAGCAGGGCAAGGGGTGATTGCATGAAACGACTCCAGTAGAGGTTGAACGAGTTGAGGGCCGCTTGGTTGCGGCGGCCTTGTTGTCTTCAACGAACCGTCGCTTGAAATGTTCCCTGTTTTTTTGCGTTGGTTTTTGCCCGCGCAATCAATCGCGGTGCAGCAGCTCTTCTTCTGTGGTTTCTTGGGCGTAGCGGCTCAGCAGCAAGTCCATCAGGCGCTGGCGCTGTGAGTCGTCCAGTAGCTGACGCTCGGCCAGCAACTGTGCAATCACGCGCTGTTGTTGTGCGCCTTGCAGGCCGGCAATCGCCGCTTGTTCGGCATCGATAGCGGCACGGTCTGGCGTGGCGGCAAAAATATGCCGCACCAAGGCCTCGCGACGCTGTTGGATGTCTTGCCAGTTGGTGGTCAATGCCTGTAGAAATTTCGGCTCCAGCTGCTGCCATTGGGTGCGCTGTTCGGCGGTCAGTTGCAGGTAGTCCTGCAAATTTAGGTGGGCCGGCTGCGCGGCCATATCTGCCGGTCGGGGTGGTGCTGGGCGCATGGCGAGGGCGGTGATGATGCCCAGATTCAAAGCCAAGGAGGCGACCAGCAGGTAGCGGATCCAGACGGTGCGGCTCATGGCCTTCCTTTCGACAGGCGGCAAATTTCGACGGCGGCGCACAGTCCGCCCGGTGGCACCGGGTCGAATACGCGCACCATGGTGACGGGGCGAGTGACCGCCGTGGTGCCGCCACCGAGCAGCAGGCCGCCAAGCCAAACGCCCGAAACCAGCGCCAAACCGGCGGTCAGCCCGGTGGGCATCCAGCCGCCCCCGCCCCACAGCGCCGACCAGCGGCGCTGTGGTTGTGGTGGCGGGCGCTGCAGCCGATCTTCCAGACGGGAGGCCAGGTCGAAACCCAAGGTGGGTGACGGCAAGGCGCGCAGGCTTTGTTGCAGTGCCTGCAAATCTGCAAGTTGCTGCTGGCAGCGCGGGCAAGTCTGCAAGTGCTGCTGAAAGCGGGCGCGTTCGCCCGGCTTCATCGCCTGATCGGTATAGGCGGACAGTTCATCGTGTCGGGGGCAAGTCATGGGGTTTCCTCCTATCAACGCGGCATTTTTTCTAGCAGCCCAGCACGGGCACGGGCGATGCGTGATTTCACGGTACCGAGGCGAATGTCGAGCACCTCAGCGATGTCTTCGTAAGACATTGCCTCGATTTCCCGCAGCAGCAGGATTTCGCGGTGTTCGGGGGGCAGCCGCGCCAGCGCGCGTTCGAGGTGGCGCAACCGCTGCACGCTTTCCAGCGTCACATCCGGTGTGGGTGCGGGGTCGGCAAACCCGACATCCTGTTCGTCCCCCAAAGCGACAAACTCGACCCGCTTGTTGCGCCGCAGCCAGTCAAAGGCTTGGTTGCGTGCAATGCGAAACAACCAAGTGGTAAAGCGCGCTTCGGGCCGCCAGCGTGCCAGTGCTTGGTAGGCGCTCAAGAAGGTTTCCTGGGTCAGCTCCAGTGCATCGTCGGGCGAGCGCGTCAATCGCACCAAAAAGCGATAAATGCGGTCCTGGTAGCGCGCCACCAACTCTGAAAACGCCGCCATATCGCCCCGCTGTGCGCGGGCGATGCATTCGTCTTCTTCGAGAGGTTGGAGGGCGCGCATGGTCGTTGCCAGTGTCAACGAACGCGGCGGACAAAGGTTCCATGTGTTTGTCCGTGTATAGAGAAAGGGGGTGGTAGAGCAAGAAGTGCCGCGCAAATAGTTACCAGCCTTGTGTGCGCAATCGCACGGACGAGCGCCATCGTGGTGTTTACTGTGCGGCGTGGCTGACCTGATTTCCCATATACGCAGTCCGCAAGAAATTCAACCCTTCTTGGCGGGTGAGCGGCGCATCAGCGCGCTGGTCACGCGCATCGGGCTGGAAGGCATGCAAGTCCATCTGGCACGGCTGGTGGACGAGGGTGTGGATGCCGGCCACTTGGCCGATCTGGCTGTCACGACCTGGCAGCGTGTCGCCAGGGTTTTGTCGCCTGTTTTTGGCCAGCAGGGTGTGTCCGCTCTTTTCAGGCGCAGCCTGCATCTTGCTCGGGCCCAATACCCGTGGCTGGAGGAAGTGCACCCCGGTGCCACTTCGGCCAGCGACTTTGATGTGTTGCGCGCAGTTCTGGCACAACGCGAGCCGTCCCTGGTGCTGGCCGCCCATGGCTGGCTGCTGAAAACCTTTTGCGACCTATTGGCCAGACTCCTCGGCGAAGCACTTTCGCAGAAGCTGCTCCAGCCGGTCTGGCTGCGTCCCACCCTCCACACCCCCACACAGGGCGACCCTTCATGACCCACGACAGAGCGATCATCCATCAACTACAGACCGGCGTCCCGGGCCTGGACGAAGTCCTTGGCGGCGGGCTGCCGGAATTTTCGTTCAATCTCATTGCCGGACAGCCCGGCAGTGGCAAGACCACGCTGGCGCACCAGATCATGTTTGCGCTGGCGAGCCCGGAGCGTCCGGCGCTGTATTTCACGGGGCTCGGTGAGCCCCCCATCAAGATGCTGCGCTACCAGCAGCAGTTCAAATTCTTCGATTTCGACAAGCTCAACCAATGCATTCGTTTCGTCAACCTGGCAGACGACACCGCCTCCGGCGTCCTCGACTCGGTGCTCCAGCGCATCGTCAAGGAGGTCGAGGCCAGCGGCCCGGGCTTGGTCTTCATCGATTCGTTCCGCTCGGTGCTGCTGGCGGGCCAGGGCGGTGATGCTTCTTATGAGGGCGTGCAGCGCTTCATCCAGAACCTCGGCGTGCTGATGACGAGTTGGCAGGCCACCACGTTCCTGCTGGGAGAGCACCCATCCGAAACCGAACACAACCCTGTTTTCACGATCGCTGACGGGGTGATCTGGCTGCGCCAGAGCGTGCTGGGCAACTCGATTGTGCGCAAGATGGAGGTCATGAAGATGCGCGGCCAACCCACCTTGCCGGGGTTGCACACCTTTCGCATGAGTAACAGCGGTATCCGCATGTTTGCGCCCTCCGCCCTGGTGCCGGCCTTTGCGGCGGACGTCGGGTTGGCGGCATCACCAGGCACACGGCTGGGGACAGGTGTCCCCGGGCTGGACGCGATGATGGGCGGCGGCCTGCCGCGCGGCTATTCGCTGCTGGTCTCGGGGCCTTCCGGCTCGGGCAAGAGTCTGCTGGCGTCGGCCTTCTTGCTGGAAGGCGCGCGCCTGGGCGAAACCGGGGTGATCGCCGCGTTCGAGCAGCGCGCGGCGAATGCGCGCGGTCCGGTGGTGGCAGGCCTGATTGCCAGCGATCGCATTGGCATGATCGATACCAGCGCCCCCGATCTTTCCGTCGATGAGATCGCCTCCCTGCTGGTCGCCGAGATCCACCGGCTCAAAGCCAGCCGCGTCGTGATCGATTCGCTGTCGGGCTTCGAACTCGCGCTGGCGCCCACCTTTCGCGAGGGCTTTCGCGAATCCCTGTCGCGCATGTTGTGGGCGCTGGCGAGTACCGGCGTCACGGTGTTGATGATTTCGGAACTGGAGGATCGCTTCAGCGAGCTGAGCTTCAGCCCCTACGACACCGCCTTTCTGACCGATGCCATCATCGTGCAGCGCTACGTGGAGGTAGAGAGCCGCCTGCAACGTGTGATGGCGGTGGTCAAGGTCCGTGCCAGCGCGCACTCCAACGCTCTGCGCCTGTTCAAGATTGATGACAACGGCATCCACCTCGGCGACATGCTTCCCTTGCAGGAAGGATTGCTCTCGGGCCGCCCGGGGCAGCGACTGGACATGGATGCGCTGGCTGAAGTTGAGCGTGATGCCTAGAAAAAGGAACACCCAGACGCTAGCCACGGCGCGCTTGCTGAGAGCGCTGCGCCTGGAAAATCAACGGCTGCGCGCAGAGCTGACAGCACAGAAGCGGGCGTTACCGACGTCATGGGCGTTGTCCGAGCCACCGCGCAGCGCCGACAGTGCGCATGCCGGGCTGCTGCTGGCGGCCAACGAGCGGCTGCTGATGACCGCGCTTGACGCGGATGCCCTGTCGGATGACCACGCCCTGCAAATCGAACTGCTCACGCGCACCAGCCAGCGCGATGCGCTCACTGGCACGCCAACCCGCGCCGTGATGGCCGACCGTCTCGACAAGGCGATCGGCATGGCGCGGCGCCATGGGCTGCGCACGGCGCTGCTGTTCGTGGACCTCGATGACTTCAAGTCGATCAACGACCAGCTCGGCCACCTTGCCGGGGACGAGGTGTTGCAACTGGTGGCGCGCCGCCTGGAATCGGGTGTGCGCGATTCCGACACCGTCAGCCGGCACGGGGGCGACGAGTTCCTGGTGCTGCTGGCCGAACTGTCGCATGCCAGCGATGCGGCGGCGATCGCCACCAAAATGCTCGCCGCCGTGGCGGAGCCGGTCTGTGTGGCGGGTCGCGAACTGGTGATCTCGGTCAGTGTGGGAATTGCCGTTTACCCCGAGGACGGCGAGGATGCCTTGACGCTGATGGCCAAAGCTGATGAAGCGATGTATTGCGCCAAGAAGAACCGGCACGGCAGCTTCGTGTTTTACCGCAAGCCTCCCTGCCTGCAGCTGCTCATCGTGCCAGGCGGTGCGGCGCATCGGTGAACTGCGCCCCAGGAACGCGTCAGAGCAAGGCTTGTGCCCTGGAGATGGCGACGCCTGAAACGCTGGCGGGCCAGGTTGCGCTCGGCGTTGCGCCGAGCAGCGTATCGGTACGCGCGCGTGCGGTATGGGGGGCCAGATCCAGTACCCGCTGCTCCGCCACCAGTGCGGTTTTGAGAGCCGTGAGGCATGTGCTCTCTTGCAGGGGGAATTTTGTGTCAGACATAGCGGTTTCCCATCATTGATTATTTGGCGCTCGGTGAGCGCGCGCGGCACCTGTTGGTGCAACCGCGCGATCGCGGCAAAAGTTTCCTTGGCCAAGTCGGTACAAGCATGGCCCCTGGACGCGTTTTTATCCGTGCGCTAGCGTACGGATCGTTGCATTTCGAAACGCATTAACCCAGGCGCTGATCTCGGGAAACCATCGTATAAGGTGGCGTCTTTTGTGCGCTAGCGCACAGATGAAACCGACCCAACTGCCTATGCTGGGTCAGTCTCACATACGTCCAAGACCAGACTCCGTCTGAAAAATTCACATGGGTATTACTCCAGATCCATCGGCCAACAGTTTGCTGGCTTCGCTTCCCGAGCCTGAATGGCAGCGCATCGCACCCCTGCTGGAGGCGGTGGATCTGCCGCTGGGTCAGGTATTGCATGAGTCGGGCGGCAAGATGAGCCATGTGTACTTCCCCACCAACGCCATCGTCTCGCTGTTGTATGTGCTGAAAAACGGTGATTCGGCCGAAATCGCGGTGGTCGGCAACGAGGGCGTGGTGGGCATTGCGCTCTTCATGGGCGGCGAAACCACACCGAACCGCGCGGTGGTGCAGAGTGCCGGCAAGGGCTACCGCCTGCGCAAAGCCGACATCAAGGAAGAATTTGCCCGCTCCGGCCCGGTGCTGCACCTGTTGTTGCGCTACACCCTGGCGCTCATGACGCAGATAGCGCAAACCGCCGTCTGCAACCGCCACCATACGCTGGATCAGCAGCTGTGCCGCTGGTTGCTGCTGAGTCTGGATCGCCTGAGCGGCAACGAGCTGGTGATGACGCAGGAATTGATTGCCAACATGCTGGGCGTACGCCGCGAGGGCGTGACCGAAGCGGCGCTGAAGCTGCAAAAGCTCGGCCTGATCCGGTACGCCCGTGGCCGCATTAGCGTGCTCGACCGTGCTGGACTGGAAGAGCGCACCTGCGAGTGTTATGCGGTGGTGAAAGATGAATACGACCGCCTGCTGCCTTACAGCAAGGCATTGTAGGGGCCCATAGGGCGATGCATGTGGCGTGGCCCTGAGCCCCCAGCCCTGACCCTGGTGTGCGCTGGCAGACAGTCAGAACTTGCGGCGCACTGCAATACTGGGGGGGTGGTGGATTCATGCGCGTGGGTATGGGCGCTGCCAGAGGCCGCCCCCCTTTGGGTGTTTCTGAACGAACAGTGAGGACATCCTGATGGTACAAGCCGAAAACCTGCTGATCCAGCAACTGCCCAAGGCGACGCGCAAGCGCCTGCTGGATCAGTGCGAACCGTTTGAACTGGTGCTCTCCGCCGAATTGAGTGTGCGCGGTAAGCCGCTGAGCCATGCCTACTTCCCGCAGTCGGGCTTTATTTCGCTGGTGATTGATGTGGACACCTACCCGGCGTTAGAGGTGGGCATGGTGGGGCGCGAATCCATGGTTGGTTCTGAGCTGGTGCTGGGCCTGGCCAAGACGCCGTGGCGTGCGCTGGTGCAGGGGGCCGGCCACAGCTATCGTATCGACGCCAAGACCTTGCGGCGGGAATGCCTTGTCAGCCCGAAGCTGCGCCAGGTGATGCAGACCAGTCTGCTGGTGCGGCTGCACCAGCAGACGCTGGCCTCGGCCTGCGAGCGTTTTCACGCGATCAGTCAGCGTCTGGCCCGCTGGCTGCTGATGAGCCAGGACCGGGCGGAGGCGGACACCTTTCGCGTCACCCAGGAGTCCATGGCGCTGATGCTTGGCGTGCGCCGCGTCGGCGTCACGGTGGCCGCCAATGAGTTCAAAAAGAGCGGCCTGATCAAATACCACCGGGGTGCAATCACCGTGCAGAACCGATCAGCGCTGGAGGCGCAAGCGTGTAGCTGTTACGCCACCGACCGGCAGCTGTATGCCGAACTGACCGAAGGCCCGGCTTAGGCTTCAGAAGCGCGGCAAATCCGGGTGCTTGATCTGCCCGCCGCGCACCAGCATTTTTCCGTACTCGGCGCAGCGGTGCAGCGTCGGAATGACCTTGCCCGGGTTGAGCAGGCCGGCGGGGTCAAACGCCGCCTTGAGGGCCAGCATCTGTGCGTTTTCTTCTGCGCTGAACTGCACGCACATGCTGCTGAGTTTTTCGATGCCGACGCCGTGTTCGCCGGTGATGGTGCCGCCCATGGCGACGCTGGTTTCCAGAATGTCGGCGCCAAACAATTCGCAGCGGTGCAGCTGGTCCGGGTCGTTGGCGTCAAACAGGATCAGCGGGTGCAGGTTGCCGTCGCCGGCATGGAACACGTTGGCGCAGCGCAGTTGGTACTTTTTCTCCATCTCCTGGATGGCCAGCAGGATGTCGGCCAGGCGCTTGCGCGGGATGGTCGAATCCATGCACATGTAGTCGGGACTGATGCGCCCGCTGGCCGGAAAGGCGTTTTTGCGCCCGCTCCAGAAGCGCAGGCGCTCGGCCTCGTTCTGGCTCACGGCAATGGCGGTGGCGCCGGCAGCGCGCAGTACGGCGCTCATGCGGCCCATTTCTTCTTCCACTTCTTCGGGCGTGCCGTCGGATTCGCACAGCAGGATCGCCTCGGCGCTCAGGTCGTAGCCGGCGTGGACAAAGTCTTCGACGGCGGCCGTCATCGGCTTGTCCATCATCTCCAGCCCAGCCGGGATGATGCCGGCGGCAATCACGTTGGCCACGGCGTCGCCGGCTTTGCGCATGTCGTCAAAGCTGGCCATGATGCAGCGCGCCAGTTGCGGCTGGGGGATGAGTTTGACGGTGACTTCGGTCACCACCGCCAACATGCCTTCGCTGCCGACGACAGCGGCCAGCAGGTCGTAGCCAGGCGCGTCCAGCGCAGTGCTGCCGAAAGTGACGGCTTCGCCCGCAGCAGTAAAGCCCCGCACCTGCAGCACGTTGTGCAGGGTCAGGCCGTATTTCAGGCAGTGCACGCCGCCGGAGTTTTCGGCCACGTTGCCGCCGATGGTGCAGGCGATCTGGCTGCTGGGGTCGGGCGCGTAGTACAGGCCGTAGGGCGCTGCCGCCTCGCTGATGGCCAGGTTGCGTACACCGCACTGCACCACTGCGGTGCGGCTGCGCGGGTCCATTGTCAGGATTTGGTTGAACCGGGCCAGCGACAGCGTCACGCCCAGGGCGTGCGGCAGGGCGCCGCCCGACAGCCCGGTGCCGGCACCGCGTGCCACCACCGGCACGGCTAGGCGGTGGCAGGCCTGCAGCAGCGCCTGCACCTGTTCGGTGGTCTCGGGCAGCGCCACCACCAGCGGGCGCTGGCGGTAGGCGGTCAGGCCGTCGCACTCGTAGGGCGTGGTGTCTTCGCTGTGCCACAACAGCGCGTGCGCCGGCAGGTGTTGCAAGAGCGCCTGCACCACCTCGGCCTGGCGTGCGGCGCGGCTGGGCGAGGGGGCGATGGGGGCGGCAGCTGGGGTAGGGTGGGCGGACGTCATGGTGGGGACTGTAGAGGAAACGCGCGCGGCCACAGCCCCGGCCTGGTTTAGCGAAAGATGACGGTTTTGTGGCCGTTGAGCAGCACCCGGTGCTCGCTGTGCCACTTCACGGCGCGCGCCAGCACCTGACTTTCGGTGTCGCGGCCACGGGCAGTTAGAGCTTCTACGGTGTCTTTATGGTCCGCACGTGTAACGTCTTGTTCGATAATCGGGCCTTCATCGAGATCGGCCGTGACGTAGTGCGCCGTGGCGCCAATCAGTTTCACCCCCCGGTCGTGCGCCTGGTAATAGGGCTTGGCGCCCTTGAAGCTGGGCAGAAAGCTGTGGTGGATATTGATGGCGCGGCCGGCCAGTTTGGTGCACAGGTCGTTGGACAGCACCTGCATGTAGCGCGCCAGTACCACCAGCTCGGCGCCTTCGGCTTGGATGATGTCGTATTGGCGTGCTTCCGCCTGGGCCTTGGTGGCGGCAGTGACGGGAATGTGGTGAAACGGGACGTTGTAGCTGGCCGCCAGCTGGTAGAAGTCGCGGTGGTTGCTGATGATGGCGCGGATGTCTACCGGCAGTAGGCCTGACTTCCAGCGAAACAGCAGGTCGTTGAGGCAATGACCTTCGCGGCTGACCAGAATTACCGTGGGCATAGGCTGCGCGGTGGCGCTCAGGTTCCAGCGCATTTGGTAGGGCTGGGCAAAGGTGGTGAGGTGTTCAGACAAGGCCGTGTGGCTTTGTGCACAGGCAAATTGCACGCGCATGAAAAACAACCCGGTCGCGGGGTCGTTGTATTGCGCAGCTTCTTCGATGTTGCCGCTGTGTTCGAGCAAAAAGCCCGACACAGCGTGTACCAGCCCGAGTTGGTCGGGGCAAGAGAGGTTCAGAACATAGGCGTGGGTCATAGCGGCAAGATTGTCGCAGCATGACCGACGCATGAAGGAACAGATGAACGCATCGATGGATAAAAACAACCGCCCCCCATTTTGGCGACCGTGGATTGGCTTGGTCTCGTACCTGGTCATTGGGGCGCTGTGGGTGCTGGTGGGCGAGCCTTGGCTGGCCGATATGGCTGTCGATAAAGAGCATTTGCAGCACTACCAAATATGGAAGGGCTGGCTGTATGTGCTGTCCACCGGGGCGCTGGCCTGGTGGCTGCTGCGCCGCGCGCAGCGGGCCGAGGGCGTTCGCCGGCTGGCCGAGAAAAAAACCATGAATGTGCTGCGCAACGCCCCCGCCGGCATTGCGCGCATCACCATTCCGGGACAGTTTTTGTGGGCCAACGAGCAGATGCTGCGGATGCTGGATACGAATCCCGAGGAGGTGCTGGGGTTCAATTTTCGCGAGGTGGTGCGCGCTGCCGATCGCAACTGGGCGGTGCAGCAGCTTGACCGCCTGCTGGCGGGCGAGATTGACCACTATGTTGGCGAGCGCGAATGCCACCGCCTCAGCGATGGCCGGCGCGTACCGGTGCTGTGCACCGTGACGCTGGTGCCGGCGCTGGCCGATGAAGCCGCGCACTTGCTCTGCGTGCTGCAAGACACCGGCCCGCTGCATGCCGCACGCGCTGCCTTGGCGCGCAGCGAGACGCGCTTGCAACTGGCGCTGGAGGCCAGTGGCAGTGGGGTGTGGGATTGGGACATGCTGCAGCGCCAGTGTGATTTTTCTCCCGGCATGGCGCGCATGTTGCGCTACACCGGCGACAACCTAAGCCGTGATTTTCGCTTTGAAGCTCGCCTGCATGACAGCGAGCGTGCCTCGGTGGTGGCTGGCTTGCGCCGCGCGATGGCGTCGGGCGGGCTCTGGATCGACAACATGCGGCTGCTGTGCTATGACGGCACGTACCGCTGGTTCATGGCGCGCGGCCAGTGCGTGCTGGGTGCGCAGGGCCAGACCGAGCGTTTTTCTGGTGTGCTCACCGATATGTCGGATGAGCGCGACGCCCAAGAGCGCCAGCGCCTGGCCTCTACCGTAGTCGATAACACCACCGAAGGCGTGCTGGTGACCGATGCGCACAGCCGCATCCTGTCGGCCAATGCCGCCGTCACGCGGCTGCTGGGTTACACCGAGAGCGAATTGCTCGGCAAGACGCCCAACCTGTTCAAGTCCGGCCGCCACGATATCGCGTTCTACAGCGCCATGTGGGCCACCATGGCCGTCACCGGTCGCTGGCAGGGTGAGATCTGGAACCGGCGCAAAAACGGCGAGATTTTTCCGGAGCACATGTCCCTGAGCGCGGTACGTGACGAGACCGGGACCGTCACGCACTACGTGTGCATGTTCAGCGACATTTCAGAAGAGAAAGCCCAGCAGAAACGCCTGGACGCGCTGGCGCAGAACGACCCGCTGACTGGCCTGTCCAACCGCTCCTGGTTTATTCAGCAGCTCGATGCCGCCGTGCAGCAGGCGACGGCCTCGGGCGAGATGCTGGCGGTGCTGCAACTCAACCTGGACCGCTTCAAGGACGTCAACGACAGCTACGGCCATGCCGCCGGCGATGCAGTGCTCAAGCACATTGCGCTGCAGGTGCATTCGGCGCTGCGCCCCGGCGATTTGCTCGGGCGCATGGCGGGCGATGAAATGGCGGTGGTGGTGCGCCATTTGCGCCACCCCGAGGGCGCCGCTGCCGTGGCGCGCCAACTGCTGGCTGCCGTCGCGGTGCCGTGGTGTTCGCCCGATGGCTTTGAGGTGGTGGCTGGTGCCAGCGTCGGCATCTGCATGTTCCCGACGCACGCTGCCAGTGCCCAAGCACTGCTGCAAGGCGCGCACGCGGCGGTGTATGGTGCCAAGGCGCGCGGGCGCGGCGCCTGGTGCTTCTTCCATGAAGAGATGACGCAGGCGGCGCGTGAGCGGCTGGAGCTGGAGGCGCGTCTGCGCCAGGCCATGGCGCAAGGCCATTTGTCGCTGCACTACCAGCCGCAGGTCGATATTGCCAGCGACCGCATCGTCGGCGCCGAGGCACTGCTGCGCTGGCACGATCCGCAAGAGGGCTGGATCTCGCCGGTGCGTTTCATTCCGGTGGCCGAGTCGTCCGGGATCATTGGCCCGCTGGGCGAGTGGGTACTGGAGACCGCCTGCCGCCAGGGCCGGCTCTGGCTGGATGCCGGACTGGCGCCGGTGACCATCGCCATCAACGTCTCGCCGCGCCAGTTTCACCTGACCGATCTGGTGGACTGCGTCAGCGGCGTGCTGTCGGCCACGGGTTTTCCGGCCAATCGGCTGGAGCTGGAGATCACCGAAAGTGCTCTGGCCGAGCAGCCCGAGGAGGCGCTCAAGGTGCTGCGGCGCATGGGTGACCTGGGTTTGCGCCTGGCGGTGGATGACTTTGGTACCGGCTATTCGTCGCTGGCACACCTCAAGCGCTTTCCGATCGACGTACTGAAAATCGACCAGAGCTTCATCCGCGAAATTCCGCAAAGCGCGGACGACATGGCCATCAGTGCCGCCATCATCGCCATGGGCCAAAGCATGGGCTTGGAGGTGCTGGCCGAAGGGGTGGAAACGCCCGAACAACTGGCGTTTTTGCGCGCGCGTGGCTGCCACAGTTACCAGGGCTATCTGCGCAGCCGCCCGCTGCCGGCAGCCGAGTTTGCTGTGCTGCTGCAGGCACAAAAACTGGCGCCGGTGTGAGGCCGGTGGACGGGCGCTGAGGGCGGTTATTGGGGCTTGGTGCCTGCTGCGCCCGGCCACTGCTGGCGCAGCGGCGCGCAGGCGTCGTGCGCTGGCAGGGCGGGCGTCTGGTGTACCCAGTCTGCTTCTTCTTCGATAGCGGCTAGCGCTTGTCCTGCCTGGGCTACAGCCACTTTTGCCACTAAATTCTTCGGCAGGTACAGCGGCACCCCCAGGGTGCGCTGGACATGGCCGACGCCGGCCACCACCACCACCACCTTGCCGCGTTGCACGGCAGCGGCAGCGGTGTGCGCCAGCTGCAGGTCGCGGGCAATCTGCACGCGCACCATGCCGGGCAGCATTTTTTCGGGCAACAGATCGCAGTGGCCTTCGCGCACCGCCTGCTGCTGGCGCTGCCAGGCGGCGGCGGGCAATTGGGCGTCCAGGGCGGTATCGGTCGTGGTGGCGTTGAGCCGCTTGCGCGGCAGGTTGCCGCCCAGCACCGGCACACCCTCGCGCACGGCGGCCATGGCCACCGGCCCATACGCGGCCCAGGGCCAAGCGGCGTCGTTCCAGTACAGCGCTTTTTGCACTGCGGCTTCGCTGGCATCGGGCGCCAGTGCCTGGGTGCTGCGGCCTTGCTCGGCCATTTCCAGCACCAGCGCCGCCAGTTCGCCGCGCTGCGCCAGCCATTGCACGGTGTCCTTCTCCCACGTCTGGTGTTCAGGGGCGTCGTGCTGCTCGCCCAGCAGCAGGATATCGGCCGGCAGCAGGGCCTGGCGCGCGCGCAAGGGCAGCGGCGCCGTGCACGCCGTGCTGCCCAGTACCAGGGCCAGGGCGCAGAGACAGAGGAGTAAGGAGCGAGGGCGCATGGCCACCATGGTAATGGGGCGGGGGCGGGGGCTGCGGCAGGGGCCTCTCTTACACTGCCGCCATGCGCAAGTCCCACACGCTCACCACCAAGCTGCTGGCCATGGGGCTGGTGTTTTTGCTGGTAGCGATGGCCTCGATCAGCCTGACGCTGTGGATCGCCTGGCGGCTGGAGGGCAGCGCCGCTGCGGTCAATGAGGCCGGGCGCTTGCGCATGCACACCCTGCGCATAGTCTTGGCGTTGCCAGGTGAATCGCCCGCCGAACTGGCGCAGCGGGTGCTGCAGTTCGATGCCAGCTTGGAGTTGCTGCGCGTGGGCGACCCGATGCGCCCGCTGTATGTGCCCTGGAGCGAGGACACACGCAGCCGTTTTGACGCCATTCGCACCGCGTGGGCCAGCGTGCACGGGCAGTGGCTGGGCTCCCAGCGGCCCGGCGCGGCGGCGGTGTTGGGGCAGGCCGATGCCTTTGTGCAGCGCATGGATGGTTTTGTTGATGCCATCGAGGTGAAAATCATGCGTTGGACGGCCGTGCTGCACCTGTTCCAGCTGCTGCTGGTAGCGGTGGCGATTGCCGCTGCCGTGGCCTTCATGGCCATCAGTTACTGGGTGGTGCTCAGCCCGGTGGCGCTGCTGCAGCAGGCCTTGGCACGCATCCGCCAGGGCGAATTGGGGACGCGTCTGGAGGTGGCGTCGAACGATGAATTTGGCCAGCTCATGCAGGGCTTTAACCTGATGGCCCGGGCGATGCAGACCTCGCACGCCGATCTGGAATCGAAAGTGCGCGAGAAAACCGCCAGCATCGAAATCAAGAGCCAGCGCCTGGCGGCCTTGTACCAAGTCAGTGCACAAGCCTCCGAGGCCGGCAATCTGGAGGTGCTGGCGCGCGGCTTTGTGCGCCAGGTGCGCAGCGTCTCGGGCGCCGATGCGGCGGTGGTGCGCTGGTCGGACGAGGGTAACGAGCGCTACGTCATTCTGGCCACCGATGGCCTGCCGCGCGCCATGGCCGAGCAGGAGCAATGCCTGCAGGCGGGCAGTTGCTTTTGTGGTCAGCCGCAGCGCAAACCGGGCGCGCGGGTGATCTCGATCACGCCGTCCACGCCGATGTTTTTGCCGCATTGCCACGAGGCCGGCTATGAAACCCTGGTGGCTCTGCCGGTGCAGGTGCACCAGCGCGTGCTGGGTGAACTGAACCTGTTCTTTCGCTCGCCGGTCGAGCTGACGCCGGACATGCGCGAGCTGCTCGAAGCCATGGTGCGCCATCTGGCCAGCTCGATGGAAGGGCTGCGCGCGGCGGCGCTGGAGCGCGAGGCAGCGGTGGCCGAAGAGCGCAGCCTGCTGGCGCGCGAGTTGCACGACTCGATTGCCCAGTCGCTGGCGTTTTTGAAAATTCAGACCCAACTGTTGCGCGATGCGGTGGCCAAGGGCAATGTCGCCGCACGCGAGCGCAGCATGGCCGAACTGGATGTGGGCGTGCGCGAGTGCTATGCCGATGTGCGCGAACTGCTGGTGCACTTTCGCACGCGCACCAGCGCCGAAGACATTGAAGCGGCGCTGCGCACCACCCTGTCCAAGTTCGAGCACCAGACCGGCATGGCCACCCAGCTGACCATGCAAGGCCACGGCCTGCCGCTGGCGCCGGATGTGCAGATCCAGGTGCTGCACATCGTGCAGGAGGCGCTGTCGAATGTGCGCAAGCACGCCCAGGCCAGCCGCGTGCAAGTGCGCGCCTATCGCCATCCGCACTGGCGTATCGAGGTGCAAGACGACGGCGTGGGTTTTGACCCGACACCTACCGCAGCCGACTCCTTGCATGTCGGTCTGGGCATCATGTACGAGCGCGCGCTCGGCATTGGTGCGCGCGTGCATGTCCAGTCGGCGCCCGGTCAGGGCACCATGGTGACCATCGAGTTGGCACCCGGCGCCCCGGCACACGCCATGCTGGCGCCCCCCTCTGCGCGGGGCAAAAATTCCACCCTTCCGTTGCACTGAACTCCATGCCCGATTGCACGCCCCTTGCTCCCATCACCCTGTTGGTGGTCGATGACCACACCTTGTTTCGCCGTGGCCTGATTGCGCTGCTGGAGCAGGATGCCGGCCTGCAGGTGGTGGGCGAAGCCGGCGACGCTGCGCAGGCGCTGCGCCTAGCGCCGGCGCTGCAGCCCGACGTCATCCTGCTCGATAACCACCTGCCCGGTGTGCGCGGCATCGATGCCGTGAAAGACCTGCGCCAGCTCGCGCCGCAGGCACGGGTGCTGATCCTCACCGTGAGCGAAGACGCGCACGACTTGGCCCTGGCGCTGCGCAACGGCGCGCAGGGCTATCTGCTCAAGACGATTGAAGGCGATCTGCTGGCCCAGGCCATCCGCCGGGCGATGTGTGGCGAGCCGGTGGTGAGCGTGGAGTTGATGGGCAAGCTGGTAGCGGCGTTTCAGGCCCAGGACGCGCTGGCGCCGGCGCTGCTCGCGGCGGCGGTGCCAGCCCCGGCCGGGCACGGCTGCGCCAGTGCTGCAGCGCCTGCCCTATCGCCACGTGAAGAAGAGGTATTGCGTGAAATCGCCCGCGGCGCCAGCAACAAGGAGATTGCGCGCACGCTGGACATTGCCGAAACCACGGTAAAAATCCACGTGCAGCACATTTTGCGCAAGCTCAACCTGAGCTCGCGTGTGCAGGCTGCGGTCTACGCCGCCGACCGGCTGCGTCTGTCTTGAAGGCTGGGGGTCTATGTGCTATTGAATAAATAGCATATAGCGCATGTCACTCAAGCGTTTGAGGCTGTTTTGAGGCTGAATTCGTCACTTTAATGCACCACCACCGGGTTTTGCGCCAGCCCGGTATAGCGGTCCAGGGTGTCTTCGACCTCTTCCTGGGTCGGTGCATCGCGCTGCCAAGCCAGAATTTTCTGCTGGAACATCTCGGCCCAGGAGCCATCCAGATACAGCTCTTTGCCCGAGCGCTTATCGACGATCTGAAAACCGTGGCGGGCCAGTTGTGGCACCGGTTCGGGGCTGTCGGGGCTGTCCGCGCTGGGGACGTGCTCCTGCTCCAGGGCGTCCGGCAACATGTGGACAACCACAAAAGATTCTGAGTCGTAGAGCATTTGCATGGTGATCTCCCTGATCGGTGTGCTTGTCAGATGACAGCATTTGCGCGGAGTTCAAGTCCTGCGCGGGCGTAGTGCCTGTTGGGGAGTATCCCCCAAGCCCTGCGGCGCTGCTGTGGCTGGGGGACTGGCCGCTGCTCAGGGCGGTGCCTGGCTGCGCAGACGCAGGTCGGCAAAGTCGCCATTGGCCTGGGTAATGCGGATGCGCACCGGCAGGTAGCCCAGCGTGGGCGCCAGCCACAGTTCGGCCTTCTGGTCGTACTCATGGTCGCGCCGGGGCAGGCGCTGCAGTTTGAGTGCGCTGAGGGCCCCGGTCGGCAAATCCAGCATTTCCGTGCCCTGCACCGTGAACGCCCACACATCGGCCGCGCGTGCACCCACCGTGGCCAAGCTGATGCGCGTGCCGGGCGGATAGCGCTCGGGCGCCGCCGCCAGCAGGGCGCCCAGCTGGATAAATACGCTGAGCCGGTCTTGCGTGCCCACCACCATCGCTGCCGGCGGCGTGTTGGCGCTGAAGGTGACCTGGCCTTGGGCGTAGTCGAAATGTGCGGCCTGCTCGTTGCGCGCGCGGTCACCAAAGCGCTGCGGGCGCAAACCGCCGTCGCTGAGGGCCCCCACGCTGGTTTGCGTGCGCGCGCCCAAAAACAGCAGGCTGATCTCCTGGCGCGCCTGGTAATGCTGGCCGTCGTGCTGCCACAGCAGCTCGGCACGGGCGCTGTAGTGGAATTTCTTTGCTTCGCCGCTGACATCGAACTGCAGCCGCCGTGGTGCCGGAATCTGCACTGCTGGTGTCGTGCCGGGGCCGCTGCGGGCCACGGCGCCGGGCACTTCGATGTCGATGGCGCCGGTCGGTGCCAGGGACGTGGGCAGCACGGGTTCTGTTGGAGCGGCAGAGGTGCTGCCGGCAGGGACGTTGGGCGTGGGGTTGGGATCGGTGGCGGCAGCTTGCGCGCCCGCCCCTTCCGGCGCTGCAGCGGCGCCGGGCGTTTCAGCCTCTGCGGGGGGGGTGGACGCGTTCTCGGCGCTGGCCTCGGATGGGGCCATGGCGGCAACCGCACTGGCGGGCTGCGGCGTGGTGTCTGGGGCGGGGAGGGCCTGCGGCGTGACCGGCGCCGGCGGTTGCTTGCGCACTGGCGTACGGCGCACCGGGGCGGACTTGGGGACGGCAGCGGCTGCGCTGGAGGGGGGCGGGGACGGCGCGGGGGCCGGCGCGGCCAGCGTGCGCGTGCTGAACACCTGCGCCGGCGGGGTCAGGGGAGCGTGCTGCTGCAGTGGCAAGCCGACCAGCACCAGCCAGTGCAGCGCCAGCACCAGCGCCGTCAGCCGCCACCGCGTCAGGCGCGGCATCATTGCCGCCACGCCTGACGCTGGCAGCGGCCGACAATACGGCCGCGCGTAACCCTTTTGACATTCACAAAGACCTTGCTCCCATGAAATTAGCCACCTACAAAGACGGTTCCCGCGACGGCCAACTGGTGGTGGTGTCGCGCGACCTGAGCAGCGCGCATTATCCGACCGGCATTGCCAGCCGCCTGCAGCAGGTGTTGGACGACTGGACTTTCCTGGCGCCACAGCTGCAGGACCTGTCGGTGCAGCTCAACGCCGGGCGCGTGCGCCACAACTTTCCTTTCGATCCACGCCAGTGCATGGCCCCGCTGCCGCGAGCCACCCAGTATCTGGGCGCCGTCACCCCGGCGCTGCAGCAAAGCACTGCCGGCACGCCGCTGATGTACCAGGGCGCCAGTGACGATTTTCTCGGCCCGTGTGACGACGTGCCCATCGCCAGCGAAGCCATGGGCATTGACTTTGGCGCCGAAGTGGCGGTCATCACCGGCGACGTGCGCCGCGCCTGCACGCCCGAGCAAGCGCTGGACAGCGTGCGCCTGCTGCTGCTGGCCAATGCCGTCTGCCTGCGCCAGCTGCTGCCGGCCGAACTGGAGCGCGGCTGGGGCCCGCTGCAAGCGCGCCCGACCACGGCGTTCAGCCCGGTAGCGGTGACGCTGGATGAGCTGGGCAGCGCTTGGCAGGGTGGGCGACTGCACTGGGCGCTGCAATCGAGCTGGAATGGGCGCAAGGTCGGCCTGAGCGACGCCGGTGCGGAGATGCCGTGGCACTTTGGTCAGCTGATCGCCCACGCCGCGCGCACCCGCTCGCTGCGCGCCGGCAGCATCGTCGCCAGCGGTACCGTGCGCAGTCCCGCGGTGCCCGCCAGCAAAGGCCGCACCGACTGGCCCAAGGGCTACCACTGCCTTGCCGACAAGCGCGCCATCGAAACCCTGCAGGACGGTCAGCCCAGCACCGACTACCTGCGTTTTGGCGACACCCTGCGCATCGAGATGAAAGGCGCTGACGGCCACAGCCTGTGTGGCGCCATCGATCAGGCGATTGCGCCCGTGGCGACAGCGGGGTAAATAGGGTTTCGGTGCCTTCAATGCCCGTGGCAGACTGCAGGCCATGTCCAAGCCTACGCTGTTGGTCGCCGATGACCACCCTTTGTTCCGCGCTGCGGTGCTGCATGTGCTGCACCAGCGGCTGCCGCAGTTCTGCACGCTGGAGGCCGCCAGTGCCGCCACGCTGGGCAGTACGCTGCAGCAGCACCCGGAGGTCGAACTGGTGCTGCTCGACCTGAGTATGCCGGGCGCACGCGGTTTTTCAGCGCTGCTGCATGTGCGCGGTGAATACCCCGAGGTGCCGGTGGTGGTGATTTCATCCAACGACCACCCGCGCGTCATCCGCCGGGCCCAGCAGTTTGGCGCCGCCGGTTTTATCCCCAAGTCAGCCCCGGCGGAGTCCATGGGCGAGGCGATTGCCAGCGTGCTCGATGGCGGTAGCTGGTTTCCCGCGATGGCCGCCGAGCGCTCGGAGGCCGACGCCGAGCTGGCCGCGCGCCTGGCGCAGCTGACGCCGCAGCAGTTTCGCGTGCTGCTGTGCCTGGCTGATGGCTTGCTGAATAAACAGATCGCCGCTGAGCTGGGACTGGCCGGCAACACCGTCAAAGTGCATGTCACCGCCATCCTCAAAAAACTGGCCTGCTACAGCCGCACCCAGGCCGCCGTGCTGGTCAAAAGCCTCGAGCCTGAGAACGGGCTTTGACCCAGAGTCCAAGTTGCTTGGCTGGGTAAATTTATGCCAAAAATAGCCTCTAGACCTTGATGGGTAAGCGCTGATAGCTATTAATTAAATAGTATTTTGAGCGCCTGCGTGACTGGCTTAGTCCGTCCCACTTTCGCGCAGGCGCAGCAGGGTTTGGCTCATCAGCGCCCGCAGTGCCGGTGCCCGCACCGGTTTGGCCAGAAAACCCCAGCCGCGTTCGGCGGCTTGGCGGCGCAGCGTGGCGTCGCGCTCGGCGGTGACCAAAATCACCGCCGGCGTTTGTCCCCAGCGCTCGCACAGCTGGGCGTACAGGTCGGGGCCGTGGTGGCTGCCTAAGTGGACGTCTAACAACACCAGCTGCGGCGCCTGGCCGGGCAGGGCCTGGGCCAGTGCCTCGGGCGCGCCGGCGGCCAGGGGCACGGCGCAGCCCCAGCGCTGCAGCAGGGCGCGGGTGGCGGCGCAGGTGGGGCCATCGTCGTCGATCACCCAGGCGCTGGCGCCGTGCAGCGGAGCGTCTTCTGCCGGCTCGGGGGCGGTAGGAGGGGGATCGATGCGTTGCGTGGCGGCCGGGTCGCCCAGCGGCACCCGCACCCAGAACACGCTGCCTTGGCCCAGCTGTGAGCGCAGGCCAATCTCGTGGCCCAGCAGGCGGCCCAGGCGCTCGACGATGGCCAGGCCCAGGCCGGCGCCCCGGTCGCCATCACCGCCCTCGTCGAGACGGCGGAACTCTTCAAAAATCTCGCGCTGCAGCGCTTCGGGGATGCCCGGGCCCTGGTCGTGTACCTCGATGCGCACATGGTCGCCGCCAGGGCCCCTCTCATGGCGGCAGCCGACCACAATGCGCCCGCGCCGGCTGTAACGGATGGCGTTGGAGACAAAATTCTGCAGGATGCGCCGCAGCAGGTTGTCATCGGTGCGCACCACGCAGCGGGTGTCCACGCACGACAGCGCCAGACCCCGGCTCTCGGCCAGCACGCCAAAGTTGTGCGCCAGCACCTGCAGCACCGGCCCCAGCGCCACGTCGCGGATGCGCACCTCCAGCTGGCCGGACTCCATGCGCGCAATGTCCAGCAGGCTGCTCAGGATGGCGTCCTGCGCCGCCAGCGCGCCTTCAATACTGTCGGCGGCGTGGCGACCCGCCTCGTCGTACAGGTGCGCGCGCAGCAGCGAGGTGAACATGCGCGCCGCGTTCAGTGGCTGCAGCAGGTCATGCACGGCGGCTGCCACAAACCGGCTCTTGGAGCGGTTGGCCTGTTCGGCTTCGCGCCGGGCAACGTCCAGGTCGCGGGTACGGTCGGCCACGCGTTGCTTGAGCGCGTCGGCCAGCGACCGCAGCTCGCGCGCCGCATTTTTGTAGCTGGTGATGTCGGCATAGCTGGTGACAAAACCGCCCTCGGGCAGCGGGTTGCCGCGGATCTCCAGCACCGTGCCGTCGTCCTTGGCGCTTTCGTGCAGGTGCGGTGTGCCGCTGCGCAGGTGTGCCAGGCGCCGTCCAATGGCATCCTCCACCGAACCGGGACCGAGCAGGCCGCGGCGTGCGTTGTGGCGCAGCAAGGCCTCAATCGGCTGGCCGACCCGTAGCAGGTCCAGCGGAAAGCGAAACAGCTGCACGTAGCGCGAGTTCCAGGCCACCAGTTGCAGCGCAGCATCGATGATGACCACGCCCTGGGGCAGATGCTCCAGGCTGCGCGACAGGCCGGTGTCGGCTTCTTTGGCGGCCTGCACGATGCCGTCCTGTGCGGTGCGCAGTTCCTGGGCGTGTTGCTGCAGCACCGTCTCCAGTTCCTGGCGGCTGCGCTGGCGCAGCGTGGCCAGGCGTTGGCGCTGGTGGACAAACAGCACCAGCAGCGCCAGCGCCAGCCAGCCACCGCCGCCGGCCGCCGCTGCCCAGCGGCTCTCCGCCACACTGCTTTGCGTGCCATGCAGCAGATGCAGCTGCCAAGGCGTACCGGGCAATTGCTGCGTCTGCCACAGGATGCGACCGGGCAGGGCGGGAAGATCGGCTGTCTGCAAGCGCACCAGGCGCCCACCGTTGTCCAGGTGGTCATCGGTGCGGTAGTCCAGCGGCCGCAGTGCTTGCCCGGAGTACTGCCGCGTGGCACTGAGTTCACGGCGTTCCCCGGCGTCCAGCGGTGCCAGCAGGCGGTAGCGCCAGACGTCCTGGCTGGCCAGAAACACCACGCCATGGGCGTCCGAGGCCAGCACGATGTCGGGTGTCTGCAGCCACTCGCGTTCCAGCTCCTGCAAAGCAATCTTGATCGCCACCAGCCCCAGGGTTTGGCCGCTGTCGTCCCGAACCGCCTGCGACAAAAAATACCCCGGCTCGCCGGTGGTCACGCCAATGCCATAAAAGCTGCCACGGCCCTGGTTCAGCGCCTGCTGCACATAGGGCCGAAAGCTGTAGTCCATGCCGACATTGCTGGTGGCGGTGCGCCAGTTGCTGGCGGCAATGGCGGTGCCGTCGCGGTTGATCAGCGTCAGGGTCGAGGATTGGCTGGCGCCGTTGGCTTGCTCCAGTTTGCGGTTGAGCTGCTCGACCTGCGCCGCGCTCAATGGCTGGCGCAGGGCATCGCGCAGCTGCATGTCCAGCGCCAGCACCTCGGGCAGGGTGCGATAGCGGTCGATGCGCTGCGCCAGCGTCTGCCCATACAGCGCCAGCTGGCGCTGCACGGTGGCGTTTTCAGCGTGCAGCGAGCGCCGCCAGGCCCACTGGCTGGCCACCCACATGCTGGCGGCCATACCGCCCAGCAGCATGAGCACCGTCCAGAATTTGCGCAGGTGGGGTCTCGACATGGTGGCGGGGTGTGGTGGTATCGGAATGGAAAAGGGTCGCCCAGGGCCGTCGTCGGGTTCCTGTGGCATAGGTGTTTACCCTAGGCTTGCGGTGGCGCTCGCCTATGAAAGGGGCACAGCCTAATACCAATAGGTTATCGGCGCAAAAAGTGTTCGGCGGTACAAACGGCTCCCTCGACGCACCCCGCAGGTGCTGTCCCCCTCACTTCTGGAGCACCTTATGCACGTCATTCATGCTGAACCCACCGACAACGTACGGTTGCCGTTTTACCGACAACTGTATTTTCAGGTGGTGGTAGCGATTGTGCTGGGTGTGCTGCTGGGCCACTTTCAGCCCGAATTTGCCACCAGCTTCAAGCCGCTGGGCGACGCCTTTATCAAGCTGGTGAAGATGATCATCGCACCGGTGATTTTCTTGACCATCGTCACCGGCATTGCCGGCATGACCCACTTGCGCACGGTGGGCCGGGTGTTTGGCAAGGCGATGGCGTACTTCCTGTTCTTCTCCACGCTGGCGCTGGTGGTCGGCCTGATCGTGGCCAATGTGGTGCAGCCCGGTGCGGGCATGAACATCAATGTCGCCGATCTCGACCAGACGGCAGTGAAGTCGTATGTCGCCAAGTCGCACGAGATGACGCTGGTCGGCTTTGCCATGGACATCATTCCCAAAACGCTGATGAGCCCGTTTGTCGGCGACAACATTCTGCAAGTGCTGTTTGTGGCGGTGCTGTTTGGCGCGGCCCTGGCCATGGTGGGTGACCGTGGCGCGCCGGTGTTGAGCTTTCTCGAATCCCTTACGGCACCGGTGTTCAAGCTGGTGAGCATCTTGATGAAGGCGGCGCCCTTGGGTGCGTTTGGTGCCATCGCCTTCACCATCGGCAAGTTTGGTCTGGGCTCGCTGGTGAATCTGGCCTGGCTGGTCGGTTCGTTCTACCTGACCTCGATCTTTTTTGTGGTGGTGATTTTGGGCATCGTCGCCCGCCTGTGTGGCTTCTCGGTGCTCAAGCTGATCCGCTACCTCAAGGCCGAACTGCTGCTGGTGCTGGGCACGTCGTCATCGGAGTCGGCCCTGCCTTCGCTGATGGAAAAAATGGAAAAAGCTGGTTGCAGCAAGTCGGTGGTCGGCTTGGTGGTTCCCACCGGCTACTCGTTCAATCTGGACGGCACCAATATCTACATGACGCTGGCTGCGCTGTTTATCGCCCAAGCCACCAACACCGACCTGACGCTGGGCCAACAAGTGACGCTGCTGCTGGTGGCGATGCTCAGTTCCAAAGGCGCGGCGGGCGTGACCGGTGCCGGTTTCATCACCTTGGCCGCCACCTTGGCAGTGGTGCCTGAAGTGCCAGTGGCCGGCATGGCGCTGATTTTGGGTGTGGACCGTTTCATGAGCGAATGTCGCTCGCTGACCAACTTCATGGGCAATGCCGTCGCCACGGTGGTGGTCTCGCGCTGGGAAAACGCGCTGGATCGCGATCGCTTGAATGCGGCGCTGAACGGCCATGTGCAACCGGGTTTGGTGGCGGCGGCACCGGTGACCGCCGCCCCGATGCCCGTGGGTGCCGTGGCGCGTTTTGCCGCCTGAGCCTGCATGGCCCTTGGTTCTAGCCTGCCGCAACGGCGGTGCGCGCCTTGCGGCCCGCACCGCCGTTGGCCTTTTCGGGTCGCCAAGAGGTTGCCGGGCGGCGAGGCGCGCTGCGCTGCCAGAGGTGATGGGTCGGTGAGAAATAGAGACTAAATTGGCCTCTGGCGCTTGTGTGATAAGCGCTATAAGCTATTAAATCAATAGTAAATGGCTGGCTGTGGCGGCGGCCCACGGGGGCAATGACCGTGCCGTCCCGCGCTTATGCCGGCGTCCGCATAATCAGCGCCCATGGACAAGCTCAAGGCGTTTGAATCTTTTGTGTCGGTCGCCACGCGCGGCAGCCTGACGGCGGCGGCGCGCGCCGAAGGCGTGGCCCCGGCCATCATGGGGCGGCGGCTGGATGCGCTGGAAGAACACCTGGGCGTGAAACTGTTGGTGCGCACCACGCGGCGCATCAGCCTGACCCATGAAGGTAGCGCCTTTCTGGAGGACTGCCAGAAGCTGCTGGCCGACGTCGCCAACGCCGAGGCCAGTGTGTCGGCCGGCGGTATGCGCGCCAGCGGCCACCTGCGCCTGACGGCGCCGGCGGGTTTTGGCCGGCGCCACGTGGCGCCGCTGGTGCCACGTTTTCGCGCCCTGCACCCGGAGGTGGTGATTTCGCTGAATCTGAGCGACCGCGTGGTGGATTTGGCCGGTGAAGGCTTTGACTGCGCCGTGCGCGTCGGTGACTTGCCCGATTCCTCGCTGGTCAGCGTGCGCATTGCCGAGAACCGCCGCCTGTGCGTCGCCGCGCCGCACTATCTACAGCGCCGTGGCGTGCCGCGGCATCCCGGCGAGCTGGTGCAGCACGACTGTCTGGCGCTGTCGAGCGACGCCTCGCAAACGCGCGGCTGGGCGTTTCGCCTGCCGCCGACGGCGAGCGGTACCGGAACCGGTGCCCACGGCGAACTGGTCCATATCCGCCCCGGCGGGCCACTCGACTGCTCGGACGGGCAGGTGCTGTACGACTGGTGTCTGGCCGGTTATGGCATTGCCTGGCGCAGCATCTGGGAGGTGGAAGATGAAATTGCCTCCGGTCAATTGGTGGCGGTGCTGGACGAATTTGCCGCGCCGCCGAATGGGGTGTACGTGGTCTTTCCACACGCCAAACACTTGCCGCTGCGCGTGCGGCTGTGGATTGATTACCTCAAGCACCATTACAGTTTGCCGGGCTTCTGGAATGCCCGCACGGCCTCTGCGCTACCGCTGCAGGCCGGCGCTCTCGATCACAACAAGGATATGCAATGACTTTGGAAGCGTTTTTGGCCAGCCTCCACCTGGTGGCGATTTTGGCTCTGGTGACGTTCATGAGCAGCCAGGCGGCGCTGTGCCGCATCGAGTGGATGAACGCCGCTGTCGTCGAGCGCCTAGTGCGCCTGGACGTGATCTACCAGACCACGGCGGCGGTGCTGCTGGCCAGTGGACTGGTACGCATCTTCTGGGGCATCAAAGGTGCGTCCTGGTATCTGACGCAGCCGATGCTGCACCTGAAAATCACGCTGTTTGTGGTGATGGTCCTGTTGTCGATTGCGCCCACGCTGGCGTTTCGGCGCTGGCGCCGCGCCTTGCATGTCAGCGGCGCCTTGCCCGCTGCTGCCGAGGTGCGCCGGGCGCGCCGGCTGATCATGGTGCAGTCGCACATCCTGCCGGTGGTGGCGGTGATTGCCGTGTTCTGGGCGCGCGGCTGGTAAACCAGCGCTGGCGGGGGCGCGCTGCCGTTATTGTTTGATGCAGGTGCTGAGCGCGGCCGTGCGCCCCTCGCCCTTTTCGGCGGTGGCCTGGACGTTGCATATCTTGAGCCGCTGCACCGGCACTCCCTTGCCGCGCGTGCGGCTTTTGCGTGGGGCCGCCCGCTGGGCGGGCGCGGCCTGGCTGGCGAACGCAGGCACTGCTGTTGAGGCGATGGCGACCGGACTGACCGGGGCCCCCGCTGCAGCCAGGGGCGGTGCGGTTGCGGCGGGCACGGTTCGGGCCTGGGCCGCTCCCACTGCCAAAGCCAGGCTCAGGGTGGTCAGTAAAAAAATCTGTTTCATTACAAAGCCTGCACTTCTTCATCCGCTACGATGTCGCAATATACCGGCCGCGCGCCCCAGCGGCTGTCGTGCAGACAACAAAAAACCCGCTGGGCCGGGCGGGTGAGGTGAGGGCAGCTGGACTTACTTCTTCAGACATTCGCTCATGAAGGCTTTGCGCTCGTCGCCCTTCTTGCCGGTCGCGTCGGCGTTGCAGCTTTTCATTTTTGCCTGCTGGGTGGCCGGTTTGTTGCTCAGGCAGGTTTTCATGAAGCCCTTGCGCTCATCACCCTTCATGCCGGTCGCTTCTTTATTGCAGGTCGCCATTTTGGATTGCTGCTTGGTGGGGGCGGCAGCGTCGGTGTCGGCAGCGTGGGCGCTGCCCAAGCAGAGGGCCAGGCCCAGGGCGGTCAGGGAGAGAAGCTGTTTCATGGAAGACTCCTGCAAGTGAAAACACAAAAAATCATCCCGAGGGGATGGCTCTACACACAACGCCGCAGATTGTCGCGCGGATGACGCACCGGCGCAGCGCCCTGCACCCCCGTAAAATCCCTGGATGCTTTCTGTCAAACAAGAACTTCTGGCCGCACTAGCCGCCGAACTGGAAAAAATCGCCCCCGGTGGCGCTGCCCGCGCCGCTTTTGAATCACCCAAAGTGGCGGCGCACGGCGACTTTGCCTGTACGGCGGCCATGCAACTGGCCAAGCCGCTCAAGCTCAATCCGCGCCAGGTAGCAGAGACGTTGCGCAGCGCGCTGCTGGCGACGCCAGCCTGCCAGCGCTGGGTCGCCGATATCGATATTGCCGGCCCCGGCTTCATCAACATCCGCCTCCAACCCGCTGCCAAGCAGGAAGTGGTGCGCGAGGTGCTGGCCAGTGGCGCACGCTTTGGTTTCCAGGGCGAGCGCGGTGAGAAGGTGCTGGTCGAATTTGTCTCCGCCAACCCCACCGGCCCGTTGCACGTCGGCCACGGCCGCCAGGCGGCGCTGGGTGACGCGCTGTGCAACCTGTTTACTACGCAGGGCTGGAGCGTGCACCGCGAGTTTTATTACAACGACGCCGGTGTGCAGATCCAGACGCTGACCCACAGCACGCAACTGCGCGCCAAGGGTTTCAAGCCGGGCGACGACTGCTGGCCCACCGACCCTGAGAACCCGGCCAGCAAGGCGTTCTACAACGGCGATTACATCCAGGACATTGCCAACGATTTTCTGGCGAAGAAAACCGTCAAAGCCGATGACCGCGCGTTCACTGCCAGTGGTGACGTGCAGGATGTCGAATCGATCCGCCAGTTTGCGGTGGCCTATTTGCGCAACGAGCAGGACAAGGACCTGCAGGCCTTTAACCTGAAATTCGACGAGTACTACCTCGAATCGAGCCTTTACACCAGCGGCCGCGTCGAGGCCACCGTCAACAAGCTGATCGCCAACGGCAAAACCTACGAACAAGACGGCGCGCTGTGGCTCAACAGCACCGACTACGGTGATGACAAAGACCGTGTCATGCGCAAGCAAGACGGCACCTACACCTATTTTGTGCCGGATGTGGCCTATCACATCGCCAAATGGGAGCGTGGTTACAGCAAGGTGGTCAACATCCAGGGTACCGATCACCATGGCACCATTGCCCGCGTGCGTGCTGGCCTGCAGGCGGCCGATGTTGGCATTCCACTCGGCTACCCGGATTACGTGCTGCACACCATGGTGCGCGTGGTCAAGGGCGGCGAAGAAGTCAAGATCAGCAAGCGCGCCGGCTCGTATGTGACGCTGCGCGACCTGATCGAGTGGACCAGCAAGGACGCGGTGCGGTTTTTTCTGCTCTCCCGCAAGCCCGATACCGAATACACCTTCGACGTCGATCTGGCGGTGGCGCAGAACAACGACAACCCGGTGTACTACGTGCAATACGCCCATGCGCGTATCTGCTCGGTGCTGGCGGCGTGGGGGGGGGATGTGGCTACGCTGCAAGGGGTAGACCTGTCCGCGCTGGATGGTCCGCAGGCCCAGGCGCTGATGCTGCAGCTGGTCAAATACCCGGAGATGCTGACGGCCGCCGCCGACGGTGAGGCACCGCACGACGTCACCTTCTACCTGCGTGACCTGGCCGCCAGCTACCACAGCTACTACGACGCCGAGCGTATTTTGGTGGATGACGAGGCGGTGAAAAATGCCCGCTTGGCACTGGTCGCGGCCACCGCACAGGTGCTGCACAATGGCCTCGCGGTGCTGGGCGTGTCTGCCCCGCGCAGAATGTGACAGGATCGAATTTATGAAAAAACAGCAGCAGGGCGGAACCATTCTGGGCTTTATTCTGGGCTTGGTGGTGGGCCTGGGGGCCGCGTTCGGTGTGGCCGTCTATGTCAGCAAAGTGCCGGTGCCGTTCTTGAACAAGGCCGGCCTGCGCGGCATCGATCAGGACGCCGCCGAAACCGAGAAAAACAAGAACTGGGACCCTAATTCACCGTTGTATGGCAAAAATCCGGCGCGTCCCAACGTGCCTGTCGCCACCGGTGTGGTCAGTGCAGAAGCTGCTGCGCCCGATGCGGCACCAGACGCCGCCGCCGTGCCGGCAGTGCCGGTCGCCGCCAAGGATGCCAAAGCCGCCAAGGAGTCCAAGGAGTCCAAGGAGTCCAAGGAGGTTAAGGAAGTTAAGGGCGGTAAGGACACTCCCCGTGCCTCGTCGGCTGATCCGTTGGGCGATCTGGTCAAGACCAAGGCTGGCGCAGCGACCGATGGCACGGATCCATTTAGTTATTTTGTGCAGGCCGGTGCCTTTCGCACCCAGAGCGATGCCGATGCCCAGCGCGCCAAACTGGCCATGCTGGGCTGGGAAGCGCGCGTCAGCGAGCGCGAACAAAATGGCCGCACCGTGTTTCGCGTCCGCGTAGGTCCCTTTGACAAGCGCGTGGATGCCGATCAGATCCGGGAAAAACTCGATAGTGCGAAGGTCGAATCGAACTTGGTGCGCGTGCAGCGCTGAACTTTGCAGCGTCTGCGTGCTCACACCCCGCAAACCAAATAAGGAGAATGTTTGAATGAAGCGTCGTGATTTTTCTTTGTCTGCCGCCTCTGCGCTCGCCGCATCGGCCCTGTCGCTGCCCGCATTGGCCCAGTCTGGAGCCTTCAAAGAGGGCAAAGACTACGCCAAGCTGGCCAAACCCGTCGCCTCCAGCGCCCCCGCCGGTCAGGTCGAGGTCATCGAATTTTTTTGGTACAACTGTTCGCACTGCAACGAGTTCGAACCCACGTTTGCCAACTGGGTGAAAACGGCGCCCAAAAACGCCAGCGTGCACCGTGTGCCAGTGGCCTTCAACGCCAGTTTTGCCCCGCAGCAAAAGCTGTACTACACGCTGGAAGGCATGGGCAAAGTGGACGAACTCCACGCCCGCGTGTTCCGCGCCATCCATGTCGAGCGCCAGAACCTGAGCAAGGAAGAGGCGATTTTTGCCTGGATGGCCAAACAGCCCGGCGTGGACATGGCCAAATTCAAGGAGACCTACAACTCCTTCACCGTCTCCAATCAGGTGCGCCGCGCCACCCAGCTGCAACAAGACTATAGCGTCGAAGGCGTGCCCTCCATGGGCGTGGCCGGGCGCTATTACACCGACGGCACCATGGCCGGCAGCATGCCCGGCGTGTTGGCCGTGGTGAATCACCTGATCGGCATCAGCGCCAAGGCCTGACCCGGTACTTGTCTGCACCCGCACGGTGCAGACAGCTTGTCACCCATTCAAGCCCGCCCATGCGGGTTTTTTTATGCCTGGCGCAGCAGCGTGGCTACAATGATTGCAAGAATCGTGCCCTTATGAAACGCCTCCTTACGCTCCCCCTTCTAGCCTGTCTGGCCTGCGCCCCTCTGGGGTTGGTGCATGCTGAAAAAGCCGACCGCAACAAGCCGATGAATATTGAAGCCGATGCGTTGCGCCATGACGACCTGCAGCAAACCAGCGTTTTCACCGGCCACGTCGTCATGACCAAAGGCTCTATCGTGTTGCGCGGCGCACGCCTGGAGGTGCACCAGGGTGCCGACGGCTACCAGTCAGGCACGGTCACTGCCGACGCCGGCAAGCGCGCCTTTTTTCGCCAGCAGCGTGACACCGCACCGGGTGCGCCCGATGAATTTATCGAGGGTGAAGGCGAGTTGATTGAATACAACGGCCGCGCCGATACCGTGCGCTTTCTGCGCCGCGCCGAGTTGCGACGTTACCGTGGCAGCACCTTGAATGACGAAATTTCCGGCGCCACCATTGTTTATTACAACCTGACCGACGTCTTCACCGTGGATGGCCAAAAGACGGCGCCCAACGCGGCCGCCACGCCGGGTTCGCGTGTGCGCGCCGTGCTGGCACCCAAAGAAACTGCCGCTGGTGCCACCCCTGTGCCCGGGGCGCCCGGCCCGGCGCTGCGACCCAGCAACAAGCTGGGCAGCGACAAGCCATGACCCATTCCCCCGCGGTCGCCGCTGCTGGCGCAGGTGCAGCAGCCCAGACGGGGAGCCGCCTGGAAGTGCAGCACCTGCAGAAATCCTATGGCAGCCGCCAAGTCGTCAAGGACGTTTCGTTGGTGGTGCAAAAGGGGGAGGTCGTCGGCCTGCTGGGCCCCAATGGCGCCGGCAAGACCACTTCGTTCTACATGATCGTTGGCTTGGTGCCCAGCGATGGCGGTGACATCCGCATTGACGGCCAGTCGGTGGCGCACATGCCCATCCACCGCCGTTCGCGCCTGGGCTTGTCCTACCTGCCGCAAGAGGCCTCGATTTTTCGCAAACTCACGGTGCAGGAAAATGTGCGCGCTGTGCTGGAGCTACAGCGCGACGAGTACGGCAAGTCCCTGTCCAAGAGCGACATCGAAGAACGCCTGAACGCGCTGCTGCAAGAGCTGCGCGTAGACCACCTGCGTGACTCACCGGCGCTGGCGCTGTCCGGCGGGGAGCGCCGACGTGTCGAAATCGCTCGGGCGCTGGCCACCCAGCCACGCTTTATCCTGCTGGACGAGCCCTTTGCCGGCATCGACCCGATTGCCGTGATCGAGATCCAGCGCATCATCGGCTTCCTGAAGGCGCGTGGCATCGGCGTGCTCATCACCGACCACAACGTGCGTGAAACGCTGGGCATCTGCGACCACGCCTTTATCATCAGCGACGGCAACGTACTGGCCCAGGGGACGCCGTCCGACATTGTCGATAACCCCGAAGTGCGCCGGGTCTACCTGGGCGAGCACTTCAGGATGTAACGTGGCAGTCCAATACCGCTCCGCGCAGGAAGGCCGATGATGAAACCCGGCCTGTCCCTGCGCATGTCGCAGCACCTGACGCTGACGCCACAGCTACAGCAATCGATCCGGCTGTTACAGCTGTCCACCCTCGACCTGGCCGCCGAGGTTGAGCAGATGCTCGATGACAACCCCTTTCTGGAGCGCAGCACCGAGGGATTCGAAGGCGCCTCGCGCGAAGAATTCGGCCTGCCGCAGGCCGATACACCGCTCCAGGAAGAGACTGAATATGCTATGTATTCAGGAGCTATCAGCGCAGACAGTACTAGCGCTACAGGCCAAAATGATGCTGAAAATGATGCCGCCGAGCTGTCTGACTTGCCCGACTGGGGTGGTGATGGCAGCAGCGACATGGCGCCCGATGACGGCGAATGGGGCGGCGAAGCGCTCGCGCGCCAGCACAACGATACCGACAGTGAGGCCGATGCCACCGATCTGGCCCACGGCCATGAATCACTGGCGCAATTTCTGCACCGCCAGGCGCTGGCGCTGCGCCTGTCCGAGCTGGACCGCGCTGCGCTGCACTTTTTGATTGAATCGTTGAATGAAGACGGCTACCTGTCAGAGACGCTGCCCGAACTAGCGCGTGCCCTGTTGCAGGGGCCGCAGGCCGTAACGCAGAGCGCAGAGGGTGCTGAAAATGCCGCAAGCACCCCTAGCGAAGCGTACGAAGAACTGGTGCACCGCTTCACTGTCGCCCTGCACCTGCTGCACAGTCTGGAGCCCACCGGGGTGGGTGCGCGCAACTTGGCTGAATGCCTGACGCTGCAACTGCAGGTGCTGCAGCAAGACCCGCAGGCGCGTGCCAGCGCCAGTGCAAATGCCGAGACCGTGCACACCGCCCTGTGCGCTTGTCAGCAGCCGCTGGAATGGCTGGCCCGCCGCGACGTGCGCCGCCTGGCGCAGGCCTGCGGCGCCGCTGAAGAGCGCGTACGCGCTGCCCTGGGCCTGATCGCGCGGCTGGAGCCGCGCCCCGGGCGGCGCTTTGCCCAGGTTGAGCGCAACGCCATCCTTCCCGATGTGCTGGTGCGTCCCATTGGCCACACGGGGCAGCAGTGGAGCGTACGCCTCAACCCGGATGTCATGCCGCGCCTGCGCGTGCACGATATCTATGCCCGCGCGCTGCGCGGTCACAAAGGCACCGAAGGCCACCAGGCGCTGCAGCAGCGCCTGCAAGAAGCGCGTTGGTTCATCAAGAATATCCAGCAGCGCTTTGACACCATCCTGCGCGTCTCGCAAGCCATCGTCGAACGCCAGAAAAACTTCTTCGTCCACGGCGCCCTGGCCATGCGCCCGCTGGTGCTGCGCGATATTGCCGACGAATTGGGACTGCACGAATCCACCATTTCGCGCGTCACCACCGCCAAATACATGGCCACGCCGCAAGGCACGTTTGAACTGAAACACTTTTTCGGGTCGGGCCTGGGCACCGACACCGGCGGCAATGCGTCGAGTACCGCCGTGCGTGCCCTGCTGCAGCAATTCATTGCCGCCGAAAGTCCGGTCAAACCCCTGTCTGACAGCCAGCTGGCCGAGATGCTGAAAGAACAGGGCATCGAATGCGCCCGCCGCACCGTCGCCAAATACCGCGAGGGGTTGAAGATTCCGGTGGCCTCGCTGCGCAAGGCGCTGTAGTCGCTGGATTTTTTGCGTAGGCCGTGCTGGCACTCGTCAAGCAGAAACGGTGCTATTTTCTGATGGCAAGGGTGAAAATGGGCAGGCCGGCCCACTTCGGCCATTTGGCTGCAGCCTGGCGTTTGGCCCCGTGCTCGGAAAGGATGGCGGATATTCTCCACGGCCTTTTGGCGATCGACAGGGAGGTTTGAAAAAAGCTGGGCGCCCTGAAAGTCGGTTTCTTCGCCGACCAAGGCCTGAAAACCCGGTCGGCCAGGCGTGATTCTGAATAATCGAACGATTTTAAAAATTGCAGCAGAGTCGGCGGCGCAAAGTACCAGCGATGGTCCAATTGCCACGCCCACCAGCCCCGGCCGCACAGCAGTCTTTCTGCGCTTTGGTAATTGCCTGTTTCCAGAATCAGCCAGCCGCCCACAGCCACCCGGTCCCAGGCGTTTTTCAGCATCGGCTCCGGGTCGGGCAGATGCTCAACCACATCCCACATCGTGACGCACATGAATTTTTCATCTGGTGGCAGATGCTCCAGACTGGCGCTGGTCAACTTCAGATGGGCCAGCGTTGTCTGCTGCTCCTTCTCGGGTGGTATGGCCGGGTCCAGGCCGAGCGCAGTCCAGCCGTTTTTGGCGGCCTCAGTAGCAAAATTTCCATCTCCACAGCCAATATCGAGAAGGGTTTTTTCCTCGATGTCCAGTTCATTCAAAAAACCCAACTGAAGATTCGATATCTGGCTGCGCAGATGCGTATCAAAATAACTGGCTTCGCGCTTGTTTTCATATGCATGCTGAAAAAACGCATTGCTTTGCTCGACGGTTCTTTCCAGCGGCCATTGCCAAGCAAAATCACAGGCGGGGCAGGTGCGGACTGAAACGGTTTTATCTGCCTGATCTGCATCGCAGGCAATGCATTCCATCTCAATAATCGCATCGTGCTGGCAAAGTGGACAGGTGCTGCTGGCAGGGTTCATGAAAATACCTCCGGTACATGGTTTTCATAATCAAAAGGTGATAGCCCGTATCTTGAAAACTGCCCACAAGGTGCTGGTTGCCCGATGCACAGCACGCTGTGGTTGCCTAGCGTGCCTCTATTGCAGGCGCGTATCTGGCGCCGGCAGCGGGCGTGGTGCCCTGTATTGCTCCAAAGTCCGAGCCCAGGTGAATTGGGCTGCGACGTGGTGGTGCAGTTGGGCGCCCAGACGCTGCGCCAGCAGTGGTGTATCCAGCAGCGTGCGCAGGCCCGCTGTCAGGGCGGCAGCCTCCTGCGCCGGCACCAGCAGGCCGTTGACGCGGTCCTCAATCAGTTCGGCAATTCCCCCCACGTTCGAGGCAATCACTGGCAGCGCAAAAGCGCCGGCTTCCAGCAGTACCAGGCCAAAAGCCTCCTGGCGGCTGGGCAGGCAGAAAATCTCTGCCTGCTGAAAGAATCCTGCCACTTGGGAATGGGGCACATCAACAAAAAAATGCACGCGCTCCTGCAGGCCTTGCTGTGCGCACAACTGCTGCAGCCCCGCCAAGGCGTTGCCGCTCGCACCGACCAGCACCAGTTGAAGGTCGGCATACTCCTGCGCCAGGGGGACAAAAGCCCGGATCAGGACGTCCTGGCCTTTGAGAGGAATGAATTTGCCGACGCTCAAAATGACCCGCCCGGCCAGGTGCGGGGCGGTGCGGGCGGTGGCAGGCAGGCCCGTGAACGACGCTGTATCGATGCCGTTGTAGATCAACTGCAAGGGCAAATCTTCGCCCAGCGCCTGCACCACCCGGCGGCCCAGATCGGCCGAGCACACCACGATGCGTTGCGCCTGGTGCAGCAAGGCACGCCAGTGTTTTTTGATGGCTGGCGGCGCAGTCTGCAGGGGTTCGATATCTGAGCCGTGGAATGAAAAGACAAAGGGCACCGGCTGGCTGAACCGCCGCACGGCATGGTGCAGCGTCAAGGCAGTTTTTCCAGGGGAATGCGGGTTGATGGCTACCACTTGGTAGGTTTGGCAAAAGCGCTCGAACGCTGGCTGAAATTGCCACATCCAGGCCAGAAACGCCAGTTTTTCCTTGATGCCAGCCTGCGCAGGCCAAGACCGGATGCGCCAGCGCACCGTCTGCACACCCTGCACCCTTTGCCACACTGGCTGGGGTGCATTCCAGTCACATACCAGCACCAGCGGGCGCACGCTGCCCGAGTGGTACATGGCCTGTGCCAAGCTGATGACCACCTGGTTCACGCCACCCAGCGCCTCCAGCGACCAAGGGAGCACAAAAAGATGGCACGGCGCTGGGTGCAAATTGGACATGGGATGTTTCTTGCCTGAGCAGTTTTTGTTCTGAGTCCGATTATTCGTTCCCTTTGGCCACGCCGTGGCTCAGCGGTTGCAACGCTTCGTGACTTCCTGCACGCTTGTCACCGTAGTGGCCGCCGTGCTTTAGCCTGTGAATTCGAACTCGGCTGCGGCGTGCAACTGCCAGGCGCCGTCGCTCTTGAGCTCCAGCACGTGGCTGTGGTGTTGCAGCACCGAATGCCGGTGCGCAATGCTCACCAAAGTGACGCCGCTGGCGCGCAGTCGCTGGTAGAGCGCGGTCTCGTTGGCGCTGTCGAGCGCGCTGGTGGCTTCGTCCAGAATTACCATGCTGGGATTGCGCACCAGTACCCGTGCAAACGCCAGGCGCTGCTGCTCGCCGGTGGACAGAAGTTTTTCCCAATCGTGTGTTGCGTCCAGCCCGCCGACCCGCTCGGCCAGCGTCTCAAGATGGATTTCTTGCAGCAGTTCCAGCAGCCGCTCATCGGCCAGCTCGGTGGTGGTCGAGGGATAAATGATCTGGCTGCGCAGCGTGCCGCTTTGCATGTAGGGGCGCTGTGGCAAAAAGAACATGTCTTCGATGGAGGGGTGCTGTACCACCCCGGTGCCGCTGTTCCACAAGCCGGAAATGGCGCGCAGCAACGAACTTTTGCCGCAGCCGCTGGGGCCGGTGATGAGCAATGCATCGCCGGGGACCAGGTGCAGCGACAAGCCCTGCACCAGCAGGCGGCGAAAATCGGGTGTGTACAGGCTGAGATCCTCGATGGTCAGGGTCTCGCCAGCGCGCCTCTGTATCGTCTGCGCAGGACTGGGCTGCACGATGGCTGCCAACCCGTCGATCGCCGCCGCCTCGGCCCAGGGTGCGGGGGAGACCGGGGTTTTCAGCACCACTTGTGAGAGCGCGTGCAGTCGGTCGATGCCGGCCACGAAGCGGCTCAGGCTCTCGAAGTTGTCCACGATGAGCGACACGGCCGCCAGCACGGCGGTGAAGGCCCCTGCGGCCTGCACCGCGCGCCCGACTTCCATCTCGCCCGCCAGCACGGCACCCGCCAGTACGATGCTGGGCACTACCAAGGTGAGTTGGCTGAAAGAACGCTGGAACAGGTTGAGCGAGCGCTGCTGCTTGATCATGCGGGCGAAGTTGTTGAATGCCGCCTCAAAGCGTTGATTGAGTTGTGCGCGCTCCTGCGCTTCGCCGCGGTAAAACGCAATCGATTCGGCGTTCTCGCGCAGCCGCATCAGACCGAAACGGAAATCGGCCTCCCGGCGCAACTGCCAGAAATTCATACGGATCAGGGGCGTCCCGAAAAGGTAGAGCGCGCCGAAGGTGCCGAGAAAGGCGTAGACCGCTAAAATGGCGACCAGGGTGTGCGAAATCGACCAGAGCACTGCACTGAAGGCCACCAGCTGCATCAGCGAGCCCATGAAAATCAGCAAAAAGTTGGTGGAGCGTCCGGTGAAGGTGTTGATGTCTTCGCTGATGCGCTGGTCCGGGTTGTCGATTTCGCCGCGTGCACCAATTTCGTAGTATTTGCGCTCGCCCAGGTAACCATCCAGAAAGCGCGACGTCAGCCAGCGGCGCCAATAGTTGGAAAACGCATCGCGCATGTAGTAGTAAAACGCGTACACCGGCACCGCGAAGGTCAGTACATAAAGCGTGGTGCGCACGGCGGCCCAGAAGCGCGGGGCATCCTTGGCCGCCAGCGCGGAGGTGATTTCGCCGCTCTTATCGACCAGCATCACCGCCAACTGGGTATCGACGACCATCAGCCCGATCAGGAGTGCCATCAACCCCCAAGCCGTGCGTTTTTTGTCGCCCTGCCAATACGGCCTGGCGACGCTCATAAATTGCTTCCAAGCGGCAAGCGACAAGGTCGGCGGGCGCCTGCGCCGGGTTTTTGGGGGTTTCAAGGGGGCGCCAGCGCCAAGTCCCTTGGGGGAAGTGTCAGGCGGGGCTGTAGTGGATGCGGGTGTAGACATGGAGCGTGTGCGGGTACGGGGGAGCGAAAGAGCATCCGCTTGCAAGCATAGGGGCATCCCCCGCACCGATCTGTCAGCCAACGCACGCTGTGGTGTAGGCGGGCGCCGCGACATGCACCGTCTGCGCTGTAGCACCACCGCGCCCAGCCAGGGCCGGATGGGCCTCAGCTGCGTCCCAAAGCCCGGTGGGCGTCCTCGGCCTCCAGCCGGAACACGGCCACCGCTTGTGTCAGCCGGTCAGCTTGTTGTTTGTCGCGCACCCAGGCCGAGAGCTGTTCAGCATAGATCTGCGTTAATTGCTCAATACGCGTATCGACCGATGCCAGCGTGTCTTGGCGCACCGTGAAAAAAGTAGCGGCTGAGAGCAGCACTAAAGAAGCCAGTGTGATGCCGATGCAAATGACAATCAGGCGGGCGCGGATAGTTCGTAACAAGATAAATCCTTGGTTTGGATGGGTGCAAGGGGTAAAGGCAGAAGACAGGCCCTGGTGGGGCGATAGTCTCTGGGGGTGCACGTTACTCTGGCGCAATACAACATCAACACTGCCCGTGTTTCGGGTTGTCGGCAAAATACAGAGACATCCAAGCCAATTATTGGCTTGCCTTGGCTGCTTTGGCCTAGGTGCCGACCCGAATCCGACAGTGGCTTTTTCGATCTGAACCCATGAACCAACTCCAACTTTTCCTGCCCTGCGCCGCCGGCGTCGAGGGCTTTCTGGCCGAAGAGGTCCACCAGATCACCGGCCTGAGCGGCCACGACCTGCTAACCGCGCGCGGCGGGGTGATGCTGAACGCCTCGTGGCGCAATGCGCTGTTGCTGAACCTGCACTGCCGCCTGGCGCAGCGCGTGCTGGTGCAACTGGCGCACCAGCCGTACCGCAGTGAAAAAGACCTGTACGACATCACCAGTGGCGTCGCCTGGGAAATCTGGTTCACCACGCGCCAGACGTTCAAGATCGAAGTCACCGCCCAGCACAGCCCGCTGACCAGCCTGAACTTTGCTGCCCTGCGCGTCAAAGACGCCGTGGCCGACCGCTTCCGTGCCAAAAGCGGCGTGCGCCCCGACGTCAACACGCAGTGGCCCGATGTGCGTATCCACCTGCACCTGACCACCGAGCACGCCACGGTCTACATCGACACCTCCGGCGAGCCGCTGTTCAAACGCGGCTGGCGCGAAGATAAGGGCGACGCACCGCTGAAGGAAACCCTGGCCGCCGCCATGATTGCCGCCAGCGGCTGGGACCCACACGGCGAGTCGCCTGTGCCGCTGTACGACCCGTGCTGCGGCAGCGGCACCATCGCTATCGAAGCGGCGCAGATTGCCTGCCGCATCGCTCCCGGCCAGCGGCGCCGCTTTGCCTTTGAAAAGATGCTGCCGTTTCAGGCGCATGTCTGGGATGCTATTAAAAGAGAAGCTGAAAGCGCAGAGCAGGAAAGCCCTGTCGCCATCTTTGGCAGTGATGTGGCCCACCGTATGGTGGACTTTGCCGAACGCAACGCTGAGCGTGCTGGCGTCGCTGGCGTGGTGCAATTGCGCGGCGGTGATGCCTTGCAACGGATGCCACCGTGCGAGCAGCCCGGTGTGATGCTGCTGAACCCGCCCTATGGCGAACGGATTGCTGCCGCCGGCAGCGCCGGGCAGAATGCCGCCGAGCGCGCCCGCACCGGCACCGTGGGTCGCGAGGTGGCGCAGACCGAAGAGGGGGGGGGCGGCGGCGAATTCTTCAGCCAGCTGGCCACGCACTGGAAGAAAAATTACGCCGGCTGGCAAGCCTGGTTGCTGACGCCCGACCTGAAACTGCCCAGCAAGATGCGCCTGAAAGAATCGCGCCGCGTGCCGATGTGGAATGGCCCGATCGAATGCCGGCTGTTCTGTTTCGACATGGTGCGCGGCACCGCCCGGGGGCCGCGTGTCGGCGCCTCTGACCAGCCAGCCATCCCGCCCGATGCGCGTTGAGTTGCGCTGGCCGCTGGAGTCTTTGGGCTCCGCCCGCGCGCTGGTGCTGGACACCAACATGGTTCTTGACCTGCTGGTGTTCAGCGACCCGGCCACTGCGCTGCTGCGCGAGTTGCTGCACGCTAAAACCCTGCGCTGGGTGGCCACTGCCGCGATGCGCGAAGAGTTGGTGCGCGTGTTGGGTTACCCAAAAATCGCTGCTCGGGTGGCGTTCTACGACTTGACCCCGGCCAGCGTGCTACAGGCCTTTGACGCACAAACGCAGACCCTGCCTGTCCCGCCCCGCATCCCCGCCACCTGCCGCGACGCCGACGACCAGAAATTCCTCGATCTCGCCGTAGCGGAGCGCGCCGTGTTGCTGAGCAAAGACAAAGCCGTCATTGCCCTGCGCAAGCGCCTGCTGGCTTACGGCACCCATGTAGGCAGCGCGCTGGTGTAAATAAACGAAACGCCCACAAAAAAGCCCGCAGGTTGCAACACCTGCGGGCTTTTGATTTTTGGCCCAAGGGCCGGGAGCTCAGGGCAGGTGCAAGACCTGCCCCGAAGGCACCACAGGCAAATTACATGCCCATGCCGCCCATACCACCCATGCCGCCCATATCGGGCATACCGCCGCCGCCAGCGCCTTCGTCCTTAGGCGACTCGGCAACCATGCACTCGGTTGTCAGCATCAACGACGACACCGAAGCGGCGTTCTGCAGTGCCGTGCGCGTCACCTTGGTGGGGTCCAGAATGCCCATCTCGATCATGTCGCCGTAGGTGTCGTTGGCCGCGTTGAAGCCGTAGTTGCCCGAACCAGCCAAGATGGCAGCGACGACCACCGAGGGCTCGCCACCGGCGTTGGCGACGATTTCGCGCAGCGGTGCTTCGATGGCTTTGAGCACCAGCTTGATGCCGGCGTCTTGGTCAGCGTTGTCACCAGCGATGGTGCCCACCGACTGACGGGCGCGCAGCAGGGCCACGCCGCCGCCGGCCACAATGCCTTCTTCCACGGCAGCGCGGGTGGCGTGCAGTGCGTCTTCGACACGGGCCTTCTTTTCCTTCATTTCGACTTCGGTAGCCGCGCCCACCTTGATCACGGCCACGCCGCCGGCCAGCTTGGCCACGCGCTCTTGCAGCTTTTCGCGGTCGTAGTCGCTGGTGGCTTCTTCGATTTGCACACGCACTTGCTTGACGCGCGCTTCGATGTCCGCAGCTTGGCCTTCACCGTCGATGATGATGGTGTTTTCTTTGCCCACTTCAATGCGCTTGGCCGAACCCAGGTCGGCCAGCGTGACTTTTTCCAGCGTCAGGCCGACTTCTTCCGCGATGACCTTGCCGCCCGTCAGGATGGCGATGTCTTCCAGCATGGCCTTGCGGCGATCGCCAAAGCCTGGGGCCTTGACTGCAACCACTTTCAGGATGCCGCGGATGGTGTTGACCACCAACGTTGCCAGGGCTTCGCCTTCGACATCTTCCGAAACGATCAGCAGCGGACGGCCCGACTTGGCGACTTGCTCCAGCGTCGGCAGCAGATCGCGGATGTTGCTGATCTTCTTGTCGTACAACAGCACAAACGGGTTGTCCAGAATTGCGGATTGCTTTTCAGGGTTGTTGATGAAGTAGGGCGACAGGTAACCGCGGTCAAACTGCATACCTTCAACCACTTCGAGCTCGGACTCCAGCGACTTGCCGTCTTCCACGGTGATGACGCCTTCTTTGCCGACCTTGTCCATCGCATCGGCAATGATCTTGCCAATGGTCTCGTCCGAGTTGGCCGAAATCGAACCGACTTGGGCGATTTCCTTGCTGGTGGTGGTGGCCTTGGAGGCCTTCTTCAGCTCGGCGACGAGGGCGGTGACGGCCTTGTCGATGCCGCGCTTCAGATCCATCGGGTTCATGCCGGCGGCGACGTACTTCATGCCTTCGCGCACGATGGCCTGGGCCAGCACGGTAGCCGTGGTGGTGCCGTCGCCAGCGATGTCAGAGGTCTTGGAAGCGACTTCCTTGACCATCTGCGCGCCCATGTTTTGCAGCTTGTCTTTCAGCTCGATTTCTTTAGCGACAGACACGCCGTCCTTGGTCACCGTGGGGGCGCCGAACGAGCGCTCCAGCACCACGTTGCGGCCTTTAGGGCCCAGGGTGGTTTTGACGGCGTTGGCCAAAATGTTCACACCTTCGACCATGCGTGCGCGGGCTTCGCCGCCGAAAACTACGTCTTTTGCTGCCATGTTGGAGCTCCTGAATATGGGTTAAATAGGGGTCTAGCGCTTATACGGTAAGCGCTATTAGCTATCAATTAAATAGCGTTTGAATTACTTCTCGACGACGGCAAACAGGTCGTCTTCTTTCATGACCAGCAGCTCGTCGCCATCGACCTTGACGGTCTGGCCGCTGTACTTGCCAAACAACACGCGGTCACCGACCTTGACGCTCATCGCGCCCAGCTCGCCCTTGTCGTTCTTCTTGCCGGGGCCGACGGCCAGCACTTCGCCTTGGTCTGGCTTTTCAGCGGCGTTGTCGGGGATGAAGATGCCGGAGGCGGTTTTGGTTTCGCTTTCGATGCGCTTGACAATCACGCGGTCAGCAAGGGGGCGAAGGTTCATTGCGATTTCCTCGGTATAAAAGTTGGTTACACAAAAAATGCCCAGGACACCCAGGCACTCCTCAAAATTCAACCAGGCAGTGCTGGCTGGCACTCTCTGGTATCGAGTGCTAATGATAAGGGCGTTTATCGGCCTTTCAAGAGCAAGGCAGGGTAAGAGCTTGTTCAGCGTCTCGCCGCAGCTGCCCTGGCGGGGTCGCAGCAGCTGTGGCGAATACAATCCCAGCCTTCCTCCCACGCCTCTGCAACGCCCTGTTTTTTGGCCGGCCCTGCCGCCCTGTGCTGCAGAGTCCCGCTCCCGCCCGGCCTGCCTGGCGCAACGAGACAGACCCAAACGACCCCCGCACATGGCACCACTGCAACTCACCACCACCTTGCTCGGCCTGGGCCTTGCGGCCCTGATCCTGTTGCTGGTGCGGCGCGACCGCCTCTACCTGATGCACGGCCTGTTTTGGGTGCTGGTGGCTGCGCTGACGGCCTTGCTGGGCGCCTGGCCCGGCCTGATTGATCACCTGGCCCACATCGCCGGCATCAGCTACCCGCCGGCGCTGCTGCTGCTGTTGGCCTCGGCGCTGCTGCTGCTCAAGGCGCTGCACACCGACATGGTCAACACCCGCATCGAGCGCGACGTGCGCCGCCTCAACCAGCGCCTGGCGCTGCTGGAAGCCGGCCTCGCATCGCCTTGCGTACCCACTTCCGCAGACACCTCCACCACACCATGACCCTGACTTCCACCCTCGTCCCCGTCATCCTGTGCGGCGGCTCCGGCACCCGCATGTGGCCGCTGTCGCGCGAAACCTATCCCAAGCAATTTTTGGCGCTGGCCGGTGAGCACACCATGCTGCAAGACACCGCTCTGCGCCTGCACGGCCTGCCCGCCAGCGCCGGCCTGTCGGCCACGCCGATCGTGGTGTGCAATGTGGAGCACCGCTTTTTGGCTGCCAGCCAGCTGGCTGCGGTGGGCGTGCACAACCCGGCTATCGTGCTGGAACCGACGGGCCGCAACACCGCGCCCGCGCTGACCCTGGCCGCCCTGCAGGCCAGCGCCAACGGCACCGACCCGCTGCTGCTGGCCATGCCGGCCGACCACGTCGTCACCGACCGCCCCGCTCTGCACGCCGCCGTGTTGCAAGCGCAAGCCGTCGCCGAACGCGGTGCCATGGTCACCTTCGGCATCGTCGCCGACCGGCCTGAAACCGGCTACGGCTACATCCAACGCGGTGCAGCGCAAGCGCAGGGTGGCTACAGCATCACCAGCTTTGCCGAAAAACCCGACGCCGCCACTGCCAGCGCCTACATCGAGGCGGGCGACTACCTCTGGAACAGCGGCCTGTTCATGGTGCGCGCCAGCGTCTGGCTGCGTGCCATCGCCGCCTGTCGCCCCGACATCCTGCAAGCCTGCGAAGCAGCCATGCAGCACGCCGTGCGTGACCTCGATTTCGTCCGCCCTAATGCCAACGCCTTTGCCGCCTGCCCGTCCGACTCGATCGATTACGCCGTGATGGAGCGCCTGCCCCAGCGCCCTGACCTGTGCATTCCTGCTTGCGTGCTGCCACTGCAGGCCGGCTGGTCCGACCTGGGCGCCTGGGATGCGCTGTGGGACGTGTTGCCGCACGACGCCGACAACAACGCCACCGTGGGTGACGCGGTGCTGCACGATTGCCGTGACTCGCTGTTTTTGTCCAGCCACCGCACCCTTGCCGGCGTCGGCCTGAACAACATCGTCGTCATCGAAACCGCCGATGCGGTGTTGATTGCCGACAAAAACCAGACGCAAAGCGTCAAACACATCGTCGCCCAGCTGAAAACCCAAGGGCGCGAACTGACCCACACCCACCGCAAAGTGCACCGCCCCTGGGGCTGGTACGACAGCATCGACGGCGGCGAGCGCTTCCAGGTCAAGCGCATCGTTGTCCACCCCGGTGCCAGCCTGAGCCAGCAAATGCACCACCACCGCGCCGAACATTGGGTGGTGGTGAAAGGCACGGCGCAAGTCACCAACGGCGACAAAACCTTTTTGTTGGGCGAAAACGAATCCACCTACATCCCGCTGGGCCACATCCACCGCCTGGCGAACCCCGGCAAAGTGCCGCTGGAAATCATCGAAGTGCAGTCGGGCAGCTATCTGGGGGAAGACGACATCGTGCGCTTTGAAGACACCTACGGCCGCGTGCCGACAGCGCTTTAATCCCTCGCGCGCACTCTTTCACTCTTTGTGGCCATCGATCTCATCCTCGGCGCCGACAGCATCAGCGCGCCGCTCACCGGCATTGGCCGCTACACCCTCGAATTGGCGCGTGGCTTGCCGCAACACCCCGACCTCGCGCGCATCCGCTACTTTGCCTTGGGCCGCTGGTTGGCGCTGCCCCAACTGCTGACCGCTGAAACTAACGCCCCCGCCGCAAGGCCCAGCCTGCGCAGCCAGCTCGCCGGCAACCGGGCGGCCGTGCGCGCCTTTCGCCTGCTGATGCCCACCCTGCAACGCCTGCGCCTGCGCGGTCAGGAAGGCTCCATCTACCACTCGCCCAACTTTTTTCTGCCACCGTTTGCCGGACGCACCGTCACCACGGTGCATGACCTCTCGCACCACATCTACCCTCAATTCCACCCGCCGGCGCGCATCGACTACATGCGCCGCATGTTGCCCGACAGCCTGCAGCGCGCCAGCCACGTCATCACCGTTTCTGCATCGGCCCGGCAAGACCTGATCACCCATTTTGGCCACCCGCCCGAGCGCATCACCGCCATCGCGTTGGGCGCCAACCCCGCCTTTCGCCCGCACAGCGCGGCCGAACTGGCCCCAGTGCTGGCCCGCCTGGGTCTGCAAGCGCAGGGTTACAGCCTCTACGTCGGCACCATCGAGCCGCGCAAAAATCTTGACCGCCTGCTCGACGCCTACGAAAGCCTGCCCGCGCCGCTGCGGGTACGCTACCCGCTGGTCATGGCCGGTAGCCCCGGCTGGCGCTCCGAAAACACCCATGCCCGCATGGCCCGCGCCGCCAGCGCTGGTTGGCTGCACTACCTGCGCTACGTTGCTCAAGCCGACCTGCCGGCGCTCTACGCTGGTGCGCGCTTGTTTGCCTACCCCTCGTTGTATGAAGGCTTTGGCCTGCCGGTGTTAGAGGCCCTGGCCTCAGGCGTGCCGGTGGTCACGTCCAACACCTCCTCTTTGCCCGAAGTGGTCGGCAACGCCGCCCTGCAGATCGACCCGCACGATGTCCCCGCCCTCAGCGCGGCTCTGGCCCAAGGCTTGCAGGACGACCCCTGGCGCGCCCAAGCGCGGATGGCCGGCTTGCAGCGCGCCAGCCAGTTCACCTGGGCACGCTGCGTGGACCGCACCCTGCAGGTGTATGGGCAACTGCGCACCGCCTGAGTGCCCGTGCGCCTCCGAAACATCGTTACTGCCGGTACATGCCGCGCAGCCGCAAAAACGGCCGCTCAATCGTCGTGTAGGACAGCGCCGCCAGGCCCAGCGCCAGCGGCAGCAGCACTGCAAAATTGACCAGCGCATTCAGCGCCACCGAGCCAAACGGCGTCCACACACCCACGTAGCGCTGCAGCACGTACAACAGCAGCCCGTGCCACAGATAAAACGAATAACTCCACTCCCCGCCGCGCTCCAGCGCACGGGCCACGGGCGTTGGCCAGGCAATGCGCGCGCTGACATAGCCCAGCACCAGCGCTGACCACATCAGCGCCTCCACCGTGCCCCACACCACCCACGCCGCCTGGCGCGGATCGGGCGAGAAATGGCTGGCAAAACGCGCCTGCCAGCTGGTCGCTGCCCACACCAGCGCCACTGCCAGCGCCAGCAGCACCCGGCCATGGCGCTCAAACCAAGCGCGGTGCTGCGTCCACAGCACTGCCGCCAACATGCCCCATAAAAACTGGTCAAAGCGCCCGACCAGCGTCGAATAAAACATGTGGGTGGACCGCTCCGTCACCCCATAGGCGGCCAGCTTGACCAGCGCCATCAGCGCAATCAGGCGCAGCAAATAGCCCGCGCCCTCCGCGCGTACAAAGCGCGCCAAAAACGGAAACACCAGATAGAACGTGAACTCGACCGAAATCGTCCATGCCGCGCCGGTAATGAACGAGCCCGAGGTCGGTGCCTGCCCCAGATTCGAGAAAAACACATACAACACATCGCCGGCCCGAAACACATCGCGCCCGACCGAAATGGCAATGAAGAAAAAAAACAGAAACAACGGAAAAATGCGCAAAAAGCGATTGCGGATAAACGCGCCATAGCGGATCTCGCCACCCTGCAAACCAATGCACATGAACAAAAAGCCCGATAGCACAAAAAACAGCGCCACCCCGGTGTGTCCCTCAGTGATCAAACCCAACGCCGCCGCATACGGCGCCGGCTGCCACTGGCCAAAGTAAAAATGGAACACATGAAAGGCAAACACCAGCAGCGCTGCCAGCAGACGCAAATGGTCCAGCGCCGGCATGTGGGCCACATTCAAACTCTTCATATTTCAAACATCCTGTATCCGTTGTTTTCTTACGCGCGCCGCTAAAAACTCCAGATGCGCCGCGCTGTCTCCCGGCGCTACGTCCGCTTGCCGCAGCGCGCCCACTTGCAATGCAAACGCCAGCTTCTCGCGCCAGCGCAGGCGCCAACTGCCCGCATGGCCCGTCCCCACACAGCCTGCGGGCGCGTGGCCCCAGACGCGCTCAAACAACTGGCTGCTGCGCCACAGATGGAAATCGTCCGATATGACCACCAGCCGCTGCAGCCCATGGCGCGCCGCCAGTGCGCCGCCCAGCGCCACATTGCCCAGCGTGTCCAGCGCCTGCGCTTCCTGCAGCACATGCGCCGCCGGCACGCCCTGCACCTGCATAAAGCGCGCCATCCACGCCGCTTCGGTCAGCCCCGCCGCCATGCCCATGCCCACCCCCTGGCCGGTGCCAGGCTGGCGCACCAGCGCGCCGCCGGTCACCAGCAGGCGCGGCAGCGCCACGCCCGCTGCCCGACACGCCAGGTAGTAGCGCACTGCCGTGCGGCTGCGGTGCCATTGGGTGCGGTCTTCACCACCCAACACCAGCAGCGCTTGCGCGCCCTCGATCAGCTTCAGATCCCGCACTCCCTCATACCACCGGCGCCAGCGCACGGGCAATCGACTCCCAGCCGTACACCTGCTCGGCCAAGGCCCGCGCTGCCGTGCGCAGTGCCAGGTGCGGCGCGGGTACCAGGGGCGCCAGGGCGGCCAGTGCTGCGCCAAAGTCGCTGGCCTCGCACTCCACATAATGCGTACCTGGCACAAATGCCAGGCCGCGTGCGCCCACTGGCGTGCTCAGCACCAGCAGGCCGTGGCCGGCATAGTCCAGCATCTTCAGATTGGTGCCCGAGCCGCTGGACATCGGGTTCAGTCCGACATCGGCGGCGCGCAGCAATGCCGTCAGCGCCCCCTCCGACACCACCCCCAGCGCGCGCACATTCGCCGCCAGGGGCTGCTGGTGCGCCTGTGCCTGCACATGCTGACAAATGCTGCCGACCAGCGCAAACGACCACTGCGGGCACTGCGCCGCCAGCGCCAGCACCGTATCCGCCGCCACCAGATTGGGCCCGTGGTAACTGGCCACAAACAGCGCCAATGGCCGCTCGCCCCAGCCCAGCTGGCGCTTCAGTGCCGCGCGCCGCTCGGACTCCAGCCAGGCATCGGTGGGCAACTGCGTGCCATTGGGTGCCAGCTCAATGCGCTCGGGTGCGCGGCCATACAACTGCGCCAGCCGCTCGCGGTTGGACGCGCTCACCGCCCACACCCGCTCGGCGCGCTGCACCAACTGCGCCTCTGCCGCCGCCACCTGCTGCACCGCCCGCTGCGCCGCCCCGGGCGCGCGCAAATCCAGCGGCGCCCGGGGCGTGCGCGCATCCTCGGGCGATGGCAAGGGCACGCCCAGCACCACTGCCTTCATGTCGGCCTCCACGTTGTGCGCGTCGTACCACACCGGCCCCTGCCACAGCGCAAACACCAGCGGCGCCATATACACATGCGCCGCCACCACCACATCCGCCTGCGCCGCCAGCACCTCAAACGCCTGGCGAAACTCGCGCAACTCGCCGTGGTACAGCAGCGCCGCAATATCCGTCACCGAACACCGCAGCGCCTTGGTCAGCGCGTGCTCCGCCTGCTCAAAGCGCTCCGACGCGGCCACGCACACCTCGCGGTAATGTGGGCCAAAGCAGCGCTCCTGCGCCGCACTGCCCACCGGCCCCAGGTTCAGCAGCGTCACATCGGCCCACTGCGCCAGTCCCTGCGACAAATAAAACAGCCGCTTCCGGCCGCCGTTGTCCGGCGGATACACGCCAAACGTATTCACCACCAGCAAACGCTGGCGCCCTGACCTGGCCCGCTGTGCCACAGGTGCGGTGCTGATGGCGGCCGTGGCTGCCGTTACTGCCGTGGCTGCAGTTACTGCCAGCCCCTGCTCCGCCGCCGCCAGCAAGCCCTGCGCCGTGCGCTGCCACGACACCTGCGCCGCCGTCTGCTGCGCCGCCGCGCCCATCTGCGCCAGCCGTGCCGGATCGGCCAGCATCTCGTCCAGCGCTTGCGCCAGCGCTGCCTCGGTGGGGGCCACCAGCCGGCCATTGACGCCGTCCTGCACAAACTCGGTCACCCCGCCGGCGTCGCTCACCGTCAGCACCGGCTTGCCCGCCGCCATGGCTTCGAGCGTGATCAGCCCCATGTCCTCGTCCAATGGAATGAACGGTACCAACGCCGCGCGGCTGTAATGCTCCACCAGCGCATCGTCGTTCAGCCGCCCAGCAAAACGAATGCGCGCATCGCCCGCCGCCAGCGCGCGCAGGTTCTCGGCTTCGGGCCCATCGCCAGCAATGCACAGCGCCACCGTGGTGCTGCTGCGCCGATAAGCGCGCACCAGCAAATCCAGCCGCTTGGGCGCATCCAGCCGGCTGGCGGTAAAGACAAACTCTGCCGGCCCGCCGTGCAGACCCTCTAAATTGGACGGATGTGGCAACACCTCCACCTGCGCGCCGGCTGGAAAATACCCCTCGCGCCGCGCCACCACCCCTGAAATAGCGAAATACCTTTGAATCGCTCCCGGCGCCAGCGCAATCGCGTCCAGCTTGTGCACCAGCGCCCGCACCAGTGGGCCGGGCAGGGCGGTCAAAGTCCGCAGCGCTTCGGGGTCGAGGCTGGCGTCCTGTTGCAACGCCCGTACCCGCGCAAAAATCTCCGGCAACAACGCCCGCTCACAGCCCGGCGCTTGCAACAGCCGCCACAGCCCCTGCAGCGCCGGCGGCAAGCGCTCGGGCTGGCGCGCCATGCTTTTGGGGTAGGTGTCGTACAGCCCGCGCAGCGTGTGCTGCAAATACACCACATGGTTGGGGTGCTGCACCATCCACGCCGGGTACTTGGTCGAGATCACCGCATCAAAGTGGCTCAAGTCCAGCAGGCTCCAGCGCTCATAGCTGGCGGCAATCTGCCAAAAATCTTGTTCTGGCGACGGCAGCTTGATCAACTCCATCGCGTGCTGCGTGTGGCGGTTGACATGGCCACTCAGGCCCCACCACAACTTCTCCGCCCCGCCCACGACAAAGGGCACCCCACTCGGGGCAATCAGTGCAATTTTCATAGCTATCAGCGCTTGTGTTTATTGGGCTACAGCCATTTTTTGTCTAAATTTTGTGAGCGCGCCGCTCAATATCACGACAGCCCTGCGCGAAGATCGGCAATGGTGGCCATCAACGTCATGGGATCAAGTGGAGAGGAATCGAATCCCACACGTTCGTAAAAATTCTGTGCAGCAGGCGATAGGGCGTGGACTATCAGGCCGCGAATACCAATGGCGTCGGCCGCCGCCACCACGCGCAAGCAGGCATCGCGCACCAGCGCGCGCCCGATGCCACTACCTTGCAGTGACTGGTCGATGGCCAATCTCCCCAGCACGACGACCGGGATCGGATCGGGCATATTGCGCCGCAAACGCCCCGTGGCCATATCGGGCGCCACTGCGCTGGAGGCCAGAGCGTAATAAGCGCGCACCCGACGGCCCTCACACACGACAACAAAGGTGCGTGATGCACCCGTGGCCTGATTCTTCAGGGCACGCTGCTTGAGCCAGTGGTCCAAGCTCTCAACGCCACAAGCAAACGCTGTCGTGTCGTGATGCGCCGCCAGCGGCTCGGGAGCCAGCAAGCTCACTGGATATCCCACGGAGCCGGTGTTTGCAGGGTTTTTTGTAGGCGAGCGTTGGGGGCTGGAGGGCGATTCAGACGCACCAAGAACTCGGCATAAGCCTCTGGACTGACCACCAGCAAGGCCTGATCGAGCAAAGCCTCTTCTGCCGCGACACGTGCCGCATCCAAGATGAAGTCGGTGCGGTTCTTTCCCCGCACTTTGGCCGCGCGGTCAATCAAGCTACGCACTTCAGGCTTGATGCGCAGGTTAAGTGTGTCGCGCTTGGCGCTGAGGGGGGTTGCAGTCATGCGCTGAGTATAAGTATCTGTAATGTCTTTGTCATTACTTGCTTGGCGTGGAGTGGCCGTTGGATTAGCCAATTTAATTGGAATCTGACCCCAATAAAACCGCCGCCACGCCATTCAAATGGCACACGCCCTCAAACAAAGGCTCTGGCCCGCGCACCACCTCGATCAGCGCCGCCTTGTCCCACCAGTCGTAGCTGTTTTCGACGTGCGTCATGTCGCCGTGCAGCGCCACTGAAATCGTGTAACTTCCCGGCCCGATGTCCAGCGCGGGGATGCGCCAGCACAGCGTCGCCTCCACGCCCGGTGCCAACTGCGCCAGCCCCTCGGTCTTGACGTGCCAAGTGTTGGTGCCAAACACATCGTTGCCCAGCCGGTCGCGCAGCAAAAAACCCACCGTCAAATCGTCCACCGCCTGCTGTTTGCACAGGCGCACGCGCAGCTGCAGCGCCTCGCCGACGCGAAACACCTGCGCCGGCCCGTGGGCGTTGTGCGCTGACACCGCCAGCAGCCGCGCGCGTCCGTCGCCCGAGCGCACGCCGACGCTGCGCTCGCCCACCGGCGCGGCGGTGGCTTCAAAGCTGGTGTTCTCGCGCTCGGCCACCAGTGCGTTGTACAAATCCAGCACCTGGTCGGGCGTGTCGTCGGCCACAATGCGCCCGGCGTCCAGCAGCACCGCGCGGTCGCACAGGCTCTTGATGGCGCCGGGGTCGTGCGAGACAAACACCAGCGTCATGCCCTGCGCTCTAAATTCACGGATGCGCGCATAGCACTTGTGCTGAAAATACACATCGCCCACCGCCAGCGCCTCATCGACGATCAGCACATCCGGGCGCAGCGCCGTCGCCACGCTGAACGCCAGCCGCACCTGCATCCCGCTCGAATAGGTGCGCACCGGCTCGTCCATGTAGTGGCCAATCTCGGCAAAGGCTTCGATCGCCGGCATGGCGGCGGCAATCTCATGGTCGGCCAGCCCCAGCAGCTGCGCTGAAATCCAAGCGTTTTGCCGACCGGTGAAGTCGCCGTGAAAACCCATGCCCAGCTCCAGCAGCGCCGCCACCCGGCCGTGCATCTGCACCTGGCCCTCGGTGGGCGTGGTGGTGCCGGTGACCATCTTCAGCAGCGTGCTCTTGCCGGCGCCATTGCGCCCGATGATGCCCAGCGCCTGCCCCTGCGGCACGCACAAATCGAGGCCGCGCAAAATCCACAGCAGCTCATGGCGCGGCGGCGCCTTCGGGCGCAGCCACTCGGCCAGCCGGCCCCAGCGCGACGGATAGCGCTTGTACGCCTTGCCCAAGTTCCCCAGCGCAATCGCCCACGGCTGTTCATTGGTACTCATAACTCATCCGCCATTTCCGGTGCCCGCTGCTGATACACCCGCCAGCCAAACCACAACAACGCCAGCCCCGCCAGCGCCAGCCCCGCCAGCGCCAGCCAGGCCGCTTGCCCCGGCAAACGCGCATAGACAAACACCTGCTGGTAATGGTGCACAAACACCGCAAACGGGTTCAGCCACGCCCAGCCCTGCGCCCACGCCGGCAACACCGTCGCCGGATACACAATCGGCGTCAGCCAGAACCAGAACAGCAGCCCGACATTCACCAGTTGCCCGACGTCGCGAAAAAACACATTCACCGTCGCGGCCAGCATCCCCAGCGCCAGCGTCCACACCACCTGCACCGCCAGCGCCGGCAACACCCCCAGCAGCACCCAGCCCGGCCAATTGCCACTGACCAACAAAAACAGCAAAAACAGCCCGCTGATCACCGCAAAGTTGAACGACGTCACCCCCAGCGACACCAGCGGCAGGCAAATGCGCGGAAACGTCGCCTTTTTGAGCAAATTGGCATTGGCGACAAACACCCCCTGCAGACGCCCCAGCGATTCGGCAAAAAACGTCCACGCCAGCAGCCCGGCGCACAGGTAAATGCTGTAGCCATAGGTCGATTCGACCCCCGCCAGCCGGTTGCGCATCACATTGGCAAACACCAGCGTGTAAATCGAAATCATCGCCAGCGGCTGGATCAGCACCCACGCCCCGCCCAGCAACGAGCCGCGAAACTGCGCCTCAATATCGCGCCGCACACTGCCCACAATGAACGTGCGAAAGCGCAGCACATCGCGCACGATGCCCGGCAGCGGCCACTTCAACCAATTTAGCGACATAACAAACCTAACGACATAACACCTCCACCACCCGATCCCACGACAACCCCAGCCCCAGCACCCGCGCACGCCCGGCCTCGCCCATGGCGCGGCTGCGCGCCTTATCCATCCACAGCGCCTCGATGGCATCGGCCAGCGCCTGCGGCGACGGCTCCACCACCCAGCCGGTCTCGCCCGGCACCACAAATTCGAGTGGCCCGCCCGAATCGGTGCAGGTAATCACCGGCTTGGCGGCGTACATGGCTTCAAGCGTGATGTAGCCCAAATCCTCATCGCGCGGCACAAACACCACCCCCAGCGCGTGCGCATACAGCGCTACCCGCTCGGCCTCGGTAAAACTGCCGATCAGCCGCACCCGGTCTTGCAAGCCATAACGCTCTATCAACTGCGCATAGCGGTCGTGCTGCCCGCCGGTGCCGCCCAGCAAAATCTTTACCGGGCAACGCAGCAGCCGCGCCGCCTCGATCAACAAGTCCTGGCGCTTGAGCGACTCCAGCCGGCTCGGAAAAAACACATAGCCCCACTCTGCAGCGCAGTGCAGCGCCTCGGCCCCCGGCGGCGGGTGGTACAGCGGGGCGGCGGTCACGCCATTGAACTGCTGCATCCGCTCTGCCACCCGCTGCGAATTGGCAAACACGCGCTTCAGCCGCGGCAACACCCGGCCATCAAACCCCAGCACCTGTGCGCGCAACTGCACCAGTGCCGGCGAGGCCTGCGCCGCATCAAACAGCTCGTACACCGCCCGGTGCTGGTGCAACACCCAGGCCACATGCTCCGGGTGCGCCATGCCATAGCCGGGGAATTGCAAGCTGATCACCCGATCGACCGGCTGGCCATTGGGCGCGCTCAGGTCAAAGCCCTCGCAAAACGCCATCAGCCGCGCAATGTCTGCTTCGGGTGAAAACTTGAACGGCAGCCGAATGCGCTCGATGGCATGGCCCGCCCGCTGCAGCGCCGCCTCCAGGTTGTCGGCGTGCATCTCCGCCCCACCGCGCAAAAACGGCGCTTGGCTCGAAGTCAACAAAATACGCATGGCAAGAGGTGCTTAAATAGGTCGATAAATATCAAAAATGATAGCTGCTAGCGCACGTGTTTAAAGGGCTAGAGGCCGATTTGGCTTAAAAATGCTTAAACTTTGCGCCCAATCACCGCAAAATCCTGCCCGCCACAGGTCATATGGTTCAACCGCTGCACCACCGGCGTGTCGCCGGCCACATTCGACTCGACCGGATACGGATGCAAACGCGGCACCGCCACCACCTCCAGCCCGCAGTAACGCACCAAAAATGCCAAGCTGTCCGGCGTCAGCGGCTGGCTGTGCGTCGGATCGTGGTGAAAGGTGTGCGTCGCCACCCAAATGTTCTCTGGATTGGGCGTTTCCATAATCAGCAGCCCGCCCGGCATCAGCACCCGCGCGCACTCTTGCACCAGCGCCAGCCGCAGCGCAAACGGCAAATGCTCCATCAGGTGAAACGCCGATACCACCAGCGCCGACGCCTCTGGCTGCGCTTGCAACCACGCCAGCGCATCGCCCACCTGCACCTCTAGCCCCAGCGCCTGCGCATCGCGCACGGCGGCGGCATTCAAATCCACGCCGCGCCCCTGCAAACCGTGTTCGCGCAGCACCTCCAGCCACACGCCGCGCCCGCAGCCCAAGTCCAGGCACGGCCCATCCACCCCCAGCGCCGCGCGCGCGTCTTGCACATAACCCACATAGTCCTGCGCCAACTGCGCCCGCAGCAGCGGCGCCGGGCCGCGAAACGACACCTCCAGCGCCGCCAGAAAAGCATCCACCGCCGCCGCACTGGCCGGCGTGCGCGCCGCCAGCGCCCGTTCCAGCACCGACTCCAGCGCCCCCACCTGCATCTGCTGCTGCGCCAGCCCCGCCTGCATCTGCGCTTGCAGCTGCGCCAGTTGCCCCTGCAACGCCACCTGCTGCGCCTCTTGCCGCGTCGCTACCTGCCACGCCAGCCCCAGCGCCCCGCGCTGCAGGCGCCGGGTTAGCCAACGCTCACTGCGCCGCCACACCCCGCGTACCAGCCACGGCCCGCGCAGCAGCGGCGACTGCACCGCCCACAGCGCCAGTTGCGCCAGCCAGCCCCAGCGCAGCGCCTGTCCACCGCGCAGCGTCTGCGCCTCGGGCGACAGCGCCAGCGCCGCCAGCAACTCGGTGCGCGGCACGTGCTGGCGCAGGCGCTCCAGCACATGCGCTTGCCCGCCGGCATCCGGCGCCCGCGCCAGCAGTTGCCGATACGCCAGCGCCACAAACCCCGCCTCATCCGCCAGCAAAAACGGCCCCAGCCCACCGGCCCGCGCCGCCAGCGCCCACGGCACCGCCGCCGCCGTTTGCCCCGCGCCCGCCGCCGGCCCGCCCGCCCCCAGCCATGGCCGCGCCACCACCGGCGCCGCGCCGGTTGCCTCCCCGTGCTCCTCCGCTGCTGCGCGCAAGCGCTGCAGCAAAGTGTCCAGGTCCAAAGCTTCCACCGCAGATTGATCCATATCCATCACAGGCCCACACAAAACAACACCCAATAAAAAAAGGCGCACTCTGCGCCTGCTATCCATCCCGCCCGCCAGTGTAGCCAACGGGCCTGCCGCGCTCCCGCGTTTCTAGCCATGTGCGCAGCGGTGCATATATATATGGCATCTCAGCCGGCCCACCCTCGCCAGCGCCCTAGCACTGCAACTGCAAAAGGCAAGCATCTTGCGCTGTTTGTATTTTTTGCCCCACATTCGCGGGCCGTGCAGGCGCCAGACAGCGTAAATTGCCTTCGAATGCCAATAGCGGTGTGGTATCGTCACCGTGCACTCCTCAAATTGTGGAGGCAGATTCACTTTTCAACGGAGAAAAATCCATGGCTGCAGCTCAATATTTCGAACAAGTTCAAAAAATCTTCATCGCGTTTTACCAGCGCCCTGCCGACCCAGCTGGTCTGAAATACTGGGCTGAGCGCGTGGACGCGGCCGGTGGCAACATCAACGAAGTGATCAACGCCTTCGCTTCTTCGGCTGAAGCCACCGCCCTGTACGGCGCTGTGAATGCCACCACCATCGGCGCCGTCGTTGACAGCCTGTACATGGCCCTGTTCAACGTCGCCCCCGACGCAGCCGGCAAGGCCTTCTACGTCAACGGCTTTGCCGCTGGTACCTTCACCGCCGGCACCATTGCCCTGGCCGTGCTGAACGGTGCCCAGAAAGACGACCGCATCGCCATCAACAACAAGGTGCAGGTTGCCAACGAATTCACGCACCAGGTCGATGGCCGTGCGCTGACCGATGCCTACTTTGGTTCCGGCGCCAGCTTCAACGTCACCTACTCGGGCGATGCGGATGCAGTTGCTGCCCGTGGCATCCTGAAGGCGGTGACGTTCTCGCCTTCGACGGTGATCAGCCCTTCGGCTGTGACCGAAGCACTGAAGGCGCAGATTGCTAATCCAGGTGATGTGATCATTGGTCAGACCGGTGGTCAGACGTTCACGCTCACTACGGGTATTGACAACCTGACCGGCACCGCTGGCAATGACACCTTTGTCGGTGTGGCTGATGCCACTACCGCGACGCTCAACACTTTGTCTGCTGGCGACTCCGTCAATGGCGGTGCTGGCATCGATACTCTGAAAGTTATTGTTGCCAATACAGTCGGTGCTAATACTCCTCTGGCCGGCGTGACTCTGTCCAACATCGAAAAAATCACAGTGCAAAACGTCGCTGTTGGTGCTTCGACCATCAACATGCAGCCTATCGCTGGTGTGACCACCGTTGGTTCGCTGAACAGCACTGGTACTGTGACCTTCCAAAACTTGGCTGCTGGCACGAACGTCGCTGTGGGCGGTTCCGCCCAAACCGGCGCTGTGAACTTCAACCAACTGAACGCTTCTGATGCAGTCAACGTGACAGTTGATGGTGGCGTGAATGGTGTTACGGTTGCAGCTACTGCTGGCACGGCGACTACCGCGACGATTAACTCCACCGGCGCTGCCAATGGCAACGTTGCTGTTGGTAATGACACCTTCGTTCTGAGTGGCGGCACCAATACAGTGACCAAGCTGAATGTCAATGCTGCCACGAACCTGCGTGCAACGTTGACTGTTAGCGACTTCGCTACTGCTGGTGCAGACTTGGTTGTTGCCGGTGCTGCCAGCAGCGTGAATCTGGGCAATGCAGGTGTGTTCAAGACCATTGACGCCTCCGGCTTGACTGCTGGTGGCGTGAATGTTGCACTCAATGCAGTGACCACCAGCTTCAAGGGTGGTGCTGGCAATGACAGCGTGACTGGTGCTGCTGTTGTTACTGCTAGCGCTTCCATCGATGGTGGTGCTGGCATCGATACTGTTGCTGCTACCCTGGTGAATGCCGGCAACTCGGCTGCCTTCAAGAACTTTGAGTTGATTGACTTGGCAGGTGCCACTGGCACTCTGGACGCTGCGCTGTTGACTAACTCGACGATCACTGGTGTCGCCTATACCGGTGCTCTTGGTGGTGCATTTGTTCTGAGCAACTTGGTTGAAACCGCTGCTGGCTTCAATGTTGACGTTACTGGTTCCGCTGGCTCCGCAAGCACCCTTGGCTTCACGGCTGCAAGCGTTGCAGGTACTGCCGATGTTTTGAACTACAACTTTGCTGCTGCTAACGCTGCTAGTGCAACGGTCATCAATGCCAACACTATTACTTCGGCTGGTATTGAAAATATCAACATCAGCTCGAAGGGTGGCCTGAACATCACCAACGCACTGACTGTTGTTGACAATACTGCGAAGTCGATCGTGATCACTGGTGACCACGCTCTGAGCTTGGGCATCACTCAAGCTGCTGCTTCAGCAACTGCCTCTTCGGCACTGACTAGCATTGATGGTTCTGCTGCTACCGCAGCCCTGACCATCACTGTTGGCGCGGTGACCACAGGTTTGCAGTCTGCATACACCATCAAGGGCGGTTCGGCTAATGACGTCATCACTGTTGCCACTACCGCTGGTGCAACCTCGGTTGGCGCTACTGTGACGACTGGTGCTGGTAACGATAACGTTAATGTTACTGCTGCTACGGCTCAGGTCGCAACTGCTGCATTCCAATTCACAACTATCACTGACTTCCAGAAGGGCGATAGCCTGACTTTCGTGAACCATGGTACAGAAGTGTTCAATGCTGCTGCGGTTAACGTTTCTACAGCGGTGACTTTGGAAGCTGCTGTAAACTTGGCTTCTTTGGGTGACGGTGCTACGGCAAACAGTATCATCAGCTGGTTTGTGTACGGTGGTAACACCTACGTTGTTGAGGACAACTCTGCTGGCATCACTTTTACTGCTGCCGACAATATCGTTAAGCTGACCGGTATTCTGGATCTGTCCGCTTCGACTGGTGCAGGTACTAACGTTATTACCTTCGCCTAATCTCTCTAGGAGACAAGCACTCGCCTTCAGGTAGGTGCTTGAGGTGAAAGCCACTCAAACCCCTGTGACTTCGGTTGCAGGGGTTTTTTCACATCTAACCCACAAAGCAAAACCAATGAACCAAGAGCAAAAAATCTCCATCGACGGCCTGGACTACCCGCTGTCCACATTGAGCGATGCGGCCAAAGCACAGCTGCAAATGCTGCAAATCACCGAGCAAGAAATCCAGCGCTTGCAGTGGCAACTGGCGATTGCACAGACAGCGCGCAATGCCTATGCGCAGGCGTTGAAAGCTGCACTGCCATCAGCGACTGAACTGGCATTGCAAAGCGACACCTTGAAGCTGAACTGAGCCAGAAGTCAAACAGCATCCCCGTGACTCAGTTGCAGGGTTTCTACTTCTCCTGTGGCTCAGTGGCACCGCATTCCATTGATAAAAGAGAGGTTGCCGGTTCGACCCCGGCTCGGGGCACCATTGTTTATCCTCAAGCTGGAATGGGCTGTGCAAACCCAAGCTCCAGCCATACAAGCCAGCCATGCTGTGTCAGCGTATGTGCATCCAAAACCAACGCTTCTAACCCGCTTTGCACAGTCTTGTAATTGCTAATGCAAAGCCTTGTCAGGCTTCAATGGGTGCTGTGTGTACTAATAACTGCCTTTGATGGCTCATACCTCTACTTGCTTTCTGCAATAAGGCACACAGCAAGAGTCTAAGCAGACAGTACGCCAAGAAGATGATGCTCTAGCGTCTTGAACGGCTACTCTAAGACCTTGAACCAATAAGTAATCTAGTCTAGGTGACTAAAAGGACACCCACTTTAGTTGCCTAAATAAACAGCGCCGCCTAAACTGGCACCATGAATCGCCCGCCC
>NZ_JHYS01000011.1 GCF_000688255.1 Simplicispira psychrophila DSM 11588 | reverse complement strand
CGCCGTAAAACCCCGTCCAAGTGCGCTGGCCGCAACGGCCCAAAGGCGAAGCCGACGCACTTGCGCGGGGATATAAGGCGTGGCCGCTGCTACAGCGGTCTGTTTTTTTCTACACTTCATGCCATGCAGTCCGTCAAAACACGTCTATCCAAGTCCGCCCAGCGCCAAGCCGCATTGGGCGTGACGACCAAAGTGTTGTGGCTGCGGATCAAAGACAAACACGCCTACCTCCTTCTGGCGCAAAGCCGGGAAGTGAACATGGTCTGGAACTATTCGCAAGACTTGGCCTTGCAGGTGCTTCATCGCACAGGCAAATTCATGTCGGCCTACGACATGGCCCAATACACCTCAAGGCAGTCGCCCTGCGCTACAAAAATGGCCAAGTTCACTATCAGGGTGTGGCTTTGTCTTTGTGGGACAGCTATGGCCTCAAAGACTACAGCTTGCGCTCGGGTAGCTTCTGTGAGGGCGCGCGGGGCCGCTGGTATATGAACATCACTGTGGACGTGAAAAAGCCTGCAGCATCAACGGGCACCAGCTCGGTCGGCATCGACCTGGGGCTAAAAAATTTTGCGAGTTTCTCAGATGGCGAGAAGATTGAAGCACGACAAATCTATCAGGGTGCTGAAGTTCAATTGGCGACTGCACAGCGGGCAAATGACAAAAAGCGGGTCCAGGCGATCCACGCGCAAATTGCTAACCGTAGAAAAGACTTTCTGCACAAACTCAGTACCCGTCTGGCTAAAGAGAATGGAGCGATATTTGTCGGTGACGTGAATGCTGCTGGGCTGGCAAAAACCAAGATGGCCAAAAGCGTTTTGGATGCAGGCTGGTGCGCATTCAGAACCATGCTGAAGTACAAATGCGATAACGCGGCTGTATGGTTCGATGAAATCAATGAAAGCTATTGCACGCAAGAGTGTTGTGTGTGCCATGCGCGTACCGGCCCCAAGGGCTTGGCCGATTTGGCAGTGCGCGAGTGGTCGTGCAGTGCCTGTGGTGCGCAGCATGACCGGGACACAAATGCGGCCAAGAATATCTTGGCAAGGGGTCTGGCTCTCATGGCTGACTTGGGGTTTTGCCAAATTTCCATTGCAGGGGAGGCGAGAGCCGTTGAAGCTGCAATGAATGAGGTGGTGGGTGCAAGCTCGATCACCGGGGCTGGACATAGCCCTCTGGATGGAGGCATCCCCTTCCAAGTCGCTTAGGCGATTTGCAAGGGGAGGATGTCAAGGATTGACGGAGTAAAAGTGGCTCGTTACATTAGCCAGCAACTAACCCATCGGTCAGTAAAAACATGCCCACTGTTTCGCCCCCCTCCTCTGCCTACACCGCCCACCGGCGCGTGCGGCGTAAAGAGGCGCGTCCAGGCGAGTTGCTGGATGCAGCGCTGTCACTGTTTGTCGAAAAAGGTTACGCCGCCACCAAGGTGGAACAAGTCGCAGCACGCGCAGGCGTCTCCAAAGGCACCTTGTTTTTGTATTTTCCGAGCAAAGAGGCGCTTTTCAAGGCGGTGGTACGCACCGACATCATTGCGCGCTTTGCTGTCTGGAACGAGGAATTCGAACAATTTCAGGGCAGCACCACCGACATGCTGCGCTACTGCTACAGCTCATGGTGGGAGCACATTGGCGCCACACGCGCCTCGGGCATCATCAAGCTGGTGCTCAGCGAGGCCGGTAATTTTCCTGAAATCACGCAGTTCTATCAGCACGAAGTGACCGCACCGGGCCAAGAGCTGATTCGCCGCGTATTGCAGCGCGGCATGGACTGCGGCGAATTTCGACCACTCGACCTGGATTACGCGGTGTATGCCGTGCTGGCGCCCATCGTGTTTCTGACTTTTTGCAAACATTCGCCCGGCGCCTGCCTGCCGGCGGCGCTGGTATTTTCACCCCAGACCTATCTGGACGCGCAGCTGGACATCCTGCTGCAAGGGCTGCGCGCACTCCCAGCACACTCGGCGGCGTTACCTGCCACGCCCCTCCTCTGTTCCTGATATTTGATGACACACAAAACACGCTGGGCCGCATGGCTCGTGGGCGCTCTGGTGGTGGCTCTGCTGGGCACAGCCATCGTGCGCACCGTGCTCGCCCGCCGGGCAGCGCAGCAGGCGCCCGCGGCGGTCCCTGCGCCGGTGGCGATGGACATTGCCGCGGATGAGCTCTGGACGCTGCGCCGCCAGACGCTGGTGCTGGGCGTACCGGTATCAGGCACGCTGCGCGCCGTGCATTCCGCCAGCATCAAGGCGCGGGTCGCTGGTGAGCTGCAAGGCTTGACGCTGCGTGAAGGCGACAGCGTGCGCGCCGGTCAGGAGGTGGCGCACATCGATGCCGTGGAGATGCAAGCCCGACTGCGCCAGGCACAGCAACAGGCCCAAGCCGCACGCACGCAGATAGACATCAACCAGCGCCAGTTCAACAACAACCGCGCGCTGGTGGAACAAGGATTTATCTCGCGCACAGCGCTGGATACCTCGCAGGCCAGCCTGCAAGCAGCGCAGTCGTCATACCAAGCGGCCGTGGCTGCTGCCGATATTGCCCGCAAGGCCGTACTCGACACCGTCTTGCTCAGCCCGCTGAACGGGCAAATAGCGCAGCGTTTGGCGCAGAACGGTGAGCGCGTCGGCGTCGATATGCACATTCTGGAAATCGTGGACTTGTCGCGCATGGAAGTGGAAGCGCTGCTCAGTCCGGCCGATTCAGTGCAGGTGCGTGTCGGACAGACGGCGCGCCTGCACGTCGAGGGCAGCATGGACAGCCAAAACAGCCCCATTACCGCCACCGTGGCGCGCATCAGCCCCAGCGCCCAGACCGGCAGCCGCGCCGTACCGGTGTACCTGACAATCGCCCCCAGCACCGACCCGAAAGAAGACCACAGCGCCTTGCGCCAGGGGTTGTTTGTACAAGGCACGCTGGAAACCGGCCAGGCCAGGCTGTTGGCCGTGCCACTGGAGGCGGTGCATACCGACCAGCCTGCGCCCTATGTGCAAGTGGTTGAGAACGGCCGCGTGGTGCACCGCACCGTGCAGACTGGCGCCCGCTCCAGCCAGGATGGCCAGACGCTGATCGCTATCGAGGGCGGCGGCGTGGCTGAAGGTGCGCTGGTGCTGACCGGACGTGTCGGTGTCCTGCCCGAAGGCACGGTGCTGCGCCTGCCTGCCGCAGCCCCTGCGCCGGCCACCGCCACACCACCACGCTAAGCACTGCAACCCCGTATGTGGTTTACCCGCGTCAGTCTTGGCAACCCGGTTTTTGCCACCATGGTGATGCTCGCCTTTGTGGTGCTGGGCATTTTTTCGTACCAGCGCCTGAAGGTCGATCAATTTCCCAACATTGATTTCCCCATTGTGGTGGTGGCGGCGGATTACCCGGGTGCCTCGCCGGAAATCGTCGAGAGCGAGGTGACGAAAAAAATCGAGGAAGCCGTCAACTCAATTGCAGGCATCAATGCCCTGACCTCGCGCAGCCTGGAGGGCAGCGCGCTGATCATCATCGAATTCCAGTTGCACATTGACGGACGCAAGGCCGCGGAAGACGTGCGCGAAAAGGTCGCTGGCGTGCGCCCGCTGCTACGCGACGAAGTGAAAGAGCCGCGCGTGCTGCGCTTTGACCCGGCCAGCCGCCCGGTGTGGTCGCTGGCGGTGTTGCCAGACACCACCGCCAAGGGTGCCAGCAGCACACCACGCAGTGCTGTCGAACTGAGCAACTGGGCCGAGCAAACGCTGAAAAAACGCCTGCAAAACGTGCGCGGCGTCGGCGCGGTCAACTTGGTCGGCGGCACCAAGCGCGAAATCAACATCTACCTCAATCCACTGGCCTTGGAAGCGTTTGGCATCACGCCCGAGCAAGTCGCCAACGCGGTGCGCGCCGAAAACCAGGACCTGCCGCTGGGCGCCATCCGCTCGCTGGCGCAAGAGCGCGTGGTGCAGATTGATGCGCGTATGCAGCGCCCCGAGGACTTCGCCCGCATCATCGTGGCGCGCAAGAACGGTGCGCCTGTGCGCATCGAACAACTCGCCCGGGTGCAGGACGGCGCGCAAGAAGTCGAAAGTCTGGCGCTCTACAACGGCCAGCGCACGCTGCTGCTGTCAGTGCAAAAGGCGCAGGATGAAAACACCATCGACGTGGTGGATGGCTTGGCCAAGGCGGTGGAGGCCCTGCGCCCTGAGCTGCCACCGGGCGTGCGCCTGGAAGTCATTGGCGACAGTGCCCGGCCGATCCGCGTCGCGGTCGAGAACGTGCGCCAGACACTCATCGAAGGCGCGTTGCTGACGGTGCTGATCGTGTTTCTCTTCTTGAACTCGTGGCGCTCGACGGTGATTACCGGACTGACGCTGCCCATTTCCATCATTGGCACGTTTTTGTTCATGCATTTGTTTGGTTTCACCATCAACATGATCACGCTGATGGCGCTGAGCCTGTGCGTCGGCCTGCTGATCGACGACGCTATTGTGGTACGCGAGAACATCGTGCGCCATGTGCAAATGGGCAAAGACAATTTCACGGCCTCGCTCGACGGCACACAAGAAATTGGCTTGGCGGTGCTGGCGACCACGCTGTCCATCGTCGCGGTGTTTTTGCCGATTGGCTTTATGGGCGGCATCATCGGCAAGTTTTTTCATGAATTTGGCCTGACCATCGCTGTGGCAGTGCTGATTTCGATGTTTGTCAGCTTCACCCTCGACCCGATGCTGTCGAGCGTCTGGCACGACCCGAGCATCCACCGACATGCCGCTGGTGCCGATGCTGAGGGCCAACCCCACACCCTGTACGACAAGACCATTGGCCGCGTCACCGCCTGGTTTGAGCGCACCACCGAAGCGCTGGCCCAAGGCTACCAGCGCATTCTGGGCTGGGCGCTGCTGCACAAGCTCAGCACCCTGGCGCTGGCCCTGGCCATTTTTGTCGCCAGCATCTTCATGGTGCCGCTGCTGGGCACCGAGTTCGTACCCAAGGCCGATTTTTCTGAGACCTCGATCAACTTCTACACCCCGGTCGGCTCGTCCATCGAGGCCACCGAGGCCAAAACGCGCCAAGTCGAGGCGCTGGTGCGCCAGCTGCCCGAGGTGCGCTACACCCTGTCCACGCTCAACACCGGCAGTGCGCAGGGCAAGATGTACGCCAATGTCTACATCCGCCTGGTGGATCGCCAACAGCGCCAGCGCAGTGTGGATGAGATGTCCAGCGTACTGCGTGAACACCTGCGCCAGATTCCTGGCATCACGGTGACGCACGTCGGCTTGCTCGACCCCGTCGGCGGGCAAAAGCAGATCGAGTTCTCGCTGCAAGGCCCGGACCTGCAAGAGCTGGCCCGCCTGACCCGCACCGTGAATGAAAAAATCAGCAGTATTCCTGGTCTGGTGGATCTGGACTCCAGCCTGAAAAGTGACAAACCGGTCATCGACGTCCACGTCCACCGCGATGCGGCCTCGGATTTGGGCTTGAACGTGGCGTCCATAGCCAACGCCCTGCGCACGCTGGTGGCCGGCCAGACCGTGGGCACCTGGCGCGCGCCGGACGACCAGACCTACGACGTCAATGTGCGCTTGGCGCCCGAAGTGCGCAGCACGCCGCAAGACCTGGAGCGCCTGCCGTTTGCGGTGACAAGTGCCGATGGCAGCAACCGCATCGTGCGCCTGAACCAGGTGGCCAGCGTGCGCGAATCGACCGGCCCGAACCAGATCAACCGGCGCGACCTGACACGCGAAGTGGCCATCAACGCCAACGTCTATCAGCGCTCTACCGGCGAAGTCTCCAATGACATCAAAGCGGCGCTGGCGACGGTGACATTTCCGCCCGGCTACCGCTACCAGTTTGGTGGCTCGACAAAAAACATGAGCGAGGCCTTTGGCTACGCCATCTCGGCGCTGGTGCTGGCGATTGTTTTCATCTACATGATTCTGGCCAGCCAGTTCAAGAGCTTTGTCCAGCCGCTGGCCCTGATGACGGCACTGCCGCTGACGCTGATTGGCGTGGTGCTGGCGCTGTTGCTATTTGGCTCGGCGCTGTCAATGTTTTCCATCATCGGCGTGGTGATGCTGATGGGCTTGGTGACCAAAAACGCCATCCTGCTGGTGGACTTTGCCATCCGCGCACGCACTGAGTACAGGGACGACGATGGACACATGCACCCCGGACTGGGCCGTGCCGAAGCGCTGCTGCTGGCCGCGCGCGTGCGCCTGCGCCCGATTTTGATGACCACGCTGGCGATGATCTTCGGCATGGCGCCGCTGGCCTTTGCGCTCTCGGAAGGCTCCGAGCAGCGTGCCCCGATGGGCCAGGCCGTGATTGGCGGGGTCATCACCTCGTCGCTCTTAACGCTGGTGGTGGTGCCAGTGATGTATTGCTATATGGACGATCTGGCGCAATGGGCACGCCGCGTTCTGACGGGCAAGGCGCAGGGCCGCCCTAGAATTGACGGTTTGCCCTGACTGCTGCCATCCGCCATTTGCTTTTGCCATTTTTTGCTTTCTTCGGAGATTTTTCATGAACATGCCCCTGAACACGCCTTTTGCCCTCGCTAGCGACCCGATCGAGCAGGCCCGCTACAACATGATTGAGCAGCAAATCAGGACTTGGCTGGTACACGACGCAGACGTTCTGGACACGCTGGCCCAAGTGCGCCGCGAACAATTCGTGCCACCCGCTTGCAGCGCCATGGCCTTCATGGACCTGGAAATTCCGCTGCACGGCGCCCCCGAGGACATCGCGCGTACTGGCCAATGCATGCTCAACCCCAAAGTGGAAGCACGCATGCTGCAAGACCTGAAAGTGCAGAAAAACGAGCGCGTACTGGAAATCGGCGCCGGCTCGGGCTATATGGCCGCCTTACTGGCCTACCGCGCGCACCACGTCGTCACCTTGGAAATCAACCCTGAGCTGGCTGAAATGGCGCGTGAGAATCTCGACAGCGCGGGCGTCACCAACGTCACCGTGCGCCTGGCCGACGGCGCACAGCCTGGCACGGTGCCCGACGGCCCGTTTGACGTCATCGTGCTCAGCGGCTCGGTCGCGACCGTGCCGCAAGAATTGCTAGCACAACTGCGCGATGGTGGCCGCCTGGCCGCCTTCACCGGGCAAGACCCGGTCATGCGCGCCACCTTTGTGCAGCGCACTGGCGACCGTTTTGTCACCACCGAGCCCTGGGACATGAATTCCCCCCGCCTGCTGAACTTCCCGGAGCCACAGCCCTTCAAGTTCTGAGCACGCCGGAGCCACTCCCATGATCGTCCAAGTCCGTCCAGCGCAATTGCAGGCCTGGTTTGAGCAACTCGCTGCTGACCCCGGCCTGGCGCCCCTGGTGCTAGACGTGCGCGAACCCTGGGAGTTGCAAACCGCCAGCATCCGGGCACCGCAAGGCTTTGAAACTTTGGAAACACTGGCCATCCCCATGGGCAGCATCCCTGACCAACTCGCCATGCTGGACAAGGCACGCCCCATCGCCTGCCTGTGCCACCACGGCATGCGCAGCCAGCGGGTGGCGGCCTTTCTGGCGCACCACGGTTTTGCCCAGGTAGCCAACATCACCGGCGGTATCGATGCCTGGTCGCGCGAGCTCGATTCCTCCGTGCCGCTGTATTAAGCGGCCCACTGCGCCGCTTCCTTGAAAGACTTTGCCATGTACCTGTTTCGATCGCTCTCCTTGTCTTTGGCGTTGGGCACTGCGCTGGTGGCACCCGCCCAGGCCCAAAGCCTGGTAGAGCTGTTGAACGCCGCACGCAGTTACGACGCGCCCTGGCAGTCCGCCAAGGCCCAACTCGATGCATCCATCGCGCGCGCTGACCAGGCCCGCGCCGGCCTGCTGCCCAGCGCAGCACTGTCGGGTGAAATAGCACGCGCCAAAACGGACGTCACCATGCCACCGATATCGGCCAGCATGACCACGCACACCCTGGGCATCAACGCGGCGCAGCCCTTGTACCGACCCGCTAACCGCATCACGCTGCAGCAAGGCTTGCGCGGCATCGACGTAGCGCAGGCACAGCTGGATGCTGCCACGCAAGACCTGCTGGTGCGCGTCAGCCAAGGCTACTTTGATGTGTTGGCGGCGCAAGACACGCTCGCCTTCGTCCAGGCGCAAAAAGCTGCGGTCTCTGAGCAACTGGCTGCTGCCAAACGCAATTTTGAAGTTGGCACCAGCACCATCACCGACACGCGCGAAGCCCAAGCGCGCTACGACCTGGTGACAGCCCAGGAAGTGGCCGCAGAAAACGATCTGCGCGTCAAAAAGCTGGCCCTCGACCAGCTGGTCGGCAGAAATGGCACCCAACCGCTGCCTTTGGCCATTCCGCTGCCTTTGCCGGCGCTGGAGCCAGCGGATGTCTCCGTCTGGGTGCAACAGTCACAAGACGGCCAGCCGCTGGTGCGCCAGGCCGCCATTGCGCTGGACGTGGCCCAGTTGGAAACACAAAAAGCACAAACCGGCCACCTGCCGACGGTGGATCTGCAGGCGGGCTACAACGTGCAGCGCTCACCCAACGGCACCATGACCCTGCCCGGCATCAACAGTCGCGTCACCAGCGCCAGCATTGGTGTGGCGCTGAACCTGCCGCTGTTTGCCGGCTTCGCCGTGCAAAACCGCGTGAAAGAAACGCTGGCACTGGAAGATAAAGCCCGCGCCGACCTCGACAACCTGCGCCGCACCGTGGCGCAAAACACCCGCGCCGCCTTTTATGGCGTGCAATCGGGCCAGGGCCAGGTCAAGGCACTGGAAGCGGCCGAACTGTCCAGCCAAAGCGCCCTCGACGCCAACAAGCTCGGCTACCAAGTCGGCGTGCGCATCAACATCGACGTGCTCAATGCCCAAAGCCAGCTCTACCAAACCAAGCGCGACCTGGCCCAGGCGCGCTACAACGTACTGCTGGGCACGCTCAAGCTGCGCCAAGCGGCAGGCACGCTGTCAGAGGCTGACGTGCAGGCCATTGACGCCTTGCTGGCCAAATAAAAAATAGAAAGATGCGCCGGGTTTATGCCCCCGCATCGGATCGCGTACCGGTCGGGCCAGCGTGCGATGTCACCGGCGGCAAAAACGCCCACCGCACTGGTTTGCAAATAAGCATCCACCACTACATCCCGGTCCATGCTCAGGCACGCCTGCTCGGCCAGTGCTGTGGCCGGGCGCACGCCAATGCCGACGACCACCAGATCCGCTGGCAGCTTCTCGCCACTGCGCAGCGTGACCTCATGTGCATCGATGCGTGTCGCCTCGGTGCCCAGGTGAAAGACGACGCCGTTTTTTCATGCAAATCGCGCAAGAATGCGCCCACCTGCAGCCCCAGCACTTTTTCCATCAGCGTGGCTTCGCGGCCCACCACCTGCACCTGGATGTGGCGCGCGCGCAGCGAAGCGGCCACTTCCAAGCCGATGAAACTGGCACCGATCACTACGGCATTGCGGCATTGCGGCAGGTTGGTGCGGCATCCACCAGCGCCTGACTGTCGGCCTGCGTGCGCAGGCAGTGCCCATGGGGCAGATCGGCACCGGGAATATCCAGCCGAATCGGCTCAGCGCCAGTGGCCAGCAACAAGGCACCATAGGACAGCTGGCTGCCATCGTCCAACTGCAGCTGGCGCTGTGCGGTGTCGATATGGGTCACCTGTGTCGCCAAACGCAGGTCAATGCGCTGCTGCTGATAAAACGCCGACGAGCGCAGCGCCAGCCAATCGGCTGGTGCCTTGCCAGCCAAATAATCCTTGGAGAGATTGGGCCGCGGTCCACGGGCAATGCCGCCTCCGCGCTAATCAGCGTGATCGGGCCGGCATAGCCTTCGCGGCGCAGCATGTCGGTTACGCACCCTGCAGCAGGGCTGCCACCGCCAGCGCCGTGGCATGGGCTGCACCCTGGTGTGCCTGGGCAAATTGCACGGCAGCAACGCGCGCCTGTGCTAAAGAGGGGCCGTCTTGCGCCAGCGCACAGGCAGTCGCCATGCCCTGCGCCATGTCATCTACACGCTGTGCAGCGCCGGCAGTGCAGGCCAATGCGGCCGCCTCGGCAAAGTTGAAAGTGTGCGGCCCCAGCACCACCGGGCAACCACAGGCCGCCGCCTCGATCAGGTTTTGTCCTCCCAGCGGAGCAAAGCTGCCGCCCAGCAGCGCTACATCGGCCAAGCCGTAGTACCGCGCCATCTCGCCCAATGAGTCCCCCAGCCAGACATCGGCTGGTGCGGGCTGCGCCGCTGTCCCCTGGCTGCGCCGCACCACGCGCAGGCCGGCGCGCTGCAGCAGCTGTGCCACCTCTTCAAAACGCTGTGGGTGGCGCGGCACGATGAGCCACTGCACGCGGTGGAGCAGGTCGGCACCAGCGCCGTCAGTCACTTCATTTTTAATAGCTGTTGGCGCTTGTAGCGATTGGGCTAGAGGCCTATTTGACCTGAAACTCTCCAACCACAAGGCCTCTTCCCCTTCGCGGCTGCTGGCCAGCAGCACCACCGGGCGCGCGCTGCGGGCGCGCCCGGCGCGGCCCTGGGCCAGTTGTGCTGCATCCGGCACGACATCAAATTTCAGGTTACCGAACACGCCTTGCACTGGCGCGCCCAGGTTGCGCAGGCGCTCAGCATCCGCCTCGGTTTGCGCCCATACCGCTGTCAGTCCGGCATAAGCCGGACGGGCCAGCCAGGCCAGGCGCTGTGCCTGGCGCTGCGATTTATCGCTCAACCGGGCATTGGCCAGCACCAGCGGCACCCCTTGGGCGCGGCAGGCCGCAGCCAGGTTAGGCCAGAGTTCGGTTTCGATCAGGATGCCTATGGCCGGCCGAAAGCGGCGCAAAAACCGCGCCACAGCGGCGCGCGTGTCCCAGGGCTGCCAAACTTGCACGTCGCCAGGCTGCAGCAGTTTTTCACCCTCACAGCGCCCTGTGGCGGTGCCGTGGGTCAGCAGCAGGCGCATCCCCGGTAGCTGCTGGCGCAGGGCGTCCAGCAAGATGGCGGCGGCGCGGGTTTCGCCCAGCGACACGGCATGGACCCAGACCAGGGGGGAAGCCGGATCAGCGCCGTAGCGGCTGTCGCTCGGCGCCAAACTGTCCAGCGATGCTGCGTAGTGGCCAAAACGCTCGCCCACATGCTGGCCATAACCCGGCTCGGCCACGGCACGGCGACGCAGTTTGCGCAGCAGCAGCGGCTGCGCGACCCAAGTCAGGGCCGAATACAGCCACAGTGCAGCGTGGGCCATGGCGTGCACCAAGGTGCGTTAATGCGCCGCATCACCGACGACTGCATCGGGCTTGACGCGGTGCAGCAGCGCCAGCATGTCTTGCGTAATGCGCGCCAGCGCTTCGGGGCTGTGGCCTTCAAAGCGCAGCACCAGCACCGGCGTGGTGTTGCTGGCACGGATCAGGCCAAAACCATCGGCCCAATCCACGCGCAAGCCGTCAATGGTGGTGATGTGTGCCGGCGCAGCAAAGCTGCTGGCGGCCAGGGCCTGCAATTGGGCCGTCAGCTGGTGCGGTTCTCCTTCGGCACAAGCGACGTTCAGTTCGGGCGTGCTGTAGCTGGTCGGCAAGGCATTGAGCACGGCGCTGGGGTCGCTGGAGCGGCTCAAAATTTCGAGCAAACGGGCGCCAGCGTAGGTGCCGTCGTCAAAGCCGTACCAGCGCTCTTTGAAGAAGATGTGGCCGCTCATCTCACCGCCCAGGGGCGAGTCCAGCTCTTTCATGCGCGCCTTAATCAGTGAGTGGCCGGTTTTGTACATCACTGGCTCGCCGCCGGCCGCGGTGATGGCCGGCGCCAAGCGCTGCGTACATTTCACGTCAAACAAAATTTTGCCGCCGGGCGCGCGACTCAGCACGTCTTGCGCAAACAGCATCATTTGCCGGTCGGGGAAGATGTTGTGGCCTTCTTTGGTGACGATGCCCAAACGGTCGCCGTCGCCATCAAAGGCCAAGCCCAGCTCGGCGTCGCTGTCCTTCAAAGCGGCGATCAGGTCGCGCAGGTTCTCGGGCTTGCTCGGGTCGGGATGGTGATTCGGGAAGTTGCCATCGACCTCGGAAAACAGCTCGATGACTTCGCAGCCCAGCGCGCGAAAGATGCCCGGAGCCGAGGCGCCGGCAATACCGTTGCCGCTGTCGATGACGATTTTCATCGGGCGCGCCAAGGTGATGTCGCCAACGATGCGCTCGCGGTAAGCCGGCAACACATGGGCCTCGCGCAGGTTGCCACCGGGGGCCAGTTGCCAGCTTTCGTCTTGCATGGTTTGCCGTAGTGCCTGGATCTCGTCGCCAAAGATGGCACGGCCATTGAGCACCATCTTGAAGCCGTTGTAGTCCTTGGGGTTGTGGCTACCCGTGACTTGAATGCCGCTACGGCACAGCGTATTGGCGGCAAAGTACAGCATCGGCGTAGTGCACAGGCCGACATCAATCACCTCCAACCCGGCTTCGGCCAAGCCCAGCATCAGGGCCGAGGCCAATTTAGCGCCGGACAAGCGCCCGTCACGGCCGACGGCGACCATGGTTTCGCCTTCAGCACGGGCGGCGCAACCAAAGGCACGGCCCAGGCCACGGGCGATGGCTTCGTTCACGGTCGCGGGCACGATGCCACGGATGTCGTAGGCCTTGAAAATCGAGGGGGAGAGCTGCACGGACGTTCTTTCTGAAAGCGAGGGGCGGCTGGGCCCGCAGAGGGGGAGCGGAAATCCGGCTGCATTGTAGGCATGTCCGGCGACGTGTTGACGATCCGGCCGCTCTTCACAACCACTAATCTAGCTATCAAATTCATAGCTATCAGCGCATATCCTAAAAGCGCTAAAGGCTTATTTGGCATTTAATATGCTTCTGCCTGCAACCTTCCCCGAGCACTGCACACAGCCACGTCGCTACGCCCCTCCACCGCCCGCCGATCAGCATGCACCCAAGACAGCGCAAGGAGCGAACGCCAAAATCGACCCGTCACCTCCCTGCATCGGCGGGACACATAAAAATACACCCTAAACTGCGCCCATGGTTCTAGCGCCCATTCCGCTTCTTTTTCTTGGCGCCCAGCCGCCGGCAGCGCCTTGCGGTGCTGCTGCAGCAAAAATTCGCCCCCCCCCTTTCTCCCACAAGGCGCTCCATGCTGCGTGATTTAGTTTTGGTCCTCGGCCTGCTGGCCCTGTTGATACTGGCCATGGCCACCATTCCAGTCCACACCATTTTGCGCAATTCCCTGCGCTTGCGCGTGGCCATTGGTCTGGCCGCCGGACTGTCGGCCACAGCCAACATGGCACTACCGGCCTTGCAAAACATGCTCGGCGCGATCCACACACCGCCGGTGAGCAGTGCCATCGCCATGCTGGTATTTGGTCCAGTCGCCGGTCTGGTGAGCGCCGCGACAGTGCTGCTGTTTCACTTCATGCTGCACCCCGCAGGCGAGATACTCGGCATTGCCTGCATGGTCACCACGTCCGCCCTGGCGTATGGCTGGCACCGGATACGCAGCCGCAGCCATCCGCTGGTGGCACTGGCCGCCCTGTCGCTGACGCTGCCGCTGGTGCTGCACCTGTGTCTGCAGTGGTGGGGCAGCACACCTGCCTCAGACTGGCTGAGTCCCCTCACCTGGCGCTTTGGCATGGGCGCACTGTTGCTGGGCGGCGGTATCGAACTGGTCATGGCCCGGGCGCGGTCAGTGCAGGCGTTGGAACAGGCGCATGAGACCCTGCAGCGGCGCGAACAAGAACTGTTGCTGGCACTGGAGTCTGCGCATGGGGGGCGCTGGGGATGGGACATTGAAAACAACGTATTCACCTGCAGCGGCCATTTTTATGATGCGTTTGGCGTGCTGGGATACGACTCCGCCACGCTACAGGAGCGCTGGAATGCCCTGCGCCACCCCGAGGACGCAGCACGCATTACGCCGCATCTGCAGCGCAGCGCCCTGGGTCTGGAAGAAATATTCCATGCCGAATACCGTATGCGCGATATCCACGGGCATTGGCGCTGGCTGGTCTCACGCGGCATCGTCGCGTCGCGCAATGCACAGGGACTCACCACTCGCCTGACCGGCCTGCACCTGGACGTGACGGCCTCGCGCGAGATAGAAGAAGCGCTGCGCACGGCGCAGACCAAATACACCGCCATCTACGACACCATGCCCGACGCGGCAGGCATCAGCAGCCTCACCGATGGCCGCTTCCTGGAGGTCAATGCGGCGTTTTGCCAGCTGTTGGGCCTGACGCGTGAAGAAGTCATCGGCCGCACAGCGCAAGAAGCGGGCGTCTGGGCCACCGAGCACGAACGACCCAAGTTGGTGCAAGCGCTGCAGCGCGATGGCAAGGTCGATCGCTTGGCGATGCTGGCCCAGGGCAAAAACAGACGCATTCCCGGCCTGATGTCAGCGCGACCCGTGCAGATTGACGGCGAAGCCTGTCTGGTCTTCGTGTTTCGCGATATCACCCAGGAGACACGAACCAACACCGAGCTGGTGGCCCGCAACAGCCTGCTGCAGCAAGCCGGGCGCCTGGCCCGTTTGGGCGCCTGGGAAGACGTGCGTGGCCAGGGAATCGCGTATTGGTCGGACGTCTGCTATGACATCCATGGATTGACGCCAGACGCGCCGCTACCGCGCAACTACATCAGCGAACACGTGGCGCCGGCTTGGCAAGAGGCGATGCGCGAACAGGCGCGCCAGTGCATCCTGCAGCAAACCGAATGGAGTGCCGAGATAGAAATCGTGCGCGCCGACGGCGCCCTGACGTGGGTGCGCGTGCGCGGCGAGCCGGTGGTCGAAAACGGCCGCGTAACGCGCATTCGCGGCGTGATGCTGGACATCGACCAGGCCAAGCGCACCGAACAGCGCCTGCGCCAGTCCGAAGAGCGTTTTTTACGCATCTTCCAGTTGCTGCCCTACCCCATGGGACTGACACGGCGCAGCGACGGCTCCTACATCGAAGTCAATACGGCATGGGAGCAGGCACTGGGTTTTAGCCGTGCCGAAGCGCTAGGCCAGTCGTCCATCTCCCTGGGCATTTATACGGCGGCACAGCGCGCGACGCTGATAGCGACAGTGCCGCCCGACGGCCAGTTGAACAGCTACGAGGCCGTGATGACGGTGCGCAGCGGCGAAAAGCGCACCGTGCTGCAGTCCATGCGCGCGGCCACACTCGACGGCGAAGCCTGCTGGCTGTTTGCCATGCACGACATCACCAACCGCAAACGCGCCGAAGAGCGTGTGCGCGAGCGCGAGGAGTTGCTCTCGCTCACCATCTCGGCCGCCTCACTGGGTTTGTGGGACTGGAACCTGCAAACCGGCATGGTGACGGGGGACCACCGCTGGCATGAGATGCGCGGCAGCCGCCCCGATGGCATCCAGCCCTCCACGGCCCTGTCCTGGACGGCAGCCATGGGCTCCACCGACATTGCCCTCATCACGGCCGAAGTGGCACGCCATGGCGCCCACCCCGAAACCCCCTTTGATGCCACTTGGCGCATCACACACCCACACCACGGCGACCGCTGGATACACAACCTGGGCAAGATCGTCAGTCGGGATGCCCACGGCCAGCCGCTGCGCATGGTGGGCGCCTGCATCGACGTCACGACCCAGCGCGAACAAGAAGAACGCCTGCAAAAAATGGCGCATTACGACGCCTTGACCGGTCTGCCCAACCGGGTGCTGCTGGCGCAGCAGCTGGAAGAAGCCATGGCCAACGTCCAGCACAGCAGCAAACTGCTGGGCGTGGCCTACCTCGATCTGGATGGTTTCAAACCCGTGAACGACCGTTTTGGCCACGACACTGGCGACCAGTTGCTGGTCATGGTGGCCACCCGCCTGACGCGCGCGCTGCGCTCCTGCGACTGCGTGGCACGCCTGGGCGGCGACGAATTTGTCATTCTCCTGCCCGACTTGGCCAATGTGAGCGATGGCGAACAGGCACTGCACACCGTCATGCAACGCATTGCCGCCCCTTACACGCTCGGAACCGAACGCGTCACCGTCACCGCCAGCATCGGCTACACGCTCTACCCCCAGGACGCGGCCGATGCCGACACCCTGCTGCGCCATGCCGACCAGGCCATGTACGCTGCCAAACAGGCCGGGCGCAACCGCTTTCACCAGTTTGATGCGGCCTCCGAACGCGCCACGCAACAGACACGCGAACAATTGGTCTACCTGCGCACCGCCCTGGCCAACGGGCAGTTCGTGCTGTTTCTGCAGCCCAAGGTGGATATGCGCCTGGGCACCGTGGTCGGCGCCGAGGCACTGGCGCGCTGGCAACACCCGGAAAAAGGCATCCTCTCGCCCGCAGCCTTTTTACCGTTGCTGGAGAACACCGATCTGGAATTTTCTTTTGGTGCCTGGGCCGTGAATGCCGCACTGGACCTTATCGAGGCACTGATGGACAGCGGCCTGTACTTGCCCGTCAGCGTCAACATTGCCGCCCCCCACCTGCAGCAGCCGCAATTTGCCGCCTGGATGGCGCAGCAACTGGCGCGCCACCCCCGCGTTCCGGCAACCCTGCTGGAAATCGAAATCACCGAGACCGCCGCGCTCTACAACATCGATCCCGTAGCCGACACCTTGCGCGAACTGGGCACACTGGGCATCAAGACCTCACTGGATGACTTTGGTACCGGCTACTCCTCTCTGACCTACCTGCGCCGCCTGCCCTTGAGCACTTTGAAAATCGACCAGAGCTTTGTCCAGGGCATGATGAACGACACCGGCGACCGCGCTATCGTGCAAGGCGTCGTCGGCCTGGCGACCTCTTTTGGCTACGACGTGATCGCTGAAGGGGTCGAGACCATTGAGCAAGGGCAGCTGCTGTTGCAGATGGGGTGCCCGCTGGCGCAGGGTTATTGCGTAGCACGCCCCATGGCACTGGCGGCCTTTCAGGAGTGGGCCGGACAGTGGCAAGCCCCTGCCGCTTGGCGCCACCAGGACGGCCCCTGAGCCAAAGCCCCAGAAAACGTGGATGGCCTTGCTGCGCTACTGCGTTGGCACACCCGGCTCTGGCGCAGCTTGGAAGGCATCGGTATCGCCGCGCTCAGGCACCGACTCAGGTATCAGCACTGGCACCGCCAGCACCGCAGGTGCGGCAGGACTGGCATCAGGCAGGGGCAGCAGCTCGGCCGATTCAGTGATCTGCGCACGCGGCTGAGGCAATGCAGGCGGTGCAGCACGGGCCGCAGCCGCTACGGGAGGTCTGGGTAGAACAGGGGTTTTCACAGCAGCCTCGTCGGGAGGCACCTGCGCAGCAGCAAAAAAGCGTTGCCGCCAGTCACGCAAGTGCCGCGTGAATTGGCTCCACCAACTGTCATCGCGCGCATCCACAAAGCGCACGCGCGCGTCAATGGCTTGGCTGCGCAGGGCCTGCTGAAAAAACCCGCCCACCATCGGCAAAGCGCTGTGTGCGCCCTGCCCCCAGTAATCGCTGCGCAAGGTGATGCGGCTGTCGTTAAAGCCCACCCAGGCACCCGCAACCAACTGCGGGTGCAGCAGGATGAACCAGCCATCGGCATTGTCTTGTGTGGTGCCAGTTTTGCCAGCGACATCCGCGCGAATGCCATAGCGGGTACGAATCGCACGGCCCGTGCCTTTGTCAATCACGCCGCGCAGGGCGGCGCGCAACGTCTGGGCCGCTGGCACCGGCAGCGTCTGTTGCGCTGCAATCGGCGAAAATTCCTGCAACACCTTGCCATGGCGGTCTTCAATCCGCGTCACCAGCACCGGCGCAATGTAGCCACCAGCCTGGGCAATGGTGCCGTAGGCCGAGACCATTTCCAGCAAGGTGACCGGGCTGGTACCCAACGCCAGCGACGGCACCACGTCCAGCCGGCTGTGGCGCACCCCCATGGCACGGGCCAGTTGCGCCACCTTGGCAGGGCCCACTTGCTGCATCAACTGCGCAGTAATGGTGTTCTTGGAATAAGCCAGACCGTCGCTGAGGCCGAGCGGCAAGCCACTGGGGGCACTACCGTCCTTCGGGCGCCAGACCTCGTTGCTGCCGGGCAGCGCAATGTCAACCACTTCATCCACCAGCGTATCTGTCGGCTGGGCTCCCGCGGCAAAGGCAGCACCATAGACAAAAGGCTTGAAGGTAGAACCGGGCTGGCGCTGCGCCTGTTGCACATGGTCAAACGGATCTTGCGCAAAATCGCGACTGCCGACCCAGGCACGCACCTGGCCCGTTTGCGGGTCGAGCGCCAGAAAGCCCGCTTGCACACGCGTTTTCTCCTGGCGCAAGGCATTCAAAAAAACGGCATCCGCCAGCAACAGACTGGCTGCGTCGTCGTCGGAGACTCCCTTTTGGCGCGCAGCGCGGTAGGCGGGGGTTTCACGCACCAGGGTTTTCACCAGCGCATTACCGGCACTCCAGCTGCCACGCTGGTGCCAAGCAGCGTCTGCCACGCCTTGCAACTGGCGCCCTTGGTGTGCCACCGCCTGATTGGCCAGCGCCTGCAGGCGTGCATCGATGGTGGTGCGCACTACCAGACCATCGGTGTAGATGTTGTAGTCGTTGCGATCAGCCCAGGCGATCAGCCATTTGCGCAGTTGCTGGGCAAAGTGCGGCGCGGGGCCAGGGGGCTCGATCTGGCGTTCGAAGTCGATGCGCAGGGTTTTTTTTTTCAAGCGCTCAAACTGTGCCGCCTCCAGTGCACTGCGCCGGACCATTTGCGCCAGCACCGTGTTGCGCCGCTGCAGCGCACGCTCTGGATTAAGCACCGGGTTGTAGTAACTGGTGCCCTTGAGCATACCGATCAGGGTGGCGCTTTGCAGCAGCGTGAGCTTGTCTGCCGAGGTGCCGAAATAGGTGCGCGCTGCCATCTCGATACCATAGGCGTTATAGAGAAAAGGGACGGTATTGAGGTACGTCTCCAGAATGTCGTCCTTGGAGTAGAGCCACTCGATCTTGAAAGCCGTGATGGCCTCCTTGAGTTTGCGTGTGAGCGTCGGGGCACGCCCAATATCTTCCGGAAACAAGTTGCGCGCCAATTGCTGCGTCAGGGTCGAGCCGCCCTGGCGCTGACCTGAAAATGTCGCCAGTGCGGCCCCGGCGGTACGCCGCCAATCCATGCCCCAGTGCTGGTAGAAGCGATGGTCTTCGGTGGCAATCAGGGCAGCGGTTACCGGCGCTGCGATGCGTTGCAGTGGTACCCAGTCACGGTGCACCCACTGGTACTGCGCCAGCAAAATGCCATCCCGCGACAGCACCTGCGCTGGCTGCTCTAGGCGAGCCTTGCGGATGTCGCTGATGGCCGGTGTAAACGGTATCAGCACCAAGGCGTACAACAGCAGTAACACCGGCAACACCGCCGCGCACAACAGCAATATGCGCCACGTGGCGCGGCTGCGCAGACGTTGCAAAAATGGCAGTAATAACGGCGACCAGACAGCCCGTTGCCCGACAATCCAGGCCCATGCCCGAGCACGGGAAAATGAAAAATGCATCAGGGGATTATGTTTTGCACCGCAGGAGGGTCATTGGCATCGTCTGGAGACAGCCATTTTGTGCCTGCATTGATGTCCCTGCCCAGCACCAGCCCATCCGTCACCACGAAAACACAGCATCCCACCGGCATTCATCTGCCCATCGCAAGGCACGCAAGACGCCCTGCATACCTTGCTGCCTGCGCGCACACCCAACAAGATGGCGTTCCTTTGAACAGCCGCCATCAACGACAATACAAGCTTGGGCCAGGCCCTTGTAACTGGACTGGCAGCAACCACCATTTTCGCCCCTCCCTAGGCGGCGACCGAAGCAAAAAATTGCTGACTTCCCCAGCACCAGCCACCGGATACATTTCGACATCCTGAAAAACTCATTATTCTTCTCGAATGACGCAATGGCTGTTGCAACACAAAAAACGACGCAGAATTAATGAGTTGCAACAGTTACCTATTTGAATTCAAAAACCAATGAAGGCCGATTCGATGATGAATATCGTGATCTTGGACGACTACCAGGACGCCGTACGCAAACTGCACTGCGCCGCCCGCCTGGATGCCTATAACGCCAAGGTCTATACCAACACCGTCAAAGGCGTGGGACAGTTGTCGGTGCGTCTCAAGGATGCCGACATCATTGTGCTGACGCGCGAGCGCACGCACATCACACGCCAACTGATCGACAAATTGCCCCGCCTGAGATACATCGCGCAAACCGGCAAGGTCGGCAGCCATATCGATATGGCTGCGTGCACCCAGCGCGGTATTGCAGTATCTGAAGGTGCTGGCTCGCCCATCGCACCGGCCGAGTTGACCTGGGCACTGATCATGGCCGCCATGCGGCGCCTGCCGCAATACATTGCCAATCTCAAGCATGGTGCATGGCAGCAATCGGGACTGAAAGCCGTCTCCATGCCACCCAATTTCGGGCTGGGCAGCGCGCTGCACGGCAAAACGCTCGGCATCTGGGGTTATGGTCGCGTAGGGCAAATTGTGGCTGGCTATGGTCGTGCTTTTGGCATGGATGTGCGCATCTGGGGGCGCGAGGCATCACGCGCACAGGCACTGAGAGACGGCTTTCAGGTAGCCACCACGCGCGAAGATTTTTTCTCGCAGAGCGACATTCTTTCGCTGCACTTGCGACTGCATGAAGACGCGCGCGGCATCATCACGCTGGCAGATCTGTCGCGCATGAAACCGACGTCGCTGCTGGTCAACACCTCACGGGCCGAACTGATTGAGCCCGACGCCTTGATTGCGGCACTGAACCGAGGCCGTCCCGGCATGGCAGCCATCGATGTATTTGAAACAGAACCGATTTTGCAAGGCCATGCCTTGCTGCGCCTCGAAAACTGCATTTGCACGCCCCATATCGGTTATGTAGAGCAAGACAGTTATGAGCTCTATTTCGGCTCTGCGTTTGATAATGTGATCAACTTCATCAATGGATCACCAACAAACATCGTCAATCCTGAAGTATTGCAAATACCTAGTTGACTATAAAAACAGCAATCTTTTAAAACGTATCGTTCACTCAATTTTCTTGGAAGCTGGCGCCTGATTTTTGCTGGCCAGCTCTTCCGCCACGGCTTCATACACCACTTGGCGCACGACGGATTCGACTTCTTCGCGCAGCCGCGGCAGCACCGATCGGGTCTGCTCCTGCACCACCGTAGCGATGGCGTCGCGTAAGCGCCGATCCAGCCCTACATCGACGCGCTGCATCACGCGGTGTACCAACAGCTCTTCAAAACCATCAGGCATCTGCGGGGCTAACTCAGCGAGATGTGCAGCTGGCTGGGGCTGCTCTGGCACCGGGGGCGGCAAAGGCTCCAGCAGCGGCGCTGGTCGGGTATCAAGCACCACCTCGGTCAGGGTAGGCACAAAGCGGGGCGGACTTCTAGGGGGCTTGGACATGGGTCGGCCTTCAGCTTTTCAATACCAGATCATGGCGCACGATGAAATAGCCGCGTTGGGTGTAGTCGCGCCAACGGGTTCTGGCCTGCTGGCGGTCCAACTCATCACCGGCGCTGACCACCTCGATCAGGCGCGCAAAGCTGGCAAACCCTCTAGGCACCTCGGCTCCCAGATTGAGCAAGACTTCGTGGTGTGAGGACTGCTGAGGATCGGCCAGCAACAGCACCGGCGACGCGTCCCACACCTGCGGCGCACTGTCGGCCCGGCCATGGGCAACAAACTCTTGCGGCGCCATATTCCACAGCAGCCCATCGAGTTGATCCAGCACCGGCTGTGGCGCCGTAATGACGAGGCGGTGCTCGCTACGCAGCATTTTTCGGGCAAACCGACAGGCGTAAGCCAGTTTGTCCGGCGCATTGAAGTGAAAAGCGACCTCGGTCATGCCAGCCGGGGATTACTTGCCAGGCGCAGCCGGTGTGGCACGCGGTTCGCGCGCCACAGCGCTCTTCGCCACGGGATTTTTGGCTGCAGTCTTGGCCGTTGGCGCCTTCGGGGGGGGCGTATCAGCCTCAGCCCGAGCACTGGCCTGCAACAGGTAATGCACCAGCAGTCCAACCGGGCGGCCGGTGGCCCCCTTGGCAGCGCCACCTTTCCAGGCTGTGCCGGCAATATCCAGGTGCGCCCACGGGAACTCGCCAACAAAACGCTGCAAGAACTTGGCTGCCGTGATGGAGCCGGCAGGTCGGCCGCCCACATTGGCCACATCGGCAAAATTGGTCTTCAGGCCCTCAGCATAGTCATCGTCCAGTGGCAGGCGCCAGCACAGATCTTGTGCGCTCTCGCCCGCCGCCAGCAGCGCCTGGGCCAGAGCGTCGTCAGTCGCAAACAAACCGCTGCGCACGCCGCCCAGGGCAATCACGCAGGCGCCGGTCAACGTGGCAATGTCCACCACGGCAGCGGGCTTGAAGCGGGCGGCGTAGGTCAAGGCATCACACAACACCAGCCGGCCTTCGGCATCGGTGTTCAAAATTTCAATGGTTTGACCGCTCATGCTGGTCACCACATCACCGGGCTTGAGGGCACGGCCATCGGGCATGTTTTCGCAGGCCGGAATCAGACCGACGACATTGATCGTCGGCTGCAATTCGGCCAGCGCCCGAAACACGCCCAGCACGCTGGCGGCGCCGCACATGTCGAACTTCATCTCATCCATCTCGGCACCCGGCTTGAGGGAGATACCGCCCGAGTCAAAGGTGATGCCCTTACCCACCAGCACGATGGGTGCCTGCGTTTTGGCAGCGCCGGTATAGCGCAGCTCGATAAAGCGCAGCGGCTCCTGCGTGCCCTGCGCCACCGCCATGAACGCGCCCATGCCCAGCTTGGCGACATCGGTGGGGCCCATCACTTTGCACTGGATGCCGGTGTGTTGGGCCAGCCCCTTGGCGGCATCGGCCAGCAGCGTCGGCGTAGCGTAATTGGCCGGGCGGTTGCCCCATTCACGCGCAAATTCAACGCCGACGGTGACAGCCACGCTGTGCTCAAAGGCCTGCGTCACTGCAGCGGTATCCGCCACGCCGATGATCACGCGGCTGAGCGTGCGCGCCTCGGCTTTGGATTTGGTGGTGGTGTAGACATAGCTGGCCTGGGCCACGCCCTGCACCGCAGCAGCGACTGCATCGGCCGACGCCGGGCTGGCAAAACACAGCACCGCGCGCTTGACCGATACGGCCCGCAGCAGACCGGCTGCCGCTTGCACGCCCAGGCGCACACCACGTGCGTCGCCCGCGCCCACGCCCAGCAACGCCACCCGGCGTGCAGCGACGCCAGGCACTTGGTACAGCGACAGGTTCTGGCCGACTTTGGTGCTCAGGTCGGCGTTTTTGAGCGCCTGCGCCACCACGGCGGACAAAACGTCAGTGCCGGGCTTGAAGCCATCGGGCACCAGGAGCACCAGCAGGTCACATTTTTCTGCCGCAGCCTCTGGCAGCCCCAGCGTCTTCAGATCAAAGTTCATAATTGGCCCTTTTCTTTCGCGCCCATGTTATTCGATTCATCCATCCGCAAAGAGCTGGCGCGCGGCTTTGGTGCCACCCTGGTGGTGCTGGTCACCGTGGTCATGACCATGATGCTGATCCGCACACTGGGGCAGGCAGCCCGTGGCAGCGTCAACCCTTCCGACATCATTCTGGTGATGGGCTTCACTGTGCTCGGCCAGCTGCCGACCATCTTGTGCCTGAGCCTGTTTGTTGCCATCGTCGCCGCGCTGTCGCGCATGTACCGCGACAGCGAAATGGTAATCTGGTTTGCCAGCGGCCAAGGCTTGAGCAGCCTGCTCAAGCCACTGCTGCGCTTTGCCTGGCCGGTGGTGGTGGTGGTGGCGACGTTGGCCCTGCTGGTGTGGCCCTGGGCCAACCAGCAGATCCAGGAATTGCGGACCCAATACGAGCAGCGCAATGACATCGAACGCATTGCCCCGGGCGAGTTTCAAGAGTCGGCCAACGGCAGCCGGGTGTTTTTCATCGACAAAGATAGCCCCGATCCACAGGCCGCCAACAACGTCTTTATTGCCGCGACGCTGCCTACCGGCGAATCGGTCACCTCAGCGCGCAGTGCACGCCTGGAAGTGCGCTCCGGTGAGCGTTTTGTGCTGCTGAGCAACGGCGAACGCGTCGAATCCTCTACCACCAAACCGGGGTTGAAGATCAGCGAATTTGTCGAATATGGCACGCGCCTGCAGCAAGCCTCCAACGTCAGCATCGAAGCCGCCAACGTCAAGACACGCAGCACCGCGCAATTGCTGGCACAGCCCGATGCGATGCAGCTGGCCGAACTGGGCTGGCGCTTGGGATTGGCGCTGGCCGCCTTCAACTTTGTCGTGCTGGCACTGGCGCTGTCGAGCGTCAATCCGCGCGCCAGCCGCAGCGCCAATCTGGTGTTTGCCCTGTTTGCCTTCATCGTCTATTACAACTTCATGGTGCTGGGGCAAAGCTGGATCGGCACCGGCAAGGTCAGGTTACTTCCCTTCATGGCCCTGCTGCACGGCGGTATTCTGGCCTTTTCTGTCCTGCTGCTGACCGCGCGGCACAACCATTGGTCGCTGCGCACATGGCGGCAACGCCGGAGAGCCGCATGAGCACCATTCGCCGTTTCATCTACAAGGAAGTGATCGCTGCAGTACTGTTCGTCACGCTGGGGTTTCTGGCGCTGTTTTTTTTCTTCGACCTGATCGATGAATTGCGCTGGGTAGGACGCAGCGGAGGCGGCTACCAGATCTCGCAAGCTCTGCTGTTCGTGGCGCTGGCCATTCCAAGCCATTTGTATGAGCTGCTGCCGATCACCGTGCTGATCGGCACCATCTACGTCATGGCGCGGCTGGCGCAAAGCTCTGAATTCACCATTTTGCGCACCAGCGGGCTGGGGCCGAGGCAGGCGCTGGGCATGTTGCTCACGCTGGGCGCTGCGTTTGTGCTGGTGACCTTCGCTGTGGGTGACTACGTCGCCCCGTGGAGTGACCGGGCAGCCCAACTGGTCAAAGCGCGCTACCTGGGCAAGATCACCACCGGCGCTACCGGAGCTTGGCTGAAAGAGCACCGGGACGCACACTCCTACGCCGTCAACGTGCGCGCCATCGGTCCCGACGGAGCCATGCAAAACGTGCGCATCTTTGAATTTGACGCCGCTGGCCACCTCACCGAGCAGACCCAGGCGCAAAGCGCCCATTTTGGGCCCGGTGACGTCTGGACGCTGGAGCAAGTACGGCGCAGCAGCTTTCACAGCCGCGGCGCTGACGAAGCCTATGTCGAGCACCGGCAACTCCCCACGCTGGCTTGGCCAACACAGATCACCAACGACATGGTGTCCGCCGCCGTGCTCAAGCCCGACCGCATGGCCACCATCGATCTGTTCCAGTACATCAGCCACCTGCAAGCCAACGGCCAAGCCGCCCAGCGCTATGAAATCGAGTTCTGGCGCAAAGTGTTCTACCCGCTCAGTTGCCTAGTCATGGTGGTGCTGGCCCTGCCCTTTGCCTACCTGCATTTTCGCTCCGGCAGTGTCACCGGCTACGTGTTTGGCGGCGTGATGGCCGGCATCAGCTTCTTCTTGCTCAACAACGTCTTTGGCTACGCTGGCAACTTGCAAAACTGGTCGCCCTGGCTCACTGCCGCTGCACCCGGCATGATTTATTCACTGCTCTCACTGGCCGCCTTTGGCTGGCTGGTGCTGCGGCGCTGACCTCACCCCCTTCCCTCTCCTTTATGAAAACCCAACAAGCCCCCCACGACAACAGCCACGGCATCGTCCTGTTCGCCCATGGTTCACGCGACCCACTCTGGCGTGCGCCGATTGAGGCGGTGCGCCAACAGCTTGAAACGCAGCACCAGCACACAGCAGTGCGCTGCAGTTACCTGGAGCTGTGCGCCCCCAGCCTGCCCGATGCGGTGCAGGAACTGACCACCCAGGGCGCCACACGCATCACCGTAGTGCCGATGTTCCTCGGCACCGGCAAGCACGCACGCGAAGACCTGCCGGTATTGGTACAAGCGCTGCGCAACACCCACCCCGGCGTGCAATTCCATGTCCAGCCGGCCATCGGCGAAGACCCTCGCATGACCGCCCTGATGGCCGAGATCGCCTGCAGCCGGTCCACCTGACAGCCGCGATGCCCGCCTCTGTCCGCAGCACAACGGCTGCACCCTGCGCAGCGCTTCTGCCCGCTTAGACACATGCAGCATAATGATGCGACTTTTTAGCTCACATCAGATATGAATCTGCACCAATTTCGTTTTGTTCAAGAGGCCGTGCGCCGCAACCTCAACCTGACGGAGGCGGCCAAAGCCCTGCACACCTCGCAGCCGGGGGTCTCCAAGGCCATCATTGAGTTGGAGGGCGAGCTGGGCATAGAGATCTTTGCGCGCCATGGCAAACGCCTCAAACGCGTCACCGAGCCCGGCCAGCACGTGCTCAAAAGCATCGAACTCATCATGCGCGAGGTCAGCAACCTCAAGCGCATTGGCGAGCAATACAGCGCCCAGGACAGCGGCACCCTGAGCATCGCCACCACCCACACCCAGGCGCGCTACGTGCTGCCGCTGCCGGTGGCACGCTTGCGCGAGGCGTACCCCAAAGTCAACGTCAGCCTGCACCAGACCACCCCCGACCAGGTGGCGCGCATGGTGATCGACGAAGTCGCAGAAATCGGCATGGCCACCGAATCGCTGGCCGCTTACCCCGAACTGGTCACCCTGCCTTGCTACGAATGGGAGCATGTACTGGTGCTGCCACCGGGCCATCCGCTGGTGCAAAAAGAGCGCATCGGGCTGGAGGACATTGCGCACGAGCCCCTGATCACCTACCACCCCTCGTTTACCGGGCGCGGCAAGATCGATACCGCTTTTACCGCGCGCCGCCTGCAGCCGCGCATTGCCCTGGAAGCCATCGACTCCGACGTCATCAAGACCTATGTGCGCCTGGGGCTGGGCATCGGCATCGTCGCTGAAATGGCCATGCGCGACGACCCGGTGGGCGACCTGGTGGTGCGCCCGATGGGCCATTTATTCGGCCAAAACGTGGCACGCGTCGCCTTCAAGCGGGGTGCTTACCTGCGCAACTTCGTCTATAAATTTGCCGAACTGATCAGCGACCGCCTCAGCCGCGACCTGGTGGCACGCGCCATGACCGGTCAAGTGAACGATTACGAACTGTAATTTTTATTCCCTTCGCCACTTTGCCAGCGCGCCATGACATTCACCTCTACCACCTCTGCGACCGAACGCTCTCCCAGCCTGCGCAGCCGCCTGCCCCAGGTCGGCACCACCATCTTCACCGTCATGTCGGCGCTGGCCGCCGAATGCAGTGCCGTCAATCTGGGCCAAGGGTTCCCGGACTTTGACTGCGACAGCCGCCTGCTGGACGCCGTCAACGACGCCATGCGCGCCGGCCACAACCAATACGCACCGATGCCCGGCGTGCCAGCACTGCGCCGTGCCGTTGCTGCAAAAATGGAAGCACTTCACGCCCGTGCCTATTGCCCTGACAGCGAAATCACCATCACCGCTGGCGCCACCCAGGCGATCCTGACCGCCATCCTGGCCATCGTCCATCCGGGCGACGAAGTCATCGTGCTCGACCCGTGCTACGACAGCTACGTGCCCAACATCGTGCTGGCCGGCGGCATTGCAGTGCGCGTGCCGCTCACGCCCGGCACGTTCCGCCCCGACTTCGACAAAATCGCCGCCGCCCTGTCACCGCGCACCCGCGCCATCCTCGTCAACAGCCCGCACAACCCCAGCGCCAGCGTCTGGAGCGCAGCCGACATGCTGACGCTGCAAGAACTACTGGCACCGACCGACGTACTGCTGATCAGCGATGAGGTCTATGAGCACATGGTGTTTGACGGCCAGCCGCACCACAGCGCCGCGCGCTACCCCGGCTTGGCAGCACGCGCTTTCATCGTGTCCAGCTTTGGCAAAACCTTCCACGTCACCGGCTGGAAGATGGGCACCGTGGCCGCGCCCGCGCCGTTGACGGCGGAATTTCGCAAAGTGCACCAGTTCAACGTCTTCAGCGTCAACACGCCGATGCAGTACGGCTTGGCGCAGTACCTGGCCGACCCGGCGCCGTATCTGCAATTGCCGGCCTTCTACCAAGCTAAGCGCGACCTGTTCCGCAGCGGCTTGGAGGGCTCGCGCCTGCGCTTGCTGCCCAGCAGCGGCACCTACTTCCAGTGCGCTGATATCTCCGCTGTCAGCGATCTGAACGAAGCCGATTTCTGCCAATGGTTGACCCGTGAAGTGGGCGTAGCGGCCATTCCGCTATCAGCCTTTTACGGCGATGGCTTTGACCAGCGCGTGGTGCGCTTTTGCTTTGCCAAAAAGGATGAGACCTTGCTCGCTGCCCTGGCGCGGCTGCGCAAGCTCTGAGATCGGACGCCTGTTCTAGGCGTCTGCGGTTCTCTGCATATCAAAAATAATAGCTATCAGCGCACGCAATCAATGGACTTGCGTTTGTTTAAAGCTTGAAAGCCTTGAAGAACCTGCGCTAGCAGCTCACTTTTTTGATGACCTGTGCTGACCCCATGGAGCACTTACAGCAGCACGATGTCGTACTGCTCCTGCCCCATGGCACTCTCGGCCTGCAATGAAATCGGCTTGCCGATGAAGTCGCTCAGGCCGGCCAGGTGCGGGCTTTCTTCGTCCAGCAGCAGCTCAACCACCTGCGGTGCAGCAACGACACGGAACTCGCGCGGGTGGAACTGGCGCGCCTCGCGCAAAATTTCGCGCAGGATGTCGTAGGCCACGCTGCGCGCCGTTTTCAGCGCACCGCGCCCCTGGCAGGCGCTGCACGGCTCGCACAGCATGTGCGCCAGCGATTCGCGCGTGCGCTTGCGCGTCATCTCCACCAAGCCCAGTGGCGAGAACCCGCCCGAAGTGGTTTTCACCCGGTCGCGCGCTAGTTGCTTGCGAAACTCGGCCAGCACCGCCTCTTGGTGCTCTGCCTGCGCCATGTCGATGAAGTCGGCAATGATGATGCCGCCCAGGTTGCGTAGGCGCAGCTGGCGTGCAATGGCACCAGCCGCTTCCAGATTGGTCTTGAAGATGGTCTCGTTAAAATTGCGCGCGCCGACAAAGCCGCCGGTGTTCACGTCCACCGTGGTCAGGGCTTCGGTCTGGTCGATGATGACGTAGCCACCGGACTTCAAATCCACCCGCCGGCCCAACGCGCGGGCAATGTCCTCGTCGATGGAATACAGGTCAAAAATCGGCCGCTCGCCTTTGTAGTGCTGCAAGCGCGCCTCGGCAGCCGGCATGAATTCGCGTCCAAACGCCCGGAGTACGGCAAATTGCTCGTGCGAATCGATGCGGATACTGCTGGTCTGCTCCCCCACCAGATCGCGCAGCACGCGTTGCAGTAAGCTCAAGTCTTGGTGCAGCAGCGAGGTCGGTGGCAAACGCAGCGACGCCTCCTTGGTGCGCGCCCAGGCTTTGCGCAGGTAGGCAATGTCCTCGGCCAACTCGGCGTCGGTCGATTCTTCGCCATTGGTGCGCAAAATAAAGCCGCCACCGCCGCCCGATTGTTTCGTACCCACCAGCGCCTGCAAGCGGGCGCGCAACGCATCGCGCTCGGCCAGCGGAATTTTTTGCGACACACCCACGTGGTCGTCCTGCGGCAAAAACACCAGTAGCCGCCCAGCAATACTGATTTGCGTCGATAGGCGCGCGCCTTTGCTGCCCATTGGGTCCTTGATGACCTGCACCATCAGCGCCTGGCCTTCAAACACCTGTTTTTCAATCGGCACCTGCGGCTCGCCCTTGCGCGCAAACATTGGCGCCTCACCCCCTTCTTGGCGCTGCCACACGTCAGCGACGTGCAAAAAGGCGGCGCGCTCCAGGCCAATGTCAATGAAGGCCGATTGCATGCCCGGCAGCACGCGCACCACCTTGCCCAGATAGACGTTGCCCACCAGCCCACGCTCCAGGGTGCGCTCAATGTGCATCTCTTGCACTGCGCCGTTTTCGACCACCGCGACGCGGGTTTCTTGGGGTGACCAATTGATCAGAATGTCTTGTTGCATGGGGCAGGCAGTCAAAGCAGAAAACGGAAATGAGGCACTGTCAAACGGCAAAGCCGGCAGCACGCAGCAGTTGCGCGGCCTCGTACAAAGGCAGGCCCATGATGGCCGAATAGCTGCCACTGATCTGACGGATATGCGCCGCCGCCTGTCCCTGGATGCCATAAGCCCCGGCCTTGCCCATCGGCTCGCCGGTAGCGACGTAGGCGTCAATCTGCGCTGGTGACACGTCGGCAAAAGTGACTCGTGACACCGACAGCGCGGTGAGTCGGCGCGTGCCACAGACGCCAGAGTCCGATCCAGCCACCGGCACCTGCAGCGCCAGCGCCGTCAGCACGCGGTGCGTTTGACCGCCAAGCTCAGACAACAGGCGCACGGCATCTTGCGCATCCAGCGGCTTGCCGTAAATCACCCGCCCACGCGCCACCGTGGTGTCAGCGCACAAAATCGGTGCTTCGGGCAAGCCTCGGCGCGCACGGCGCAGCACTGCGGCGTCGAGCTTCAGGCCGGTAACGCGCTGCACATAAGCACTGGGCGACTCGCCTGGCAGCAGGGCTTCTAGTGCTTCGACTTCTTCGGCCTCGTCCGCATCGGGCACCAAAATTTCATGGCGCACGCCGAGTTGGTCGAGCAACTGGCTGCGGCGTGGGCTTTGCGAGGCGAGGTAGATCAATTCAGGCATGGGCAAATAAGGGTGAATACAAACCTGTAGGTCGGGTTAGCGCAGCGTAACCCGATATTTCCCCGTGCATCCATCCAAAAGATGTCGGGTTACGCCCGTTGGGCTAACCCGACCTACAGATGGAGCACAGTGCCCCATCTCCTATTCGCGGTGGTACGGGTGGCCGGCGTTGACCGACCAGGCGCGGTAGAGCTGCTCGATCAGCAGCACGCGCACCATGGCGTGCGGCAGAGTCAGGTCTGACAGGCGAATGCGCTCGTGCGCCGCCTGGCGAAAAGCCGGATCAAGCCCATCGGGCCCGCCAATCACCAGCGCTACGTCGTCACCACTGAGCTGCCAGCCTTGCAGCCGCTGGGCCAGCGCCTTGGTGGTCAGACTGGTGCCCCGCTCGTCGAGCACCACCACGCGCGTGCCGCGGGGAATGGCGGCTTCAATGCGCTCGCGCTCGGCAGCGTAAAGCGTCTCTACCGTTTTAGAGCCACGCGGCTCGGTTTTAACAGCTTTCAGCTCGACCTTGATTTCGTGCGGAAAGCGCTTGGCGTAGTCGTCATAGGCAGTTTGCGCCCAGTCCGGCACGCGCTGACCGACGGCGACGATCCACAAACGCATCGCCGCCGTCCTTTAAGGTTTGCGCCCAGCGGCAGGCTTGCGCGCCGTCGTTTTAGCCGGAGCAGCTTTGGCGCCCGTCTTGGCGGGTGCGCGCACTGTGGTCTTTTTAGCAGGCACTTTTTCAGCACGCGGCTTGACGACAACGGTCTTGATAGGCGTTTTGCTGGGCGTTTTCACTGCAGTTTTTGCAGCTGTTTTGGCCGGTGCCTTAGCTGCAGTTTTGGCTGCAGGCACAGCGCTAGGGGTCTTGCGCGCGGCCGATTTTTTAGCGGCCGGTGCAGTGGTAGGCGCCACATCGACCGGCGCGCGGCTGGTGGTCTTGCGGGCGGCCGGCTTCTTGGCGGCAACGGTCTTCTGCGCGGCTGCGGCTTTTTTCGGTGCGGTTGGCGTATCCGACATCGCAGCAGATTCAGCCTCAGCCTTGGCGGCGCGGCGGGCAGCGGTTTTGACCGGCACCTTGGCGGCAGCGGGCGCTGCGGGCTTGGGGGCACCAATTTTCATGCGCACCGGCGTGTCGCCCCACAGCTCTTCCAAGCGGTAGTACTGGCGGATGGTGGGCTGCATGATGTGCGCCACAGCGGCACCGCAGTCGACGATGATCCATTCGCCGTTTTCTTCACCCTCGATGCGGGGCTTGGGAAAGCCCGCTTCGCGCACCTTGTCGCGCACGCTGGCGGCGATGGCCTTGGTCTGGCGATTGGAGGTACCCGAGGCCACAATGACGCGCTCAAACAGGGCAGTCAGGTGCTCGGTATCAAAGACCTGAATGTCTTGGGCCTTGATGTCTTCCAGGCCATCGACGATGGCGCGCTGGAGTTTAGAGACGTCTTTTTTAGCGGTGGATTCCGTTTTGGAGTTGGTGGTCATCAGGCAGTGGTATGGAAAGTAATAAGAGTCAATATAGCGCGCAATACGGATCACGGTGCGTAACGGTGTGCAGGGCGCGAAAGGGTGTTGCGCGCAGGCGCTCACAGCAATAGAGGTGTTTTAGTGCCGTAGCGCACAGGCAACAAGCGCTTTTAGCTATTGAAATTATAGCTTTTAGCGGCTGCACCTCTGCCGGCGCATGGCCAGTGCCAGGGTATGCAGCGGCCCATTACGCCCCCAGCGGCCCTTCAATTCGGTCCCGGCCATTGGCTTTGGCCTGCAGCAAGGCCGCATCGGCCCGGTTCAAGGTTTCTGAAAAATGTTCGCCGAGGCGGTAAATGCTCAAGCCCAGGCTGGCCGAGATGCTGGCCTCCAGGAAGTCCAGGCGAATGGCTTTGATGTCCTGGCAGACCCGCTGCGCGATCTGGAGCGCGAAATCCATCGGCGTTTCTGGCAGCACGATCAAGAATTCTTCGCCGCCCCAGCGGCCACACACATCGTATTCCCGCAGTGCATTGGCCATGGCGCGGGCAATGGCGCACAAGGCAATATCGCCCGCTTCATGGCCGAACCGGTCATTGATGGTTTTGAACCAATCTACATCCAAAATCCCCAGCGTGTACGGCGCCCCTTTGCGGTTGGCACGCTCGGTTTCCTGCGTCAACTGGTCCATCAGAAAGCGGCGATTGCCCAAGCCGGTCAAGGGATCGTGCAGCGAGGCTTGTTTCAGTGTTTCACTCAACTCACGCAGGCTGTTCTGGTAGCGGTCAGAGATACGCGCCAGTTTTTCCAGACGGTGCAATTGCCGGTCGTACTGGCTCTCCAAGCTCTCGTGGTGGCGGCGCGAAAGGCACTGGTAGCCGTCAGAAATGCGGATCAAGCGGCGCAGTTGCGCCTGGTGCACCTGGTTGCAGCCGAGCAAATACGCCAAGGGCTCGCGCAGCGGGTTGCCCTGGTGCGCCGGGTCGGCCAGCAGCGCCTGAATTTGGCCGATCAGCTCTTCCTCATCCTGCGCCAGGCGCGGGCGCTCAAGCATCGGCGGCAATCTGGAACGAGAAGCTGCAATCCTCCCGGAACTCGTCCGCCAGACTCATCACCCGCTCATTGCGCGAGTCGTAATACCAATCCACGCAGACCTGACGGTGCTGTTGATGGGCCTCTTCGAGCAGGTCAAAAATATCCATCATGGCCTTGACGGAGCTGGTGTTCATATACACCAGCCGCAGCTCCAAGCGCAAAGGGGCGGAAGTTTTCTGCAAAAAGCGCTCTAGCCAATCGATGATAGGGCCAAAAAACTCAAAGGAATTCTCGGGGTAAGAGTCACCCTGCATGCGCAGCAAGCCCAGCGCCCAGTCGCCAGCGATGCTGGGCGTGGACTGGCTGCCCGCGATGGTGAGGTTGTTCGTGTGGTTCGTGTCGCTCATGGAGGGCTCAGGAAGGTATTTTTTGAATTACGGCGCGCACACTGAAAAAACAGCGGCCACCGCCCACAGCGGTCAGCGTCGCGCTCAGGGGTTGCACCGATTTGCGCGCAATATCAATCAGGCCCAGGCCAGCACCACTGAGGGCGGACTCGCTGCGCGGCTGGCGCAGCTGGGTTTTATAGGCGGCTTTGAGCGCTGTTTTGTCCATGCTGGCGAGGGCGTTGACATGTGCTATCAGGGCTTGGCCATCGACTTGTTCGACCAAATTACCTGCTTGCACCACGTAATGCTGTTCATCATCACGTGCCACCACCACGGTAGCTGAGCTATCGAGCTCGTCGTAGTGATGGGCGACGGCGTAGTGGCGGATGTTTTGCGTCATCTCGATATACACGGCAAATACATCCATCGCCGCGTTGGGCTGGGCTTGATCGGCCTGCAGGTAATTTTTCAGGGCGTTGCCGATTTCCTCAATCAGACTGCGCGAGATCGGACCGTTAAAACACAGCAGGATATTGCTGCGGTTGAAGTGGGCCCGGAGCTCAAATAAGTTGATGTCTTGCATGGGAGTCCTGTTGTGGAGGATGCGGCAATTTTTACGCTATGCGAAAGGATAGCAGTGTGATGTCGTCCCGCTGGGGATAGTCGCCGCGGTAAGTTTCTAGCACTTGGTCAAGTGCGCTGGCCTGTTGCTCCATCGGTAAGCGGGCGTGCTGTAGCAGCAACTGGGCGAAGCGGGTGTCACCAAAGCCGTAGCCCTGCTCACCACCGGCTTGGTCCAAGAAACCATCGGTCGTCAGGTAATAGGTGGCGCCGGACAGGATCTCCACTTGCGTATCGGTGTAGTTGCCTTGGCGCCGATCACCCAGCGCACGGCGGCCACCTTTGACCTCGTGCACCGTCTGGCCGTCGCTCCAATAAAGACTGATTTTGGCCCCGGCATAGCACAGGGTACGGGCCTCGCGGTCCACGCAGGCCAAGCCGACATCCATGCTGGTAGCAATGGCGCGCGGCAACTCGCTGTGCTGCAACATGGCGCGCATGGTGGCATCGGTGTGGCTCAGGAGGGCAGCAGGCGCGGTGATGCCGATATGCGCCATAGCATGGTCCAAAGCCGAACGCGCCAGCATCGTCATCAGCGCCCCCGGAACGCCGTGCCCAGCGCAGTCCACCACGCCCAATAGATAGCGCGGTCCTTCTGTACGAAACACATAAAAATCACCGCCGACCACATCGCGTGGCCGCCACAGCACAAATTGCTGCGCGCCCAACACCTGCATCAGCTGCTGGCTCGGTAAGGTGGCTTGCTGGATCAGGCTGGCGTAGTCAATCGAGTCGTTGATTTGCTGGTGCGCGCGCTGCATGTCCCGGTTGGCCTCTTCCAAGTCAAGCGTGCGAGCTTGCACCTTATGCTCCAGCTGTTCGGTGTTGCTGCGGATCTGGCTGGCCATGATGCCAAAAGCCCGACTCAAGTCGCCCAGTTCATCCTGACTGGCGGGTGGTAAGGACACGCTGAAGTCCCCTTGCGCCATGGCCGATGCCGAGCGCTGCAGCTTGCGAACCGGGTTGAGCACTAGTTTTTCGACCGCGTAACCAAACACCAGCAGCAGCACGCCCAGCACCACCACCAAAGCGGCAATGACGGTGCGCAGCCAGCCTTGGTCGATCACTTGGGCTGCTTTCAGGTCCACAGCGGTAACAATGTGCCATTGGAGTTGCGGGATATAGGACAGGGCCAGCAACTGCGCTTTGCCATCCAGCGTGGCCTGGAAGCTGCTGACCTCGCCCGGTTGGGCCACTGCCTGTGCCATGGCAGCAGCCAGTGCATCGCGCTGCACGCCCGCCGGCAATTGTCCGGCCAGGGTTTGCGCCAAGTCGGCCCGCTGGACGGCCGTGTTGGTGGCAATCAGTTGGCGATTGGGGTGGGCCTGAATGGCCCCGGCAGCGGTCAGGATGAGGGGGGTGACACCCGGGTCGCTGGTGGTGATGAAGTCTTTGAGGAAGCCACTTAAATCTAGCCCGGCACCGGCCACGCCGATCTTGCGCTCGCCACTGCGGACGATGACGTTGAACCAGACCTTGGTGGTTTGCAGCTCCACGTCATGGTTCACATTGATGTTGTGGTCGCTCTCGGTTTGGTTCAAGGTGCTGGCAAACCATGCGTCTTTTTCCTGGCTCAGGTTCAGCGTGTAGCGGGGTTCACTGCTGAACGGCTTGGCGTTGTCATTGAAATAAAAATACTGACTGCCAGCGCTGACCAAAAAATAGGCGTGGTCACGAAAGTCTTTGCGATAGCCCTCGGCCTCTTCAAAAAACAGCGCTTTTTTGGCGGGATTGCCCTCGTCCAGCAGCCATTGCCGGGTCACGACCGAATCGGCCAGACGCAAAGACAGCGCCAACTCCCGCGCCACCGGCGCCAAGATGCTTTGCCGCTTGAGCTGGGTGTAGTTGCGCGCGTAACTCTCGCCAAAGTAGTTGCGCACGCCATCGAGCACCTGCCAGCCGATCAAAACCGCCGGCAGCAGCGCCAGCAAACATGCCAGCGCCAAAGCCAGCATGGACTTGGCCCGCAGGCCGCTGAACCAGGTAGTGGCGAGGTGTTTCAATTATCTATCCCGGTTCTGAAGTCGGCGGACTTAAGGTCGCACGATAGGTGTTAAACCCAATCGTGCCGTTGCAGATAGTGTTGCGTCAGCGCTGCTTCTGGTGTGCCTTCGGCTGGCACGCGCTGGTAGGCCCAACTGGCCAGCGGCGGCATGGACAGCAGGATCGACTCGGTACGCCCGCCCGATTGCAGACCAAAGTGCGTGCCCCGATCCCAGACCAGGTTGAACTCGACGTAGCGGCCACGCCGGTACAGCTGAAAGTCGCGCTCGCGCTCGCCATACGCCATGCCCTGGCGGCGCTCGAGGATGGGCAAATAAGCGCCCAAAAAGGCATCGCCCACCGACTGCGTCATGGCCAGGCTGTGCGCAAAGCCCCGTTCGGAGAAATCGTCAAAAAAGATACCGCCTACGCCGCGCTGCTCGTTGCGGTGCTTCAAATAAAAATACTCGTCGCACCATTGCTTGAAGCGCGGGTACTTGTCATCGCCAAACGGCGCCAGCGCATCACGGCAGCTGCGGTGAAAGTGCTGCGCATCCTCGTCAAAGCCGTAATACGGCGTCAAGTCCATACCGCCACCAAACCAGCACACCGGCTCTTGGCCAGGGTGGCCCGCGGCGATCATGCGCACGTTCATGTGTACTGTTGGCACGTACGGGTTGCGCGGATGGAACACCAGCGATACGCCCATGGCCTCAAACGGCGCACCGGCCAGTTCGGGGCGGTGCTGTGTAGCCGACGGCGGCAGCTGCGGCCCGCGCACATGCGAGAAGCCACAGCCGGCGCGCTCGAACACGCGCCCACCCTCGATGATTTGTGTACTGCCGTCACCTTGTAATGGCGTGCCTGGCTCTTTGCGCCACGGATCAATGAGAGCATGCACGGCTGCTTGGCCGTCATCTTCTGCCGCAGCCGCTTGCGCTTCCACCGCTTCCAACGCGCCGATGATGCATGCCTGCAAGCCGACCAAATACGCGCGCACCTGGGCCACGGTGTGCTCGGTATTGAAATGCTGGTTCATGCGTTTTATGCGTTTTTCACGGCACGATGGCCGATGTCGCGGCGGTATTGCGCACCGTCAAAATAAATGCCACGCGCCACGTCATAGGCGCGCTGTTGCGCCTGCTTGACGCTTTCAGCCAGCACCGTGACGCACAGCACGCGCCCGCCGCTGGTGCGTACCAGGCCGTCGTCGCCCATCACCGAGCCGGCATGGAACACGACTGCGTCGTCGGTGTCGGCCGGCAGGCCGCTGATGGTGTCACCCTTGCGCGGGTTGTCGGGGTAGCCGTGCGCCGCCATGACCACGCCCAGCGCGGTGCGCCGATCCCACTGCAATTCGACCTGACTGAGTTTGCCGTCGGCACCAGCGCACAGCAAATCGAGAAAATCACTTTTCAGGCGCATCAGGATGGGCTGGGTTTCCGGATCGCCCATGCGGCAGTTGAATTCGAGCGTCTTGATGTGGCCCTTGGGGTCGATCATCAAGCCGGCATACAAAAAGCCGGTGAACGGAATGCCGTCCTTTTCCATACCACGCACTGTCGGCAAGATGATCTCGCGCATGGCGCGGGCGTGCACATCGGCGGTGACCACCGGGGCGGGCGAATACGCGCCCATGCCGCCGGTATTGGGGCCTTCGTCGCCGTCAAGGAGGCGCTTGTGGTCTTGGCTGGTCGCCAGAGCGGTGACATTCTTGCCATCGCACAGCACGATGAAGCTGGCCTCTTCGCCTTCCAGAAACTCTTCAATCACCACGCGCGCGCCACCATCGTTGTGGGTTACGCCGTATTTATTGTCAATCAGCATGAAGTCCACGGCGTCATGTGCTTCCTGCAGCGTCATGGCCACGACCACGCCCTTGCCCGCCGCCAAGCCATCAGCCTTGATGACGATGGGTGCACCCAGGCGCTCGACAAAGGCGTGCGCTGCTACCGGGTCGGTGAAGGTGTCGTAATCGGCCGTAGGGATGCCGTGGCGGCGCATGAAGGCCTTGGAAAAGGCCTTGGAACTCTCCAACTGCGCAGCCGCTTTGCTCGGACCAAAAATGCGCAGGCCGTGGGCGCGAAACTCATCGACCACGCCCGCTGCCAGCGGTGCCTCGGGACCAACCACGGTCAAGCCGATTTTTTCTGCCTGCGCCCACTCGCGCAGGGCACGTACGTCGGTAATGGCAATGTTGTCCATATTGCGCGACAGCGCCGTGCCACCGTTGCCGGGCGCGACATACACGCGCGTGACCTTGGGTGACTGACTGAGTTTCCACGCCATCGCGTGCTCACGCCCGCCACCACCAATGACCAAAACCTTCATTACTCACTCCAAAAGGCCGCTGTGCAGCGGCCACTGACACCCCAATGGGGCAATAAAAATATGAAACGAACCGCGCTGGAGCGGGGCTACAGCGCGGCGTTGTGAAAAATCGCCTGCACGTCGTCCAGGTCTTCCAGCACATCCAGCAGCTTTTGCATCCGCGCAGCATCCTCGCCGGCCAGCTCGATGGTCAGGTCGGGACGCATGGTGATGTCGGCCTCGGCGGGCAAGAGACCTGCGGCCTCCAGCGCGTTTTTGACGGCTTCAAATTCTGTCGCTGCTGTCAGCACCTCAATCGCGCCGTCCTCGTCCACGACGACATCTTCCGCCCCCGCCTCCAGCGCCACTTCCATCACTTGCTCTTCGCTGGTGCCCGGAGCAAAAATCAACTGACCGACATGCTTGAACTGGAACGACACCGAGCCGGTGGTACCCATGTTCCCGCCGTGCTTGCTAAAGGCGTGGCGCACTTCGGCCACGGTGCGCACGTGGTTGTCGGTCATGGTGTCCACAATGATGGCTGCGCCGCCAATGCCATAGCCTTCGTAGCGAATTTCTTCGTAGTTGACACCTTCGGCGTTGCCGGTGGCCTTGTCGATGTTGTATTTGACGCGATCAGCCGGCAAATTAGCCGCCTTGGCCCGCTCCACGGCCAAGCGCAGACGCGGATTGGCGCCCAGATCACCACCACCAGCCCGCGCGGCCACGGTGATTTCGCGGATGATGCGCGTCCAGATTTTTCCGCGCTTTTCGTCTTGGCGACCCTTGCGGTGTTGAATGTTCGCCCATTTGCTGTGTCCGGCCACGGGAAGTCCTTTTTATCCTGATTTAATCTACAGCTTCGATTCTACTTTTCTGGACCCACTGCCATGGCCGAACCCCTGCTGATTGCCCAGAATGCTGCTACCCAATGCTTTTTGCTGCCCGCTTTGGCCAATCGCCACGGCCTGATCACCGGGGCCACCGGCACCGGCAAGACAGTGACACTGCAAACTTTGGCCGAGGGCTTCTCGCGATGGGGCGTGCCGGTGTTCATGGCCGACGTCAAAGGCGACCTGACTGGCATCAGCCAAGCCGGCCAGATCGGCCCGAAGATGGCCGCCGTGCTGCAAGAGCGCGACATTGCGCTGCCTACGGCGCAGGCTTGCCCAACCACGCTGTGGGACGTGTTTGGCGAGCAAGGCCACCCGGTGCGCGCCACCATCTCCGACATGGGGCCGCTGCTGCTGGGGCGGATGCTCAATTTGAACGAGATTCAAATGGGCGTGCTGAACGTGGTATTCAAAGTAGCGGACGACCAGGGCCTGCTGCTGCTCGACCTGAAAGACCTGCGCGCCATGCTGGCGCATGTCGGCGACAACGCCAGCCAATTCACCACCGCCTACGGCAACATCAGCGCCGCCAGCATCGGCGCCATCCAGCGCGCGCTGATGCAAATCCAGACGCAGGGAGGCGAGCAGTTCTTTGGCGAGCCGATGCTCAACATCCAGGATTTGATGCAGATCGACGGCAATGGTCACGGCATGGTCAACATCTTGGCCGCAGACAAGTTGATGAATGCGCCGCGCCTGTACGCCACCTTTCTGTTGTGGCTGCTATCCGAACTGTTTGAACAGTTGCCCGAGATTGGCGATCCGGATCAGCCCAAACTGGTGTTCTTTTTTGACGAAGCCCACCTGCTGTTCAACGATGCGCCCAAGGTACTGGTCGAGCGCATTGAACTGGTGGTGCGCTTGGTGCGCTCCAAGGGCGTGGGCGTGTACTTTGTCACGCAAAATCCGCTGGATATTCCTGATAGCGTGCTGGCGCAGCTGGGCAACCGCGTGCAACACGCGCTGCGCGCCTTCACCCCGCGCGACCAGAAAGCTGTCAAAGCGACGGCCACCACCATGCGGCAAAATCCGGGACTCGACATTGAACGGGCCATCACCGAGCTGGCCGTGGGTGAGGCGCTGGTCAGTTTTCTCGACGCCAAGGGCCGCCCCAGCGTGACCGAGCGCGTGTTTGTACTGCCGCCCGGCAGCCAGATCGGCCCGATCACGCCGCCGCAGCGCCAGGCGCTGCTGCAAAATTCGTTGGTGGCGGGGGTTTACGAAAAAAGCGTGGACCGGGAATCGGCCTACGAAATTCTGCAGGCCCGGACCGCCAGCACCCTACCGGCCAATGGCAAAAGTACGGGCAAAAACGGCGCCCCAGCTGAAAACAACAACGGTGGCCTGCTGGGCGGCCTGAACGACGTGCTGTTTGGCAGCACCGGTCCGCGCGGCGGGCAGCGCGACGGGCTGGCACAAACCATGGCCAAGTCGGCCGTACGCACCATGGGCACTTCGCTCGGACGCGAAATTTTGCGCGGTGTGCTGGGCAGCATCTTTGGCGGACGCAAGCGCTGAAGTACCGATGCATGGCCTGCAAGATATCGGGTGACGCTGGGCTTACCGGCTCTACCAACACAGAAATATTGCTATATTTAACATAGCTTAAAGTGCTTACTCTGCAAGCGCTTCAGGTCTATCCAGCCCTTATTTTGACACCTTGTCTGCGTCGCCTAGGCGACTTCCGCTACCGGGGCCGCGCGCCTACAGTGCGGCCATGACCTCCCTCACCTGCTTCACCCTCACCACCACCGACCATGTGGTCCACTTGGTGCTCAACCGCCCCGAGAGCATGAACACCATGCACCCGACGTTCTGGCGCGAACTGGACGCAGTGCTAACGCGACTGCATCAGAGCGGCCAGGCACGCGCGCTGGTCATCAGCAGCACCGGCAAGCATTTTTCTGCGGGCATGGCACTGGAATTATTTGCCGGCGCTGTCGCCATGGACGATCAAAGCCCTGAAGGGCGTGCTGCCATTTTTGACCTGCTGACCGACATGCAAGCCACTTTCACACGGCTGGAGAACCTGCGCATGCCCGTGATCGTCGCTATCCAGGGCGGCTGCATTGGCGGCGCGGTGGATATGGTGACAGCGGCGTGCATCCGCTACGCCACGCAGGATGCGTTCTTTTGCATCCAGGAAATCAACATCGGCATGGTGGCCGATGTCGGCACGCTGCAGCGCCTGCCGAAACTGATACCACTGGGTGTGGTCAAAGAGTTGGCCTATACCGGTCGGCGCCTGCCGGCGGCGCAAGCGCTGAACTATGGCCTGATCAACGCCGTGTTCGACACACCCGAGGCCCTGCTCGCCGCCGCATTGCAGTGCGCACAAGAGATTGCGGCCAAACCCCCCGTGGCTATCTGGGGCAGCAAACAGGCCATTCATTACGCACGCGACCATGCGGTCGAGGACAGCCTGCGCCAGATGGGCTGGCTGCAAAGCGCCATCTGGAGCAACCAGCATGTGCGCGAATCGGTCACCGCCATGCAACAGCGGCGAGCAGGCGAATTTCCTCCTTTGGCACCGCTGCAAGCGTTCAGTACATTGGACTGAGCGCACCAGCCGCACGCGTGAGAAGACGCAAATCATCAAAATCAATAGCTAACAGCGCTTGCCACACAAGCGCTGGCGACTCTTTTTGTGCCAAATTGTTCGATCCCGGCGTATGATTCGGCACCCGTGCCACTGCACCTCAGCGTTCGACAATGCCGCCATGAATTTGCCCCCTCTGACTCCGCCCACCGCCCAAGATGTGGTTGCCGCTGCTGCCCGGCTCAAAGGCCTGACACACCGCACTCCCGTGCTGCGCTCAGGCACCGCCGACGTGCGGCTGGGGGCGCAATTGTTTTTCAAGTGCGAGAACTTCCAACGCACCGGCTCCTTCAAGCTGCGCGGCGCCTTCAATACCCTGGAGCAGTTCACCGACGAGCAGCGCAAACACGGTGTGCTGGCTTTCTCCGCCGGCAACCACGCGCAAGCCATCGCCCTGTCTGCACGCTTGCTTGACATCCCGGCGCTGATCGTCATGCCTGAAGATGCACTGGCCTCCAAAATGGCCGCCACGCGCGAATACGGTGCTCAAGTCGTCACCTACAACCGCTACACCGAAGACCGCGAGGCCATCAGCCAGCGCATTGCCCAAGAGCGCGGCATGACGCTGGTGCCTCCCTCCGAGCACCCGCACGTCATCGCCGGCCAGGGTACAGCGGCGCTGGAACTGTTCGAAGAAGTGCCGCGGCTGGACTACCTGTTTGTGCCCGTGGGCGGCGGTGGCCTGCTGGCCGGCAGCCTGCTGGCTGCCCAGGCCCTGGCATCCGACTGCACCGTGATCGGCGTCGAACCCGAAACGGCCAACGACGCCCAGCAATCGCTGCAAAGCGGCCAGATCGTGCATATCCCCCTGCCCCACACCATTGCCGACGGCGCGCAAGCACAAAGCCTGGGACCGCTGGTGTTTGACATCGTCAACCAGCCCGGACAAAAAATTGTCACCGTCAGCGACCTCCAACTGATGCAATCGCTGCGCTTTTTTGCCGAGCGCATGAAAAGCGTGGTCGAGCCCACCGGCGCACTGGCGTTGGCCGGCGCCCGCCACGGCGGCATTGACATAGGCGGCGCCCGCGTCGGCATCATCATCAGCGGCGGTAATGTCGATTTGGCCCGCTATGCGCGCTTTCTGGCCGACTGATTTACAGTTCTCGACCCTTCAAAAAATTCTGACTTCCATGAGCAATGTTCACGTCATTACCCATCCGCTGGTGCAGCACAAACTCACCCTGATGCGCTGCAAAGATGCCAGCACCAACAGCTTTCGCCGCCTGCTGGGCGAACTGAGCACCTTGATGGCCTACGAGGTCACACGTGACATGCCGTTGCAGCAGATCGAGATCGAAACGCCGATGGAAACCACCACCGGCCAGGTCATCGATGGCAAAAAACAGGTGCTGGTATCCATCCTGCGCGCTGGCAACGGTTTTTTAGATGGCATGTTGAACGTGATTCCCTGCGCGCGCGTTGGTCACATCGGTCTGTACCGCGACCCGGCGACGCTGCAACCGGTGGAGTACTACTTCAAGATGCCGTCGGAAATGAACGAACGCGACATCATTGTTGTCGATCCGATGCTGGCCACCGGTAACTCAGCAGCCGCTGCCGTAGCGCGACTTAAGCAAACCCATCCCAAATCCATCAAATTCGTCTGCCTGCTGGCCGCGCCTGAAGGCATTGCCACGATGCAAGCAGCACACCCTGACGTGCCCATTTACACTGCCGCCATCGACCGTGGCTTGGACAGCCATGGCTATATCTTGCCTGGCCTGGGGGATGCGGGCGACCGTATTTTTGGCACTAAATAAATAGCCACTTCGAACAAAAAATGCCGGTCTGCCCATTGCGTTCAATTGAACGCACTGGGCAGACCGGCATTTTGCTGTGTAGCTGAACACTGCGCTGGCGCAGCGTTCAGTGGCTAACAGCTTATTGCTTGGTCGCCTTGATGTCGCCCTCAGCGCCAATACCCAAGGTATAGCCGAGCGACACATGGTGGAAACGACCGCTAGCGTGGTCGTCATGGATAGCGAAACCGAAAGGAATCGTTTTGCCTTCACCGGGGTTATTGCGGGTGAAGGTAATGGTGTAAGTGTCACCCGCCTTCGTACCTTCAGCCTTGGCACCCAGGCTGCCGCCTTCCATTTTGCGCTCGGTAGTCACGGTACCGTCAGCCACCTTGGCGCCCTTGGCGCTGCGCCACTGCATCAGCTCGTACTTGCCTTCTTTGACGTACTTGGTCTTTTTGTCATCCGCTCCGGGCATGGTGCGTGCATCGCCGTGGCAAGAAGCCCAGCAGCCGACCTGAGACGCCAATGGCACCTTGGAATCGGGGAACATCACCGTGGCCTTGAGTTCGTTATCTTTGTCGCTGTGGTCAGCACCGCCCGAAGGAGGGGCTTTGAACGTCAAGCGAATGTAGAGGCTGCTGGCGTCGTAAGCGGCCTGGACAGCGACGGGATACACCATAGTGGCAGGAGCGCCCTTAGGTTCGAGTTCCTTGTCAGCCAATCGCTTGAAGTTGAAGTTCAAGCCGCCTTTTTCTTCGTGGCAACCGACGCAGGTCTCACCCTTTTTCAGGCCAGCGGTACCGCTGTGCGCCGATTTTTTACCGACCCACTCCATGGGTGTCACACCGGGGTGAAACACACTGACTTCGCGTTTGGGAACTTTGCTCCAGTCAGGCGCGGCAAAGGCAACTTGCGTGCCCAGTGCCATCAGCGATCCCATGAACAGCATGGAAATCATATTTTTTTTCATCGTGCTCTCCTTATTTCTATTTAAAAAAGACCTGTCAGGCATTTCTGACAGGTCTGGCGAATTTACAGGTCTTCGTCTTCTTCTTCTTTCATGCCCTTAGGCTTGTGGTGTGCAATACCCTTATGGCAATCAATACAAGTCTGCTTTTCTGCCTGTGCAATTTTGTGCATTTTGGCACCACGCAGTTTTTGCCTTTCCGGGTCCATGCTGTCAAAGCTGTGGCAATTGCGACATTCACGTGAATCTGCCGCCTTCATGCGTGCCCACTCGCGTTCAGCCAGAACCAGGCGTTTGGCTTCGAATTTTTCTTTGGTATCGATGGTTCCAGTGATTTTGCCCCATACCTCACGACTGGCCTGAACCTTGCGGATCATTTTGTGTGTCCAGTCCTTGGGCACATGGCAGTCTGAGCAAACAGCCCGAACACCGGTGCGGTTGGTGTAGTGGATTGTCTGTTTGTATTCTTGATAAACGTTGTCTTCCATTTCATGACAAGAAATGCAAAAAGACATCGTATTGGTTGCTTCCATGGCGGTATTGAACCCGCCCCAGAAAAATATTCCTGAGAAAAAACCAATAGTCAAAAGACTGATCAACGAGTATTTAATACTCGGTTTTTTCAATTTTGCCCACAAAGTTGCCAGTTTTCCAGCCATCGTGTTCTCCGAACTTCATTCAAACCGTATTGGAGATACACAAGATGAAGAGGCCAAGGCCTCTTCATCTCTTATCTCACCTCAACGCTACTAATCAATAAATGTCGTGTTGCGTGTTGTACACGTTGAATTTGCCGGTAGGCGTAATCATCTTCGGATCGGTGATCACTTTCTTCAGTGTCAGAGTCTTGTCGTCATACACCACGATAGCGGACTGGTCGGTCTTGCCGCCCCACAGCGAGATCCACACTTCGGTGCCGTCAGCGCTGTATTCAGGGTGTACTGCGCGGCGCACTGCCTTGGTCTCAGGCAGGCCCGAGTCTTTGGCGACGTGGAGAATCTTGTATGGCTTGGACAGATCGCTCAGCTTCCAGACCGATACCGACTCTGCGGTGTCCTTGTCTGGGTTCTGTGCCGAGTCAGCCCACAAGTTCTGCGATTTGGGGTGCGTCTTGACGAACAAGTTGCCGGGGACGTGCTTGACTTCCTGAACCACAGTCCAGTTGTACTTCTTGTACTTCGCGTTCTTGGCTTCGTCCGATGCCGTGCTGATCAGGGTCAGCACGTCGGCGCCCAAGTGGCCTGTTGCCCAGACGGGACCAAAAGTGGGGTGCGTGAAGTTGGCGCCGCGACCGGGGTGCGGGAGCTTGGCAACATCTACCAGCGCGGCCAATTTGCCGGTCTTGGTATCGACCGCAGCGATCTTGTTGGAAGCGTTGGCCGCCACCAAGAAGTAGCGCTTGGAAGCATCCCAGCCGCCGTCGTGCAGGAACTTGGCCGATCCGATGGTGGTCGTCTTCAGGTTTTCGATGTCGGAATAATCGACCATCAAGATTTGGCCGGTTTCCTTCACGTTAACAACCCACTCAGGCTTGATGAACGAAGAAACGATGGATGCCACACGTGGCTCAGGATGGTAGTCGCCGTCAACGGTAACGCCACGGGTAGAAACCACCTTCAGCGGCTTCAGCGTATCGCCTTCCATGATGGTGTACTGCGGTGGCCAGTAGCCGCCAGCAATGGCGTACTTGTCTTCAAAGCCCTTGAACTTGGAGGTATCAATTGAGCGCGCATCGAACGCGATCTTGACTTCAGCCACGACGGCTGGCTTTTCCATCCACAGGTCGATCAACGACACCCGACCATCGCGACCGATCACGTAAACGTAACGGCCCGAAGCGGACATGCGGGAAATATGCACTGCATAGCCGGTCTTGACGATGCTGCGGATTTCCTTGGTATCACCGTCGATCAGGGCGACTTCACCGGTGTCACGCAGGGTGACCGAGAACATGTTATTCAGGTTGTACTTGTTCATCTGCTTGGTCGGGCGATCCTTCACCTCAACCAAGACCTTCCAGGAAGCCAGCTGATCCTTAAGGCCGAACTCTGGTGGCACATCCGGTGTGTTCTGGATGTACTTGGCCATTAAGGACAATTCTTCTTTGGTCAAAATGTCGTCAAAGTTGACCATACCGCCATCGGTACCGTAGCCGATGATTTTTTCCAGGCGCGACTGACCTAAAGCGAGCGTGCCGCCTTCAGTGGTCTTGCCGTCCTTATCGGTCTTCGTCCAATGGGGTTCCAAATTCTTGCCCGTGGCGCCCTTGCGCAACACGCCGTGGCAACCGGCACAACGCTCAAAATAAATCTTCTTCGCGGCTTCCTTTTCAGTCACCGTCATTGCAGGCGCTTGGGAATTCTGTTCTTGTGCCACGACGTGGCCGGCAAGACCCGTCAGCATCACAACTGCTGCGATGGCGGAAAGGCGGGGAAATGTCATCGTGTTTACTCCATAGTTTTTTGCAACCAACCCGCCATCAACGGCGGAGATCAAACTCGGCGACGGCTGCAACAGATCGTTTCGAGTAGGCCCATTGTCAGTGGGGCTGATCCGTGTAGTCCTTGATCCAAGTTAAATGATCATTCCATATGACTATAAAAAACAACAACACACTTTCAAACGTATAAAACACCACAACAACCTTTCACTCCATCTCCTCCAGCGAGGGGTACTCGCCTTAAGATGGCCCCCTTTCCCTCAGGACACCAAGAATTGAACGTTAAACCGACACTGGCCTTCCACGATCTCGGTTGCAGTAAAGGAGGCCGCCCGCTCTTTCAGGGGGTTGATTGCACAGTGCAGTCCGGAAGCTGGCTCCACATCGTGGGTGCTAATGGTGTTGGTAAAACCAGTCTTTTGCGCATGGTCTGTGGCTTAGCACCGGTCGAGTCGGGCGAGATTCTCTGGAATGGCGCATCCATCCACAGCGCCCCTGAGGCCTTTCGCCGTGATTTGTGCTATCTGGGGCATCTGAATGCCCTGCAAGAGTCCATGACTATCCAGGAAAACCTGGCGTTCTCCTCGGCGCTGGGAGGCTTCATGCCACAAGAGGCACACGTCATCGAACTTTTGCAGCGGTTTGGCGTGGGCGGCCGTGGTCATCAATTGGTGCGCTACCTCTCGCAAGGTCAAAAACGACGTGTCGCATTGTCGCGGCTGGCCTTGAGCCCTGCCCGGCTGTGGGTGCTGGATGAACCCTTTGTGGCTATGGACCACGCTGGCATTCGGTTCTTGGCCGAGCTGATTGCACAGCATTTGTCCACGGGTGGGATGGCTGTCTTGACCAGCCACCAAGACGTGGACATCGGTGGCGTGCCCGCACAAATCCTGGAGCTGACAGCGTGAAATTGATTCAAGTCAAGTCGATAAACGCCGGTGCCGTCATGCTCGCGGTTCTGCGGCGCGAGGTTTCGCTGGCGCTGCGTCAAAAAGGAGAGGTTCTGACACCGCTGGTTTTTTTCGTCGTCATCGCCAGCCTTTTTCCGCTGGGGGTGGGACCCGAATCGGCACTGTTGCTACGGATGGCACCGGGCGTGTTGTGGGTTAGCGCCTTGCTGGCGGCCATGCTCTCGCTGCAGCGTCTGTTTGCCACCGACTATGCCGATGGCTCACTGGAACAAATGGTGCTTTCTGCCACGCCGTTACCGATACTGGCCGCCGCCAAGGCGCTGTCCCATTTCCTCTTGTCGGGTCTGCCGCTGGTGCTGATGGCACCGATTTTAGGATTGCAATTTGGCTTGGATGCTCGCGCGCTCGGCATTTTAATGCTGTCCTTGCTTCTGGGCACGCCGACACTGAGCCTGATTGGCGGCATCGGCGCGGCCCTGACCCTAGGCGTGCGTGGAGCGGGGGTATTGCTATCGTTGCTAATATTGCCGCTCTACATTCCGGTACTCATTTTTGGTGCTGGCGCGGTGGAAGCCGATGCCGCCGGTCTCGGCGCTGGCGGACACCTCTCCCTGCTGGCGGCACTGCTCGTACTCTCCTTGTTTTTTGCTCCCTTTGCCACCACGGCAGCCTTGAAAATCTCCCTGGAATGAAAACGCGCGCCGTTCACTGGTTCAAATACTCGTCTCCGCAAAACTTCTACTTTCTGGCGGGGCGCTTGTGGCCCTGGTTTGCCGCCCTCGCAGCTTTGCTGATGGCCATCGGATTGTGGATTTCCTTCTTTGTCGCTCCAGTGGATGCGCAGCAGGGCCAAGGCTATCGCATCATTTTTGTGCATGTTCCGGCATCACAGATATCGATGTTCATCTATATCGTGATGGCCGCCTGGGCCGGCATCGGGCTGGCTTTCAATACCCGCTTGTCGGGCATGTTGGCCTCGGCACTGGCGCCAACCGGCGCCCTGTTTGCTTTTTTATCGTTGATCACCGGCGCCTTATGGGGCAAGCCGATGTGGGGCACCTGGTGGGTGTGGGATGCACGGCTCACCTCTGAACTGATCTTGCTGTTCCTCTACCTGGGTTTTCTTGCGCTGCAATCGAGCATTGACGATCCGCGCCGCGCCGACAAAGCCGGTGCCGTGCTGGCGCTGGTCGGTGTGGTGAACGTCCCCATCATCTATTTTTCTGTGATCTGGTGGAACACTTTGCACCAAGGCGCCTCTGTCTCTTTGAACAGCGCACCCTCGATGGCGGCGCCCATGTTGTGGGGCATGTTGCTCATGGTGGCCGCTTTCTGGATGTACGCCATCGCTGCCGTGCTGGCACGGGTGCGCAACATCATCCTGGACCGTGAACGCCATACCGAGTGGGTCAAAAATGCAGTGGAATAGTGCTTCCGAGTTTTTTGCCATGGGCGGCTACGCCCTGTATGTCTGGGGCAGCTTTGGCGCCACCGCCCTTGTGATGCTGGTCGAGTCACTGCTGATCCGCAGCCGCCGCAAGGAAGTGCTGAGTGAGTTGCGCAGCGAACTTCCCCCGCGCAGTCTTTAAAGGTCTTTGCACATGAAACCCCGCCACAAACGCGCCGCCATCATTTTGGGTGGCATTGCCGCCGTGTCCTTGTCTGCCTACCTAGTGCTCAACGCCTTTCAGAGCAACCTGGTTTTTTTCTTTAGCCCAAGCCAGGTCACTTCAGGGGAAGCGCCGAAAAACCGTACCTTCCGGGTTGGCGGCATGGTCAAAGACGGCTCGGTGCAGCGCAAGGACCTGACCGTCACCTTTCTGGTGACCGATACCGCGCAAGACGTGCGCGTGAGCTACACCGGCATCTTGCCCGACCTGTTTCGCGAAGGCAAAGGTGTGGTGGCCCAGGGCAAGCTGGGGGACGACGGCCACTTCATGGCCACTGAAGTGCTGGCCAAACACGATGAAAACTACATGCCGCCCGAAGCGCAACATGCGGTCGATCAGGCCCAACAGACCATCAAAACCTTGAAGTAGCCATGATTCCCGAAATTGGACATTTCTCCCTGATCCTGTCGCTCTTCGTCGCGCTGGCGCTGGGCACCCTGAGCATCATTGGCGGCCAAACCGGGCGCAGCGACTGGATGGCCTTCACCCGGCCTGGCACCCAGGCGCTGTGGTTGCTCACGGCGCTGGCCTTTGGGTGCCTGACCTACGCTTTCTATACCAACGATTTTTCTGTCGCTTACGTCGCGCAGCACTCCAATTCCAAGCTGCCCGGTATCTACCGCATTGCCGGCGTCTGGGGCGGACACGAAGGCTCGCTGTTGCTGTGGCATTTCATGCTGACTTGCTGGATGGTGGGCGTGTCGTTCTTCTCGCGCCAGCTGCCCGACGCCATGGTGTCGCGCGTGCTCGGCATTCTGAGCCTGATCGCCGCCGGCTTTTTGCTGTTCATGCTGGTTACCTCCAACCCGTTCCTGCGCCTGGGCGACATCCCGGCCGACGGCAAAGACTTGAACCCTCTGCTGCAAGATCCGGGGCTGGTGTTTCACCCGCCCATGCTCTATATGGGCTATGTCGGTTTTGCCGTGCCTTTTGCCTTTGCCATTGCCGCCTTGCTCAATGGCCGGCTGGATGCCGCGTGGGCACGCTGGTCGCGTCCCTGGGCGACCGCCGCCTGGATATTTTTGACCCTTGGCATTGCCCTGGGCTCCTGGTGGGCTTACTACGAACTGGGCTGGGGCGGCTGGTGGTTTTGGGATCCAGTCGAAAATGCGTCCTTCCTGCCCTGGCTGGTGGGCACGGCGCTGATCCACTCGCTGGCGGTGACCGAAAAACGCGGGTTATTTCGCAACTGGACCATCGTGCTGGCGATCACCGCGTTTTCGCTCAGCCTGCTGGGCACCTTCCTGGTGCGCTCAGGCGTCCTGACCTCGGTGCACGCCTTTGCGGTTGATCCCAAGCGCGGCATTTTCATCTTGTTGTTCTTGTTCGCCGTGGTGGGTGGCTCGCTGACGCTGTTTGCCCTGCGCGCCAGCAAAGTGCGCTCTAGCGGCGCCTTTGCCCTGGTTTCGCGTGAATCATTTTTGCTGGCCAACAACGTCCTGCTGGCCACTGCTGCGGCCACCGTGCTGTTGGGTACGGTGTATCCGCTGCTGATCGATGCGCTCAACCTAGGCAAGCTGTCCGTCGGGCCGCCCTACTTCAACGCGGTCTTCGTGCCCATCATGGTGCCGGTGCTGGTGTTCATGGTGGTGGGCTCTTTTGCCCGCTGGAAGAACGACAGCATACCGGAGCTTCTAAAGAAATTGCGTTTTGTCGCCGCCTTGTCGGTGCTGCTGGGTTGCTGCCTGCCGTTGCTGGCCGGCAGCTGGTCGGCCCTGACCGCCATGGGCCTGAGCTTGGGCTTGTGGATCGTGCTCTCGTCCTTCTTGCAGATATACCAGCAAGTGCGTGACACCGTGCGCTGGCAATCCACCCCAGTGTCATTCTGGGGCATGCACTTGGCGCATATCGGCATTGCCGTGACCGCCGTTGGCATCACCATGGTGACCGGCTACCAGACGGAAAAAGACGTGCGCATGGTGATCGGCGATACCGTCGAAGTCGGTGGCTACACCTTCCGCCTGACCGGCATTCGCCAAGCGCCAGGCCCCAACTACCAAGCCGATATTGGTGACGTCGAGCTGATCCAAGGCGACAAGGTACTCAAAGTGCTGCGCCCCGAAAAGCGCACCTACTTCTCCTCGACCATGCCGATGACCGAAGCCGCCATCGACAGCGGCCTGACGCGCGACGTCTACGTCTCGCTGGGCGAGCGCTTGGAAGGTGGCGACAACCCGGCCTGGGCGATGCGCGTCTACCACAAGCCGTTTATCAATTGGATTTGGGGCGGCGCGCTGATGATGGCCTTGGGCGGCGGCATGGCGGCACTGGATCGCCGCTATCGCAAAAAACGCACGGCTATCGCTGCCGCGACTGCCCACCAAGCACCCTTGACACCGTTGGCGGAGGGAGTGACCGCATGAAGAAAGCGCTGATTCCACTCGGCCTGTTTTTGGTGCTGGTGGTGTTTTTGGCGATTGGCCTGACGCGCGACCCCCGTGTCGTGCCATCGCCCTTGATCGACAAACCGGCGCCCACCTTTTCTGGTCCCGTTTTGGCCCAACCCGATAAACAGTTTTCTGGCAAAGACATGCTGGGCCAAGTCTGGCTGCTGAACGTCTGGGCTTCATGGTGCACCGCCTGCCGCCAGGAACACCCGGTACTGATGGACTTGGCCAAGACCAACGCCGTACCCCTCATCGGCCTGGACTACAAAGACGTCCCCGAAGACGGTCTGAAGTGGCTGGCACGCCACGGCAACCCCTACCAACTGGCCGTTATCGACCGCGATGGGCGCATCGGCATTGATTTTGGCGTCTATGGCGTCCCTGAAACCTTCCTCATCGACAAGGCAGGAAAGATCCGCTTCAAGCAGATCGGCCCCATTACCGAAGAAGCCCTGCGCGATCACATCCTGCCCTTGATCAAAGAGCTGCAAAAATGAAATTCTGGCTGGCACTGCTGCTGGCGCTGCAATGCGCCCTGACCGCCTACGCGGCCGAAGCACCGCTTCTGGCCGAAGACCCGGTGGTTGAAAAACGCCTGATCGGCATCTCCGAAGAACTGCGTTGTCTGGTTTGCCAGAACGAATCTTTGGCCGCCTCGCGCGCCGACTTGGCACTGGACTTGCGCCGCGAAATCCGTACCCTGATCAAAGCCGACAAGACCGACGCCGAAATCATGGACTTCATGGTCAGCCGCTATGGCGACTATGTGCGCTACCGACCGCCCTTCAACCCCGTCACCTGGCTGCTCTGGCTGGGCCCGTTCGTCTTGCTGATTGGCGCTCTGGTGACGCTAGTACGCATGGCCCGCCACAGCCGCAACACCGCAGCACCGGTGCTGAACGACGCCCAGCGCGCCAAGGCGCGCTCCCTTCTTGATGACCCGGAAGAGCCCTTATGAGCGTTTTCATTGCCCTTGCCGCCCTTCTGACGCTGCTTGTCACCGCCTGGGTGGTGCGTCCGCTGTTGCGTAGCCACACCCGCCAGGGTGTCTCCAGCCAGCGCCTGAATGCTGCCATTTACCGCGAACAACTCGAGGCCCTGGACAAAGACTTGGCGCACGGTGCCATCAGCCCGGCCGACCATGAAGCGACGCGCGACGAATTGCAGCTGCGCCTGCTCGACGACACCGCCGAGCCGCAGGCGGCTGTTTCTGCCAGCCCTGCATCTCTGTGGAGCCCGCGACGCACCGCCGGTGCACTGATCGTCCTGCTGCCGCTGCTGTCCGCCGCCACCTACTGGGCGCTGGGCAACCCGGCGGCCCTGGACCCGGTCAAGGCCCAGACCGTAAACCAGCAAAAGGTCGAAGAAATGGTCAAGGCACTGGCTGCGCGTTTGCAGGCCAACCCAGAAAACCGCGAAGGCTGGGCCATGCTGGCGCGCTCCTACAGCGTGATGGGGCGCTTGGAAGAAGCCGCAGACGCCTTCAACAAAGCCGGCGACGTGATCAACCAGAATCCCGATCTGCTGACCGACTTTGCCGAAGTGCTGGCGCAACGTGCTGACAACCGCATGGCCGGCCGGCCGATGCAGCTGATCGAACAGGCGCTGGCCATCGATCCGCTCCACCCCAGCGCCCTGATGATGTCCGGCGTTGAGGCTTACCAGCGCTCAGACTTTGCCGGCGCCGCAGAGCAATGGGAAAAGCTGTTGACCGTGCTGGAGCCCGGCTCAGCCGATGCCGAAACCACCCAAGCCAACATTGACGAGGCCCGGACCCAAGCCAAAAACGCCGTCCCTGCGCGCGTCCAGCCTTGAAGCGCTACGGCGTCTGCGACCCGCAAACCGGGCCGCAGCGCCCATGTGTCGCTGGTGATAGATTTCTAATGCGCCTATTGATTTAAAAATGATAGCTGCTAGCGCACTTATCTAAAGAGATTCAGGCATAAAAGCATCTGAAACTTAAGCAATACGTGCGCTACCAGCTCACTTTTTAATTGGCGCTGCCATCTTGTTAACCCCTGTCTAACACCTGTCGGGTTACGCCCTTTGGGCTAACCCGATCTACATTTCAGTCAGCCTTGCACATGGCACTCGCGGCGCAGCAGCGCCAGCGCGTCACTCAGGGTGATGTCGTGGTCATCGAACAGCGTGCGCTGCGACTCCTGCACAAAACTGTCCCATAGCGCGACGTAGTCCTGCTGGAATGCACCCGGCGCGTGTTCGCTGATGAACGCCGTGGCCAACGCTGGCTGCCAGCTGTGTTTGCGAATTTTGCGCACCAGACTGGCGGCGGTTTTCTCGGTCAGCAGTGTTTTCTTCGGCGTGCCGACTGCGACGCACAAGAACAAAGTCAGCAGCGCGTGCTCGTCAGTCTGGCCTTGCGTCAGGCGCAGCCAAGTTTTGCTGGCCGGTTGCGGCGCGGCCTCGCCGGCGTCCAGCACGGTGAGCACCGACAGCTGCTGCTCGTACTCTTCCATTTCGGCCAGCGGGTCATCCGATAAAAAATAGCGCGCCCGCATTCGTCCCAAGGGACTCAGCAGCGCGCTCAGTGGCTGGGCTCTGTCCATCCAGCGCGGCCAGTCGGCCTGGACGGCGGCAAATTCAGTGTGCACCACCGCGTGCAAGTGCGTCGGCAGGCTGTTGGGCAAGTGCAGCTCCAGCGCCGGCAGCGGGCCAGTGCCACGATTTTTGCGCAGTTCGGTCAGCACCTTCTGTAGTGCCGGCGTCGTCGGCCATGCGCGCGCGCGCGGCACCAGCGCGCGCCACAGCAGGGCGGCGCGGATGACGGCTTCGGCGTCGGTGCCAGCCTCCTCCAAATCATCGATGTCAAGGTGGTACGGCGCCACCAGCCACAGCGCCGCTTTAATCGCTTCGGCGATATGGCTGCGCCGCGCCAGCTCGCTGCGGTATTCAGCGTGGCTGCGCAGCGCCCACAGCGCCAGCAGCGGCGTTTGCGCCTCGTCGCTGCCGGCCATGCCGAAGTGACTGCTTTCGGGCAGGCCAATCAGACGGCGCAGCATATCGGAGCCGCCTTTGGAGCGCGACAGCAGCGAGTTTTGGCGTAATGACTGCGCAGCCGCCCGCAAGTCGTTGTCGCAGCTTTCCTGCAAATACAGGCTGATGAGATTGACCATGCGCTCGCGCGCTTTTTCTAGCTCGGGGCGCAAAAACTCGTTCCCAAAGTAGCGCGCAATTTGCACCATGCCCTTGGGCGCCTCGGCATGGATGGCATCCAGCGTGGCAGTGTCGATGATGCCGTGCTGCACGCCGTAGGCCAGCGCCTTCTCAAAAAATACCCGTGTGTCGTGCAGCGCCAGCGCAGTGGCTGCAATCTCTGCGCTCTTTGGAGCCTGTTTTGGCATGGTGTCCCAACCCTTAAATGGCAGATTCTTCGTCCGAGTCGCGCGCCACGGGCGTGGCTTTGCCCCGATCGGTGTCGCGCAGGTCAAACTTCACGTCCTCGTCGCTCTCGCCATCGTCCAGCTCGTCACTCTCGGTCTGACCCAAGTCATGCGCCCGGGCTTTGGCACGCAGCACCAGCAGCATTTCAACAAACAAATCACGGCATTCGTAGCGCAGCAGCCACGCTAATTGCATCCAGTCGCGGTCGGCCACTTCGTCTTGGTCGATGTGCGGACGTACGTGCAACGAGGCCAGCAGCGCGTCGTCCGACAGCAGCGCACCGTCGTCTTCCGAGGTGTCAAAGTGCCCGGTGCGGGCAAAGGCCTCGATGCGGCTCCACTTTTCTTCAAAGTAATTGGCCAGCGCTTCGCTGCCGCCTTCGAGGTCGCCAATGGCGGTCAAAAACGCCAGCGGGTCGCCGTCGTCGCGAAAAATCACCGAGTTCACCATGCTGCGCAGGTGGGTGTGGGCCAGGTCTTTGTATTTTTTCTCCAGCACCATCGCCCGGGCAAACTGCTCGGGCGTCACCAGCAAGTTCACCACCGAAGCTTTGGAATCATCGTATTCGCGCATCACCGCCAAGATGTCTTTGGGCTGCAATTGCTCAAGCACCACCATCAACGCGCCATCGCCCTCGGCATCGGCCAATTCGGTCAAGGCGGCGTCAGCGCCGACGATGTCGCCGGCTTCAATCAGGGCGGTGGTTTTGGTAATCAGGGCCAAGTGCTGGGTCATGGATGCGTGTGCTTTCTTTTATTTCTTGGGTTCAAAACCGATGTCCGACAACCAGTGGTCGCTGGCTTCTTCGCGCGAGCGGTCTGTCACCGGGCCGCGTGCGTCGTCGGCGCTGAGGTGCTCGCCATCGTTCATCTCATGGCCGTAATCATCTTCAACTTCTTCGTCATCCGAATCAGCGCTACTGGACTGCACCGGCGCGGCGTTGGCGTGGTGTTGCAGGTATTCCAAACCCGCTGCCAACGATAAAAAGCGCGCGCCAAACGGGTCTTGCAACACTTGGTCCACCAGATTCTCCGCCCACGGCTCCAGCGTGACGGCGCCGGCGCTGGTCAAGCTGTCCCATTCGGGCAACTGCTCTTCGCCTTGGCCAACCAGCGCTTGCAGCGGTGCGTGCTTCACAAAGCGAAACGCTCGGTGAAACACCACGGCGACCATTTCGGGCGCGGCTTCCATCATCTGCACCAAAAAGCCCATCTCTTTGCGCTTGGCGTCCAAGCGCTTGCGCAGCACGTCTTTGCCGCCTGAGTCGGAGGTCAGGTCGTCCAACTCAGCCTCGTAGGCTTTGCGCAGGTCACGGAAGTAGCGGGAAATTTTCATGCGAGAGATACATCCTTCAAATTCTTGAAATAAGCGCGCCAGATTTCCTGCGCTGTCTCCAGCGGGTCGTCCAGCAGATTGCGGCGGCGGTTGTCGTCGTAGGCTTGGCGCGCGTCAAAGTCCGACAGCACCTCGTAGGCCTTTTGGACCGCACGAAAGCGCTCGGTAGCGTCAGCCGCCGGGTTGCGGTCGGGGTGATAAAAAGCGGCCTTTTGGCGAAAGGCTTTTTTAATCTCGGCCAGTGAGGCGTGCGCCCCGAGGCCTAGAGCGGTGTAGTGGTCAGACATTCAGCGGCGCGTGGCGGTTTAGCCGCCCAAGCTGACGTAGACGTTTTGCACGTCGTCGTTGCCGTCAATCGCCGCTAAGAAGGCTTCGACTTCTTCCAACTGCTCGGCGGTCAAGTTGGCAGGATTGACCGGGTTCTTTGGCTTGTAGCCCAGCTTGGCCGACAGCACCGTAAAGCCATGCGCTGGCAACGCGCGGCTGACCAAGTCGAGTTCCGCCGGGTCGGTCCAAAAAGTGGTGTGACCGTCTTCATCGCCCGGCTCGCAGTCTTGCGCGCCGGCTTCGATGGCGGCTTCTTCCGGGTCCACACCGGCCACGGCCGGCTCGGCTTCAATCATGCCGACATGGTCAAAGTCCCACGCCACCGAGCCGGAAGTGCCCATCTGGCCTTTGCGAAACAGCACGCGCATCTCGGGCGCGGTGCGTTTGACGTTGTCGGTCAGGCACTCGACCATCACCGCCACTTGGTGCGGCGCAAAGCCTTCATAGATGACGTGCTCAAAGTTCACGGCCTCGGTGCCAATACCAGCGCCTTTTTTAATGGCGCGGTCGAGCGTCTCTTTGGGCATCGAGACTTTGCGCGCCTGCTCCACCACCAGCCGCAGCTTGGAATTTCCCGCCGGGTCAGCGCCACCGCGCGCCGCGACCATGATTTCTTTGGCCAGCTTGCCAAACAGCTTGCCTCTGGCGTCTGCTGCCTGTGCCTTGCCTTTTGCTTTCCACTGCGCGCCCATGGGGAGTTTTCCTTGGTGTTGCGGCGCGACTGGCGCGCCTGAAGTTTGGGGAGGTGTGGACACAGCGCGCACGTCGATAACAACGCGCGCGACTCTATCCAAGGGGGTGTAGGTTATACACCGCCCGGCTGCGGTAATCTCACCGCCGCCGCAATGGCTTTGCGCGCGTCCCTCCTTCACTACGCTATCGCTCTCCATGCTCAACACCCTCTGGCTGGGATTTTTCCTGTCTGCCGCTGTCGCCGCGCTGGCGCAATGGCTCGTTGGCGGTCAGCCGCAGGTGTTTGCCGCGATGGTCGAAGCGCTGTTTGCCATGGCGCGGCTGTCGGTCGAGGTAATGGTGCTGCTGTTTGGCACGCTAACGCTGTGGCTGGGCTTTTTGCGCATTGCCGAGCGCGCCGGCATTGTCGATACGCTGGCGCGCTGGCTGGCACCGCTGTTTGCCCAACTGATGCCCGGCGTGCCGCGCGGTCACGCGGCGCTCGGCCTGATGACGCTGAACTTTGCCGCCAACGCGCTGGGGCTGGACAACGCCGCCACGCCGATGGGCCTAAAAGCCATGCGCGCACTGCAAACGCTCAACCCCGAGCCCGACAGCGCCAGCAACGCGCAGATTTTGTTTCTGGTGCTCAACGCCTCGTCGCTGACGCTGCTGCCGGTGACCATCTTCATGTACCGCCTGCAACAAGGCGCGCCCGACCCGACGCTGGTGTTTTTGCCGATTCTGCTGGCCACGTCGGCTTCCACGCTGGTCGGGCTGCTGAGTGTCGCCGTGGTGCAGCGGCTGCCGCTGTTCAGCCCGGTGGTGCTGGCCTATCTGCTGCCAGTCGGCTTGCTGCTGGCCGGTTTTATGGCGCTGCTGACCACCTTCAGCGCGGCAGCGCTGGCGCAGTTGTCGTCGCTGCTGGGCAATTTGACGCTATTTGCGCTGGTGCTGCTGTTTGTCAGCGTTGGCGCGTGGCGGCGCGTGCCGGTGTACGAGGCGTTTGTCGAAGGGGCCAAAGAAGGCTTTGACGTCGCCAAGGGTCTGCTGCCGTATTTGGTGGCGATGTTGTGCGCCGTCGGCGTGTTCCGGGCGTCGGGCGCGCTGGGCTATGTGCTGGACGCTATCCGCTGGTGCGTCGAGTGGACGGGCATGGACGCGCGCTTTGTTGATGCGCTGCCGACCGCGCTGGTCAAACCGTTCTCGGGCAGCGCGGCGCGCGCCATGCTGATTGAAACCATGCAATCCCAAGGCGTAGACAGTTTTGCCGCACTGGTCGCCGCCACCGTGCAGGGCAGTACCGAGACGACGTTTTACGTGCTGGCGGTGTACTTTGGCGCGGTGGGCATCCAGCGCGCCCGCCACGCCGTGGCTTGCGCGCTGCTGGCGGAACTGGCCGGCGTGGTGGCAGCGATTGCCGTCTGCTACCACTTTTTTGGCTGATGCAGCAACTAAATATCAGTCAAAACAGCATCTAGCCCTTTAAACACGTGCGCTAGCAGCTATTTATTCAATAGCAAATTGACCGTTTAACGCCCTTTGCGCGCGGCAGGCGGTTTGCCTGAGCCCGTCACACGCGGCGGCAGACCGGTGTGCTGGGTTTGCAGATTGCCCTTTTGCGGCTGCGCCCGTGGCACGCGCGGGGCGGCTTTAGCCTCGGCCTGCGTCATCGGCTTGCGCGGCGCACCGCAGGCGGTCACTGCCGGCTGGAAGGTCGGAATCAGGTGGTGCTTGCCGTTGCCAATCAAATCGGCGCGCCCCATGGCTTTGAGCGCCTCGCGCAGCAGCGGCCAGTTGTTCGGGTCGTGGTAGCGCAAAAAGGCTTTGTGCAGACGCCGGCGTTTCTCGCCGCGCACGATGGCGACTTCTTCGCTGTCGCGGGTGATCTTGCGCAGCGGGTTTTTGCCGGTGTGGTACATCGCCGTCGCCGTCGCCATCGGGCTGGGGTAGAAGGCCTGCACCTGGTCGGCGCGGAAGGCGTTTTTCTTCAGCCAGATGGCCAGATTCATCATGTCTTCGTCGCTGGTGCCAGGGTGGGCCGCGATGAAGTACGGAATCAAAAACTGCTTTTTGCCGGCCTCTAGCGTGTACTTTTCAAACAGCGCCTTGAACTTGTCGTAGTTGCCGATGGTCGGCTTCATCATCTTGGTCAGCGGGCCGGACTCGGTGTGCTCGGGAGCAATCTTCAAGTAGCCGCCGACGTGGTGCTGCACCAGCTCTTTGACGTACTCGGGCGACTCCAGCGCCAGATCGTAGCGCACGCCCGAGCTGATCAAGATTTTTTTGATGCCTTTCAACTCCCGGCCGCGCTTATAGATTTTGATCAGCGGGTCGTGGTTGGTGGTCAGGTTTTGGCAAATGCCGGGGTAAACGCAGCTGGGTTTGCGGCAAGCGGCTTCAATCTCCGGCGTGCGGCAACCCAGGCGGTACATATTCGCCGTCGGGCCACCCAAGTCAGAAATGGTGCCGGTAAAGCCCTGCACCTTGTCGCGCACGTCTTCCATCTCGCGCACGATGGAGTCTTCAGAGCGGCTCTGGATGATGCGGCCCTCGTGCTCGGTGATCGAGCAAAAGGTGCAGCCGCCAAAACAGCCGCGCATGATGTTGATCGAAAAGCGAATCACCTCCCACGCCGGAATCTTGGTGGCACCGTCAAAACGGCCATGCTCATCGGCATAGCGCGGGTGCGGATTGCGCGCATACGGCAGGTCAAAGATGGCGTCCATCTCCGCCGTGGTCAGCGGAATCGGCGACGCATTCAGCCAGACATCGCGCGCCGTGGTGCCTTCACCATGCGCCTGCACCAGTGCGCGGGCGTTACCGGGGTTGGTCTCCAAGTGCAGCACGCGGCTGGCGTGGGCATACAGCACTGGGTCGCTTTTGACCTGCTCGTAGCTGGGCAGGCGGATCACCGTGCGGTCGCGCGGTGGGCCTTTTTGCTTGCCTTGCAGGGCCGGATTGGGCACAAAGTTCAGCGCGTGCGTGGTAGCGCCAATTTTTTGGTCTTTTTGGCCTGTAGCGCTTACTGCGCCTGCGCTACCAGCTATTAAATCAGTAGTATTTGACGTGCCCGCAGCGGCGGCTGCCGCGCCATCTTCTTTACTGCAACTGCTGCCCTGCGCCGCCGCTTGCTCGCTGGTGGTTTGGTAGGGATTGATGTGGTCTTCGACCCGGCCCGGCTGATCGACGCTGGACGAGTCAATCTCAAACCATCCCTCGGGCGTGGTGCGGCGCACAAAAGCGGTGCCGCGCACATCGGTGATGCTCTCCAAGGGCTCGCGCGCGGCGATGCGGTGCGCCACCTCGACCAACGCCCGCTCGGCGTTGCCGTACAGCAGCAAATCGCACTTGCTATCGACGACGATGGAGCGGCGCACTTTGTCGCTCCAGTAGTCGTAGTGGGCAATGCGGCGCAGGCTGCCTTCGATGCCGCCCAGAATGATCGGCACCTCTTTGTAGGCTTCGCGGCAGCGCTGGCTATAGACGATGGCCGCGCGGTCGGGGCGCTTGCCGGCAATGTCACCGGCGGTGTAAGCGTCGTCCGAGCGAATTTTGCGATCTGCCGTATAGCGGTTGATCATCGAATCCATGTTCCCCGCCGTCACGCCCCAAAACAAATTGGGCTTGCCCAGCGCCTTGAACGCCTCGGCGCTCTGCCAATCCGGCTGGGCAATGATGCCGACGCGAAAGCCTTGCGCCTCTAACACCCGGCCAATGATGGCCATGCCAAAGCTCGGGTGGTCAATGTAGGCATCGCCGGTGACCAGCACGATGTCGCAACTGTCCCAGCCCAGCTGCTCCATCTCGGCGCGGCTCATCGGCAAAAACGGTGCCGTACCAAAGCGCTTGGCCCAGTAAGGGCGGTAGCTGGTGATGGGTTTTGCGGCGCGCGCAAAGAAAGAAACGTCAACAGGGGCGTTCATGGTCTGGTCTATCCGGGGGGCAACATTGCAGTGTACGTTTTTCGCTTGCCCTTAGAGCCACACCCGGTTTATGCGCTAGCAGATGCCCTCTTTAACAAAAATCAAGCCTTGTCGCCAGCCGGCAATCCCTTGGGAAAAGTCACAAAAAATCGCTCTAAACTGCAATGCTTCGTCCAGCACGCGGCCTGCGGGTGCGTCCTGGCTTTCAGACAGACCCCTTTCCTTGAAGGAATTCTTGTGAACACTCCATTTCGTATGCACACCGTGGTTACCGCATTGGGCCTGGCCGGCACCCTCCTTTTCTCGACCGCACACGCGCAGAACATCAAGATCGCCATGGTGATCCCGACCACCGGCGCCCTCACCCAATACGGTGACATGGTCAAGGAAGGCGCCACCACCGCCGTCGAAATGGCCAACGCCGCTGGCGGCGTGAACGGCAAGAAGATCGAACTGGTCGCCGTCGATGATGCCTGCGAACCCAAACAAGGCCCGGTTGCGGCCAATCGGGTGGTGAACTCGAAAATCGGTTACGTCATCGGCCCAGTGTGCTCAGGCGCCGCCATTGCCGCTGCCCCCATCTACAACAATGAAGGCGTGGTGGTAGTGACGCCATCAGCCACTTCACCCGGCCTGACCGAAGGCAAAAATTACCATTTCATCTTCCGCACCATTGGCCGTGATGACCAGCAAGGCCCTGCCGCAGCCAAGTTCATCGCCGAAAAAATCAAGCCCAAGAAAGTGGCCGTGCTGCACGACAAGCAGTCGTATGGCCAGGGCATTGCCTCGTCGGTGCGCGATGACCTGAAAAAATCCAACGTCAACGTCGCACTGTTTGAAGGCATCAATGCCGGTGACAGCGACTACTCCGCCGTTATCACCAAGCTGAAAAGCGCCGGTATCGATTTTGTCTATTACGGTGGCTACCACCCTGAAATGGGTCTGCTGCTGCGCCAGGCAGCCGAGCAAGGCTTCAAGGCCCGCTTCATGGGCCCCGAGGGCGTGGGCAATCCTGAAGTCAACGCCATTGCCGGCCCCGCCGTCGAAGGTATGTTGCTGACGCTGCCAGCCGATTTTGCCTCTAACCCCAAGAACGCTGCCATCGTCAAGGCCTTCAAGGACAACAAGCGTGACCCCTCCGGCGCCTTCCAGTTGTCCTCGTACGCTGCCACGCAAGTGCTGCTCGACAGCATCAAGGCCGTGGGCGACAACCCAGCCAAAGTCGCCGACCACATGCACAAGACCAGCTTTGATACCGCCATCGGCAATATCGGCTGGGACAAAAAGGGCGACCTGAAGTCGTTCGACTTCCAGATCTTCCAGTGGCACAAGGACGGCACCAAATCTATCGCCAACAAATAAACCAATAAAATCTCGCACTTTTTATTGCAAGGCATGGCACTGCACTGGCGGTGGCCATGCCTTGTCGTTTCACCCCGTCGGGGGTGGGGCGTTCCGGCCCGCGCACCAGTCAGATCCTGAAAGCGCGGCGGCACGCACCGCTCTCGTCTTTTTTCGGATAACCCAATGCCTGAATTTTTGCCGCAGCTGATACAACAGCTATTCAACGGCCTCTCGCTGGGTGCGATCTATGCGCTGATTGCCATTGGCTACACGATGGTCTACGGCATCATCGGCATGATCAACTTTGCGCACGGCGAAATCTACATGATCGGTGCTTACGTTGGCCTGATCACCCTCTCGGCCATCGGCACGCAAAGTGGCCTGCCGGTCTACGTCATCATCGGCCTGATGCTGCTGGTGGCCGTGGTCATTACTGGCGTCTATGGTTTTGTGGTGGAACAGGTGGCCTACAAGCCGGTGCGCCACGGCCCGCGCCTGGTAGCCCTGATTTCCGCCATCGGCATGTCCATCTTTTTGCAAAACTGGGTCGCTCTGGGCCAAGGTGCGCGCGATATGGCCGTGCCCTCGCTGATGCCCGGTGCCTTGCGCTTTGGCTCCGACAGCGCCTTTGAAATCTACATCCCCTACACCCGCGTGATGATCATCGTCGTCGCCGTGGCGCTGATGATTGCGCTGACGCTGTACATCAAGCACTCGCGCATGGGCCGCGCCTCGCGGGCCTGCTCGCAGGACATGCACATGGCCAATCTGCTGGGCATCGACACCAACCGCGTGATTTCCTTCACCTTCATCCTGGGCGCCATGCTGGCCGCCGTGGGCGGCGTGCTGATTGCCGTGGCAGTGGGCAAGCTCAATCCGTTCATTGGTTTTCTGGTCGGTATCAAAGCCTTCACCGCCGCCGTGCTCGGCGGCATTGGCAGTATCCCCGGCGCCATGCTCGGCGGCATTCTGCTCGGCGTGGCCGAAACTTTTGCTGCGGCCTATATTTCGTCCGAATACAAGGACATCGTCGCCTTTGGCCTGCTGGTGCTGATCTTGCTGTTCCGCCCGACTGGCCTGCTGGGCAAACCTGAAGTGGAGAAGGTGTGATGCTGCGCCAAACCATACGCCATGCTCTGATCTCCACCGTGCTGACCGCGCTGGTGGTCATTCCCATTTTCAGCCTGCACCTGGAGCGCTCCGGCATGCGCACCGTCATCGTGCCGCAATGGACCACCGTGCTGTGGGCCTGCGCCCTGGTGTTTGTGGTGCAGATGCTGCGCCCCTGGCTGGGCAAGCTGATGCCGCGCCTGCCCTGGCCGCAATTGCCCGCCACCTCAGGGCGCCAGCGCAATGTGCTGATGCTGATCGCCCTGATGGTCGCCATCAGCTGGCCCTTCTTTGCCGGACGCAATGCCGTCGATATCGCCACACTGGCGATGATTTACGTCATGCTTGGCTTAGGCTTGAACATCGTTGTCGGCTTTGCTGGCCTGCTGGACCTGGGTTTTGTCGGCTTCTACGCTGTCGGCGCCTACACCTACGGCCTGCTGTTCCACTGGCTGGGCTGGAGCTTCTGGGAAGCGCTGCCGCTGGCGGGGGCCTTTGCCGCGCTGTTTGGTTTTGTGCTGGGCTTCCCGGTGCTGCGCCTGCGCGGTGACTATCTGGCTATCGTCACGCTGGGTTTTGGTGAAATTATCCGCCTGCTGCTGGTCAACCTGACCGACTGGACCGGCGGCCCGGATGGCATCTCGGGCATCCCTAAACCAACACTGTTCGGTTTTGAGATGACGCGCAGCGCCAGCGTCGAAGGCGCGCAGACCTTGCACCAGGTGCTGGGCCTCGAGTTCAACTCGCTGCATCTGGTGATCTTTCTGTACCTGATGGCGCTGATGCTGGCGGTGGTCACCCTCACCATTTCCAACCGGCTGATCCGGATGCCCATCGGGCGGGCCTGGGAAGCACTGCGTGAAGATGAAATTGCCTGCCGCTCGCTCGGCCTGAACCCGATGAAGATCAAGCTCTCGGCGTTCACGCTGGGCGCCATGTTCGCCGGGCTAGGCGGAGCGTTTTTTGCTGCACGCCAGGGTATCGTCAACCCCGAATCGTTCACTTTCATCGAATCCGCACTGATTTTGGCCATCGTCGTGCTCGGTGGCATGGGCTCGCAGATCGGCGTCATCGTCGCCGCCATCTTAATCACCGTGCTGCCCGAGCTGGCGCGCGAATTCTCTGAGTACCGAATGCTGATGTTTGGCCTGGTGATGATTTTGATGATGGTCTGGCGCCCGCAAGGCCTGCTGCCGATGCAGCGCCACCATGTGGAGGTCAAGCCATGAGCGCCCCGTTGCTTCACATTGATGCCCTGTGCATGCGCTTTGGCGGCCTGCTGGCGGTCGATAACGTCGCCTTCACCCTGCAAGAAGGCGAAATTTTCGCCATCATCGGCCCCAACGGCGCCGGCAAGACCACGGTGTTCAACTGCATCAGCGGTTTTTACCGACCCAGCAGCGGCCGCATTGATCTGGAAGGACAGAGCATTGCCGGCCTGGGCAGCCACACCGTGGCCACGCACGGGCTGGTGCGCACCTTCCAGAACGTGCGCCTGTTCAAGAACATGACGGCCCTTGAGAACCTGCTCGTCGCCCAGCACCGCCACCTGCGCACCTCGCTGCTGGCCGGTCTGTTCAAGACCCGCGCCTACCAAAAGTCCGAGCAGGACGCCATCGACACTGCCATGCAATGGCTCGACTACATGGGCTTGCGCGAGTTCGCCAACCGCGCCGCCGGCAACCTGGCCTATGGCCACCAGCGCCGCTTGGAAATCGCCCGCTGTATGATCACGCGCCCGCGCCTGCTGATGCTCGACGAGCCCGCCGCCGGCCTGAACCCGCAAGAAAAACTCGATCTGCAAGGCCTGATTCAGCGCCTGCGCCAAGAACACAAGGTCACCGTGCTGCTGATCGAGCACGACATGAGCCTGGTAATGGGTGTGTCCGAGCGCATTCTGGTGATGGAACACGGCAAACCGATTGCCCTGGGTACACCCGAAGCCATCCGCAACGACGAACGCGTCATCAAAGCCTACTTGGGAGACGAGTGATGCCCACCACACAACCGATGCTGGAACTGCGCAAAATCACCACCAATTACGGCGCCATCTGCGCCGTCAACGACGTCAGCCTGCACGTCAACCCTGGCGAAATCGTCTCGCTCATCGGCTCCAACGGCGCCGGCAAGACCACCCTGCTGATGACGGTGTGCGGCAACCCGCGCGCCAGCAACGGCTCGGTGTGGTTTGAGGGTGAGAACATCACCAACTTGCCCTCGCACCTGATCATGCGCAAAGGCATTGCCATCTCGCCCGAAGGGCGGCGCGTGTTTCCCGATCTCACGGTAGCGGAAAACCTCAAGATGGGCGGCTTCTTTCTCGACAAGGCCGAGATCGAGGCCGGCATGGAGCATGTCTTTGGCCTGTTTCCGCGCCTGCGGGAGCGCGCCAGTCAGCGCGCCGGCCTGATGTCGGGCGGCGAACAGCAAATGCTGGCCATTGGTCGCGCTCTGATGAGCAAGCCGCGCCTGCTGTTGCTGGACGAACCCACGCTGGGCTTGGCACCGCTGATCATTGCGCAGATTTTTGAGATCATCAAAACCATCCGCAGCGCCGGCGTGACGGTGTTTCTGGTGGAACAAAACGCCAACAAGGCGCTGGCGATTGCCGACCGCGGCTACGTGCTAGAAAACGGCCGCGTGGTGCTGGAAGACAGTGGCGCCAACCTGCTGGTCAACCCGGATGTGCGCAAGGCCTACCTGGGCGCCTGAGTCAGAGGCAGCGCCCTACAGTGCTGCCTATTTAGTCAGCATCAGCGTGCCCTTCATGATGGCGGAGTGGCCCGGGAACGAACAAAAATAGTCATAGGTCTCTCCCATCTTGAGTGCGCTGGTGGCAAAGGTGACCGAGTCGGACTCGCCGCCGCCCACCACCTTGGTATGTGCCATCACACGGGTGTCACCGGTTTTCAGATAATTTTTGTCTAGACCCGCAGCTGCTCCATCGGTGACCACACCGGCCATGGCAGCCGGCTTGGTCAGCACCCAGTTGTGCCCCATTTGCGCCTTGGGCAATTTGCCCACGTGCTTGAGCGTCACCGTGAATTGCTTGCAGCTCTGAGGCACCGTCAGGGTGGCTTTATTGAACTGCATGGCATCGTTGCCGTCGATCTCGGTCTTGCACTCTGCTGCCCAGACGGACGACGATGCCACCAATACCAGGGCCAGGGCGAGCGGTTTCAAATACTGGGTCATCATGACCTCCTTGTAAAAATCAAGAACTACACATACTGCGCCCCCTCACTGACAAGGTTTTTGCAGGTTGTAAGAACTGCACAAGCATTGCCATCTTTTGTGGCCGCCCCCTGCAGTAAGCTCATGCGCCCATATGCCATTCACCTTGTCCGAACCCGCGCACAGCGACCTCACCATTAAAAAAAGCCGTTTTATCGGCTGCGTGCAACCCATGCCTGACCGCGCCAGCGCACAGGCACATGTGGATACGCTGTGGCAACAGCACCCCGGCGCCGCGCACATCTGCTGGGCGCTGCTGGCCGGTGGCCAATCGGCGGCGGTGGACGATGGCGAGCCCGGCGGCACCGCTGGGCGACCGATGCTCGACGTGCTGCGCCACCAAGCCTTGGAAGGCGTGCAGGCCACCGTGGTGCGCTATTTTGGTGGCGTCAAGCTCGGCGCCGGCGGCCTGTTGCGCGCCTACACCGACTGCATCGCCCAGGCCTTGCTGACAGCGATCAAAGTGCCGTTACTGCGCATGACCACCCTGCAATGCATCGTGCCCTATGCCCTCGAAGGCCTGCTGCGCCGCGAAATCGACGCTGCTGGCGCACAGCTGCTGGCCGTGCAGCACGGTTCCCTGGTCACGCTGCAACTGCGCCTGCCAGAAACCCAGTCCAGTACCTTTGTACAGCGCATCAACGACCACGGCCAAGGCCGTGTGGGCTGGACAGAACCAGCAGACTGATATCGCTGCTCGTAGCGTGTCTTTACACACACTACACTTGCGTACATTCTTCCTTTTCCACGGTACGGATACCGAAACAGTCTGCCATGCCGATTCACCCCAGCCACCAGCCTGAAGCCCGTCGAGCCATTCGCACCGTAGGGGCACTATCGGTAGTGCTGCTGCTGCTCTGGTGGCCGCTCTCGCCTGCGAAGGGCGGGGGCGCAACGCATTTTTTGCCCCTGCACTTAGCACTGGAAACGCTGGCCATTGTTGTCGCCGGATTCATTTTTAGCGTCGTCTGGAGCGCGCGGCATGAGCAGTTACCGCGCAACGCCCTGCTATTGGCCTGTGCCTTTCTGGGCGTCAGTCTGCTCGATTTTGGCCACATGCTTTCCTACCAGGGAATGCCGGACTTCATCACCCCCAGCTCCCCGTCCAAGGCCATCAACTTCTGGCTAGCGGCGCGGCTGCTGAGCGCACTGGCCTTGCTCGCCGTCGCCATCCTGCCTTGGAGCACCAGCAACGACAGCGCTCGCCTGCGTCCACTGCCCATGCTGCTACTGGTATTGGCAACAGTGGCAGCCCTGTACGCGCTGCTGCTGTTTTATCCACAGTTCCTGCCGACCACCTTTATTGCAGGCCAGGGACTGCCCCCCTTCAAGATCGCCTTTGAATACATCCTGATCGCGCTCAACCTGGTGGCTGCCGTCCTGCTGCTACGGCAGATGTACCAACCGCACAGCTTTAACGCCAGCGGTCTGTTTGCAGCCGCCGCCATCATGGGCCTGGGTGAATTTTTCTTCACACGCTACGGCAACGTCACCGACACCTACAACCTAGCGGGGCATGTCTACAAAATACTGGCCTACTGCTTTTTGTACCGCGCCGCCTTCGTTGCCACGGTCCAATCGCCCTATGCGCAGTTGCGCACCTCCAAAATGCAACTGCAGGCGATGCTGGATGCACTGCCCGACGTCTTGCTGGAAATGGACGATGAGGGACGCTATCTGCAAGCCCACGTCGGCCACTCCGGCAGCCCGGCTGCCCCGCCAGAAAAATTGCTGGGCAAAACCATGCGCCAGATGCTCTCCCCGCAAAGCGCCCAGACGGCCTACGCAGCATTGGCTGAAGCCCAAGAAAAAGGCTTCTCCCGCGGGCACACTATCTCGGTAAAAACACGCCATAACGAACACTGGTTTGAACTGTCGATCACGCGCCAGGCGCCACCGCCACCGGGGAAGCGCCAGCGCTTTGTCGTCATTTCACGCGACATCACCCAGCGTCGCCGCCAGGAAGAGTCCATGCGCAAACTCTCCCAGGCCGTGTCACAGAGCCCACATCCCCTGGTCATTACCGATCTGCAGGCACACATCGAATTTGTCAACGATGCCTTCCTCCTTGCCAGCGAATACACCTTGGCCGAATTGCTGGGACAAAACCCGCGCATGCTGCAGTCCGGCAAAACCCCAGCAGCGACCTACCGCAACATGTGGGAGCACCTGCAACAAGGCAAATCCTGGCAGGGCGAACTGATCAACCGCAGCAAAAGCGGCCGTGAATACATCGAATCGGTACTGATCTATCCGGTGCGCAACACCGAAGGCGTGGTCACCAGCTACTTGGCCCACAAAGAGGACATGACCGAGCGCAAACAGGCCGCCGCGCACATCCGCCAGCTCTCGCACTACGACCAACTCACCAACCTGCCTAACCGCGCTCTGCTGCGCGAGCGTTTCCAATACGCCATCAGCCAGAGCCAGACCCTGGCCGTGCTGTGGATCGACCTGGACCGCTTCAAGGACGTCAACGACTCGCTCGGCCACAGCGCTGGTGACCTGCTGCTGCTGGAAGTCTCGCTGCGCCTGCGCACGCATCTGCACGACGAAGATACCCTGTCACGCCATTCCGGCGACGACTTTGTCGCCCTGCTGGCCCATACCAGCCAAAGCGAAGCCGCGCAGCGCTGCATCAGCCTGCTGGAGAACCTGGCCCAGCCCATCATGGTGGCAGGACAGGAAGTCTTTCTGACTGCGTCCATCGGAATTGCCATCACCCCCGGCGACGGCGACGATCTCGAAACCCTGCTAAAAAACGCCGAAAACGCCATGTACCGCGTCAAGGACGAAGGGCGCAACAGCTACCGCTTTTTCACCGCCGAGATGCAAGCGCACTCGGCGCGCGCGCTGGAGTTGGGCAACGCCCTCAAGCAAGCCCTGCACCGCAACGAACTGCACCTGGTGTACCAGCCACAAATGGCGCTGGCCGATGGCCGCATCATCGGCGCCGAAGCGCTCCTGCGCTGGACCCATCCGCAACTAGGCTTCATCTCGCCGGGCGAATTCATCCCCCTGGCGGAAGCCAACGGCCTCATCGTGCCGATCGGTGAATGGGTACTGGAAACCGCCCTGCGCCAACTGCGCAACTGGCTCGACCAAGGCCTGCCCAGAATGACCATGGCAGTGAACATCTCGGCCGTGCAATTCAGCCAGGCCGGACTAGCCGACCTGGTACGCCAGATGCTGCAACACACCGGCATCGCCCCCGAATGCCTGGAACTGGAACTGACCGAAGCCGTTGCCATGAAAGCCCCGGAAATCGCTGCCCAGACCATGAAGGAGCTGGGCCAGCAAGGCATCCGCCTGTCGATTGACGACTTTGGTACCGGCTACTCGTCCCTGAGCTACCTGAAGCGCTTCAACATCCACAAGCTCAAAATCGACCAATCCTTTGTGCGCGACATCAGTACCGACCACGACGACCAGGCCATCGCCACGGCCATCGTCCAGATGGCACACAGCCTGGGCATGAGCACCATCGCCGAAGGCGTCGAAACCATCGAACAACTTGAATTTTTGCGCGCACGCGGTTGCGATCAGATACAGGGCTACCACTTCAGCCGCCCCCTGCTACCCCAAGTGTTCGAGCAATTTTTCCGCGACAACCTGAGTGCCCACGCCGAACAAGGCGACCCCGAGCAGACCTTCTCTTCCCACCCCATGGCCGATGAATTTACTATTCAAAAGATAGCTAATACCGCTTAACCAGCCAGCGATACAAGGCATTTCAATGCAAAAACAAGAACCCAGGATGACATGCTATGGTGCCAAGAGCGGCCATTGAAAAACCTTGACCTGGAGATCGCCCATGGACACCCCTTCTCTTGACACCCTGATCATTGGCGCCGGCTCGGCCGGTCTCGCCGCGCTGCGTGAAGTACGCAAGCGCACCGAGCGCTTTGTCCTCATCAACGACGGACCCTACGGCACCACCTGCGCGCGCGTTGGCTGCATGCCCTCCAAACTGCTGATCGAGGCCGCCAACGCCTACCACCAACGCCACACCCTGGGCGAATTCGGCATCACCGGCGCCGACGGCCTGGCGGCCGATCTGCCCGCCGTGCTGCGCCGCCTGCGCCGCCTGCGTGACGACTTTGTCGCCGGCGCACGCCAGATCACCGACGCCCTGGGCGCACGCAGCATCGCCGGGCGCGCGCGCCTGCTCGGGCCGCAGCAAGTGCAGGTCAACGGTACCAGCGGCACCATCTACCACGCCAAAAGCATCATCTTGGCTCCCGGCTCCAAGCCGGTGCTGCCACCCGAATGGCGGGCCCTGGGCGATCGCATCCTCACCACCGACACCCTGTTTGAACAAGCCACTTTGGGCCCACGCATCGCCGTCATCGGCCTGGGGCCGGTCGGCGTCGAACTGGCACAAGCGCTGGCCCGTCTGGGCCTGCAAGTCACCGGCTACGCCACCAGCGAATGGCTCGGCGGCCTCAGCGACCCCGCCGTCAACACCAGCCTGCACGAGGCACTGGCACGCGATTTCAGCCTGCACACCGGACCTGCTGCCACGCTGCACACCATTCCCGATGGCAGCGGCGGCATCAGCGGCATTGAAGTGCGCAGCGGCGAACACCGCAGCGTGGTGGACCACGTACTGGTCGCCATCGGCCGCCGCCCACAGCTGGCCTGCCTCGGGCTGGACACCCTGGGTGTAGCGCTGGACGATAAAGGCATGCCGCCGGTCAACCCGCAAACCATGCAAATTGCCAACCTGCCGGTGTACTTGGCAGGCGACGCACACAACCACCGTCCGCTGCTGCACGAAGCCGCCGACGAAGGCCACATTGCCGGCATGAATGCCCTGGCGCCCGCAACGCGCTGCTACCAGCGCCGCACGCCGCTGGCCATCGTGTTTTCTGACCCCAACGCCGCCGTCATCGGCCAAAGCCTGCGCGCCCTGCAAGCGCAAAGCGATCTCGTGCTGGTCACCGGCAGCATCGACTTTGCCCGCCAAGGCCGCGCACGCGCCAGCCAGCACCACCACGGACGCCTGAACGTCTACGCCGACCAGACCAGTGGCCGCCTGCTGGGCGCCGAACTGTGCGCCCCCGCCGGCGAACACTTGGCCCACCTGCTGGCCCTGGCCATCGACCAACAACTCACCGTCGGGCAACTGCTGGGCATGCCGTTCTATCACCCGGTCCTCGAAGAAGGCCTGCGCACCGCCCTGCGTGATGCGGCACGCCAACTCGACCCTGCCCGCACCTCTGTCCAAGCCTCCGACCTCGCCACCTGCGACGCCATTGGCGCCGAAGCCCTGGATTGACGCACTCGACAGAGCCATTCAGCTCCCCCCTCAAAATGCCGATAACACTGGCATACCCAAAAAAATAACCACCAAGGAAGCACCATGGACATCGCCCTCACCAACAGCATCGTCAGCACCGCCACCGCCATGGCGAGCCAAACCAATTCCGACGCCCTCAACGTCCGTGTGCTGAAAAAAGCCCTCGATATCCAGGCTAACGCGGCCGCCACCCTGCTGCAAGCCCTGCCCCAGCCCCCTGCGCTGGCCAGCTCCGGCAGCGTGGGTACGAAACTCAATACCTTCGCCTGACACCATGGGCCACGATCTCGTCGCCCGCCTTACCCAGGCCCGCAAAACAGCCCGTCTAACGCAAGCCGAACTGGCCGAGCGCGCGGGCCTGAGCCGCATGACGGTGCAGCGCCTCGAAGGCGGCAATCTCGACCCGCGCCTGTCTACCCTGCAGGAACTGGCCCGCGTGCTGGACATGGAGCTGCACGCCGTGCTGGTCGTGCAGCCTGACCACAGCACAGCGGTCCCGGCCATGGACAGCCTGGGCCTGTCCGCCTAAACCTTCCTTGCGCTGAACGCGCTGCGCCCTGTAGCCCTCTTCCGCACAGAAGAGGGCTTGTTGCTGCCGCGCTTTCCGCAGTCTCAGCACTGCAGACACCGACCGCACCGCACCAGCGGCACACGCCCTCATCTGGCGCTGGGAACACAACGCTGCCAGCGAACTGAAGTGGGCAGATCAGCCCACCGGCGCCCCAAACAACGCCCCCACACCTGCCGTAGTGGCCATGGCCAGCGCGCCCCAGAAGGTAACGCGCCCGGCGCCCAGCCAGATGCCCGCACCGCCGGTGTGCGCAGCCAGGGCACCCAACAGGGCCAGAAAGACCAGTGCCGTGCCCGATACCCAGGCCAGCAGGCCACCTGCTGGCGCCACGACCACCACCAGCAGCGGCAAGGCAGCGCCGGCAGCAAAACTGGCGGCGGATGTGAGCGCGGCCTGCACCGGGCGTGCAGCCATGGTTTCCGAGACTTCGAGCTCGTCGCGCGCGTGCGCAGCCAGCGCGTCGTGCGCCATGAGCTGCTGGGCCACCTGCTGCGCCAGCGCAGGGGCCAGACCCCGGCGCTCGTAGATGGTGGCCAGCTCACGCTGTTCGGCCTGCGGGTCGGTGGCCAATTCGCGGCGCTCCCGGTCAAGGTCGGCTTTTTCAGTGTCGGCCTGCGAATGCACTGACACATATTCACCTGCCGCCATCGACATGGCACCAGCCACCAGCCCGGCCACCGCTGTCATGACGATGGCAGAGGGAGTGGCCTGCGCTGCCGCCACGCCCACCACCAAGCTGGCAGTGGAGACAATGCCGTCATTGGCACCCAGCACGGCGGCGCGCAGCCAGCCGATGCGGGCGCTGCGGTGGTGTTCCTGGTGCAGACGGCGCGTGGCAGAGGTCATGGCGGGTTTGGGTCAGCGTCTTGAAGGCTGTCAGGGTACAGGCCAGAACAGCTATTCGTCAATCACCAAATGGACACTGAAATCAAGAGAGGTCAGACTTTCATTTCTCATGTCAAATCACCCCGAAACGCTTATCAATTAAGCGGTAGAAGCTATTTTTTTGATAGCTCATGAGGAGGATTGCGCACAGCACCCCAGTTCCAGCCATAGGGCTTTTGAACGCCTTTTGAGGTACTGAAAGAAGATTTTCAACTCACCGGGCGGAAGCGACACCTGGCCCCGTGACACGCCACACCCCGTTGCCTACGTCATCCGCCACGAGCAGCGCACCGCGCGGGTCGATGGCCACGCCCACTGGACGGCCAAAGGCTTTGCCGTCTTCGCTCAAAAAGCCGGTCAGCACGTCCAACGGCAGGCCGACGGGCTGACCCTTGTCGAACGGCACGAACACCACCTTGTAGCCATTCAATTCCTTGCGATTCCAAGAGCCATGCTCGCCCACAAAGGCACCATTGGCGAGCTGGGGTGCCAGCGCCTGGCCCTGTGCAAACGCCATACCCAGCGGTGCCACATGGCTACCCAGAGCGTAGTCAGGTGCTATTGCCTTGGCCACCAAGTCGGGACGCTGGGGCTGGACGCGTACATCTACATGCTGACCGTAATAGCTGTAAGGCCAGCCGTAAAAGGCGCCGTCCTGCACTGAAGTGAGGTAGTCGGGCACCAGGTCGTTGCCCAGCTCATCGCGCTCGTTGACCACCGTCCACAGGGCGCCGGTGCCGGGTGCCCAGCCCATGCCGTTGGGGTTGCGCAGGCCGCTGGCAAACAGGCGTTTTTTCCCGCTGGCGCGGTCGATCTCCCAAATGGCGGCGCGCCCTGCTTCGGCGGCGATGCCGTTTTCGGCAATGTTGCTGTTCGAGCCGACGGTGGCATAGAGTTTTTTGCCATCGGGGCTGGCGATCAGACTTTTAGTCCAGTGGTGATTGATGTTGCCAGCAGGCAGGTCGGTCAGTGGGGTAGGCGCGCCGGTGAGGGTCGTCTGACCCTCGGTGTACGCAAAGCGCAGCACACCATCGGTGTTGGCGACGTAAAAATCATTACCCACCAGCACCATGCCAAAGGGCGAGTGCAGGTTTTGCACAAAGACGCTGCGCACATCGGCCACGCCGTCGCCGTTGGTGTCGCGCAGCAGCGTGATACGGTCCGCCGAGGCCACACCAGCACCAGCGCGCTGCATCACTTTGCCCATCACCCAGCCCTTGATGCCTTTGTTGTCCTTGTCGGCGTCTTGGCCTTGCTTATCGGGTTTGTTGCTCTCGGCCACCAGCACATCCCCGTTGGGCAACACATACACCCAGCGCGGGTGGTCCAGGCCGCTGGCAAAGGCGGTGACTGTCAGCCCCGCCATGGCGCGCGGACCCTGGCTTTGGGACCAGCCCACCGCCGGGGCAATGTTGACCGTGGGAATGAGGTTTTTTTCTGGCGCTGGCAGCACGGGCGCAGGGCCGACGCCGACCGGGACCCCAGGCGCCTGTGCCGGGCCTGCCATGGAACAACCGAAAGAAAACACGGCGGCAGCGAGTGCACTGCAACGCAAAAAAATAGGCAAACAGGTCATAGGAGCCTCATGAAAATAGGGAATACACCTTTGCGCGATGGTGCAGCAGCTTGGCGCTGTGGGGTGTCAGCTAGCAAGCTGTGTTGCTGTCGGCGCGCTGCGCTAAGGCCGGCCTTTGTGTGTAGGCAGCGGGCTACGCCAAGACGTGACCTGTACTCACGCAGACGCGTCGGTGCCGCTCTTACAGTGAAGGCACTGACATAACTTTTTTAGGAGATTCACATGCCTGTCATTGCCTGGCTTCTCGGTGTTCCAATTACCGTCATTATTTTGCTGATGCTTTTTGGCGTTTTTTAACGCTGCACGTTTCAAGACCAACAGCGCACAGGACATGATGTCCTGTGCGCTTTTTCGTGGCCGTGGCGCCCTAGTGGGCTTGGATCGCCTAACTGCCGGTGCAGGTTTGCACCTGCTCACCCAGGCCGCTGGCACCCAGCCGCACCACGTCACCAGGCTTCAAGAACCATGGCACGGGCTTCTGGCCCAGGCCGACGCCGGCAGGGGTGCCAGTCAGCACGATGTCGCCGGGCTCCAGCGTCATGAACTGGCTGATGTAGGCCAGCACCGTGGGCACGCCAAAAATGAAGTTGCGCGTATGGCCGTCCTGTACGCGCTGGCCGTTGACTTCCAACCACAGAGCGATGGCGTGAGGGTCGGGCACTTCGTCGGCTGTCACCAGCCACGGGCCGATCGGGGCGAAGGTGTCGCATCCCTTGCCCTTGTCCCATTGGCCACCGCGCTCGGTCTGGTAGCTGCGCTCGGAAACATCGTTGGCCAGCACATAGCCAGCGACATGCTGCAAGGCGTCGGCCTCGGTGATGTGGCTGGCACGGGTGCCAATGACGATGCCCAATTCCACCTCCCAGTCGGTCTTTTGTGCGCCGGGGGGAAGGCGCACCGAGTCATTCGGGCCGTTCAGTGCAGTGGTCGCCTTCATGAACAGCACCGGCTCGGTGGGCGCTTGCAAACCGGCTTCGAGCGCGTGGTCGGCGTAGTTCAGGCCGACGCAAACGATCTTGCCGACGCTGCCCACCGGGCAGCCCAGACGCGGCTGGCCATCGACCGCAGGCAGGCGACTGGCATCGATGGTGGTCAGCGCGGCCAGGGTGCGCGGGCTGAGTTGGGCCGGACCAATATCGGGCAACAACATCGACAGATCACGTAGCACGCCTTGCGTATCCACCAGTCCCGCGCGCTCTGCGCCAGCGGGGCCATAACGAACCAGTTTCATGGGTGTCTCCTTGGGTTTTTTGGAATTTTGCTTGGGGTTTGGATTTTGCGCTGACGCACTGAAAATCGTCCGATGCAGGCGTACCATCAAGCGCTTTTTCCGCCTGCTGCAGTCCACCGAATTGCTTTAATTTTGATAGCTTAAAGCGCTTGATGTATATGGGCTGTGAGCCGATTTCATTTAAATTCACCATGCTTTCCCCCCAGTCCGCCTCCCTCACCGACACCCTGGCTGCACCCCGTCCGGCCAATCCTTCAGATCTGTTCTGGTCTTTCACCTGGCTGGCACTGCAGGGTTTTGGCGGGGTTTTGGCCGTGGTGCAGCGCGAACTGGTCGAGAAAAAGCGCTGGATGACAAATGAGGCATTCGTCGAGGACTGGGCTGTAGCCCAGGTGATGCCGGGGCCGAATGTGGTCAATCTGTCGATCATGATCGGCGATCGCTATTTTGGCTGGCGCGGCGCTTTTGCCGCATTGGCGGGGATGCTGACGCTGCCGCTGGTACTGGTGCTGGGCTTAGCACTGGTGTATGCGCATTGGGCGGCGCACCCCGCCGTGGCCGGCGCGCTGCGCGGCATGGGCGCGGTGGCGGCGGGTTTGATTGGTGGCACCGGTCTGAAGCTGGCGATGGCACTGCAAAAGCACCCGCTGGGGCGGCTGTCCAGTGCAGCATTTGCCCTCGCCACCTTTGTCGCCATGGCTTGGCTGCGTGTGCCGCTGCCATGGATGCTGCTGGTGCTGGGCGGCTCGGCCTGCGTGCTGACGTGGCGAAAGATCGCGCCATGAACCTGTCACTGCACACGGCGGACTGGGTTCAGCTATTTTTTTACTATCTGTCGCTGTCGCTGCTGGCCGTCGGCGGTGCCATTGCCACAGCGCCTGATATGCACCGTTTTCTGGTCAGCCAACAAGACTGGATAACCGATGTGCAGTTCAACGCCAGCATTGCCCTGGCACAGGCCGCACCCGGGCCGAATGTGCTGTTCATCGCACTGCTGGGCTGGAACGTCGGCCTGAACGCCGGCGGCCCCGGCGTCAGCGGCTGGGCCTATGGGTTGCTGGGCGCGGCGCTGACCATGGTCGGCATCATGCTACCCAGTTCTACCCTGACCTGGATGGCCACGCGCTGGGCACACCGCCACCGTGACCGGCGCAGCGTACGCGCCTTCAAGCAAGGCATGGCGCCGATCGTCATCGGGCTGGTCCTGTCCACCGCCTGGGTCCTAGGCCGCGCCCAGGGCGCACCGACTACCGACTGGCCGCTGTGGCTGCTGACGGTCGGCGTGATGCTGCTGGTGTGGCGCACCCGGCTGCACATCCTGTGGCTGCTGGGCGCGGGCGCCCTGTTGGGCGCCCTGGGCTGGGTGTAACGGTAAAAACGGGACAATGGCGCTTCGCTGGCTGATCCGCTAATCTGCTGCTCCATTTCACCTCACCTGGGCTTTCCCCATGACAAAACTGTATGTAGCCCTCCTTGGCGCCCTGTTTGCCACCTCAGCCATGGCGGCTGACGCGGAGGTGGAGGCGCTCGTCAGCGGGCGCTGCTCCACCTGCCATGGCGCCAAAGGACATTCAACCTCACCCATCTTTCCCTCGCTGGCCGGGCAGAACCAGGAATACCTGGTCAAGCAATTGCAAGACTTCCGCTCGAAAAAGCGTGTCAGCGAAACCATGGCACCCCAGGCGGCAGACTTGTCGGACAAGAACATTGCCGGCTTGGCGGCATTTTTTGCCAACCAGCCGGCCAAAATCCAGCGGGTGTCAGACACCGACTTGGTGGCGGTGGGACGTTACATCTACACCAAGGGCAATACCTGGTCTGGCGTACCCGCGTGCACCAGTTGCCATGGCGAGAACGCCTATGGCACTGCCACCTTGCCGCGTCTGGCTGGGCAAAACACGCGCTATCTGCTGTCGCAGCTGAAAGACTTCAACCAGCGCACCCGCACCAACGACAACGAGGCCATGCATCTGGTGGCCTCGCGCCTGACGGAAATGGAAACCCAGGCCGTAACGAGCTACTTGGGGCAACTGCCCTGAGGTTGCGCTTTATCCGCCGCGCTGGCGCAGTGCTTCATACAAACACACGCCGCTGGCGACCGAGACGTTCAGGCTCTCGACAGCGCCCTTCATCGGGATGCTGACCAACGCGTCGCAGGTTTTGCGCGTCAGCTGGCGCATACCGTCGCCTTCGGCACCCAGCACCAGCGCCACCGGGCCTTTCAGGTCAGCCTGGTAGATGGTTTGTGGCGCATCGTCGCTGGTACCAATGATCCAGATGTTGCGCTCCTTGAGTTCTTTCAGCGTGCGCGCCAAATTGGTCACCATGAAATACGGCACGGTTTCAGCTGCACCGCTGGCCACCTTGGCCACGGTGGCGTTGACGCCCACGGCGTGGTCTTTAGGGGCAATCACAGCATGGGCACCGGCACCGTCGGCCACGCGCAGGCAGGCGCCCAGATTGTGCGGATCGGTCACGCCATCCAGCACCAGCAACAGTGGCTGATCAATGCCAGCGGCTTCGAGGTCTTCAAGCAGTTCGTCCAGCGAGGTGACCTGCGCTACCGCTTCAACGCGTGCCGCCACACCCTGGTGGCCGTGGCTGCCAGCCAGTTTGGCAATGCGCACGCTGTCGGCTTCGATCAGGCGGGCACCGGCTTCGTTGGCACGGTCGAGAAACTGGCGCATCCGCGCATCGCGGCGCGTCACTTCGTAGTAGATCTCGATGATGGATTTGGGGGCGGTCTTGAGACGCACGCCCACGGCATGGAAGCCGAAAAGGACTTTGGGGGAGGACATGGGGCGCGATTATCCGGGCATTGTCCTACTGTCCCCGCCATACACCCGCCCTTGGGGGTACAAGGGTTTGCGCTTGGCAGGGTGCAAACACCGCCTAGAATCGCGCTCTTTCACGAATCCCGCGTTGACACGGCGCTTTGCCTACGCCTTTTTTTACGCCTTTTGCTGCGCCTTGCGGGGCGCCGCTGACAGCGCCGTGACGCGTGGTTTGTGGGGCTTGGCGAATGATTCGTCGGCTTTTTCCATGGCTGCCGGCGGCGGTGGGGTGCACAGCGTGGCCCTGCCATACGCCGGCCTTACCTGAGTTTTCACCCCATGACTTCCAATCCTCTGCTGCGCTGGGCCCAGCGCACCAGTCTGGTCACACAAATTGTGATCGCCCTATTGGCCGGCGTCGCCCTGGCCGTGCTATTTCCAAATGCCACGCCCAAAGTGGCCATTCTGGGCACGCTGTTCATATCGGCACTCAAGGCAGTGGCACCGGTACTGGTGTTCATTCTGGTGGTTGCGGCCATCAGCAACCACAGACCCGGCCAGGCCACGCATCTGCGGCCGGTGCTGGCGCTGTATCTGGTGGGCACGCTGTCAGCGGCCATCGTCGGCGTCACGGCCAGCATGTGGTTTCCGTCCACGCTGGTACTGCAAGGCGCCGCCGAGGCAGCCAATGGCCCGACGCGCATCCAAGACGTCATGCTGACCTTGCTGATGAATGTGGTGGACAACCCGGTGCGCGCCCTGATGAATGCCAACTACATCGGCATTCTGGCCTGGGCCGTAGCGTTTGGCATGGCCCTGCGCCACGCCAGCGCCGGCACCCGCGCTGTCATGGCCGATCTGTCGGCTGGCATCACGCTCATCATTCAATTGGTGATCCGCTTTGCCCCGCTGGGTATTCTGGGTCTGGTGGCCAGCACTTTTTCCGAAGCTGGCGAGCAGGCGCTATGGGGCTACGCGCACCTGCTGGGTGTGCTGATGGGCTGCATGGTGTTTGTCGCCCTGGTGGTCAATCCCCTGATTGTCTTTGCCGTGCTGCGCAACAACCCCTATCCGCTGGTGTTCACCTGCCTGCGCGAGAGCGGCGTGACGGCGTTCTTCACGCGCAGTTCGGCCGCCAATATTCCCATCAACCTGGCACTGGCCAAGCGCCTAAATCTGAACGAGGACACCTACAGCATCGCCATTCCGCTGGGTGCCACCATCAATATGGCCGGCGCCGCCATCACCATCAGCGTGCTGTCGCTGGCCGCCGTGCACACCCTGGGCATTGCCGTGGATGTGCCGACGGCGCTGCTGCTGTGCGTGGTGGCAGCGGTGTGCGCCTGCGGCGCATCAGGCGTGGCCGGTGGCTCGCTGCTGCTGATTCCCTTGGCGTGCAGCCTGTTTGGCATTTCCAACGATGTCGCCATGCAGGTCGTGGCAATTGGTTTCATCATCGGCATCTTGCAAGATTCAGCCGAGACGGCGCTCAATTCATCCACTGATGTGCTGTTCACCGCCGTGGCCTGCCGCGCGGCAGAGCGCCCACTGGCGCGCTGACAGCCACGCTGGCCGCTGAGCTGCGGTCAGCTCTTGTCAGCCCGTGGCCTGGCCGGCCTCGATAGTGATGACACGCTCGCAGCGCTGCGCAATGGCGCGGTCGTGGGTCACCAGTACCAGCGTAGTGCCCTGCTCGCGGTTCAGATCAAACATCAGCTGCATGATGGTTTCACCGGTGGCGAAGTCCAAACTACCGGTAGGTTCATCGGCCAGCAGTACCGCCGGCTGCATGACAAAGGCCCGCGCCAGCGCCACGCGCTGCTGCTCGCCGCCGCTGAGCACCTTGGGGTAATGGCCCAGGCGCTGACTGAGACCAACATGGGTCAGCATCTCAGTCGCGGCTTTACGCGCATCGCGCCGGTCGGCCAGTTCCAGCGGCAGCATGACGTTCTCTAACGCTGTCAGGTTGCCCATGAGCTGGAAGCTCTGAAACACAAAACCGATTTTTTGTGCCCGCAGCGCCGCCCGACCGTCTTCGTCCAGCACAAACAGGTCTTGGCCCGCCAACCGCACCGTGCCGCGCGTAGGCGTGTCCAGCCCGGCAATGATCGACAGCAAGGTGCTTTTGCCCGAGCCGGACGCGCCCACAATAGCGACAGTCTCCCTGGGCGCCAGCTGGAAGTCGATATCCCGCAAAATATCGAGCGTACCGGTGGAATCGGTGACGGATTTGTACACATGCTCTACCGCGATCAGGGGCGTGGCAGGTATCGCAGAGGATTCGCTCATGAAAGGCCTTGTACTTTGAATCAAAACACTCAAAACGCTCAAAGCGCCGAAAGCGCCGAAAACGTATATCGACGTGACTTTATCGTTTGGCTGTCCAGTGCCGCCGCTGTGGTGTGCCCTATGCCAGCTTGGGCCCAAAAATCGCAGACGGCCCCCACGGCCAAGACAGGCAGCAAGCCAGCGGCCACTACGCAAACCATTTTGGTGCTGGGCGATTCGCTGAGCGCCGAATATGGCTTGGCACGCGGCGCAGGCTGGGTGGCTTTGCTGGAAAAACGCCTGCAGGCAGAAAAAATCGCCGCCACCGTGGTCAACGCCAGTGTGAGCGGCGACACCACTTCAGGGGGACGTTCGCGCCTGGGCGCCCTACTGGCGCTGCACCAGCCAAGCGTCGTGGTCATCGAACTGGGCGGCAACGACGCCTTGCGCGGTCTGCCGCTAAAAAATACAGAAGAAAATTTATCGGCAATGGTGCAAGCAGCACAAAAAACGGGCGCCAAAGTGTTGCTGATCGGCATGCAATTGCCTCCCAACTACGGCAGCGATTACGCCAGCCGGTTCGTGCATATTTTTGACTCGGTCGCGCAAAAAAACAAAACGGCACTAGTGCCGTTCTTGCTCAAGGGGATTGCGGACAAGATCGACGCTATGGCGCTGTTTCAGCCCGACCGGATCCACCCCTTGGCACAAGCACATCCGCAAATGCTGGATAACGTATGGCCAGCGCTGCGCAAGCTATTGCGCTAAGCAAAACCAGGGCTGATCAGCCGGGTTGACTGCCTTCACCGTCTGGAGCAGACGGGACGATTTCCGCGCTCTGGAAATCGCCATCTTGTGGCTGGGGAGAATAGCCATCAGGCCGCTGCGGAGCAGTTTTAGCCCGCACTTTTTCTTCTTTTTTCTTCTTTTTGGCCAGCTCGCGCTGGCGCTTTTCGTAGCCGTAATTAGGTGTAGCCAAGGTGTAAGGTCTCCAAAGTTATCGGGCACTGTAACAGCTTGGTCTGCAGGTGTCGCCGCAAAAAGCGTATCCACCTTATCCTGCCTCCCGCTGCGCAGTCAGAACCGGGGGTAAAGTTCAAAGCGGCCCAAACGCCTGTTCGAGTGCCTGCGTCAAGTCACGCTGCAGATCCTGCACCGCCTCCAGACCAATGGAAAAGCGCACCACGGTGCCCGGTTGCAGCTGCGGCGAAGGCCGCTGGCGCATGGAATCAAGCGCGTACGGTACCACCAGACTGATGGGCCCACCCCAGCTGTAGCCAATTTTGAACAGTTGCAATGCATCGCAAAACGCATCGACCTGCGCCTGGCTGTAGCGCGTATCGATCACCACACTGAACAAACCCGCCGCCGCGCCCTCACCGCCCTGCGCTGCGCCGCACAGTGCCTGCCAATGGGCATGGCCGGGCGACCCGAGCAGGGCAGGATGCAGCACCTGCACCACCGGTCTTTGCTGCTGCAGCCAACGCGCCAGCGTGCGCGCCGCTGCGTCATGGGCGCGGTAACGCAGTTCAATGGTGGGCAGGGAGCGCAGCACCGCCTCGGCATCGTTGGCGCCTACTCCCAAGCCCAGATGCATATGCAACTCCTGAATGCGGCAGTGCAGTGCAGCGCTGCGCGTCATGACACTGCCCATCAGCACATCACCGCCACCGCTGGGGTATTTGGTCAAGGCATGGATGGAAATATCTACGCCCAGATCGTGGCTGCCATCGCCGCTCAGGTCAAAGGGTGCAAATGCCAGCCCGGCCCCCCAGGTGTTGTCCAGCGCCGTAATGACGCCGCGCGCGCGGCACAGGCGCACCATTTCGGGCAGATCAGGGAATTCAAGCGTGACAGAGCCAGGCGATTCAAGCCACACCAGGCGCGTGGCTGGCGTGATTTTGGCAGCCAGATCAGCCACATCGAGCGCGTCGTACAACACATGGCGAATGCCAAACTGCGCCAGGGTCGCCTCGGCCATCGACTTGTTCGGGCCGTAGGCGTTGTCGGGGATGAGCACCTCGTCACCGGTTTTGAGCAGCGCCAGCGACACATTGGCAATGGCCGCCAGACCGCTGGGTACCAGCACGCATTGCAAACCGCCTTCCAGCGCACACAAGCGCTCTTCCAAGGTGAAGGTGGTGGGCGTGCCATGCAAGCCGTAGGTGTAGCCGCTTTTGTCTTTCCACTGGCGCGAGCGCAGAGCGGCAATGCTCGGAAAAATCACCGTTGAGGCTTTGTGCACGGCGATGGCCGGTGCCACAAAGCCTTCGGGGGCGACGTAATCGTGGTGAATGATACGGGTGGACAGGTGCTGGGCAAGATCTTTCATGCCGTGATGGTAGCGTCAGCAGACACTGACAACAGCCACCACACTGCCCGCTCAGCTCGCTTGCACGGTAAGTTGGTTGACGACCGAACTGACGCCCTTGACGCCTTGGGCAATGCTGCTGGCGCGGTCTTTGGCTTCTTGCGTAGGAGCGGGACCTTTCAGTGTCACAACGCCGTTGCTGGTATCAACATCAATCCTTAAGGCGCTGAGGGCCGAGTCTTGCGCCAGTCCAGCCGAGACGCGTGCCGTGATCGATACATCGTCCATCAGCTCCATACTCGAGTTGCCGGCCTCGCGTGCAGCTTGCGCCGCATCGTGCGCTACTGCCTCGGTTTTGGTCTGTGCCGACGACAGGGCTCTTTCCGCATCCACTTTGGCATTTTCTGCGGCACGTTGCGTTTTATCGACTGCGGAATCAAGCCTTTCGCCTGCCGTAGGCTCTTTCATCTTGTCGCAAGCGGCCAGCCCCAAAGCCAGGGCGCTGACGGCCAGCCAACCGACGATACGGACATTGGGACGATGGAGAACGGTTTTTTTTAGCATCATGCAGCTCCTTGAACGTGTGAATACACTGCACTCTAGGGGGCTGGTACCCCCATGACGGGTCAGAAACCACCCAACCCCTTGTAGGACGGTAACGACAACCTGCCCGCTTTGCGTCCGATACGACCATCCCTTGTATGTCCACCCCGTCCCATTTTCAACGCTGGTTTCCTTTTCTGATTTGGCCCCGGCCTAACGGCCCCTTACTGCGTGGCGAATTCTGGGCCGGCATGACGGTGGGGCTGATGCTGGTACCGCAAGGCGTGGCTTATGCCGCCCTGGCCGGAATGCCTTTGGTGACCGGCATTTATGCCTCGCTGCTGCCGGCTATCGTGGCCGTGCTGTGGAGTTCTTCGACCCGGCTGGGCGTCGGCCCGACGGCTCTGACCAGTCTGCTCATCGGCACCTCGCTTACCGGTCTAGCCGAACCCGGCAGTGCGCAGTGGGTGGCCTTGGCGGTTTGGATGGCTCTGCTGTCGGGCGCATTGCAACTCGTGCTGGGCGTGGTGCGCTTTGGCTGGCTGCTGCAGCTGGTCACCTCGCCGGTGCTGGGCGGCTTCACCCAGGCAGCAGCCTGGCTGATCCTGGCATCGCAATTGCCCGCCCTGACCGGCCTGAACGTGCCGCTGGAAAGCTTACTCACCACACCGCAATGGTCCCACTTTGATGCGGGCGCCGCCGGCTTTGGCCTGGGCAGCGTGGCGGCGCTGGTCCTGTCCAAGCGCCAGTGGCCACAGTTTCCAGCGGTGATTGTCATCATGGGGGCCGCCGGCGCCTTAAGTTGGGCGCTGGGCTATGCCGAGGGAGGTGGCAAAGTGGTGGGCACCCTGCCAGCCGGTTTACCGCATTTTTACTGGCCCGGCATTCTGTCCTGGGACCACCTGAGCGCGCTCATCATGCCGGTGCTGGTGGTCACGCTGGTGAGTTTTCTGGAGACGGCGTCCAGCGCCAAGGTCGATCACCAAAGCGGGGGCACGCGCTGGAATGAAAACCAGGATTTGATCGCCCACGGTATGGCCAAAATCAGCTCGGGCTTGTGCGGCAGTTTTGCTACCAGCGCTTCGTTCTCCCGCTCGGCTATCAACCTGTATGCCGGTGCACGCACCGGCTGGGCCAGCATTTTTGCCACGGCGCTGGTGCTGGTGGCGCTGCTGTGGCTGATGCCGGCGCTCTACCACGTACCGCAGGCGGTGCTGGCCGCCGTGGTGGTCACGGCCATCACCGGACTCATCAAACCCAGCATGTTTGCCCAGCTGTGGCGCATCTCGCGCATCGAGGCGTCCATCAGCGCCACCACCTTCGCCGTGACCTTGGCCACGGCGCCGCGCCTGTATTGGGGCGTGTTGGTGGGTTTGCTGATCAACTTGAGCCATTTTTTGTACCAACGCCTGCATCCGCGCATCATTGAAGTCGGGCTGCATCCCGATGGCAGCCTGCGCGATCGCCACTTGTGGCACCTACCGGCGCTGGCACCCGACGTGCTGGCGCTGCGCATGGACGCAGCACTGGACTTTGCCTCGGCCAGTGCACTGGAGCGCGCTCTGGCCGAGCGCCTGGATGCACAGCCGCAAGTACGCCATGTCTGCCTGTTTGCCCAGTCCATCAACCGCATTGACGTCACTGGGGTGGAAAGCTTTGTCCGCATCGAAGCGCTAGTGCGATTCCATGGCAGCACACTGCATGTCAGCGGCTTGAAGCTGCCTGTAGAAGAAGTATTGCTGCGTGCCCAGGTTCTACGGCCAGATCAGCATTTGCGCATCTATCGCTCTGACGCTGCAGCTATACACGCACTGCAACAACCATCCCCCGAAAAGAGCGGTGAAATAGGCGTTGTACCGAAGACGTAAAGCCTGCCCAGGGACAAATAAAAGCCAACCGCAAGGTTACACTTACTCCAACTTCTTTTGCTTTATCTGTGTCCAACTCTGCGTCCTCCAAACCCCTTTATCTGCACGATTTGCGTCTGGAAACAGCTATCGCGTTGGTAGAGCAGGCCGACGGCATTGCTGCCCCTCCTGCGCAGGCTTCACCCACGGTCTATCTGCAAAGCCTGATCGATGGCTTGTGCGAGTTGTCGTTGCGTGATCCCCTGACGGGGTTGGCCAACCGGCGCCACTTTCGCTCGGTGCTGGAACGCGAAATCGATCGCGTCACACGCTCCGGCGAAGCAGCACTGCTATTGATGTTGGACATTGACCATTTCAAGCACGTCAACGACACCTACGGCCATCCCGCCGGCGACCTCGTCTTGCAGGCCGTGGCACAAACCCTGAACGCCTGCGTGCGCCCCATGGACACCCTGGCGCGCTACGGCGGCGAAGAATTTGCCGTCGTCCTGCCCGCCTGCCAAGGACCTTTTGGCCAAGCCGTGGCGGAACGTATCCGGCGCGCCATCGAAACCACCGTAGTGCAAGTGGCCCCCCACAAAAAATTGTGCGTCACTGTCAGCATTGGCGGCGCGTTTGCGCTGCAATGGGTGCGCTCGACCACCACGCTCTGGACGGACCGCGCCGACCACCAGCTCTACCAAGCAAAGACCACCGGCCGCAACCGTGTGTGCATTGAGGCGCAGCCCAACAGCACCGTCAGTGCCGAAGAAAAGAGCCTGCTGTTTGGTCCGCTCTACTCCCCCTCAGACTGGGGCGACTTGCCGCCTTTACCTAGCCCCGATGGCGCCTACTGAAAGCGATGACATGAGCGACGCGTCGTCCCTGCCGATTACCCTCCCTGCCACTACGGCAGCTACTGCGGCGACCCCGGTGGCCCCGGTGGTCCCGACAGCGCCTGCCCCCACAGGCCGCAGCGCCCGCATCATTGCCGTCACCAGCGGCAAAGGCGGCGTCGGCAAGACCTTTATCTCTGCCAATCTGGCAGCCGCATTGACACGCCGTGGCCAGCGCGTACTGGTGCTGGACGCCGATCTGGGGCTGGCCAACCTCGACGTGATCCTGAACTTGCACCCCAAGATCACGCTGCACGATGTCTTTACCGGTAAAGCCAAACTCAACGACGCCATCGTGGCCGCACCCGGTGGCTTCTCCGTACTACTGGCCGGCTCGGGCATGGTCGAATATTCTCGCCTGACGCCGGAAGTACGCAACGAATTCCTGAACATCATCCAGCTGCTGACACCGCGCTACGACGTCATCTTGCTGGACACCGGCGCCGGCATCTCGGATGTGGTGCTGTTCTCCATCTCGCTGGCCTCTGAAGTGCTGATCGTTGCCACCCCCGAGCCGACCTCGCTGACCGACGCCTACGCCGCCATCAAGGTGCTCACGGTGCAACAAAAACGACAACATGTGCGCATGGTGGTCAACCAGGCGGTACGCCCGGGCGATGGCCGGGCCATCACTGGCCAGTTGCAGCAGGTGCTCGACCGCTTTGTCGCCACCGAATCGGGTCGGCCGATGCGCCTGATCCACATGGGCGACATCCCTGCCGATCCGGCCGTGCGCGACGCCATCATGCGCCGCCAACTGCTGCTGCTGCACACCCCCGGCTGCCCTGCAGCGCTGGCGATTTCACAACTGGCCAACAAGATCGAAGAATCGCTACTGGTGCGCGCCCCCTGAGCATTGGTGCCTTCCTGGTGCCTTCTTGGTGCCTTCCTGACGCGCAGTACCGCCTGCGCATAGCATTGCAACCATGCTCCCCATCCTGAATATTTCCTGCTACAAGTTTGTGCCCCTGCCCGATGCGGCAGTACTGCGCAACACGCTGCAAGCGCGCGCCAGCGCAGCGCAACTGCTGGGCACCATCTTGCTGGCCGAGGAAGGCATCAACTTCTTTCTCGCCGGACATGCCGAACCTGTGCGCGCTTTTATCGACACCTTGCGGCAAGACGCACGCTTTGCCGATCTGCAGCCCAAGGAGAGCTGGTCGGCGCAGGTGCCATTTCGCAAAATGCTGGTCAAGGTCAAGCGCGAGATCATCCGCATGGACCACCCGGCCATCGTGCCCAGCCAAGGGCGCGCGCCCTCGGTCGATGCGCCGACGCTGCGCCGCTGGCTGGCCCAGGGCCACGACGATACCGGCCGTGCAGTGGCGATGCTGGACACGCGCAACGACTTCGAGGTCGATGCCGGCACGTTTGATGGCGCCATCGACTGGCGCATCAGCAAGTTCACCGAATTTCCGCCGGCCCTGCGCGCGCACAAGACCGAACTGGCCGGCAAGACCGTAGTGAGCTTTTGCACCGGCGGCATCCGCTGCGAAAAAGCCGCCCTCCTGATGCGTGAAGAAGGTGTCGAGCACGTCTACCAGCTGGAAGGCGGCATCCTCAAATACTTCGAGCAGACCGACGGCAACTACTACCACAACGGCTGTTTTGTCTTTGATGCGCGCCGGGTGCTGGAGCCCAGCTTGTCTGTCAGCCCGTCAAACACTATCAATAAATGAGCTAACAGCGCTTTTCTGGCAAGGGCTTCAGGCCAATTTCCCTTCAAATCGGTGCTATCAGGCTGCCAAGTCAAACACTAGCACTTCGGCGTCTTTGGCACTGCCCAAGCGCAAAAGGGACTCACCCTGCAGCAGCGCGGCATCGCCACCCACCAGCGCCTGGCCGTTGACCTCCAGTGCTCCACGTATCAGATGCACATAGGCTTTGCGCGCGGGGTGAAGCACCAGGGCAGTGGCCTCGGCGCCGTCAAACAGACCGGCGTACATGGACGCATCCGCGTGCACGCGCACAGAGCCTTGTGCGCCGTCGGGCGACGCGACCAAACGCAGGACACCACGTTTTTCAGCCTGTGTAAAACTTTTTTGCTCATAGCTCGGCGCGATGCCCTTCACCTGGGGCTCGATCCAGATCTGCAGAAAATGCGTGGTCTGGCCGGCCGCATGGTTGAACTCACTGTGCACCACGCCGCTTCCGGCACTCATGCGCTGCACATCGCCTGGCGGGATGCCCTTGATGTTGCCCAGACTGTCCTGGTGTGCCAATTCGCCCGAGAGCACGTAACTGATGATTTCCATGTCCTGGTGGCGGTGTGCGCCAAATCCGGTACCCGGGGCAATGCGGTCTTCATTAATAACGCGCAGATTGCCAAACCCCATGTGCAGAGGATCGTGATAGCCGGCAAAAGAAAAGCTGTGAAACGAATTCAGCCAGCCATGGTCGGCATGGCCTCGGTCTTGCGATTTGCGAAGGGTCAACATAAAAATCTCCTGTAATGGCTTGACTTTATGTCCGGCAATTTTAAAAAAGATACAGCCATCTTGACGGAATAATTCAAATAATTTCAATGAAATAATGACAACCATACAAAATTCGCGCAACTGTCTGACGCCTGACAATCTGGCTCTGCTGCAATGCATTGCTGATAAGGGCAGTTTTGCCGCCGCGGCACGCCACCTGGGCTTGGTGCCCAGTGCCCTGACTTACCGCGTGCGCCAGATCGAAGATGCGCTGGATGTGCTGCTGTTTGACCGCAGCGCGCGCCAAGCCCGGGCGACGCAGGCCGGAGCCGAATTGCTGCGCGAGGGCGCGCGATTGCTGACCGACATCAGCGCGGTGGCGCACCGCATCCAGCGCGTCGCTACGGGCTGGGAGCCGCAGTTCACCATTGCCGTGGATGGCGCCGTTTCGCCGCACACCATGCTGGAACTGGTGGAAGCGTTCTATAGCCAAGCACCGCCCACCCAGCTCAAATTGCGCGACGAAATCTTGACCGGAACGCTGGAGGCGCTGACCAGCGGGCAAGCCGATCTGGCCATCGGTGTGGTGGTCAACACCTCCCGCGTGGCCGGCCTGCAGCAGGACGTGCTCGGCGAGACCTCTTTTGTCTTTGCCGTGGCACCGCACCACCCGCTGGCCCACGTGCCCGAACCTCTCTCCGACGCCACCTTGCTGCTGCACCGCGCCATTGCCGTGGCCGATTCCGCCCAAGGACAAGGCGTCAGCATGGGCCTGCTCCCAGGCCAGGATGTCTTCACGGTAGGCTCCATGCAGGCCAAGCTGCAGGCGCAGTTGCGCGGGCTGGGCTGCGGCTTCCTGCCCGAACCGATGGCACGTCCTTACCTTGCAGCGGGTCACTTGGTCAGTCGCCAACTGGCCCGTCCGACGCGCAGCTTTCGCCTGCACTACGCCTGGAACGCCACCCCTCTGGCCCAGGGCGGCCGCGCCCTGCAGTGGTGGCTGGCACAGTTGCACAGCCCCAGCACCCGCGCCGCTCTGCTGAGCAACCACCATTTTTAGCACCACGGCTCCCCTTGGCAGGCAGTGCCAGATAACGGGGCAATTTCTTCCTGGCGCCCAGCGCCAGGCGTGTAGAGTGGCCCTGTTTACTTTCCTACACAGAGACATCCCCGAAAGGCCTCCCATGCCCCCGCGCTCACCTGCTCCAGCACCCCGTCCCCGAAGCGCCCGCACTTCCAGCGCCTCCATCGCTCCCAGTACTTCCAGCACCTCTCGTGCACCGCGCCACTTTGCCATCATCGGTGCCGGCGTGGCCGGCATTGCCTGCGCCCGCACGCTGGTGCAAGCCGGCCACCAGGTCACCGTCTTTGAAAAAGCCGATCAGGTCGGCGGCCGCACTGCCACTTGCGACACCCCGCACGGCAGCTTTGATGCCGGCACCCAATACTTCACGGTGCGCGACGACCGTTTCGCGCTGGCCCTGGCCACCGTGCCCGGCGTGTGCCGCCCCTGGAGCGCCAACGCCGTGCGCGTGCTCGATGCCGCCGGCCGCGTCGCCTCGGCCAGCCAGCCACCGCATGAAGCGCACTGGGTCGCCTGCCCCGGTATGGACGCCCTGGCCCAAGCTTGGGCACAGCCGCTGCAACAAGCGGGGCAACTGCACACCGACGCCCGCGTGGTCTGCATCGAGCGCGACCGGTTGCAGCCCAGCGGCTGGCAGCTGAGCATTGAAAACACCAACGGCGAGCAACAAGTACACGCCGGCTTTGATGCCGTGCTGCTCGCCCTGCCCGGCCCGGCCGCGCGCGCCCTGCTGGTGTCGTCCGACCTGCACACCCCCATCATCGACACCATGGCCAGCGCCACCATGGCGGCCTGCTGGTCGCTGATGCTGGCCTTTCCACAGGCCATCGGCCCGGGCCTGACGACGCTGGGCCCACAGTGGAATGCCGCGCGCAGCACGCACCACCGCATTGCCTGGCTGGCACGCGAGTCGTCCAAGCCCCAGCGCAACAGCCTGGAGCGCTGGACGGTGCAAGCTAGCCCCGCCTGGTCGGAAGAGCACCTGGAAGACAACCCCACGCGCGTGCAGGACAAGCTACTCAAGGCCTTCGCTGAAGTCACCGGCATCCGCGCCACGCCCAGCTATGCCCAGGTGCGCCGCTGGCGCTATGCGCAAACCTTGCAGCCGCTGGGTCAAAGCCACCTGTGGGATGGCGACGCCAACCTGGGCGCCTGCGGCGACTGGTGCCTGGGTCACCGACTGGAAGACGCCTTCCTCTCCGGACTGGAAATGGCACTCGCCGTGGCATGACGAACGTGAAGGGCGCAAGCGCCGGCTACGTCGGCCGTTTTGCTCCCTCCCCCACCGGGCCGCTGCACGCCGGCTCGCTGGTGGCAGCACTGGCCAGCTGGCTCGACGCCCGCGCCTGCAACCCAGGCGGCCAGGGCGGTCGCTGGCTGGTACGCATCGAAGATGTCGATACCCCGCGTTGCATGCCCGGCGCGGGCGAGCACATCTTGGCGCAGCTGGCCAGTTGCGGCCTGCGGCCCGACGACACACCGCTGTGGCAATCCACCCGCAGCCCCACCTACCAAACTGCGTTAGCGCAATTGCAGGCCGCGGGACTGGCCTACCCCTGCGCCTGCTCGCGCAAAGACATCGCCGCGGCCCACGCCGTGCAGGGCCATGCGCACCAGCGCCATATCGAGCAACCCTACCCCGGCACCTGTCGCAGCGGACTGCAAGGACGCAGTGCACGCGCCTGGCGTTTCAACACCACTGATTTTTGGCCTCAATTTGAGTCAAAACAGGCTCAAGCGCTTGCGCAGCAAGCGCAACTAGCTATTAATAAAGGAGCATCGCAGGTACTGCACTGGTACGACCGGCGCCTGGGAGCGCAGCAGCAAGACGTACTGCATACCGTCGGCGACTTTGTGCTGCGCCGCGCCGATGGCCTGTGGGCCTACCAATTGGCCGTGGTGGTGGACGACGCCGCGCAGGGCATCACGCATGTAGTGCGCGGTGCCGACCTGGCCGACAACACGCCGCGCCAGATCCTGCTGCAGCACGCACTGGGCGTAGCCCCACCGTACTATTTGCACACCCCTTTGGTGCGCGGCACCGATGGCGAGAAGCTGTCCAAACAGCATGGCGCACCGGCCCTTGATCTACAACAACCCCTCGTCAGTTTGAACGATGCGGCCACCACATTGGGCCTGCCACCTTTACTATCGATAGCGAACAATTCGCTGTCTGATGCCCTGGCACTGTGGGTCAACGCCTGGAGGCATCTCTACAATCGCGCACTGTGACTGAATCCGCCCTCCCCCCTTCCCCCCCCGAATCCCCTGCCGCTCCCGTGGTCGGCACGGCGCCGGCTGGCGTCGCTTATCCCAAAACCATCAAAAGCTTTGTCCGCCGCACCGGCCGCACCACCAGCGGCCAAGCCAAGGCCTTTGAAGAACTGGGGCCGCGCTTCATCCTGCCCTACACCGGCCAACGACTCGACGCTCCGGCCGCCTTTGGCCGCACAGCACCCCTGGTGCTGGAAATTGGCTTTGGCATGGGCGAGGCCACGGCGCACATTGCGCGCGTGCGCCCCGAAGACAATTTTTTGTGCTGCGAAGTGCATGAACCCGGCGTTGGCGCCCTGCTCAAGCGCCTGGGCGAACAAGGCCAGACCAATGTACGCATCCTGGCCCACGATGCGGTTGAAGTGATAGACCACATGCTCACGCCGACCAGCCTGGATGGCGTACACATCTTCTTTCCCGACCCCTGGCACAAGAAAAAGCACAACAAACGCCGCCTGATCCAGGCGCCTTTGATTGCCAAGCTGGCCACCCGTCTCAAGCCCGGCGGCTACCTGCACTGCGCTACCGACTGGCAGCCCTACGCCGAACAAATTTTGCAAGTGCTGTCTGAGCAGCCCCTGCTGCGCAACAGCACTGACAGCGCCAGCGGCTATGCCCCGCAGCCCGACTACCGCCCCCTGACCAAGTTTGAAAACCGAGGTCTGCGTTTGGGCCACGGCGTCTGGGATGTCGTATTTGTACGCGTGGCCTGACACGCAGCACACCCGCACCGGACGCCAAGCCACACTGCCATGAAACCCCTTCTGCAAAACCTGGTCGAAATGACCGGTCACCGCGATTATTTGCGGCTTGAAGTCTCCGTACTGTCCACGCTGCAGCAGCTCTCGGGTATTTTGGAAGTGCGCGCCCTGGAGGTGTTTTTACTCAACGGCGTGCGCTACATACGGCCCCGTACTTGGATGCTCAGCGGACAATGGACATCGACCGAGTCCGAGGCTGGCACCGATCCCCAGCGCCGCCCCCTGGATCAACTGCCCGCGTTGCAGACCTGCATCCAGGAACGCGGCAGCCATGCCCGTGCCAACCTGGGCAAAGGCCGCCATACGCTGTGGCTACCGGTGTGGATGCACGACCAAGTCAGCACCTGCCTGGAAGTGACCCAATCGCGCCCGTTTTCAGTGCACCGCCTCGAAGTGCTCACCGCCATTTTCAATGTCTACCAGAACTACCAAAGTCTGCTTGACTACAGCGAGCGCGACGCCCTCACCGGCTTGTTCAACCGCAAGACCTTTGACGAACAGTTTGCCCGCCACTCAGGCACTGAAAATCGCGCAGCCACAGCGCCCAACGACGCCCGCCTTCCCGGCGGAGAATTGCAGCAATGGCTGGCCGTCATCGACATCGACCACTTCAAACAGGTCAACGACCGCTTTGGCCACCTCTACGGCGATGAAGTGCTGATCCTGATGGCCAACGTCTTGCGCAGCTCCTTTCGCAGCCACGACCGGATTTTTCGTTTTGGTGGCGAAGAATTCGTGGTGCTGCTGCGCTCCACCTCGTTGGCCACGGCGCACAAAGTCTTCAACCGTTTTCGCCAGGCGGTCGAAGAGTACAGCTTCCCGCAGGTCGGCCGCATCACGGTGAGCGTGGGCTTTGTTTCCTCCGCCTCCAACACACCCGTCGAAATCCTCGGCCAGGCCGACCAAGCGCTGTATTTCGCTAAAGAAAACGGCCGCAATCAAGTGCGCTTCTACGATGAACTGGTCGCCAGCGGCGACTTGCAGGCACGCATCAGCAACGAAGATATCGAGCTGTTTTAGGACGGGGCCCTCGGGTAGCTGTACCAACCCGACCTACAAGGCTAGAAAAAACAAAAGGCGCATCCAGCGCCTTTTGTTTCTTCAGCGATGCCCTACATCACATTTTCTGCGCGACCCAGCCAGCAACCGAAGCCAACGCGGCCGGCAGGCCTGCCGGATTGGTACCGCCAGCCATCGCCATATCGGCCTTGCCGCCGCCCTTGCCGCCGACTTGTTGCGCGACAAAGTTGACCAGCTCACCGGCCTTGATCTTGCCCATCGCGTCAGCCGTCACACCGGCTGCAATTTGCACCTTATCGCCATCGACCGTGGCCAGCACGATGGCGGCGCTTTTCAGCTTGTCTTTCAGCTTGTCCATGGTGTCGCGCAAAGTCTTGGCATCGGCCCCGTCCAGGCGCACCGCCAGCACCTTCAGGCCGTTCACATCCACCGCCTGATCCAGCAGCCCATCGCCTTGCGATGAGGCCAGCTTGCCCTTGAGCGCGGCCACGTCTTTTTCCAGCGCTTTGACTTGCTCCAGCACTTGGCCGACGCGGCCAGTGATCTCGGCTGCCGGTGCTTTCAGCACACCCGCAACTTGCGACACGGTGCCTTCGAGCGACTGCAAATAGGCCAGCGCGTTCAGGCCAGTGACAGCCTCGATGCGGCGCACGCCGGCGGCCACGCCACCCTCGCCCACCACCTTGAACAAACCAATGTCGCCCGTCCGCTGTACGTGCGTGCCGCCGCACAGCTCGCGGCTGCTGCCAATGTCGAGCACGCGCACGGTTTCGCCGTATTTCTCGCCAAACAGCATCATGGCGCCAGTTTTTTGGGCTGACTCGATGTCCATCACGCGCGCTTGTGTGGCGCGGTTGGCTAACACTTCTTCGTTTACGCGGCGCTCAATCTCGCGGATCTCAGTAGCGCTGACCGGCGCGCCATGCGCAAAGTCAAAGCGCGTGCGCTCGGCGTTGACTAGGCTGCCCTTTTGCTGCACATGTTCACCCAGCACCTCACGCAGCGCCTTGTGCATCAGGTGCGTGGCCGAGTGATTGCGCACCGTGGCAGCGCGCACAGCCGTGTTCACCTGCGCCTGCACCGTGTCGCCGACATTCAAAGTGCCCTCGGCCAGCGTGCCGTGGTGGCCAAACACGTCGGCCTTGATCTTTAGCGTGTCGTCCACCGCAAAACGGGCCGAGCCGCTGGTGATAGTCCCTTCGTCGCCGACCTGGCCGCCGCTTTCGGCATAGAACGGCGTGCTGTCCAGCACCACGATGCCGTTTTGACCCTGTTTCAGGGCTGCAACGCTGACACCATCTGCGTAAATAGCTACGATTTTTGCAGTGGATTCAAGCAGTTCATAGCCGACAAATTCGTTGCCATCGCCGCTGTAATCCAGCGCCTTGTCCATCTTGAACTTGCCCGCCGCACGCGCCTGGGCCTTCTGCTTTTCCATCGCCACCCTGAAGCCGGCCTCATCCACTTCGATGCCGTTTTCGCGGCAGACGTCATTGGTCAAATCCAGCGGAAAGCCGTAGGTGTCGTGCAGTTTGAAAGCGACATCGCCCGGCAGCAGCTTGGCGCCACCGGCCAGCGCGCTGTCCAAAATCTCCATGCCGTTGGCCAGCGTCTCAAAGAAGCGCTCTTCCTCGGCTTTCAGAATGTCGGTGATGCGTTGCTCTTGCGCGCGCAATTGCGGGTACGCGTCGCCCATCAAGCGCACCAAATCGGCGACCAGCTTGTGGAAAAACGGCGTTTTTTGCCCCAGCTTGTAACCGTGGCGGATGGCCCGGCGCACGATGCGACGCTGCACATAGCCGCGGCCTTCATTGCTGGGGATGACGCCGTCGCTGACCAAGAAAGCGGTGGCGCGGATGTGGTCGGCAATCACGCGCAGGCTCTTGTGGTTCAGGTCGGTCATGCCGGTTTCGCGGGCGGCGGCTTGGATCAGCTGGTCAAAAATGTCGATTTCGTAGTTGCTGTGCACATGCTGCAAGATGGCAGCCAGGCGCTCCAGGCCCATGCCGGTATCGACGCAGGGCGCCGGCAGCGGTGTGACCGAGCCGTCTTCGGCCATGTCGAACTGCATGAACACGTTGTTCCAAATTTCGATGAAACGGTCGCCGTCTTCATCCGGGCTGCCGGGCGGGCCGCCGGGGATGTGCTCGCCATGGTCGTAGAAAATTTCACTGCATGGGCCACACGGGCCGGTGTCGGCCATCATCCAAAAGTTGTCGGATTTGTAGCGCCCGCCCTTGTTGTCGCCAATGCGAATCACGCGCTCGGGTGGCAGGCCGATTTCTTTCGTCCAGATGTCATAGGCCTCATCATCCTCTTGGTACACCGTGGCCAGCAGGCGGTCGGCCGGCAATTTATAGACTTCGGTCAGCAGCTCCCAGGCCCAGTGCAGCGACTCGCGCTTGAAGTAGTCGCCAAAGCTCCAGTTGCCCAGCATTTCAAAAAAGGTGTGGTGGCGCGCGGTGTAACCGACGTTTTCCAAGTCGTTGTGCTTGCCGCCAGCACGCAGGCAGGCTTGCACCGAGGTGGCGCGCACGTAGGGACGCTTGTCGGTGCCCAAAAACACGTCCTTGAACTGCACCATGCCCGAGTTGACGAACATCAGCGTCGGGTCGTTGCCCGGCACCAGCGGGCTGGACGGCACGATGGTGTGGCCCTTGGAGGCAAAAAAGTCCAGAAAGGTCTTACGGATGTCAGCGACGGTGAAGGTGGGTTGGCTCATGGTGTGTAGGTGTGTGTGCAGGGGGCGGCAGACGGGCGCCAGGCCCTCGGGAAGCAACCGGCAATTATAGGTTTTGCCCTGTGGCGCTGCCCACGCTGACTGGCACAGCGCCCAAAACAGGCTGGTCGCGCTGCGGGGGCGGCACCCAGAGGCTCGCCTGGCGCCAAGAGACGCCCCATCACCCGCCTAGGCACAGGGCGTAAAAGTTATTTTTCATAGCTGCAAGCGCTTATGCAGTATGCGTTTGAGGCCTAAAATACCATTAAAAGTAGCGTTCCATGCCAAGACACCCCCGGCTTGGCGGCACACGCACCCTGACAGAATCGGCCGCTTGCCATGGCATCCGATCCACCTTTGTCTCCTGATTGCATGAATTCTTCTTCTCCTGTGGCAGAGCCGAGTTGGCGCGACCGCAATACCCTTCCCTACCGCCTGCTGATCTGGTTCATGCTGGCAGCGATGGCCACTGTGCTGATGGCATTGGTGACCTACCGCGCCTCTGACTACCGCACACAAGCGGTGCAGCAGATGAACATGTCGGTCAGTGCCATCGACCTGACGCAGTTGGTCCTGCTGTCGCTGCGCGACGCAGAAACAGCGCAGCGCGGCTATCTGCTGACCAACGACACGCGCTACCTGGAGCCCTACATGGCGACACAGGCAAAGTTGCAGCAGACTTTTGACGGCCTGAAAGCACTCGAATGGCCTCCTGCGCAAAAAGAGCAGTTGCAGCAACTGCAGGCGTTGTCCCAGCAAAAAATGGCTGAAATGGCTCAAACCATCGGACTGCAACGCGATGGCAAGCGCAGCGAGGCCATGGAGATCATTAATACGGATGTGGGCCGCATGACCATGAATGCGATCCGCGCACTGGTACACGAGATGCTGGCGGGTGAGCGCAGTGAATGGGAGCGGCGCCGCCAGGTCTGGGAAGATGCTTCAAGCTTTTCTACCAATGCCACTTGGCTGGGGGCCTTGGTACTGCTGGTGCTGATCTTGGTTTCGGCAGTGATGAATGCACGCGACTACCGCATCAAAATGCAGCAAAGCTGGATCAAGAGCGGCCTGATGGGTCTGAGCGCGCGCCTGCAGGGCGACCTGCGGCTGAGCGATCTGGGCCAAGGGGCGCTGGATTATCTGGCGCGTTTCATGGATGCCAAGGTGGGTACGGCCTATACGGCCAACGAAGTGCTGGAACTGCAGCGTTTCGGCCGCTATGCGGTGGCCGATGGCGATGCTCCCACGCGCATTGCACCCGGTCAGGGAATGACGGGCCAAGTGGCACAGTCGCACACCTTGCTGCATGTGCGTGACGTGCCAGCCGGGTATCTGGCGGTTTCATCGAGCACCGGGCGCGGCGCAGCCACCGAACTGGCGGTGGTGCCAGCGGTGCTACTCAACCAATTGCATGCCGTGCTGGAGATGGGCTTCTTTCGCAAGCTGGATGCCACTGATCTGGAATTTATGCTGCGTGCAGCCGAGCTGCTGGCCTCGTCTATCCGTTCAGCGTCCGACCGCTCGAAACTGGAAGAACTGCTGGAAGAAACGCAGCGCCAGTCGGAGGAGTTGCAGGCGCAGCAGGAAGAGCTGCGCGTTAGCAACGAAGAACTGGAGCAGCAAAGCCGCATCCTGCAGGACTCGCAGGCGCAAATGGAGACACAGCAAAAAGAACTACAGCAAAGCAATCATTTTCTGGAAAAGCAGACCCGGCAACTGGAGCGCCAGACCACCGAACTGCTGATGGCACAGGATGCACTGTCCGAAAAAGCCCGCGACCTGGAAGCAGCCAGCCAGTACAAAAGCGAGTTTTTGGCCAACATGAGCCACGAGCTGCGCACCCCCCTCAACTCCAGTCTGATCCTGTCCAAGCTGCTGGCAGACAACAAGACTGGCAACCTGACCGACAAGCAGGTGAAGTACGCCCAAACTATTTCGGCAGCCGGCAACGACCTGCTGCGGCTGATCAACGACATCCTGGATTTGGCCAAGATCGAGGCCGGCCAAGCCACCGTAATCGCTGAGCCGGTGGCACTGGCGCGCACCTTGCAGGCGCTGATCGAACCGATGCGGCCGCTGACAGAAGAAAAAAACCTGGCCCTGCACTGCGTAGTGGAGCCAGGCGTGCCCGAAAACCTGCACACCGACCCCCAGCGCCTGGGCCAGGTGCTGAAAAACCTGCTTTCCAACGCCATCAAGTTCACCAGCCAGGGCGATGTCACGCTGCGCGTGAGCACACCAGCCAGCGGCCAAGTGGCTTTTGCCGTCAGCGATACCGGCATCGGCATCCCGGCGCACCAGCAACAATTGATCTTCGACGCCTTCCGCCAAGCCGATGGCAGCACCCACCGCAAGTACGGCGGCACTGGGCTGGGCCTGTCGATTTCGCGCGACTTGGCACATCTACTAGGCGGCGAGCTGACCGTGCACAGCACGCCCGGTGCGGGCAGCACCTTCACGCTGACCATTCCCGCCACCCTGGTCACGCCAAAAGAGGCACCGGCTCCAGCGTCCGAATCTGCTTCCCATACCCCATTGATATCCGTGCAGACAGCACGCGCGCCTGCTGCCGCAGTAGCGCTGGCGGCGGCTTTGGCAGCCCCAGCGACCGTGCCGACCGTGGGCAGTGGCGTGGTCGATGACCGCGACACGACCGACCCACGCGCCCGCACCATTCTGGTGGTGGAAGACGATGTACGGTTTGCGCGCATCCTGCACGAGCTGGCGCAGGAGATGGGCTTCCAGTGCCTGATGGCGGCCAGCGGCAGCGATGGCTTGGCAGCGGCCCTGCAGTACCTGCCAGACGCCGTGGTGCTGGACGTGAACCTGCCCGATTTTTCCGGCCTGGGCGTACTCGACCAACTCAAGCGCAACCCGCTCACGCGGCACATTCCGGTGCACATGGTGTCGGTGGCCGACTATGCGCAGGAAGCGCTGGGGCGCGGCGCCGTGGGCTACGCCCTCAAGCCGGTCAAGCGCGAGGAACTGGTGGAGGCCTTCCAGCGGTTAGAAGCCAAGTTCACGCAGGTGCTGCGCCGCGTGCTGGTGGTGGAAGACGATGAAAACCAGCGCGAGAGCATGCGTGAGCTGCTCAGCAATGGCGATGTACAGATCGTCGGCGCAGAAAACGCGCAGCGCGCGCTGGAGCTGCTGCGCAGCACCACTTTTGACTGCATGGTGATGGACCTGAGCTTGCCGGACATGAGCGGCTACGAGCTACTGGAACAGATGGCCGAGCAGGAGGATGTGGCATTCCCACCAGTGATCGTCTATACCGGCCGCTCGCTCACGCACGAGCAGGAACAGCAGCTGCGGCGCTTTTCCAAGTCCATCATCATCAAGGACGCCCGTTCGCCCGAGCGCCTGCTGGATGAAGTCACGCTGTTCCTGCACCAGGTCGAAGCCACCCTGCCCGATGACCACCGCCGCATGCTGCAGGTGGCGCGCGACCGCGATGCCTCGCTGGAGGGGCGCACCGTGCTGGTGGTGGAAGACGATGTGCGCAACGTCTTTGCGCTTTCCAGCGTATTGGAACCCACCGGCATTCGGGTGGAGATTGCCCGCAATGGCATTGAGGCACTGGCCGCACTGGAGCGCGCGCAGGCGCCGCAGGGCACCCCGGTCGATTTGGTGCTGATGGACATCATGATGCCGGAGATGGACGGTTTTACCGCCATGCGCGAGATTCGCAAGAAACCGGAGTGGCGCAAGCTGCCGATCATTGCCCTGACTGCCAAAGCCATGAAGGACGACCAGGAAAAATGTCTGGCCGCCGGTGCCAACGACTACATCGCCAAGCCCCTGGACGTAGAAAAATTGCTGTCGCTGGTGCGCGTGTGGATGCCCAAATAACAGGACGCTGCGTTGCCTAATCGCAAAAATACCACCCTGGACATCGAGCAGCGCCTGCTGATCGATGCGATTTACTACAAGTACCACTTCGACTTTCGCGGCTACGCGCAGGCGTCGCTCAAGAGGCGCCTGCAGGCGGCGCTGATCCATTTCGGTTGCAAGACCATCTCCCAACTGCAAGACCGGGTGCTGCACGAGCGCGAAACCTTTCCCGCGCTGCTGGAATACCTCACAGTGCAGGTCAGCGAAATGTTTCGCGATCCAAGTTATTTCCGCGCCCTGCGCGAGCAGGTGGTGCCACTGTTGCGCACCTACCCCTCGCTCAAGATCTGGGTGGCCGGTTGCAGCGCCGGTGAAGAGGTGTATTCGCTGGCCATCCTGCTGCGCGAAGAAGGCCTGCTCGAGCGTTCGCTGATCTACGCCACCGACATCAATCCTGCCGCGCTCAAAAAAGGCGAAGCCGGCGTCTATGACATCGCACGCATGCCTGCCAGCACGGAAAACCATGCGCAATCAGGCGCCCGCTCCTCGCTGTCAGAGCATTACAGCGCTGCCTATGGCCGGGTGGTCTTTGACAAGTCGCTGCGCAAGCACATGGTTTTTTCCGACCACAGTCTGGCCACAGACAGCGTTTTTTCGGAGGTGCAACTGGTGTCCTGCCGCAATGTCCTGATCTACTTTGACCGCGAACTGCAAGACCGTGCGCTGGGCCTGTTCAAGGAGGCGCTGTGCCGCAAGGGGTTTCTGGGCCTGGGCGCCAAGGAATCGCTCTTGTTCTCCTCGCATGCGGCATCTTTCGACGACTTTGTACTGAAAGACTGTATCTATCAAAAAAAGGCTGTCTTGTGATGGTGCGACAGCTACCCAAACCCCACTACCAAACCATTGTCATCGGCGGCTCGGCCGGCAGCATCGATGCACTGGCCGTGCTGCTGTCCGCCCTGCCGGCCAGTTTGCGCGCCTCGGTGCTGGTGGTGCTGCACTTGCCGCGCAACCGACCCAGTCTGTTGTGTCACATTTTTCAAAAACGCTGCGCCCTGCCTCTGCGCGAGGCACAGGACAAGGAGCCCATTGCGCCCGGCACGGTGTACTTTGCACCGCCGGATTACCACTTGCTGGTGGATGCCGGTCCGACGTTGGCGCTGTCGGTGGACCCCCCGGTGCACTACTCACGTCCCTGTATTGACGTGCTGTTCGAGTCGGCAGCCGACGCCTATGGCGCCCAGCTCATCGGCATCGTCTTGTCGGGCGCCAACCAGGACGGTGCCAGCGGCTTGGCGGCCATGCATGCGGGCGGTGGCCTCAGCATCGTGCAGGACCCTGCCAGCGCACCCGTCAGCACCATGCCCAAGGCAGCGCTGCAGCGCACGGCAGACAGCCAAGTGCTGTCCCCGCAAGGCATTGCCGCCTTGTTGGTTTCTTTACATGCGCAAGGATCTTTGTGACTTACAGCAGTCTGCCCAACGCTCTGCCTTTTTCCACCCGCGTCAAATGCCTGGTGGTCGATGACATCGAAGAAAACCTGATTGCGCTCGAAGCCCTGCTGCAGCACGACGACATCGACATCCTCAAAGCCAGCTCGGGACACGAAGCACTGGAGCTGCTGCTGCAGCACAACGACGTGGCATTGGCCCTGCTCGATGTACAAATGCCTGAAATGAACGGCTTTGAATTGGCCGAGCTGATCCGTGGCAGTGAACGCACGCGCCATGTGCCGCTGATCTTCATGACCGCCGGCTCACGCGACCAGAACTGGCAGTTCAAGGGCTATGAGACTGGGGCAGTTGATTTTCTCTACAAGCCCATCGACACGCATGCGCTGGTCAACAAGGCCCACATTTTTTTCGAACTGCACCGGCAAAAGCGCGCACTAGCGCACGAACTGCAGGAACGCACCGAAAGCCTGCGCCTGAACGAGATGTACATGGCCGTACTCAGCCATGATCTGCGCAACCCTTTGACCGCCATCCTGACCGGTGCTATGGCACTGCAACGCCCACTGACCGACCCCGCCAAGGCCCAAGTGCTAGCCCAGCAGATCCAGAACAGTGGTCGGCGCATGGCCAAGATGATCGAAGACCTGTTGGATGTAGCCCGGATACGCCAAGCCGGCAGCATGCCGCTCAGCTTGGACACTGCGTCCATGGAAAGAGTGGTCGAGCGCGCTACCCAGGAACTGCGCGAAGGTGCCAGTGGGCGCTGTATCCATGTGGGCAAACACGGCGATCTGGACGGCGTATGGGACAGCGAGCGCCTGTTGCAGGTCGCCTCCAACCTCATTGGCAATGCATTGCAGCACGGCGAGTCCGGCGGGACGGTGCAGGTCACGGTGGACGGCACGGCAGCCGCATCGGTGGTGCTGAGTGTTTCCAACAACGGCGCTCTGGCCGAGGGCCTCAAAACGCATCTCTTCAACCCCTTTCGCGAGCGCATCCACCATCCGGGGCGCCACCAAGGCCTGGGGCTGGGGCTGTATATTGCCCAGCAGATCGTACTGGCGCACGGGGGAACGATTGAGGCGCTGTCAGACAACGCACGCACCACCTTTCGTGTAGAGCTGCCGCGTATTTCGCAACGCTCAGAGGGCCGGGGACGTTTTTAGGGCAGTCTGGATTTCCACCAGCAAGTCCTCCAGCTCTTCCAGTTCAAACGGCTTGACCAGGCAACGCACATGCGGTCCCAGGGCAGAAATGGCACTGCCAAACTGGTAGCCCGTGCACAGCACCACCCAGCGCTGCGGGTTCTTGGCCAGCACGCGACGTGCCAGCTCCGTGCCTGAGAGTCCGGGCAGGCTGACATCCGTGAACAACACATCGAAAGGCTGTTGCGCATCCAGCTGCAGAGCAGCCTCGGCCGTGGCACATTTCGTGATGTAGCGCCCTTCCTCCTCCATCAGCATGGCGATGGTTTCTCTCAATTCTTCGTTGTCTTCGACGTACAGGATACGCAAGGTGTCATTTCTCGGGTGCATTGAACAAGCCACGCAGCAGCGCATGGCGATAAGTTTGCCATCTTGACGCTAAAAAAACGGCTCTTTTGTAGGACAAACGGCCATGCCATTGGGATACGCCATCGCGCAGGACTGCAACAGGCCAAGACAGGGCGGCCTGCATGGATCACCGATTCTAAAAAGCCCTGAGCAGCACGCTGGCACTGTAGGACAACCGCGCCAATCCAGCACAACTGCGGCCACAAGCCTGTTGCAAGCACTTGTCGCGGACTAGCATGGCCCATCCTGCCCCACCTGCGTCACCGCTGCCTTGCTTATGCCTTCCATCCTGCAGACAACTCCAGCGCCACCGAACACCGGTTCTGCACCCGCTGCCCATCGCGCAGGACGGTGGGCAGCGGGTGTGCTGGTGACCGTACTGGTACTGCTGCTCACGGTGCTGCTGGTGGTGTCGCAATGGGACTGGAACCGATCGCGCCCCTGGATCAACGCCAAAGTCAGCGACATCACCGGCCGCCACTTTGCCATCGAAGGCAATCTGAGCGCCGACTGGCAATGGCCCCAGCCCCTGGGGACCGGCTGGCAGCGCTGGGTACCCGGCGTCACGGTGCATGCGCAGCAGCTGGTGCTGGGCAACCGCGCCGACTTTGGCGCACAGGGCGCCCTGGACGACCCCGATGCACGCGACACACCGCCCGCTCTGGCTCCTGCCACACCCACAGCTACCACCGAGAGGAAAAAAACAGACAATCAAAACGCAGCCCTCCTGCCGGCCCCCAGCGACACGCCAACAGACAGTGCATTACCGATGGCCAGGGCTGCAGAAGCCAACGTTTCGCTGCATCTGCTGCCCCTGCTCAAGCGCACGCTGTCCTTGGGCACGGTGGTGCTGCGCGCCCCGGACGTAGCACTGGCACGTCTGGCCGATGGCCGCAACAATTGGACTTTCACGCCACGCCAAGCCGCACCTGAAAGTTCCAATCCTTGGAACGTCACCGTCGATCAGCTGCAAGTACACGAAGGTCAGGCGGCCTATGCCGATGGCATCAAGGATCTGGCGCTGCGCGCCCAGGTGGACACCCTGGATGACACAGCGCCAGCCCAATCTGGCTCTGCCGCCGCCCCCCCAGCGGACACAGCGGACCCAGGTACAGCCCCGCGTTATGGGGTGCAGTTCAAATTCCAGGGGCGTTTTGTCAAGGCCGCTGTGGCCGGAGAAGGGCAGGCCGGCCACTTGCTGAGCTTGCGCCGCAAGGTGCTGGACTACCCACTGCAGTTCAATGCACATGCCGGCGACACGCGGGTGCAAGTGCAAGGCACACTGGCCAACCCCACGGCCTTGGCAGGCATGGACTTGCAGGTGGCACTGTCGGGGGCCAGCATGGCCGACCTGTATGCGCTCAGCGGTCTGGTGCTACCCCATACTCCGCCCTACACCACCAAAGGCCGAGTGGTGGGCGACCTCACACCACAGCATGCCACTTGGCATTACCAAGACTTCCATGGCACGCTCGGCAAAAGCGATCTACACGGGGAGTTGACCTATACCTCAGGCAAACCACGCCCCAAGCTCACTGGCAAGATGCACTCCAACACCCTGCGTCTGGCCGACCTCGGGCCAACGTTGGGCACACCCGCTGGCGCACCAGCCAAGGACACCCCGCCGCCGCCCCCAGGCAAAGTGCTGCCCCACCAAAAGTTCGACACGGAGCGCTGGAACGCCATGGACCTCGACATCGTTTTCAAGGGCGAAAAGATCATTGACACCAGCAATCTGCCACTGGAAAACCTCAGCATGCATGCCGTGCTTGACAACGCCAGACTGAAGCTGGACCCGTTGCGTTTTGGCGTGGCACAGGGCGCAATCAATGCGCAGGTGCTGCTCGACAGCCGCACCGATCCCTTGCAGACGCAGGTGCGCAGCACGGTCGAGGGGCTCAAGCTCTCAGCGCTGTTTCCCAAAGTGGAATTGACGAAAAAAAGCTTGGGCCGTATGGACGGCGCCCTAGCCCTGAACGGCCAAGGCGCTTCGGTAGCCGACATGCTGGGCACGGCCACCGGCGAAGCGCGGCTGTATGTGCGCGACGGCACGCTGAGCAAGCAGTTGCTGGACTTGGCAGCACTCAACTTGGGCAGTGTCATCGTTGCCAAACTGTTTGGTCAAAACCACGAAGTGCATCTGCGCTGCGCGGTGGCTGACCTGTCGGTCAAGAACGGTATCGCGCAAACGCGCAGCGCCAAGCTCAGCACCAACGAAACCATTGTCGAAGCAGTAGGTACCATCGACATGCACCATGAATACATCGACCTGCGCATCAAGCCCGAATCGCTGCAGTGGAAATTTCTGTCACTGCGCACGCCGCTGTATGTGCGCGGATCTTTTGCCAACCCCCAAGTGGGTATCGAACCTGGCCAGCTGCTACTGCGCGCCGGTGCCGCCGTGGTCGCGGCAGCGGTAGCGCCGGCTGCGCTGGCGCTGGTGCCCATCACCGTGCCAGCCGCTGACGACGACGCGCACTGCGCCCGGCTGATGGCACGGGCCACCGCCGCCGTGAAGGCAGGTCCCGCCGGCGCAGCAACCCGGCCCGCACCCGAGGAGGTGCGCGCAGCGCCGTCCCCAGCGCACAAAACGCCCCCGTCGCCCGCCTCTGCCGCACCGGCTTCACCACCAGCTCGGGCCGACAAGCTGGATCCGAAGCTGTACGCCCCGCAATAAACTCTAGTAGCCGTCGGCGCAGCCTGAAGCGGCTTCTCTGTTCCATCCGCCCCGAGGACTCCCCCATATGACCAGATCTCCTTCCTCTCCCCTTACCCAGCTCAAAGACCCCAGTCTGCTCAAGACCGACGCCCTGATCAATGGCGCCTGGTTGCCCGGCAGCAGCCGCTTTGCCGTGAACGACCCAGCCACCGGCGCACACTTGGCCGACGTGGCCAACCTAGGCGGATCAGACGCAGAAGCCGCGATTGCCGCCGCCAACGCTGCTTGGCCGGCTTGGCGCAGCAAAACCGCCAAAGAGCGCAGCACCCTACTACGCCAGTGGTACGAGCTGCTGATGGCGAACGCTGACGACTTGGCACGCATCATGACCAGCGAGCAGGGCAAGCCGTTTGCCGAGGCCAAGGGCGAAGTCGCCTACGGTGCCAGTTTTGTCGAGTGGTTTGCCGAAGAAGCCAAGCGCGTCAACGGCGAAACGCTGCCACAGTTCGACAACAACCGCCGCCTGATGGTGCTCAAGCAGCCGATTGGCGTCTGCGCCGCCATCACACCCTGGAATTTCCCACTAGCGATGATCACGCGCAAAGTGGCGCCAGCGCTGGCGGCAGGTTGCACCGTGGTCATCAAGCCGGCCGAACTGACGCCGCTGACCGCCTTGGCTGCGTGCGAATTGGCGATGCGCGCTGGCATTCCGGCCGGTGTACTGAACATCTTGAGCGCCGATGCTGACAACTCGATTGCCATTGGCAAGGTGCTGTGCACCAGCCCAGTGGTGCGCCACATCAGCTTTACCGGCTCGACAGAAGTCGGTCGCATCCTGATGGCGCAATCGGCGCCATCCATCAAAAAAATGTCGCTTGAACTCGGTGGCAACGCCCCATTTATCGTCTTTGACGATGCCGACATCGACAGCGCGGTGGAAGGCGCCTTTGCCAGCAAGTACCGCAACGCCGGCCAAACCTGCGTCTGCACCAACCGCTTTTACGTGCAAGAGGGCGTGTACGACGAGTTCGTCACCAAGTTTGCCGCCAAGGTCAAAACCGCCAAAGTCGGTAACGGCTTTGAAGACGGCGTCAACCAAGGCCCGCTGATCGAAGAGGCTGCGCTGGACAAAGTGCAGCGCCACGTTGAAGACGCCATCGCCAAAGGCGGTCAAGTGCTGGTCGGCGGCAAACGCCTGTCCAGCTTGGGATCAGGCCAGTTCTTTGAGCCCACGGTGATTGCCAATGCCACCGCCGATATGCTGTGCGCGCGCGAAGAAACTTTCGGCCCGTTCGCGCCGGTGTTCAAGTTCAAGACCGAGCAAGAAGTGGTCGCCGCCGCCAACGACACTGAGTTTGGCTTGGCCAGCTACTTCTACAGCCGCGACGTTGGCCGTATTTTCCGCGTTGGCGAAGCACTGGAATACGGCATGGTTGGCATCAACGTCGGCATTCTGGCGACCGAGCATGTGCCTTTTGGCGGCGTCAAACAGTCCGGCCTAGGCCGCGAAGGCTCGCACTACGGCATGGACGACTATGTCGAGATCAAGTACCTGTGCTTGGGTGATATTCAGAAGTAATCAGCCCTATAATTTGGAGCTTCGCGGGTGTCGTTCAATGGTAGGACTCTTGCTTCCCAAGCAAATAACGTGGGTTCGATTCCCACTACTCGCTCCAAATCGTCATTTCAGGCCGCGTCATACCGCATCAAAAGCCCCCTCTTTCATAGGAGCGGGGCTTTTTTGTTGCCTCACGCAATGTCACGGGGCTTCATGGAAGCCCATCATTTTGTTGGTACTTTTGTTGGTAGTTGGCAGATACCAACAAACCAGATACCAACAAATCTACCCAGGGGCGCACCGTGGCACTGAGCGACACCTTTATCAAGAGCGCCAAGCACAGCGGCAAATCTGTTGGCGACAAGCACAGCGATGGCCAAGGGCTGTATCTGCACATCAAGGCAGCGGGTAAATATTGGCGCATGGCTTACCGGATGCACGACAAGCAGAAGACGCTATCCATCGGCGTCTATCCCGCCGTGTCGCTGGCGCAGGCCCGCGAAGCCCGCAAGCGCGCCAAAGAGCAACTGGCCCAAGGCGTTGACCCCAGCACCGCCAAGCAAGATGACAAGCACGCCGCCAAAGTGGCATCCACCAATACCTACGAAGCTGTGGCGCGTGAGTTCCATCAGAACAAAGCCTCTGGCTGGAGTGAAGGTCACGCCCGCAAATGGCTGCGCATGAACGAGCTATATCTGTTCCCCGAACTCAGGCGCAAGCCATTGGAGGAAATCAAGACAAAGGACGTGTTGGCAGCCTTGCAGAAGGTGGAAGCCAAGGGCACATTGAGCACGGCGCACGACTTGCAGCAGATGGCGGGGCAGGTATTGCGGTATGCCGTGCAGACGGGTCGGATAGAACAGAACCCTGCGCCCGACCTGAGAGGGGCATTGAGACCTCATATAGCGAAACACTTTGCTGCTGTGCTGGAGCCGGAAAAAGTGGCGGCACTGCTGCGTGCCATGGATAGCTACAACGGCAGTCCGACCACCAAGATAGCGCTACGGCTGGCCGCGCTTTTCTTTCAGCGTCCCGGCAATATCCGAGCGATGGAATGGACATGGATTGACCTCGACAAAGCCATGCTGACCATACCGCCCGCCAGCATGAAGCGCACCTTGAATGAGAAGGTCAACGGCAGGCAGCACCATGTTCCGCTGGCCAAGCAAGCGATTGCCGCCTTGAAAGAGTTGCAACCACTGACCGGCAGCGGGCGCTATGTATTCCCCGGTGCTCGCTCCAGTTTGCGTCCTATGTCCGACAACACCATCAACGCCGCCTTAAAGCGTATGGACTTTGGCAGTGATGACCATGTAGGCCACGGTTTTCGGGCAATGGCCAGAACCATGATTGCCGAAAGAATGACGGGCATAGACGCCGATATGGTGGAGGCGCAGCTTGGCCACGGCAAGAAGGGCGCACTGGGTGGTGCTTACGACCGCGCCGAATACATGGAGCAGCGCCGCGCCATGATGCAGACATGGGCCGACTACCTCGACCGCCTGCGTGTCGGTGCGGAGGTCATCCCGTTGGTCACCAAGGTGGCGCAAATACAAGCCAAATCGGCCTATAGCCCTTTAGATGAAAGCGCTAGCAGCTATTAAATAAGTAGCAATTGCTGGCGCTGCTGACCGTGTGGTCAGTAATGCAGCAAGCCATGCAGTCCGTTGAATATCGCAAAATAGCTATCATATGCAAACTTGGACAGTGACACTAGCACCCGCTAGCAGAGCCTGAATTGCTGGCGCTGCCAGCCGATATGCAAGCGCATTTTTTGCGTATTGCGGAGATGCTGGAGGAGTTCGGCCCGCAGCGTGTTGGACTGCCGCACGCCCGCCCGCTGGAGAGCAAGCTGTGGGAGATGCGAATGCAGGGCCGTGATGGAATCGCCCGCGCCGTGTATGCCGCCGTGCAAGACCGCCGCTTGCTGGTGCTGCATGTGTTCATCAAAAAGACGCAGACCACGCCCCGAAGTGCGATAACAACCGCCCTGAAACGATTGGAGGCCACGACATGAAAACACTGAAAGCGCTCAAACAAAACCTGCTGGCGGACCCGGCTGTACGCGCTGAATATGACGCGCTGGCCGACGAATTCGAGATGGGCCATGAGCTGGTGTCCGCCCGCGCCCGTGCCGGCTTAACCCAAGGTGAAGTGGCGCAGCGCATGGGCACGACGCAAAGTGTTGTAGCCCGTTTGGAAGGCGGCAAGGCCACGCCGTCACTGCGCAGCGTGCAGCGCTATGCCCAAGCCATCGGCTGCCGCGCGGTAGTGCGCCTAGTACTACAGCCGTAGATTTTGCTCAGGTGGCAAGGGCCGCACTACACCAGCGCCCAGGCCATCGCACAGGCGCAACCGGCGAGCGCTTGGCAGCGACTGTCGGCAGGCGCGGGTGCCAAGGGCGAGCGGCTGTATGACTGGGCGCTGGTGCCGCTGTGGCGCTGTGGCGCTGTGGCGCTTGCAGCTTGATGAGCAGGAGCGCCGCTGGGGGCACTACCTGCTGGTGCGCAGATCCCTGGGCGAGAAGAGCGAGCATGCGTACTAGGTCGTGTATGCCTCCCCCGCGATAAGGCCAGCACCACAAACCTTGCGCCGGTTGCAGGACGGCGCTGGGAGATCGAGGTGGGCTTTGAAGCCACCAAGGGCGAGTGCGGGCTCGATCACTACGAGGTGCGCCGCTGGCAGGGCTGGTACCGACACATTACGCTCTCGCTGCTGGCACACGCAGTGCTGGTGGCGCTGCGGGTACAGGCCAAAAAAAAGCGCCCCCAGAGCTGATAGCGCTGAGCGTGCCCGAACTCAGGCGCCTGCTGTCAAGGCTGCTGTGGTGCACATCTCAGGGGGCAGCCCATATCCTGCGCTGGTCTGCTTGGCGCAGGCGCCATCAGCGCCGGGCACAGCTGTGCCATTACCGGCGTCGGGGGTGCATTCCACCTGAGCAAAATCTACGGCTGTAGTACTAGACTACCATTGGCCGAGACCTGCCTGTCAGGCAGTCCGCTGCCAAAATACTGGCGACCAGAGCTTGATCTTTCTGTTGCGCTGTTTCCAGCCATTTTCGAGACGTGGATTGGCTGACGCCCTCCCCGCTTCGCCCCAGTGAGTTGTTCCGATTGCTCTCGATAGCCATCATGACTCGGCGGATTCAAAAGTGAAGTGCAACACCCAGGATTTCAGTGAATGAGGGTGGAGTGCTGCGGACTGTTGATCAGTAACTCACGGTACACGGCCAGCGGCGATCGTACCCCCAGCCCCTTTCTGGGGCGGTGGTTGATTTCATCAGCAATCGCATCAAGCTGCTCTTGGCTGTAAATGCTCAGGTCGCCTCCCTTGGGCAGGTACTGGCGCA
>NZ_JHYS01000010.1 GCF_000688255.1 Simplicispira psychrophila DSM 11588 | reverse complement strand
GCATGGGCTGACGGCGGTCATACGGTCACCTCCAACAGTTGCAGCGCTTTCAACAACTGAACGGCCTTGCGGCGGGCGGCAGCTACGTTGCCACGGCTCAGGTACAGCTTGGCCATCGTGGCGTCGCTGCTGGCCTGCAACAGGGCGAAGGCGCGGGTTTCTTCAGTGGTGGACTGGGTGGTGGGCGCAGCGCTGCGGCTGGCCACGGGGGATGCGGTCATGGTCTTGGCTCCTTGTCGAGACTTGAGAGCCACCCAATGCGTTCTTACGCGCATGGGGTGGACGTGGCGGTTAAGAACACGGGACAAGCCGTGCGGGCGTCCTTGCGGATAACCCCCACCACGTCCGAAACCGTAGGCGCGTCCAAAAGTGGACACACCCAGAAAATCAGGGCGTGACAAAACCCCGCTTTCGGTGGGGGCTGCAACCGCTTGTCCAAAGGTGTTCTTACGCACCGGGCCTTTCGGCTTGGGCGCAACTGTACCACCACGCTGCACTAGGTGGCAATGGGCTGGGCTAGCGATATTGGCGGCGGTCACAGTAACACCTCCTTGCGCTCGCGCTTTGCCATCCAGGCATAGATGGCGCGGCGGTCGCCGGTCGTGAAGCTGTACACGCCAGGGCGGCATTTGAAGCCGTCACGGTCGATAAAGCTGATTCGCTCGCAAGGTGCATCAAGGCCACGACGGCGCAGTTCGGCCACCAGCTCGGGGCTGTTGCTGGCACCTGCCACGCTGTCGAGTTCTTTGCGGCTGATGGGGCGGCGCAGCATGGCCGTGATGGCGCGCAAGTGGCGCGGGTTGTCGGTTCCGGTAAACTTGCGCTTGTATGGGGCGCTCACCGTGACTGTGGTTGCGGTGGGCGTTTTCTTCATTACGCGCCCCCTTTGCGAAACCAGCGGGACGGCGCAGCGCACCAGGCGCGCAACAGCAAGTGATTGATGGCGGCGCTCATTCCACGGCCTCCGCTTCACCAGCCAGCGCCAGCAGCTTTTTCTCGGCGCGGCGCTTGCGGCCTTTGGCGTTTTGGAGTTCTCGGTATTCGCCGTCAGTCGCCACCATCATGGCGTTCCAATTTTCATCATCGCGGGCGATGTGAATGCCCCACTTGCCATTGGCGCTGCGCCATTCGTAGTAGGCCTCCGTGAGTTGCTCTTTGTGCTGGGTTACTTCACGGGCAGCTTGGGCAAATTTGAGGGCGGCTTGTGCCAGTGCCAGCAGGTCGGTGGTGCGAATCATCATTTACGCCACCCCGCACAGTTGTTTGACTGCCTTGGTAGGCCATCCCAAGCGGCGACCAATGCGGATAGGGCGCACCGGCCCGGTTTCCTTGCAGGCGTGCAGCCATGCGGTTTGCTCGGCAAAGTTGCTGTAATAGCAGTATTCGCGTGTTGTCAGGACTGGTTTGAAGACGGTTTCCAGCGGCGGGAATTCGTTTGCTGTCATGTTTCACCTTTCGCATTCATTGAATTGCTAAAAGGTGAAATATGATTTCCCTGTGTTCCCTGTAATCCCTCGGGGAACTGCGGGCGCTACTTGGCTATTTATTGGCAGCAGCTAGCAGTGTTTTCCAATTGTTTTGTACGGTTTTCAGGGTCAACGGCTGTGCTATTTCATGCACAAAAAGCGTGCCACGGTTATCCCCAGTGCCTTTCTCAAACGGCGAGCCGCTAGACCCAGCGCGACTCTCCAATGCATTGAACAATTGCTTTGCAGTTGCATATTGCCCCGCCCGTATGGTTTCGGTGATATATGGGCCAGCGACTACCTTCCATGTGCGTCGTTGTGTTGGCTGGGGTGCTGTAGCAGGCGCTAGCGCTGGCGACTCCCCGCCTACCGGCGCGAAGCCCTCCATGACACTATTCTGGCGATTGATAGACGGGATGAACGGGGAAAAATCAAGTGTTCGCCATGCTTCGAACTCTTCATCTACTCGCCGTATCGCAATTTTTTGCATGAACGATGGTTCTTCAGCATCATCGATTTCTTCGTTTCTATCCGCGCATTTATTCAGAAGCCAAGCTGTGTGTCTTTTCTCCCGTAAGCGCGATGCCCAGTTTGAATCATGAAGGGTTGTGTATTCATCTTTCCAGACGAAGGCACCAGCAGGAAGTAACAACAGCGATTCATCTCGCCATTGCGCATGTTGGGTTTCATGCCCTGCATGTGTGCTTTCTAGTCGTTCACTCAGTGCCTTCAATTCCCTGACGCAAGATTTTTTCCACCACACTGGGAGTATTTGGCGCGGTAATCCGGCTTCAAGGTGATAAGCCTGTAACCCCTCGAAGCCGAAAACATCCTCATCTGCGGCCAGCACTCGCGCAACAATATCAGGCGACATTGATGCCCAATTTGTCAGCAGCGGAATGGCACGGACAGGAATAGCCTCTCGGCCATCAATCAAAACAACCACATTCATCACACACCCCTTCAAGGTGCCGCTTCAATAAGTGCCCCTGCCTGTCGGTGAAGGTGTCCGACTTTTCGCCAGCGGTAATTAGGCGCTAGCTAGGCTGGGGCGAAAACTCTTAGGCGTGTGTCTGCACCCAGCTTTTCAGTGCGTCATTGATGCGGGTTTGCCAGCCGTCACCCGTCGCCTTGAACCGCGCCAGCACCTCCACATCTAGCCGTAGCGTCACCTGGGTCTTGGTGCCACTGCCCAACGGGCGGCCCCGGCGCACCAGTGGTTTGGCCTGCTCCCATTCGGCCTCCGTGAAAGGCACCGCGTCAGGGTCTGCCAGTGCAGCTGCTGTGATGGCGGCATCCTCGGCAGGGGTCGGCAGGGGTCGGCAGGTGCAGCACACGCCCGCTGCGGGTCTTAATCGTTGCTGGCATATCGTTGCACCTCTCGTTAGGCGTGCGCGGCCTCACGGGTTTCTACGGCCATGCGGGCAATGAACCCTGAGCGTGTCTCGCCAGCACTGCGGGCGCGGGCATCCAGTCGGTGCAGCACGCGCCGGGGCAGGCTGATATTCACCCGCTCCAAGGTGTCATCCAGCATGGCCGGGTCTACCTTCACCAGCGCCCACAGCCATTCGGCAAACTCAGGATGCACGGCGCGCAAGGCTTCGATGTGTGACGGCGCGGGGATGTCTTGCCCGCCATCAAGGGCGGCTTCAATCCAGCCAGTGATGGCGTCTTCGGCGGCAATCATGGCTTCTTCCAGCGTGTCGCCAGCAGAAAAGCAGCCTGGCAGGTCAGGGACAACAACACCCCAAGCGGTGGTGTCGTTGCCGGGTTCGATAGCAATGGGGTAGCGCATGGCGTTTCCTTTCATAGGCCGGCCTGCCGCCGGATGGCTTTAACCAGTCCTTGCCCTAAGTCCTTCTTTGGATGCGGCACCACCACGATGCCGGGGCGGTTGGGATGCTTGAAGATGTGGTGTGAGCCATTCACCCGGTCAAGTTGCCACCCGGCGCGCTGCATGTCTCGTATCAAGTCGGTGCTGGTCATTGTGTGTATGGTACACATCAAGGGATATCGAGACAAGCGCCGGGCGCACTAATCGCCACGCGGTCACCACCAGCAGCGCAGGCCAGCGCGGATACCAGCACCAGCAGATGCTATATAAATCATAGCTTCTAGCTCACATATTCATTGGGCTAGATGCTGTTTTGACCACTATTTGCACCAATGGCCGTGTAACCCCTGTTTTTTTTATGGGGTTACAGCTCTAACCCGCATGGATAGGGGCTTGTACCCTTGTAACCCCTGTAACCTGTATAAATACAAGTTCGCGTGAGGTTTTTCTTATTTGAGATTAATTCTCATTTACCAGTCGCAGCTTTCCCGGCTCGTTGGTGCTGGTGAACTGCACGCCGGCTTGTTCAAGAATCCACGCTTCAATCTTTTCATGGTGAAGGCGCAGTAAATCCAGCGGTCGCACGCGGTAGTGCTTTTCTGCCGTGGCGGATGGCTTGTGGCCTTGAATTTGCGCCACCACCCCGGCGGGCACCTCTAGCCACTCTGTCAGGGTTCCGAAGCTGCGGCGCAGGCCGTGCAGGGTCAGGCCGTCAATACCGGCCACGGTGCAGGCCTTGCTGTGGGCGTGGTTCGGCTCGGTCAGTGAGGCGCCATCGGTGCGGTGGCTGGCGAATACAAACGCATTGCGCCTGGGCAGCCCGTGCAGCAGGTGCGAGACATAGGGCGTCAACGGAATGACGCGCTCCCCCTCCACTTTGTCGCGAATGGTCAGGCCATGCCATTGGGTGTTGAGGTCATCCCAGCGCATGGCCAGCACTTCACCGGGTCGCGCACCGGTCAGCAGCAGCGTTTGCAGGTAGGCGGCGACGGTAGGGTTACCAATATTGCCCACGGCGGCAAACCATGCCGATAGCTGCTCTTTCAGCAGGGAGTCCTGTTTGGCGGTTGGCTTGCCCAAAGCCTCGCGCGCCTTGCGGGTCTTGGCTGGGTTGGTGCTGGGCAGTACGGGCGCATATTGCGGCTGTTCAGCGCACCAGCCTAGAAACGCTTTCAGCAGTCGCCATGCCAGCCGGGCAGCAGTTGGGCGGGTCTGTGCTTCGCCAGCGGCCCAAGCCTCTACGACTGGCGCGGTCAAGTTGCGCAGCGCCAGCGGCAGCAGTGGATAGAGCGGCCCGGCAATGGTCACGCCACGGCCACGGGTGCCCCGGCTGGAGACTTCACCACCAGCGCGGGTAAGGCGTTCATGGTCTTGGCGGTGCAGTTCGCCCCATTGCGGCGTGCGCTCGGCAACATAGGCCGCCCACACTTCGCCCACGGTCACGGCATGGGCAGCGGCCTCGATAGCAGCGGCAGCTATTGCAGCCCCCTTTGCTTGGGCATCGGCCACGGCGTCACGCTTGAGGTCGCGCGGGTCTTTGCCCGCATCAATCAAGCGCTGCAGCTCGCGCGCCTTGGCTTGGGCGTTGGGGATGCTCCAAGCGGCTGGGCTTCCAATCGTCAGGCGTATGTCCTTGCCTTGATAGACGCCCTGAAACACATAGGCGGGCTTCCCGGCTGGTGTAGTGCGTACCCCAAGCCCGTTGGTGATGGCGTCCCATAGAAACGCCTGTTTTTTCTCGGGCGGGCACTTAAACCCGGAAACCCTGCCAGCGGTGAAAGCCACTTTTGCCATGTTGACCCCTTGCCAGTCTTACATCGGCAAGGATGTAAGGGCGGATGTAAGACGATTTTGCCAATTTCGGCATATTTCAATCAAGGATGAAAAGGCCAATTTGAGCCTAAGTCATTGATTTTCATAGATTCTATCTAGGGTCATCAAGGGTGGCAAAGGGTATTTTGATGGGACTCATAATCCTTTGGTCGTAGGTTCAAGTCCTACACGCCCTACCAAGATAGATAAAGGTTTGCAGCTATGAAAATAGCAGCAAGCCTTTTTTCTTTGGCGCTAGGCAGGCTATTTAGGGTGTGTCATCAATCAATTTTCCTTGCCCTTGAAGGCAAAATTCCAGAGCCCATGTAACTTAGTATGACCAGAAGATATGCCCTGACCGATAAACACTGGGAGCGCATCAAAGACTTGCTGCTAGGTCAAGCCGGACAGCCCGGCGCTACTGCGCGAGACAATCGACTTTTCGTGGATGCGGTGCTTTACCGCTACCGCGCCGGCATCCCCTAGCGTGACCTGCCTGAGCGCTTTGGCGATTTCCGTGTCCGTGCATACCCGTCACTCGCGTTGGAGTAGGAGCGGCGTGTGGCGCAAGATTTTTGAGGCTTTGGCGCAGGACGCAGACAACGCATACGTCATGATCGATGCCACCATCGTGCGCGCCCACCAGCACAGTGCTGGTGCAAAAGGGAAGATCCAGACAAGCAGGCTATTGGACGTAGCCGCGGCGCTCTGAGCACCAAGATCCACGCCACGGTCGATGCGCTGGGCAATCCGACAGGCATTCACCTCACACCCGGACAGAGCCATGATCTGCAAGGCGCCGACGTTCTGCTCAAAGATACCCCAGGACAAACTGTCATTGCAGACAAAGCCTATGACGCCCAGACCAGGCTGGTTCAACCGCTGCTGGAACAAGGCGAAGAGGTTGTGATTCCCTCACGCTGCACCCACAAGCAACCACGCGCATATGACCGCCACCTGATTGAGAATTTCTTTGCACGCCTGAAGCAATACCGCGCCATTGCCACGCGCTATGACAAGACGGCACGCAACTTTCTGGGCGCCATCCACTTGGTGGCATCCATGGTGTGGCTTGCTTGAGCGTAAAGCCTTGCTTGACGAGCAGAAATTGATTGATGACACGCCCTAGCAATTTTTCCTAATCCAGCCCCATGACCCGCACACCGCAGCCACCGGACTGGCAGGTGGTACATGTGTACCCTGGCGCGCCACCGAAACCGTCGGAGGGTGCTCCATGCAATGGCTGTGGACTGTGCTGCCTGTGGGAGCCTTGCCCATTGGGTATGCTGGTTTCGCGCCGCAGGCGGGGAGCTTGCGTGGCGCTGCGCTGGAGCGATGCCGAGCAGCGCTATCTGTGCGGCATTCTGTCTGACCCAGGTGGCGTCACCGGGCTGACGCATCCCTGGGCTGTCCGTGCCCTTGTGGCCTTGGCGAGGCGTTCGATTGCAGCAGGCATAGGTTGTGATGCGCCACTGCAGTCAGAAAAATATGAGGAAAATGGCTGAAAAGCTCTAAATGCTGCGATACAATTACAGCTTGAACTTCTTAATGCACATTGAGATTGATGTGAAATTAAAAAATTCTTCATAGGGCTTATAAATTAAGTTATAATTTAAAGCTTAGCGGCTGTAGCTCAGTTGGATAGAGTACTTGGCTACGAACCAAGGGGTCGTGGGTTCAATTCCTGCCAGCCGCACCAATTGAAAGCCCTGCAATGTAAAAATTGCAGGGCTTTTTTATTTGCAAAATGCAATTTTTCCAAGATGATGCATGCATGAGCAAAGCCTTCACTAAAGAAAAAGACGCTGAGGATGAGGAAATTGACCTGCCAGCACTGCTGTTGGGAGGTAAAAATTACATCACCCCTCAAGGCTATGCACGCTTGCGGTCAGAGCTACTTGATCTCATCGATAGTGAACGTCCCAAGGTGGTGGAGATAGTCCACTGGGCCGCCAGCAATGGAGATCGCTCGGAGAATGGCGATTATCTATATGGCAAAAAGCGCTTGCGGGAGATTGACCGGCGCATCCGTTTCCTGACCAAGCGGCTTGAAATTGCAGAAATTGTTGATCCTGGCACCCATCGTGGCAGCGATCAGGTGTTTTTTGGTGCGACCGTCACCTATATCGATGATTTTGGGCAGCAGCGCACCATCACCATCATGGGAATCGATGAAACAGACAGTCGTGAGTCTCAAGTGAGTTGGGTGTCGCCGGTCGCGCAGGCTTTACTCAAAGCCAGAGAAGGGGATGAGGTGACGCTCTCTACGCCAGCAGGACTGCGGCTGCTCGAAATAATCGAAGTGGGCTACCCTGCATAAAGCCTTCTAAGCTTACCCTCTTGGCAAAGTCCGGGCTGCACGCAAAACTGCTGGGGTGCGGCGCAGGTTTCGCAGTGCTGTTTCCAAGTGTGCTTGGTTGTGTACGGCTATGACAAAACGAAGATCTACAGTGTCCAGTGCGACTTCATCATCCATGTCGATATGGGTGATGTCTGCTTCAGAATGTGCCAGCTGTTCGGCAATGCGCGCCAACACACCTTTGCCGTTGCTGACTGTGACGATAACACTTGTTTCAAACAGACGGGTAGGTTCATCAGCCCAATCGACGGTGATAAATCGTTCGCTGTCTTTGTGTTGCAATTTTTGGGCTACGCTGCATTCGGCACAATGCACTACCAGCCCCTCGCCGCGGCCCAGATAGCCGACGATGTTGTCGCCAGGGATGGGGCGGCAGCAACGGGCATATTGGACAGATGCATTTTCACTGCCATCCAGAGTAACGCCACCTTGTGAGAGCGTCTCTTGTGAGTTGTAACGCTCGCGTGTGAGCAACAAGGCATCTGGTTTGTGACCATGCTCAGCCATCAAAACCATCACGCGTTTGGCCACGATGCTGGCAATGCGCCTTCCCAAACCAATATCGGCCATGAGTTCACTACGTGAGCGGCTGCCAGTGAAGCGCAGCAGCTTGTCCCATATCGGCTGTGTTTCATCGCTGGACAGAGGCAATTGCTCCAGACCTTCTGCGCGCAAGGCTTGCGCCAATAACTTCTCGCCCAAGCTTTCAGATTCGGCATGCGCCAGTGTTTTCAGGTAATTGCGAATTTTTGAACGGGCCCGCCCCGTGCGCACGAAGCCTAACCACGCGGGGTTGGGTAAGGAGGTCGGTGTCGTGATGATCTCCACAACATCGCCGTTTTTCAGTTCGGTGCGCAGAGAGACTGGTTCGTTGTTGATTTTGGCGGCTGCCGTGCGGTTACCTATGTTGCTGTGGATGGCGTAGGCAAAATCGACTACGGTGGCGCCCCGTGGCAGCGACAGAATTTGGCTTTTGGGGGTGAAAACATAGACGGCATCGGGAAACAAATCGACTTTGACGTGATCCCAAAATTCTGCGGCATCCCGGGTTTCATTCTGGATATCCAGCAATGACTGCAGCCACTTTGTGCCCAGGCGCTCTGCTGCTTTGCCTTCGGTGTCCTGGGACTTGTAAAGCCAGTGTGCTGCGACACCTGCCTCGGCAATGACATGCATCTCTTCAGTGCGCATCTGAAATTCGATATTGATGCCCGCTGGTCCTACCAGAGTAGTGTGCAAGGATTGATAGCCATTGATCTTGGGCAGCGCAATGTAGTCCTTGAATTTTCCTGGTACGGGCTTATACATCTGGTGCAACATGCCCATCGCTGTGTAACAGTCCGTAATAGTGGGGACAATGACACGAAAACCATAAATATCCGTGACTTGTGCAAAGCTCAGGTGCTTGTGCACCATTTTTTGATAAATGGCATACAGCGTCTTCTCACGACCGGCGAGTCGCGCCGCCATGCCCAGGCGGCTGAAAACGGTATCCACGTCTGCCTGCACTTTTTGCACCAAGTCGCGCCGGCGGTTGCGGGATTTGTTGATAGCTTTGTTGAGCGTGGTGTAGCGCCAGGAATGCAGGTGCCTGAAGGACAGATCCTGCAATTCGCGGTAGGTCTGATTGAGTCCAAGTCGGTGCGCGATGGGAGCGTAAATTTCAAGAGTTTCAGAGGAAATACGGCCCCATTTGCTGCGCGGCATGTCCGACAGGGTGCGCATGTTGTGCGTGCGGTCGGCCAGCTTGATCAGGATGACGCGCACATCACGCGCCATGGCCAGCAGCATTTTGCGAAACGATTCGGCTTGGTTTTCTTCGCGGGTGTCGAATTGGAGTTTTTCGAGCTTGGTCAGTCCATCGACCAATTCCGCCACCGGCGCCCCAAATCGCTCGACCAGGTCCGATTTGGTGATGCCACAGTCTTCCATAGCATCGTGCAGCAGGGCGGCCATTAGCGCCTGGGCATCGAGTTGCCAGTTGGCGCATTGCGCGGCAACGGCAATCGGGTGCGTGATGTAGGGCTCGCCGCTGTTACGCAATTGGCCTAAATGAGCGGTGTCGGCATAACGGTAGGCTTGGCGTACCAACTCAATATTGGCCGGATCCAGATAATCAAGTTTTTCGGTGAGCGCAGCAAAACTTGCTGCTGCAGCGTTGGCCGCAGCGCTTTCAGGGTTTCCTGGCGCGCCAGAATTTCCAAGATGGGGAGCTTGGTTGGAAGGGGACGTGTTCAACACCGCATTCATGCCTTAAATGTAGCGTGCCTGTGCATAACGAGGAGGCAGCATGAAAAAAGCACCGCGCGCGGTGCTTTTTTCATAGGTACCAGCAGGGTAACAATCAACCCGGCACTTTTTTGAGCATTTCAATGCCTACTTTACCGGCGGCAATTTCGCGCAAAGCGGTCACGGCAGGCTTGTTGCGACTTTGAATGCGGGGTGCGTGGCCCTGACTGAGCATGCGCGCGCGGTAAGTGGCCGCCAGCACCAGTTGAAAGCGGTTCGGGATCTGCTCAAGGCAGTCTTCTACAGTAATGCGGGCCATGGGTGTACTCCGGGGACTTCAGGGGATATTGAGCGACTCGAACGTTGCGGCGCGGGCGCGGCGCTGGGCCGCGTATTTGAGCCGCTGGGCGTGGGCAATGGCTTTCAGGTCGAAAAGCGCGCGCTCAAACAATTCATTGATTATAACGAAGTCGAATTTCGCAGCCTCTGCCATCTCGGTAGCAGCATTTTTCAGGCGCAGTTCGATCACTTCGGCCGAGTCTTCACCCCGGCGCTCCAGCCGTGAACGCAGTTCTTCCCAGCTGGGTGGCAGGATGAAGATCAAGACCGCATTGGCAAACGCCTGCTTGATCTGCAGGGCCCCTTGAAAATCAATTTCAAGAATCACATCAGCGCCTTGGGCGATGCGTTCTTCGATGGCTTTTTTGGAGGTGCCATAGCGCCGGCCATGCACGTGCGCCCATTCCACAAAGGCGTTGGAGGCCACCATGGCATCAAACTCGGGCTGCGAGGCAAAAAAGTAGTCGCGTCCGTGCTTTTCTTGGCCGCGTGGGGCCCGGGTGGTGTGCGAGACGGACAGGAAGATGTGTGAATCGAGCTCCAGCAGGGCTTTGACCAGACTGGACTTGCCAGCACCGCTGGGTGCGGCGACGACGAATAAATTTCCGGGGTAATCCATGGCGAATATGCGTTGAGCGCTATAAAAATAAAAGCTTTATTCGATATTTTGCACTTGCTCACGCATTTGCTCGATCAGCACCTTCATGTCCACGCTGATCCGCGTGAGCTCTAAAGCGGCTGACTTGGAGCCCAGGGTGTTGGCCTCGCGGTGCAATTCCTGGATCAGAAAATCCAGGCGCTTGCCAATTTCGCCGCCTTGTTCCAGCAATCGCTCTATTTCGTCGAGATGCGATTGCAGCCGCGTGACTTCTTCGGCCACGTCAATGCGAATGGCAAAAGCGGTGGCCTCAGACAAGGCGCGGTCTTGCGCGGCCTCGGGGGTGGCGCTGCCTTCGGCCAGACCCATCGCCTCTTTCCAGCGCTCCATGAAGCGCTGGCGTTGCTGCTCGACCAGTTGCGGCACCAGTGGTACCGCCTGCAGGGTCAGACCGCGCAATTGGTTCAGGTGCTTGTGCAGCATGGTGGCCAAGCGCTCGCCCTCCTGCTTGCGCGCTGCCAGCAGGGCTTTGAGGGCTTTTTCTGCCAGGGCCGGCACAGTTTTGCTCCAGTCTTCCTGGTCGCTCTGGGTGTTCGCGCTCAGGCGCAACACATCCGCGACGGACAGCGGCCGGGCGTCTGGCAGCCAGGCTTGCACGCCGTCCTGCAGGCCATTGAGGCGCTGCAGCAAGCGCGTTGACAGTTCGGGCAGCGCGCCAGCGCCGGCGTTTTCAATGGCGGCACGTACTTCGACTTTGCCGCGTTTAATTTTTTTGGTCAGCAGTGTGCGCAGCACCGGTTCCATGGCGCGCAGCTCGTCGGGCAGGCGAAAGGAGAGGTCCAGAAACCGGCTATTGACGGAGCGAATTTCCAGCCCAAGCTGGCGTGCAGAGGGTGTCCGCACGTCGCCATCGCTGCCTTGGGTGGATGCGTCCTGCTGGGCGCTGGCGTATCCGGTCATGCTGTAAACTGCCATGGGACTTGTGTGGTTGCTAGAGATCGGGGGATTATCCGGTTTCTGCTGCACCCCCCAAATTCTCTCCGCAAAATATGTCAAAAACCAAACCGGCGCCGCTTCCGCCCGATACCGTCATAGGCGGCTATCGCGTGATACGCCGGGTTTCCGCCGGTGGCTTTGGTGTGGTCTATCTGGCCGTCGATGGCGAAGGCCAGCAAGTAGCCATCAAGGAGTATCTGCCCTCGTCGCTGGCCACGCGCGCACCCGGCGATTTGCTGCCCAAAGTGCAGCCTGAGAAACTCTCGCTCTACCGCCTGGGCCTGAAAAGCTTCTTTGAAGAAGGACGCGCGCTGGCGCAGATCTCGCACGCCTCGGTGGTCAGCGTGCTCAACTTCTTTCGCGAGAACGAAACCGTCTACATGGTGATGAATTACCTGGAGGGCGCCACTCTGCAGGACTTCATCATCACCGCGCGCGACCTGAAAGCAGAAAAAGTCTTTCGCGAGTCCACTATCCGCTCGCTGTTTGACGAGGTGCTGCGCGGCATGCGTATCGTGCACCAGCACAAGATGCTGCACCTGGATATCAAGCCAGCCAACATCTTCATCACCGACGACAACAAGGCGGTCATGATCGACTTTGGCGCCGCGCGCGAAGTGCTGTCTAAAGAAGGCAACTTCATCCGCCCGATGTACACGCCCGGTTTTGCCGCGCCCGAGATGTATCGGCGCGACTCTTCCATGGGGCCGTGGACCGATATTTACGCCATTGGCGCCTGCATGTATGCCTGTATGCAGGGCTTTCCACCCCACGAAGCGCCGCAGCGCCACGACAAGGACCGGCTCTCGATCGCGCTGACCAAGCTGCGCGGTGTGTACTCCGATAATTTGATTGAAGTGGTGGAGTGGTGCATGGCCATGGACCCGCTGTCGCGCCCGCAGTCGGTGTTTGCACTGCAAAAAGAACTCTCGCGCGAAGGCGAGCGCCGGTACACCAAGCTCACGGTGGCTGAAAAAATGCGCTTGCAGCTCGACACCCTGGTGTCCGACACCAAGAAAAACGTGCAAAAAGTCGGGGATGCCGCGGGTCTGGCGCTCAAACCCAAATGAAATTTTCCGTCTTTCAGATCAGCCGCCGCGGTGGCCGTGAAAAAAACGAAGACCGCATGGGCTACTGCTACACGCGCGAAGCCGGGCTGTTTGTGCTGGCTGACGGCATGGGTGGGCACCCCGAGGGCGAAGTCGCGGCGCAGATTGCCCTGCAGACCATCGCCGCCCGTTTTCAGCACCAGGCCAGGCCGGCATTGGCGGATGTGCAAGAATTTTTGTCTTCGGCCCTGCTGGCCGCCCACCACCAGATTTTGCGTTATGCCAACGACAAAGGCGCCTTCGATTCACCCCGCACCACGCTGGTGGCGGCGGTGCTGCAGGGTGGCTGCGCCACTTGGGTGCACTGCGGTGACTCGCGTTTGTACATGGTGCGCGCGGGTGAGTTGCTCACACGCACGCGTGACCATTCGTACATGGAGTTGCGCAACATTCCGCCCAACCTGGCGCATATCAACCGCAACGTGTTGTTCACCTGTCTGGGCTCGCCCACCAAGCCGATTTACGATATGGCCGGCCCCGTACCGCTGCAGCAGGGCGACCGTATTTTGCTGTGCTCGGATGGCCTGTGGGGCACGCTCAGCGATGAAGCCATCACCCGTGACCTGGCGCGTCTGCCGGTGTCGCAAGCCGTGCCTGAATTGGTGGAAAGTGCCTTGCGTACCGCTGGCGAGACCAGCGACAACGTCACCGTGGTGGCGATGGAGTGGGAAACGCCCGATCTGTTCGAGTCTACCCAAGGGGTATCCACCGACAGCATTGGTGGCGGGGTTTTTGCCTCCACCATCCAGGCCGGCTCGCCCGATGGTTTTGATGACACCGATGACCTCGACGACGATGCCATCGAGCGCTCGATCGCTGAAATCAACGAAGCCATTCGCCGCTCCGCCGCCCGCAAAGGGTGATGGCGCGGCCTGGTTCCCCGGCGCATGACGGGCGGTCACTGCACCGCCAACGCGCCTCTTTTTTTGGTGACTTTTTTCATGACCTCTTTGACCCGTACCGGCGGCCGCGCCGCTGACCAACTGCGCCCGGTGCGCATCACCCGCCACTACACCATGCACGCCGAGGGCGCGGTGCTGATTGAGTTTGGCAACACCCAAGTGCTGTGCACTGCCACGGTGCAAGAGAAAGTGCCGCCGCACCAGCGCGGCAGCGGCGCTGGCTGGGTAACGGCGGAGTACGGCATGTTGCCGCGCGCCACGCACCAACGCAACGACCGCGAGGCCGCACGCGGCAAACAGACCGGGCGCACGCAAGAAATTCAGCGCCTGATTGGCCGCAGTCTGCGCGCCGTGTTTGATTTGCAGGCACTGGGTGAACGCACTATCGTTCTCGATTGCGATGTGCTGCAAGCCGATGGCGGCACGCGCACGGCCGCCATCACCGGCGCCTGGGTCGCAGCCAGCGACGCCGTGGCCACGCTGCTGGCCAGCGGCAAGCTGACCGCCTCGCCGATACGCGGCCCGGTGGCGGCAATCTCGGTCGGCATCGTGCAGGGCCAGCCGGTGCTGGACTTGGATTACGTCGAAGACTCCGCCTGTGACACCGACATGAACGTCGTCATGACCGGTGCTGGACACTTCGTCGAAGTCCAGGGCACCGCCGAAGGCACCGCTTTCACCCGCGCCGAGATAGATCAACTGCTGGCACTGGCCGACAAAGGCGTGGCCGAGCTGGTGCAGTTGCAGCAGCAATCACTATCAAAATAATAGCTATAACCGTACGTTATATAAGCGCTAGAGGCAATTTTGACCATGAAAATCGTATTGGCATCGAATAACCGCGGCAAACTGGCCGAACTACAGGTGATGTTTGCGCCCTTGGGCGTGGAGCTGATCCGCCAAGCGGACCTGGGCGTCGGCGAGGCCGAGGAGCCGCACCGCACCTTTGTTGAAAACGCTTTGGCCAAGGCGCGCTTTGCTGCCGCCCACACGGGCTTGCCGGCCATTGCCGACGACGCCGGTCTGTGCGTCGATGCCTTTGGCGGTCTGCCGGGCGTGGACACGGCGTATTACTGCACGCAGTTCGGCTACGAGAAAAGCGACGACAACAACGTGCGCGCCTTGCTGGAGCAACTGCAGGGCCAGGACAACCGCCGTGCCGCCCTGGTCAGCACGCTGGTGGCGGTGCGCAGCCCCGAAGACCCGGAGCCGCTGATCGCCGTCGGCCGCGTGGTCGGCGAAATCACCCGCGAACGCCGCGGCAGCAATGGCTTTGGTTTTGACCCGGTGATGTTTCTGCCCCAATTGGGCAAGACCTTTGCCGAGTTACCCAATGAAGTGAAGAACGCGTACAGCCACCGCGGCAGCTCATCGCAGCAAATGCTGGCGCTGTTGCACGAGCGCTGGCTGTAAACCAGTAAGCGGATGAGCACCATGGTCGATTCGATTCCTATTATTCCTACCAGCGCTGAAGACGCACCGGCGCCGCTGCGTGATATCCAGCACTACATGCGCCCCGGTCTGCTGCAACTGACCAGCTTGCCGCCGCTGTCGCTGTACGTGCATCTGCCCTGGTGCCTGAAAAAATGCCCGTACTGCGACTTCAACTCGCACGAATGGAAAGGTGCAGAAAGCAGCGGTATCCCCGAGCAGCGTTACCTCGACGCCTTGGTGGCCGACCTCGAAGCCGCGCTGCCGTTGGTCTGGGGACGCCAAGTCCACAGCATCTTTATCGGTGGTGGCACACCCAGCCTGTTCTCACCGCAGGCCATCGACCGCCTGTTGGGCGACATCCGCGCGCGCTTACCGTTGGCGGCGGGTTGCGAAATCACCCTGGAAGCCAACCCCGGCACGTTCGAGAAAGACCGCTTTCGCGCTTTTCGCGCCGCCGGTGTGACACGGCTGTCGATTGGCGTGCAAAGCTTTAACGACCGCCACCTGCAGGCGCTGGGCCGCGTGCATGACCGCGCGCAGGCGCTGGCCGCGGTGGAAGAAGCCGCACAAGCGTTTGACACCTTCAACTTGGACATCATGTACGCGCTGCCCGGCCAGACCATGGCTGAGCTGTCGGAAGATATGCGCACGGCGCTGGCCCTGGCGCCGCCGCACATCTCGATTTACCACCTGACCATCGAGCCGAACACGTATTTCGCCAAATTTCCACCAGCGATTCCTGCGGACGACGATGCCTACGCCATGCTGGATCGCATCACCGAGCTGACCGGCCAGGCCGGCATGGCGCGCTATGAAATATCAGCGTACGCCAAACCCAACCACGCCTGCTGGCACAACACCAATTACTGGCAGTTTGGCGACTACTTGGGCATTGGGGCTGGCGCGCACAGCAAGCTGAGTTTTGCCCACCGCGTGGTGCGCCAGACACGTTTCCGTGATCCGGGGCGCTACATGGACAACGCGCTGGCCGGCCACGCGCTGTCGCAGGATGCCGACGTGCGCCGCGCCGATCTGCCGTTTGAATACATGCTCAACGCCCTGCGCCTGCGCAGTGGTTTTGCGCTGCAGGACTTCACCGAGCGCACCGGCTTGGCCATCACGTCGATTGCCAAGGCGCTGGACGAGGCTGAACGTAAAGGCCTGATCGAGCGCGATATGACCCACGTGCGCCCAACCGAGCGCGGCTTTGATTTTTTGAGCGATCTGCAGGCGCTGTTCTTGGCCGATTGAAGGCGTTTGACCCTTATCTTTGGGTCAAATCAGCCTCTAGCCCTTTAGATACGTGCGCTTATAGCTATCAAAATAGAGTACTTAGCCGCAGCGCACCGCTGCAATGCGGCCCTTGCCGTCAAGCACCAAGTTCAGCCGTTCGTGGTTGAACTCCATCGTCGTCGGCTGGTTCGGGTGCAACACGCGCGCCATGGCGGCGCCCGAGGCGATGCGTGCTTTTTCAATCACTGAGGCCGTGCCGGCTTGGCCCAAAAAGCCTTGGGCTGGCGCGGCATCACAGGCACCGCCGCGCGGGCCGGGGGTTTGCCATTGCGGCTGCGCGGCCGGAGGCGGCCCGACGGGGGAGAGGGCGCAGCCGGTCAGCAGAGCGGCGCCTAAAAAGGCCATCCAGGTGCGGGCGTTGTGTAATTTCATATCCATATTTCCAGTGATCCAGTACATAAGCAGGAGGCGGCGCTGTGCGCCGTAGCCAACCAGAACCATACCTTGACATGGCCCGCTGCAATTGTCACAGCAGGTAATGCCAGCGCCCTGTGGCAGGGTGGGTGTACCGGCATCTTTACGCCATCTTGATACCCCACGCCGCATTCTCTACAGAACGTTGAGGCGCGCACTTTTACGCTCGTTGCTATGAAAACTGCAATGGGGAGAAGTGCCATGGATGCCGTATTTTTGGGCCTGTGCCTTGTGCTGTGGGGTTTGGCTGCGGGGTTGGCCATGGGCTGCCACGCACTGGAAGGTCAGAAATGACCGCACTGTATTGGCTCAGTGGCTTGGCCGCTGCCGGCCTGTTTATCTATCTGGTGGTGGCGCTGGTGCGCGCCGAGGAGTTCTGACATGACCTCTTTGGCATGGATTCATTTAGCCCTGTTTTTGGGCCTGTTGCTGCTGTTGGCGTGGCCGCTGTCGCGCTGGCTGACCGCAGTGGCGCAAGGGCGCTTGCCGCGCTGGATGCACGCTGTGGAGGGCGTTTTTTACCGCGCTGCCGGCGTCAAGCCGGACGAGGATATGCACTGGAAGCGCTATGCACTGGCGCTGCTGCTGTTTAACTTTTTTGGTTTGCTTGTCGCCTATGGCTTGCAGCGGGCGCAAGTCTGGCTGCCGCTGAACCCGCAGGCCATGGCCGCGGTGTCGCCGGATTCGGCCTTTAACACCGCGGTCAGCTTTGTCACCAACACCAATTGGCAAGGCTACGGCGGCGAGACCACCATGAGCTATCTGACGCAGATGCTGGTGATGACGGTGCAAAACTTTGTCTCGGGTGCCACCGGTATTGCCGTGGCTTTTGCGCTGGTGCGTGGTTTCGCCAGCCGGTTGGCCGGCGGTATTGGCAACTTCTGGGCCGACATCACCCGCGTCACGCTGTGGGTGTTGCTGCCGCTGTCCTTGGTGTTTGCGCTGTTTCTGGTGGGGCAAGGCGTGATCCAAAACCTCAGCGGCTACAAGGAAGTGTCCACGGTCGAGTCCACGCGCTACCAGCAAGCCAAGCTGGATGCGCAGGGCCAACCGTTGCAAGATGCCGCCGGTCAGCCGGTGATGGAGGATGCGACCACAAAAACCCAAACGCTGGCCATGGGGCCGGTGGCGTCGCAAGAGGCCATCAAGCTGCTGGGCACCAATGGCGGGGGCTTCTTTAACGCCAACTCGTCGCACCCCTACGAAAACCCGACGCCGCTGTCCAACTTGGCGCAGATGCTGGCTATCTTTTTGATTCCAGCGGCGCTGTGCTTTTTCTTTGGCCAGATGGTCGGCGACTCGCGCCAAGGCGTGGCGATTTTGGCGGCGATGGTGATTTTGTTTGCCGTGGGCGTCATAGCCGCCACCTCAGCCGAGCAAGCTGGCAACTCGCAACTGGCAGCGCTGGGCGCCGACCAAGCGGTGGGTGCGCTGCAAGGCGGCGGCAATATGGAAGGCAAAGAAGCGCGCTTTGGCGTGGTGGCCACGGCGCTGTTTGCGGTGGTGACGACGTCGGCCTCGTGCGGCGCGGTGAATGCCATGCACGACTCGTTTACGCCGCTGGGCGGCATGGTGCCGCTGATCATGATGCAGCTGGGCGAGGTGGTGTTTGGCGGTGTCGGCACCGGGCTGTACGGCATGTTGGCGTTTGCCATTTTGGCGGTGTTTATTGCCGGCCTGATGATTGGCCGCACGCCGGAATACCTGGGCAAAAAAATTGCCAGCCACGAGATGAAGATGGTGTCGATTGCCATTTTGATCACCCCGCTGGTGACGCTGGTCGGCGTGGCAATTGCCGTGCTGGCCGAGAGCGGACGACTCGGCGTGGCCAACCCCGGCGCGCACGGTTTCTCAGAAATCCTCTACGCCCTGACTTCGGCCGCCAACAACAACGGCAGCGCCTTTGCTGGCCTGTCGGCCAACACCCCGTTCTACAACACGCTGCTGGGCGTGGCGATGTGGCTGGGGCGCTTTGGCGTCATCGTGCCGGTGCTGGCGCTGGCCGGTAGCTTGGCCGCCAAAAACCGCATTCCGGTCGGTAGTGGCACTTTGCCGACGCACGGGCCGCTGTTTGTGGCACTGCTGATCGGCGTGGTGCTGTTGGTCGGCCTGCTCAACCACGTACCCAACTTGGCCCTTGGCCCCGTCGTCGAGCACCTGATGCTCTGGAAGCCTTGAGGGAGTCCACACCATGAATACGCAAAACAAACTTTCTTTTCTGGACCCAGCGTTGCTGAAACCGTCACTGGTGCAGGCTTTCGCCAAACTCGACCCGCGCGTGCAGTGGCGCAACCCGGTGATGTTCGTGGTCTACGCCGGCAGCTTGCTGACCAGCCTGCTGTGGCTGATGAGCTTGGGCGACCCGGCAGTGGCCGGCACCGAGGGCTCGGGCTTTATCTTGGCGATTGCGCTGTGGCTGTGGTTCACGGTGCTGTTTGCCAACTTTGCCGAGGCGCTGGCCGAGGGCCGCTCCAAAGCCCAAGCCGCCGCGCTGCGCGGGCTGAAAACCGAAACTTGGGCGCGCAAGCTGACCGAGCCGCACTACGGCGCGCAGTGGCTGCCGATCCAGTCGGGCGAACTGCGCAAGGGCGATGTGGTGCTGGTCGAGGTCGGTGACATGGGCACCGTTCCGCTGGATGGTGAAGTGATCGAAGGCGTGGCCTCGGTGGACGAGAGCGCCATCACCGGCGAGTCAGCGCCCGTCATCCGCGAGTCGGGCGGTGACTTCTCGTCGGTCACCGGCGGCACGCGCGTGCTGTCGGACTGGCTGGTGGTGCGCATTACCGTCAATCCGGGCGAGTCATTCTTGGATCGGATGATTTCGATGGTCGAAGGTGCCAAGCGCCAAAAGACGCCCAACGAAATCGCTCTGACCATCTTGCTGGTGGCACTGACGCTGGTGTTCTTGGTGGTGACGGTGACGCTGTTGCCGTTCTCGATGTTCAACGTGAGCGTGGCGGGCAGCGGTACGGTGGTGTCGATCACCGCACTGGTGGCTTTGCTGGTGTGTCTGATTCCGACCACCATTGGCGGTTTGCTGTCGGCGATTGGCGTCGCCGGCATGAGCCGCATGATGCGCGCCAACGTGATTGCCACCTCGGGCCGTGCGGTCGAGGCCGCTGGCGATGTGGACGTGCTGATGTTGGACAAGACCGGCACCATCACCTTGGGCAACCGCCAAGCCAGCGTGTTGGTGCCAGCACCCGGCGTGACCGAAGAGCAATTGGCCGACGCGGCGCAACTGGCCTCGCTGGCCGACGAAACACCCGAGGGCCGCAGCATCGTGGTGCTGGCCAAAACGCGCTTTAACCTGCGCGAACGCGAACTGGCCGGTTTAGAGGCGCACTTTGTGCCGTTCACCGCGCAAACACGCATGAGCGGTGTCGATTTTGGCGACGCCGCCGCACCGCAGCGCAGCATCCGCAAGGGCGCGTCTGACTCGGTGCGCCGCTACGTTGAGGCCTGCGGTGGCCGCTTTCCGGCAGAGGTGCAAAGCGCCGTCGAAGCCGTGGCACGGCGCGGCAGCACACCGCTGGTGGTGGTTGATGGTGCGCAGGTGCTGGGCGTGGTCGAGCTGAAAGACATCGTCAAAGGCGGCATCAAAGAGCGCTTTGCCGAGCTGCGCCGCATGGGCATCAAGACGGTGATGATCACCGGCGACAACCGCCTGACTGCCGCCGCGATTGCCGCCGAGGCCGGTGTGGATGACTTTATGGCCGAGGCCACGCCCGAGGCCAAGCTGCAGCTGATCCGCGACTACCAAGCCGAAGGTCGGCTGGTAGCCATGACCGGCGACGGCACCAACGACGCGCCAGCACTGGCCCAAGCCGACGTGGCCGTGGCCATGAACAGCGGCACGCAGGCGGCCAAAGAGGCCGGCAACATGGTCGATTTGGACTCCAACCCGACCAAGTTGCTGGAGATTGTCGAGACCGGCAAGCAGCTGCTGATGACGCGCGGCGCGCTGACGACGTTCTCGATTGCCAACGACGTGGCCAAGTATTTCGCCATCATCCCGGCGATGTTTGTCGGCGTGTACCCGCAGTTGGCCGCGCTGAATGTGATGGGCCTGCACAGCCCGTCGTCGGCGATTTTGTCGGCGGTGATTTTTAACGCGCTGATCATCGTTGCGCTGATTCCGCTGGCCCTCAAGGGTGTGCCTTACCGCGCTGTTGGCGCTGCTGCGCTGCTGCGCCGCAACCTGCTGGTGTACGGCTTGGGCGGCCTGATCGTGCCGTTCATTGGCATCAAGCTGATCGACCTGTTGTTGGTCGCCACCCACCTGATCTGACGCCGTCTGCGCAAAGGAATTGTCATGAAAAACTTGTTACGTCCCGCGCTGGTGCTGTTGGCGCTGCTCAGCGTCCTCACCGGCCTTGTCTATCCGTTGCTGGTCACCGGCGTCGGCCAAGCAGTGTTTCCGCGCCAAGCCGCCGGCAGCCTGATGGAGCGTGATGGCGTGGTCGTCGGATCAAAGCTGATTGGCCAGCACTTCAGCGCGCCGAACCACTTCTGGGGCCGGCCTTCGGCGACAGCACCCGTGCCTTACAACGCCGCCGCTTCGGGCGGCTCTAACCAAGGGCCGCTGAACCCAGCGCTGCGGGACGCGGTGCAGGAGCGCATCGCCGCGCTGCGCGCCGCCGACCCGGGCAACCTGCAGCCGGTGCCGTCTGATTTGGTGACAGCATCGTCCAGTGGCCTCGATCCGCACATCAGCGTGGCAGCGGCGCAATACCAAGCAGCACGTGTGGCGCGCGAGCGTTTGCTGTCGCTGTCGCAGGTGCAGTCGCTGATCGAGGCCCACACTGAGGGGCGTGATTTGGCGGTGCTGGGCGAGCCGCGCGTCAACGTGCTGCAGTTGAACTTGGCGCTGGATGCGCAGCGCTAAAAACCGCTGCCGCACGCGCAGCACAATGCAGGTGAACTGAAGCCATGCCCGACGACCACCGCCCCAACCCCGACGCCTTGCTGGCCGAGATGCGCGAGGCCGATGCGGCTACCGCGCGCGGCAAGCTGCGCATTTACTTTGGCTCGTCGGCGGGGGTCGGCAAAACCTACGCCATGCTGCAGGCCGCGCACAAGCTGCACACCGAGGGCGTGGACGTGCTGGCCGGCGTGGTCGAAACCCATGGCCGCAGCGAAACGCAGGGGCTGTTTGCCGGCTTGCCCACCCTGCCGGCCAAAGCGCTGTCGTACCGCGGCAAGGAGTTGCCCGAGTTTGATTTAGACGCCGCCCTGCAACGCCGCCCGGCACTGGTGTTGGTGGACGAGCTGGCGCATTCCAACGTGCCCGGCTCGCGCCACCCCAAGCGCTGGCAGGACGTGGAAGAGCTGCTGGCCAACGGCATCAACGTTTACAGCACGCTCAACGTGCAGCACCTAGAGAGCCTGAACGACGTGGTCGGTGGCATCACCGGCATCCGGGTGCAAGAGACCTTGCCGGACACTTTTTTCGACCGCGCCGATGAGGTGGTGATGGTCGATACCCCGGCCGAAGAACTGCTGGCACGGCTGAAGGCCGGCAAGGTGTATTTGGGGCCGCAGGCCGAGCGCGCGGCGAGCAACTTCTTTCGCAAAGGCAACCTGATGGCCTTGCGCGAACTGGCCTTGCGCCGCACCGCTGACCGCGTCGAAGACGATGTGCAGGCGTGGCGCAGCACCCGGCGCATTGGCCAAGTCTGGAAGACCGACGGTGCCATCTTGTGCGCCATCAGCGATTCGCCCGGTGCCGACAGCGTGGTGCGCAGCGCCGCCCTGTTGGCGCAGCAATTGAGCGTGCCGTGGCACGCGGTGTACGTCGAAACCATGGCGCTGCGGCGCCTGCCTGATGCGCAGCGCGAGCGCACCTTGCGCGTGGTGCGGCTAGCTGCTGACTTGGGTGCGACTACGGCAGTGCTGACGGCGCAAGACGTGGCCAGCGCCTTAATTGGTTATGCGCGCGAACACAACTTGGCCAAGCTGGTGCTGGGGCGCGAGACGACGCCGCCCTGGTGGTTGCGGCTGCGCGGGCGCTGGCCGCTGGCCCGGGTGCTGGCCGACAGCGCCGACGATCTGGATTTGATATCGGTAGTCACGCAAAAAAAGCGCCCCAGCCCGTTAAGCCGCCCCGCACGCGAGCAAGCCCAAGCGCAAGAGCAAGAACGCCGCTGGAGTGGCAACATGCGGCGCTATGGCCTGACCGCCGCTGCCTGCTTAGGAGCCACGGCGCTGAGCTGGCCGCTGCAATGGCACTTTGATACCGCCAACATCGTCATGATTTACCTGCTGTGCGTGGCGGTGGTGGCGCTGCGGCTGGGGCGTGGGCCGGCGGTGCTGGCGTCTTTTTTCAGTGTCGGACTGCTCGACTTTTTCTTTGTCATGCCGCGCATGAGCTTTGCCGTCTCGGACGTGCAGTACCTGATGACGTTTGGCGTGATGCTGGCCGTGGGGCTGATCATCGGTCAGCTGACCGCCGGTCTGCGCTACCAGGCCGAGGTGGCCAACGAGCGCGAGCGGCGCGCCCGGCGTCTGTTTGAGCTGACGCGCGAACTGGCCGGCGCTTTGCAGATGGAACAGGTGCTGCAACTGGCCGAGCACAGCTTGGGCAACGAGGTGCAAGGCGTGGCGCTGGTGTATTTTGTGGATGCCCAAGACCAATTGCAGCCGTCGCTGCGCCAAGTGGCACTGTCCGGGGCCGACCAGCCTGATTTAGGTACGGCGCGCTGGGCGTTTGACCAAGGCGAACCCGCCGGAATGTTCACCGACACCCTGCCCGGCAGCGCTTGGCTGTACCTGCCTTTGAGAGCGCCGATGCGCACGCGCGGTGTGCTGGCGCTGCGCCCCGGCTCCACGCGCAGTGTGATGCTGCCCGAGCTGCGCGAACAGCTGGAGACCTATGCCCGCATCATTGGCCAGTCGCTAGAACGCGTGCATTACATCGACGTGGCGCAGGTGGCCATGGTCGGTATCGAGTCCGAGCGGCTGCGCAACTCGCTGCTGTCGGCGCTGTCGCACGATCTGCGCACGCCGCTGGCGGTGGTCTATGGCTTGGCTGACACCTTGGCCGCGCTGCCTGACTTGTCAGCGCCAGCGCGTGACCTGACCGCCGCACTGCGCCAAGAAGCGCAGCGCATCAATGCCATGGTGAACAACCTGCTGGACATGGCACGCCTGCAAAGCGGCACGGTGCACCTGCGCCGCCAGTGGCTACCGGTCGATGAGGTGGTGGGCAGCGCGCTACAGGCAATGCGCGGCGCATTGGCTGGCCACCCGGTGCACACCGACGTGCCCGCCGCGCTGCCCTTGGTACACCTCGATGCGGTGCTGATCGAGCGTGTGCTGTGCAACCTGCTGGAAAACGCCGTCAAATACACGCCGCCCGGCAGCACCATCACCGTCAGTGCCAGCGTGCGCAGCCCCGATCTGCTGCTGTGCGTCAGCGACAACGGCCCCGGCTTGCCGGCTGGCAGTGCCGATCTGCTGTTTGAAAAATTCACCCGTGGTGAGCGTGAATCAAGCATTCCCGGCGTCGGCCTCGGCTTGGCGATTTGCCGTGCCATCATGACCGCGCACCAAGGCAGCATCTGGGCCGAGCGCGCACCTCTAGGCGGCGCGACTTTTTACCTGAGCCTGCCCTTAGGGACACCGCCCAGCCTGCCGACCCCGGAGGACGAAGCCGAGCCACAAACCGCTGTTACGCCGCCCATATCACTCCTATAGTCCCCGTACCTTTCCATGGCCACTGAAGCACCCCCCATTGCACTGATCGTTGAGGACGAAGCCGCCATTCGCCGCTTTGTGCGCGTTGCGCTGCAGGCTGAGGGCTGGCAAGTGCACGAGACCGACACCGTGCGCCAAGGGCTGATCGACGCCGGCACGCGCCGCCCCGATCTGGTCATCCTCGACTTGGGCCTACCGGACGACGACGGCATCCACTACCTGCAAGACCTGCGCGCTTGGTCGAATGTGCCGGTGATCGTGCTGTCGGCGCGTTCGGATGAGGCCGACAAAATCGCCGCACTCGATGCCGGCGCCGACGACTATTTGACCAAGCCGTTTGGCGTGGGCGAGCTGATGGCGCGGGTGCGCGTGGCGCTGCGCCGCGGTCAAACCAACGCTGCGCGCCAAGGCGAAGACCCTGCACCGTTTCGCTTTGGTCAGGTCGAAGTCGATTTAGTGCAGCGCCGCGTGTTGCGCCAAGGCCAGCCGGTCCACCTGACACCGATTGAATACCGCCTGCTGACGCACTTGGTCACCCACGCTGGCAGGGTGCTGACGCACTACCAACTGCTCAAGGCCGTGTGGGGGCCGTCGCACATTGAAGACAACCACTACCTGCGCGTGTACATGGCCAACCTGCGCCAAAAGCTCGAGGAGCAGCCTACCCAGCCACGCCACCTGCTGACTGAAACGGCGGTGGGTTACCGGCTGATGCCCTGAGCGGCTGGCGGGCCAATCTAAAACCATAGCTGCTAGCGCTTACTGCATAAGGGCTAGAGGCATAAAACACTATATTTATGCACCTACAGCAGGTGCTGCGCGGGTCAAATCGCCAGCGGATCGACATCGACCAACCAGCGCACCAAGCTTTTGTGCTCGGGCTGGCTGCGCGTAGCGTGCAGCAGCGGTTGCCACGCCGCCAAAAAGCGTTGCAGCGCGGTGCGCGAGGGCGACTCCAGCAGCATTTGCGCCCGTTCGACATTGGCGACGCGCTGGATGGTCAACGGCACCGGCGGATACAGCGTGATGTGTTCCAGCCCGGCCAAAGCGTGGGCGCGGGCGGCGTCGCTGGCAGCTTGCAGAAAGCCTTGCGCGACCTCTTGCGTACGCGCGTCGGCCCGCACCAGCGCTTGGAAAGCGAACGGCGGCATGGCGGCATCGCGGCGCTCTTGCAGCTGCTGCGCGGCAAAGGCCGGGTAGTCGTGCTGGCGCAGCGCGGCGACGATGGCGTGCTCGGGATGGAAGGTTTGCAGCCACATCTCGCTGCGGCTGCCCTGTGCGGCGACGTACTGCGCATCGCGCCCGGCGCGGCCGCTGGCTTGCAGCAGCAGCGCAAACAAGCGCTCGGGCGCGCGAAAGTCGCTGGAAAACAGTGCGCCATCGGGCTGCACCGCCGCTACCAGCGTGATGCGGCGAAAGTCGTGGCCTTTGGCGACCATTTGTGTGCCGATCAGCACATCGATCTCGCCCGAATGCACCTGCGCCAATTGCGTTTCCAGCGTGCCTTTCAGTCGTGTGGTGTCGGTGTCGATGCGCGCGACTTTGGCCGGCTGACCGTCGGGGCGCAGCACACCGGCGAGCAGGAGGCTGAGCTGCTCTTCGAGTTGCTCGGTGCCCTGGCCGATGGCGGTGATGTCGGGGCTACCGCAGCCGGGGCAGGCGCGCGGCACGCGCACGCTGTAGCCGCAGTGGTGGCAGCGCAGCGTGCGGTCGATGCGGTGAAACACTTGGTGCGCGCTGCAGTGCGGACAGTCGCTTTTCCAGTCGCAGTCGGCGCAGTGCAGCACCGGGGCATAACCCCGGCGATTCAGCAAAATCATGCACTGCTCGCCGCGCTCGACCCGCTGTTGCAGCGCGGCCAGCAGCGGTGCCGAGAACACCGTGCGCCGGGGCTGGTGGTTCATGTTGACCACCCGCAGCACCGGCAGGCTGCCGGCGTTGTCACCCGATGCGATGCGGCTGGGCATCTCCAAGCGCAAGTAGCGTCCGCCGGGGTCATCCTCAGTCGCGGGACGACTGGCGTACCAGCTCTCCAGCGACGGCGTGGCCGAGCCGAGGATGACTTTGGCGTGTTGCTCGCGCCCGCGCCAAATCGCCAAGTCACGCGCTGAGTAGCGCGCGCCCTCTTGCTGCTTGTAGCTGGCGTCGTGCTCTTCATCGACGACGATGAGCTTCAGCCCCGGCAGCGACGCAAACACCGCCAGGCGCGTGCCCAGTACGATGCGTGCGGCGCCGCTGTGCGCGGCCAGCCAGCTTTTGAGGCGCTGCGGATTGGTCATGCCGCTGTGCAGCGAGACCACGCTGTCTGCGCCAAAACGGGCGGTGAAGCGCTCTTGCAGTTGCGGTGTCAGGTTGATTTCCGGCACCATCACCAGCGCCTGCGCGTCGGCATTGGCGTCCAGCGCCTCCTGCACGCAGCGCAGATAGACCTCGGTCTTGCCGCTGCCAGTGCTGCCAAACAGCAAAAACGGCCCAGGATGTACATTGATTTGGGCTATGGCGCTTTGCTGTTCTGTGCTGAGTGCTATCAAAGGTGTCGTGTTTTCGGCTGCGCCAGCGCCTGCTTTGGCGGCTGGACGGCGCAGGCGACGTGCCAGTTGCTCGGGGCCCAGGTCGCGCAGTTGCGGCGGCAGGGCGGCTAGCGCGATCTCGCCCAGGCTGCGCTGGTAGTAGCGTGCGGCAAAGGCCACCAGCCTGCGCCAGTGCGCGTCCAGCGGTGCGATGCCGTCCAGCACCCCGCTGACAGGGCGAGCACTCCTACCGGGCGGGAGCTCTGCCACGCCCTCCCAGACCACGCCGAGCACGTCGCGCGCGCCCAGCGGCACGCGCACCAGCGTGCCCGGTGCCAGCGGACGCTCACAGGCGTAGCTGAGCAATTCGCCCAAGCCGCTGTGGGTCGGGGTTTGCACGGCCACCGGGACCAAGGCCGGCGTGGCAAGGGCGGCAGACAGCGGCGGCAACGGAGGTGATACAAGGGTAGACAAGGGCAAGGGTGGGATCCAGCGGGGGTGGAAGGCAGAGGCATGATTTTGCTGCCAGCCCCTGCTCCTGGGGCATTGCGAGGCGTTTCAGGGCGACGGGCACTGTTTCTGTGGATAACTTTGTTGACATCCTGCGCGCAAGGATGGCAAAGGTGCTGGCTTGGTGAGGTTTCAGGGTGTCACAGATTTACTGCTGCAGGTAAATAAATCCTTATGAATCAATGATTTTTTTGGTATTTTTGGGGTTGGTTGAGCGGTTGTAGCGGCCCATCAGCGGACGGTAGTGTCCTTTGTTTTTTGTGCATAAGTTGCATCTGGCCGGTGTGTCAAGGGCTTTGTCAGTCTCGATTTGTGGTAGTAAACGCGGGAAAATCACTCCCTGTTCGCCGGCAACAGCGCAAGTGCTTGATTTTCCTGGGGTTTTGACAGCTATTCAGAATTTCTGTGGATAACTTTGTGGATAACTGTCTTGTGTTGGGCGGCAAGCCTTGCAAACACGGGGCTTGCAACACTTTGCTCAGCAAAAGGGCAGTCGCTCGTGACTATATAAATCAATCACTTAGCGCGCCCGCCCGGCTATCGCGCCGGTGCAACCCGCCGGTGCAACCCGATCAGCTTTGGCGCATTGCGCGCGATTGGCTGTGTACGGCTTCGACCAGCGCGCTGACGTGCTCGGGCGGCGTGAACTGGCTGATGCCGTGGCCGAGGTTAAAGATGTGCGTCGGCCCGGTGGTGCTAGCGTCGGTGTGCGGTTGGCCAAAGCTGTTGAGCACACGCGCCACTTGTTGCTCGATCTGCGCTGGCGGTGCAAACAGTACGTTCGGGTCGATGTTGCCTTGCAGCGCCTTGCCAGGGCCGCCGACGTCGCCGCCGACCAGGGCGCGCGCGCGGCCCAAGTTGGCGGTCCAGTCCAGGCCCAGCACTTCACAGTCCAGCGGGCGCATGTCTTCCAGCCACAGCGCGCCGCCCTTGGTGAAGACCAGACGCGGCACATCCTGACCATCCGGACCCGTGCGCTTGAGCTGCGCCAGCACGCGGCTGGTGTAGGCCAGGCTGAATTCCTGGAACGCGCCATCGGCCAGCACGCCGCCCCAGCTGTCAAAAATCATCACGGCTTGCGCGCCGGCGTCGATTTGCGCGTTCAGGTACTGCGCCACGGCGTCGGCGTTGATGGCCAGGATGCGGTGCATCAGGTCAGGGCGGCTGTACATCAGGCCCTTGACCCAGCGGTAGTCTTGCGAGCCCTTGCCCTCGACCATGTAGCAGGCCAGCGTCCACGGGCTGCCCGAAAAGCCGATCAACGGCACGCGGCCATGCAGGGCGCGGCGGATGCTGGTGACGGCATCAAACACGTAGCGCAGCTTGTCCATGTCGGGCACGGCTAGCTGGGCCACATCGGCCTCGGTGCGGATGGATTGGGCAAAACGCGGGCCTTCGCCCTCGGCAAACGTCAGACCCAGGCCCATGGCGTCGGGCACAGTGAGGATGTCGCTGAACAGGATGGCGGCGTCCAGCGCAAAGCGCTCCAGCGGCTGCAAAGTGACTTCAGTGGCGTAGTCCACATTGGTCGCCAGGCCCATGAAACTGCCCGCCTTGGCGCGCGTCGCCTTGTATTCCGGCAGATAGCGGCCTGCTTGGCGCATCAGCCACAAAGGCGTGTAGTCAGTGGCCTGGCGCCGGCAGGCACGCAGGAAGGTGTCGTTGGTGAGGGGGGCGAAAGAAGTGCTCATGGCCCTGATTGTCTCAGAGCGCTGTGGCGAGAAAATGTGCTTGTAGGGGTATGTGCGGTCGGCGGCATTGGCAAAAGGGCCGATTTTTATGCTGCCGAGGCGGGCTATATCAAGCTGCGTGAACCAGGCATCACAACCGCTGGCAGCAGTGCCTTGATAATAGAACGTTTCAGCGCGTGGCTGTGGCGAGCTGCCGGGCACGGGCTGAGGATTGGCGCACCGGCGCCCACCAGGCACACTGAAACCCCGAGGCGGCCGCGGCCGCTGTTCTGGAGCACAACTGAAAATGGCAGATTCTTTTTCCTACGACCAATTGATCGCTTCTGGCGAGGGCAAATTGTTTGGCCCCGATAGCGGCCGTTTGCCGCTGCCGCCCATGCTGATGTTTGACCGCATCACCCACATCGATGGCGACGGCGGTGCCCATGGCTTGGGACTGATCCGCGCCGAGCTGGATGTCACCCCCGATCTGTGGTTTTTTGCCTGTCACTTCCAGGGCGACCCGGTCATGCCCGGTTGCCTGGGATTGGACGCCATGTGGCAACTGATCGGCTTTTACCTGACCTGGCTGCAGCTGCCAGGCAAGGGCCGCGCTTTGGGCGCGGGGGAGGTCAAGTTCACCGGCGAAGTCGGCCCGGACGTCAAAAAGGTGACCTATGAGATCGACATCAAGCGCGTCATCAAGCGCAAGCTGGTGATGGCCATTGGCGATGCCCGCCTGTTGGCCGATGGCAAGGAAATTTACGTGGCCAACGACCTGCGCGTGGGCCTGTTCAAACGCGACGACGCGACAGTCGGAGCACCCACAGAGGGAGTCTCGGCATGATCACGAAAAAGCGCGTCGTCATCACAGGTGCGGGTATTGTCTCGTGCATCGGCAATGACCAGCAGGCCGTCACCGAATCGCTGCGCGAAGGCAAATCCGGCATCCGTGCCATGCCCGAGTTCACCGAACTCGGGCTGCGCAGCCAGGTGGCGGGCGTGCCGCAGATCGATCTGGATGCGCTCATCGACCGCAAGCTGCGCCGCTTCATGGGGGATGCTGCGGCCTACGCCTATGTATCGCTCAAAGATGCCATCGCGCAGTCGGGGCTCGCGCCCGCACAGGTGTCGCACCCGCGCACCGGCCTGATCATGGGTTCGGGCGGCGGCTCGCCAGCCAACCAGATCGAAGCCGCCGACACGCTGCGCAGCAAAGGCATTCGCCGTGTTGGTCCCTACCAAGTGACGCGCTGCATGGGCTCAACCGTGTCGGCCAACCTGTCTACCGCATTTGCCATCAAGGGCGTCAATTTTTCGATCACCTCGGCCTGCAGCACCTCGGCCCACTGTGTGGGCATGGCCGCCCAGCAGATTGCTTTTGGCCTGCAGGACGTGATGTTTGCTGGCGGCGGCGAAGAGCTCTCGTGGGGCTTGGCGCTGCTGTTTGACGGCATGGGCGCCATGTCCAGCAAATTCAACGACACGCCCGAGACAGCCTCGCGGCCTTATGACGTCGATCGCGACGGTTTTGTCATCGCCGGCGGCGGTGGCGCGCTGGTGCTGGAGAGTCTGGAGCACGCCCAGGCGCGTGGCGCCACCATCCTGGCCGAGATCGTCGGCTTTGGCCTGTCGTCCGACGGCGAGGATATGGTGGCCCCCTCTGGTGACGGCGCCATCCACTGCATGCGCCAAGCCATCGCTGATGCCGGCAACGCCACCATCGACTACGTCAACACCCACGGCACCTCCACCCCCGTGGGCGACCTGCCCGAGTTGCGCGCGCTGCGCGAGGTGTTTGGCGAGGCGGTGCCACCGTTTTCATCGACCAAGTCGCTCACCGGCCACTCGCAAGGTGCGACCGGGGTGCAAGAGGCGATTTACTGCCTGTACATGCTGCAAGGCGGCTTTATCGCCGGCTCGGCCCACATCGAGAACCTCGATCCCGCCGCCGATGGCATGCCTATCGTGCGCACGGCGCGCGATGCGCAGCTGACCACGGTGTTGTCGAACAGCTTCGGTTTTGGCGGCACCAATGCCAGCCTGGTGCTGCGCCGCTGGGACGGGGCATAAACAGCACTGACAAGGCGCTAGCACGGCGCTGAGAGCGCGCTGAAAAAGCAAAGCCCTGATCGCCAGATCAGGGCTTTTTTTACGGCAGTGGGACTGTGGGGGGCTCAATAGCCCAGCGTCATGCCATCCAGGTTGCGCGGGTCCGAGGCGCCGTACAGCATGCCGCCGCGTCGCTGGATGGTTTGTGTGCGGCCCATGGCGGGTTTCAGCACCACGGTGTGGCCGCGCTGTTTCAGCAGCGCGATGGTGTCGGGGCTGAGGCCTTTTTCGATGCGCAACTCGTCGGGCGTCCACTGGTGGTGCACGCGCGGCGTGGCGGCGGCTTCGGCGGGGTTCATCTCGAAATCGATGGTGTTGAGCACCGTTTGCAGCACCGTGGTGATGATGCGCGCGCCGCCGGGGCTGCCGGTGACCACGGTGGGCTGGCCGTCCTTGAGCACCAGCGTCGGCGTCATCGATGACAAGGGGCGCTTTTTTGGCGCCACGGCATTGGCGTCGCCGCCGACCAGGCCATAGGCGTTGGCCACGCCGGGTTTGGCAGAAAAATCATCCATCTCATTGTTCAGCAAAATGCCGGTGCCGCTGGCGACGATGCCGCTGCCGAAGTTGGTGTTCAGCGTATAGGTCACGGCCACGGCATTGCCGGCCTTGTCCAGCACCGAGTAGTGCGTGGTCTGGTCGCTCTCATAGGCTTGCGGCTGGCCGGGTTGGATGCTTTGGCTGCTACGCGCCATGTTCGGGTGGATGCCCTGGGCCAGCGCGGCTGGCGTAGCGTTTGGAAGTCAGCCCCTTGAGTGGAATTTTGACAAAGTCGGGGTCGCCCAGGTACTCGGCGCGGTCGGCGTAGGCCAGCTTCATGCTCTCGACCAGGTAGTGGATGGTTGGTGCGCTGTTCGGCCCCCACTGGGCCAGCGGCAGGGGCTCCAACATGTTCAGCATCTGCACCAGGTGCGGACATGTATAGTGTTAGCTTTACCAGCTAAAGGCTCCAACATGTTCAGCATCTGCACCAGGTGCGGACCGCCGGAGGAGGGCGGCGGCACATAGTGATGATGTCGTAGCCCCGGTAGGTGCCGCGTGTCGGCACGCGTTCGACCACTTGGTAGTCACGCAAATCTTGCAGCGTCAGGGCGCCGGGGTGCGGTGCTATTTCAGCGGCAATTTTTTGGGCAATGGTGCCTTCATAGAACACCTTGGCGCCTTGCTGGCCGATCAGCCGCATCGACGGCGTTGCCGCCGCTTTGCAGAATGTCCAGCCCGATGCGCGAGGCCAGCGCCTGCTCAGTGGCGACCATGCCGTTGTGTGCCACCACCCCGGGTGGAACACGTCCATGTCGAAGTCGTAGGTGGCGCTGGCGGTCTGCGCGGCGGCCGGGGACTGCACCACAGCTGCCCTGCATGGCTGGGGGCGGTGCGCTGCTGCAGGCCGTGAGGCTGGCCAGCGCCAGAGCAAAGCTGCGGGTCAGCAGCGGGTGGTGGATGTGCATGGGTAAGCCTCCTGGAGGGTTTCCTGGGTGGATGACCCCTGCGTTCTAACCGCGAACGGCGCAGCGGGGTATGCGGGTATGTAGGGCCAGGCCCAAACCAAAGCTATGAATAAATGAGCTTGTAGCGCTCATATACATTGGCTTTTAAGGTGTTTTGTGCCTGAAACACATGTAATGTCAGCGCTAATAGCTCACATTTTCATACTTCTGCCGGGACGCGCAGAAGTGTTCAGAAGCGCTCAGAGCTGGCCTTCGGTCAGCGTGTCGAGCTGGAACTGGCCTTTTTTGTCCCACAACCAGGTGTCGGTGTAGGTCACACGCCCCAGGCGCGCGGGCACCGGAAACGGCGCGGCCGCGCGCACGGTACGTTCAATCTCGGCCACAACTTCGGGGGCATGGCGCGGCGCGCGCATCCAGTGCAGGCGGGTGATGCCGCCGCTGCGGTCGATGTCCACTTCCAGCACGCCGATGGCATACAGCAGGGGCGGCAGCTTGCCGTGGTAGATGCGCGGGGCGTTGAGGCCATACAGGTGTGTGGCTGCGTCCTTGCGGTACGCACGGGGTGTGGCTGCGCTGGAGGGCGGCGAAGGCACGGCGGCGGCGCCGATCGGTCGGTCGGTGCTGGGTCGGCGGCTCTGGGCCTGCGGCGATGCGGCTTGTGCCGCCTCCGCCGGCAGCGGCTCGGGAGGTGCTTTGCACGCTGCCACCAGAGAGGCCACGGCGGCCATGACGCTGGCAATTAGCCAGTGGCTGCGGGGGCCGTTGGGGCGCTGGGTCGGGGGCAGTGGTGAAGAAGGCATGGAGCAGGTCACTGTGCAGCAGAGGTGGTTGGCGAGTGTACCCAAGGCCCCGTGTGGCTGCGCAGTCCCAACCCGGCAAAGTACACATCCAGCGCGTTGCGACCGGTTTCCAGCAGGTCGAAGGCGCTGGAGTCGAGCAGCCAGTGCTGCACCAGCCCTTCCACCAGCGCCTGCAGGCCGTGGGCGGCGCAGGCCAGCGGCACCGGCGGCACCACGCTCTGGCGGGCAAAGGCCTGCGCCAGGCTGCTGCGGTTGCGCTCGACGCAATTGCCGTGCACCGCCACACGGTGTGCCTGTACGTCGCCCAGTTCGTCGGTGTATTCGACCTGGTGCGTGGCGATGTAGAGCACGCGGCGTGTTTGCTCGTCGGTGGCAATCAGGCGCAGGGCGTCGAGCATGGCGTGCCGGATGTCGGCCACTGGGTCGCTGGAGTGCGCCATCTGCGTGACGTTCAGCGTCTGCTCCAGCGGCAGGGTGACGCGCTCCATCATGGCGTTGAACAGGTCGGCCTTGTCCTTGAAGTGCCAGTAAATGGCGCCGCGCGTGGTGCCCGCCGCCACCGCAATGTCGTTCAGTGAAGTGCGTGATACGCCACGCGCCTGAAACAATTGTTCGGCTGCATCGAGCAGGCCCGAGCGTGTTGCCTGGGCGTCTGCCTTGGTACGTCTGGCCATGCGAAGTTCTCCATCAAAGGTGTCAATAGGGTCACTATACATACATTCTAGAATGTATGTATACTGCGGCGACACTCCCATTTCATGCATTTGTTACAGCCAGCGGCTGCGGTCCATGGCCGACTGCACCGCTGTTGTCTGTGGTATTGGTTGCATCTGTCTACGCCTCCAAAGGAAAATCATGCCCGCCTTGCGCAATACAAAAATTGCACCCTCTGTTGTTCCTGTCTTGCCTTGTGCGCGTGTGCGCTGGGGTCTGGTGGTTGGAGGGTTGTCGGTGGCCGTGCTGCTATCGGCCTGCGGCAAGAGCGACGCGCCTGCGGGTGCCGGTGCGCCGGGGGGGGCCAGGCCCGCGCCCGAGGTCGGCGTGGTCACGGTGCAACCGGGCGATGTGGGCTTGATCACCGAGTTGCCCGGTCGCCTGGAGGCCTCGCGGGTGGCGCAGGTGCGGGCCCGCGCCGCCGGTATTTTGCAAAAGCGGGTGTTTCGCGAAGGCAGCGACGTCAAGGCGGGGCAGTTGCTGTTCGTGATTGACGCCGCACCGTATGCGGCAGCGCTGCAAAGCGCGCAGGCCACGCTGGCGCGTGCCCAGGCCAACCAGGCCCAGGCCGCAGCACTGGCCGGGCGCTACCAGCCGCTGGTGGCGGCCCACGCGGTGAGCCAGCAGGAATACGCCAACGCCGTGGCGGCGCAAAAGCAGGCCGAGGCTGACGTGGCCATCGGCAAGGCCAGCGTGCAGACGGCGCGTATCAATATGGGCTACGCCAGCGTGACGGCGCCGATTTCTGGCCGCATTGGCCGCGCGCTGGTCACCGAGGGCGCGCTGGTCGGCCAGGGCGAGGCCACGCCGCTGGCGGTCATCCAGCAGGTCAACCCGATGTACGTCAATTTCACCCAGTCGGCCGCCGATGTGATGAAGCTGCGTGCTGCTCTGGCCGGTGGCCAGTTCAAAAAAGCCAGTGGCGACAACGCCGCCAGTGTGCGCGTGGTGCTGGAAGACGGCAGCACCTACGCCCAGCCCGGACGCCTGCTGTTTTCTGACCTGACGGTGGACCCGACCACCGGCCAGATCTTGCTGCGCGCTGAAGTGCCCAATGCCAAGGGCGAATTGCTGCCCGGCCTGTATGTGCGCGTGCAGTTGGAGCAGGCCCAGGCAACCAACGCCATTACCTTGCCGCAGCAAGCCGTGACGCGTACCGCGCAGGGCGACAGCGTGATGGTGGTCGGCGCCGATGGCAAGGTGGCGCCGCGCAAGATCCAACTCGGCGCGTCCAAGGGCGCGCAATGGGTGGTGCTAGAGGGCCTCCAGGCCGGCGAGCAGGTGATGGTCGATGGCTTCCAGAAGCTGCAGATGATGCCGCCTGGCACGCCGGTCAAGGCCGTGCCGTGGCAGCCTGCGGGCGCTGCGCCCACCACGCCCGCGGCGAAACCAGCCGCTGCAGCGGCCGCTGAACCCGCTGCTGCAGCAGCTGCAGCCCCCGCTGCTGCGGCGCAATAAGGAGCCTTCAGCATGGCAAAATTTTTCATTGACCGGCCCATCTTTGCGTGGGTGATTGCGCTGTTCATCATCGTGCTCGGCTCGCTGGCCATCACCAAGCTGCCGATTGCCCAGTACCCGCCGGTCGCGCCGCCGTCCATCGTGGTCTCGGCCGCTTACCCCGGCGCTTCGGCCAAAACGCTGGAAGACAGCGTGCTCGCCGTCATTGAGCGCGAGATGAATGGCTCCCCCGGTCTGATCTACATGGAAGCCACGGCCCAGGCCAACGGCACCGGCAGCATCACCCTGAGTTTTGCTCCCGGCACCAACCCCGAACTGGCCCAAGTGGATGTGCAAAACCGCCTCTCGCGCGCCACGCCGCGCCTGCCCGATGCGGTGAAGCAGCAAGGCGTGCGCGTGGACAAGTCCAACTCCAACTTCCTGCTGTTTGCCATTCTCTCGTCCAGCGACCCGAGCATTGACCCGGTGGCCCTGGGCGACTATGCCGCACGCAATGTTGTGCCCGAGCTGCAGCGTCTGCCCGGCATTGGCCAGGCACAGCTGTTTGGCACCGAGCGCGCCATGCGCATCTGGATCGACCCGGCCAAGCTGGCCGGCTTGTCGCTGTCGTCCGCCGATGTCACCAGTGCCATCCAGGCGCAAAACGCCCAGGTCGCCTCGGGCGCCATTGGTGACCTGCCCAACGTCGCTGGCCAAGGTATCTCGGCCACGGTGGTGGTCAATGGCCAGCTGTCCAGCGTCGAAGAGTTTGGCAACATCGTGCTGCGTGCCAACACCGACGGTTCGACCGTGCGCCTGAAAGACGTGGCGCGTATCCAACTGGGTGGCCAGGCCTATGCCACTGCGGCGCGCCTGAACGGCAAGGATGCCGTCGGCGTGGGTGTGCAGTTGACGCCCAGCGGCAACGCGCTGGCCGCCGCCAAGGCGGTGCGCGACAAAATGGACGATCTGCAGCGCTACTTCCCCCAGGGCGTGACCTACTCGATTCCGTACGATAGTTCGGGCTTCGTCAGCATCTCCATCAAGCAGGTGGCGATGACGCTGGTCGAGGCAGTGGTGCTGGTGTTTCTGGTGATGTTCCTGTTCCTGCAGAACATCCGCTACACCATCATTCCGACGCTGGTGGTGCCGATTGCGTTGCTGGGCACCTTTGCCACGCTGCTGGCACTGGGTTTTTCCATCAACGTGCTGACCATGTTTGGCATGGTGCTGGTGATCGGCATCGTGGTCGATGACGCCATCGTGGTAGTCGAAAACGTCGAGCGCATCATGAGCGAAGAGGGGTTGCCGCCGCTCGAAGCCACGCGCAAGGCGATGGGCCAGATCTCCGGCGCCATCATCGGCGTGACGCTGGTGCTGATCTCGGTGTTTGTGCCGCTGGCGTTCTTCTCCGGTTCGGTGGGCAATATCTACCGCCAGTTCTCGGCGGTGATGGTGGCCTCGATTGCGTTCTCGGCCTTTCTGGCGCTGTCGCTCACGCCGGCGCTGTGCGCCACGCTGCTCAAACCGGTCGAGGCTGGCCACCACCACGAGAAAAAAGGTTTTTTTGGCTGGTTCAACCGGGGTTTTACGCGCACCGCCAAAGGCTATGAAAGCCTGGTGGCGCGCATCCTGCGCCGCGCCGCCCGCTACATGGTCATCTACGTCGCCCTTATTGGTGTGGTGGCGCTGGTCTATACGCGCCTGCCGACCTCGTTCCTGCCAGCCGAAGATCAGGGCACGCTGCTGGTCAACGTGCAACTGCCACCCGGCGCCACGCTGGAACGCACCACCAAGGTGATGGAGCAGGTGGAAGGTTTCATGCTCAAGCAGCCGGAAGTCAAAAGCATGGTCGGCGTGCTGGGCTTCAGCTTCTCGGGCCAGGGGCAAAACGCTGCGCTGGCGTTCGTCACGCTCAAGGACTGGTCTGAGCGCAAGGGGCCGGGACAGGATGCAGCGTCGCTGGCCGGACGGGCTTTTGGCGCGCTCTCGGGTATCCGTGACGCCTTTATCTACCCGCTCAGCCCGCCGCCGATTCCTGAGCTGGGCAATGCCAGCGGCTTCACCTTCCGCCTGCAGGACCGTGCCGGTGCCGGCTCCGAGGCGCTGCTGGCCGCGCGCAACCAGCTGCTGGGCATGGCGGCCAAAAGCCCGATCCTGGCGCAGGTGCGCCCCGATGGCCTGGAAGACGCACCGCAGTTGCAGATCGACATCGACCGTGACAAGGCGAATGCGCTGGGGGTGGATTTTTCCAGCATCAACAACACGCTGTCCACGGCACTCGGCTCGCGCTACGTCAACGACTTCCCGAACCAGGGGCGCCTGCAGCGCGTTGTGGTGCAGGCCGATGCGCCGGCGCGGATGCAACCTGAAGACTTGATGCAGCTGTACGCCAGCAACGCCAAGGGCCAGCCGGTGCCGATGTCGGCTTTTGCCAGCACGCACTGGGTCAAGGGCGCCATGCAGACCGTGCGCTACAACGGCTACCCGGCCTCGCGCATCAGCGGCGGCGCCGCGCCCGGCTACAGTACCGGCGCAGCGATGGACGAGATGGAAAAACTCGCTGCGCAACTGCCGCCGGGCTTTGGTTACGAGTGGACGGGCCAATCGCGTGAAGAAAAGCTCGCCGGCTCGCAAGCCATCATGTTGTACGGCTTTGCCATCCTGGCGGTATTCCTGTGCCTGGCGGCGCTGTACGAGAGCTGGTCGATTCCGTTGTCGGTGATTCTGGTGGTGCCCCTGGGCGTGATCGGCGTGCTGCTGGCGACCTTGTTGCGCAGCTACGCCAACGATGTCTACTTTCAGGTCGGCCTAATCACCATCATTGGCCTGTCGGCGAAAAACGCGATTCTGATCATCGAGTTCGCCAAAGACCTGCAGGCGCAGGGCCGCAGCGTGGTCGAGGCGGCACTGGAAGCCGCCCACCTGCGCTTTCGGCCGATCTTGATGACCTCGCTGGCCTTCATGCTGGGCGTGATGCCGCTGGTGCTGGCCTCGGGCGCCAGCTCGGCCAGCCAGCGCGCCATTGGCACCGGCGTGATCGGCGGCATGATCACCGGCACCGTGCTGGCGGTGTTCTTCGTGCCAGTGTTCTTTGTGGTGGTGCGCAGCCTTTTCAAGGGCAGCGCACGCCAGCAAAAAATGTACGCCGCCCATGCCGAAGCGGCAGGTGTCCAGGCCCAGGTAGCGAATGCAGCAGGAAATGAAGGCAAGCCCCATGCGTAACTGTAAAAATCCACTTTTCTCGTTGCTGGCGCTGACTACCGTGAGCGCAGCGGCGCTGCTGGCAGGCTGTTCGATGATCCCGACCTACGAGCGCCCGGAGGCGCCGGTGGCGACGCAATGGCCGGGCCAGGCGGCGGGTGCCGCGGCGAGCCAAGCGGCAGCCGACATCGCCTGGCGCGACTTCTTCCAAGACGCGCGGCTGCAGCAACTGATCGCTTTGGCGCTGCAAAACAACCGCGATCTGCGCATTGCCGTGCTAAACATTGAGCAGGTGCGTGCGCAGTACCGCATCCAGCGTGCCGACCAACTGCCCAGCGTCGGCCTAGGCCTGTCGCAATCGCGCCAGAAACCCGGTGCCAGCGGCGGTGACGGCGTGTCCAGCGTGGCGCTCGGCGGCTTGTCGTTAAACGCCTTTGAACTGGATTTCTTTGGCCGGGTGCGCGCCCTGAGCGAAGCCGCCCAGGCGCGCTACCTGGCCACGGCCGAGGCGCGCAAGACGGTGCAGATCAGTCTGGTGGCGGCGGTTGCGCAAAGCTATCTGAGCTGGCTGGCCGACAACGAGTTGCTGGCACTGACGCGCGACACCCTGGGCACGCGCGCCGAATCGCTCAAGCTGACGAAGTTGCGCTTCGATAACGGCGTGGCGTCCGAGCTGGACTACGCCCAGTCGCTGGCGTTGCAGGAGGCTGCCCGTGCCACGCTGGCCCAAGCCCAGCGCCAACGCGCGCTCGATGAGAACGCGCTGACGCTGCTGATCGGCCAGCCGATGCCGACCGACCTGCCCGCCGGCCCGGAGCGGCTGAGTGGCGAGCCGCTGTTGGCCGATGTGCCGGCCGGCTTGCCCAGCGATCTGCTGGAGCGTCGTCCCGACATCCGCCAGGCCGAACAGCAACTGTTGGCTGCCAATGCCAATATTGGCGCCGCGCGCGCCGCGTTCTTTCCGCGTATCAGCCTGACCGGCTCCATTGGCCGCGCCAGTACCCAGCTGACCGGGCTGTTCAGCGGCGGTGATGCGGTCGGTGCCTGGAGCTGGGCAGCGCAACTGGTGCAGCCGCTGTTTGATGCTGGGCGCAACCGCGCCGGTCTGGCCGTCGCCCAAGCTGAGCGCGACATTGCGGTTGCGCAGTACGAAAAAACCATCCAGGGCGCCTTCCGCGAAGTGGCCGATGCCCTGGCTGGCCGCGCCACCCTGGTCGAGCAGCTGGCAGCGCAGCGCGCCCAAACCCAGGCCAATGCCACCAGCTTTCGCTTGGCCGATCTGCGCTACCGCAACGGCGTCTCCAACTACCTGGACGTACTCGACGCCCAGCGCTCGCTGTTCGCCGCCCAGCAGGCGCTGACCCAGACCGCGTTGTTGCAGCAGCAAAACCAGGTGGCGCTGTACAAGGCGCTCGGTGGCGGTTGGACGGCTGAAGCGGACAAGGCGCAGGCGGCACCGGTGCCTGCTGCGCCGCTGTAAGCCGAACCTGCAGGCCGCCTGCGATTGTCATCATCAAAAAGAAGAGCGCCTTGCGCTTGTCACTGCTGTGTTTCAGGTGCTTTTAACCTTGAAACATAGGCAGAGCAAGCGCAAGGCGCTCTTTTTTTGCTAGCTCCAAGCACCTTGCGGTGCTTGGAGCTAGGACATCAGAAGCGGTGACGGATACCGGCGGCGATGCTGTTGCCGGAGTGCTGCGCGGTGATGCGGTCGCTCATCAGCAGGGTGTAGAGATCGGTGCGCTGGGACAACTGATAGTCATAGCCCACGGTCAAGGTCTTGCGCGCAATGTCGATGTTCGACAGCTTGGTCTGCGCGTAGGAGGCCAGCACCTTGCCCGCGCCCAGCGGCACCGAAGCGCCTACCTGCGCCGTCTTGGCTTTGGTGTCCACGCCGTCGGCAGACGACTGGCCATAGCTCACAAAGGCCTTGGCGACACTGAAGTCATAGGCGCCGCCCAGCATCCAGTCCTTCTGGGTGCGGCCGAGCAAGGCGTTGGGCGAGGGGTTGCTGATCTGGTCGCGTTCATAAAAACCGGTCAGCGTCACGGGGCCGTTGAAATACAGCGCATTCACGCCGACATTTTTCTTGCCGCTGCGCCCGGCCACTTCACCAAACTGGTAGTGCACATTGGCGCTCAGGCCGCCGATGTTGGGCGTACTGTAGATCACCTCGTTCGACCAGCCGGTATCGGAAGGTGTGGTGCCGCCCCAGATGGAAGCGTAGGGATCGCCCAGCGGCACGTTCATGTGCAGCACCAGCGGTGAGAAGGTGAACGAGTCGCCAAACGGGTTAGCCACTACCGACGGCAGAAAGTTCGGTGCCAGATCACGTCCGAGTGACAGCTTGCCGAAACCGCCCGACAACCCGACGTTGGCATCGCGTGAAAAGAAGCTGTCGCCCTCAAAGCGGCCCGCCTGGCCGGTGTCGGTGCGCAGGAACGAGGTCAGATTGAAGTGGGCCTTGAGGCCGCCGCCGAGGTCTTCCGTGCCTTTGAAGCCGAACCACGAGGTGGTCATGCCGCCGCTGCCGACCACGCTGGTCTGGCCGGGGTCGCCGGCGTAGCGCATCGAGCCGGCATACAGGTCAACCAGGCCGGTGACTTGCACCGAGCTTTGGGCGTGGGCGGCGCCCGCGCACAGCAAGGCTGCGCTCAGGGCGATCAGGGGGTGTTTCATCGGGTACTCCAGTGGGGTGGGACGCCGCTTTTGCGGCAGGGTGCAGCCCGGCCGGTGTGGCTGGGGCAGGCGGCATGGTAAGTAAGTTTTAGTCACTTTTGTGACCTATGTGCCCTTATATATCCAAGGGACATCCATTAAAGTTGCGTTTTGTTGTGCGTTTGCACCACTGTGTTTTGATCCTGCGCAAGGCGCCAAGGGTACCTGCCCTGCACAGTGACCGGATGTTGCCAAACCTGACTTTTGACCCCCATGCCGAGTGCGAATTGGCTGCCGCTGGCGACGTGCTGCAGCAGCGCCAGCAACGCCTGACCTCGGTGCTGCATATTGACAGCGGACGGGTCGTTTTAGGGGTGCGCGAAGACGGTCAGATGCGCCACCAGCTGGGGGTGGTGGAAGGGCCTTTCTGGCTGGACACGGCCTCGGCACTGCTCAATCTGCCCAGCGCCGTGGATATGGTTGCCGAGACCGCAGTGCAACTGCGCCGCAAGCCGTTGGAGGCGTTCCTGCGCGAAGTCCAGGCGCTGCCGACATCCACACAAATTTTGTTGCGTGATATGGCGACGGGCTATCGTCAGCAAACCGAGCTGGCCGTGAGTCGGCTGGCGCAAGACGCCGAGGCGCGCTGTGCCCAGTGGCTGGTGGCCCACCTGGAGCGCACCGAAGACGGCGTTGCCCGTGTCACCTTGCACCAGCGCAAGCGCCTGATCGCGGCGCAACTGGGTATTGCTCCCGAGACGTTTTCGCGCGTGTTGCGCAATCTGCGCGAGAACGGACTTGTTTCGGGCTCAGGCAATGTGCTGCAGGTGCTGCGCCCCGAAGCCTTGCAACAGGTCGCCGGCGTGTAGTGCCCCCTCTCACAGCCGCTCACCGCTGAAGTGGCAAAAATAAAGGGCGCTTGAGAGCGCCTTGGGCAGGACAGCTGCAGACGCCGCACCAAGCGACAACTGCGTCAGGTCTCTCAATCGACACGATGCCAAGCGTCACGTACTGAGTAGCGTGCCTGCTCCCAGGTCAAGCGCGATGTGGCGTTGGAACGCTCCCACTCTGCCCGCAATTCCTTTTCGACGTCGTCAAAGCGACGTCCAGGATACCGACCCTGTCCTTCCCAGCCTAAGCGATAAGCTTCCGAGTATTCTTCATAGCCATAGCCGGCCACATAGCCCGGGCGGGTGCGGTAGGCGCCGCGCCAGTAGGATTCCTCCGCCACTGGATTCATGGTTACAGCGCCACCGGGCGCAGCGGCGGCACCCACCAAGCCCCCCACTACCGCACCCGCTGCCATACCGACCGGGCCACCGACCACGCCTACTGCGGCGCCCGTCAGTGCACCGGCGCCCGCGCCCGTGCCGGCAGCCACGTTGTACGCATGCAGTTCGCCCTCTGTCTCAGGAATAACGACTGCTGCAACGCCTTCGCCGGCTTTGGCACCCACTACGCCTCCAATCGCCGCGCCGACCACCGCACCCACCGGGCCTACGGCAGCACCCAACACGGCACCCGTCATCGCCCCAGCGCTTGCACCCGTGCCGGCCGCCAGATTGTGCTCGTTCAATGGGTCATCCGCTCTTGGATTCACCACTTCGCCCGCGCCTTTGCCGGCCATGCCACCGGTCATTGCGCCAATGGCGGCACCGACCAGAGTGCCCACGGGACCGCCTGCAGAGCCCAAGATACCCCCTGTCAGCGCCCCTCCAGCAGCGCCCACACCGGTGGCCACCTTGTGCTCGGACGGCTCGCCACCCGCGGTCGGGTTGAAGTTTTCGGCTACCTCCTTGCCAGTCAAACCCCCAGCCACGCCCCCAATGACAGCGCCGACCACTGTGCCCACAGGCCCAGCGACTGCCGTGCCGATGGCTGCGCCAGCGACAGCACCGCCAGCTGCGCCTACCCCAGTGCCGACCGGATGGGCACCCTCTGTGCCGGTGATGGGGTCTTGGTTACGCGGGTTGTTATTAGACATATGTGCTTTCTTAGAGTGCTTTAAGGGGGTGTTGAACGCCTTGGGGTATAGGCCCAGCTCCGCTGTAGTCGCTAGCCCTTGCTAATCTCGGTACCGCATAAATCCTAAGTCTCTGCGGCGGTCGGTAGGCAAGCTGTCAGTCAATCCCGACAGATCCTGTGAGCGAAAAAGATGGGTGACTGCCGTGGAGTTTGGCCCGCGTGTCCTGCACGCCTTGAAAGCGTGGGGGCGTGCGATCCCGCGTGATCATCGCGCCAGGTTGTAGCGGCCCGGCGCGATAATGTTGTCGGGGTCAAGCACCCCTTTCAACGCCCGCACCGTGGCCCAGTAGTCGGGATCGGCGGCCACCACAGCCTCCATGTTGTCCGTTCGCGCCCGGTATAACTCCAGCCCGCTGGCCCGGATGTGCTCCAGCAGCGCGTCGGCGCACCGATGCGCCTGTGCCACCTCGGCCGGTTGCCCTCGGTCGAACAGCAAGTTGATGACCGCGACCATCGACGAGGCGGTTTCGATGTTGAGGGTGACGTAGAGCTCGTGCCCATGCCGCTGCGCAATGTGCTTGAACTCCTCGACGATCGCCGCGACAAAGCCGCCGTCCATCGGCAGCGCCGGGTTGACAAACAGCAAGCCGCAATTTGATTCGTCAAGGTGCGCCGGTGCAAGGTCGGTGCGGCTGAACTTCCACAGCAGGTTTTCAATGGCTACATCGGTCGGTACCCCCAGCGCGAGCCCGTGCAGCGGCCGAATGGCCGATAGCGCCGCCGCATGCAGCCGTGTCAGCCGCAGTGTGCGCAAACGATCGGCGATCGCGAACGCCACGTTGAGTCGCGCCGTCGTCACATGCCTGATCTGGGCCAGCTTGCCCATGCGTGCACCAATCTCTGCCAGCGCGGCGCGGACTTGGCCACTGTTGCCGGTGACCGCTGCGAGGCTGGTCCATTCGAAGGGAGCAACCAGATTCAAGGCCTGGGTGGTTTCGACCCGCACCTGCTCTGCGGATGCGCCGCACTGACGCTCCAGATACGTCGCAATGCCAAACGCCAGGGTGGCGTGGGAGCGTGCCCGATTGGCGACGTGCGTGACGGAGGTGAGTAGCCCGTCCCGCTTCAGCTTGGCCAGTTCGTCGAGGAAAGGCGCGAGGTTCTTCTCGTGTGACAGCGCCATCGAGATGGCCACTTCGCGCGGCCGGCGCGGAACCAGCCGGAAACAGGCACTGGTGACGATGCCGAAGTTACCCTGGAAAAATAGCCCGTCGAGCATCGGCCCGAGTCCATACGGATGGCTGTGTGCGAGCGGCGACTGTTCCCCCAGCCGCCTGAAACCGGTGCGCAGTACCTGGCCAGAGCCACACACCACCTCCAGACCAAACAGGTCTTCGCGCCGCGGCCCGAAATACCCCACACCACGGTCCAGCGCATTGCCCAGAATGCTGGTGTCGCGGCTAGAACCGGTGACGTTGAAAGTCAATTGCGGGCAATGTGCCGTCAGGAAGTCGTGCAATTGCCCTTGTGTCACGCCCGGCTCTAGGACGGCCACCGGGTGGTCCACCGAGATGCGATCCGCATTCAGGATGCGGTTCATGCGCCCGAGGTTCACCAGTTCAGACCCTGCAACGACCGGCGAGCGCGAACCATAGCCCCAGTTCATGCCGCGCGAGATCGGGTACAGCGGTACCTTGGTGGCGCGCGCCGCCTGGACCAAGCGCCGTACGGCTTCAATATTTTCGGGTTCATGCTCCATCGACGACCCCTTTGCGGGCTGTGAAACGCTAGCCTCCGCCCGCTTTGCAGTGAAAAAAGTGTCGGAAAATTTTTCAGTCCAGCTCGAACTCATCCATCCTGAATTCGTAATGCATTGATTTTATTGATGTTTTATATCTGGCACGGTTGATGCATAACTATAACGCTACCAGCAGCACCACTCCATTTAACAGCACTTTCATCACAGGAGATTTCGTCATGAAAACCAAGACAATTTACAAAGCGATGAGCATCGCAACCCTCGGCGCAGCTCTGACCTTCGGCGCAACGTTCCAAGCACAAGCCTTGCCGCTATTTACCGTCGATTCGGCTGTGCTGGGTGGCCCTGGTACGTTTGACGCTGACCATATCACTGGCGCTTCCTCTACCCTTGTAGAGTTTGATGGTGTGGACACTATCTCGGGTTCCGGCTATCTAGTGTTCAGCGCCTTCGATCTCAGCGGGAATCCCATTTTTGGCGGTACCGGCCTGACCACCGCCTACAGCATGTACGCGAGATTCAACTACACGGGTGTTTTGGGTTCGGGCACATATGGTGTCCCCGGTAATGTCTTCAATCTCACGGCTTTGTCATATAACCTGTATGGAGCACAGGGTCCTGTCACCGTGGTGACCGCCGATGCGGCACTTGTGAGGGCTGCAACCATCACGGCCCTTGCACCCGAAAAAATGATCGGCTCTGGCAGCCTTATCTCTGGAGTAGCAACCCTGAACAGTGAAGGGGGCTCTACCTTGACGACTACCAATACCTACCTGAATACGGCGTTCGGTAATACCTTCTTCATTGATCCAACCCCTTTCTATAACACCTCGTTTAACTCGATTACCAACAACCCATCGGGCGTGCTGCTGAATGGCAACTACACCTCGATCAATGCAACCAGCACCAGTGCAGACTTCACAGCGCGCGATGTGCCTGAGCCGGGCAGTCTGGCTCTGCTCGGTGCCAGCTTGATCGGCTTGGTCGCCATCCGTCGCCGCAAATCGGCGTAAGCTGATTTGACGGCTTCTTCGATACATTCGCTTCGACAGCCCCGCTTGCATTGCAAGCGGGGCTTTTGACGTTGATGGGTCGCCTTATTCTGGCGGTGCTTCCTTTTCAGGACGTTCTGCAGTGCCGGCGGCAGGCCGAGTGGGGCTTTCCAATTTTTTATCGATGTAGCCAAATGCGCATCAACCATGCGAGCCAGGGGCTGACGCCGGCACCTTGGTGGGCGTGGGCGGCCATGTGGATGGCGTCGGCCTGGGTGGGATAGGTGTGGATCACGCGGGCCACGGTTTTCAGGCCGATGCCGGCCACTATCGCCAGGGTGATGCCGTTGATCATTTCGCCGGCGTGGCGTGCCACCACGGTGGCCCCCAGAATTTTGTCAGTGCCGTCGTGGATGTGCAGTTTGACAAAGCCGTTTTCTTCGCCGTCGGTAATAGCGCGATCCACTTCGTGCATTGGCACGGTGTAGGTAATGACCGGGATGCCGCGCGCGCGCGCCTGCCTCACGTACAGGCCGACATGGGCAATCTCGGGGTCGGTGTAGGTGCACCAAGGAATGGTCAGTTCGCTTATGCGTTGGCGCCCTAAAAAGAGGGCATTTTGCACAGCGATGCGCGCCGATGCTGTAGCAGTATCGACAAACTGGTGTTCCATACAAACGTCGCCAGCGGCATAGATGTGGCGCTGGCTGGTGCGCAAAAAATCATCGACGCGGATACCGTTCTGGGCGCTGTAATCAATGCCTGCCGCGTCCAGCCCCAGGCCGGATACGGTGGGCACGCGGCCAATGCCAGTCAGGATCTCATCCACCCGGATGGTGGCGATGTTGCCGTCATTCCACGTTTGCACGCATTTTTTGCCGTTTTCCACCCAGACCTTCATGGCGTTGGTGTTGAGGTGGATTTCTACGCCGTCGCGCGCCAGTGCGTCCGCCACCATTTGCGCCGCGTCGCGCTCTTCCTTGGGTAAAAACAGTGGATGTTTGTGGACGATGATGACGCGTGAGCCCAGACGTGCCAGTGCTTGCGCCAGTTCGCAGCCCACGGGGCCACCGCCGATGATCAGCAAGTTTTCCGGCAATGCCGTCAAGTCGAAAATAGTTTCGTTGGTGTGATAGCCGGCTTCGCTCAGTCCCAGAATGGGCGGCAGCATGGAGCGTGAGCCGGTGGCGATCAAGGCCTTTCTGAAGCGCAGGCGGGTGCCATCCACCTCCAGCGTATGGCCGCCGGTAAAGGCGGCTGCGCCCAGAAAGACATCAATGCCCTCGGCGCTCAGGCGCGGCGCGGAATCGATGCGGCTGATGCGGGCGCGAATGCGGCGCAAGCGTTCCATCACCAGCGCAAAATCGACTTCAATGTGTGCTGGGGGGTACACGCCGTAATGGACTGCATTGCGCATATCGGCATACAGACGCGAGGTGCGAATCAGGGCTTTGGAGGGCAGGCTAGAAAAATTCAAACTGTTACCGCCCAATAAGTCGCGCTCTATCAGCGCCACCTTGATGCCGTTCCTGGCGGCTTTGCGCGCTGCTACCAAGCCGGCCGGCCCACCCCCGATGACCACCAAAGGGTAGGGATCGCGTGGCTGCGGATTGCGCCAGTGGACGGGATGGACATGCTCGCACAACTCGTGGTCATGCACCCCACCGGCAGGGTGTTTGAAGGGGGGATGGAGGTGTTCCATGGCCGCTACAGCCAGCCCCCTTGAAAGCCCGCCCGGCGCAGACCCTGCTGTATGTACGGAATGCTGCGATTCAAACGCCACAGCAGACCGCTGCGGTAGTTTTCAATCATCACCACCATGATCCCCTGGTCCAGGCCAAACTCGCCTTCCGACAGCCAGCCCTGTGGCCCGGTGTGGGCAACGGAGGCATTGAAACCGCTGGTATGGATCGATGTGGTGTCGCCTGGAGGGTCGTGTGCCAGTACGCTGCGCAGGGCCGGTAAGGTGATCTCAGGGGCGAACACCAAGGTGGACAGCAAGGACGACGGGCTGATGGTGCCGTCGTCCGGTCCATAGGGCACGCCGCGCGCCGCGTAGCCGTAGAAGGTCTGGTGTCGACCGATGATGGTCTGGGGCGCAACGCTGGGTCCGTCGCCGGCAGAAATGCCCCAGCAATCTGCCCCGTACCCAGTAAAGCCCAAGGGGTTGCGGGTGGCGTATTCGCGCTGCACGTAAGCGGCGCGGCGGCTGTTTTCAAAATAAGTGCAGTTCTTTTCGCGCATGAAGGCATCTTGTATGTCACGAAAATCGAGCCAGGCGTGCGAGAACTGGTGAATGAACAACGGCCCGGCATAGAGAAAATCCTGCCCATACAGGTTTTCCCATTGGTATGTCAGTGTCCAGGCCGGATAGCTCTCTGTGGTCAGCGGGTGACTCGGCGAGCCCAAGCCCAGCACGTACAACAGGATGGCTTCGCTGTAGCCCTCCCAGCCGTAGTTGAGAAAGCCGCATTCAGGCTTCCATCCATGGGTGACGGCGGCGTGCTCACGCTGCGCCCAGCGCCAGTGGATGCGCCGGTACAGCGCATCGCCGAGGCGGCGCAATTCGGTTTCCGCTGCGGTGGTTGCCGTGAAGTAGGCCGCAGCCGTCAGCACGCCGGTGATCAGAAACCCCGTATCGATCAGTGACAGTTCGGAATTCCACACGCGTTGGCCGCTTTGCATATCCAGAAAGTGGTAGTAATAACCTTGGTAACCGGTAGCGTCTGGCGCACCGGACTGGTCGCTGTGGGTCAAAAATTGCAACACCACCAGCGTGCGCTCCACCGCATCGGCGCGCGCCATCCAGCCCCGTTCCACACCGACCGGGTAGGCCGACAAGGCAAAACCGACGACGGCAATGCTGCATGGTGAGCCGGGGCGGGTGGTGTCGGCCACCAGGCCGTTGTGGGGGTTGATGTTCTGCAAAAAATAAGCAAACGCTTCTTGTTGCAGGGTATGCAGCAGGGCTTCGTCGGCATCCTTTACGCTGCTGGCCAGACCTGCATCCATGGGAGCCTTTCAGGGCTGGCTGCTGCCCGCGCCTGACGGAGCGATGGCATGGTCGACCAGAGCTTGCGCTTCTTGCAGCAGAGCTTGCAGGTGCTCGGCGTCTTTGAAGCTTTCGGCATAAATTTTGTAAATAGCCTCTGTGCCCGAGGGCCGGGCGGCAAACCAGCCATTTTGGGTACTGACTTTGATGCCTCCTATCGGGGCGCCGTTGCCGGGTGCCGTGTTTTGCACGCTGCTGATTTTTTCGCCGGCCAGTTGTGTGTTGTGGATGTCTTGCGGGGTTAGCGCGGCCAGACGTTTCTTTTGCTCTGGCGTGGCGGGTGCCTCTACCCGATCCTCCAGCGGCAGGCCCAGTTCCTGGCCCAGCTGGGCATACAGCTCCGCCGGATTACGGCCACAGCGGGCCGTGATTTCAGCCGCCAGCAAGGCTGCCGTGATGCCGTCCTTGTCGCTGGTCCACACGTTGCCGTCGCGGCGTAAAAAGGCGGCGCCGGCACTTTCTTCACCACCAAAGCCGAGTGCGCCTGCCAACAGACCGGCAGAAAACCATTTGAAGCCCACCGGCACTTCCAACAAGGTGCGGCCGAGGCGGTTGCAGACACGGTCGATCAACTGTGTACTGACCACGGTTTTGCCCACGGCGGCGGTGGCCGGCCATTGCGAGCGGTGCTGAAAGAGGTAGTCGATCATGACCGCCAAGTAATGGTTGGGCGGCAACAGCCCCTCTGGCGTGACGATGCCGTGGCGGTCGTGGTCGGTGTCGCAGGCCAGCACCAGGTCAAAGTGGTCTTGGCAGTCGATCAGGCGCTGCATAGCGTAGGGCGAGGAGGGATCCATGCGGATGCGCCCGTCCCAGTCCAGGGTCATGAAGCGAAAGGTCGGATCCACCGTGTCGCTGAGCACCGTCAGGTCGATGCGGTATTGCTCGGCAATGCGCGCCCAGTAATGCACGCCGGCGCCGCCCAGCGGATTGACGCCCAGGTGCAGCTGGCTGCTGCGGATCAGCGCCATGTCCACGGCGTTGGCCAAGTCGCTGACATAAGCGCTCAAATAGTCGTGGCGGTGGGTGGTGGCAGCGTGCAGCGCCTTGGCATAGGCCATGCGTTGCACGCCAGCGAGCTTGTTCTCCAAAAAATTATTGGCCCGGCTCTCTATCCATTCGGTGACGGAAGTATCCGCAGGCCCGCCGTGCGGCGGGTTGTACTTGAAGCCACCGTTGTCGGGCGGGTTGTGCGAGGGCGTGACGACAATGCCGTCGGCCAGGCCGGTGGTGCGGCCGCGGTTGTGCACCAGGATGGCGTGTGAGACTGCCGGCGTGGGGGTGTATTCGTCGTCCGTGGCCAGTACCACTTCAACGCCATTGGCGGCCAGCACCTCCACGGCGCTGGCGCTGGCCGGTGCCGACAGCGCATGGGTATCGCTGCCGCAATACAGCGGGCCGGTGATGCCGTGGCTGCGCCGATAGTCGCAGATGGCCTGGGTGATGGCCAGTACATGCCATTCATTGAAGGTGGTGTCGAACGCCGAGCCACGGTGCCCCGAGGTGCCAAAGGCTACCCGCTGCGCGGACACGCCCGCATCTGGAACGAGCGCGTAGTACGCCGTCACCAGTCGAGGCACGTTGACCAGCAGCGCGGGCGGTGCCGGCTGGCCGGCAAGGGGACTGATGAGGGTGCTCATACCGGGTTCAACTTTGTTTTTTTATCCACTGGCGCGTGCAGTGCACATTGTTTTTTGGCGGCATCGACGACATGGACCACGGTGAAACCAAAATGCGCCTCGACCTGTTCTCTGGGTGCCGACAGTCCAAAGGAATGCATGCCGATCTTGCTGCCCTGTGGGCCGACGTAGCGATCCCAGCCCAAGGTGGCGGCCTCTTCGACCGAGACCCGCGCCAGCACTTCGGGCGGCAGTACTGCGTGGCGGTAGTCTGTGCTTTGCGCTTCAAACAAACCCCAGGATGGCATGCTGACTACGCGCGCCGCAATGCCTTCGCTTTGAAGTTGCTCAAAGGCCTGGATGCACAGCGCCACCTCGCTGCCCGTGGCCAGCAGCAACACCTCGGGCTGGCCACCCGGTGCATCGGCCAGGATGTAGGCGCCGCGCGCTACGCCGCTGGCGCTGGCATAGCGGGTGCGGTCCAGCGTCGGCAGTGCTTGACGTGTCAGCACTAGGCTGGCCGGGCGGTCTTTCAGGGCCATCACCACGCGCCAGGCCTCTAGCACTTCATTGGCGTCGGCCGGGCGCAGCAGTACCATGCCGGGCATGGCCCGAAACGATGCCAGTTGCTCGATCGGTTGGTGTGTCGGGCCATCCTCGCCCAGGCTGATGGAGTCGTGCGTCCAGATATAAATGACCGGAATGCCCATGAACGCCGCCAGCCGGATGGCGCCACGGCAATAGTCAGTAAAAATGAAAAAACCCGACACATAGGCGCGCAGCCGGGAGAGCGCCATGCCACTGCCTATGGCGCACATGGCATGTTCACGGATGCCGAAATGCAGATTGCGCCCGGCGTAATCGTGGCGATTATCAGGCTCATCGAAGTGGCCGTCGGGTGCTTGAAATTCCCCTGCAAAGGGAAAGCGCAAATTGGTTTTGGTCGATGGCCAGAGGTCGGCGGCACCGCCCATCAGCCAGGGCATATGGGCAGCGATGGCGTCCAGCACCTTGCCCGATGCGTCGCGTGTCGCCAGTCCCTTGGCATCGGTCGGGAAGGCCGGCAAATGCTGCGCCCAGTCCTCGGGTAGATCGCCCCGCTCCATCCGCTCGATCTGGTCGGCCAGATCGGGGTATTGCTCGCGGTAGGCCGCAAATTGCCGCTCCCAGGCCTGGCGCGCCGCGCTCCCGTTTTTGCCGAACAGCGCGCTGAAATGGGCCTGCACGCCCTCTGGGACATCAAATTGCACGTCCGGATCGGCACCATAAAACTGCTTTGCCAAACGCACCTCTTCCGTGCCCAGGGGTTCGCCGTGCGCTTCGCGTGAGTCGTGCTTGTGGGGCGCGCCGTAGCCGATGTGGCTGTGGACGATGATCAGGGTGGGTCTGTCTTTGGTGATGTGAAAGTACAGATAGGCGTCTGTCAAAGCCTCCAGGTCATTGGCGTCGGCCACCTCTAGCACGCTCCAGCCATAAGCGGTAAAGCGCGCGCCGACGTTTTCCGTGAAGGTGATGTCGGTAGAGCCCTCGATGCTGATCTGGTTGGCGTCGTAAATCCAGCACAAATGGGAGAGTTGCAAGTGTCCAGCCAGCGAAGCGGCTTCGCTGGCCACGCCTTCCATCATGTCGCCGTCGCTGCACAGTGCGTAGGTTTTGTGGTTGAACAAGGCAAAGCCAGGACGGTGGTACGTGGCGGCCTTCCACTCTTGTGCAATCGCCATGCCAACGCTGGTGGCAGCGCCCTGGCCCAGCGGCCCGGTGGTGGTTTCCACGCCACCAGTCCAGCCGTACTCCGGGTGGCCGGTACAGCGGCTACCCACTTGGCGAAAGGTTTTCAGATCGTCCAGGGTGACAGCCGGACCAGCGGACTGGCCAGTGCGCGGCCCGGTGGACTGCACGTCGCACAAGAACAACAGGCTGTAGAGCAGCACCGAGGCGTGGCCGGCTGACAGCACAAAACGGTCGCGGTTGGGCCACTCGGGCTGGGCGGGGTCATAAGTCAGGAAGCGTTGCCACAACACGTAGGCGGTGGGCGCTGCACCCATGGGCGTGCCCGGATGACCGGATTGCGCCTTTTGCACGGCATCGATGGACAGCGTGCGCAGCGTGGTGATACACAGCGCATCCAGAGAGGCGGTTTTGCTCATGTCGATGCTCCTGCAGAGTGCACGGCGGATGCCGCCGGTATTGCCGGTACCCTTTCGGCATCGTTTCTGGCCCGAAGACCCTGTTCAAAAATGGTGATCCATCGGCGATAGCGTTCGGCAACGTGGGCCACGCCTTGCAAGCGCGTTATTTTTTGCGCTTCAACATCGGCTACGGCATCCCAGAACGTGGTGCGACCAACGGCAAAGCCGATAAACCCGGGCACGCTGGCCGCCGTACTCAGCCAGTGCTCGACTTGTGCGATGTCGGCACCCCGTCCGAGCACGATGCAGTGCGTGTGGTGGCGCCCGCCGCGCTGCACTTGCGCGACGATGCGCTCGCAGTCTGCGCGTTGGTCCAGTCCCTCGATTTTCCAGAGCGTCGGCTCTATGTCGGCATCCTGCAACTGGCCGATGGCTTGCAGCATCAGATCGCAACGCAACTCCACGTCGTAGGCTTTCTTGTCGCCTTGCACGCTGGCCAGTTGGGCGGCGGTGGCCGGCACCAACAGCTCAAACATGAAGCCGCAGCTGCTGCGCTGGCAATAGTCCGAAAGCTTTTTCAGGTGCTCGCGCTGGGCGGCATTCACTGCGGCATCGCCGGCCGGGTTGTAGCGCACCAGTACTTTGGCGTAGGTCGGATGGAAGGCTTCAATGTGGGCGGCAAAGTCGTTGCCATATTCAAATTGAAAGTCATCCTGACCGCTTTTCTCGACCGACACGGCGGTCACAAAACCCCGTGCCTGCGCGTCGCGGAGCAGGGCGGCGCCAAACTCTTCGTCCACCAGAATGCCGGCATCGGCTTGTGCCAAGCCCGTGCCTACCGCTGCCTTGAAGCCGTCGTAGATCAGTTGCTTGCTGGCCGCCACGTGGTCGTGCTGTGTGTCACTCAAAGGCGGGTCAAAGTGGAACATGCCCTTGATGTAAGAGTGCCGGTGGTCAAAGGGCAGCAGATAGAGCGGTTTGATCGTTGCCGTGGTCATGGTGATTCCTTGCGCAGACGGCGATAGCGCTGCATCAGCGTGTGGGTGGAGCTGTCATGCACCTGCGGCTGCGGCTGCGGCTGTGCCGGTGCCGGTGCTGGTGCTGGTGCTGGCTCGGCGGGGCTTTCCAGCGCTACTGCAGTGCGCTGCGCCAAAACCTTGCCCAGCTCGACGCCCCATTGGTCAAACGAGTCGATGTTCCAGATGACGCCTTGCGTGAATACGCTGTGCTCGTACAGCGCCACCAGCGCCCCCAAGCTGGCGGGGGTGAGTTGCTCGGCCAGCACGGTGTTGCTGGGGCGGTTGCCTTCCAGCGTGCGGTGCGGCACTAACCAGTTGGGGCAGCCGTCGGCGGCGACTTCGCTGGCCGTCTTGCCAAAAGCCAGCGCCTCGGACTGGGCAAAAAAACTGGCCATCAGCAGGTTTTGCTGCTCACCCAGCGGCGCCAGGCTGCGGCAAAAACCGATGAAATCACACGGCACCAGCCGTGTGCCCTGGTGCAGCAACTGGTAGAACGAATGCTGACCATTGGTGCCCGGCTCGCCCCAGCAGATCGGCGCCGTGTCATAGGCCACGCGCTGGCCGTCGAGCGTCACATGCTTGCCATTGCTCTCCATCGTCAGTTGCTGCAAATACGCCGGAAAGCGATGCAGGTATTGGCTGTAAGGCAGCACCGCCAGCGTGCGGGCACCCAGAAAATTGTTGTTCCAGACGGCGATCAAGCCCATCAGCACTGGCAGATTTTTCTCCAGTGGTGTGTGCAAAAAATGCTCGTCCATTGCGCGAAAGCCCGACAGCATCTGCTGAAAATTTTCTGGGCCGATGGCCACCATGGTGGACAGGCCAATCGCCGAATCCATCGAGTAGCGCCCGCCGACCCAATCGCTGAAGTGAAACCGGTTGTCCGGTGCAATGCCAAATTTCGCCACTTCCTCGGGATTGGCCGACACCGCCACAAAATGCTGCGCCAGAGTAGCGTCATCCCCCAGCGCCTGCACCACCCAGGCGCGTGCGGCATGGGCGTTGGTCATGGTCTCCAAGGTGGTGAAGGTCTTGGAGCAGACGATGAACAGCGTTTCAGCGGCGTCCAGGTCGCGCGTGGCTTCCAACAGGGCAGCAGGATCGATGTTGGAGACAAAGCGCAGCGTCAGCTCGCGCTGGCTGTAGTGGCGCAGCGCCTCATAGGCCATCACCGGGCCCAGGTCTGAGCCGCCAATACCGATGTTGATGACGTTGCGGATGCGCCGGCCGGTGCTGCCTTTCCAGGCGCCGCAGCGCACCGCGTCGGCAAAGCGGCCCATGTGCGCCAGCGTTTCGTGCACCGGGCCCACCACGTCTTCGCCATCGACCATGATTTTTTCGCCCGCCGGCGCGCGCAGCGCCGTGTGCAATGCAGCGCGGTTTTCCGTGCTGTTGGCGGTATCGCCGCGGAACATGGCGTCACGGCGCTGCGGCAGATTGCATTCCAGCGCCAGCGCCAGCAGGCAGTGCAGCGTCTCGTCGGTGATGCGGTTTTTGGAGTAATCCAGATACAGACCGGCGCCTTCTGCGGCAAAGCGCTTGCCGCGCTGCGGGTCTTGGGCAAACAGCTGGCGCAGATGCACCGTGCCGATGCGGGCGTGGTGTGCGGCCAGCGCCTTCCAAGCGGGCCGTTCCGTCAGCGTCAGGGGGCGGGTGGCGGGTACAGCGGTGGGCGTGGAGACCGTGTTCATGGGTTTTCCTTGGCGAGCAATGCCGCGCTCTTTTTTTGAATGCTGTCCAGCAAGGCCTTCCACGACTTGGAGAAGGCCGCTGTGCCTTCCTCCTGCAACTGCGTGGCCAGCGCCGTATCGTCCACACCAGCCTGGCGAAAGGACGCCAGCACTGCCTCGGCGTCGCCGCCGTTCAGCGGCATAGCAGTGCCGGTTTGGCCATGGTCGGCAAAGGCGTGCAGGGTTTTTTCTGGGATGGTGTTGATGGTGTCGGGCGCCGCCAGTGCATCTAGGTACAGCGTGTCGGAAGCAGCGGGGTCTTTAGTGCCGGTACTGGCCCACAACAGGCGCTGCGGACGAGCGCCGGCCGCCGCCAGTTTTTGCCAGCGCGGTGAGGCCAGCAGTTCGCGGTACGCCTGATAGGTCTGCTGGGCCACGGCAATGCCCAGGCGGTTGTGCAGCGCGGCGGGCACGGCATCCTGCACCGCCACATCCCAGCGACTGACAAACAGCGAGGCCACCGAAGCCACCTCGGGGCTGAGCCCGGCCTCAAGCCGCCGCTCGATGCCGCGCAGGTAGGCCTCTGCCGCAGCCAGATACTGGGCGCGTGAAAACAGCAGCGTGACGTTGATCGGTACGCCGGCAAAAATCGACTCTTCAATGGCCCCGATACCTTGCGGTGTGCCCGGAATCTTGATGAACAGATTCGGTCGTTTGGCCTGTGCGTGCTGCTGCGCAGCGGCCTGGATGCTGCCCGCTGTATCGCTGGCCAGCAGGGGCGATAACTCCAGCGACACCCAGCCATCGACGCCCCCGGTGGCTTGGTGGATGTCCTGAAACAGATCGGCCGCTTGGCGCAGATCTTCCAGCGCCAGCTCAAAGAACAGCGCTTCGCCCGACAGGCCGGACGCTGTCAGCTGGTGAATTGCCGAATCGTAGGCATCGCCTTGGCCGATGGCGTGCTCAAAAATGGTCGGATTGGAGGTCAACCCGGTGACAGAAAAATCGCTGATGTAGCGTGCCAACTCGCCACTGGTCAGCAAGCTGCGCGAGATGTTGTCCAGCCAGAGCGATTGCCCCATGGCATGGAGTTTTTCAGTGGGGGTCATAGTTTTTTCTCCAGAAAATCTGCCGCCTGGAACTGCATCAGGTCGCCAATGTGCTCGACGCTGATATCCGCGGGCGGGTAGCGCTCTGCCTGGGTGCTGTCCATTGCGTAGTGCCCCTGGCGCGGGAACACGCTGGTCAGCCGCTCTTGCAAAATGCTTTTCATCTCCGCCAGCAGGCGCAGCTTGTCATCCACCACCACGTAGTGCCGCGCCGGAAAATGCCGCTGCACGGCGTCCAGCCGCTGCTCTTTGTGGATGTAGATCAGCACCCGCCCCTCGACGGCCGCCCACAGGCCCGAGCGCAGTACCTTGTGCGGCTGAAACACCACATCACCATCCGACAAGATGACCGTGGGCCCCAAGGTGCTGAGGTGTTTGACCACCTCCAGTGCCTGCGGATAGAGCCGATTGGCAAACGGGTAGTCGATTAGGAAACTGGACATTTGCAGCAGGCGTGCATCGTCTTCAATGTCCTGTTCCGCTTCTAGGCGGTAGCGCTGCAAGGCGCCCAAATAATCGGCATAGCCGCGCTCTTGGCGCAGGTGCTCAAAAATCACCCAATAACGCTGTGCGCTGGCCGCACCGAATTGGCGCTCCAGGTGCCCGTGCAGGTCGGTGGTGATCTGGTCGTTATCGAGCAGCGTGTTGTCCACGTCGAGCAAAAACACGATGTCATTCATCTCGTTCATGTCATTCATGGGGTGGCCCTCGGTGGTGGTGGTGCTGGTGCTGGTGCTGGTGCGGGTGCTTCAGGGTTGTGCCAACCGCCGCAGGCGGCTATCAGGGCATCGGCCTCGGGCGGGCCCCAGCTGCCCGGCGGATAAGGCAATGCCGGCGCGTGGTCGGTCAAGACCGGATTGACCACGGCCCAAGCGGCTTCCACCGCTTCTTGGTTGCTGAACAGCGTGGCGTCGCCCTCCATGGCGTCGCCCAGCAGGCGTTCATAAGGCAGATCGTGTCCCAGTGAAATTTCGCTCAGATACAGCTCGCGCTGCTGGCCGACAAACGACTCGCCAGCGCATTTGACGCGGGTGGCCAGGGCAATCGCCGGGTCGGGCGAGAGCCGGAAACGCACATAGTTCGCCTGCGTCCTGTGCGCATCGGCATCGTCAAACAGACGCTGCGGCGGTGGTTTCAGGTGCACGCGCACTTCGGCTGCCGTGTTGGCCAGCTTCTTGCCCGAGCGCAAAAACCAGGGCACGCCATGCCAGCGCCAGGAGTCAATCCACAGCCTGAGCGCGCAAAAAGTTTCCACGTCCGAGTCGCTGGCCACATGCGGCTCGTTGCGGTAGCCGATGTATTGGCCGCGCACCAAGTCACCCGGCACCAGCGCCCGCATGGCATAAAAGACATTCGCCTTGGCCTGTTGCACCGCCTTGAAGCCTTGGAATGCCGGGGGCTCCATGGCCAGCAGCGCGACGATTTGCAGCATGTGGTTTTCCACCACGTCACGCAGGCAGCCAGCGGTTTCATAGAAGGCGCCGCGCTCCTCAATACCGAAACTCTCGGCCAACGTGATCTCGACACTGGCAATGTTGTCGCGGTTCCACAGCGGCTCAAAAAAGGAGTTGGCAAAGCGAAAGTAGAGGAGGTTCATCAACGCCTCTTTGCCCAGGTAGTGGTCAATGCGGAAGATGGCGTTTTCTGCAAAAGCCGATTGCGCGATACGGCTGAGTTCTTGCGCCGACGCCAGATCGCGGCCAAACGGCTTTTCGACAATGATGCGGGCCTGCTCTGTCAGACCCGCGCTCTGGAGTCCCTGGATGACGACGGTGAACAGCGAGGGCGGAATGGCCAGGTAATACGCGGGTCGCTGGGCATTTTTCAGCGCCGCTTTGATCGCTGAAAAAGTCTCTGCCGCGCGGTAGTCGCCGTGCACATAAAAAAGCAGGGCCAGCAGGCGCTCGCACACGGCCGGGTCGTCCATGCCGGTTTCTTCTTGCAGACTTTTGCGCGCCTGCTGGTGCAGTTGCTCGCGCGTCCAGTCGCTTGCGGCCACGCCAATCACCGGCACCGACAAAGCGCCGTTTTTGACCATGGCATACAGCGCTGGAAAGATTTTTTTGAACGCCAGATCACCGCTGATGCCAAAGATCACCAAGGCGTCTGAGTGCGCTGGGGGGCTGTGGGGGCTGTGCTCTGCCATGGCTTACGGCGCCTCCTTGTCTGGCGTTTTCTCCAGGTGGCCACCAAAGCCGTGGCGCATGGCAGACAAGATCTGGTCGGCAAACCCGGCCTCGCCGCGCGACGCAAAGCGGGCATACAAGGCTGCACTGAGCACCGGCGCCGGCACGGCTTCGTCGATGGCTGCGGCCAGCGTCCAGCGCCCCTCGCCCGAGTCAGATACCCGGCCGCCGTAGGCCTTAAGTTGCGGGTCTTGCGCCAGCGCTGCGGCCGTTAAATCCAGCAGCCACGAGGCAATCACGCTGCCGCGCCGCCAGACCTCGGTGATGTTGGGCAGATCCAGGTCGTATTGATAAAACTCGGGGTGGCGCAGCGGCGTGGTTTCGGCGTCGCTGATCTCGTTGGTGTGACTGGATTGGCCGACGTTGGCGTGGTGCAGGATGTTCAGACCCTCGGCATAAGCCTGCATCATTCCGTATTCGATGCCGTTGTGCACCATCTTCACAAAGTGCCCAGCGCCGTGCGTGCCGCAATGCAAAAAGCCTTGCTCGGCACTGCTGCTGCCGGCGGTGCGCCCGGGCGTAGGCGTGTCGGCCTCCACGCCCGGTGCCAGCGCCGTGAAGATCGGCGTGAGCCGGCGCACCACGGCGTCCTCGCCGCCAATCATCTGACAGTAGCCGCGCTCCAGCCCGGCCACGCCGCCGCTGGTGCCCACATCCACGTAATGGATGCCAGATTTTTGCAAAGTGGCGGCGCGTCGAATGTCGTCGCGGTAGTAAGAGTTGCCGCCGTCGATCACGGTGTCACCGGGCTGGAGCAGTGGTACCAGCGTGTCCAGCACCGAATCGACGATGGCGGCCGGCACCATCAGCCAAATGGCGCGCGGCGCCTCCAGTTGGGCCAGCAGTTCGGCCGGTGTGGCGGTGCCCACGGCGCCTTGGGCGACCAAGCGACTTACCGCGTCCGCTTGCGGGTCATGCACCACACAATGTTGTCCCTTTTCCAGCAACCGACTCACCATGCGTGAGCCCATACGTCCCAATCCGATCATTCCGATGTGCATGGCGGTGTCTCCGTCTGACTCTGGGGTTGCTTACGCACCGTAACCTGGACGGTGTGGGACAAACCGTCGTCTACCAGCGCAATGCGGTCGCCTTGCAGCACCTGTCCGTCCAGCACCACGGCGGCGGTGCCATCGGGGCTGCGGCAGCAGTGAATGTCGTAGTGTGTTTCACCAAAGTGGTACTGGATGTCAAGCGCATTCCAGTGCGCGGGTAGGAGAGGGCTGACGCGCAGCGTGTTGCCGCTGCACCGCAGGCCCAGCAGCGATTCGGTCAGCAGCTGGTACATCCACCCCGCCGAGCCGGTGTACCAAGACCAGCCGCCGCGCCCAGTGTGCGGAGGCAGGGCATAGACATCGCCGGTCACCACATAAGGCTCCACCTTGTAGCGCGCCACTGCGGCGGCGCTGTCGCCGTGGTGTGCCGGGTTGAGCAAGCTCAGCATCTCCCAGGCGCGTTCGGCATCGCCCAGAGCGGCAAAAGCCATGGCCACCCAGACGGCGGCGTGGGTGTATTGGCCACCGTTTTCCCGCACACCCGGCACATATCCCTGGATGTAGCCGGGGCTGGGATGGGAGGTATCAAACGGCGGCTGGAGCAACTTAATCAACTGCGCATCGCGTTGCACCAGTTGCTGGTTCACGGCCTCCATCGCCGCCCGGCCGCGCTGCGTGCTGGCAGCGCCGGACAGTACTGACCAGCTTTGCGCAATCGAGTCGATGCGGCATTCGGTGTTGGCCGCCGTGCCCAGCGGTGAGCCATCGTCAAACCAGGCGCGCTGGTACCAGTCGCCGTCCCAGGCCACGGCCTCGATACGCTGCACTAGCGCGCTGGCTTCGCGCTCGCAGAGGTCGGCAAATTCCCCGTCGCCGTGCTGGCGCGCCAGCGGTGCAAAACGGCCCAGCACAGTGACGAGAAAAAATCCCAGCCAGACACTTTCCCCTTTGCCTTCTGCGCCGACCAGGTTCATGCCGTCGTTCCAGTCGCCCGTGCCCATCAGCGGCAAGCCATGCGCGCCATAGCGCAGACCCCGGCGCACGGCGCGTACGCAATGCTCGTAAAGACTGGCGCTTTGTGCTGCGGTACGGGGCAGCTCGTAATTCGAGGCTTGCCCCTCCTTCAAGGCGCTGCCTTCCAGAAAGTGACAGGACTCGTCCAGCACGCCGGTATCCCCGGTGGCATCGACGTAGCGGCAGGTCACCAGCACCAGCCACAAATAGTCGTCAGAGCAGCGTGTGCGCACCCCTTTGCCCGACGGCGGGTGCCACCAGTGCTGCACATCGCCTTCGATGAACTGGCGGGCGGCGGCGCGCAGCAAATGTTCGCGTACCAAGGCGGGCTGGGCGTGCGTCAGCGCCATGACATCCTGCAACTGGTCACGAAACCCACACGCCCCGCTGGACTGATAAAACGCGGTGCGCCCCCACAAGCGTGCGGCGATCACCTGGTACAGCAGCCAGCCATTGGCCAGTGCATTCAGGTCTGCGTCAGGGGTTTGCACTTGCAGCGCGCCCAGGGTGCGCTGCCAATAATCGTGTACAGCGGCCAGCGCGGCGTCGGCGGCCTCGGCTCCGCGCCAGCGCTGCACCAGCGCCTGCGCTTCTCGCGCTGAGGTGCCACAGCCCAGACGAAAGATGGTGCTGCGCTCCTGCCCCGGCGCCAGCGTGAAGGCCACGCGCAGCGCCGCGCACGGATCTAGCGCGGCGCCGACCCGGCCCGACAACTGCGCTTGTGCCAAGGCCGCTGGCGCTGCCAGCGTGCCGTAGCGCCCTAAAAAATCACCCCGGTCGGCGCACACTGAAGCCGCGCCCGCATCCACATCAAAAAACGCCGTGCGGCTAGCAAAGTCGGTGTTGTAGCTGTTGCGCGCCAGCAGCGCGCCGGTGCCGGCGTCCAGTTCCGTCACGACGTGCATCAGCGTTTTGACACGTTCATCGCCCAGCACCCAATCCAGATAACCGGTGACCGACAACTCCCGCTGCTGCTCGGACTGGTTGTGCAGCTTGAGCACAACAAATTTGACTGGCGCGTCGATGGCCACGTACATGCACAGGTGCGACGCAATGCCCTCCTCGCAGTGCTCAAACACGCTGTAGCCAAAACCATGGCGCGTGGTGTAGGGCGCAGTGCTGCTGCGCGTGGGCAGCAGCGTGGGCGACCAAAAGCGCCCGCTGGCATCGTCGCGGATATAAAACGCCTCGGTATTGGCATCGCTGACCGGATCGTTTGACCACGGCGTCAGGCGAAACTCGTGCGCGTTTTCGCTCCAGCTGGTGGCGCTGCCGCTTTCGGACACCAGCGTGCCAAAGCCCGGATTGGCCAGTACATTCACCCAAGGCGCGGGCGTCATCTGCGCTGGCGAAACCGTGATGACGTACTCGCGTGCGTCCGCGCTAAAACTGCCCAGGCCGTTATCGGCGCCCACGCCGTGCGCCAACTGCTCAGCCAACGTGCCGCGCGCATCGCTTAAAACCAGTCGTGCGACGCTTTGCAGCAGGGTGAGGTCACCGTCATCCAACCGCGCGTTGTCCAGCACAAAAATACCACCCGGTTTGCCCAGCCACGCGGCATGGGCGCCGGCACCGAGCAGTTCTTGCACCTGCGCAAAAAGCGGGGGCGCGCACAGCAGCGCCAACTCCGTCCGAATGCCAAACGCACGCCAATACGCCTGCGCCTGCACCACCTGCTGCAACACCGGCGCCGGCGTGGCGGCACTGAGCTGGAGCAGCACGATCGGCACATCGCCAGAAATGCCAAACCCCCACAAATCCGACTGGCCACGGTGATTGCTGGCAATCGTGGCAGCGTCCGCGCGCAGAGCCGAGTTGGCATACACGATGGCGGCGGCGGCACGCTCGTACAGCTTCGCATCGGCTTCGCTGGCGCCCCACTGCGCCAGCGTGGTCTGACGGTACGCCGTGGCGTGTTCTTGCATCGGTTGCACAGCGCTGGCAGTGGCGTATTTTTGCGCCAGCGCCGTGCAGGCCTCCTGCGACGGCGCCGCACCGGTCAGCCAGTGCAGGGTGATGGACGCGCCGGGCGCCAGCGTGAAGGGCACGCGAATGGCAGCCACCGCATCCAGCACCGGGCCGTCGCTGCCCGATAAGGGTGCATCGCTTTGCAATGCCAGCGGGTCACGGGCAGAGCGCCCCCGACCGATGAAGCGCATCCGGTTGGTCTCATACGACACCTCGCCGAGCGTTACCTGTGCCGCATCGCTGGCGCCGGCCTGATCGACCAGCACCCGGTGAAACCACCAGCACCGCGTCTCCTGCGGCGTACTCGGGCGCCGGGTGGCAAAAATGGTGTGCAGCGCTGGGTCAATGCGCGTCTCCACAAACAGCTTGCTGAACGCCAGATGCGCCGCATCGGTCGCCGCCGGCGCCAGCACGATCTCGGCAAAACTGGTGGCGCTGAGTAAGCGCGGGCGGTCGGACAGATTGCGAATGCACACCCGACGCAACTCCACGTCATCGTCCGGCGACACCACCACCGTGCTGCGCACCTGGATGCCATCGTCCTCGCGCAAAAACTGCGCCGTCCCGGCCCCCAGAGTGCTTTGACAAGCCTCCGGGCGGTGCAAGGTCGGCTGCACGGTAGACGACCACACAACGCCGCTGGCGTTGTCGCGCAGATAGCAAAACGCGCCCCATGGGTCGCGCACCGCATCTTCTTGCCAGCGGGTCAGCGCCAGCCCATTCCACGCGCTATAGCCACTGCCGCTGTCGGTCAGCAAGGCGTGGTAGCGGCCATTGGAGAGAAGCAACACAGCAGGATCAGGCATGGCGTGGAGCGCACAGCGTGCAAGCGGGGAGGGTTCTCCACGCTACGCCCCAGTGCGCCGCCAGTCTTCTACCCAAGGAGCCGAAACCGGGTAGGACAACGCCGCCCCTCGCGGCGCTGGCAAGGCGTAATCAGAGAGGCTGTGTTTACTTTGTATTTGATAGCTATGAGCGCAAGTTGGGTATGGCTTAGAGGCTGATTTGACCCATATTTTGTTCTGCCGCCAATGCAGATGATTGAAGGGACTGCGTAACATCCGTAACCCCCATCGCCCGCAGGAGTAGAGATTGACCAGTGCACTGCCTTCGGGCTTCTATGACCTTTTGCTCACTGAGCGCGCGCACACAGCGCTGGATGCAGCGGCCAGCCAAGTTCACCCTCTTGGTATTGCCGACAGCGCACGCTTGGCCGAAGTGCTGCACCGCCAGCTGGCCGGTGTGCTCAATGACTTGGCAGATGGCGGCCAGATAGAGCCGCAGCTGGCGCTGGTCAATGGCCTGCTGACCGAGTTGCGCCGCCGGCTGGCGCCTGAGTCGGCCGAAGTGCTGGACCTGATTGCTGTCCCGCCGCGCGTGTTGACATCGGTGTTGCACCACGGCGTACACCCCGAGGCGCCGCAGACCGGCTTGGCGACGCCGTGGCTGTTCACGGCCGGCAAAGGCACGCCGTCGCTGCTGAGCGAACTGCGCCGCGAGCTGAGCGCCGTCGGGCAGGTGGATATTTTGGTCAGCTTCATCACCGTGTCGGGCGTGCGCAAGCTGCGCGACGTGCTCACGCGCATCACCGCTGTGGGGGCTGACGGCAAACCACCGGTACGGCTGCGCGTGCTGACCACCACCTACATCGGTGCGACCGACGCCGCCGCAGTCCATGAACTCGCCAGCCTGCCCGGCTGCGAAGTGCGTGTGTCACTCGATGGACGCCGCACGCGGTTGCACGCCAAAGCTTGGATATTCCGGCGCGCTACGGGGTTTGGTTCAGCTTATGTCGGCAGTGCCAACCTGACCGGCGCAGCGCTGGCCGGTGGCCTGGAATGGACGGTGAAATTCACCGAACGCACGCAAGGCGAGCTCTACACCCGCGCCATTGCGCACTTCGACACCTTGTGGGAAGACCCGGAATTTGAGCATTACGACCCAGCCAATACCGAGCACCGCACCGCGCTGGAGCAAGCCTTGGGCCGCGAGTCGGGACAGTTGGGGCAGTCCAGCAGCCTGACGTCGTTCTTTGAGCTCCAGCCCAAAACCTACCAGCAAGACATGCTGGAGCAACTGGCCAACGAGCGCGCCCATGGCCGCATGCGCAACCTGCTGGTGGCCGCGACCGGCACCGGCAAAACCGTGGTGGCCGCCTTCGACTACCGCCGAAGCTGCCAACAACTGGGACACCCGCCGCGCCTGCTGTTCGTAGCGCACCGCATCGAAATCCTGCAACAAGCCCTGCGCACCTACCGCGAAGTGCTGCGCGACGGCAGCTTCGGCCAGCTGCTCAGCGGCCACCACCAAGCCGACAACCACAACCACCTTTTCGCCACTATTGACACGCTGAGCACGCGCCGGCTGCTGGACACTTTGGGCGCGGACTACTGGCACACAGTGGTGATGGACGAATGCCACCGCATTGCCAGCCACCGCTTCGACGCCCTTGCCACGGCGATCCAGCCAACGATTTTGCTGGGCCTGACCGCCACGCCCGAGCGCACCGACGGCCAGCCGATCCACCGCTATTTCAACCAACGGCCCGACGGTAGCCCGGCAGTCGAACTGCGCCTGTGGGATGCGCTGGATTTGCAACTGCTGGCACCGTTTGAGTACTACGCCTGCGACGACGCGACCGACTTTTCTGCCGTGCCGTGGAACCGCGTCGGCGAGCAGCAGGCCGTCGCCAACTTGGTCAGCAACAACGATGTGCGTGCCAAGCTGGTGCTGCGCGAATGGGCGCGCCTGAGCGCCAACCCGCGCGCCAGCCGGGCGCTGGTGTTTTGCGTGTCGGTGGAGCACGCCCTTTTCATGGCCGACTTTCTGTGCCGCGCTGGCCTGCCCGCCGCGTGCGTGCACGGCAACACCGCCAGCGACGAGCGCACCCGTACGCGCCAGCGGCTGGAGTCGGGCGAACTGTGTGCGCTGGTCACCGTGGATTTGTTCAATGAAGGTATTGACCTGCCGACGGTAGACACCTTGCTGCTGCTGCGCCCAACGCAAAGCGCCCTGCTGTTCCAGCAGCAACTGGGCCGCGGGCTGCGCTTGAGCGCGAACAAAGAAAGCTGTTTGGTGCTGGATTTTGTCGGCCAGCACAACGCCGCATTTCGCTACGACCGGTTGCTCTCCAGCATCACCGGGCAATCGCGGCGCGTGTTGATTGACAGCCTGGAGCACGAGTTTTCGGCCCTGCCTGCCGGCTGCCATATCCAGCTACAGCACCAAGTACGCCAGCGCGTGCTGGCCCATCTGAAAAGCCATGTGAACCAAGGCTGGCGCAACCTGCAACGCGAATTGCAGGCCCTGACTGCGCTGCAAGGTAAGCCGCCGGTTTTGGCGGAATTTCTGCACGAGCAAGGGCTGGAGCTATCCGACATCTACCGCGATAGCGGGCGCGCAGGTTGGTCCGCACTGCGCCGCGATGCGGGCCTGCTGGTGTCTGAGCCAGGGCCCGAGGAAGCCTATTTTTCTCGGCGCTTTGCCAGCCTGTGCCACCGCGACGCACCAAACCAGATTGACGCCCTGCGCCTGGGTGCTGAACGCGCCGCTGCACCCCATACGTCTTTGAGCTCCCATGACGCCGCTCTGGTGCAAATGCTGGCCTACCAAGTGGACGGCACCAGCAGCCAAGTCGGCGGCCCCGTGCCATTTCTGACGCGCCTGGGAAGCAATCCGAACGCCATCACCGAACTGCGCGAACTCGCCGACGTGTTGGAAGTGCGCAGCACCCTGCCATCGGTGCCGCTGCCGGGGTTGGAAGCCACACCGCTGCTGTTGCATGGCCAATACAGCTCACGCGAAATTCAAACCGCCGTCGGCTGGCTGACGGATGTCGCCCGACCCGCCGCGCGCGAAGGCGTGCTGCGCCTGAAAGCCCAGCGCATTGAACTGATGTTTGTCACGCTGGATAAAAGCAGCGGCTACCACGAGACGGTGAACTATCACGACTACGCCATGAGCCCATCGCGCTTTCACTGGCAAAGCCAGAACAGCGCTGCGCCAGAAACGCACATCGGTCAGCAATACCTGAACAGCCCCGGCAACGGCTGGCGCTTCCAGCTATTTGTCCGCGCCGACCGCAAATCGCCGTTCATTGCCTGCGGACCGGTGCACTTGGTGGAGAGCACTGGTGCCCGTCCGATGAATATCGTCTGGCAGTTGACAACCCCGCTGCCCGCGCGGCGGTTTCGGGAGTTCAGCGTGTTGCGCGGGGCATAGCTGTTTTATACCCAATACGTTTTCAATTCAAAAACGATGGTTCTTATTTTGAAAACACCCCTGGCGCCGCCCATCTTGAGTGATGGCGCGGGGGCGTGAGTTGATTGGCTTCCAGACCACGACTGGATTGGAATTGCGGATGTCGTAGATCGCGGCCACCTGACGAATGAGATAAACCGGGTGCTACCCGCGTTGCCTCCAGATCAAAATCAATTGAGCTGATCTGTTATTTCTTGCTTAGTGAGAATCCCTGTGGTCTTGTTTTAATCAATCTCACTCAGTCGCTGGTTCGAGCTATCTAAGGCTTCTGCGGTCTGGCTCAGTTGCTGCTCAATCTCTGCTGTGCGCTTCACTGCAGCCTGTAAGTCAACCTCGTCTCCCTGCTTTGCCACTTTCGTGGACAGCACGGCATGAACTACTACCAACTCGTTGGCAGAAGATTTGATCTGCTCGGCAGCTTCGATGTTCTGATTGAGCACATCGGAAATTGCTGCGTCTTTAGATTGCGTCGTTTTAGTAGCCATAAGAAGACTTTAGTGTGGAAAACATTTGGACTTGAGGGACCATCACGATCCCTTTGCCGGTATGTCATGGTACGAGGTGAGGGGAAGTGAGGTGACGTGAGACAAAGAAAAACCCGCTACACCTATGAGATGTAGCGGGTTTGATCCGTCTTGATGCTATCTGGGAGTATCAGATGGTGCCCGGGGCCGGAATCGAACCGGCACTCCTTTCGGAGGGGGATTTTGAGTCCCCTGCGTCTACCAATTTCACCACCCGGGCGGTATTTGTGAAGACGCGAATTATGGCACAGTACGCGCATGAAATATCAGACGATTGAAGATACTGTCGGTGCCACGCCCTTGGTGGCGCTGCAACGCATTGGTGCGCAAGACAACGCGGCGCGTGGCAATGTGATTTTGGGCAAGCTGGAGGGCAACAATCCGGCGGGCTCGGTCAAAGACCGTCCGGCGCTGGCGATGATCCGCCGCGCCGAGGAGCGCGGCGAAATTGCCCCCGGCGACACGCTGATCGAAGCGACGTCTGGCAACACCGGCATTGCGCTGGCGATGGCCGCCGCCATCAAGGGCTATCGCATGGTGCTGGTGATGCCGGAGGACTTGTCCATCGAGCGCGCGCAGACCATGAAGGCGTTTGGTGCCGAGCTGGTGCTGACACCCAAAAGCGGCGGTATGGAATACGCGCGTGACTTGGCGCTGAGCATGGTCAAGCAGGGCAAGGGCCGGGTGCTCGACCAGTTTGCCAACCCCGACAACCCGCGCATCCATTACGAGACCACCGGCCCCGAATTGTGGGAGCAGACTGGCGGGCGCATCACGCACTTTGTCTCGGCGATGGGCACCACCGGCACCATCACCGGCGTGTCGCGCTACCTGAAAGAGAAGAACCCCAACGTGCTGATCATTGGCGCGCAGCCGCAAGAGGGCTCGCGCATTCCGGGCATCCGAAAGTGGCCCGAGGCGTATATGCCGGCGATTTACGACCCGCGCGCGGTCGATGAGCTGATGCTGGTCAGCCAAGACGACGCCGAGGACATGTGCCGGCGTCTGGCGCGCGAGGAAGGGATTTTTGCCGGCATTTCGGCCGCCGGCGCCTGCTGGGTGGCGCAGCAGATTGCGCTGCGCGAGCACGATGCGCACATTGTGTTTGTGGTTTGCGACCGGGGTGACCGGTATTTGTCTACTGGCGTGTTTCCGATGTAAAACGGATAAATAATGGCCAAATATGCCTCTAGCCCTTTAGATATATGCGCTAACAGCTATTAAATTCATAGTATATGAATGACGCTTTAGCTTACCAAACCCGCTTTTGCACCCACTGCGCCACGCCGTTGGCGCTGATCACGCAGGCCGAGGACAGCGGCGATGTCGAGCGCCTGCGCTGCCCGGCCTGTGGTTGGACGCACTGGAACAACCCGACGCCGGTGCTGGCGGCGGTGGTCGAGTTGGACGGGCGCATTCTGCTGGCGCGCAATGCCGCTTGGAAGATGCCAGCGTTTGGCCTGATCACCGGCTTCATGGAAGCGGGCGAAACGCCGCAAGAGGGCATTGCGCGCGAGATCAAGGAAGAAACCAGCCTGGACGTGGACATCAGCGCGCTGCAACTGATTGGCGTCTACGACTTCCAGCGCATGAACCAAGTCATCATTGCCTTCCACACGTTGGCCCGCGGCACCGTGCAGCTGTCGCCCGAGCTGGTCGATTACCGCTTGGTGCGGCCCGAGCGCTTGCAATGCTGGCCGGCGGGCACCGGCTACGCGCTGGCCGATTGGTTGCGCGGACGCGGCATTGAGCCAGAGTTTGTGGATTTTTTCCGCACCGAGAATGCAGACCTTAAAGACTGAAGATTGAAGAACACCCCATGGACATCCACACCGAAGTTGACACGCGCGGGCTGAACTGCCCGCTGCCTATTTTGAAAGCCAAAAAAGCGCTGGCCGGCATGGAGAGCGGCCAGTTGCTCAAGGTGGTGGCGACCGATAACGGCTCGCTGCGCGATTTTCAGGCGTTTGCCAAACAGACCGGCAACGAGCTGGTGGAGCAGCAGACGGTGGGCAAGGAGTTCATCCACATCCTGCGCCGGCGCTGAGGGCAATGCTGCTAAAAATCAAAATTAGAGCCCTGCTACTGTCAGCTCTCGCAGCAGTTGCGCACCCAGCGCAAGTCGGTCTTCAGTGTCAATGCCATTTTTTTGCTGTACAGCGTGTAGCAAATTTTGAATTTGATAGCCGGGGTGCTTACTTACTACGCTCTCAAATACTAGGCGTTGTTGGGCATCTGCCGGGAGGTTACTGAACTGCCATCCGGCGTCCACGCACTGAATCTTGATCCCACTTTTGCGCAACTTAAGGTGGCGTGCATCAGTTCCATCGCCAGTAAAACAGCGAGGCCAATCGTCATTGCCAATCTGCTCTGCAGTCAGGCCTGCCAACTCAGTCAAGACCAAAAGGTAGCTATCAAAGTGGTAACCACGCAAATCACAGGAAGTACCTTGGAGCATGCACATTGCATAACCAGCACCAGGGCCGATGACGTGATTGCCTAAATAGCCTTGGCGCATCGCTTCGTACTTCACCATGTAGTAGCGCCAGTCTTTTGGTACGGCTAGGTTGTTTAAAAAATCGTTTATGACAAATTCCAGCGTCTTTCCAAAAGCCAAGTCGTCCAGCAAAGCCATTAAAGGCGCGCAGGTTGGATGATCCTCCCCTTTTCTGGCACGAAATAGGTTTTCCCATGGGTCTCGTTGCTGAGGAGCACCCAAGTAGGCAAGACGATAGCCAGCATTGCGCGACCGGCCACGGCCTTCGTGGCCTTTGGTTAGCAGTGCGGCGGTGACTTGGCTGTAGGGTGATGCGAAAAGCAGGGGGAATTGTGTAGCGCGGCGCTCAAAGATGGTACCTGCCTGCCCTGGATCCAAATCAAAGACGGTCAGTCCGCCACGTAGCAGATCATGGTCTTCCAGTTGGTGCAAAGTTTCTTGCAGTGCAGGGTGGGCAGCCAAAAAGCGACACTTTATCTGCTCGTTAGCCACCTGCACTTGGTTGAAGGTCTTGATGTCATCGAGCAGCCCTCCAGCCATGACGCTTTCCACTTCAGCAAGCAAACTTGGCATGTTATTGGGCCAACCAGCACGAATTTCGGCCCGTGATGCCTCCGTCAGATTGCGCAGTAGACGCAGACGCTGCTGGAAATCCTCCGTAGGCATTGATGCTATGTAGCCGCACAGCACACCGTAAAAAAGCAAGGTGTGCGCCAGAGTCCAGGTGCGGGTGCCATACATCTCGCAGCAGGCGTGCAGCATATCCACACCAATGCGAGACTCATCAAAATCTTTGAAATTGAAAACGCGCAAGGGTTGAGTAGCAGATGCCTCAGCACGACTAAAGAGCTGCTTGAACATAGGCTCGATAGCGCGGCGACGGTTAATTCCGCTGGCATCAGCTTCTATCCAAATATCCAGTGCTTGCACCATCCAGTCTGTATGCGTACTGGCCTGTGCAGCCTTGTTACTCAAGAGGTATTCAGCCAAGTCGGTCAGCGCTTGTCGGTCAGTTTTTGACTGATCAATGTCGCAGCCTGCTTTCCACGCCAGCACTTCAGCAAGAAAGCGAAAGTAGCGCATAAATTTTTCGTCTATCGCTTGGCTTTTTCCTCGATAAGACCAGAAAAGATCCGTCCAATCGGTGTCGATTTTGTGCGAAAAACCGACCTGCATCTCCTTGGGGATAGCTGGATTGGCGCGCATCAGTGCTTCCAGTTCGGCTTTGAAGTTTTCAAAATCAGTCAGCGGCCTGCCCCGTGAGTTCATCTTCACGTACAGGGTGGTGTCTTGGCTTTGCGCCTGAACGGGTAGCAAGTGAAAGCGAATTGCGGCGTGGGTGGGATGGATCAGCCGCTCCCAGTGTGCGTACCGCCTTTCCGGTGGTGAATTGCTGTAGCGCTGGTGCAATGCGTCCAACATCACCAGCATGCCTTGGATGGTGGGGTCGTGCTTCCAAGTGGGCAAATAGCGAGTCTGGTCTTTCAGATAGCGGGTCTGGTCTTTCAGCCACTCAGATATTGTGGTTTGCTCCATGTCGGGACGGCAATTGGTCAGAAACTGGCAGAACTCCCGTCCGCCGGGGCGGGTGGAGTAGCTAAAGGCGTGCCAAGACTGCTTGATATTCTTGGTTTCGGGGATGTGCCACGCCAGATAGCAGTGCAGCAAAAAGAGGGTGGTTAGGCGTTGCTGGCCATCCAGAGGGTACAGAGTGCCGTCCACCACATCGCCAAATACAAAATCCAAGTCAATACCGTTTTGGCTCTCTAGTGCGGCATACATGCTATCGATGAAACGCTTGCGGATTTCCTCCACCTGCACGCTGTGGCGTCCTTGGGCGTAGTCGCGCTGGATAAGCGGGATTTCTATAGCCCGAATTTGAGCCTGTTCAAACAGCTGGGCCAGACTGGTATGAAACGAAGGGGCGTTGGAGGTCGAGGCGGCTATCGTCATGGCAGGAGCATTCATTGCAGGTAGGGAGCCAGTTGAGTTTTTATTTCCTGCAAATATTCCGCCTTATCCGCACTGCCCCAAAAATGAGGGTGCAGACCATCTGCTTGGGTGTAGTACTTCAGGAATACATTACGGGTTGCCGCTGGGATGTAATAACCGTCCTTGTCCATCGCCAATATTTTTTGCCGCTTGACCTCGAATACCGAGTTGCTCAGAGCGGCATTGTCTCCACGGGATAGCAAGGCCAAGTTAGCGATGGTGTGGTCAGCACCTTCATCGTCAAGAGTCAGAATTTTTTGTATCCGCGCCGCTAAGGCGTGAAAACGCTCACCAAAACGGGAGTTATGAATATCTGGGAGAGCATCGTCGATCTCGTTGATCAAAGACGGGATATCAGACGCATTGTTGACCGTCTGAATAGCTACCAGAGCTTTGCGGTGTTCAATCAGCCAAGTGTTCCACTCCTCAGCACGGTTCAGGCTTTGCGCGTTCTGCGCGTGGATGTGTTCTAACGTCCAGTCTTGCCCCACATGCTTTTCAAACGGAAATCGTTCACGACAGACTTGTACGTTGAACAGCAGCAGTATTTGCTGCAGTGCGCTGGAGTCGCCCTTGGCGCCTTCGTAGCGCAGGCCTTCATCCAGATTGTCGGCACTGACTTTCAGCATATTTTTGATCTGCTCGATCAGCCACACATCAAAAGCGCTTTTATTTCTCTCTAAGGCGCAGCGCTGGATGTGTCCAATAGACATGCCACACGTCACCAGAAAACCGATTTTGTTATATGCGCGTGAATCCTCAAACCAACCAAGAATCTGGGCGTGCAGTGTCTCCACTTCTCGCCAGAATAGTAGGCTATCGCTCTCCGCTCGCTCGCGTAATGTATCGAAGGTGTGATAGCGAGGTGCTGTGCCGCTGACAGGATTTTTCTGCTGCGCCAATGTGTCTAACAACAAGCTGATGCGTGTGCCATAGCGATCATCGTCTTGTACGTTTCCCGCAACGAAGGCCCATATCTCAGTGCGCTGCAAATCGCGCTCCATGCCGTCCCATTGCGCAGCGATTTCGGTTTCACGTCCGGGTTTGCTTTTAGCAACGCTTGACAGCAACACTGCCTTGAGGAGTTCGGCATCTGTCAAAGGGATACGCCCCTGATTTAGACGGGTAAACAGAGGAATGGGCTTTTCGCTGGCTGGCACCTCGTACCAGATGACGCGCACTGAGGTGCATAGAAACCGGAAAATTTCATCGATTAAGAATTGCTTGTATTGCGCGCCCAGTTTATTTTCAAACCAGTCGGCAATAGTGGTGTGGGCTCTATGGAGGTGGAAGTAGTCAATATTGCTGTCCGCCTGCGCCGGATCCAAACTTGCCAGATATGACTGGCTGCCAGTACGAGTTGCGTATTCGAGGGTATAGCGCGCATCTCCTTTCTGCATAAAACGCAGAATCAACCAGAGAGTTGTGAGCCGCTGCTGGCCGTCAATCAGCTCCCAAGCACCATCTTCCCGCTTTTTAACAACGACCGGTTGCAAGCTATAGGGCTTGCCTTCGGTTTCCCAGATATCGTCAAGCAGTTTTTTGATTTCGTCTTCAGTCCAGCGGTAGCCGCGCTGGTAAGCAGGAATGAAAAAAACCCCCTCGATGCCCGTGGTTGGCCTCCTACTGACAGAGTCGATACCAAAACCTATGGTTCTGTGTTCCAGTTTGTAGTCCATCTTTTGCTGCTCTTTGGTATTTAAAAAATCTTGCACGCTTAGCTGATTTATTCATCGCCCCCTGCGTAACCCACCAATTCAGACGGCGGCGATGGCCAACACATCTGGGCAGCTACTCCAATTGCTTCGGCGTCATCACTGACTCCAGCGGCAGCAGCGGCCGCGACACCACAGGGGGCAGCACATATTCCCAATCTGTCAAATGCTGCTGAATCCGCTGCAACGCCTCTTTAGCCCCCAGTGCAATCTCGATGGCATCGGGGTTGTCGATATTCGATTCGTGCAGGTTGATGCGTACCAGCTGGCTGCCGCGCTGCTGCATCTGCCGGCTGAAGTGGCGCACGGTGGCAATGGCGCGGCCGGCGCCAATCTCTATCACCAGCGGCGGCGTTGGGGCGCTACTTAACCACTGCGCCAGCCGCGTTTGCTGCGTGTCGCTGCGCATGCTGTTCCAGTCGCCATCACCAAACATCAAGATATTCGGTCGCGCCAGTGCGCCGCAATCCGGGCAGCGGGGCAAATCACCGAGCATTTGGCAGGCGGCTTCGTCCACCTGGGGGTGGATGGCGGCGGCGTCCCAGATATGGCCGTTGCAGTTGGCCGTGCATTGCAGCCGGTGGATGGAGCCGTGGTATTCGTAGATGCGCGCCGGCGCAAAGCCGGCTTTGCGAAAATGCCCATCGACGTTGCTGGTGAAGACGAAGGCGCCTTGCGCCATGCGCTGGCTCCACTGGTGGAGCAGCTCAAAGCCAGCGTGTGGCTGGGTGGCGCGGTACAGGCGCAGGCGGTGGCCGTAAAAGCCCCAAGCGGTGCGCGGCTGCTCGTCAAAGGCGCGCGGCGAGGCGATGTCTTCAAAGTGCAGCCCACTGGCCCCCAGCGCCGGGTAGGCGCGCCAAAAGCCGTTGTCACCGCGAAAGTCCGGCATGCCCGAGTCGATGCCCATGCCCGCACCCGCTGCCACCACCATGCCAGAGGCGCGGCGAATCCATTCAGCGGCCAGCGCGAGCTTTTCTTCCAATTGCGGGTCTGCGGTCATGCGGCTGTCCTGATTCTGTTGGTTACTATGCCACTTTAATAGTCAAAACAGCCGCTAGCCCTTTAGATACGTGCGCTAACAGCTATCAATATCAGAGTTCTAACGTCTTCAGGTACTCACGAAACGCTTCGCCCACCTGCGGGTGTTGCAGCGCCAACTCCACCGTGGCTTCTAAGAAACCTTCCTTGCTACCGCAGTCGTAGCGCTTGCCGGCGTACTGGAAGGCGTACACCGCTTCGTGCGCCATCAGGCGGGCGATGGCGTCGGTGAGCTGGATTTCGCCGCCGGCGCCTTTAGGTTGGGTGCGCAGCTGCTCAAAAATCGCCGGTGTCAGGATGTAGCGCCCGGCCACGCCCATGCGCGAGGGGGCATCCTTGACGGCCGGTTTTTCGACGATGCGCTGGATGCGCATCAGTGCGCCACCGGCCGGCTCGCCGGCGACGATGCCGTAGCGATTGACTTGGTCTTGCGGTACTTCCTGCACCGCCAGCATCGAGCGGCCTTGCTGGCGAAAGGCCGCCACCATTTGTGCCAGCACCGATTCGCCGCCCACCGGACCGACCATCAGGTCGTCGGCCAGCAGTACGGCAAACGGCTCGTTGCCGACCAGCGGTTCGGCGCACAGCACGGCATGGCCCAGGCCGAGCGAGCGCGGCTGGCGCACGAACGAGCAGTGCATGTCGTCCGGCATCAGCGAGCGCACCAGCTCCAGCAGCGCGTGCTTGCCGGCGGCCTCCAGTTCGCTTTCCAGTTCGTAGGCGGTGTCGAAATGGTCCTCGATGGCGCGCTTGCTGCGGCCGGTGACAAAGACCATGTGGCGCACGCCAGCGGTGTAGGCTTCTTCGACGGCGTACTGGATCAGCGGTTTGTCTACCACCGGCAGCATCTCTTTGGGCGAGGCTTTGGTAGCGGGCAAGAAGCGCGTGCCCAAGCCGGCCACAGGGAACACGGCTTTACGAACGGGAGCGTTGGTGTGAAGGGTCATGGTGTGATCGGAGTGGGGACGGTGGAGGAGGTGCCTGGGGCTCAGCCCAGACGGGCCAATTGGTCGCGCAGGCGTTCGATGGTGGCGACAAAGTCTGCCACACGTTTCTGCTCTTGGGCGAGAACGGCGGGCGGGGCTTTGGCGACAAAGGCTTCGTTGCCCAGCTTGGCATGGGCCTTGGTGATCTCGCCGTCCAGACGGGTGATTTCTTTGCCCAGACGGAGCTTTTCAGCGGCTACGTCGATTTCCATGTGCAGGCACACGCGTGCTTCGCCGACCACGGCCACGGGGGCGGCTTGTGCGGCGGCTTGCCAGGCGGTTTCGTCGTCAAACACCTTGACTTCGCTCAGCTTGGCCAGCGCTTGCAGCACCGGCGTGGCACCGCGCAAGAACATGCTGTCACCCACGGCAAACATCGGCAGGCGCGTCGAGGGCGAAACGCTCATCTCACCACGCAGCGTGCGGCAGGCATCGACCAGGCCTTTCAGACGGGCGACGTAGGCAATAGCGTCTTCGTCGATTTTTTCAGGCCGTGCTTCGGGGTAATGCGCGATGCTGACCGATTCGCCCGCCAAGCCGGCCACCGGCGCGACCTTTTGCCACAGCTCTTCGGTGATGAACGGAATGATCGGGTGCGCCAAACGCAAGATGGCTTCGAGTACACGGATCAGCGTGCGGCGCGTGGCGCGTTGCTGGGCAGCGTTGCCCGTCTGGATTTGCACCTTGGCGATTTCTAAGTACCAGTCGCAAAACTCGTTCCAGACAAAGTCGTACACCGTGTTGGCGACGTTGTCGAGGCGGTACTCGGCAAAGCCTTTGGCGACTTCGGCCTCGGTTTTTTGCAGTTGCGAGGTGATCCAGCGGTCGCACTGGCTGAACTCCATGGTGCTGCAGTCGGTGGCTGTGACACCGCAGTCCTGGCCTTCGCAGTTCATCAGCACAAAGCGGCTGGCGTTCCACAGCTTGTTGCAGAAGTTGCGGTAGCCCTCGCAGCGCTTGCTATCAAAATTGATGCTGCGGCCCAGACTGGCCAAGGCCGCGAAGGTGAAGCGCAGTGCATCGGCGCCATAAGCGGGGATACCGTCGGGGAATTCTTTTTGCGTGTCCTTGCGCACCCGGGGCGCGGTCTCGGGTTTGCGCAGGCCGGTGGTGCGTTTGTCCAGCAGCGGGGCCAGCGAAATGCCGTCGATCAAGTCCACCGGGTCGAGCACGTTGCCCTCGGACTTGCTCATCTTCTTGCCCTGCGCATCGCGCACCAAGCCGTGGATGTACACATGCTTGAACGGCACGCGACCGGTGAAGTGCGTGGTCATCATGATCATTCTGGCGACCCAGAAAAAGATGATGTCGTAACCGGTCACCAGCACGCTGCTGGGCAGGTACAGGTTGTAGTCGTCGGTAGCGCTGTCGCCTTGGTCAGGCCAGCCCATGGTGCTGAACGGCACCAGCGCAGACGAGTACCAAGTGTCGAGCACGTCGTCATCGCGGCGCAGGGTTTTGCCCGGCGCTTGGACTTGGGCCTCGGCTTCGCTTTTTGCCACGTAGACCTTGCCATCTTCGTCGTACCACGCCGGAATTTGGTGGCCCCACCACAGCTGGCGTGAGATGCACCAGTCTTGGATGTTGTTCATCCACTGGTTGTAGGTGTTGACCCAGTTCTCCGGCACAAACTCGACTTGGCCCGAAGCCACCGCGTCGATGGCTTTTTGCGCAATGCTCTTGCCGGTCGGGTCTTGGTCGCTGACCTTGGTCATGGCGACAAACCACTGGTCGGTCAGCATCGGCTCGACCACTTGGCCGGTGCGGGTGCAAATCGGCACTATCAGCTTGTGCTTTTTGATTTCGACCATCAGGCCAGCGGCTTCCAAGTCGGCGACCACCGCTTTGCGCGCCACAAAGCGATCCATGCCCCGGTACTTTTCTGGCGCTGCGTCGTTGATGGTGGCTTGCAGCGTCAATATGCAAATCATCGGCAGCTTATGGCGCTGGCCGACGGCATAGTCGTTCTGGTCGTGCGCGGGCGTGACTTTGACCACGCCGGTACCAAAGGCTTTATCGACGTAGTCGTCGGCAATCACCGGGATTTGGCGGTCGCACAGCGGCAGCGTGACCATTTGGCCAATCAGGTGGGCGTAGCGCTCGTCTTCGGGATGCACCATCACCGCTACGTCGCCCAACATGGTCTCAGGGCGCGTCGTGGCTACGACCAGTTGACCCGAGCCATCGGCCAGCGGATAGGCGATGTGCCACAGCGAGCCGTCTTTTTCTTCGCTTTCGACTTCGAGGTCGGACACAGCAGATTGCAGTTTTGGATCCCAATTCACCAAGCGCTTGCCACGGTAAATCAGGCCCTGCTGGTACAGCTTGACGAAGGTGTCGGTGACAACGCTGGACAGTTTGTCGTCCATGGTGAAATATTCGCGGCTCCAATCGACGCTGTCGCCCATGCGGCGCATTTGCGTGGTAATCGTGTTACCAGACTGCTCTTTCCATTCCCACACTTTGGAGACGAAGTTTTTACGCGCCTCGGGCGGTGTCGGGCCCATGTCGTGGCGGCTGATGCCCTGCTCTTGCAACTGGCGCTCGACGACGATTTGCGTGGCAATACCCGCGTGGTCGGTGCCGGGCACCCAGACGGTGTTGTCGCCGCGCATCCGGTGGTAGCGCGTCAGGCTGTCCATGATGGTTTGGTTGAACGCGTGCCCCATGTGCAGCGTGCCTGTCACGTTAGGCGGTGGCAGCTGGATGGCGAACGAGGCGGCGTCTGCCTGTGCTACGCCGGTGCCGCGCACACCCGCAGCGCCGTAGCCGCGTTTTTCCCACTCTGGCCCCCAATGGGCCTCCAACGCAGCGGGCTCAAACGATTTGGACAGGCTGGCAAGGCCGGGTTGGGCAGGGGTATCGCTCATGGGGCTCATCGGATTAGGGCAGTGCAAATGAAAACGGCATCCCAAAAGGATGCCGTAGTGTTAGACGAAGGCGGGATGCGCCGATTTTAGCGGGCGGTGTTTACTGCTTGATAGCTTCGATCTGCACCACCAAGCGCACGTTCTTGGCAAAGCCCCAGTCGATGCCGTAGTTCATGCCCCACTGGGTGCGGTCGATGGTGGCTTCAAAGTCGCCGCCGCACACTTCGCGTTTCAGCATCGGGCTTTGGTAGCAGTTGAACTGGTTGGCCTTGAAGGTGACGGGCGCAGTTTTACCCAACAGCGTCAGCTGGCCGGTGACTTCGCTGACCTTGTCGCCATTGAAGTGGAATTTGTCCGAGACGAAATGGATGGTCGGGAACTGCGCGGCGTTGAACAGGTCGGCGCTTTGCAGGTGCTTGTCAAAGGAGGGGGTGCCGGTGTTGATCGAGTTGCTATCGAAGCTGATGTCCACTTTGCCGCTCTTGCCCGCTTTGTCAAATTCCACCGTGCCTTGCTTTTTGTCGAAGCGGCCGCGGTTGACCGAGGCGCCAAAGTGGCTGATCTCGAAGGTCACAAAGGTGTGGGCGGGGTCGATGGCGTATTCGCTGGGTGCGGCGTGGGCGGCACCGGCCAGCAACGTGGCGGCGGCGAGGGCGAAAAAGGTTTTGCGCATGGCAAGGGGCTCCTGCAAAAGGGTGGTGAAAAAAAAGAGAAATGAAAAACGAGGCCGCAGCGTCAGAGTTTGGCGATGCCGGTCAGTACCAGCTTGAATTTGACCTGCACGTCGTTGGCCACCATTGAGGTGTCAGCCCACTCGTTTTCACCGATCTTGTAGGTCAGGCGCTGAAGGGTGAGTGTGCCAGTCGCTGTCGTGTTCGCGCCGTTTTGCACCAGCGTGACGGGTGCCACCACGTCGCGCGCGATGCCTTTGATGCTGAGTTTGCCGGCCACTTCGAATTTGCCGCCACCCAGCGCCTTGATGCTGCTGGACTGGAAGGTGGCTTGCGGAAACTGTGGCACGTTGAACCAGGTGGCCTTGGGCATTTCGGCGTCGGACTCGGGCGCGCCCAGCGTGGCGCTGGCGGTGTCCACAGTAACGGTGATGTGACTGCTGGCCAGTTGCGCAGGGTTGAAGGTGACCTGCGCATCAAATTTTTTGAAGTGTCCTTCCAGCGGCACACCCATCTGGCGCGTGGTGAAACCGATCTGGCTGTCGGCTGGCGCCAGTTTTTGTTGCGCCAGGGCGGGCTGGACGGCTAGCAAGGAGGCGCTGGTTAGCAGCAGGGCAGAGACGATAGAGGAAATTTGCATGGAGGCTTTCAAAAACGGACAAGGCAGATCAGAGTGTGGCAGTGCGCCAGAGGTTCAGTGGCGATTCAGTTGCGCAGCGACATGCGGGTCAGCAGGCCATCGCGGTCGATCCACTGGTGTTTCAGAGCGGCGGCGACATGCAACAGCGCCAGGGCGGCCAGGGTGTAGGCGCTGATCTGGTGCCAGGGCTTGAGGGAGGCCGCCAGTGCCTTGCTCACCGGCACAAAGTCAGGCAGTTGCCACAGGCCCAGAAAAACGATGGGAAAACCCGCTGCCGAGCTGTAGGCCCAGCCGATCAGCGGTACGGCGAAGAACAGCACATACAGCAGGTGGTGCATGCCATGGTGGGCGGCTTTTTGCCAGCCGGGCATGGTTTGTGCCATGGCGACGGGCAAGGCGGGTGGGCGGTGCGTCAGGCGCCACAGCAGGCGCAGCAGCGACAACGCCAATACCGCCACCCCCGCCCATTTATGCCAGTTGTAGAGTTTGAGGCGCTGGGGCGAAAACGGCAGCCCGGTCATATACAGACCCATGCCCAGCATTCCTGCCAGGGCCAGTGCCAGCAACCAGTGCAGGACGATGGCAGTGGAGCTGTAGCGGGCAGGAGCGTTGGCGGCGAAATCGGGGGGTGTGGAAATATTCAAGATACAACAAAAAAGAGTCGAAGGCGCAGTGTAGAAAGCTGATGCTTCTCCAAGTTTCAATGGAATTGTTGCCTTGTTTCAAATAAATTGAATTGACGCGCTCCGACGCCCTTTCACAGCGGCCCCGCACAGGCGGATGTGGGCCGGCGGTGCAGCTGGGCTCAATCGGCCGATGCTAAGGCGGCTGATTTCCAGGCCTGGGCGGCGGCGGTGTGGTCGCCGCGCCGTTCCGACAGCTCGGCCAAGTGCTGCCAGGCGCTGCGGCGTAGGCTGGCGTCGGGCAGTTGCTGCGCCGCTTGCGTCAGCAGTTGTTGAGCCTTGCCCCAGAGTTGGCGCTTAAGACAGGCCATGCCGGCCAGGTATTGCAGGCGGGTGTCGCGCGGGTTGGCTTGCGCGGCCGCTTCGATGCGCGCCAGCCAGTTGCTGTCCACGGCGTCGAGGGCAGATTCCAGCGTGCGCACCAGCCGGGTGGCGTGGTGCTCGGGCAGGGCGCTAGGCGCATCGACCATTTTTTGCCATACCGGCAACAGCCACTGGCGCACCGTGGCCGGCGTACCGCCCAGAGCGACCAACCGCTGCGCGGCGTGGATGACCAGCTCGGGCATGGCGCGCTCGGCGGCTTCGAGCGTTTGCCAGGTGTGTTGCAGTTGCGCCGGGTCGTGGGCGTCGTTGATCAGTTCGATGGCCAAGCCGCGCACGATGCTTTCGCCGGCCTCGGCAGAAAAGGCACGGTGTTTGCTCAGCAGGCGAGCGGTGTCCAGGGCGCTTTGGGTGTGGCGGGCGCGGCGGGCGGCCTTGAGTTTGAGGCGCAGCGCCAGGGTGCGCCGTGCGGCGCCTTGCGGCAAGCTGGTCAGCCAGTCCAGGGCGGCCTGCGGCTCGCGGTTGGCCAGGGCCCAGTGGGCGGCGCGCATCTGGATGCCTTCGCGCAGTTCACGTTCGTGCTGCGTGCCGTTGTCGGGGGCGTGCAGCAGCGCCTGCTGCAAATGGTGGTCGCGCTGGGGCTGGTCTTGCAATGCCTGCGAGGCTTCGGCCGATACCAGGTGGGCCAGGGCGCGCAATTGGTGTGCGTGCGGCACGTGGGCGTCGGCCTGGGCCAGTGTGACTTCCTGGCTCAGCGCTTCCATGGCGGTTTTGCGCGAGCGCAGAAAGCGCCCGGCCATGAACAGCGCCACGGCGTCGAGCATGGCGCCGTGCATGGCCCGCTCTTTCTGGTGCAGACGCCAGCGGCGTGCGCGCCGCGGCAGGGCCAACAGCGTGGCCAGCGCCCGCAGGGCGGCGTACAGCGTGACAAAGCCCAGCGTCAGCAGCAGCAGCACCAAGTTGAGCGAGAGGTCGATGCGGTGGGGCGGCCAGAACAGCGTGACGGTGCCCTGGTTGTTGCCGGCAAACAGGGCCGAGGCCACGGCCACGCCAAACAGAGCCAGAAACCAGAGAGCAGCGCGCATGGGGGTGATTCCTGGCGTGCTTAGCGCCCGGCGGCCGCAGTGGCCAGGGCGGACAGGGTTTCATCCAGGCGTGGCAGTTCGGCGGCCTTCAGGTGGGCCTGGGCTTGTTGCAGCACGGTGGCGGCGCTTTGCGTGCGGCGTGAAGCCGGGTCAAAGTATTTGTTCAGCGCATTGGTGGCGCTGGCCAAGTCGCTGCGCGCCGAGTCGTATTGGCGTGCCAGGAGGCCTAGGCGGGCGTTGAGCAGCTTGAGCTTGAGGTTTTCACGCAGGAAGAAGATTTGATCGGGTGCCAGCAGGACGGCCTCGGGCTGGTCAATGCGGCTCACGCGCACCAGACCCCGGGCCTCGTCGCGCAGCACTTCCCAGCTGCGCTCCAGGGTGGTGCGCCACCAGGGGGCGTCTGCCGCTGCAGCGCTGGTGTCGGCGCTGTCGTCGGTCTGCATACGCGCGTTCATGCGCCGGGCGGAGGCTGCTTGGGCGACGGCGTTGAGCACCGGTAGATCATCTACTTGGCGCACCAATTCGTCGATCTGCGCCAGCAAGCCGGTGGTGTCATTCACGCGGGTGCTGTTCAGGTGCTCCAGGTCATGCCCGATGGCGCGCAGCACCGGTGCCAAGCGCGGTTGCGCGGCGCGTTCGATGCGCTGTTGGGCGCTTTTGAGGGCCGCTACCAGGGGTTCGAGGCTGCCGGTGAGCTGGGCTTGCTGCTGCGCCACGCGGATCGCCGATTCAAGATCGATCACCAGATTTTCGTCGCGCGAGCGCGACAAACTTTGCATCAGATCTTCCAGTTGGCGCCGCTGCAGCGTCACTTCATTCAGGCGGGTTTCGGCCACCGTCAGGCGGGCTGAGGCTTCAATGACCTGCTCTTGCGCTTGGCGTGCGATGGTGCGTGCTTCGATCGCCTGGGTGCCGGTGTCGGCACTTTGCCGTGCCAGTTGCTCTTGGATGACACCGAGTTTTTGCCACAGCAGGCTGCTGCTGACCAAGGCCGCCAGGGCCACTGCGCTGGCGAAATACAGCCCGGCCCGGCGGGCGCTGGTGGGCACGGCGGGTGGGGGCAGGTCGGGGGTGGGCGCAGAACTCATGGGCGCGATTTTAGGAGGCTCGGGGCGCGCCCACAGTGCAGCCGGCTTCGATGGCCGCGGCGACGTCTTCCAGCGCGGGGCGGCATTCGTGTACCGCGCCGAAGCCGGCGGCTCGTGCCGCCTGGGCAATGCGCGGGTGCGTGGCCAACGCGCAGGCGCTGCGCCAGTCTTGGCCGGGCAAGGCAGCGCGCAAATGCGCCAGTGCCTGCGAGCTGCTGAGCAGCCACAGCGCGCCGCTGCGCGCGCCGTCCTGGGCCTGGGTGATTTGCGCTGGCGTGAAGCGGGGCGCGCTGCGCGTGTAGGCCACGACAAATTCGACCTGTCCCCCAGCGGCTTGGATCTGCTGCGCCAGCCAATCGCGCCCGGTGCCCTGCGGCGGTGCGTCGGCTTCAGCGCCGCGCACGATCAGCACGCGGTCGCCGGGGATGATTTGGCTGTGTACTTGCGCCCACAGTGCTTCAGAATCAAACTGCACCGCGTCGTGCGCCGGACAGTCAATCTGCGCGGCTGGAATGCCCAGCCGCTGCAGCGTTTGCGCAGTCCCGGGGCCGGGCGACCATACTCTTGTTTTAATAGCTAATAGCGCTTGACCAGCAAGGGTTAAGGCCGTATTTTCATCAAAAAAATACTGCGCTGCGTTGCCACTGACCAGCATGATGGCGCGGTAGTCGGTGACGCGCTCGCGCACCGCCTGCAGCGCCGGCCCATCGGGCGCCGGGCCAATGGTGATCAAGGGCAGCGCCAGCGCTTCAATGTTGCGCTGCTGCAACGCAGTCACCCACTGCTGCGCTTCGTGCAGCGGGCGGGTGACGATGACGCTCGGGGTGGTCATGTGTGCGTAGCAGCTTGTTTAACCGGCACCACCGGCGCGCAGCTGCGCCGCTACGCCTTCACCCAGATGGTTGGCCTGCTCCAGTGTGATGGCATGGGAACTACCGCTGGCGCGTACCAGCGGCGTGCGGCCTTGCGGGTCGCCCCAGGCGGCGTCCAAATGCAGTACCGCGCCTTCCAGACGCGCGTAGGCGGCCAGTGGCATCGAGCAACTGCCACCCATGCAGCGACTGACGGCGCGCTCAGCGGTGACGCGAATCCACGTCGGCAGGTGTGCCAGTGGCGCCAGCGCTTCGATCAGGTCTTGGCGGCTGCTGCGCACTTCAATGCCCAGCGCCCCTTGGCCTGCGGCGGGCAGCATCTCGGTAGGCGCAAATTCGTGGCGGACGCGCGCGTGCAGTCCCAGGCGTTTGAGGCCCGCGGCGGCCAGCACGATGGCATCGTATTGGCCTTCGTCCAGCTTGCGCAGGCGCGTGTCCAAGTTGCCACGCAGCGGCTCAATCTTCAGGTCGGGGCGCAGCGCCTGCAGCAGCACTTGGCGGCGCAGGCTCGATGTGCCGACCACCGCGCCGTGCGGCAAATCTTGCAAGCTGGCGTATTGCGGCGAGACAAAGGCATCGCGCGCGTCTTCGCGCTCCATCACGCAGGCCAAGGCAAAGCCGTCGGGCAGTTCCATTGGCACGTCTTTGAGCGAATGCACGGCGATGTCGGCACTGCCGTCTTGTAGCGCGGTTTCCAGCTCTTTGACAAACAGGCCTTTGCCGCCAACTTTGCTCAGCGAGCGATCGAGAATTTGATCGCCCAGCGTGGTCATGCCCAGCAGCGAGACATCATGGCCGCGTGCGCGCAGCAGGGTTTGCACATGCTCGGCCTGCCACAGGGCCAGACGGCTTTCGCGTGTGGCGATCACGATGGGGGGGAGAGAGGGATTCACAGACGTCACCGCAGGTCAAGGAAAGGAGCTGGGGATGCTAGCATGGCCAGCTGCAAAAACCCCTCTGGTTGCCCCCAGCCGCCGCCCTCGCATGACTACGCCCCCACTGCCTCCAGACACCCCCGCTGCCCGCAAGAGTGACAAGGACTTGCCGCTGATCCAAGACATTCGCCTGCTGGGGCGCATTCTGGGCGACGTGATCCGCGCTCAAGACGGCGTGGCCGCATTTGATTTGATTGAGCAGGTGCGCCAGCTGTCGGTAGCGTTTCGGCGCGACGCCGACGCGCAGGCCGACAAGGCGCTGAAAAAGCTGCTCAAAGGCCTGAGCGCCGATCAAACCGTCAGCGTCATCCGTGCTTTCACCTATTTTTCACATCTGGCCAACTTGGCCGAAGACCGCCACCATATCCGCCGCCGCACCATCCGCGAGCGCGCCGGGGATACGCAAGAAGGCAGTATCGAAGTGGCGCTGTCGCGCCTGCGCTGGGCCGGCATTGCGCCGCAGCAAATTGCACAGACACTGGCCGAAAGCTACGTTTCGCCGGTGCTGACGGCGCATCCGACCGAAGTGCAGCGCAAAAGCATTTTGGATGCCGAGCGCGACATTGCCCGGCTGCTGGCCGAGCGCGGCGACATCACCGAGCGCGCCCAGCTCTACAACGCCGCCCGCGACGCCCTGACGCCGCGCGCGCTGGCCGCCAACGAGGCGCAACTGAGCGCCCGCGTGGCGCAGCTGTGGCAAACGCGGCTGCTGCGCTACAGCAAATTGACGGTGGCCGATGAAATTGAAAACGCCCTGAGCTATTACGAAGCGACGTTCTTGCGTGAAATTCCAAAGATTTACGCCAACCTAGAGCGTGATTTGGGCCAAGACAAGGTGCATAGCTTTTTGCGCATGGGCCAGTGGATTGGCGGCGACCGCGACGGCAACCCCAACGTCAGCGCCGCTACCTTGGTGCAAGCGCTGCAGCGCCAAAGCGAAGTCGCGCTGCGCCACTACCTGACCGAAGTGCATTTGCTGGGCGGTGAGCTGTCGCTGTCAGACCACTTGGTCGAAGTCACGCGCGAAATGCAGCAGTTGGCCGACAGCTCACCCGACACCAACCAGCACCGCCAAGACGAGCCCTACCGCCGTGCGTTGACCGGCATTTACGCGCGTTTGGCGGCCACGTTGCGCGATTTGAGCGGTGGCGAATCGGCGCTCCATGCCGTGATGCCGCAAAACGCTTATGCCAATGCAGGCGAATTTTTGCTGCAACTGCGCACCATCGAAGCCTCGCTGCAAGCGCACCACGGCGCGGCGCTGGCGCTGGAGCGCTTGCAGCCGCTGATACGCGCGGTGCAGGTGTTTGGTTTCCATCTGGCGACAGTGGATTTGCGCCAAAGCTCCGACCAGCACGAGCGCGTCGTCGCCGAACTGTTGGCGGTCGCCCGCATCGAGCCGGACTACAGTGCCCTGACCGAAGACGGTAAACGTGCCGTGCTGATGCGCCTGTTGCAAGACGCGCGCCCACTGCGCGTGCACAGCGTCGATTACAGCGAACACACCCAATCAGAGTTGGCGATTTTCGACACGGCGCGGCAGATGCGCCAGCGCTACGGCGCGGACGCCATTCGCCACTACATCATCAGCCACACCGAAACCGTCAGCGACTTGCTGGAAGTGCTGTTGCTGCAAAAAGAAGTCGGCTTGATGCGCGGCACGCTGGACGGCCAAGCGCAGGCGGATTTGATTGTGGTGCCGCTGTTTGAAACCATTGAAGACCTGCGCAACGCCGCGCCGATCATGCGCGAGTTCTATGCGCTGGCCGGCATCGCCGCGCTGGTGGTGCGCGGCGGCGCCGAGCAGGACATCATGCTGGGCTACTCCGACAGCAACAAGGACGGCGGCATTTTCACCAGCAACTGGGAGCTGTACCGCGCCGAGATTGCGCTGGTCACGCTGTTTGATGAACTGTCCAGCGGTGTGAACGGTGTCGGTGCCACCCCCATTCGGCTGCGGATGTTCCATGGCCGAGGCGGCACCGTCGGGCGCGGCGGTGGCCCGAGCTACCAAGCCATCTTGGCGCAACCGCCCGGCACGGTACGCGGCCAAATCCGCCTGACCGAGCAGGGCGAGGTGATTGCTTCCAAATACGCCAACCCCGAGATTGGCCGGCGCAACCTCGAAACCTTGGTCGCCGCCACCCTCGAAGCCACGCTGCTGCAGCCAACCAAATCGGCCACGCCGGCCTTTTTGGAGGCCGCTGCGCAGTTGTCCACCGCCAGCATGGGCGCTTACCGTGAGCTGGTCTATGAAACGCCCGGTTTTACCGACTACTTCTTCAGCGCCACCCCCATCCGCGAGATTGCCGAACTGAATATCGGCTCGCGCCCCGCGTCGCGCAAGCCGTCGCAAAAAATTGAAGACCTGCGCGCTATTCCCTGGGGTTTTAGCTGGGGCCAGTGCCGCCTGACCCTGCCCGGTTGGTACGGCTTTGGTGCGGCCTTTGAGGCGTTTCTCAATACCCCCGGCAAAGACCCCAAAGCCCAGCTGGCGCTGCTGCGCAAGATGTACCGCCAGTGGCCGTTTTTCAGCACGCTGCTGTCGAACATGGACATGGTGCTGGCCAAGAGCGACCTGGCACTGGCGTCCCGCTACAGCGAACTGGTCACCGATGCGCGTCTGCGCAAAAAGGTGTTTGGCGCCATCGAGGCCGAATGGCACCGCACCGCCGATGCCCTGACGCGCATCACCGGTGACAAGCAGCGCCTGACGCACAACACCGCGCTGGCGCGTTCGATTCGCCACCGTTTTCCGTACATCGACCCGCTGCACCATTTGCAAGTGGAGTTGGTACGCCGCTGGCGCAACGGCGAGGGCGATGACCGGGTGCAGTTGGGCATCCACATCACCATCAACGGCATTGCGGCCGGTTTGCGCAATACCGGTTGAGGTTGCCGCGCCTGGGCTGTTGTTTATTCCAGCAGCAGCCGGTTGACCTGCAAGGTCAGCGGCTTGGCCAGGCGCAAATCCAGGTCAGCCAGGCGCTGCTTGATCAAACTGGGCGGCACGTGAAACAGGTGCGCCAGTGCCTGCAGATCGCCGACGCGCATATCGCACACGCTGTAGGCCAGCACCGAGGCCGGAATCATCAGCGCCAGCGCGAACTGGTGCGCCTCGCTGTGGATGCGCTGGCGGTGATCGACCCGGAAGTCGTCGGGGATGTGCAGCAGCAGCCCGGTGCCGGGGCGCAGGTGGTGCAGCGCCCGGTGGCCCAGGGCTTGGGCAACGCCGTAGCGCTGCAGCAGCAGCGGGTGGCGCGTGCCAATGGTGATGCGGGCGTGGTTGCTGGCACTGATATCAATGCAGACGCAGGGCTCTAGCGTGTCGCTCAGGGCGACGGTAACCCCCATTTTTTTGGCAATGCGTGCCAGATTCACCGGTACCGACTGGTCCCAGTGCAGTTTCAGGATGCCTTCCGCAAATAATGCCATGGGGCATTATCGGGTGATGTTTGCCTGTATTTGTTCTTTCTTGTCGATGCGAAGCCGCCTCCGGTCGGGGCGTTTTTTTACTCTTGTTTTAATAGCATATAGCGCTTTTCCTGCCTGGGCTGTAGCCACTTTTGATGAGATAAAGAGCGGTTTTCGACCCTCCGATACGCTGGTGCTGTCGCGCGAGGGCGAGGTGCTGCAGCGTGTGCGCACCGATGCCAGCGTGCGCCGAGGCCAGTGGGTGGCGCTGGCCGATGTCTCACCCGCCCTGCGCACCGCGCTGGTGCTGAGCGAGGACAAGCGTTTTTACGCCCACAGCGGCGTGGACTGGCAGGCGGTGTCCGCAGCGGCGTGGGGCAATCTGTGGAACCAGCGCACCCGCGGCGCCAGCACCATCACCATGCAGTTGGCCGGCTTGCTCGATGGCCCGCAGCTGCTGGACTTGCGCCAGCGCCCCGGCGGGCGCGGTGTGGTGCAAAAGCTCGGCCAGACGGTGGTGGCGCAGGTGCTGGACCGGCGTTGGAGCAAGCTGCAAATTCTGGAGGCCTACCTGAATCTGGTGCCGTTTCGCGGTGAACTGGTGGGTATTGATGCGCTCAGTCGCACCTTGTTTGGCAAGGCGGCGCACGGGCTGGACGCACGCGAGGCCGCCGTCGCCGCCGCGCTGGTGCGTGCGCCCAATGCCCGCGCGGCGCTGGTGGCGCAGCGCGCCTGTGCAGTGCTGCGCGAGATGGCGGCGCCTGGCGGAACGGTGGCCAAGCCCGATTGCGAGGCACTGGATTTGTTGACTACCGGCGCGCTGCAGCGCCGTGATTACGCCGCCAGCGAGGGCGTGGCGCCACACTTTGCCCGGCGCCTGTTGGTGCAAGCGGCGCAGGCGGCGGCAGATAAAAAATCACCCTCGGCCCTGCGTTTGACCTCGACGCTGCGCGCACCCCTGCAGCGCTTTGCCGTGCAGACGCTGGCGCAGCAGTTGCGCGAACTGCGCGGCGCCCATGTGGAAGATGGCGCCGTGCTGGTGCTGGACAACGCCAGCGGCGAGGTGCTGGCCTGGGTCGGCTCGTCGGGGTCGTTGAGCCAAGCGGCGGAAGTCGATGCCGTGCTGGCGCTGCGCCAACCCGGCTCCACGCTGAAACCCTTCTTGTATGCACAGGCCATCGCCGAACGCCGGTTGACGGCCGCCTCGCTGATCGACGACGCGCCGGCGCACATTCCGACCAGCAGCGGGCTCTACATTCCGCAAAATTACGACCGCCAGTTCAAAGGATGGGTGTCGCTGCGCACCGCGCTGGCGTCGTCGCTGAACGTGCCGGCGGTGCGCGCGCTGGTGATGGTGTCGCCCGATGCCTTCTTTCGGCAACTGCAGGCCGTCGGGCTGCCGCTGCGCGAGAGTGGTGGCTACTTTGGCTACAGCCTGGCGCTGGGCAGCAGCGAGGTGCAGTTGCTGCAGCTGGGCAACGCCTTTCGCACCTTGGCCAATGGCGGGCGCTTTAGCCCGGTGGCGCCGGCGTTGTTGCCGGCGCGGGCTGCGCCGGTGGTCTTCCAGCGCGCGCTGGACGAAAACGCCGCTTTCATCGTCGGCGATATCCTGTCCGACCCGAACGCCCGCGCCCGCACTTTTGGCACCGACAGCGTGCTGGCGACGCGCTTTTGGACGGCGGTGAAAACCGGCACCAGCAAAGACATGCGCGACAACTGGGCCGTCGGTTGGTCGCAGCGCTACACCGTCGGCGTGTGGGTCGGCAATGCCAGCGGCGCGGCCATGCACGATGTCAGCGGTAGCAGCGGCGCCGCGCCGGTGTGGGCCGCTGTCATGGCCTATTTGCACGCGCAGCAGACCAGCCGCGCGCCGGCAGCGCCGCGTGGGCTGGTGTCGGCGCCAGTGCACTTTGGGGCGGCGCCGGGCCAGGCAGAACCGTCGGTGCCGTTGGAAGCAGCGCGCCAAGAATGGTTTCTGCCGGGCACACAGCAGGCGTTATTTGCTATTGAAAACAGAGCTAATACCGCACTAACTGTAAGCGCTAGAGGCCCAAAAGACCATAAATCGAAGGCGATGGCGGCTGTTTCTGACGCTGATTTGACGGCGGTGCGCATTGCCCAGCCGGTCAGCGGCGCCATCGTGGCGCTGGATCCGGACATTCCGCCGGCGCACCAGCGTGTGCATCTGGTAGCGTCGCCGGCGCCGGCCGGTGCACGCCTGCGCTGGCGCCTAGACGGCAAGTTGCTGGGCGAGGGCGCGCAGCGCGCGTGGCCCCCTTGGCCGGGACGCCACACGCTGCAGCTGACCGATGGCAAGGGGCAAGTGCTGGACGAAATTCGCCTGGAAGTGCGCGGTGCTGGCGTGCGGGTGCACTGAAATCGCAGGCACGTCCATGGGGCCTTTGCAGTGCGTCAACGCAAAAAACCACAACCTTTTACAATTTTTGGTTTTCAATTTTTCTGGAGCGTATGCGCTTGTCTCTTTCTCGTCGCCTGATCGTGCTGGCTTTACTGCTGTCGCTGGGGATTGGTGCGCTGTTTGCGCGCGCCATCCTGACCATTCGGGACGATGAGTGGAATTACGCTCGCACCACCAATAGCAATCTGGTACAGGCCTTGGAGAAAAGCGTGGCGCGCACGCTGGACAGCCTGGACCGCTCGATGGTCGGGATGGCCGCTGCGATCAACCGGCCTGATGTCATGGCGCTGGCGCCCGATTTGCGCGCCCTGGTGCTGTTTGACCACTCACTGCGCTCGCCGGAGGTGGCGGCGGTGAGCGTCAGCGATGCGCACGGCAACATCGTGCTGCGCGGTAATGGCGCCCTGCCCGGGCAGGTGAACATTGCTGCGAAGGATTATTTCGTCGCGCACAGCAGCGGCGCACAAGAGGGCCTGTATATCGGCAAGCCCCAGAGCACGCACCTGAGCGAGGAGTTTGCGTTGCCCCTGAGCCGGGCCTATTTTGATCGCCACGGCGCGTTCGCCGGAGTGGTGGTGGTAGCGGTGCGGCTGAGCTACTTCAATGACTTATTACGCGCGCTGGATCTGGGGCCCCAGAGCGGCGCCAATTTGTTTCGCAGCGATGGCCTGGTGCTGGCGCGCTATCCGTACAAGGGCGCCGATGTCGGGCGCAGCATTGCCGGTACGCCGAACATGCTGCAGTTGCAGGCCAGTACCCGGGGGACATTTATCGGCACCGCCACGCTCGATGGCGTGCGGCGTCTCTACTCCTTCCAGCACGTCGGCGCCTATCCCTTGATCGTCAATACGGCACAAGCGACCGACACCATCCTGGCGGATTGGGGGCGCAACGCCTGGTTGTTGGGCAGTTTTGCGCTGGTACTGATGGCTGCCTGCGTTGGTCTGTCGGTGCTGTTTGTGCGCGAGCTGGGGCAGCGCCAGCGGGTCAGTGCACAACTGCAGCGGGCTGAGCACGATGTGCGCACCATTCTGGACAACTTGCCCTCGATGGTGTCGTATTGGGATTGCGATCAGTGCAATCGCTTTGCCAATCAGGCCTATCAGCACTGGTTTGGCGTGACTGCCGAGGCGCTGCGCAATAAGCACATCAGCGCCGTGTTGGGTGCGGTGGCCTACGCCCACACAGAGCCGTATATCGAGCGGGCACTGCAGGGCCAACGGCAATTGTTTGAGCGCACCATGCGCGATGCCCAGGGCGTTGAGCGCTTCACCATCGTCTCTTATGTGCCCGATATGGACAGCGCTCTCCCCCCGGGTGCGGCGGCGGTGCGCGGCGTGTTTGTCCAGATCACCGACATCACCGAGCGCAAGCGCATGGAGAACGAGCTGTTTGAAGAAAAAGAGCTGATGCGCCTGACGCTGCAGTCGATTGGCGATGCCGTGTTGTGTACCGATGCCAACGCCTGCGTGACCTACATCAACCCCGTGGCCGAGCGCATGACCGGCTGGCGGGCTTTTGCTGCGGCCGGCCAGCACATTGACAAGGTGGCGCCGCTGTGCGTGGCCGGCAGTGGGGCGAGCGATGCCAGCCCGCTGTGCCAGGCGCTGGCACATGCGCGCACGGTCGGGCCGACGCCCGGGGTGGTGCTGCAGCGTGCCGACGGCCAGCAGTTTGATGTCGAAGAATCGGCCAGCCCGATCACCGATCGCCACGGCCAGGTGACCGGCGCCGTGATGGTGCTGCACGATGTCACCGAGTCCGTGGCCATGGCGGCGCGGCTGGCCCGCCTAGCGCACTACGACGCTTTGACCGATTTACCCAACCGTGTGCTGTTGCAAGACCGTGCTGCCCAGGCACTGGCGCTGGCGCGGCGCGCCGGCCAGCAGGTGGCGGTGCTGTATTTGGATCTGGATGGCTTCAAGCAGATCAACGACACGCTGGGCCATGAGGTGGGCGACCTGTTGCTGATCGAGTTTGCCCAGCGCCTGGGCGCCGTGGTGCGCCAGTCCGACAGCGTTTGTCGCCAGGGCGGTGATGAATTTGTCGTGCTGTTGCCGGGACTGGAGAGCGTGGAGCAGGCCTGTGTGGTGGCGCGCAAAATTTTGGCCATCTGCGCGCAGTCGCTGCAAGTGCACGAGTGCGCGCTGCGCATCGGTGTGAGTGGGGGCATTGCCATGTTCCCGCAGCACGGCGAGACCTTCGAAGAACTGGCGCGCAATGCCGATGAAGCCATGTACGCCGCCAAGCGGGCCGGCCGGATGCAGTTTCGCCTGTTTGTGGGCGAAGGGATGGCACCCCAGCGGGTTGCTGACGCCGCCTGACGCTGCGTTTTTTCGCTCTGGGCAGCAGCCTGCGCCGCCCCTAACATGCACGCACCCGCCGCCATACCAGGAGCCCCCGCATGACCGATTTGTCCAAAATAACCTGCATTGAAGATTTGCGCGTGATCGCCCAGCGCCGCGTGCCGCGCATGTTTTACGACTACGCCGACTCCGGTTCGTGGACCGAAAGCACCTACCGCGCCAATTCGGACGACTTCCAGCGCATCAAGCTGCGCCAGCGCGTGGCGGTGAACATGCAGGGCCGCAGCACCGGGACCAAAATGGTGGGTGTGGACGTGAAGATGCCGGTGTGCATTGCGCCCGTCGGCCTGACCGGTATGCAGAGCGCCGACGGCGAGATCAAGGCGGCCCGCGCGGCAGAAAAATTTGGCATCCCGTTCACCTTGTCCACCATGAGCATCTGCTCGATCGAGGACGTGGCCGCGCACACCACCGTGCCGTTCTGGTTTCAGCTGTACATGATGCGCGATCGCAGCGCGATGGCGGCCATGATCGAGCGCGCCCGCAGCGCCGGCTGCAGCGCGCTGGTGCTGACGCTGGATCTGCAGGTGATTGGCCAGCGTCACAAGGACATCAAGAACAACATGCGCGCCTCGGTCATCCCGTCGCTGGGCAATCTGCTGGACATGGCGACCAAGCCGCGCTGGTGCTTAGGCATGTTGGGTACGCGCCGGCATACGTTTCGCAACCTGGTCGGTCACGTCAAGGGGGTCAGCGACATGAAGTCGCTGGCGTCGTGGACCAACGAGCAGTTCGATCCGACGCTGTCGTGGGCCGACGTGGCCTGGGTCAAAGCGCAGTGGGGTGGCAAGCTGATTTTGAAGGGCATCCAGGACGTGGAAGATGCCCGGCTGGCGGTGCACAGCGGTGCCGACGCCATCGTCGTCAGCAACCACGGCGGCCGCCAGCTGGACGGTGCGCCGTCGAGCATCAGCGCACTGCCAGCCATCGTGGCGGCGGTGGGCGAGCAGATCGAGGTGTGGATGGACGGCGGTATCCGCTCGGGACAGGACGTGCTCAAGGCGTGGGCGCTGGGCGCACGCGGCACCATGATTGGCCGCGCCATGGTCTATGGCCTGGGCGCCTACGGCGAGGTCGGCGTGACCAAGGCACTGGAGATGATCCACAAGGAGCTGGACGTCACCATGGCGTTCTGCGGCCACACCGACATTCAGACGGTGGATCGGTCGATCCTGATGCCTGGCACTTACCCGTTGCCCTAAACCGCTGTAGGCGCGCCGGGCAGCTGGTTTCTATCGACGTAGGCCACCAGGGTTTCCAGCTGCGCCACTTCGATGCCGTCTACCAGCGCCTGGGCGCTGACCTGTACCGCCTCCGTACCGATCTGGCGGCAGGTAATTTCAAAAACAACGTCCTGCTCTGGCAGCACCGGGTGTTTGAAGGCACAGCGCCGCACCGACGCCAGCACACCGATGCGTTCGCCGGGCAAGGACTGCACGTAGGCATCGGCACTCAGCAATCCGGCACCGGCCAGCTGGGTCACCGCTTCAATCAACATCACGCCAGGCACCAGCGGGTAGCCGGGGAAATGCCCTTGAATCAGGGCGTTGTCCAGCGGCCAGTGGGCGGTGGCAGTGTAGCGGCGCGGGCCCTGGGCAATCAGTTGCTGGCAGGCAAATATGGGCCCCCGATGGGGCAGCAATTGTTCAATCGCCTGGCGATCCAGGGTGAAAGGAAACGCTGGAATGGTTGGCGTCATGGGGCGGTAAATCGGCGTGCTATCAGTGATACATTGCTGCCGCCGAAGGCGAAGGAGTTGGACATCACCGCCTCTACGTGGCAGCCGTGGCGTGCTTGCAGCGGGATGTAGTCCAGATCACAGCGGGGATCGGGCTGGTCCAGGTGGGCCGTCGGTGGCAGAGATCCGCTGTTCAGCGCCTCGATGCTCAGCGCCAGTTCCAAGGCACCGGTGGCGCCAATCAGGTGGCCGTGCATGGACTTGGTGGAGCTGACCGCCAGCTGCCGGGCGGCGCTGCCAAAGGCCAGGTGAATGGATTGCGTTTCGATCACGTCGCCGGCATCTGTGGCGGTGCCATGGGCATTGAGGTACTGGATCTGTTCAGGCGCCAGATCAGCTTCTTGCAGCGCCTGCTGCATGGCATCGGCTTGGCCGTCGATACTGGGTGCGGTCAGGTGTTGGGCATCACTGCTGCAGCCGTAGCCGGCCAGTTCGGCCAGCGCCCGGGCACCGCGCTGCGTGCTGCGCGCGGCGCTTTCCAGTACCAGCGCGGCGGCGCCTTCACCAATCACAAAGCCGCTGCGGTCACGGGAGAACGGGCGGCAGCTGCGCGATGGGTCGTGGGTATCGGCTTTTGCCATGACGCGCAAGGCATTCCAGCCCAGCATGGCGCCGGGGTTGAGCATGGCTTCGGTGCCTATCACCACCGCCGCATCCAGATAACCATGGCGGATAGACCGATAGGCTTCGCCGATGGCAATGGCCGAAGAGGCACAGGCGACTGAATAGGTATTGCTCGGCCCCAGCAACCCGTACCGCATGGTGATGGCAGCCGCAGCGGCATTGGCCATGATGCGCGGCACCGTCAGCGGGTGCATGACGGTGGGGTCTTTGTGCTGCAGGGTCGGGTCGGACAACGTGTTGTAAAAGCGCGCGTACAGGCTGTCACTGGTTTGTGAGCCGCCAAAGCCAATGCCGACGAAGACGCCCACACGCCGTGCGTCGGTGGGTGGGCAAGAAAAATCAGCGTCGGCAAGGGCTTGTGCGGCAGCCACCAGTGCGAACTGCGTGGCGCGGTCCAGCCCTTGGTCAGCACGTCCCAGCAAGGTGTGTGGGTCTGCGCTGGCCTGGGCCAGCACGAGGTGCGGGAGTCTGGCTGCTATATCGGGGGGGCAGGGGGCTATGCCGCTGCGCGCTTGCAGGGCCGCAGCAAAGGCGCTGGCTTTGTCGGCGCCGAGAGGGCAAATGATGCCGGAGCCGGTGACAACAACCTTATACACAAAAGGTCAGTTAGTGGCTGGCCACCGGGAGCTGGGATGCGGTGTGTTCTTGGACTGTGGTGTTGATCGACGCCACCATCTCGGCAAAGCTCATGGGCAGGAAAATCATGGGGTCTGGTATCTGAAAACCGTATTTATCTTCGATTTCAAACAGCATTTCGACCAAGCCCAGAGAGTCCAGCTCCAGATCTGCCACTTTCAATTCCGGGTTCTCGAATTTTTGCGGATCAACACCTGCCGTTTCCACTAAATAATTCTTGATTTGGTCAAATAACATGCTGGCTGCCGGATTAACGTTGGTAGTCAATTGTATCGGAGCCGGTTGGCCGCCGTCATGAACAGCACCTTGCGCAGCAAGGGCTGCCCGCCCCTGGCATGCGCTACCAGCCAGGGGAATTGGCAGTGGTTTTCCGGGATTTTGTGTGCCTTAGAATCCACTGCCTTTGTGTTCCGGTGTGCAGATTCCATACGTCGTCTGGATTATGGTCACGCTGGAAATAATAACCAATTGATTGAAGTCGCCGTAATTCATGAGCAAGACGTTTGGCCGCAGAGTCGCTGTCACAGGACTCGGAACGGTGAGCCCCTTTGGTGGCGATACAGACGATTTTTTTGCCCGCATCATGCGCGGCGAATCCGCCATCCGCCTGTATGAGCACCCTGCCTCGCCCTCGCGCCTAGTGCAGCCGGCGGTGACCTGTGCCGCGTTTGATGCTAAAAAAGCGATTGGCCCTGCGATGACGCATGTGACGGATCGCTACAGCCAGTTGGGGGTGGCGGCGGCATTTTCGGCCTGGGACGATGCCGGCCTAACGCGCGAGGATGCGGGTTCTGACGACTATGGCGTGTCCTGGGGCACCGGCACCGGCGGCATGTTGACCTATGAAAAGGGCTATGGCGACATCTATCTGCTGGGCAAGCAGCGTGTCTCGCCGTTGTCGGTGCCGATGGCGATGAACAATGCTGCAGCGTCCCATATCGCCATGGCCCTGGGACTGGGCAGTGCCTGCCTGACCTATTCGGTGGCCTGTGCATCTTCCACCATTTCCATTGGCGAGGCGTTTCGGCGCATTCAGCGCGGTGAGTCGCCCTTGATCGTTGCCGGCGGCTCCGAGTCGCCGCTGGCGTTCACCATCATGCGCGCCTGGGAGGCCATGCGGGTGGTGGCGTCCGGCGATGAACACACGGCCTATCGCGCTTGTCGGCCTTTTCAAGAAGGGCGCAAAGGTTTGGTGTTGGGCGAGGGCGCTGCGGCGCTGGTGCTCGAAGATTGGGAACATGCGCAGCAGCGTGGTGCCCGCATCTACTGTGAGCTGGCCGGGTTTGGGCAAAGCTGCGACCACGCGCACTTGGTGCGACCGGATGCCCAAGGCCAAGCCCGCGCCATGGGGGCGGCACTGCGTGAAGCGCAACTCGTGCCAGCACAGGTCGGCTATGTGAATGCCCATGGCACAGCGACGGTGGAGGGCGATCCGATTGAAATCAGTGCGCTGCGGCAGGTGTTCGGTGCCGATGCAGCGCAGCTGGCAGTGAGTGCTACCAAATCGATGCATGGCCATTCGCTGGGCGCGGTCGGTGCGATGGAGGCCTTGATCACGGTGCTGGCACTGGCCAAGCAGCAAATTCCCCCCACGGCCCATCTGGAGCAGGTGGCGGAGGACTGCCTGGGCGTGCGCCATGTGATGGGCGAGGGATTGCGCGATGTGCCGTTGCAGGCCGCCCTCAGCAACTCTTTTGCCTTTGGCGGCAGCAACGCGGTGCTGGCCTTTCGTGCTGGCAGCGCTGCCTAACGCTGCTTGAAAAGTATTGCCTGATGCTGTTTTTTCGCCATCTGTTTGCGGCCGCACGGCTGCGCTTTGCGCTGGTGGTGCTGGGCGTCGGGTGTTTGTTGTGGACGGTGCTGGCCTTGCCGCTGGGACTGGTCTTGCCGCGCCGTTGGGGCCAGTGGCTGGGGCGCTGGATGGCCACGCTCGGGTTTCGGGCTTATATCTGGCTCTTGGGTGCCATTGGCTTGGGGCGCTTTGACATCACGGCGCTGGATGCCCTGCGCGGCGCCGGCCCCTTGATCTTGGCCGTCAACCATCCGGGCCTGCTGGACGCGTTGATGGTGTTGTCCCGCTTGCCGAATGTGACCTGCATTTTCAAGGCCTCGCTGATGCGCAACCCGTTGTGGGGCGCGGGCGCCCGTCTGGCTGGCTACATTCGCAATGACCTGTTTCTCGGGGCCGTCAATCTGGCGGTGGACGAGTTGCACCACGGTAGCCAGCTCTTGTTGTTTCCTGAGGGAACGCGCAGCGATCCGATGCCCTTGGGTGAGTTTCAGATTGGTGCGGCGTATGTGTCGTATCGCTCGGGCGTTCCGATCCAGACCCTCATCATCGAGCAAGACAGCCGCTTTTTGGGCAAGGGCTGGCCGTGGCTCAAGCGCCCGGATATGCCGATGCACTTTCGCATTCGCCTGGGTCAGCGCTTTGATCCGCCGACCAACCCCAAGGCTTTCACGTTGACCTTGCATGACTACTTCAAGAGCGAGATTGCCCCTCTCTCGGGCGGACCTGACTGATGCATATCCAGCACATTGAACGCACCTTGCCTTCCACCAACCATCTGGTGCTGATTCCCAGCTACAACTCCGGCGCCAAGGTCTATGAGACCGTAGCCCAGGCCCGCGCGCATTGGAATCCGGTGTGGGTGGTGGTGGATGGCAGTACCGATGGCACCACTGCCGTGTTACAGGACATGGCCGCCCGCGATGACGGTTTGCGGGTGTGGGTGCTACCGCAGAACCAGGGTAAAGGCGCCGCCGTGCTGCATGGGCTGGATCAGGCGGCGCAGCAGGGCTTCACCCATGCCTTGTGCATGGACTCCGACGGTCAGCACCCGGCGAACCTGATCGAGTCCTTCATGCAGTGCTCTGCGGCGACGCCTGCGGCCATGGTGCTGGGCGTGCCGGTCTTCGATGCCAGCGCCCCTGCGCTACGGGTCTGGGGCCGCAAGGTGTCGAATGGGTGGGCCCATCTGGAAACTTTATGGGCTGGGATTGGTGACTCGCTGTATGGTTTTCGCGTCTATCCGGTAGAGCCGCTGCGCCGCGTGATGCAGGGCCAGCGCTGGATGCGCCGCTTCGATTTTGACCCCGAGGCCGCGGTGCGCCTGTGCTGGGAGGGCGTGCCGCCCATCAATTTGCCAGCGCCGGTGAAGTACCTGCAAGCGCATGAAGGGGGCGTCTCGCATTTCAACTACCGCCGCGACAACCTGTTGCTGACCTGGATGCATATCCGCTTGATGCTGGGGTTCTTGTGGCGCCTGCCGGCGCTCATGATGAGAAAAAAAAGCATCTGAATCGACCCGAGTGCACCGAGGTTTATGTCTGTTCCCGTTCTGATCCATCTTCTGCGTGAGCGATTGGCGTGGCACTCACAGCCCAGGGTGCCGGAGCCGGATTTGGTCATGGAAAGCGTGGCGCAAACCACGTCTTTTTCTGCGGCGGGAGAAACGAACGGGGCCTTGGCATTTCTCTATTTGTACAACGCCTTGCAGATCACCTCTCTGCTACAGCCGGGCGATAGCGTGCTGGATCTGGCCTGTGGGCCAGCCCATCAGCTGGCGCAAATTGCCAGTCTTAATCTTGGCGTGCAATTTATCGGTGTGGATGCCTCTGCTGCCATGCTGGCGTGTGCGCAACAAAATTTGGCGCGTGCCCAGGTTGAAAACGTGGCGCTGGTGCAGGGAGATATGACACGCTTGGTGGGGCAGACCGATGGCAGCATGGACTGCGTGATGTGCACCATGTCTTTGCACCATTTGCCGGATCAGGCTGCTTTGCGCGCCGCCCTGCAGGAGATTCGCCGTGTTTTGAAGCCGCAGGGTCGCCTTTATCTGGTGGATTTTGGGAGGCTCAAGTTGCGCAGCACCCAGCATTTCTTCGCCCATGATCTACAGCAATCAGTGCAATTTACCGAGGATTACTTCAACTCCCTCCAAGCTGCATTCAGCGTGGAGGAGTTAACTGCTGCCGTGGCCTTGCTGGGGCCGGACGTACAGCGCCATGCGACAGTGCTGGCGCCGTTGATGGTGGTGTTTAGGACGGCGTTTCGACGCTCGGTGGATCGGCAGGCGTTGCTGCGCGCCAAGGTTGCGTTCGCCAGCCTTTCAGCCAAGCAGCAAGATGATTTTCGTGGTCTGGCGCAGTGGTTCAGGCTCAGTGGCTACGCCTTGCCCTGCGATCTGGAGGCCGGCTGAAGTGCGGCTGCACGCTGTGCGTTGAAGACCGGTTGCGCATACAGCTGCAGCAGCGCCTCGCGCGCTGGGGCGCTGGGCAGGCCCATGGCAGTCAATTCGGCAACTTGGCTTGCGATCATTTCCAAGAAGAATTTGGCGTAGGGCGTGTCTAGATCGTGGCTGCCCGGGGTCAGCAAGGCGTGGGCTATCTGGTTGCTTTCCCAGGAGCGATAGAGGCGCCAGATTTGCGCATCGACTTGGTCTGCGACTTCTTGCACGGCGTCTTCCCCTGCAGAGCCATTCAGGCGGATTTCTTCGCCGAAGGCCAGGTGAACACGGCCCTTATCGGCGGTCAGGCTGCTGTGGATTTGTGCCAGATCTTCCCCAGGGGCCTTGTGGTAGGCCCCATGCTCTTGTTTTAGTAGCGTCTCGCGCCCCTTGTAGGTGGCGCAGGGCTCAAATTCGTAGGAAATGGCGACAGGAACGATGTGCAGTTTTTCAAAATCAGCATGGTTGCCGGTGCCCGCCAAGCCCAGCATCTTGATGATGGCCGGGTCGGTGCGGTCGTTGCCATTTTTGGTGCGTCCGGGGCTTTGCGACAGCCAGATGGAGTAACGCTGTTCTTCAATCTGCTGAGCCAAGTAGGCAGACACCTGCTTGGCGCTGGCGTAGACATCGCGGCGGGTGCCGCTGCGCTTGATCACCACGCCATTGAGCAGCAGCATGAGTTCTGACACGCCGGCAGTGCTCATCAGGTTGTCGCCCACACACACTTTGCAGGTGCCTCGGCCGCTGGACAGCAGCTTCAGTGCGACCAGCGCAGCGTCGGTGACGATGCAGCGGTGGTTGGAGATGAATAAAAATTTACGGTCGGTGGGGAGCTGGTCCAGGCCGGAAATGCTCAAACCCTGCGAGGTTTCGTGCAGCACGCGCTGCAACATCGGCTGGACATAGTCGAACTGGAAGTCTTCCGTGCGTAGCAGTTTCTTCGTCTGTGCGATGACAGCCTGTCGGGAAAGGCCCGGAAAGCACCAGCGCAACAGACTGTTGGCCAGTGGAGTGGTCAAAAACTGGTCACGACAGTCGGCAAATTCAGAGGGGTGATCGACGGTACGCAGGTGTGTGCGGTTCAGGTGCGGAGGCAACATGCAAAGAGGAAAAGAGGGCAGGTTAGGCCATGCCGCCATTGACGGAGATGACCTGGCCGGTGATGTAAGCCGCGTTGTCCGAGGCCAGAAACCCCACCAGCGCGGCCACTTCTTCTGGCTTGCCAGCGCGTTTCATCGGCACCAAATTGGCAATGGCATCCTTGTCAAAGAGAGCTTTGGTCATGTCTGAGCTGATGACGCCGGGAGCGACCACATTCACGGTCACGCCGCGTGTGGCCAGCTCCAAAGCCAGCGACTTGCTGGCCGCGTGCAGCGCGCCTTTGGCGGCGGCGTAGTTGGTCTGGCCCCGGTTGCCGGTGATGCCAGCAACCGAAGACACGCTGATGATGCGCCCCCAGCGGGTACGGATCATGGGCATCGATAGCGGCTGCGTGACGTTAAAAAATCCATGCAGAGACACGTCGATCACGCGGCGCCATTGCTGGCGCTGCATGCCCGGAAAAACGGCGTCATCGTGGATGCCAGCGTTGTTTACCAGCACCTGGATCGGCCCGCTTTCCAGCAGCGCCTCCAGTGCGATCTGGGTGGCGTCGCCATCGGCTACGTCAAACTGAATCGCCTCTGCCGAGCCACCGCTGTCACGCAATTCGGCGCACAGATTTTGGGCGCTGGCCAGATTGTGGTGGGCGTGGATCACCACATGCAGGCCATCGGCGGCGAGGCGGCGGCAGATGGCAGCCCCGATGGCGCCACTGCCACCGGTGACCAAGGCGCGTTTCATCTGCATGGTTATTTCAAATGTCAGGTGACGCTGCAAACTTCGATGTTCAGTCGTAGCTTGTCCAGATACTCCAGTACCACCGATCCACTGCGCGCTTGCGCCAGCAGCGCCAGCAAAGGCAGGCTGCGTGCCGCTGGAATGCTTTGGCGCAATTGCTCCAAGTCATCCTGTGGCATGTGCGTTGCGGGCGCATCGCTCAGGGTCAGTTTGAGCAGTGCACGGGTGGACGGAGTCTGGTGTGGGTTGATGACCAAGGCCACGCCCATGGCGGCAGGGATGGGGCGCAGGCTTTGCAGGGGCTGCGGAAACGCGGTGTCATAGGCCAGCAGAAGACAAGGTTGACCGCTGCTGCGGGCTTGGGTGACTGCTTCCAGCAGGCCGGCAGCAAAGGTGGCGTCGTAGGCGCTCAGGCTGGTGCTGGGCTGCATGCTGCCGGTGGCAATGCCCCAATAACCGGACGCTGCGTTGTGCACCGAATTGTGAAAGCGCGTCGGAGACAAGGCACGGTTGTCGGATGCCAGGGTTTCCAGAATGGCATGGGCGTTGTCACAGTCCCCTTCCGTTGAGGAGAACACGGTGGCCAAGTGAGCCAAATCAGCTCCTGCATGGCGTGCCGCCTCCCAGCCGATAGCCAGGGACAGCTTTACCGGAACACCCACCCGCCGGCGTTCGGCGGGGGGGAGTTTTTCTACGGTAGGCAGTGTTGTCGGCGCGGCCACATAAGGCTGGCGCCCTGTCAACACGTCACAGGACTGCTCCCAGCCCGTCAGGCCGGGCCCCCACAGGCCTACGCCGTCCAAGTAGATGTTTTGCGTTGTCATGCAGGATTAATCACACCCAACGCGTTCCACTTGCGTCGATCCCATGACCGTGACACCCTTGTCGCCTTCGCCATTGCCGACCTCCAGCACGTCACCTGAAGTCGTTGCCAAGTGCGATTTGCAATGCGCTTTGATGGTCAAGCCACCCATCACGCTGACCGTGGTGCGAAAACAGTACCAGCCATAAGGGTTGAGCACCTGAATCTCCGAGCCCCCTGCGACGTTGACGCTGGGATTGACCAGTACCAAGGCGGGACTGTTTGTCGGCTCAGCATCGACAGTGTCATGGCCGATGCCAAACACCTTGACCGAGGTGGACAGTGTTTTGTATTCCGGATTTTTGCCAAAAGGATGCTTGCCCCAGGCTTTCAGGCAGCTGTAGACAGGGCTATCCATTTCGTCTGCCGCTACTGCAGACGCCATTGCGCAGGCGCCCAGCAACAAGCCGATCAACCATTGTCTGTGTGTGTGGGCCATGGACATTTTTGTCTTCTCTTTGTTGATGGGTTTTGTTAATTATTGTAGGGGTTGCTGTAAGTCATCTGGCTGGTCCGGCAGTGTCCTGAACCGTCTTGGTTGCGGTCTGCAGGCCAGTGGGCCGTTATCGAGCCAGTCTTCCCACAGCGTCTTCCAAGTCGGCCATTGGTGGCTGCCAGGAAGTAGGCGAACGCGCTCTGGGGGCAGTAAATCTGCGAGCAGACGCTGACCGCTCAGAAATCGGTCCGTATCGCCCGTAGCGAAATACACCGGGGTGGGCCACTGTGCTTTCAGCGACTCCTGGCCCAGCCATTGCCACCAGGTACGTTCATCCTGGTGCGATGGCTGCTTTTGACACCACTGGGCTGCGCCGCCGGCGGCCCTAATCTCCGCCAGCACATCCCCGGTGCCGGTGTAAGGGGCCATCAAATAAAGGCCGGCCAGCTGGTCTGCGTGGCTGGCGGCGCAGTACAGGGCATTGAAGGCACCTAGGGAAATGCCGGCCAGCCAGATCGCGCGGTAGCCGTTGGCGCGTGCGGGTTGTAAAACCTCGGAATGAAGCTTAGACACCACGCTGCTGTTGAGCACCTGCTGCGCCGTGACATCTGCCAGCAGCAGATCCACCGGTAGATCGCGCTGGCGTACGGCGCTGACAAAACCTTGCGCGTCAAAGTCGTCAATGCTGGATAAAGCGGGGGGCAGCAGCACCAACAGCGTCTCGCTGCGCTGGGGGACGGCGTACAGATCAGTGCGTGTGCGCATCCACATGCTCCCGCGTGAAGATGGCTGCAAAGACCAAGGCCAGAAAGGCACCCGGTGCCACGGTGCTGCCGATGGCAGCCAGCACTGGGACTTTGGACAGACCCAGGACGCCAAAACTGCCCACGGAAGTCAGGTTCGCAACGACCAGAGAAACTTGTGTCTGCTGGCGGTAGTGGATACTGCCGGTTTGTGCGCCCCGGTCAAAGAACAGGGCGTAGTTGGACCCGACGGCCACCACCAGCAGCAAGCCCACCAGATGCAGGATGGTGAGTTGGGTGCCTTGGAGCAGGAGGGCTGCCGTCACGCACACCACGGCACAAGCCACTGGCGCAACCACCCGGAGGGTGCGCAGCCAGGAGCGGAGCGACACCATCAACAGCGCCAGAATGCACAGACAGCCCAAGCCCGCAAGCCACAGGGCTTCATGGCGGTAACCATCAAACAGGCTGCTGGATTCTTCCAGCATGTCGATCACTACGGCATTGCTCAGACCCTTGGCGCGCAGTGCGCCATGCACTACGTCTAGCGGAATGTGGTCTGCCCACGGGCCATTGGCCATGGGGCGCAAGGGCATCAGCACCAGGTAGTCAGCCGCGCGTGGAATCAGCATGGCGTCCACCATCAGCACGGCGGAGGTGCCGTCCAGATCCTTGCGCAGTAACGGCGGGCGTTGGCGTGCCGTTTGGAGGTCGGTCAGAAACCCATCCAGGCGCTCGGCCCGGACGGGCAAGCCGTGCAGGGCTTGCTGTAATCGAACAGGTGCCTGTGCCACGTCGGGCAAGGCGGCTTGTCTGGCACGTTGCAGCGCCATGCTGGGCAGCACCGTGGCGGGTGAGTTGAACCCGGCGAGCATTTTCTGTTTCACCAACTCTTGCAGCACGGCGCCAGCGCGCTCGGCTTGTTGCAGTGCGGCCTCCTGATCCGGCGCTGTTAGCGCCATGATGTAGCGCGTATCGGCCCCGCCCAGATCGGCGCGCAGTTGCTCGTCTGCTTGTTGTTCAGACTTCGGAATGGGATTGAGGCCAGAGAGCTGGCTGTTCCAGATGCTGCCGTTGTGTAGCAGCACCGAGCCGCAAGCCGCCAGCGCCAGCACCGCTGCCGGCCAGCGCAGCGTGGCGGCGCGTCCGATGCCATCGTCCAGTTGGGTAGCCATCTGGCTGAGATCACGCAGGGTCAAGCGCTGCGGCGTCAGCGCCGGCAGCACGTAGCGGGTGACGAGTACGGCGGCGATCAGGCCGCTGATGGAATACAGACCCAACTGGGCCAGGCCGGGAAAGCTGGAGCTCAAGAGGGCCGCAAAGCCGGCAATGGAGGTCAGCACGCCCAGCCAGATGGTGCGCCAAAAGTTGCTGGAAGCCTGCTGGGTGCTGCGGTTGATGAAGAAGTAGATGGAGAAATCCACCGCTTCACCGATCAAGGTGGTGCCAAAGCCCAGCGTCAGGCCGTGTACCTGACCAAAGGCCAGGCTCACGGCGGCAATGCCGACCGCCACCCCCGCCAGCACGGGTAGCAGACTCAACACCAATAGCGTCGGTGAGCGGTACACCGCTAGCAGCAGGCAGACCACCAGCACCAAGCTGGTGGTGGCAAGGCGCCCGACTTCTTTTTGAATGGTGCTGCGCGAGGCTGCCGAGGACACGCCCGCGCCGCTCAGTACCAGACGGGCATCTGCACTGCGTCCCGGCAGCATGTTAAAGAGGGCGCGTGTTGTGTCTACCGCCTGGGCTTGTGCGTCGGTGTCCGACCCGGCCGCGCGGGTAAAGGCCAGCAGCAAGGCGCGTTGGCCGTCGCGCGAGGCCCAGGCACCGTCCACCGTCTGCGGTTGGTTCAGGCCAGAAAACTGCTCCAGCAGGTTCAGGGTTTCGCCGGTGGGATCGCGTGGAAACAGGCGCTTGAGGCTCATTCCTGCGTCGCCAGAAAGCGCGTCGATGGAACTGCTGATGGCTGCGTGCAGGCCTTGTACTTCAAAGTGCTCGGGAGTGACCGCCGGGCTGAGCAGGTAGCGGTTGTCGAAGAAATAGGCCCGGTCGTGCTCCTGGGTTTCTTCTTGTCCGTTTTGCACGGCCACAAATAGCTCGGTTTTTTGCAGCTCTTGGGCCAGAGCGCGGGACAGGCGCGCGCGTTCGGCCGCGTCACCCCCTTCAATGCCCATCATCATCAATCGCGCCACAGCGCCATCGTGCAGCTGGTCGATCAGCAGTTGCTGGCGTGCATTGGGCGTGCGCGGCATGAAGGCCGACAAATCCGCCACAAAGTGGGTTTGCACGATGACAAAAAGGCAGGCCAGCATGCCGGCAAGCCAGAGGGCCACCGGCAGTGCACGGTGTTTTGGGGTCATGTGGCCGGTTCCCAGAAATCGAAAAAATTGAACCAGTTGTAGGGCGCTGCCTTGCAGTGCCGCTCCAGTGTGGCGACGTATTGCTGCAAGGCGTCACGCACCGCTGTGTCGCGTTGGCTGCGCGCGACTCCGGTGAAATCGGCCAACGGCTCAAAGTGCACCTCATAGCGATTGCCACCGCAATAGCGCCCTGTCATGAAATAGACGGGCTGCCCCAGCATGGCGGCCATGCGAAAGGGGCCGGTCGGGAAACGTGCAGGTGCCCCCAAAAACGGCAGACTGAGGTATTGGTCTGGCCCGGCAGCGCGGTCGGCCAGGACGCCGACCATGGCGCTGTGGTTCAGTTTGTGGTGGATGGCAAGCATGGAGTCGATCTGGCCCAGGGGGATGATGTCGGCGATGGCTTGGGGATTGATGGCGGCCAGCGCGCGGTTGAGTTGGCGGGCATTTTCTGGGTACATCGCTACGCAGGAGTTGAAATGGTTGTTGCGGCTATGCGCGAGCAAGACTTCAAAGCTGCCCATGTGCGCACCAAACAGCAATAGGCCTTGGCCCTTTTCATGGTGCTCCGCGATCGGTCCTGCACCAAATACTTGGATGTTAAACAGATCCGCTTGGTCGTTGAGCAGGTAGAAGCGGTCATGGATGGTGCTGGCAAACGCCAGGATATGCCGGTACAAATCGCCCCAGGTGGCGCGGCGCTGCAAGACCCGCTTCAGGTAACTGCGCGAGGTCTTGCGTACAGCAGGCGCGGCCAACAAAAAATACAGGGCTATGCCATAGACCACGGGGCGTGACAGGCGGCGCCCAAAAGCCAGGGAAATGCGGCGCATCAGCTGGAGCAGGAAAAAACTGCCGCGCTCCTTGCGCTGCATCCATTGCGGCTTGTCGTCCAGCGCCTGCGTTCTGCTGGATTCGCTCATGCGGGCGAACTGGAAGGCAATGGAAAGCGACCACTGGCAATTCTGCGTGCGGTGCTACGGATTTCAAAACGCACCGCGGTGGTGCTGATTTCGAAGTCAAGTTCCAGCGTATCGGCAGGAGTCGCTGGGCTGTGGAATTTGGCCTCGGACAGCGCTGCGACGGATTGACCCAGTTGCGCTTCGATGGCGGCTTGCGCCCAATCTAGCAACAGCACGCCGGGCACAATCGGCTGCCCCGGAAAATGGCCCGCAAACACGGGATGGTCTGCTGCAAAGGGCAGGTGTACGACGGGCATCTCAGACTCTCGGGGCAAGGTGGGTGGCGCGCAGTGCGGCCAGCGCGGAAGCTGGCAGTTTTCCATTGGCGTCGCGCGGCAGGGACTCCACGAAAACCAGCGGGCGGGGCAAAAATACCGGATCGACATGCTGGCGCAGGGCCGCCAGGATGTCGGTGCCCGTCCGTGTTGGTGCCACGATGAAGGCGGCTAGGCGGGCAGTTTCGTCAGCCGTGCTGATGTCGTGTGTGCAAAAAACGCCGTCTTTCACGCCAGGCAGGTTAAGCAAAAGCTGGTTGAGAAAAGCCAGCGAGTTGCGTTTGCCGACGATATTGATCATGTCGGAGTTGCGGCCTTGCAGGCGAAAACGGGTTGGGCTGAGCAGCTCCACGGCATCGTTAAGCGTTTGTGGCGCATCAAAGTGCTTGGCATGGGCTTGGGTCTGCTGATCTTGATCCTGTTCCAGCGCAATGCCGGAATAGGTCGTCCATTCGGCGTCCTGGGCTGGACGCCGGGTCGCCAGCGCGCCGGTTTCGGTAGAGCCGTAGATTTCCACCATAGGCGCATTCAACTGGGCTTCGACTTCTTGCGCCAACTCCTGTGACAGCGGCGCTGTGGCCGAGAGTATGGCGCTGACACGTGGCAAGCTGATCTGCGCATCCATCAACTTGCGCAGGTGAAAGGGAGTCGAAACCAGCAGACGGGGCTCGGGCATCTCTGCCAAAGCACTGGCCACATCGGCCGGAAAAAAGGGCTGCCGTGCGCTGAACTGACCGCCCCCAAAGATCGGCAGCAGCACGGTGGCCTCCAGGCCAAACATATGCTGGGGTGATACGGTGCCCAGCACCGAGCAGGGGCCGCCAGCCACGTCCCACAGGCGTTCTGCCTCCGCTATGGCGCAGTGGTGCATACGCCCGAAGCTCATGCTGTGGCCTTGTGGCTTGCCGGTGGAGCCGGAGGTGAAGATGCGGACGATTTGCTGATGGCAGGGGATCTGCGGCATCTCTGGATCTGTGCCCGCTGCCGGTAGGGTGGCGTGCGGAACCACCACGTAGGGCATCTGCGCCAGCATCGGTGTGGTCTGCTCGCCCAGGCAGACGGCATCAGGAAAATCGCTGAACAGCGCAGTCATGTTTTCTGAGGCTGTGGAGTTTTGCAACAGGCTCACCATGCCGCGACTGATGGCAGCAAACAAGGCTACGGAGAACCAGTAGCGGTCCTTGCACAGGTTGAATACATGCCCGGTCTGGGGCAGGCGTGCCGCCAGCGCAAAGATGTCGCCTAAAAATTCAGCCTGACTCACTGGGTGCTGCTGGCGATAGGCGATGGCCTGGGTAGTAAGGGCCCCGGGTAAAAGAGGGAGCGTCTTCATAGCACAGCAAGGATGATCTTGGTGGCTGCCGGAGGTTGGGTCATCACGCCAGCGCGGCCACACAGCAGCAGGCGCTCATGGCACAGAACACGGAAGTCGTACAGCAGGCTCACCTCATTACCCGAGATGCGGCTGGCCTGCACGGTGATTTCGGCCCCTGTATCGTCCAGCCGGGACGCCGACCATTGCACGTTGCGCACACTCGTGAGATAGCCTACTTGCGGCAGTTGATGGGGCGGTGCCAGCAGGGCGCCATGCACGGCCATGGCCTGCGCTGCATATTCAATGCCAGCGCTGATGGGCAGGCCGTGTGCATTGCGCAGTGGGTTGTCGAGCGCTCTGTGGCTGTGGGCGTAGCACTGAATTTCGGTGTCGTCCCAGTACCTGACGGCTTCGAGCAGGCACATGCTTCCCTGGTGTGGAATGTGGCGCTGAATCCAGGCGCGGTCGATCTTCACGCCCTTTTCCGGGAGAACAACAAACTGCAATTGCTGCCGCCAAAGCCAAAAGAGTTGCTCAGGGCGTGGGTAATGGCCCGTTCCTGGTTTGCCAGAAGGTAATTGCAATGTAGGCGCGGATCGAGCGTGACGGTGCCAACGCCGCCGGGCAAAAAATTATGGTGCAGCGCTAGGGCGCATACCACGGCCTCTATGCCGCCAGCAGCTCCCAGCGTGTGGCCCGTGTGGCCCTTGGTGGAGCTGCAAGGCGTGGTGTGACCAAAGACCGAGGTCACGCCCGTATCTTCGGCGGCATCGTTGCTGGGCGTCGCGGTGCCGTGCAGGTTGATATAGCCAATTGATTCTGGTTGCAGGCGCGCCATGTCCAGAGCAGCCTGCATGGCAAGGCGCGCCCCCAGTCCCTGGGGATGGGGTGCTGACATATGGTGGGCGTCGCTGGACTCGCCCACGCCGCTGAGCAAGATGTCATCCACCTGGGCATGGTCGGCGCGTTCCAGCAAGATGAAAGCGGCGCCTTCGCCAATGGAGATGCCGTCGCGCTGACTATCAAAGGGCATACAGGGGCGGCTGGAGATCAATTGCAGTGAGTTGAAGCCGTAGAGCGTGGTCAGGCACAGGGAGTCCACGCCGCCGACTACGGCGGCATCGATCAGCCCGCAGTGAATCATGCGCTGGGCGATGCCAAAGACTTTGGCGCTGGATGAACAGGCGGTCGAGACCACATACGCCGGGCCTTGCAGATCGGCGTAGTGGCGCACGAAATCCGCCACGGAGAACATGCTGTGGGTGTGTTGGTAACTGTAGTTGGCCGGCAGGGCGCCGCTGATAGGGTCGCGTTGGCGATAGGCTTGCTCTGAACTCAGAATGCCGGAGGTGCTACTGCCCAAAAATACGCCGATACGTTTTCTGCCATAGCGCTCGGCGGCGTCTTGCACGCTTGGCATGAAATCATCCTGCTCCAGCGCAAGTTGGGCCAAGCGGTTGTTGCGGCAGTCGAAATCCTGCATATCGGTGCGCAGAGCCACGTCGTCCAAGCTGTCCACTTCGCCCAGACAGGTGGTGATATCCACTGTTTCCCATGCGCGTTCGCGCAGACCGCTGCGCTGCGCACGCAGGGCATCCAGCGTGCCCGCAATGCCGCGCCCCAATGCAGTGGTCGTTGTGAAGGTTTTTATTAGTAAGGGAGACACGGAAAATTCACATTGCGAAACGCTGAAATTCTACTTGACAGGTAGTGCGTCGTTTAGCGTGATCGGGGTCAGTCCACGGCTGCGGATGGCCTCCAGCAACTTGGGCAGCACCGACACAATGACCGCTTCGCCCACCGATGTGCGTGCTGTATTGCCATCGTGTAACAACAAGATGTCCCCCGCGGTGAGTGAGTGGGTTAAGCGCTGCAAGACTTTTTCAGGATCCCGCTCCCGCGTATCGAAACCACGGCGGGTCCAACTGGTCAGTTGTAGGCCTGCGTGATGCAGTACTGGAGCGAGAAAGGGATTGCGCAGACCTGCAACAGCGCGATAGAAGCGGGGTGTCTGGCCGGTGATGCGCTGCAAAATCTGTTGCCCCTCTGAAATTTCGCGGCGCCAGCCTGGGGGTCCCGAGAGCGATAGCAGCGTGGGGTGGCGTGCACCGTGGTTTTCAATGCGGTGCCCTGCTGCCACGATGCAGTGGCACAGTTCCGGATGCGCTGCAGCGCGCGTGCCAATACAGAAAAAAGTAGCGTGGACACCGTGCTGCGCCAGAATGGCCAGCACCTGCGGGGTGACCTCGGGGTCGGGGCCGTCATCGATGGTGACGGCCACTTCGCCTCGTTGCACCGCAGCCGCAGGCAGGCGCACCAGGTTCGCGCCCAGGCAGGTGCTGCGTGGCCACAAGCCCGCTGCCATCAGCATCAGCTGACTGGCCACAACGGTGGCCAACGCCATCCCCCATTTTTGCGGAGAGATGACGAGCAGCCACAGCGCAGCTGCATGGAGTGCCAGTTGGAACAGCAAGAAAAAACCAGGGCGCCATGCGCGCGGCCTCGTGGGCGGCACTGCAGAGCCCATCACGGCGCAGCGACCGCCGTGGAGATGGTCATTTCGACACGGTCACCATCGGCCTGATCAAAGGCGATGGTCTTGATGTTGGCATCGGCGCCGCCAATGTGAATTTGGCGCACGACTTTGGCCAAGGCTTTGGGTGCCGGTGTCAGCGTGAGCTGCCATTTGCCTTGTGTGCCAGAAAATTCGAGGGTGTAGTTTTTTTCTAGCGTGGCCTGATCGCCGCTGAGCGTGGCTCGGATGCTTTCGACCAAGGCCGCCACCTCCGGGCGGTCTTGCAGGCGCAGATAGAGCGGTTGTTTTTCGTACAAAGTGACCGTCAGCTTGTCGCCATCCAGCAGCATGGACTCAGGGCGTGGCTTGAGGGTGCGTTTTTCCAGGCGATTCGGCGCTTCAAAGGACAACTCGCCGGAGGACTCCAGCGGCTTGTCCAGGATGCCGATGTATTTTTTCTCGAAAAAATGGGCTTTGCCCTGTTTTTTCTGCGCCAGCGAATGCATCAAATCGGGCAGTGTCCAGTCTGTGGCATAGCTGTGGCTAGACAGAGCCAAGCCGAGGGATGCGGCACACAGCCGCAGCCAGCGAAACCATGAGGGCCATGCCTTTTTAACGCTGTTCATACGCTCGATACGCTTGGATCGTTTGGGTAATGCTGAAGTGGGGCCTGTCCGGCAGCACCCGCACCCGCACCGCATATTCGATGACAAACATCAGCCCGACGATCACCGGGGTGAGCAGATTGGCGAAATACGACCACACGGCCAGCGGGCCGAAAAAAAACAGGCCTACCGACACGATGGCACTGATCACAAAGTACGCCGTCCATGCTACGGTGACTTTCCATGTGTAGCGCATATAGGCCAGATCAGGCGGGCCCGGCAGCATCATGCGCGTGACGCGTGAGCACAGCGCGTTGGCGTCGCCTTGTCCCAAGGTGCTGCCAAAGGTGATAGCCAACAAAAGCATGGTGCCGGCATGTTGGACGAAATACAGCCAGTTGACGTGGTGGCGTAAATCTTCCAGATAGACCCACACGGCCAGCGCCAGCAACGCCAGAAGAGACAGCGCAAACCAGCGCAGGCGGGAGTTCCAAGCGGCCAGCAAGGCAATCGCTGTCACCGGAGTGACTCCCAGCGCCAGCATCCACAGGCTGGGATGCGTGTCGATGGTCAGCAGGTGGTTGAAAGTCAGGTACGCAGCGCCTGCGACCGCGATGGTCGTCATCATCAACAGTCGCTGGAGACGGGTCATTTGGTGCGCTTGTCCGCGATATAGGCACTCAGGCTGCGCAGCGACTTGAAGATCTGAAAATTGTCATCGCCTTCGGTCTTCATCTGAATGCCATATTGCTTGGAGACCACCAGCGCAATTTCCAAAATATCGATCGAATCGAGCCCCAGGCCATCGCCATACAAATCGGCGTCGGCTTCGATCTCTTCTGGCGCCACTTCAAGATTCAGCGCCGAAACCAAGAGTGCAGCTACTTCGCGCTCAAGTTCGGTATTCATTGCTGCGGTATTGGATAGGTTGGTCATGGTGTGAAAAATCAAGGGAAATCGGTGTTGTGGCCGGTGTCGTTGCAGAGGGCCCCCGCCTGAAAAAGGTAGCCGCGTTTCTAGGCGCAGATTTTTGCTGGCGCGCAGCTTGCAATCTGTAGCAGGGCTGCATTTTAAGGCGGTGCTCTTGCCGAGCGACCTCGCCATGGGCAGGTGCGGGGCGCACGTTGGTTTTACCGGATACTCAGGGCCTTTCGCTGCGGCCCAAGGGGCCTTTCGCTGCGGCCCAAGGGCGAGGTCCAGGCCATCCATTGGCTTGGACCTGTCGTGCTTTACCGATATTTTTCGACTCTCCTCACCCGTATGCCTTCTGATTTCAATGCCCCATCTGTGATGAATTGGCGCAGTATCTTATTGTTTGATTTCTGGTTTAAATTTATCGGCACCAGTGTGCTCATGTCGATTTTTTTTACGGCGTATTTTTTTATTCTTAAAAATCCTGCATACCCTGTGACGGTCATGTCGCTCACGGCGGTGGACGATTGGGTGGGGTTTGCGCCCGTGGCGCTGGTGCCTTATTTATCGCTTTGGATTTACTGCTCGCTGCCGGTGACGCTGATGCCGGATCGCTTGCGGCTGGTCAATTTCGGATTTTGGATTGGCGCCATGAGCTTGCTGGCACTGTCTGTTTTTTATTATTTACCCAGTGCAGTGCCGGTGGCCCCTATCGATTGGTCGCAGTATCCCGGCGTGTCTTTTCTGAAAGAAGTGGATGCGGCTGGCAATGCTTGCCCTTCGATGCATGTGGCAGCTGCGGTGTATTCGAGTTTTTGGCTGTACTGGCTGATGGCAGATGTGCGCATGGGCTGGCGTTGGCAGTCCTTCCAGATATTTTGGGGACTGGCCATTGTGTATTCGACCCTGGCGACCAAGCAGCATGTGTCGCTGGATGTATGGGCCGGCATTGCCTTGGGCATCGTATTTGCTTGGGGCTCCAGGGTCTTTGATTTGAAGCTCCAGTCGTTCCGGCAAGTCACCCATTAATTAGTTAAAAATTTATCCCCATGAGTGAAAAAGATATGGCGTTCCGCGCTGAACTGAAGGCCCATATTCTGGCAGCCGGAGATAAAACGGAGCCATCCGGTGGCCTGCGCGATGATGAGCCGTGGTTTGGTCCTGAGTCCCGGCTGGACTTGGATTCTCTCGATGCCTTGCAGATATCCATGGCGATTCAGAAAAAATACCGGGTCCGTATGCCCGATAGCAAGGATACGCGTCGCGCTTGGAGCTCGCTGCTGAGTCTGGCCGATTATTTGCACCAGCATCAGCCGGCATAAGGCCTAATGCCAGTCAGTTAGTAATGGTCTGAAAAACTCATAACTGAGCGTGCTACAGGCACTGGATTTTTCACTGGATGCAATATTGCACTGAGCAGGCATGAATTCATGCTTTTTCGCTCCCCGCTGGGAGCGTTTCTGCCGCATTCGCAGCCCTCGCCCTGTTTTTGGGCGCACTCACCCCTGCGTCGCCATCAACGTATGGCGAAGCATCCACAGGTTTGACAGCGCAAACAGCGTCTTGAGTTGCAGCGTGTTCTTCTTCAATCCCCGGTAGCGCACCTTCTCGTAGCCAACTTGGCGCTTGAGCACTCTGAACGGATGCTCAACCTTGGCACGGATGCCGGCCAAGACCTTCTCCAGCAAGTCAGTCAGGGCATCGATGGGATTGTTTTCCTTGTCCAGCGCTTTGCGCTTACCCGGGCGCAGCGCCACATGCCAAGTGACTCCCTCTTTAGCATCAGCTCGCTTGTGCGAGCCCTGGTAGCCAGCATCACCGTAGACATCGGTTTCTGCGCCATGCAGCAAGCTGTTGCCTTCAGTGACGTCGGCCACATTGCCCGAGGTGCCGCGCACGGTGTGTACCAGCCCTGAGTCAGCATCTACGCCGATGTGTGCCTTCATCCCAAAATACCACTGCTTGCCTTTCTGGCTCGAATGCATCTCAGGGTCGCGCTCCTTGGCTTTGTTCTTGGTGGAGCGGGGTGCGGCGATCAGTGTGGCATCGACTGCCGTGCCGGCCCTGAGCAGCAGGCCGCGCTGCTCGAGCAGGTCATTGACGGTGGCCAGGAGCTGATCGGCCAATTTATGGCGCTCCAGCCGGTGGCGGAAACGCAGGATGGTGCTCTCATCGGGCAGCCGGCCATGGGCGTCAAGCTGGGCAAATTCGCGCAACAAAGGCGTATCGAAGAAGGCCTCTTCCATGGCCGACTCTGACAAGCTGAACCATTGCTGCATGAAATGCAACTCGCAGCATGGTCTCCAGCGCAAAGGGTGGGCGGCCGTTCTTGCCTTCGGGGTAGTACGGGGCGATGAGCTCGACCAGCGCAGTCCAGGGGACCACGCGTTCCATCTGGGCCAGAAACTCCTGCTTGCGGGTTCTTCTGGTGCTCAGGTTCAGATCAAGGCTCGATTACTTCATGGGCAAAGAGGATGCCATGGCAGGCTGACGCCTGCCAGACAACGGAGGAGGTTTTGCAGAGTTTCCT